>JAHDWA010000049.1 GCA_023382535.1 Anaerolineae bacterium | reverse complement strand
ACCATGCCTTTGTCTTTTTAGTTATTTTGTTAGCAACATTGCGCTGTAATACTAAAGAACATTTTTCATAGGTTCAGGCAATGAAGTCTGATTGTCCACCTACCAAACGGTTGCAGCCGGATGCTACCGCTGTGTTTTTTCGCCATCGATTGCTGGCGAAGCTGGCGTACAGCGGAGCTAACCATGCTGGCCCACAATTAGCTGAATCGCAGGCCTTATATGCTCTATTTATAAAAGGCACAACCAAATGACTCCACAGATAAGGATTTTTTGAAAAATGGACTGGGGAATATTTTGGACTGCTGTAGGAGCAATATTTACTCTACTTAGTTTCTTCTTAGCACTATATTTAGACTGGCCAAGAATTATTAAGGGTCCAAATTACTCGATAAGTAATAATAGATATAGTTTACTAACTTCATCTCAAGTTAACTACAAACGCGTCGGTTGGGGAATTCTTGCTGGTACTATAACGGGAGTGACTCTTGGGGCTATTGGTCAAACAGTTGCAGAAATAAGTTTTGGAGTCGCGGTAGGAGCAATCATAGGAGCAATGGTTGGAGGGATTACTGGAGCAATTGGTGGCAGACTTGGCTGGGCAATTGGCTGGGCCATTGCAGGTTCAATTGTTGGGATAATAACTTACATGGCTACAAAAGCAGATATTGGAGTGATTTCTGGAGCGAGTATTGGCCTAATTCTTGGGTTATCTAGTGGAGCAATTGGAGGAGTAATTGATGCGATGAGCATGAGTTGGCATAGGGACTCGTTAATCAAATTTCCTGCCATCGGAATGACTGTTGGAGTAGTTATCGGAATAACTTCTGGAATGATTGGTGGAACAATTACAGGGATGTTTGGTTGGATAGTTGCAGGTGCACTTGCGGGCGCAATTAATGGGGTCATTATTGGAGCAATCGCCGATATTGATGACTAAAAACAACATTAACAAAGTCGTAAAGCCTAACTTCGTTTGTTCGTTTGAAATACCGGAGACTATTATGATTTCAGTTTTGTTCTTAGCTGCAGACCCTACCAATGCTTCCCGATTACGTCTCGGTGAGGAATTAAGAGAGATCCAAGAAAAACTACAACTTTCCAAGTCACGTGACCAGATTACTCTACACCAACGAATGTCTGTGCGACCAGCAGACATTAGTCAGGCATTGCTAGATATCGAGCCACAGATTGTTCATTTTTCTGGCCACGGTACATCTACAGGGGCATTGTGCTTCGAGGATCAAGAAGGACAAACTCATTTTGTCCAACCCGATGCAATCGCTGCGTTATTTGAGCAATTTGCTCATCAGGTAAATTGTGTAGTGTTGAATGCCTGTTTCTCTGACGTCCAAGCGGAAGCAATTGCCCAACACATTGAATATGTTATCGGTATGAATCAAGCGATAGGCGATAAAGCTGCCATTGCATTTGCTATCGGATTTTATCAAGCACTCGGAGCAGGGCGTACAGTTGAAGAAGCTTACAAACTTGGATGTGTGCAAATTCAGTTACAGGGTATACCAGAACATTTAACGCCAGTCCTAAAATCATTCGGTTTGAAGATACTAAAAGTTCTTAGTCGTCCTGGGAGTGGTGGGCGAACCAAGAAGGGGATCAGAGATGATACTGGATTGGATATTACCACTGTGACGAATCAGTTGAACTACCTCGAGAAAAATGGCTATGTGTCCGTCGACCGGACCAATGGTGAGCGATGGACTATCACAACACCCGGCAAAAAACTCCTCAAGGATACAAACAGTCTTTGAATAACCTAAGTCAATAGTCTCATTCAAGAGTATTGCCATAGATAGTAATTACCTATATTTTATTTAGAAGACAAAATATGTTACCTGCTATCACTCTCCAAGAAATCAAAGAATGGCTTCAGCGGTCAGACGAGAAAATAATGATGATTGGTCTGTTATTTGCTAGACCACAAACGCCTTTGGCAAGGTCTGAAATCATTCCTCATCTTGATTACTTTCATTATCGTTCCGGCAATTATATTCACTTTTTCTGTGGAGGATATGGAGCATATTGGGGGGAAGACACCTATCCTGACCAAGAACAGGTTGTAAAGATAAATGGGACACAATGGTACTTCAGCCCAAGCAAGTTCAACTATCTCCGCAAGGAGGTAGAGGAGAAAACTAATTGGCGATATAGCGGTGGTGTGGACTTAGTACTTCTAACTATAAATGAGGATGAGAAGGGAAAACCGATACTTAATTTTAACCAGTCCTTCTCCTTTCCACTTGAAAAATTAAAAAATGACGGTGTAATCTATGGAGTCGAGATATTTTTTGAAGAAATATTTCGATTTGCAGAAGACTACACAGGTGATCATGCACTCAGAGATTTTTTGAGAAGTAGTTATATAGTACAAAAGTTCCAACCATCATTAGGTCCAAAAATTTTCCAACAACCATTTAATTTAACAACAATATTATTTCTTGCCGCAGACCCCTCAAATGCTTCAAGGCGTAGATTGGGAGAAGAGTTCCGAGAAATTCAAGAGAAACTCAAACTTTCTAAATTCCGGGACAATTTCAGAGTGGAATTGCCTCAATTGTCAATGCGACCACCAGACATAAGTCAAGCAATGTTGGATTTAGAGCCGCAGATTGTCCATTTTTCTGGTCATGGTACATCCACTGGCGCGCTGTGCTTCGAGAATAAAGCGGGAGAAATGCACCTCGTTCAACCTAGTGCGCTGGCAGCATTGTTTAAACAGTTCTCCGGTCAAGTAAAGTGTGTGTTATTGAACGCTTGTTATTCGGAAACTCAGGCAAGAGCTATTGCTAAACATATCAAATTTGTGATTGGAATGAACCAAGCAATTGGCAACGAGGCTGCTATTGCCTTTACTATTGGCTTCTACCAAGCACTGGGAGCAGGACGCACGATTGAAGAAGCATATCAATTTGGATGTGTGCAAATTCAGTTACAGAGCATACCAGAACATTTAACGCCAGTCCTACTTAAAAATGAACATGATCCAGCAGTACCAAAAAAAGTGAAACTCGACATTACCCCAGTAGAACGGTTGGAAAGCAACTGTCCACACATTAGTGTTGTAGTAAAGAATCGAGAGAACAAAATGATTTTTTGCAAAGTGGAAAGCCATAGTATCTACGATTCTTCAGGAGAAGACATAAAGCGAAGAATTTCCAGCTACGCAAATCATTTCTCTTGGGCCGGTGGCTCAGATAGAGGTACAAAAGAAATCCCGCCGAATCTTGATGGGGTCATTAATATCGCAAAAGTAAACAAAAGGGGATATGGAATTGCCTTTCTATTTGACGAAAATCCCACTAGTTTTTGGGATACCGAAGGTACTTACAAACTAGACTTGAAGATTGTAGGCATAATTGGAGAAGATTCATCAGGGCTGGTTACCCAAAGAGTAATAGTGGAATTCGAATATATCAAAAATGAAGCTCAAAACACCATAGGAGAACTTATCAATAATAGTGAGTTAAAGCTTTTAACATGGAGCCTAATAGACACTAGTTAACATTCACAATAAGAGATCCTTACGATAGACAGTTTCTCTAGTGGGCAATGAGGAATGCCGCCGTAGGTGTTAACCGATGTTACAGCCGCCCGAACACAAGCTCCTTCCATATGGAAGGAGCTTGTTATTTCTCCTTCTCCTTTAAAGCCATTTCATACGCAGCTCGCAGCCGCTTGAACTCGTCGGCATCTCCCCCCACATCAGGATGGTGGATTTTTGCCAGCGCCCGGTAAGCATTGACAATCTCGGCCCGGCTGGCCGTGCGGCTGACCCCCAATACCTCCCACCATTCGCTGCCGCTGCCCAGGAGTAACACATTCGGGTCGAGCGGCGCTTCCAGGGCGGCAAAGATCCGGTCAAACAGGTCTTGATGTTTGACCTCGGTGTAATTGACGCCATACGCCTCCCCGATCCGATACGTGTACTCTATCGCCAATTGAGCCGCTCTCAAATTGTCTAAAAAGTGCGGCCACTGTCGGCATTCAGAGATTATAGCATTTGTGTTGCAGCCCGGTGCGGCCCCCCTGTCTCCCGTGGGAGACAGTTCCCCTTGAGGAAACTCCGGCGGGACACTTGGCCGGTACTGCTAGCCGGTACCGGGCGCATATACAAAAGCCACGCCCCCTCTGGTAGCTTCGGTGAACGTTGGGGCGTGGCATCCTTTCCCGCTACGGGACAATTCATCTAATTTATATTTTTGCCTTGACTCCGCCCATTCTTTCGAGTATCATTTCTAACGCAAAACCTCACACTCAAAAAGAATAATTGGAAATCATTCTGTATCTTTTGTGGTATAACTATAGAAAGCCCCATAGACTGAAGATAGCAGGTAGCAATTTTTGCTACCTGCTATCGCTATATTTTGGTAGGAGGAACCTTTGGCTCAACCGCGTCTCATTGCAGCGAGTTTACTGATATTTGTTTTATCTGCTTGTAATCTTTCACCGCTGTTTTCATCGCTGTCGTTAACCGGTGACGATCCCCAACCCACTCAAGCTGCCGAAACCAAGGCCCAACCGGAATCGGGTGACGAGTTAAAAGAAACCCAGGTTGGTCTGCAAACTCCGCCGACTGTTCCTCCGCCAACCCCTCTGCCCCCGGAGGCTATTGCCGAGGCCGACGCCGAAGAATTGCTGCTGATCAACTTATACGATCGGGTCAATCCTTCCGTAGTTAATATTGTCGTCACGGTCGAGGATCAAGTGGTCGCCGGTACACCAGAGGATCTTTTCCCCACTCAGGGCCAGGGTTCAGGGTTTGTTTATGACCAAAAGGGCCATATTATCACCAATAACCACGTTATTGCCGATGCAACCAAAGTTGAAGTGACATTTTATGATGGTTCCTCAGCCCCGGCCGAGGTGATCGGGACAGACCCCGATAGTGACCTGGCCGTGGTCAAAGTGGATGTGCCGGCAGAGTATTTACGTCCGGTCGCCTGGGGCAACTCCGACCAGTTACATGTCGGCCAGCGGGCTGTGGCTATAGGCAACCCCTTTGGCCTGTCTGGCACGTTAACCACCGGCATTGTCAGCGCCCTTAAACGCAGTCTTCCGACCGAAACAGGCACATTTCGCATTCCAGAAATCGTCCAAACCGATGCCGCTATCAACCCCGGTAATTCCGGTGGACCGTTGTTGAATTCGCAGGGTGAGGTGATTGGGGTCAATACGGCGATTGTGCCGCGCCGCACGGCCCTGGGCGAGCGTAGTTTCCTGGGCGTAGGCTTTGCCATCCCCTCCAATTTGGTGAAACGGGTTGTGCCGAGTTTGATTGAAACAGGTAAGTATGAACACGCCTGGATTGGCTTCCAGGGTACCAGCGTGACCCCGGAAATAGCCGAAGAGATGAAATTACCTCAAGCAAGTGGAGCCTTGGTCGGGACCATTATCTCCGGCAGCCCGGCCGATAAGGCTGGCTTGCGCAGCGGCACACGCGACCTTACCCTGGAAAGTGGTCTTGACGTGACGGTTGGGGGAGACGTGATTATTGCGATTGAAGATGAAGAGATCAAAACATTCGACGACTTGATCTCATTTCTAGCCCGCCGGGGAGATGTCGGCAAGACGATTACGCTCACAATTATCCGCAACGGCAAACAGCAAACGGTTGAAATGACTCTGGAAGCCCGTCCTGCGGCAGACGAGATAAATTAGGTAAAACGGTAAACCGTAGACAGGATATTTTTTCCCCGTCTACTGTCTACCGACGACTGACTACTTATTACGCGGTACTTCGTGGTGCTGGCGGCAGCGCGCTTCATACACCTCACTGGCCCCAACCATAATCACCGGGTCGTCGTAATTGGCCGGCCGGCCATCAATCAAGCGTTGTGTCCGGCTGGCCGGCGCGCCGCAGACCATACAAATAGCCTGGAGTTTGTCCACTTGTTCGGCCTGAGCCATAAGTAAAGGCATGGGGCCAAAGGGTTCGCCCCGGAAATCCATATCCAGCCCGGCCAGGATCACCCGCAGCCCCCGGTTGGCTAACCGTTCGCACAGTTCGGCCACCGTCCAATCAAAAAATTGAACCTCATCAATAGCGACGACGTCAACTTCTTCGAGAAGAAGGCTGTTGATTTGAGTGGCATTTTCCACGACCGTCGCCTCGTAATATTTGCCGCTGTGAGAGCTGACTTTGTTAACTTTATAGCGGTTGTCCAACGCCGGTTTAAACACCTGGACCTTTTGCCGGGCAATTTCGGCTCGCACCAAGCGCCGGATAAGCTCCTCGGTTTTGCCGCTGAACATACTGCCACAGATCAATTCAATCCAGCCGCCATCATAACGATGATACATACCGTCACTTCCCAAAAAAATGGGCAGACCCGTCAAGATGGTCTGCCCAAAATTTTAAATCAACAACAGTTTGGTGCTGAAAATCTCTGCCTATGCTTCGGCAAAATAAGCCGTCCTGGCTTCAGCCAGTTTTGCTTCAACTTCTTCAAGGGCTTTACGGCTAAAGCCTTCCAGAGCAAGCAGACCCGCTTTGTCTTTTTCTACTTTTTTGATCAAATCACCCACAGTGATAATGTTGGCGTCGTGTAGAATTTGGTGGGTCTGGCTGTTCAAATCAAGCGCCGCCAACTGCTGTTTCAAGAAGCGCTGCTCCAACTTCTTCTGCTGCTCTGCCTGGCGTTTGACTACATCAGCTTGGTGTGAACCGTAGCGATCCAGGCGCTTCATAAAGCGGTCTACCTGACCCGCCGTGTCAACAATGCGCTGCTCGCCGGTGAAGAAGGGGTGACAGGCTGAACAAACATCGGTACGAATCACCGGCTGGGTCGAGCCAGTTGTCCAGGTATTGCCACACGAACAAATCACCTGAGCGTTAGGATAATATTGAGGATGAAGACCTTTTTTCATCACAAGACCTTTCTTTAGCCTGTCTCGTTCCTCTCTCTCATTCCCCAACTCAGTTTGGAAATGAGAGGTAATGAGATAGACGAATTTATTTAACCTGACTGTCCTGCTGCACGGCTTCAGGATAAACGCTGACGCGCTTCTTATCGCGGCTGATATGTTCAAACTTTACAAAACCGTCAGCCGTGGCAAACAGGGTATAATCACGGCCCAGACCCACGTTGAGGCCCGGGTAAAATTTGGTACCGTGCTGCCGCACGATAATATTGCCGGAGCGGACTGCTTCACCGCCGAACTTCTTAACTCCAAGTCGTTGGCCTGCGCTATCACGACCGTTGCGGCTGGACCCGCCACCTTTTTTATGCGCCATGGTAATGCTCCTTTTAGCTGATTATTTTATCAATGTGCAGGCGGGTGAAGTTTTGCCGGTGCCCCTGCTTCTTGTGGTAATTTTTCTTATGCTTGTAAACAATGACTTTTTTACCGCGTCCGTGGCTTTGAACGGTAGCTGTAACCTTTGCACCTTCAATCGTCGGTGCGCCAACCTTAATCCCGCCGTCGCCGGATACCATTAAGACGCGCTCCAGTTCCACTTCCTTACCTGCTTCAACAGGCAGTGATTCTACTTCAATCACATCGCCTTCGGCCACGCGATATTGTTTGCTGCCGCTTTCGATAACTGCGTACATTCTTCAAGTCTCCCCGGGTGAAATTGCTGCTATAACAAAAAATGAGTGCGCCCGATTCCTGGGGGCACACACGAAGATGAATTATATTCTGGTCGGGAGGGATTGTCAAACGGAGTAACATAAAATTATTCATTGCTACTCAGGTGACCGGCACTTTTCTCCTGGTTAGCCTAAAACGGACCGGGGAACAATTGTTAGCGGGGCATGGGCATGCTAAAATTTGCAGTATGTGGTCTCAAACAACTTTTCATCTACCGCCATTTAGGCGCGGTTTTCACGTGATTACTCATCTGGTCGAAGCCAACGCGCCGGATATTAAAAAGATTAAGATTGGACTGGCTCACGTTTTCCTCCACCACACCTCGGCCAGCCTGACCCTCAACGAAAATGCCGACCCCACCGTGCGCGCTGATTTTGAAAGTCACTTCAACCAGCTTGCCCCGGAGAACGCGCCGTATTACCGCCACACCTCGGAAGGTCCGGACGATATGCCGGCTCATCTCAAGGCATCTATTCTCGGCAGTTTTTTGACCATTCCCATTACTGCCGGCCGCCTCAATCTGGGTACGTGGCAGGGAGTTTATTTGTGCGAGCATCGAGACCACGGCGGCAGCCGGATGATAACCGTAACCCTGCAGGGTGAATGAAGTGGACTGGAGGGTGGGAAGGCTGGAAGCGTGGAAGTGGCTCGGTCTTGGCTGCGTATGCTCTGGTTAGCGCTGGGTTGCCTTGTACTTGGTTACGTGGGCCTGCTGGCGTTTTTGTTCCTCTTTCAGGAGCGGCTGGTCTACTTTCCGACTCGCACCTGGATTGCTACGCCTGGAGAGTTCGGTCTGCCTTACGAGGAGGTCTGGCTTGAAACGGCGGATAGGGTAAAACTATCCGGCTGGTGGATACCCTTTGGCCAGGCCCAAAGCGCAGCCTCCCCTCGGGGTGTTGTCCTCTTCCTTCACGGCAATGGCGGCAATATTTCGCACCGGCTGGACTTGCTGGAACTGCTCCACCGCCTGGGTTTGAGCACCTTGATTATTGACTATCGCGGCTACGGCCAGAGCGAGGGCAGCCCCGGCGAGCAGGGCACCTATCTCGACGCCGAGGCGGCCTGGCGTTATCTGGTCGAAGAGCAGCGAATTCCCCCTAACCAGATTATCGTCTTTGGCGAGTCGCTGGGTGGAGCCGTGGCGGCGTGGCTGGCTCAAAAGCATACGCCCGGCGGGTTGATCCTGGTCTCTACCTTTACGTCCGTCCCCGATATGGGCGCGCAGGTCTATCCTTTTTTGCCCGTGAGACTGCTGGCGCGGGTCCATTATGACACCCTGGCCCGCCTGCCGGAGATCCGCTGTCCTGTCTTGATCATCCACAGCCCTGACGACGAGGTTGTACCCTACAGGCACGGACAGCAATTATTCCTGGCGGCAAACGCACCGAAGGAATTTCTGGAGATCCGGGGCGGCCACAACGATGGGGTGATGCGGTCGGCGGCGCAGTATGAGGCAGGGCTGAGTAACTTCATTGCCCAGTTGGGCAGCCAGTAGTTGGGCTTATGTTGACAGAGGGCGAAGTAGTCCCGCTCAAACAGAGAAATGCCGCCTTAGAAGGCAATTAATTGACGAAAAATGCGAGTCAAGGTAGAATCGGTTCACGTTAAAGCTATATTGTCTGGGGGAGTGTCGGAACTGGCAGACGAGCATGACTTAGGATCATGTGCCGCAAGGCGTGAGGGTTCAAATCCCTCCTTCCCCACTCTGTTCGTTGATAAGGCAAATGCTGTTGAGTTATTGGATAGGCTAAGTGTTATCTTGGGTAAAAACAACTGCTCTAGCGAAATCTACGCTGGCTTTTGCTAACCCCACCCTCACAAATACCCACGGCGCGCCGAATGCTCCCCATAAGCCCAGCAAGGCATAGCGGCTGAAACGGAAAAGAAAAGCCGGTTCAAGGCCGGTGAAAGCCAGCCGCAAGCCCAGCCACAGCCCCACCATTACCCCCGCACCAAGCAGAAAGCGCAGCACCCGCTGCCACCCTAAACCCTCGGCCTCAAAACCAAGCCAGCGCCGTTCAAGAGTCAAGCCGAGGCCCATACCCAGCATTACGGCGCTTGTGGTGAGACCTTCCTCGGTTGGAAAAAGAAAAGCCAGCACTAAGGGAATTAACAACGCCAGGCCAAGCTGCCAGGCCAATCCCTGCCCCTTCAGCCAGCTTTCCAGGCCGGGTCCCAGCCACAGATACGAGAGCAGGAGCGCCGCGCCCAACAAGTGACCGCCCAACAGGTCGGTAGGAAAATGCAGACCGAGATAAAGGCGGGAAAGAGAGATGAACACGACGAGCAGCCCGGCGACCCACCACAACCAGGCTCGACGAAATTGAGTCGCCAGGTAGCCCCAAACGACGACCGCATTTTGGGCATGGCCGCTGGGCAAGCCGCCACCCGGAGCTTCGCCGAGCCGGCGCACGCGAGGGTCATATTCAAAGGGGCGGGGTTGGCTAACCAGGGTTTTGGCGACAAAGTTAAGGTAAGTGGAGAGCAGAAACAGCAGGGTTACTCTGGCTCCAATCCGGCGATCCACGCACCAGTACAGGGCCGGTAGCAGCAGCAAGAAAAAAATCTCTTCGCCCAGGAGACTAAAAAACTTGAAGGGCAGATCTAGCGCCGGACTGAACTGCTGCAGCCACATGACAGCTTGAAGACCCCAGTCCAGGCTGTTGTCCATTTTAGCTGGACGCTTGGTCCTCGATGGTAAAACCGACTTTTAGCGTGACTTGCCAATACGCTATCTGGCCGTTTTCAATTTGGCCCCGCGTTTCAACCACCTCAAACCAGCGCAGATTGCGGATTGTCTCCCCGGCTTTGGCAACTGCGTTCCGAATCGCATCTTCCAGGCCAATTTTAGACGAACCGACAAGTTCTATTTTTTTATAAATGTGCTCGCTCATCGTAAACCCCTTTCATTTGAGCTACATGTTTACTCTTACGAATTAGGTACCCGCTGCGGAGCCATTACAAAGGCGTATTCAAACAGATACAGGCCGGCGAGTGTGGCCAGAACGGCGACAACCAGCGGGATAAAAGCCAGTGAACCAAGAAAGGCGCTGATCAGCAGGATGATTAACGGCAGCAGATGGCCCAAGCCCAGCGATCCCCACCAGAAATGGCGGCGATAGCGACCGGCTCGAATATCGTGAGCGGCGCGGGCGGCTGCTTCAGAGGCGTGGGGCATGCCGAACTCGCCGAAGAGGGTAATAAAGAGATCCAGTACCAACATGCCCCCAAAAATCCAGGCCAGACCAATGACCATCGACTGGCCCATCTGCACGAAGAAACCTAACAGCAGCAGCACGCCGGCGCCAGCCATAACGGCCTGCACAACCAGATGAAATGGCAGCAGGCTGCTCTGCCACAGGTCGCGTCCTTCGGCCTGGCCAAACAAAAATGCGGTATAAACTGCCGAGGCCAGGGCCAGACCCAAGCCCAGCCAGAGGAAGACGGGCCGGGCCAGGTTGGCCAGGGAGGAGGGAACCAGGCGCAGCAAAACGGCTCCTTCCAGCAGCAGCCAGAGGCCGGCCACAGCAGTAAACCCGATCAGGATGAACGCGCCGCGGGTCAGCCACGACTGCCACTGCGGGCGGGTCAGGATGGTGTAAAAGCGGGCCGGTTTATCCAGGTCAATGACCAGCAGCAGGGTCGTTAAGCCGATAAAGAGCAGGGCAATCAAGTTGCCGAACACGGCCAGGGGGCGGCTGAAATTCACCAGGTCCAGGCCAAAAAAGAGCGCCAGCAGGGCAAAAATACCGCTGCCAATTCCTTTGGTCACCAGGTAAGCCGGCACCGGCCAGTGCCAGGGAATTTTGTGCTGGGCGTTGTAGCCGGTCTGCACCATATGCTCGGCCAGGCGGCCTTCACTCATGTAAATGGGTCCCGACTCAACTCCGCCTTGAGCAGCAGGGGTGCAGATAGGTGTGCCGGATAGGGATTTGTGATTTGGGATGGGTCGGTGGTCAATGATCAATGGTCTGCGGTCGGCGGGGGAGGCTGCCTGCAAGGGAATCACATCGGCCCACATAAACGAGCTGCCAAGATGTGCAGCGGTCGGGGTCAGGGTGACTTCATCCCCGTCAATGTAAAAGAGTTTGGGCACAGTGCCCTGTTCCGGCTTGCGCACGCTGACCTTTTCTCGGGCCACCAACCGGCTGATTTTACTGTCAGGGTCGTCGAGATCGCCGCTAATGATGGATTGGGTGGGGCAAACGATCACGCAGGCCGGTTCCAGGCCCATATCGGTGCGGTGGGAGCAGTAGTGGCATTTAGCGGCGGTGTGAGTGTCGGGATCAATGTAGATGGCGTCGTAGGGACAGCCTTGCATGCAGGCCTTGCAGCCGATGCAGACACGCGGGTCAAACTCAACGATGCCATCGGCCCGCTGGTACATGGCTGTGACCGGGCAGATGCGGACGCAGGGCGGGTTGGCGCAGTGGTTGCAGCGAGTCACTTGAAAATGGCGGCGGGTGTTGGGGAAGACGCCTTTTTCGACATATTTGACCCAGGTCCGGTAAACGCCGAGCGGCACCCGGTTTTCCGCTTTGCAGGCGGTGCTGCAAGCATGACAGCCGATACAGGTGCGGTTGTCAATTACGAAGCCATAATTCATCCGTTGTTCCTCGGAAGTAGTAGTCAGTATTCAGTAGCCAGTAGCCAGATGGTTAATTGATGCGACCTTGCGACCCTGCTACCCTGTATTTATCTTTCTTAACCCGTTTTTCTGGCCGTTACCATAATCTGGCGGCGAGTCAACTTCGCTTCCGTGTAGCCGGTTAGCTCGGCCTGAATACCGGGGGTCAGGTTCGCCAGTGCCTGCGGAGCTTGCTCCGGCTCCCAGACCTCGATCTGGAAAAGTTTTTCAAAGGCGTCTCGATACTGGCTTTCACGCCACTGGTTGAGAATAACAGGGGGATAGGGCTGGTTCGAGGTATCTGCAGGGCGTACATCTGGCCAGGATTGTGTGCCATCTGGCGAAAACACACCGATCAAAGCAGGATAGGGAAGGATGCTAGCCACGAGCACGCCGCCGGGTTTGAGTACGCGCGCTGCTTCGGCCAGCAGGCTCTCAACATCGGGGGCATGGTGGAGATGGTTGAGGCAGACGACTCCATCAAAACTGCCCTCTGGAAAGGGCAGGCGGGTCAGGTCGACCAGTTCAATTTTGACGCCCTTCCAGCTCAACTTCAGCCCGCTGTGTTGAGCCAGAGCCTGGTAATACGAGACCGTAGCTGTCTCCCAGGCTTTGATATATTTTCCCCGCTGAAAAAGCCGTTGAGCGAGGCTGGCAGCCGGCAGATAAGCGGGAGGAATGTGCAGGTCAGCGCCGGTGGTTTTATAGCCGGCAGAATTGAAAAGTAGCGTTTGGGCTGCCAGGGGGCCGCAGGCCAGGTCCAGCAGTTTCGCCGTTTTGAGAGAGACGCCAGCTTGTTCCAGCATTCTAAGCGTGCCCTTAAATACCTGAACATCTGCTTCAGCGTGCCGGACTGAGTTCGCCAGATGTTCATAACGCGGAGGTTGTTGGAAAATCGCGGCGGCAAAAGCCGCCAGGTCAGGATGTCCAAATTCCTTGAGCATGCTTCTGACGGCTGGATCGGGGCAGGCGGCCAGCCATTGTATTACGGCGGTGACACAGTTCATTTCGGCCGCCAAGTCGGTGAGCATTTTGTTGTCGGCCGTCGAGAGCACCGGCTCACCCTGGCTAAGTTCCCGCAGTGGAGCCAGTCCGGCAACGGGATCGAAACAGGTCGCATACCAGGTGGCGGTCAGCAGCCGCCAGGGGCGTAGGGTGAGGCTGGTATTACCGGCGGTAGCGCGGCAGTAGGCCGCCAGCCACACGCCGACTTCAGGCGCAGTCGGGCGGACCAGCAGGCGGCGGACCAATTGGGGCATTGTGTACCGCGCCGGGATATGCTGAAAACCGCTGAAAAAAGTCACCAGGCGCTCGTCTTTGGCCTGGGCAATCCAGTTGGCCAGTTCGACGTGACAGTCCAGGTCGTTGGCAGCGTCACTCAAAAGCTCGGCCAAATGGTCTGAGATGACCGGCTGGCCACTGTTGAGCCACATCAAATAGGGCCAGGCTTTCTCCAGATCAAACTCGGCCGCCAGCCAGACCATGCTGATTACCCGCCAGCGCAGGTTGTCGGGGGTGCTCAAATGGCCACTGGCTTTGATGAGTTCAAACAGCCACTCCGCCAGCCCCGGCTCGCCCGGCGCTTGCATCAGACGGTGGAGTTCAGCTTCGATATTGTCGGGGATGGTGGTGAGGGCGGGGAGGGTTAAGGTTTGGTTCATGGGCGCTTTGATCCTCATTCTAAGACCGCCGACGGCTGACCGCCAAAATTTGTTGTCTTGCGGCGGTCTACGGTCGGCGGTCATCATGATACAAAAAACAGAGGTGAAATCAAATTAAAGGGAACTCCTTGCCCAGTTCCAACGTCTGTGTATCATGAAAATAGCCCACTCAAGGAGAGTCCCCATGTTGAAAAATCGTCATTGGTCAACAGTCAAAACCCTCCCAGGCCCAAGCAGTCAATCGGCCACTCATCGCTCGCAGGCAATCTATCCATTATCAACTATCCTCTATCTTCTATCAACTATCCTCTATCTTCTGCTTTTCACCGCTTGCTCCCTCAGCGACAACACCTCCGCCCAGGCGACCGACCCGACTCCCACCCCTATCCCCCTCGCCTCGCCCACCCCGACGCTGACTCCGACCAGCCCGCCTCCGCCGCCGCAGGTGGCCTACACGCCGGTCGCATCCGATACGGTTTCGCCCATTATCGTCCAGCGCTTCCCCCGCCGGGGCGAAGAGTTGAAGCCGGACGGCTCGGTTGAGCTGGTCTTTGACCGGGCTATGAACCAGACGGCAACCGCCGCTGCCTTCACCCTGCAAACAGCGGCAGACCAGCCCCAAAAGATTGATGGCCAGATCACCTGGCCCGACGAGCGGACATTACGCTTTACGCCCGCCCAGCCGCTCGAACGGGCTGCCCTCTATGACGCTATTTTAACCCAGGCCGCCGCTGCCGGGGATGGAGCGCTGCTGGCCGAACCCTTCACGTTCCGCTTCAGCACTCCCGGCTACCTGGAAGTCACCCAGGTTATCCCGGCTGCCGGCACGATGGATGTTGAAACAAATGGTACCATCACCGTGATGTTCAACCGGCCTGTTGTCCCGCTGACCTCGCTGGAAGAGGCCGAAAACTTTCCCCAACCGCTCGAATTTGAACCGGCTGTCGCCGGCAAAGGGGAGTGGTTAAACACCTCAATTTATGTCTTCAAGCCGGAAAAACCGCTGTCAGGCGGAACGACCTTCAAAGTGCGGGTCAAATCCGGCCTGACCGATGTCGCCGGGCAGACCGTCCTGGCCAATGACTTCGAGTGGAGTTTCACCACCCAGCCGCCGGAAGTGGTATTTGTTACCCCCAGTGATGGCGAAACGCTGGTGCCCATCGAAACAGCCGTGCAGGTCACCTTCAACCAGCCGGTTGACCCCCAGTCCGCTCAGGCCAACTTTGATCTTGGCGCCAGGGGTTTGTTTGGCAGCAGCAGTATCTCCGGCCAGTTCCAGGTTATCAGCGAGACGCTGACCTTCACCCCCACCCAACGCCTGGAATTTGACACTACCTATCAGGTGACAGTTGAGGCTGGGGTTACTTCCGTAGCCGGAGGCCAGGGGATGGTCAGCCCTTACACGTTCAGCTTCACCACGGTGCCCCTGCCCAAAATTGTTGGTACAGAACCGGAAGACGGCGACAAAGCCGCCTATCCCTACACCGATTTTCGGATCATCTTCAATACGCCCATCAGCCCGGCGACGGTCATGCAGCACGTTTCGATGACCCCGCCGCTGCCGATTACCCCTACCGAGGTTTACACTTACTACTCTTCCTGGGACAACACCTTCGGCATCAGCTTTGGGGCCAAGCCCTCTACCGATTACGAGGTGCGGATCACTCCCGGCATTGAAGACCCCTACGGCAATCAGACCCGGGAAAACGCAACCATTCGCTTCCGCACCGCGCCGCTCCCCCCCAACTACCAGCTCCGTGTACCGGATTTGATCGGTACGTATGATGCCGGCCTGCCGGTCAAAATGATCGTTGGCTATGTCAACGTGACGACCCTCAACCTGCGCCTCTACCGGCTTGACCCGCAGCTCATCTTGCGCCCCTACTGGGAATGGAATGACTTCACGCCCGGCTCCAGCACTCTTATTCGCCAGTGGCAGGAGCGGCTGGAAGCAGCCACCGACAAGCAAGGCTTCAAACCGATTGATCTGGTTGAGAACGGCGGCGCGCTTGAACCGGGCCTGTATTTCCTGGAAGCCGATTCACCCCAGCTTCCGCCCGACCAGTACAATTATGAACAAGAGCACGTCCTGGTAGTCAGCGAGACCAACCTGACCCTCAAGGCCGGGCAGTACGATACCCTGGTCTGGGCGACCAATTTGTCCAGCGGCCTGCCGACAGCGGGGTTGGAAGTAGCCTTTTTTGACGACGACCGCAATGCCCTGGGGACCGCCACCACCGGCGCCGACGGCATCGCCCGGCTGGATTTGGGTAAACGTACCAATCGTTCGGCTATTTTGGCCGTGGTATTGCCCAATGACCAGGGGCAGGGTTTCACGGCCGTCTCCGAGAATTGGGCCCAGGGCATCAGTCCTTACGATTTTGGTCTGAACAACGTTGCCTACGGCCTGCCGACCTACAACGCCCATATCTATACCGACCGCCCCATCTACCGCCCCGGTCAGACCATCCAATTCAAGGGCATCCTCCGCACCGAGGACGATGTGAAATTTGGCCGGCCCGATCTGCGCCAGGTCCACCTGCTGGTGCGCAACCCTAACTACGAGACAATTTTAGACCAGATGGTGGACCTCAGCCCGGCCGGCACCTTTAACGGCGAAGTCAAGCTGGAAGAGGGCGCGGCCCTGGGCAGCTATATCATCGCCATTGATTTCGACAACCAGACCCAGTATTTCGAGCAGCCTTTCCAGGTAGCGGCCTACCGCCCGCCGGAATTCGAGGTGACGGTCGAGCCGGGCAAAACCGAGGCCCTGCGCGGCGAAAGTCTTGAGGTGACGATCAATACGACCTACTTCTTTGGCGGCCCGCTGGCCGGAGCCGATCTCACCTGGAATGTACTGGCCCAGAGTTATCGCTTCGACCCGGCCCAACTGGGCAGCTACAGCTTCGACGACGCCGACGATCCCTATGTCTGTTACGACTGCTGGTGGTGGTACACGCCTTCGCCCCCACAGCCGGTATTGAGCGGCAGCGGTGTCACCGACGCCTCCGGCCAACTGCTGGTCAAACTGGACGGCCAGGAACTTGACGGCTTATTATCTTCGGGTAGTCAAAAAATTATTATCGAAGCAACCGCAACCGGACCAGACAACCAATTCATCTCAGGACGAACCAACATCACTTTACACAAAGGGGAGTACTACATCGGTCTCAGCCCACAGGAGTATGTGGCCGATGCAGGGGAGGAAACAGCCATCAATCTGGTGGCAGTAGACTGGGCCGCCAACCGCCTGCCCGACAAAGAGTTGAACGTGCAAATTATCCGCTACGAGTGGGTCAATACCTTTGTGGCTGAAGGCGGTGGGGGCTACTGGAAGTCAGAGACCAAAAAAGAACTGGTCGAGGAGTTCAACGTGACCACCGACAGCCAGGGCGAGGCCGTGGCTCGCTTCACCCCACCGCAGGGCGGCTCGTATCAAATCGTAGCGCAGGATGCGGCCACCTTGACCGCCCCTGAAGAGTCACCCAATGAAGATCAATCCAACCTTCCAACCTTCCAATCTTCCAATATCCGCTCCTCCATCTTCGTTTGGGTGGCCGGCAAAGATAATATCTCCTGGCGGCGCGAGAACAACGACCGGATCACCCTTATCAGCGATAAGGCCGAATATACCCCCGGCGAAACCGCCGAAATCCTCATCCCCTCCCCCTTCGCCGGCGAGCATGAGGCCCTGGTGACCGTCGAGCGTGGGCGGATCATTCAGCACGAGGTTATCAAAATGACCGGCACCAGCCAGGTCTATCGCCTGCCGATCACCGAAAACTACGCTCCCAACATCTACGTTTCGGTTGTCTTAATGCAGGGGCGTGAAGGCCCCCAAGCGGGGGATGCGCCTCGACTGGCCGATTACAAAGTAGGCATCCTGCCAATTGATGTCAAGCCGGTGGCCCAGGTCCTCAAAGTCAGCTTGACCCCCAGCGTGGAGCAGGCCCAGCCCGGCGAGGAGATCAACTACAACCTCGAGGTGACTAATGCCTCAAACCAGCCGGTCGCTGCGGCCGAATTTTCGCTGGACCTGGTAGACAAAGCGGTGCTCAGTTTGCTGCCGCGCGAGCCGGAAGCCGTGGTCAAGGCGTTCTACAGCCGGCGCGGGCTGGGCATCAGCACGGCCAGCGGCCTGGCGATTTCGGTCAACCAGCTATTGCTGGAACTGGCCGAAGATTTGGGCCTGGATCAACAGGAATTTGCCGAACAGAAAGCGGCTGGTGGAGCCGCCGAAGCAGAGGCTATGGCCCCACAGGCGACGATGGTTCCCGCACCCGCCGCCGCGCCGCCCTTAACGGGCATGGCCCGCGAAGAGGCCGCCGCAGACAGCGCCGTGGCCCAAAATGTGGCTGTTCCGGCCGGGGTGGAGGTCCGCGAGGAGTTCAGCGATACTGCCTACTGGAACCCGCTGGTTGTGACCGACGAAAACGGCCAGGCTGAGGTCAAAATCACCCTGCCTGATAACCTGACCACCTGGGTCATGCGCGGCGTGGGCGTTACGAATGAGACCCTGGTAGGCGAAGCTACCGGCGAATTGATTGTGACCAAACCGCTGCTGATCCGGCCGGTCGCTCCGCGCTTCTTTGTAGTAGATGACCGGGCACAACTGGCGGCCAACCTGACCAACAATACCGACGCCGACATATCCGCGGAAGTCACCCTGGCCGCGCAGGGCCTCCAGGTCAGCCGGGAGACCCCGCCGGTACAGACCCTAACCATCCCCGCCCGCAGTGAAACCAAAGTCACCTGGGATGTGACCGTGCCGGATGTCATCACCACCGAGGTCGTTTTTGCCGCCGTTAGCACGGACGGGCAGTACACCGATGCGGCCAAGCCGCGCCTGACCACTGGCCCCGACGGCAGCCTGCTGGTCCACCGCTACACCGCTCCCGATATCGTCGGTACAGCGGGCCAATTGGCGGCCGCTGGCAGCCAGACTGAGGTAGTCGCTCTGCCGCCCAATTTCGACGAGCGTAAGGGCGAATTGACGGTCCAGCTTGACCCCAGCCTGGCTGCCGGCATGCGCGACGGTCTGGGCTATCTTGAGCATTACCCCTACGAGTGTACCGAGCAAACCGTCAGCCGCTTCCTGCCCAATGTGCTGACCTTTAACGCCCTGCAGTCCCTCGGCATCGAGAACAAAGAGCTGGCCGACAAGCTGCCCGGATTGGTCGAGCAGGGGCTGGGCAAGCTTTACGTTCAGCAGAAGCCGGACGGCGGCTGGGGCTGGTGGGCCGACGACGAGAGCAACGTTCACATCACCGCTTACGTGGTCTTTGCCCTGACCAAAGCGCAGCAGGCCGGGGTGAACGTTTCGGCGACAGTGCTGGCCAACGGGCAGAATTTCCTGCTCAACCACCTGCAGACCACGCGCCAATTGAACAATACCTTCGACGCCAACCGTCACGCTTTTGTCCTCTATGCCATGGCCGAGGGCGGGCAAGCACCGCGCGACGCCTTGGAGGCATTGTTCGACGCCCGCGAGAAGCTGGCGCACTATGGCCGGGCTTACCTGGCCCTGGCCCTCAACCTGAGCGACGCCCAGGGCTACCAGGGTGACATCAACACCCTGCTCTCCGACATCAACAGCGCGGCCATTCTCAGCGCCACCGGGGCGCATTGGGAAGAGAACCAGTACGACTGGTGGGCCATGAACACCGACACCCGCTCGACCGCGATCATCCTCGACACCCTGGCCCGGCTTGATCCTGACAACGCCCTTATCCCCAACGTAGTCCGCTGGCTGATGATTGCCCGCAAAGACGGTATCTGGGAAACCACGCAGGAGACCGCTTGGGCGCTCATCGCCCTGACCGATTGGATGGTGGAAACGGGCGAGCTGGAGGCCAGCTACGAGTACTCGGTCTACCTCAACGAGGCCGACAAAGTTGAGGGTGCGGCGACCAAAGAGAACGTACAGGAGAGCGTCAAGCTAACTGTACCTATCGCCGACCTGCTGGCCGATGCCGGCAACCGCCTGACCATTGCCCGCACCGACGGCAACGGCCGCCTATATTACAGCGCCCACCTGAAGGTGTACCTGCCGGTCGAAGAGATCGAGCCGGCGGAACGCGGCGTCATCGTTTCTCGTCGTTATACGCTGGAGTCCTGCTTGGAGGAGCAGGCCGCCGATCAAAACAAAGTCTGCCCAGAAGTGCGCGAGGCCAGGCTGGGCGACGTAATCCGGGTGGACCTGACCATCATCGCCCCCAATGACCTCTACTACGTCGTGGTCGAAGATCCGCTGCCGGCCGGGGCCGAGGCCATTGATACCGGCCTAGCCACCACCAGCTTGCTGGCCATGGACCCGACCCTAAGCCGCACCAGCCGGGCCTTTTATGGTGAAGATACTTCCTACTCCCTACTCCCTACTCCCTATTTCTGGTGGTGGCGTTGGTACTCTCGCAGCGAGCTGCGCGACGACAAGGTCGTTCTCTTCGCCGACACTCTGCCCAAAGGCACCTACGAGTACAGCTACACCATGCGGGCCACGCTTCCCGGCGATTACCATGTTATTCCGACCGTCGCCACTGAGTTCTACTTCCCGGAGGTCTTCGGGAGGAGTGACGGCAGACTATTAAGCATTGGTAGGTAGTTCACAGATGAACCCAGAGGGACACAGATGGACATAGATGAAAAGTAACTGCTCAGACATGTCATTTCGACCCGCAAGCGGGGAGAAATCCTTGAGACCTTGCTTTTATTCTAGAGGTTAGTTTGTAAAAAGAGGAGTTTAGACTCAAAACGCTGCGAGAGATTACTGCTTGCGGCGTTTTTTTTGAAAGGAATTAATTGACCCCCGCCTCGGCCAGCCAGGCGGTATAATCGGCGTAACTGTTCAGCCAGCCAACCCGGTTGAGGAACGACTTGAGCGAGGGGCTGGCGGCGCGAAGCTGGCGAAGCTGGCTGCCGGTGGGATCAATCGAGCCGGGGCTAAGGGCATAGGAGCCATGAAAAGCAAAGTAGGCCTGGTTGAGTTTGCGCAAGGAGTATCCTTTTTCGACCAGCTTGAGCCGCTCGGCTTCCATAAATGCTTCGGCCTCTTCAACTTGGCCGGCGGCCAGCAGGTGATCTACCTCCTGGCGGATGCGGCGCATGGCCAGGGAAAAATCGGAGGGCTTGGGGGGAACGGCCAAACCGGCCCGGTCAACCGGCGGCAGTTGATCCAACCAGTCGGGATAAAAACGGGCGATCACCTGGCGGCTGATCTCCTCGCCGACGAGACTGGCCGCTGTTTCGTTGAGAGTCATTAGCTTGGAGTCGCTTTGGTAGGCCCAGGCCAGGTTGGTGGGGAAGGTGAAAAAGTAGTTATGGGTCCACTCGTGAGCAACGGTGTCAATAAGATAGGGCAGGGAAGCGTAATTGATGACCATGGTCGGGTAGCTGCCCAGCCCGCCGATATCGGTCACATAGCTGGAAACATCACCACGCCGGTCCAACGCTGCTTCGATCTCGGTCCGCTGGCCATAATCCAGGCCCGGAACCAGGCCAATAAAATACTGGTTTTGGATGCGGTCGCGAGGGGAGAGGATCAAGGCGGTGGGCGGGTCTACAAAGCGGAAGGCAACGGGTGGAAAGACGGTTCCAATGGTGGTAAAACCCTCGTCGTATAGAATACTCTCCACCTGCCGGGCCAGGATAAGTTCAACCTGGGCCTGGATATCGCTTTGAGCGGCCCGAAGCTGGCCCGCTTCTTCGATCAGGGCGCTGGTTTGCGGAGACTCTGTGGTCCGGGTGGCGTAACTTTTCTTTAGCTCGCCTTGCAGACTGGTCAGATGCTCGGCTTGGTTTAAGAAGGTGAGGACCAGGGCTTGCTGTGCTTTGGCCGAGTCAGGCACAGGTGGGGGATTCCAGCGCCGTAGTAGCTCGCCGAGCAACGCCTGTGATTCCCAATCCACAAAGTCAAAATGATGACCAGCGGTAACCGCCGCCATATCAACCAGCAGCGACCCCTGGGGGGGAGCCGTTGGTGTACCCAGGCCGAACAGGAGAAAAACAAAGAGCAGCACACGGGCAATCCGCCGCCGCCAACGCTGTCGCTGAGGGCGCGTGATACGGTTGAGGATGAGTTTACGAGGTGGCCACAGCACGGAGGTAATTATAGTACCAACCGGGCTATAAGGAAAATAGCCCGAAGGTCCTTTGAGCAGGGTAGGGGTGTAGCTCTGGGAACTCGTTCCAAGCCCGAATGTAAGGTACTGCCGGGCTTGCCATTGAGCAAAACTTTGGTTATGATTAGGTTGATTTTAAGCTACGATTGGAAGAGGTGCCTTATGTTACTAACTGATTACCGCCCGCGCCCGGTGCTGACAACCAAAGTGACGCCAATCACCAAACCTCGCTTTCCGGTGATTGATGCCCATAACCATCTCGGCCCCGATTTTGGCGGCGGCTGGGCAGAGCGCCCGACGGCCGAACTGCTGGCGGCGCTGGACGAGGCGGATGTCCGCGTTTATGTGGATTTGGACGGCGGCTGGGGGGAAGAAATCCTGCAGCATCGCCTTGACAAGTTCAAGGCGGCTGCCCCCGAGCGATTTCGCATTTTTGGGGGTGTGAACTGGGCGGCCTGGCCGGAGCATGGTAACAGCTTCGGCGAGTGGGCTGCCGCCCGCTTTCGGCAGCAGGTGGCCTGGGGAGCCGAAGGGCTAAAAATCTGGAAGCCCTTTGGTCTGCATGTGCGCGACCAGCACGGCACGCTGGTTGCGGTGGATGACCCCCGCCTCGACCCGGTCTGGGCCGCCGCCGGGGAGTTGGGCCTGCCGGTGTTGATCCACGTGGCCGACCCCGTGGCTTTTTTTGAGCCCCTCGATGAAACCAACGAGCGCTGGGAAGAGCTGCACGCCCACCCCGACTGGTACTTTCCCAGCCCGCCTTTCCCGGCCTTTCTAACCATTATGGACCAACTGGCTAACCTGGTGGCGCGCCATCCCCAAACCACTTTCATCGGGGCGCACGTCGGCTGTTACTCCGAAAACCTGGGCTGGGTTAGCCACCTGCTGGATCGCTGTCCCAATTTCTACATTGACTTCGGCGCGCGCATTTCCGAATTGGGCCGCCAGCCCTATGCATCCCGCCGCTTCTTCCTGCAATACGCCGACCGCATCCTCTTCGGGACGGATAGCGGCCCGGACCTGGCTACCTACCGGGTCTATTACCGTTTCCTTGAAACCGACGATGAATACTTTAATTACAACCCCGATCCGCAGGGCATCCCCGGCCAGGGCCGCTGGTATATCTACGGTCTCTTTCTGCCGGATGAGGTTTTGGAAAAAGTCTATTATCAGAACGCCGCGCGGATACTTTCCGTAAAAGGAGCATTATGACAGCGTTAGGACAACATACTCTGAATGAGATTCAAACCCAACCTGCCGCCTGGCAAGAAGCCCTGGTGGTAGCAGCGCAGCAGGCCGAGGCGCTGCAGCGGTTGTGGGCTGCCGGTAATTACGACCAGCTTATTTTCACCGGCTGCGGCTCAACTTACTATCTCTCGCTGGCCGGCGCAGCCCTGGCCCAGGAACTCACCGGCCGAGCCGCCTGGGCTGTCCCCGGCGGCGAACTTGTCATGTACCCCGCCAGCGCCTACATCGGCCAGGGTCGCACCTTGCTGGTCGCGGTCAGCCGCTCCGGTGAAACGAGTGAAACCTTGCAGGGGGTCAACCAGTTCCGCCAAAACCGGCAGGGGGAGGTCATCACCATTACCAATTATCCTGACCGGCCCCTGGCAACGCAGGGGGATGTCAACCTGGTCATTCCTGCCGGACAAGAACAGAGTCTGGCGCAGACCCGTTCGTTCGCCTCGATGTACGTGGCGGCGACAGCCCTGGCCGCGCTACTGGCCAATCGCCAGGATTTGCTCCAGGCTATGCAGCGATTGCCCGAAGTAGGCCAGCGCTTGCTCTCCCGCTACAACGAGTTGGCCCAGGCCCAAGGCAGCAATTTGGAACTCGACCGCTTTTACTTCCTGGGGAGCGGCCCACGGTATGGGTTAGCCTGCGAAACCAATCTCAAGATGAAGGAGATGTCTTTGACTCACAGCGAACCGTTCCACTTTCTGGAGTTTCGCCACGGTCCCATCTCGATGGCTGGCCCCAGTGCCCTGGTCATTGGGCTGCTGTCGGAGGCTAACCGGAACTACGAAGCAGCCGTACTACAAGATGTGCAGCGGCTAGGCGGCCGGATATTGGCCCTGGGTGAGTCGGATACAGATGTTGTCTTCGGTTCAGGCGTACCGGAGGCAGTGCGGAACGTGCTGTATCTACCGGTCCTGCAATTGTTGGCCTGCCATCGGGCACTGGCCAAAGGACTGAACCCGGATCAGCCCAAAAACCTGGAGGCGGTCGTTCGGTTGGATTTGATGTGACCTTACGGGTGATTTAATAAGGATATGGGGTTATCAATTCTACTTCGTATAACCTAAATGAGCATAAAAAATATTGATGTCGTAGTCGTCGGCGAACTCAATGCTGACCTGATTCTTACCGGGGAGGTAACACCTCAGTTTGGGCAGGCGGAAAAACTGGTTGACGATGCCACTTTGACCCTGGGCAGTTCGTCGGCAATTTTTGCTTGCGGGGTGGCGCGCCTGGGTTTGCGTGTAGCCTTTATTGGTAAAATTGGTAACGATGAGTTTGGGCGCTTTGTCAAAAGTTATCTGGAAAACCGTGGCGTTGATACCAGTGGGGTCGTGGTTGATGAGCAGATTAAGACCGGTTTGAGTGTTATCCTTTCGCGTGGTAATGATCGGGCCATCCTGACTTATGCAGGTTCAATAGCAGCGCTGCGTTATGAGGAGATAAACCAAGCCCTTCTGGCCCGGGCGCGTCACCTGCACTTGGGTAGTTACTTCTTGCTAAATGCTTTACGGCCCGATATTCCCCGGCTGTTTGACCAAGCTCATGCCCATGGCCTGAGTGTTTCTCTGGACACTAACTACGACCCAACCGAGATGTGGGACAGCGGTCTGGCTGAGACCCTGATCCGCACCGATATTTTTTTACCTAACGCCGCCGAACTTCGGGCGGTCACCAGAAGCGCCGACATAGAGACTGCCCTGGAAGCTATCATTAAACAGACGCCCCTGGTTGCCGTCAAACTCGGACCGACGGGAGCGGTAGCCCGACGGGGGACGGAAACGATTCGAGCTGACTCATTGCCTGTCGCTGTCGTAGATACGACCGGGGCAGGAGACTCTTTCGATGCCGGATTTATTTACGGTTATTTAGCCAACTGGGAATTGCTACGGGCGCTCAGGCTGGGCTGTATTTGCGGTGCGCTCTCCACTCGCGCTGCTGGCGGCACAGCAGCTCAGCCCACCTTAGCTGAAGCAATAACGGTTTTATAAACTTGAGAAGGGGTAGGGGAACAAAGGATGGTTCTGATAAGATGCATAAAATGAAACAACATTGCGGCGCCATCTATACATCGCTGATAAAATTCAGGACACGGTTCGGCCTGTGGGATGGCGGCTAGAGTTTTTAACTCGCGTCCACACCGGTTCTTTGGGGTGAGTGCCATCGCAAGACTAACCTCTGCAAAAATTTGCCTTTTGACTCTTGAAACTGATTGTGATAGCATGATGACCAACTAAATAAAAAACCGCTACGTAATCCACAGCGGCTTTACTTTTTGCCCCCGTAGCTCAGTGGATAGAGCAACTGCCTTCTAAGCAGTGGCTCTAGGGCGGGGAAAGCAAGACCGTTGCACGTTTTTTATTTTCTGTGCAACGTCCAGGTGGAAATTAAAACTATACGAAATCCCTCCTGACTCATTTGGTCAGGTGTGTGATTTAGCTCCCCTCTCGGCTATCTTGGCGGATCGGACGAGAAGGGGGAGTAGCTTTTTTAGCAGGGCTATGGATATGGCCCAAACAAAATGACCGTTGTGCCTTAATGGGTGCGGCGGTCATTTTGTTTAATTTGGTGAAGATGTGAGAGCAATGACGTCCATTCCTAAAGCATAGGTACTAAGGGCATGTAACATTTGAATATCGCCTTTTTGATAGAAGTACTCTGCCATTTTACGAATGGCATCTATGCCGAGTGTCCGTTCTTCGTTGTAACAACGAGACAGAGTAGCCCCTCTTAGCCCCATTTTGTTAGCATACTCTTCGATGGACATCTTGCCCTGCCGTTCCTGAATCATCTTCACCAGGTCGGTCATTTCCATAGCACCTCCTTTCCAAGAATTTCCCCGCAGGGACGACTTCATAATACACTGAATCCAACCTGTCGTCAATACCAGCAGGTAAAATTTTAAGGTTAAGGTATTGACTGTAGGAATTACCTTATGGTAATATTTAGATATTCCCCTGACCCGATCCGTGTTAACCGCCAGCAGTACCGGCGGCTACCAGACTGGCCCTTCCCAATCCGATGACCCACCACGTTCCTCGTGGAAAAGAGCAATATGAGCCAGGGGAACCCTTCGACAAGCTCAAGATGTACTTTTAGCAACGGAGCAACTCAAAATGATCGAAAAAATCTGCTGCAACCCGGCACACCCCGACGAGCAGCCCGTGACAGCTACGCTTGTAGTTGTGGACCGGAAGAATAACCCCCATTTTATCTGTGACCCCTGCGCCCGCATCCTCGATTACCTGGGCAATCTGGATACCTTCATCCAGGAATTGGCCGAGTGGGAAGAAGAACAACTCACCCCAGAAGAACGCAAGGCCCGTGATTGGGCTGAGTGGGGCGACCAGGAATATCATCGCATGAAAGACGAAGGAGAATTATGACTCAAACAGACCTCACCATCATCACCCCTATGACCGAAACCGAGGCCCGCGTCCTGATTGAAGAAATCAAGACCGACATCTCCGCCGTCGGCGCGAAGCTCTTGGAGCTGCACGAACGGGAAGGCTGGAAGGCCCTCGGCTACTCCTCCTGGCGCGAGTGTGTCATGCAGGAGTTCGATTTTCAATCCAGCCACGTCTACCGGCTGCTCGACTTCGCCAAGATTCAGCGGGTGCTTTCCCCAATTGGGGAAAACGGCTACCCCCTGCCGTCAGCCGAATCGGTCGCCCGGCCCCTGGCCGCCCTGCCCGATCCGGAGCAGCAGCGGGAAGCCTGGCAGACCGCCGTAGACACCGCCCCCAATGGGAAGGTCACGGCCAAACACGTCGAGAGCGTCGTCAGCTCGATGCGTGGCAATGGCCACAGCGCCGGCAACCTGATCGTGGACAACGATTCTACCTCCCGGCGGGGCCTGAAGCTGCGCTGCCGCTGGGCTTACTGCCCTGGTGGCAGCCTGAACACCGTCCCCCTGGACACGATGACCTGCACCAGATGCGGCGCGATCCACGTGGAAGGCCAGGTCGGCCACCACCTGGCCCCCGGCGAGGCCGAACGGCTCGAACAGCAGCGCCTGGCGGCGCTCGCGGCGAGCGGCGAGCTGGTCGCGGTCCCCAACACCCACGCGACGGAGGAACCCGGCGAGTTCACCTGTCCCCGCTGCGGCCAGCGCCAGGTAAAATTAAACGGCGGCGCGATCTGCCTCAACGAAGATTGCAAGGCCAAGTGGACAACTCGAACGGACTACAGCGATGAGCTGGATCAAAAGGATCACGAAATTGCCGAGCGCCGGGCCGAGCTAAAAAGCCAAGCAGTCACGGTTATCAACCGCATGCCGGCGGAGGCCCTGGACATCCTGGCCGAACTGCTGGCCGATATCCAAAACAATTATCTGGCAAAGGCCGAAGCCGATGCCGCTATCCCCGGTTTATAAACTAGAAAGGACTTCTATGACCACAACATTGATCCTTCCCCCTGATCGCATCGTTAAACACGGCGAGGCTTACCTGACCGGCCGCTATGCCAAAGGCTGCCGGCCGGTCAGTTTCGACGAGCTGGGGCTGATCCCGGCGCCGGCCTCGACCGAAACATGGCACCCGGTCCCATACCAAACCCTGGTGACGCTGGCTAAAGAAATCCTGGGCAACACCCTGCCTGGCGAGTACGAGCTGGTGGACGAGGGCTTTGTCTTGGCTCAGAATGACCAGCAGATGTTTGGGACGCTGACCTACAAATCGGCCACACTTAACCTGCCCTTCGCCTGTGGCATGCGCGGGAGCTACAACAAAACCCTGACCGAAGGCATCTGCCTGGGCGGCAAGGTCACGGTCTGCTCCAACCTGATGTTTTCCGGCCTGGTCAAAGTGGTCCGCAAGAACACCAAGAACGTCATCGCCCGGCTGCAAGATATACTCTACGAGGCCGCCCGCGAGGCCACCGGCCATCATCGGCAACTGGTAGAGGACATCAGCGCCCTCCACGCCGCTCGCTGCACCGACGACATGGCTTATCAAATGCTGGGCCTGGCCTGGGGACGGGACATCATCAGCGACCGGCAGCTTCCGGTCGCCCGCCAGGAATGGCTGGAACCGCGCTTTGCCGAGTTCAGCAGCCGCACCCAATGGTCGCTCTACAACGCCATGACCTACGCCATGAAAAGCACCCACCCCTCGGTGGCGCTGGAACATCTCAGCCGGCTGCACCGGCTGTTTATGGACTAGGCCGATGGACGACGATTTTAGCCGTAAAATCCATCCCAGGACGCTGATCCCGGCGCGCACCAATCGGAAGATTACCCGCTCCAACCTCCCGGCCATCCCGGCCGGGAGCGAGTGCGCGGTTTGGCAGATTCAGCCGCTGGAAGGTTACTCGCTGGTCGAGGGCCTGCCCTGCTACGCGCTCTGGAATTTCGAGTACGTGCTGCTGGAACGGCCTAAACACCAATGCACGAATCCGCGCTGCGCCTGCCTGTTCAGCCTGGCCGACGGCCACAACGGGCATTGCCCGCGCTGCACCTATCCAATTATTGACGTTCCGTAAAAGGAGACTAAAGATGCCTGAACCACTCGTTACCGGTGCCTGGATTCTGGCCGTGATCGGCTGCCAGAAAGAAGGCGTCACCCTCGACGCTTGCCTCATCTTCGTTCCACCTGGAACGGACATGGCCGAAGTTCTGCGGGTCGCCGGCGAGGCCGGCATCCCTCACCCCTCTGTGCGCGGCGTCCTGGTCATCGGACCTAATTTCGATCCCGACAACATCGGGGTAGACACAATGTTTGCTTACGTTGGTTAATTAGATTCCCCAATTGGGGAAAAGGAGAAACCCATGCCGATTGTCAAAACTACTATAGCTGAATATGCCGCCCGTTACTGCGAGGAGTTCCCCCAGGCAGGCCGGATCGAGTTCCGCGATGGCCTGGCGGGAGTGCTCTTTCTGGACGAAGGAGAGCACATCCCTTTTACCGATCTGGGCTATCACGATGACTATGGATTTTACCGTTTGAGCGCCTTGCCCGAGGTCAAGAACCAGGCGTCGCGCTATCGCACGGATTACACCCGGGCCGAGATCAAAGAGATCGCACGGAAATCCATCGTTCACCAGGACAAATGGAGCAACCGCGATACAGCTTCGGCTCAGATGAAGGTAGGCACGCTGATGGCTCTACTCGAAGCCGGCTGCGAAATGGCGATTGATACCGGCGGCCAGTTTCCGACCGATCAGCATACCATCTGGGTGACGGTCAAGGTCCCGGGCTTCAGCTATTTCGAGGGGGGCGAGATGGACGAGGAATCATTTTATTTACCTACGCCGGAGCGGCTGCTGCTGGCTAAAGGCGAGGATTGGTACTAAATAAATAAATAGGCCCGCCGGGGGTGCGCGGGCCTGTTTTTTATAGTGGGCTATGAGTTGGTTAGATTTGCCCGGGAAAGGATTATAGGACTGTCCGCATTTGAGTCAAGACGCCGGCCAGAGCTGCCGGCAGGTTTTCGTCCACCGGGGCCAGTTTGATCCGCTCCAGAGCCAGCCGGCGCTGGTAGACGATGGCCGCAAACCCCTGCTGCATCGCGGTCCAGCGGCTTTCCTGCAGCCGGAGCAGACCGGCGGGAGTCATTCCCGGCGCGGACGTCTCGGCGTAGGCGGCGGCTTCCGAGTGGGTGACGATAAAGCGAGCGGGGTCCACTGCCTCCGGCTGGCCCAGCGAGTTCCATTCGAGCAGCCGGAAGGCGATATTGCTGACCATCGCCACGTAGAACAGCTCCGGTTCGATGATCTTCAGCCGGACCACGATCTCGTTGGCCCACTGGTTGACCTGTGCCTCGGCCTCGGCTTTGAGCCGCGCCCCCCAGGCGGTCCGGTACTCCGGACTGGCGGCATAGGCGTCCAGCTCCTCAATCGCCGGCTGCGGATCGGGCAAGGTCCACTTGCTGATGACCGTCACCAGATCGGGCGGCTCGCCGGTCGTGGTCAGCCCGACATTGCCTTCCCCGGCGATGTCCAGAATCGCGGCGGGGTAAAGCGTTTGAATAACCTCAAAGTAATCTATCATCAGGCGTTCCTTTCGAGGGAGAGCAGCCCGAGCAAGGTCCAGGGCGTGCCGGTTGACCCCACGGCCCAGTTGCTCCCGCCCAGGGCTTGCAGTTGGATATAGTACGCCACCCCGGCCGTGAAATAGTACCAGCCGGAAACCTGCATCGTCACCGACTGGGTGCTGGTGGCTCGCCGTTCCTGATGGATAAAATGGGCCGCGCCGTTGACCAGGATTTGCAGGGCGACGTTATCGGTGTTGGCGCTGGGGGTGATGGTCGCCTGGCCGAAGACCAGGCCCCAGCCGGTGCGGGTGGTCTGGACCACGGTCGGATTGCCGCCGCTCCAGGCCGCGCCGATGGTCATATCCTGAAAGACGCCCGTAAAGGGAACGGTGTACCAGCCGGCCCCGAGGCCGCTGCTGACGTTATTTTTGTAGACCATCTCGCCCACGGCCCGCAGGGCGGGACCGTCGAAAAGGGTGGCCCCCAGGTAGTGGGCCACCAGGTTGGTATTCGCGGCGCCATTGTTGAGCGGCACCTGGCCGCTGCCGTTGCCCAGCGCGTAGCCGCCCAGGAGGCCGCTACTGACCGGGCTGAAGCTGCTGCCGTCGTCGGTGTACTCAAAGCGGTTGAGGTCGAGATTGTAGTGAACCCGGCGCACGTCCCCGGCCACGATGGGGCCGTCGAGCGCCTTGGCCACATCGGCCACATCGGCGTGAGCCGGGCTGCCAGCCGTGAAGTTCACAAAGCGGACGTTGGCCTGATAGGACAGCAAGCCAACCGTTCCCCCGCTGCCTACTTCGGTGTCCTGAACCGAAATCTTGAGATTGCCGGCCTGGATCAAGTTGCCCTCGACCGTCGAGGCGTAGACCTTGATCCGGCCTCCATCCGTGTCATAGTCGGAGAAATCCGCGCCGATCCAGACGGTTTGGCCGGTGGTTCCCCCGGCTGCGAAGCTAAAGGCAAAGCTGGCGCTGCCCAGCTCCGTTCTGACCCCATCCACCCACTTGACCAGTTTGACCGTATCGCCCACGTTATCAGTCTCCACGGCGTACATGGTCCAGGCGTCGGGCGTGACATCCTTGATGTAGAAGGCCAGGCCGTTTTGCCCGTTTTCCTTGTGGAAAAGACCCGCCTGGATCGTGCCGGAAACCACATTGGTGTCTACCGGCTTGTGGGCCAGATACCAATGGTCAGGGGAAGTGCTGTGATTGACCTGGCCGAAACCGAACGGCTTGCCCGGTTCGCCGGTGCGGTTGCCGGCGTAGATGTGCCACTCGCTGGCGTCGTAAACATCGGTGCTGATGGCGTAATCCCAGGCTTTGCCGGTGTCGTTGTAAGCCGCCGCGTTGTCGGGATCGGCCTTGACGATGCGAATATCGTCCAGGGTCATATCCAAAACAGACCCGCTCTGGTGTTCAACGTAGAACTGGATGCCGGCGATGGTGGCCCAATTGGGCGAGGCCCCATAAGCGACGAACTCAGATCGCTTGACCACAAACGGCGAACCAAAGTCTACGGTAGTGTCAAAGGTGCGCCGGTAGCCTGAGCCGCCGGGGTAAGAGCCGCTGTTGTAAAGCGTGACCGTCACTTTCTGCCAGCCATAGTTGGCGATGTTGGTCTGGATGACCAGGTAATCGTCATTGGTAAAGCGCCCTTCCTGGCTTAAGTTCATGGATTTAGCCAGGCTGACCAGATAAGGCAGACCGGGAACGCTGACCACCCGAATCCCCTTTGCCCCCTCGCTTATGTTGGTGCTGACCCAGGTGGCGCTGTTTAAGACCCAGCTTTCGCTTTGTTCGACTTTAGCCAGGCTGAGCCAGTACAGGCTGTCCAGCGGCGCTAAGGTGCTGCCGCCGTAGGTGTCGAATTTGTCCTGAATGATCGCCCCGCCATCGCCAAAGGTGATCGGCGTTCCCGGCGTCCAGTCTGAGGCCGTCCCCACATTCCCGGCCCAGTCGTAGGGCGTCAGCCGGTAGTAGGTCGTCACCCCGGTTTCGCCGGCGAAGATGCGCGGGAAGGACTCAAAGGTGGCGTGGGTGTCCAGCGTCGTCGCGCCTTCACCGGCTGAGCCGTCGGCCACTTCCAGAACATAGTGGCTAAACCCCACGTGGATATGGCTGGTGTCGTTCGCGGCCAGGCCCACCGTGACCTGTTTGGCCCCGTTGACGATGGCCAGGGTTGGCGGCGGCGGGGCTTTGTCGTCGGTTTCAACCGCGCTCCAGGCGGAGCTTGAGCCATCGTAACCAATGGCTCGAATCCGAAACTCGTTGCTGTCATTGCGAATGACCCCGGTCATCAGGTCCGACCCCTGGTATTGGGTAGACCAGGTACTCAGCCCGTCATTTTTGTCTCGCCCCTGGACTTCATAAATCATCGCCTTGGCGGTCGCGTCCCAGGTACATTTGAAGCCGCCGCCCTGGACCATATTGGCGGCGAAGTTGGCCGGCGTGGCCGGCGTCGGGTCGTATGGCCCGGTCCAGACAATGGCCGAATGGTTGGTCCCGCTCCAGTCGGTCGCCTGCACCCCGAAATAGTCAGAGCCGTCCACGTAGTCCAGCAGCGCCTCCAGGTTGGCCGTTTCAACCACCTCGGTCGCGCCGGCGTCCGTGGGGCTGGTGTTGCGGTAGAGGGTGTAGGTCATCACATCGGCGGCCAGGCTGGTGTTGGCGTAGCCCCAGGCCAGGTAGTGGCCGCCCGTTTGATAGGCGTGGCTTTTCCACGTGGGCGCGGCCGGCGGGGTGGCATCCGTGGCCCAGTTCGAGACATCGCCCTCCAGCAGCCCGTTACACGCCTGCACGGCGAAATAGGTAAACGGCGGGTCGAAGCTCAGGGTCAGGCTGTACGTGGCCGGGGGGGAACTCTGGACTGGCAGCGTCTGGACCAGCTCCGGCGAATCCCCGGTAGCGTCGTCGTTCTGGTAGATCAGGTAGCGGGTGGCGTTGGCCACGGCCGGCCAGGTCAGCAGCCAGCCGTTGGGGGTCGCCTTGACGCTGACCGTGGGTTTACTGGGGACTTTAACGCCCAGCCCGGCGTAGTTGACGCTCTCCGGATCGGCGAACTGTTCAAAGTATTCGGTCAGCGTGACCTTGCTGGCCGAGTGGCCGAGCCGGACCGGATAGCCGATGCGCAGGGCCTCGATGTCAATGCCCTCGGCGACGGCCACATCGCGGATAATCGTCCGCGAGCCGACCGGCTTGACGGCGACGGTGTTGGTGAAGATCTGGGTGATGATCGCGTCGTAAGGAAACGCCGCGTCACTCCGCATGATTTGTTCGAGGTTTTCAAGGATGGTTGGTTGAGCCATAGCGTTTACGATTGGCAGATAGATTGTTTCAGCCCTTCCGCACGGCGAACCGGCAGCCAGAGGGGCCAGCAGCGCGCCCAGGTTGAGCTGGGTGAACAGAACGAAAAGGGTCAGGGTGGTCGAAATAGACCGCATCATGTTGAATTTTCTCCTTTGAGTATGAGGGTTTTAGGGTTGAAAAGCCATATTCAGTTTTAGGGGTTGGATTCCCCAACTGGGGAAAAATTAGATGACGACGAATTGCCGCGTGGAAACCTCGCTGTCGGCCTGCGGGTCATCCTGGTCCATCTGGAAGGTATGACTTACGTCATCCACCAGGAAATGGCCGGCGATGCTCTGCTGGGCGACGACGACCTCGATCTTATCTTCCGGCTGGACCCGGTAATCAGGCAGGCCGGCGAAGGTGCTCTGGACCTGCTCCTCGGCGGCGCGGAGACACAGATTCCGCGCTTCTTTGTAAGCAAATTCGCGGTGGAAAATGTCAGGGAACGACGCCTGCATAAAGCGCCGGCCCAATTTGAGCAGGACCTCGCTGGCGTAGGTCGCCCAGGTGTAGGCCCCATCCACGCGGACGATGGAGAAGAATCTATCGCTCAGCCTGACGGCTGACCGGGTGAGGGTGTCCTGAAAGGTCGGGCCGGTCTCGTGCGTTTCAAAGTAACTCAGCTTGAGGCTGCCTGAAGGCTGGAACACCCCCTTGATCGCCCGCTTGCCGAGCATAGACTTGATGGCGTCGAAGATGGTCTGGTTGACCTCCAGGGTTGAGTTTTCCAGCACCTCGTACAGCTCCGGCACGTAGACGTTGCTGAAGGTGGCGGTTGCGCCTAAAGCGTACAGGCCGAAGTAGACTCCGCCGGACGTGTCGTCCACAAAGTGGCCAATGTAATTGCCGGCAATCCAAAGGGAGTAGATATTCCCACGCACGGTGACCCTGACCGGCAGCGGCCAGGCGTTGTGGAGGTAGATCGGCGAGGGCGCGTAATCCCGCTCGGCCAAGACCTCGTAGGGATTGCCATTCCCATCCACGTCATAGACCCGCTTGACCAGGTAGCTGGTGACCGTCCCGCCGGCGGCCGGCAGGCCGCCGTTCACGACCAGGCCCAAACGGACGTGCTGTTTGGCGGTCAGATTGAAGCGGTCCACGGCCCGGCAGATGACCCCGGCCTCGCCGCCCATCGCCGAGAGGGTCATCTTGTAATCTATGGTCAGGTTTTCTACACCGTTTAAGGCGCTGGAAACCTCGTACTGCTGGTTGCGCAGCGCCGTGATTTCAGCCTGGCTCAACACCCGGCCCCAGACGGCATACTCAGCATACGCCCCGTGGCCGGTGGTGCTGGTGCCAACATAATTCGCCCCAAGCTGCCAGGTATTGAGCGTTGGTGCGATCAGAGCGGCGGTGCTGGTCGCGGCCAACACGCCGTTGATGTAGAGCTTATAGCTATCGGCGGCATAGTCGAGCGTGACGACGATCTCCTGCCAGGCGTAAGCGGCAAAGGTCTGGACCGGGCTGGTCAGGTAAAAGGTGCCGTTGAGATAAACCCGAAAGGTGCTGCTGGCCGGGTCAAAGCGCACCATAATCCGGTTGTTATTATCGCCGTTGCCACAGGCGTCGAACAGGGTGTAGGTGCCGCCAGCCGTGGGCCAGGTGGCGCTGGCTGCATAAAACGGCTGCCACAGCACCCGGAAAGAAAGCTGATTCGCGCCGGAGATGAGGCTGGCCGCCGCGTCCAGGTTGATGCTGCTGCGGGTGCGGCTGCTGGTGGAACCGCGTGGCGTGCCGCTCCAGGTGCAGCCCGGCAGGTCGCCGCCGATCAGTCCGGTATAGGCGCTCTTGGCCTCGATCTGGGCCTGGTCCACGTAGACCGTCGCGCCGCCATCGGCAACGGTACTCATAATGAGAAAGGTCCAGTTGCTCCCCGTGGCGTCGGTGGCGCCGGTGTAAGTGAAGGTGTTCCAGCCGGGGGTGGTGAAAGCCTGGGAATAACTGGTCGAGCCTTTCCAAACGTTGATGCGGGCCTTGCCCGATACGAGATAAAAACGCAGATACCAGGTGTAGGTAGTATTGTTGGTCAGGTTGGCCCGCTGAAATTGAACAAAATCACTGTTGTGGCCGGCAAAAATCGCCTTCTGGCTGCTCGCGCCAATCCCGATATACGCCGGGTCGGTGTTCTGGCTGACGGCGACGGTCCCGCCAGCGTTGGACAGGGTGCAGGATTGGGCCAGGCCATTGGTGTAGGTGCCGCTCAAATCGTGGTTGTAGACCAGGTTGGTAGACCCTTCGCGGACCTCCTTGGCCTTGATCCCGGCCCAGGGACCATTGACCAGGGCATGGTAGCCGGAGAGCGCCGCGCCGGAGCCGGCGTCGCTCAACCACTGGCTGCCGCTAATCATCGTCTCCGGATGGTGCAGGGCCAGCTTATCGGGAATCTGGTAGCTGTTATTGAGCAGGTAGCCCGGCACGTTGAAGCTGCGGCTGGTCCCGCCGGCCAGGGCCAGCGCCGGCTCGTTGACCAGGCTTCTAAATTCGGTCGGGGTAAAGCCCTGCCAGCACCTGCGGCGTAAGACCTCCTCCAGCGGCCTATCCATCACGCAATCCGAGACCTTGATATCCCAAAAGTCCACATAGTTATCGTAGAGGGGAATTTTATTGCGTCCCGTCGGCAAGGGGTTCTTCTGGGCGTAAGCATAGTAAAAGGCGTCCCACTGGATGCCGGCGTGGCCGCGCCCGACGATGCCGAAGCGGCCCGCGCCGAAGCGGCCCGATTTGTAGCTGAGCACGAAGGACCACTGGGCCGGGGCCTGGCCATCCTGGCGGTGCGGCCGGCAGAAGCAGTAGATGGTCCCGCCGGAGACAACCATTTTCAGATCGGCCGGCTGGCCGGGGACCAGGCCGGCCACGCCGATGCCGCCGGCGACGACCCGATGAATCCATTTGCCGTTTTTCTGCCAGTCGGGATCAGAATCGTCGTAATCGGACAGGACCAGGTAAAACCGGTTCTCGCCGAGGGGGTAGCCGCGAAAATCACAGCGGTCCATCGTCTCGGCTTTCCAGGTGTCATCCGTGTGGCTGGAGGCGCTGAACGGTTTGGGCTGGCCCTCCCAACTGGCCGGCACGCGGTCGGCGTAGTAGGGCGGGTCCTCATACAGCCGGTCGGGGTGCAGCTCCCAGGATTCGTAGACCGGGCGCAGCCCGCCGTCCTTGGTGTTGCTCTCCCAGACAAAGGAGAATTTCTTGTTCATCTCCACGGCGTGGCAGATCAGGCCGGCCATGCAGGCGTTTTGCTGGACCGTGTTCCAGACCGGGCCGCCGTAGCCGCCGGTGTGCCACTGGATGTAGGTGATCTTGCCGTTGTTGCGCTGGACGGTGGCAAAGACCTGGATTTTGTTGCGGTCGTAAAACTCGAAGTCAGGAGCGCCGTTGACATCGCCAAAGCGGACGGTCGCCTCGATGCTGCCGTCCACCATCGGGCTGAGGTCGGTCCAGGCCGCGTCATTCCACCACGTTCCCTTGTGCTGCGCGCGCTGGTTGAGAACTTCGCCGGGATTGCCGACGGTCCCCGGCGCGCCGCCGCCGGTCCAGGCGTAGGGGAAGCTCTTGAGCCGGTAAGCGGTCTTGCCCTCCACGTGGGTGTAGGCGCCGAAAAACTTGTTCGGCCACTCCATGCGGACCGTCTCCCAGTAGCCCTTGTGGTTGGCGATGTGGGCGATGGGGTCAGAGGGCGCGATGTACTGCGTGTTCTGCGGCAGGATTTCGGTCAGTTCCTCGCTGCGCGGGTCGAGCAGACCTTTCTCGGCCCGGGCGGTCAGCTTGGCCCGGTGGTTCTCTTGCTCCAGGCTGAAAGCCGGGCTGATGGTGTCTACCAGCCCCTGGCCGAGCTGGATCTGTTCCTCCGGCGTGCCGGCGTAAATCTTGACCAGCCGGCCCGCCTGCAAGGGGCTGTCCGGCTGGAACAGCGCGCCGGCGTCAGCCACATTCAAATCCACGCTCATGCCGTAGCGGTTGTTGACCGAGGTCTGCCAGCCGTCGCAGACAAGTTCCAGGTCATCCGGAGCGGGGACGCTGCCGAGCAGCGCCGCCGGGGGCGACTCCAGGACGGAGCGCCAGCCCAGGGCATAGAGCTTTTTACTGCCGGCGTGAGTCACGGCCAGGATCGCCGCGCCGCTTAACTCCTGGGGATCGCCCAGGTATTGATATTGGGTCAGCGCCCGGCCGCTTGGGTCGAATTTGGCGTACACGACTTCGCGGACCCGGGGCAGGCTCATTGAGGCTTCGAGCTGGTCGTAGTCGGACGGCTCGACATAGCGGCTCCAGACCAGGACCTGGCTGCCGGCCTCGACCTGGGAACCACGCGCAAAGAGGGCGTAGTCCAGCCGTTCGGTCACGTAGTCGGACAAATCCACCTCCACCCCGCGCTCCCACTGGGCGCTGTTGCGGTGGTAGCGGAAGGTGAAGATGCCCTGGTTGTGGGTGTTGTAGCCGTATCGCTGCCAGAAGGTGAAGCCGGCTGAGACCACCACTGTGTTGCTGTCAATTTCGTTGGCGGCCAAGCCGCCGCAGGGCCGTTTGCCCCACTGGTTGATCGTGTCGGTCGCCGCGCCGCTGCCCCACTCGTAGCCGGCCGAACCGTATTTGAGCTGGCCGTCGCGGACAAGCGCCGCCTCGGCCTGGTTGTGGAAGGGGAAGGCCGGGCTGTCTGCCCAGCTTGCGCCATCGCCTTCGTAGCGGTGGATGTGGCTGCCGTAGATGGGTTTATGCCAGCTCGCCTCGCTGGCCTCGACCAGTTCCGTCCGCAGGGCAAAAACTTCAGTGTAGCGGCAACTGGCGAGCTGCATGGAGGTCAGGCTGTAGGTGTCGGTGCTGAAGCTGGCCACGGTGTTGCCGCCGAGGTAGGTCCCGTTCGGATCGAAATCGAGGTAGACCAGGTGGCCGGAGGTGTAGAAGCAAAAGACGCGGAACTTCGTGCCGGACCAGACCGCGGCAATCGAGCCGCCGTTGGAAGCCGGGACCGTCTCGGCGTTGTTGTACCAGGCCGGGCGCATCAGGTTGCCAATCGCGGTATTGGTCCACTTGCCGGCCTCGTCCCATCGGGTCGGGTCGTCCAGGTCGGTCCCCTTGAGGACCGAGATATGCAAAACGCCGCTGAACGGGTCGGCGGTCGAGCCGGAGCGGGCGCGGAATAAAATATCCTCGCCGGCCCCGTTGCCGTTGGGGGCGACACAGGCCGCGTGACCGTGAGCGTACTGCTCGTATTTATTGGCCGTCAGGCCGCTGATTTTGGGCGACCATTCCGGCAGCCACCGCTCGACCGTCGCCCTGGAAGCGTGGCGGCGGCTGAGCGAGTTCATTTCAGCGGTCAGGGTTGGGGAGAGGGTGATCGCCATGAGGCATTTCCTCCAGGTCATCCCCCTGCGGGGACTGGCCTCTACGGGCCACTTCGTCCGATGCGTCGTCCAGATAGATCATGGCCGGGTAGTCAATCCTAATCCCGAAATCCCTGGCGATGGTCCGCATAACCTCCAGCAACAGGGTCAGATCATCTTCCAGCGGCCCGGCCGCCTGGCCGGTTAGTTCAATTTTGAAAGGAATTTTTTTCTTAGCCATAGATTTTTACCATATTGATCGGAACGAAGAAAATACCATAGCACTCGCCCAGGACGTTGGCCCCGACACGCGGGCGGGGGATAATGGGCTTCTGGATGCCGACGGTGTGGGTCGTCGTCCCGTCGTGCTCGATGTAGGTCACGGTCGCCTTGTTCGAGGCGGCCAGCAGATCGGCAAACGTCCCCCAGGTGGCGTCAGGGTAGGGGGTCGAGATAAAGGTGCGGATCATCAGCGACCACTCCCGCGGCAGGCGCTCGCCGCCGGCCCCATCGGGAACGGTGAAGTCCTGAATGATCGTCTTGCCGGTCAGGCCAACGCCGTACTTCTTCTGGCGCTTCCAGGCCGGTTTCCAGGAGGAGTCGTCCAGGTCGGAGACTTTGTACTTTTTGCCGTCGAGGGTGATGTAATCAGCCATAGTTCAACCTTACCCGAAAAGCTGTTGAAAATTAACTTTTCCCCAATTGGGGAAAAGCCTAACGGTAGACCTGTCCAAAATTCGACTGGTGCAGGAAGCCGGCTTTCTTCAGCCGTTCCTCGTCAATCAGGATCGTCCCCCCGCCTTCCTGGAGCTGGCTCAGGATCGCGGTTAAGAGCAGCACCACCTCGGCGCTGCCACCGCCGGAGGCGCCTTCACGGATGACCAGCGCCCCGCCGCTCGGCACCACATACTCGCCGCGGTGGACGATGCCGGCCACGTCGGTCGGATCGCCGTCGCCGGTGTACCCGCCGCGGGCAAAACCGGGCGGGAGCGAAGGCGGCCCGAAGGGTCCGGATTGGCCGCCGCTCGACGACTGGCCGCCGCTCGACGAGCTGCCCCCGTTCTGCCAGGGCAGAGGCGGGGCCGGCGTGTAACCGCCGTTGCCGTAGCCGCCCGGCGCTGGGGTCTGGTACGGGTTGGGTCCCATCGGGTTGGTCGGGGAGGGCATATTGGCCGGCCAACTGCTCCCGCCGCTCATCCCGCCGGCCATTTGCGCCTGGGCCGCCGCGGCGCGCTCCATGTTATCGGCCAGGCTTCCGGCCGAGGTGACCATCGCCGCCAGGACCGGGTTCGCCTTGTTGGCCGCGTCGTAGCCCATCGCCTGGTAGAAGGCGTAGAAGTAGCTGGCGTTGGCCATGTCCCGTTCCAGGCCGAGCATTTTTTCATCTTCAACCGAACGCTGCCGGGCCGTCTCCAGATCCTCCAAAGCCCACTTCTGCTTGGTTTCGTTGATCTGGGTATCGAGGTCGTGCTGTTTCTGGTCCCAGGCCATGCCGTCAATGAACTGCTGCACGGTCAGGGCGTTCTGTTCCATCTGGAGGCCGATCTGCTCCTCCATCATCGCCCGGCGCGCCGCCCGGTATTCTTCGGACATAGATTGCTGCTGCTGCCAGTATTCGCGGCCCAGCTCCATCTGCTGGCGCTGCAGCTCGTTCATTTCCTCGAAGCGGCGGCGGTTTTGGGCCAGGTCCTCCCTGGCCCAATCGTACTGGGTCGTATTGCGCGCGTCCTCGCGGTCGAACTCGGTTTGCTTGCGGTCGTTCAGGATGCTCTGCCGCTCGATCTGCCGCCGGATATCCATCCGTTCCCGGCCGCTCGATGCGTAACGCAGGGCGCGCTGCAAATCTTCCATTTGCCAGCCGGCTTGAAGATTGAAACCCTCCCGGTTCCAGGCGGAATCTTCGAGCTGCCAGTCCCGGCGCACTTCCAGCCGGGCCTCCTGCTTGTCGAAGTCCTGGCGCTGGTACTCGGTTTGCAGGTCGAAAATCTTCTTGTTGAGCGCGTACTGCTTTTCGTAGTAACTCGCCTGGACCCGGCTCTGCTTTTCTTCCCAGTCCAGGGCCATACGCTGCTGGCGAATGTTGAACTCAAACATCTTCTGGCTCATGGCGAAGTCGTCGAGTTGGGATTTTTTGCGGAACTCCCAATACTCCTTTTCCATGTCCAGCTTCTGCTGCTGCCAGCCGAGTTCGATTTCCTGCCGCCCGCCTTCCCACTCAAAGCCGTTCGGCCCTAACGTCATCGTCCCCAGCTCGCGGGCGTTATCTTCGGCCCGCCGCCGGTCCTGCATCGCCCATTGGGCCGTGAGATTCTTCGGCAGCCAGGGCTGATCCTGATCCATTAACGCCATTTCGGGGTGGCCGGAAGCGTAGGCGGCATTGGACCAGTAGTATTGGTTGCTCATCAGGCGCTGCTGCATCGAGCGGGAAACCTGGTTTTGGCTGACCCCATCGGACAGCAGGCCGTAAACCTTCTCGCTCATATCCCGCCGCTGCTGCGGGGTGAACTCCATCTCGTCGGCAAAATTCTGGACCATCGCCGCCGCCTGCAGGCGCTGCTGGCGCTCAAAGAGCGATCCCTGCTGGACCCAGGCGCTCATCATCTTGGCCCCTTCGGTCCCCGGCGCGTAGCCGGAGACATCAATGGCCCGCTGGCGCAGGCTGGACGATTGGCTCAGGGACACGCCGGAGGTGTAGGATTCGGCGATTTCTTTAGCCAGTTGGGCGGCCACGCCGCCCGGCCCCTCGATTTGGGCCTTGCTGATGCCCTGATCTTCGGCGGCCATCTGGACCATTTGGGCCAGCTCGGTCTTGTCGAAGGGCAGTTGATCCTTGGGGACGCCGAGCTGCTCGGCCACGGCTGACTCCATCTTGGTCACCCAGACCGGAATGGGGTCGGTCACGGCCCCGGTGTATTTGCCCACGGCGGTCCCATACTTTTCGGCCTGCTCCTGGTTCCAGACATTCCAGCCCATCGCCCCGGCCAGGCCGCTTTGATCCGCCAGGCCGCGCAGAATGGCATTGTTGGCCGGGTTGAACGCGCCGCCCCAATGGTCGCCGGTGTAGCCGGCCGCTTCGTAGGCGGCCACGGTCATAAACTGGGTTGGCTCGGCGTAACCTTCCGGCTTGATCGCGTCGTAGATGCCGACGCCCAGGCCCAGGCCCAGGCCCCCGGCCACCAGCCCGCCGCCGGTCCCCAAGGCGGCCAGGGCGGTCGCGCCCAAACCCGGCCCGCCTGCCGGCATATAGTAGGGCGCTGGCTGCACCCCCAGCGCCGGCAGGAGCTTGTTCAGGGCAGAGATCGCCGGCCCGCCGATCATCTTGGCCCCCATGAGGCCGGTCAGGGCAGAGGTGGCGTCAAAGCCCACGGCCCCCAGGAGGTTGCCCGCGCCCTCATTGCGGCCCAGGTAGCCGGTCAGCCCGCGCCAGAGGCCCATCGTGAGCGAGCTGTCCACGCCCTGCCCGAAAGCGGACGCGGCCCGGCTCATGTTGGCCTGCGAGGCCATCGCCGACAGGACCGATTGCGGCATCGAGCCGGCCCCCAGCGCATAATTCGCCTGGCCGAGCGCGGCCTGCTGGCCGAGGTATTGGTTCCTCATTTGCAGCATGGGCATAAAGGCCATGAACTGCATCTGCTGGATATTCTGGAACTCCCAGAACAGGCGCTGCGGCGAGTAGCCGGCTTTGAGTTCGTTCAGGGCCATCTGGCCGTAAGTTTCCGGCCGCTTGCCCAGGCCGGTGATCGCCTGGCCCTGTGGTTCGTGGATCAGGTCACTCAGGGTCTTTTTCTCGTAGCTCAGCCGGCCCAGCTCCTTGGCCTGGCTCTTGATCTCGGCGTGAACCGTGTCCATCTCGCCTTTGACGGTGGCGATATCCCGGTCCTTGCGGGTCCGGTCCGCGCCGAGCAGGCCCTGCCGTTCCTTGACCAGCTCATCGTGCTGGGTCGAAAGGGCGCTGTAGGTCTGCTTGCGTTCCTTGATCTCGTCGCGGATCGCGGTCGTCTGCTCGCCGAGCGTGGTCACGTGCTCCTTGATGTGCGGGGTCAGGATGCCGATCTGGTCTTTTAATTCGCCGATCTTCGTATTGAGCGGATCAATCTGGTCCCACAGGCGCTGCGCCGTTCCCAGGTCGCCCCGGGCCTGCGCCTCGTCAAACTGCCGCTTGAGCGGCACGGCCGCCTCGTAAGCGGCCTGGCGCTGGCTGGAAAGGAAACTGACATCGGCGGCGTCGTCGAAGGTCTGCATCCCCCGGCTGAAGGCGTCAGCCTGGCCGGACAGCCCGGCGTTATACCACTCCTTGATGTCGCCCAGGCGCCGGTTGATCTGGCCCATCCGGGCCGCTTCTTTTTCCCGGCGCTGCTGCTGCTTGAGCTGCTCCTGGGCGAAGGGGACGCCTTGAGCCAGGTCCAGCACACCGGCCACGTCCGGCCGCATGGCGGCGGCGTCGGCCGGGGTCAGGTTCCTGAACTTCTCACTGGCTTCCCACTTGAGCCGGGCGGCGCTGGCCTGCGGTAAAACGGTTGAAACAAAGCCCGGGCTAAAGTTGGGGTGAGCGCCGCCTAAATAAGTTGGCTCGCCCTTGGCGTTCATAGCCGGGATGCTCTCCCGCATGCCGGGATACTCGCCCTCAAAGAAGTCATTGAACTCGTGGGCCAGTTTGAGCTGCTCCGGATCAATGCCCTGGTAGTCCAGGCCGTAGCGGTCCCAGGCTTTCATCTGGGTGTCGGTCAGCGACAGGCCGCGCTCGCGGACGTTGCGGTGCAGCTCCTCCATGCGGCCAAAGAGGTAGCGTTCGGCCTTTTGAGCGACCTTATCGCCGGCGTTCTGGCGGTAGATTTCATTGATCAAATCCTGCCGTTCGGCGTCGGTAAAACCGCGCTCGTTGTTTATCAAATCGGGATCGCCGCTGCCGTAGGTATTGATCAGGCGGGTGTACTCGCTGGTTTGGCCCGGGTTGAGGCCGAGTTGGGACAGCTTCTGAAGCTGCTCCTGGTAAAGCAGGTTCTTGGATCGCTGGGCGATTTTGAACACGTCCGTCCCGCGCTGGCCGGCCAGTTTGAGCAGAGCAAGCTGCTCCGGATTAGTGTCGTGGACGTTGACCCTCTGAAGCTGCCCCATCTGGTCAAAGACGTGGCGGAACTCGCCCATCATTTGGGGCGTGAGCTTGGGAACCGTCACGATCTCGCGTGGCGGGTTCGCTGGTCCGCCTGGCGTTACCGGCGTGGTTGGCCCTACCGGGCCGGGCGGTGGCGTACCTGGCGGTGTGCTGCCCGGCGGCGGGGTCGTGGTCGAGCCTGGCGGGAAAGCGGCCGGGGGCGGTGGCGGTGCGCCGGCAGAGGCGGCCGGAGGCGGAGGTGCAGCCGGAGCCGGTGGAGCCGCGAGCCTGGCTAAAGTAGCCGCGCCGGCAGCCGTCGGCGGTCCAGCCGGAACGGTCGAGCCGGGCCGGCTGGCGGTTTTCCAGTAAGCCGCCCAACCGGGAATGGCGTCGTAGACGTTGCCGTAGTTGGCGTGGGAGAAGGCTTTGCCGGCCACTTTGGTGTTGATGTCTTTCAGGAAATCGGCGATGCTGGTCCCGCTGGCGGCCAGAGCCTTACGGGTTGCCGCATCCACGCCGGAGCTGCGCACCGTTAGGGGCTGGAAATCGGCCGAAAGGCCGTAATTGCTGAGGTAAGCGTTCCAGGCTGCTTGATCGGCGGCGGCCGGATTGGGTCCCAGCGCCTGGGCGAAGCGGTCGGTCACCCGGCCGCTGATGTCGGTCGCAAACAGGCCCTTGTAGCCGCCCTTGGGCGGGTTGGCCATCATCTTCTGGATGTCGTTTTCTATGGCGGCCCCGACGAAGCTCTCAGCCGTCGCCAGATTGCCCATAAAGATCCCGCCGCTCAGTTCATGGGCTACCTGAAGCATAGCCGTCTTATAATCGCTCTGAGGGGCATTAGCGTAAGCCTGGTAGTCAATGATGCCGCCTTTGGCCAGTTCCGTCGTACCCCTGGGCGCGCCCCGGCCCAGCTCGTCGGCGTCAAAGACCTTGACCCCGTTGCCCAGGTCGCGGGTTTTGCCTTCCGGCACCACGTACTCGCGCCCGGCCTCGCCGGCGACGATGGGCCGGCCGTTTTTTGTCTCGCCGATCTTGGTGGCCCGGTCCAGCACCCCGCCCTGGGCGAAGTACATGGGTTCCTCGTAGCCCTCGCGCCGGCGTCGTTCAGCTCGCAGCGCGGCCGCTTCCTGGTGGCCGAGTTCGGCCTGGCGCAGCATTTCCTGCTCCTCGCGGGTCCAGGGTTTGCGGCCGATGACATACGCTTCAAAATCCTCATCAACCTGGCTGCTGCCGTTTAAGCCGCTGTCCTGCTGGTACTGCTCAAACAGCCGGCTCAGGCCGCCCAGCGCCTTTTTCTTGCGGCGGTGTTTCTCGCGGACCAGCGGCCCGGTGATCTCGTTTTGAGCCAGCTCCTCCAGGGAGGGAACGTAGCTCTCGACCTCATCATCCTCCCGCTCGCGGGCGTTGACGGCCATCGTGCCGCGAATCCGGTCGTAATCCTCGTACCAGTCCTTGAACATGGCGTTCTGGCGGGGAACGTCCGGATTGAGGTTGCGCCAGCGGCCTTCCTTGTCGAAGCCGTAGCCGGTGACATGCTTTTGGAATAATTTGCCGGCCATCTTGTAAAACAGGTTCTGTTTTTCCGTGGTCCAGCTATAAAATTCGCCGGAGTTCCAGCTTGGGCCGCCCGGTTCGAGCAGTTTAAAGAAATTGTTACTGGCCGGATCGAGGCCGAGCTTGGCCAGCATGGCTCGATAATCCTGCTTGAACTCGTCCGAGCCGACGCCGCCGCCCCGGTTGTACATGACGTTCTGCATGACGTTCATGTACTCTTTCAGGTCGGTCTTGAACTTGCCGGTGTTGGTCGCTTCGCGCCGGGCCGGATCGAGCAGGTCGCCCTGGAGCTTGCGCTGGATGCGGCTGGTCGCCTTGACCGCGTTGCGGACCGAGAAGCCGCGCATCATCTGGGCCAGCGGGCTGTCGCCGGTGGCGAAGCCCTGCAGCGCGTTGCGTTGGGCATCGCTCACGGTCAGGTCCTTGATCGCCACGCTGTCGAGCTGCTCATGGCGCGGCATCTTCCATTTTTCGATAAAGCTCAGGGTCTTGGCCCAATCCAGGTTAGTGCCGCCGATCAGGGCCGCCATCTGCTTCGGGTCCATTTCGGCCTTTGTCCCCTCGCGCTTTTCGGTCAGCCGTTTGAGGATGGACAGCAGCCCGGCCGCGCCGAACTGGCCGTAATTGTCAAAGCCGCGCTTGGTGCGGAAGCTGTAGTACAGGCCGTGTTCCTCATCCTCGCCGCGGGAAGCGGCAAAGCCGCCGGTAAAGGCGTTGAAGCTGGTGAAGAAGCTGAACAGGTCCTCCTCCGGCGAGTGAGGTTCGTAGTTCTTTTTGTCGAGCGGGTTCTGGTAGAGCCAGCCGCCGTACTCGCTGATCTGCTCCTTGGCCTGCGGATTGTCGGCCATATTGAGGGCGACCCGGACCGGGATGTTGTACGCCTGGCCGATCTGGCGCGCGTTGAGCCGGTAATCGGTCAGGGTTCCCTTGCTCCACTTTTTGCTAGTCATCCTGGTCCCGTCCAGGACTATATCGCCTTGATCCGGATCAAAGCCTAATAAGTTGCGTTTGGCCTTGGCCTCGCTGACCATGAGCTTGTCCAGCGCATCGGTGTACTCGCCGGCGGCGTGGCGTTTGGCTCGGGCCGTGATTTCGCCGGGATCGCTCGGCTTCAGCCCGAAGGCGTTGACCAGCTCGCCGGCCATCTTTTTCATGACCATGTAGACCTGGGACTGGTCGCTGTCGTTGTCGCCGCCCTGGCCCTGGACGTGGTGCGGGTGGAACAAAACCGGGTGGCCGGTCGTCGGAATGTCGAGGCCCGCCGCCTTCAAAATGTCGGGGGTGACCATGTTCAGGATCGTCCCGGTCTGGGCAGTGGGGTCACTGGCCGGGTTGCGAATCCCGCTCCAGGGCAGCTTGCCGGCTTTGGAGAGCCGGTTGAGATAGGCCCGGTTGGCCCGGGTCCCCTTCAGCCCGGTGTCGTGGAAAATGTCCTCCCAGCTCATGGCCATCGCGTTGCGCGGCAGGGCGTAGTCCGAAGCGTGGACGTGGGTCCGGATCGAGCTGGCCGAGGTGCCAAACCAGCGTTTGCGGGCGCTGGGCGAGCGCAGCAGGTCGGCCTGGTCCCTGATGACGCCGGGCATCTGTTTCTTGAGTATCCAGCCCATCGTTCCTTTGAGTCGGCCCGGGTTCTCGTCATGAACCGCCTCCCAGATCCGCTTGAGCTGGTAATTGGCCGCGTCCTTGAGGTCGCTCAGCTTCTCGTTGGTCTCCTCGTCAATGTAGCCGAAGCGTTCCACCAGGTCGGGGTTGACCATGTAGGCCGCCTCTTTGCCCAGGCCCAGCCGGAAGATGTAAGAATCGGTGCCGAGGGCGTCGTTGTAATAACTGCGGATCGCCTGCGCCCCGGCCTCGCCCTGGAACTTCTTGAAGGTTTTGAGCTGCTCGTCGCTGTAATCCTGCTCGGCCATGCCCTGCATTGAGGCCGGTAAAAGTTCGGCCAGGTGCTGCTGGTACAGGACCTGGGTGGCCATGACGACATCCTTATTCCCGGTCAGGTCGCCCAGCAAATCCACCACCGGCGAACCGTGCTCGCTCCAGCCGGGCCGGGTGTTGAGCCGGTGCATTTCGTAGAGGGTGTTGTAGATGTCACGGCCCTGGTAGCCCAGGTCGCGCAAATGCTCGCCCAGGCCGGCGTGGTTGAACTCAACCGAGCGCAGGATTTCGTTGGATAAATTGCCTCGGCCCAGCTTGGTCACGTCGGTGATGTAGCGGGCGCGAACGGGGGCCATGTAGCCGGTGGCGATCAGGTCAGCCTTGTACATCGTTTCCGCGCCCTCAAACAGCGGCGGCACTTCCTCATACTTGCCATCCTTGATGATCCCGGCCTGGAGGTAGTTGTCCAGGGTGTCCTTATCAAAGACCCGGCCCGGCAGGATTTCGGTGCGGCGGTTGCGCTCCTGGTAGAGCTGCCACACTTTGGCCAGGGCCTCGACATCGGCCATTGAGCTGGTCCGCGTCGGCGCGGGCCGGTCGCCGTGAACCTCGCGCCACAAGCCTTCAAATTCCTGGCGGGGTAGAGCGTTGAGCATCGAGATATTGGCCACGACCGGATCGGACGGTTTGGCCATGATCAGGTCGTAATCCAGGCCCATGTCCTTGCGGATATGCTTGTCTTGGGCCAGGTTCTTCCAGCCTTCCAGCTTCATCGCCGAGACGACGTTGGCCCGGTTGCCGAAGTAACCTTTGAGCCTGAGAACCTTGATCGGGTCGCCCCGTTCGTTCATCGAGTCGGCGATCTCGTAGCCGTTGATGACCCCGGCCTCGTTATTGCGCAGCACGTCCTTTTTGAAGCCGTTAGGCGCGGCCACTTTGCCGCTGCCCTGCCTGAGCATCCTCGGCCTGAATTTGCCGTCCGGACCGAGCAGCCCGGCCGCCTTCAATACTTCCGGCTCCGAATAGTTGGGGTCGAAGCGTAGTTCAAACTTTTCCGGATTCTGCTCGAACGAGCCAAAGACCCAGGGGGCATAGTTGGTGTCTTTCCACATCTGGCCTTCGGGGATGATCCCACCCCGGTCCAGGATAAACGCCTTGGCGATGTGGGCCATTTCCGGCTCGGTCGCGCGCTGGCCTAAAATGTGCTGCGGCGTTTCGGGATAGGCCACGCCCAGGGCCGGCCCGGCGTGCCAGTATTTGCGGGTCAGAGACAGCTCATCCCGCTTCATCTGCTTGCCCTGGCCCTTCTGGCTGCCCCACTGGTAGTCAATCTCGACCCCGCCGGGCGAAGTCTCCCGGCCGTGGATGTTGCCGGCGATGAAGTTGCGCGCTTCGAGCGGGTAGACGGTGCCTTTGCTGACGACGGGGGTCAGGTGCCGCGCTTCCTCCCGCCGTAGATAGCGATCCTCGGCTGGCTCGTAAAAGCCTTTGTCCAATCCTTCGGGATAGTCCCACTGGCCGTTTGGATTCTTGATGGTGCCCTCGGAATTTTCCTCGCGGAACTGGCCGGCCCGGCTCATGCGTAAATAATCGCCGGCGTTGATCTGCCGCCAGAGCGGTTTATTTTTCTTCTCGGCGACTTCCAGGATGTCCAGAACGTTGAGCCTGCCTTTGGCGTTGCCCACCGGCCCGGTTGGCACACTCTCGCCCGGCTGCTCCTTCATCCACTCCGGCATCACCGGCACATAGCCTTCATCGTCGCCGAGCATATCAATGCCGGGATCGTCGAAGCTGGGCGGGGGTTCGTCGTAGCTCGGCGGGGCAAACTCGTCGCTGCCCCGGCTGGACTTTTTGGCCTGGTGGTTGGCGGCCATTTCCAGCACCGCCTGGCCCAAACGCTGATAGAGCGGCATATTCCGGCCCTGGAAGGTCAGGCGGTAGCCGCCGGCCGATTTGCCGGTTTTGCTGATCAGGGGGACGCCGCTGGGGGTGGCCGTCAGCCGGAAGGGCTGGCCGACATATTCATTGCCCTGCTTGACCCTGACCACGTGCCGCCCGCCGAGCGGGTCGGCTTCAAAGGTCGCTTCCACCTGGAAACCCTGCGGCCCGAGCTGGCCGCGCAGATTGTCCAAAATATTGTTGATCGAGGCGCTGTCGCGGTTGGCCTCGCTCAGATAGGACGGCTGCTCAAAGACGCCGGTCGGGAAGGGCGTCCCGGCTTTGCGACCCTTGGGAGTACCCGAAGGGGTGCGACCATACTGCACGGCCGGGTTGGAACCGTGCCGCTGGACGTGGCCGCGGGCGAAGGTCATGCGGGCCTCAGCCTCGGAGATGCCCATCTTTTCCCCAATTTGGGGAAAACTCAAGCCCTGGCGCTGGAGGCGGACCGCTTCCTCCCGCTGGTAGATGCCGCGGACTGTCTCCGGATTCATCCCCAGCGCGCCGGCCAGGCGCGGCAAAGGAACGCCGGATTTAATAAGCTGGTGAATCTGGCGGGGACTGTTGCCGCTGCGCTCGTAGGCGCGGGCCATCTGTAAGGGGGTCAGCTCCTGCGCGGCTCCAGGCGCGGCCTGAGCGTTGAGCAAGCCGCCCATCTGGCGGCGGTTGATCGTCACCCGCGGCGGCTCCGGTGGCTTGGGAAAAGCAGCGGCCGGCGGCGTAACCGCCGGGGCAGCGGCTGGCGCTGGGACGGCCGGCAAGTCCGGCAGCGGAGATTTTACCCGCTTGCGTTTTTTGTCCTGGCGGGAGAAACCTCGCTCCTCATACCCCTTCGGGTACTCCGAAGCGTCGTCATCCCAGCCACGCCGGACGCCCCTGGTGACACCCAAAGGGGTGCGCGGCGCTTCTTCTTCTTCTTCCCAATCATTCCAGTTTTTTATTCTTGGCATATCTAAATCCTCGAAAAAGAGGTAAAATTCAAACGAAAGGAAACCTACCTATGGACATTCGCGCTCAACTCAAAGCACTCGTGGGCCAGCAGGTCACGGTGGATGACCCGGCCGTGCGCGAGGGAGCCGTCACCGGCAAACTGGTGATCACGGGCGATGACGCTTACCTCGTCGAAAATGAAGCCGGCGATGTGGAGTCCATCTTCGGCTGGCACCAGGTGGACCAAATCCTCGATCACAGCATCCGGCTGGAACTCCCGCTTGAGTGGGAAGATGCCCCGGGTCCGAGTTCGGATTCGGACGAGGAGTCGGACTGGTCTCTCTACGACGAGGACGACGACTCCTGGCCTTAATCCAGCAAACCACAAAAATGGCTGAAAGGCCACGTTTTTACACCCCAAAAATATAAAAAGCCCTCCGGCTGCCGGAGGGCTTTTTTAATGCCTGGGCTTATAGGCTCTTGGCAGCGGCCAGCGCCAGCCGGGGATATCCACCTGGTAAACCTGGTCCTTCAGGGCGATCCAGGTGACCGCGCGGCAGTAGTTGGGCCGGCCCGGTTGCAGCAGCAGCCGGGCGGCATAGAAGCCGCGATAAAACTCGACGATTTTTTGCTGGTCCAGCCGGCGGCCGGTTCGCAGCGCCAGGTAGACCGTGTAAAGGTTGGTCAGGGCCAACAGGAGGACCACGACCATCAAAATCTTATTATCCATAGGAGACAACCATGAGTAGTCCGCATCAGTTTCATATCTCACCGTACTCGTTCATTCCCGGCCAGTTTTTCCTGCCCGAGTATCCAGACCTGGAACGGGCCTGGCAGAGCCTGCCCGGCGGGCCGGATGCCCTGCACCCGCGTTCGGGCGAAGTGTGGCAGTATATGGGGACCTATTTCACCCAGGACCGTAACACCTATAAGTGGCGCTGGGTCCACCAGTTTCGCCACCGCACCCACCCTGACTATCCCTGGCTGGGAAAACGGGTAGATCTGCATATCCCGGTCGGCGAGTGGACCCGGCTCTATCTCGATTTTCAGCTCTGGGCTGTGTTGGCCTTGGCGAACGCTTCCTGCGCCTGGCGGTTGATCTCGGCCAGCTTGCGCCGCTCGGCTTCGGCCTGGCTCGCCTCATCCTCGATGATCCGGAAGCACATCAGGAGAATGTGCGGCTGGTCCATCAGAGCGCCCCGGAAGGGCAGGGACTGACGCCGCTCGCACTCGTAGTACAGCACCATTTCATAGGGGACCGGCAGGCCCCGGCGCACCTCCGGATCGGTGGTGCGCTCCAGGGCCTTTACCTGGTCCCGAAATTCTCTCAGTTGTTGGTTAAATTCCGCGTGGATCGTTAAACCGCCACGCCGGCATCTTCTTCCCCCAACGTCAGCGCCTCGTCGTCCTCATTTTCGTCGGGAACGCCAAAGCCCCAGGCGGGGTTGACTTGCAGACACGCGCCGTAGATCGTCTCGGCCCACTCGGACCAGAGCCGGCCCCACTTGGCCAGGAACGCCTCGAAGGTCTGCTCTTTGCCGGTAAAGATGGCCTTGCCGGCCTCGTCGGTGATGTTGCAGCTTGTCATCGTCAAAAACACGTCCACGGCCATACGCTTGCCGAAGGAAGTCAGTTGAAATTCCTCGCGGTACTGGTCGCCGCCGTCGTTGTCTTTTTCCCACATTCGCTTGATGGGCCGGGCCAGGTACTCCTGCCGGCGCAGATTGGTGGACTCGGTGGCCTGTTTGAACTTGACGACGATGGGATCGTCGGGGGTGACCTGGCGCTCAGCATAACGCGAGTCTACGGTCAGGCTGAACTCTTTTTCGGTCGGGGTGATTAACTTGGGCATTACTCAAATCCTTTCGTGGTTTGAAAATCAAAGGGCGACAGGAAATCCCTATCGCCCTCCATCAAATCACTAAAGGGTTTGAAAATTAAGGACTTATTGCTTTTCCCCAATTGGGGAAAAGCTAAAGCTCTTTTTTGACCGCCCGGATGTACTCGCCGGCTGGCACCGGCGCGTACCCGCGCCGGCGCAGCCAGAGGTTGATGTAAATCCGGTGGTAGAACTTAATCAGCCACACCAGGCCCTTAAGCAGCCGGGATCGCATAAGCGGCCACTTCGTTGTCCAGGATGAACTGGAAGTAATCTTCCGGATCGCCGCTGTCGGCTTCGATGGCCGTGCCAACGAGGCCAAGCTGGATGATCTCATCGCCGGCCAACTGGGGCGGGCCTTGCATGCGCCAGCGGACCTTGGGCGCGACGACCTGGAGCTTCCAGGGGAAGTCAATCGTGCCGGGGTCAATATCGCAGGGCGATTCGACGGTCAAAACGGTGTTCTTGTAGGACAGGCAGGGGTTAATGACCGCGCTGGTCAGGTCGCCGCCGTTGTAGGCGTAGCGGTACAGTTCGGCGTCTTTCCACTTGTAGGTGGCCTCGAAGGTCAGCGTCCGCATCTTGGGGGTGAAATCCTCGGCGAAGTAGCTGTTGATGACCGCTTCCTCGTCGGGGGAGGTGGTATTGTTTTGCAGCGTGACCCGGCAGGAAGTGAGCGGCAGCGGGTTGTTGCTGTTCAGGTCGGCGATGGTCAGCCCGCCGGCCTTCATCGGCATCGGCACGCTGTCAAAATCCTCGGCCACGTCAGCCCAGGTCCAACCGCTGGCCGGTGAGCCGGTCGTGGTCAAACGAGGTTCGCGGCCGATCAGGGCCAGTTCGGCCTGGACCAGCTGGCCGGGGGCCAGGGAGAAGCTCAGGGCGTTGATGACACAATCAATGCCTTCCTCACCCACGGCAGCGCCGGGGGTCAGGCCGGGGATCAAGCGCCGGGCGCGCAGGAAGGGCAGGAAGCGCGAGCCGCCGGCCGCCGCCAAAGCCTGGCTGAAGGTGTGCCGGTTGACGCCGGTGCCGGGGGTGTCCGCCACGACGGCCGCGCCGCCGGTGGCCGCCAGCAGTATCCAGCCGAAGTCACCTTCTAAGCGGGGTTGCAGGCTGACCGAGCCGCCGAAACCGGCGCTGGACAGGTACAGCCCGGTCGGGTTGTTATTGCCGCCCATTTCAGGCCGGCTCATCTGTTCGTTGACGATGGGGCCGAGATTGGCCGCCAGGGTTTTATAGCGGTACCAGGAGGCGGCGGCCGCCGCGCCCTTGAGACCGTTGATTTGGAAGGCGAGACCGAAAATCCCGCCCTGAGACGTGATGCTCATAGTTTATGACTCCTTTTCGATAATGGGTTGATCTTGATCGGGTTGGGTGGGGGCCGCCTTCAACTTTTTGGAACAGCCGCAATCTCCCCTGGGGGGCAGCGGCGCGGTGACGAATTGGCCGGCCAGTTGGGCCAGGTGGGCATAACTGGCCCGGTTCTGGCGCACCGCGTAAGCCTGGTTGCGCTCCTGCATCACCTTGAGCTTGGCCGGTTGGTCGAGCAGGCCCGCGAGCAGCGAGCGCCAGGCTTTGGCGTCGTGGGGCAAAAGCTGCACCCCGGTCGCGGCAGACAGTTGGCCGTAGCCGGGCACGCTGTGAGCCAGAATGGCCGTTTTGCTGGCCATGAGGGTCAGCGGCAGCGTCGTCGAATTGATCACGCCGGGCAGGCTGGGTAATAACAGGATATCGCACCTGGCAGCAAACGTACTGAAATCGCCTGAGCCTTCGACCTCGCCCTCGATGCCGGGCAGTTCCTGGCCGTAGACCAAAAGCTCTTGCTTCAGGCTTTTGAGCAGCTTCAGGGCGTAATGGTTGTTTTGCTCCATCTCGCCGGTGTGATTGAGTAAACCGACGACCGGAACCGGGTTCGGCTCGATCTGGGCCGCGTAAAACGGGCCGAAGGGCAGGGAGACGACAACCGCCCTGGGCAAAACCTGCTGGACCGCGTTGGCCAGCGCCTGGCTGTCGGCGACGATCAGGGACGCCCCGGCCAGGGCCTCGCGGACACACGCCGTCCGCTCGTGGTAGATGCGGGTCGAGTTGGTCACGTCGCGGGTCAAATCCACCAGGTCAAAGGGTTCGGGTTCGATTGGGTTATAGGCGACCTGACGCTCTTTTAGTTGTTGGTAGAGCAAGGCCCGGAAATAGGATTCCATTTAGCCCTCCATATAGGCTTCAAATTGCAGCCACATCTTGCCCCGGTAAAAGGTTTCATCCTCGCTACCGGAGGGGATCAGCCGGCGCTTCTTGACCGCGTTCATCGAGCGCACCAGGTGCATGCCGTGGTCGTCGCCCCGTTGCAGTTTGCCAAAGGGGCCGTTGGGGACCAGGCCGGCCTCGAAGATGGCTCGCTGAATCCGGTCAAGCATAATCCGGCTCGATTCAAACGCCTTCTTGCGGTTGATGCCCAGGTCGTTGTAGAACAGGGTGAAGAAGATCGTGAACCGTAGATTGATGTAGTGGCCGCCGCCCAGCTCCAACATACTCTTGTCGGAGTAGGCGTTATATTGCCGGCCCGGCGCGGTGATTTCTTCATCACACCAGCCGTCCGGATCGTCGGGATCATTTGGCACCACGTAGCACGATAAGCCGCTGTCGGCGAACTCCTCGCTCTTGGGGCCAATCTCGACCAGGCGTAAGCGGGTCGGGTCGGTTTTCTTCAGCCCCTGCTGCTGCTCGTTGATGATGTCCACGACGGTTTGCATCAAGTTGATGCTGAGATTATTCACATCGTCCCCCTAGTGGGATTTGCGGAAGTCCACGTCATCATCCGAGTGCATGGCGACGATGGCGTTAAAGCGTTCCTCCAGCCATTTAGCGACCGGAAGGAACGGCGATTGCTGCGGGTTGCCGGCGTCCTGTTTGCCGATGAACTTTCGATACCTGGCATCGGCGGCCATTTCGCGGGTGATGGCCTGCATCGCGGCGTAGATGGCGCAGGCTTCATCGGCCCAGACCGGGATCTCCACCCTGGAGTCATTGCTCTTGATGGCCGGGTAGTAGGCGTCGTAAGCCATGAGCCAGGCTGGAGGGTTGAGGCCGCCCAGCAGGAGCAGCTTGCCCTCGTAGATGGCGTAGCCCTGGGCTTGCGGATCGTAGAACTTGGCCTCGATCCCCAGGCGGGGGAGCTGCTGCTTGTTGGGCAGCGCCACCACGCGCGGGCGATAGAAATCTTCCGGCAGGCTGACCTGCACCTCGGCGGTCCCGCTTTTGTTGTCGTCGGCGGTATAGACCAGGTGCTTGTGCAGCGGCTTCATGGTGGACAGCCTGATTTGGGCATTGTTCCACCAGGTCCGCAGGTCCTCCGGATCATACCGGCGAGTTCTTTCAGAACCCGCCGGTATTTCATCCTTCAAAAGCGCGGTGATGATCGGTTCGACCTCTTTCCAGCGCCTAACAGACATAAGGCCTCCTATCCCCTTGGGGGATTAGGGGTTCACTCCAACGCCCCAGCGCGGGGTCCGGCCGGCGGAGAACATCGTGCGGAACACTTCAGGCCGATATACTTGCTGTTGGTAGTAACCGTCCCAGGCAAACCGCCAGATGGCTTGCAGGTCATCAATCGCGCTTGGCTCGACAAAGTTGATCGGTTCGGCCACGGCGTTGATGACGCCTTCGGGGCCGGCGATGTAGGTCGAGGGGTGAATGTGCTCGGCCTTGGTCACGAGCGATCCCTGCGGGAACTCGTAGAACAAGGGCTTATCAAAAGCGATCCGGCTGTTGGCCACGTCTACCTCGACGATCCGGCGCAGTTTGGCCGTGCCTTCGCGGTAGTCTACGCCGTGGAGGACGCCTTTGCCGTCGGCCGGAGCCTGGGCGAAGCTGCGGGTGTGGATGGTGACCATATCGTTCACCTTGAAATCGGCGATGGTCCCGGTGCCGAGGCCGTCGAATTCGATGTAGTTCTTGACGCCGGATTGAACCGGCTGGCCCACTTGATACACGCCGTCCACGAGCTGCGCGGTCGCGCCATCAGCGGCATTGTAGGCTTCGTGGGTCCCCATTTGGGCGATGATCGTCCCGCAGTTCCACAGAACGTTGCGGCGAGCGGCCACAAAGCGGACATTATCGAAGCTGCCGACTTCATAGCGCAGGGCCATTTCGGGATTGGCATATTTGACCACATCAATCCACTGGCCGCCGATGGCCCGGACCTGCTCGATGATCTCCCTGATCACGCTCGGAGTCGTCACACAAAGCAAGCTGCCCACGCTGTTGCCGAGGGGGCTGTTGGCCATCGGCACATCTTCGTAGGTCAAATCCATCCAGATGTCACGGTTCTCAACCAGGTTGTATTTGCCCTTGTTGGTGGCCTGGCTGATGTCGCCAAAGTCGGCTACGTTGGCCGGATCGGAGAAGTGCATGCGCGGACCGGCCAGGTAAGCATTGCGGCTCTGGATGTCCAGGTTGATCGTGACGGACTGGCCGAGCATCGTCCGGGCCATCGGGATCAGGCCGGCCGTGCCGCGATAGAGATAGGCTTGCACGGCGCTATCATACTTGTGGGCCGTGACCTTATCGCCATAGTGCTGGAATCTCACACTCTGGCTGAAGGCGTCGGTGTAGTTCGACTTGAGCCAGATTTGGCGCATCCCGATGGGTTCGATCCCGCCTGGCTCCATGTCGAACACGCCTTTGACGGTCATGCTCTCAGGGATCGAGCCGTTGGGATTGCGCATTACCACGGTGGTGGCCACCAGGGCGCGGTACAGGCTGTTGGTCCGATAGCGTTCCTGTAAGGCAAGCTGGATCGCTGGATTTTTGAGGGACTCCCACCGATACCACATATTATCGGAGTAAGCCCCTGGCCCGGTGGACGCATCAAGCGCGTTCGTCAGGCCAAACGGATTGGTTAAACTGGTAGGCATTGAAGTTTGCTCCTTCTAAAAATAAAGTTGGGTTTGGCCCGATTAGGGCAGGTTTGTGGGAGCAAACTTTGAAAGGATGAAGGCGGAAGGCGGAAGGATGAAAAGAAGAAAATTTCTTTATTTCATCCTCGCCGCTACGGCAGTCCCTCATCCTTCATCCTTAATTTTGCTGCTTGGCGCTGTCGCCAAACTGCGCGTTAGTGATCACCTCGTACAAGGCGGCCCGGCGGCTCAAAGAAGCCTGGTCGGTCGCATTAAGCAAGCTCTGATATTCAGCAAAGGCCGCTTTCGGGTCGGTCGGCAGGCTGCCGCCTGGCTGGCTGCCTGGGAAAGTCCCGGCCGGAGTGGTCGCGCCAGCGCGGAAGGCGTCCAGGGTCTGGTTGGCCTGAGCCTGGAACTTGCCAGAGAGCCGGTCAAGGATTTCTTTCTGCTTGGCCAGGTCGGCATCGGTTTTGATGTCGCCGATCACACTAATCAGGCCGTGATATTTGGGTTCGTCGGCGATGAGTTTGAACAGTCCAAGCTCCTGCTCGATGCCAGCTTTTGCGCCGGTCACGCTCGTATGTGCCTCGTTGAGCTGGTCGAACTTGGTGGTCCAGTTAGTCAGCTCGCCGGTTTGGGTCTGGATCGTTTGCTGCGCGGCGGCAAGCTGGGCCTCCAGGTCGGTCACTTTGCTCGTGAGCTGGCTGTTGGCAGTTTTGAAGCCGCCAGTCGCGCCTTCGAGTTCCTTGATTTTGGTGTCGCGCTCGGTCAAGGCGGTTTTGGCCTGTTCGAGTGCAGCCGATAGTTCGGCAATCTTGTTGGCCAAGTTAGCCGGGTTTCCTGCGCTGGGCGAAGACGAATCGTGGGTGTTGTCGTCAGACATAATAGATTTCTCCTCATCTTATGTGGTGAAATAAAGGTTAGTTAAGTAATTGTTTTAAAGCCTCAGGCGGTGACTTTCCTTGACAGTGATTGTTAAATTCTCTTGATAGTCAGGCCAAGGAACGTTTGTTATACTACTTTTGACTCTACCTTTAAGAGGTCATAGTGGTACTTGTTTATCATATTGTCTTGGTCGTAGGTCGGATGCCGCTGACGATAGCTCTTGAAACGATGGTTCGCCGGCTCTATCCAACAGCCAAAGTTTCTACTGTAACGACCGGCCTTGCTGCTTTAGAACTGGAAGACCAGGCCAGGCTTGATTTGGTTATCTCCACTCCGGACACAGGTATAATAGATGGTCTTGAGCTAACACGAACACTCCGAGCAAGAGACAACACCTTACCTATCATCTTTTTAGCTGGGAACTGCGCCCTAGAAGATGAGGCGAACGAAGCCGGGGTTACACGGTTTTTGTGTCAACCAGAATTGGCAAATCAGCTAAGAGCAGCCCTACCTGAGCTGCTCGAAATAGTTGATCAAGACTAAGTATTAGTTGATATTCCTCACTTATTTTCCACTGTTTTTTGCCCTCCCCCCTTGAGCCTGGGCGCGATTAGTTCTGTCTTTGGGCTGCAACTTGGCTTTGGCCTTATCGCGCTCCATATCAAGGCCAGCTTTATGCTCGGCCTGGTCTTTTTGCATCTCGCCCTGCTGTTCGGCCAGCTCCATCTGCTGCTCCTGCTGAGCGGCAATGTCGTCCTCAATGCGCTCCAGTTCCTCGGCCAGTTCGTCCGCGCCGTCGAGCCGGCGGATCGCCGTCTCGCGGCTGATAATCTGCGAGCTGATGCGCTGGACCATCTCGTTGACCAGCTCGGCCCGGTCCTGCGGCAGCATCGCCGGCCAATGAGTTTTGTGGCCGATGAGAATGGCCTCAATGTGCTTGTCGCTGGCATTGAAGCCAATGCTCTCCACCGCGTTGATGCTCTGGTTAATATTCCGCTTGGAGAGGGCCATCACGTAGGTCAGGTAGCCGATCTGTTTCAACGCCAGCGAAGCGTTCAGCCGGTAGTGCTGGCCGACGTTGATAGCCGGCCACATCATGTAATGGAGCGTTAGCGCGCTCCGGACACTGGCATCGGTCCGGCCGTAGCCCACGTTGGGCATATTCGAGTGCTCGCGGATCAGCTCCGGCAGCTTGTTGGCCACCAGGTCAATCATCGGTTCAGTCAGGTCCGCGCCTTCCAGCCGGCCCACTTCGGGCGCAATTCCGCTGCCTACCTGGCCCATACCGAGATCAATCCACGAATTGCGCGGCTGGTCGAAGCCGGCGGCCCCTTTGGGCCGGCCCTTGATCCAGGGCTGTTGGTGCATCGCGTCGGCCAGGCCCTCGTTCAAGTGGGCCAGGTTGTTGTTCAGCTCTTTCATCCCACCGACGAGGCCGGGGACCAGGCTCTCGCCTTCAAACTCGCCCACTCTGATCCGGGGGGCATAGACGTAGGGGATGACCTTGACCCCCAGCACCGGGTCGAGGAAAGGATTCGGCCCGCTCATTTTGGCCCCATCCGGCCAACTGCCAATCTCCCCGTCTACGGTAATCTCGTACTCGTTCTCGTCCCAGTGTTCTTTGATCGTGCAAAATTCCCGTTCGGTTTGTTGAAATGGCGATGGCTGCACCCGGTAGCGGGCAATGGCGGTTGGCCGGGGGACCTGGTGAATGACATCAATCGCGACCAGCCGGTTGTAGTCGTTGGCATCCCAAACCGGGAAGCAGGCGCGCGGGTCCACGCTGAAGTAGCGAATGGGCCAGCGTTTACGGGTCGGATGCCAGGCCACGTTCCAGTACATCCCCCCGAAAATTTGCTGATAAATGGCCTGCTCTAACAGCAGCGCATCGCCACCGTTGAGATGCCAGGTCATATTCAGGTCGCGGGTGATTTCCTCACCCAGCGCCTGCTCCACTCCGTAGGCGTTGGAGAGGCCGAAGCGGACAATCCGATCCGTAAACTGGCCGAGTAACAAAGCGGCGTGATTGATCACGGCTGGCCGAACGATGTTCAGCTTGACCGGGTAGACATCTAGCCCGTTGGCTTTCCGGTTGAGAGAATAGCCTTTATAGTGCGCCCACCAGGCGTTATAGTTGCCGTGCGTCTCGCTCCAGTAGCCGTTAGGATGATCTTCGGGGGCCAAGCGGAGCGGGTTGTCGGCAAAGAGTTCCAGGGGGACGACCTGGGTCGAGTAATCAATCGCGTGTGCCATACGCCTAGCATAAAGAAAAAGAATTTGAAAAACCAGGGATTTCCATGCCTGCCCTGAAGTATTGAAGGATGGAAAGACTGATCTGCGGGCAACTTTTGAACCACTGCCAGCAGGGCCGAATCAGAGCGGGCTAAATTATGATGATATACGTCGGGGTGAATGCGATGACGATGAGGACGAACCGGAGATTTTTAAAAAGTGGCTGATTGCCCTGCACAAACTGTTTATGGATAATGCTCAATATAAAAGAAGGTTAGGATTTTCCTACCCTGCGGCGCGTATTATCTAGGCCAGTGTGTTTAATAACCGACTTTAGTTGGTCGTGATGCAAATGTGATGCCCCAAATTGGTGGCAGGTCAATTACTCCTGACTTCTTTTCGGAGTAGTTGACCTTTTGGGTTTTCTACGACGATAACGTGCCACCCGCGACAGGCCGAGCACTGCCACCAGGTCGCCTGTCCGCCCGGTATGGCGGTTTTTGTGATTACACCTCCTGGTACAGCTATCCCTTTGACGGGGCAATGCAATAAGTTGTAACAATGGTGACAGAACAATTTTGCCTCTTGAAATATCGAATCCTGGGGCATATCTACCTCTTTTGTAACGAGAGGATGCCATTGAGCCGGAAAGTGGAAAATTTGGGGTTCAGTTAGGAGTATGGCCTTAGTCTTTTATTTTAGCCTGACTCGACCGGAGAAAATAGTGACAATCTTATTACTTCCCAATGACTTTTGTCATTTTGAATCGAGGAGCGTAAGAACGAGGGCGGGAAAAGTAAAATGGCCCGGCTCCTACAGAAAGCCGGGCTTTGATTCTATGTTTTTACCTCAGACTTACTGACAATCATCCGCTATTGTGATATACTCCACAAGAAATGGACCCACTTCTCCCATCTACACTTCCATTCCAGCAGGATCGGGATGCTGGAACATCTGGTATGCGATATGACAAAAAAACGTACTGGCCCACGCCGTCATTCCACCTTCATTCACACCGTTGATCGGAACGACCTGATTATTGATGTCAACGCCAATTGGCTGCGCTTTGCTCGTGAAAACGACGCGCCCCACCTGACCCGCCAAGCAGTTATCGGCTGCTCCCTCTGGGACTTCATTGCCGGCCTCGAAACCCGGCATATTTATCGCCTCCTGATGCGGAAAGTTCGCCAGGATCAGCGGCGGATTGTCTTTACGTATCGCTGCGACAGCTCCACCCTCCACCGCTACATGCAGATGGAAATTGTCCCCGCCGCCGATCAGGCGCTTGAATTTAAAAATTACTTGCTTCGGGAAGAGAGCCGGGATCGGGTTCGACTCCTGGACCCCACCGCCGAACGGAATCACGAGCTGCTGCGCATGTGTAGCTGGTGCAATCGCATGCGCTGTGATGAAACCTGGCTGTCAGTGGAAGAGGCGGTCAACTACCTGGGCTTATTCGGCGCGCCTCAGTTTCCCCAAATCACGCATGGGATATGCCCCGACTGCGCCCTTAAATTTAAGGACCTGGCCTGACCGGATGCCCGGTTAGGCTGTAACTACCTTATGGTCCAATATTGAGGGGCTAAAACGAAACATTCAATCGGCTAGAGGGAACTGCCAGAAAGTAGATCCTGTCCTCAATCGGTCACGGACTCCCCCTCTTACGTGGCTAGAGCTTTCAATAGTTCTCCTGTCTGAGCGAGGGCCTCTTGGACAGGTTGAGCCGGCGCAGTCCGGGTGGATTTGAAGAATCCAACTCCTCCCGCTCGCCACATGGTTATGGCCCGGTCAATGTCAGCTGCACTATTGGCTTCAGCCAACAGGATGCCCCAGCCATCGGGGGTGGCATCCCAGCGAAGGATGTTGACCCCCTGCGGCGGAAACAACCCCGCCGACATAAGTTTTTGAGCGACCTGTTGGCGCTCTGCCACCGACATCCCCTCATTTAACTCCCAATAAGTTAAGAACAGCATCGTTGAATTTCCTTTCCTCTGATTTGAAATTATTTCCCGCGTGGAAAGCGAACCCGGCTCTTCCCTTTGAACCAACCCAAGACGCCAGCAGAAAGCCGGGCTATCATTCCTACCCTTCAATGGTGTAAAACTCAACCCGGCCCGATTCGATGAAATCGGCTGAACGGGCTTGTGATTCCTGGAAATCAGGTCGTGAGAAGATTTCCGCTCGCTGCTGTTCCCACATCGCCAGGCTCTCGACCTCAATCTCCTGGACAAGCGTATTGAATGGGCCACTCAGGTCGGTCAGAAGGCGGCCTCGTCCCCTCGATTCCTGCTGCATTATTTCCTGAAATTTTTTAAAGTCGGCCAGCACCTCATGGACATGCCCCCACTTGACCTGAAAAACCATGCGCACCAAAATCATGACGCCCTCCTTGGCTAACTTGCTTTAAGTTCAGTTTCCGGCCGTAGATTTTCTACGGTCCCGGTCGAATACCCCAAGACCTGCCTCGGTAGATCGTAACGATAGGCTTCACCCCCCTTCGGTTCATAGATTTAAACAACGCTAAAGGCTTGTCCTACTGCCCCACATATTCCCCTTTACCCAACTGGCGAGTCCGGCCCCAGCACCGAGGCTATCTACCCCTCTCTGCCAGCAGCACCTCAATCAGGGTCAGAAGGTTAGATCCGCCAATTGGCTTGGTGACGCAGCTACTGGCTCCGGCTGCCAGCGCGGCAGTTGCAGTTTTCTTGTCATCGTGCCCGGTAATGACCACAATCGGTACCTGGGCCAGCGCCGGGTCAGACTCCCTCCGCAAGGTTCGGCACACTGCCAGGCCATCGTGATGCGTTGTCAGGTTGAGATCGAGCAGGACCAGATCGGGCCGGGTGAGGTGAGCCTGGGTTAGTGCTTCAATCGCATTAGTTGCCTCTACGACCCGATAGGTTGACTCTAAAATTGCGGAGTAGAAGTCTCGCTGGATACGATTATCTTCAATGATTAAAATCGTGGCCATCCTATCCCCTAACTACTCAATTCCAAGCCAGCGCCGCGCCTCTTCCATATCACGAAAAACCCTGATTTGTTCTTCATCTGCCCTCAGCATCTGGTACATCCGCGCCAGGCCATAGACCAAATCCGTACCGGCGACGATGGCTCTGTGCGCTTTCGAGGAAAAGGGACTCCGGACGGCTATGAAGCGGATGAAGTCGTTGGTCGCTCTTACCTCTGTAACCCGTCTACAATCAATCAGTTGGCTAAAGTCCGGCTCGAAGTGAGGGTCATAGCACAAACGTTCCTCGTGGTTGAGCGCTTCCTCATCGGTCACTACTCCTTCCAGAGACGAAAAGACAATCCTGAGCTGAGGGTCTATGTAATAAAAGGCCGGCATTATTTCCCCTGTTCTAAAACAACTCCCCCTGCTTCGGCCCGCCCGGCTCCGCCCGTTGGGCCTGCTTGAACCTGTCCATAGAGGCACAAAGTTCAGTAAGAACTGTTCTACTGTCCCACATATTGACCCTTACTCAACCGGCGAGCCTGCCCCAGCAGCACCAGTGTTTCCAGCAATTCCTCGACCCGGGCCGGGCGCGCTCCGGCGAAACCCGCCGCCACCTGCCTGGCCGTGACCGGCCCCCCAGCGGACAGCAGCGATTGGCGCACGGCCTGGGCCTGCTCGGCCATCGTGGCCGGCCAGGGTTTCTTTTCCTCGGCCTTGACCTCAGCTTGTACTTCCTCTTCGATCAGGGCTGCCTGGGTGACTACCGGCGCAGCCGCCGCGCCGGCCTGGTACTCCGGCCTGAGCCAGCGGATTACGCCCCGCGCCTCTTCCGCCGCCCGCTCGGCATTGAGGGCGACCAGCTTTTCCAGGATTTCTTCATCGGTGAGGGAGGCGGGCCAGCTGTAGGCGTCGAATACGGCGGCGTCGAGGTCGTCGTGGAGCTGTTTGAGGATGGAGACGAGACCCTGCTCGTGGATGCTTTTCTCCTTGGCGTTCAGCGTCTCGCCTGTCCGCAGCTTTTCGAGGACGTTGTACATCTCGGTCATGGTCAGCCCCGGATGGAGAGCCTGCTGCCGCTTGCGGTGGGCGTCGAGCTGCTCCGCCAGGGTGCGGATGCGCTCTTTTTGGGCTTCGCTGGCGTCGGGAAAAGGGAAGGTTTCAAAGCAACGATTTTTGTTGTAGCGAGGATCATTGCCGACACCTAGTCGAGTGCCAGCACGGGTAGCCCAGCAGACGTGGATACGGCTAGATAATATTCCTAGGAAGTAAGCATCTTCAAAAGCAAATGCAATAGATGTGCTATCAACTATGACATTTCCGTCTAGAAACATAAAGAAACGGTGTTTTGATGTAACAGGACTCGCTATGTACCGAATGAGTCCTTCTAATGCGTTTCTGAGATCAGTATTTCTCCGCCCAAAGAGCCACCAAAATTCTCGCCGATATTTTTCAGGATTATGTTCACGTTCTGGTCTTACGCGTTCGTAAATCCATTGATAAACCTCGGGATATATCTTCCTTACCTCTTCAATTGACATTCCGTCGAGGTCAATGCCTAATACATCTCGAGCACTTTGACTAAGATCACGTCCATTCCTCAATGGACGAATATATTTATTCAATCCTGATCTAATATTCAGACCAAGGTCTTGAGCTTGTTTTGGTGTTACTACAAAACCGAGGCCATTTAACTGAAATCCTATTGCACACATAAGCTGATTTGCCTTTAGTGTTATGGCTTCTAATACATTAGGTCCTATAGAAAGATCGGGTTGGATGATTCCAAATAGTTTTTGGAAGTTGCTTGCATCTTCCTCACCTTGTTCATTGAAGTCATTACGTAACTTATAGAGAGTACCTGAGGCTTGCTGAGTGTCGGCAACCGTCATTGCAACACGAACGGAGGCTCCATCCGCAGAGTCAACCCAAGGATGATCGGGGATTGCAAAAATGATCGATAAAGGGTCTTTTTCGGTCATATGCTTAGTAAGAACTCGGTTATTAAAAGATTGGGAAATGCTATTAGTGGTAATAAATCCAAATCTATCAATTTCATTCTGTCGAAGTACTTTGGCGGCTTGATTCCACCAATACATTACGTAATCAACACTGTCTGCAACATCTGGATGGGCCTGTCGCAAAGCATCCACATATTCACTACCTAAAGCTAATCTTACGCCTCGTTTTCCAATAAACGGTGGATTGCCGACAATGAAATCAGCCTGGGGCCACTCCGCGGGGCGGGGGTTAAGATACTTGTAGGCCGGGATGCGGGCGGTTTCGTCGGGCACTTCCTGGCCGGTCACCGGGTGAGGCCTGGTCGTCCGGCCATCCCAGCGGGTCACGGGCCGGCCCTCGCGGTCCAGCAGCGGCTCCACATCGTCCCAGGCCAGCACGGCGTCGCGGCACTCGATGTTGTGGTAATTCTTGATGATCGGCGTCGGCGGCTGGACCTGGCCGCGGGTGCGGAAGTGCCACTGCAAAAAGCCGATCCACAGCACCAGTTCGGCAATGGCCGCGGCGCGGGGGTTGACCTCCAGCCCCAAAAACTGCTGCGGCGTGACCATGACCCCTTCCATTTCCAGGGCCATCTGGCTCCGGCCCAGCTCCTTGAGGGTATTGAGCACCTCGCCCTCCAGCCGTTTGAGCTGTTCCAGGGCCACATACAGAAAATTGCCCGACCCACAGGCCGGATCGAGGATTCTGACTGTCGCTAAGCGGCGCTGAAAGGCTTCCACCTCGGCAATAGCTTTGGCCGTGTCACCCGCTTCGGCCCGCAGGGCGGCGGCGGCCAGCACCCCGGCCCACTCCGCCCGCAGCGGCTCGACAATGGTTGGCTGGACCAGCCGCTCGACGTAGGCGCGGGGAGTATAATGCGCCCCCAGCTTGTGCCGCTCGATGGGGTCCAGGGCGCGTTCCAGCAGCGTGCCGAAGATGGCCGGCTCAACCTCGCGCCAGTCGGATTGGGCGGCCTCAACCAGCAGGCCGATCTGGCTTGCGCTCAAAGGTAGGGCGACCGGCTCGGCAAAGAGGCCGCCATTGAAATGGAGGATTTCGGCGCGCAGGGCGACGGAGAAACCGCCAGTGTTCATCGTTCGCCACAACTCTTCCAGCAGCGGTTTAAAGCCGGCCGGGTTGGCCTGGGTCTCGGCCAGGATGTGGGCAAAGCTCTTGGCCGGCAGCAGGCCGACATCTTCGGCGAACATCGTGAACAGGCAGCGCATCAAGAAGTTGGCGACGGTTTCGGCGGGATAGCTGCCTTCCAGCGATTTGGCCAGTTGGGCCAGCCGGGCTGCAATCTCGCGGGTCACACGGGCGCTGCGGCGGGCCGGGTCCAGGCTGAGCGGGTCGAGCCAGACCTGGCGGAGCATCTGGCGCACTTCCTCATGCTGCAAATCGGCCAGGTTATAACGGTAGGAGTGCGGGTCAGGGAAGGGGATGTAGTGGCCGCCGCTGCGGGTAAACTCGGCGTACAGGGCGATGGTGTAGCCGACATCCACCACCATCAGGAAGGGCGGGCGGCCCTCGGCAATCTCAGCCGGCGGCAGGCTGCGCGCGTAGCTCTGAGCCTGCTGGCGGGCGCGTTCCATCGCCGTGTCCCAACTGGCCGTACCGCGCACCGCTGTGCCTTTTTTGCGCGGTTTTTCCGTCTGGTTCCCAAACTGAGTTTGGGAACCAGACGAAGCAGGCCGGTCGCTGCCCTGCTTGGCTTCGAGGATAAAACAGCCACGTTTGTACAGGTCAATCCGGCCCACACTCCCTTCGGGCAAAGGCACGGCCCGCTCGAAAACATAGGCGTTGCGGCTGTCGTCAGGAGTGGCCGGGTCTGGATGGGGGAGTTCCAACAGATCGCACAGTTCTACGATAAATTGGGGGAAATTAGCACGCTCGGCAGCGCCGGAGACTTGCCAGCGTTTGATGAAGCTCTGGATAGCAGCTTGGTCGGGCATAAACAGGTTCCTGATCGGATGGAAAATTAAAAGGGTTGTCCTTGACCAAAACGCGATTCCGTGTTAAGATATGCCTCACAACAACACAGCTCGGCCAGGCCTCGCGCGTGGTCAAAACAAATATAGAAAGACCCCTAATGGTTTGCCGCCGAGGGGTCTTTTGTTTGTACCGTTTAATTTTACCACTACTCTCCCCCTGGAACAACCCCAAAATCAAAAGCGGCCATTTAATGAGTGGGACAAGCTTCTGTCCGCCGAGAACCAGGAGTAGAAGTCGGCCTATCGAGGGGATTTACTTATCAAGCACCTGGCGCACCTTCGACACCAGCAAGCTGGGCGAAAAAGGTTTGGAGAGATACTCGACCTCAGCCGCAAGCACCCCATGTCGAACGACCGCGTCATCGGTATAACCCGATATGAACAGTACCTTCATCCGGGGGCGGAACACCGTTAGCTGCTCGGCCAATTCTCGACCGCTCATTTGCGGCATGATCACATCAGTCAGGAGTAAGTCAATCGGCTCCTGATACTGGCCGGCAAGCGACAAAGCTTCACCGCCATGGCGGGCCTCCAGGACGGTGTAGCCTGCGCCTTGCAAGGTACGCCCCACCAGGTTGCGCACCTCTTCTTCATCCTCGACCAGCAGGATGGTCTCCGTGCCGGCGTGGCTGACCGGTGGAGTTCGAGGTACAACCACATCCGGGACAGTTTCACTGGCGGGTAAATAGATCTTAAAGGTAGTGCCGTGACCAACCTCGCTGTAAACCAGGATGTCGCCGCCGCTTTGCTTGATAATGCCGTAGGCGGTAGCCAGCCCCAGGCCGGTGCCCTGGCCTACCTCTTTGGTGGTGAAGAAGGGTTCGAAGACGTGGGCCCGGCTGGACGCATCTATGCCGTGACCCGTATCGGTCACCGCCAACATTACGCACGATCCGGTGGGAGCTTCGGGATGAGTTTTGAGATAGCTGTCGTCGAGATGGACATTTCGGGTTTCGATGGTCAGCATGCCGCCGATGGGCATAGCATCGCGGGCATTCGCAGCCAGGTTGATGATGACCTGTTCAATTTGGCCAGGATCGGCCTTGACCGTCCACAGTCCTGGCTGAAGAACCAGCACCAGGTTGATATCCTCGCCGATGAGCCGCCCCAGCATTTTGTGGAGATTGGTCATCAGGTCATTCAGGTCAAGAGTGGTCGGGGCCAGCATTTGCTTGCGGCTGAAGGCGAGCAACTGCCGGGTGAGAGCGGCGGCCCGTTCAGCCGCCCGCCGGATCTGCTCTAAATCTTTGAGCAGCGGATTTCCGTTGGGTAAATGGGGTTGCATAAGATCACAGTAACCCCGGATCACCGTGAGCAGGTTATTAAAATCGTGAGCGATGCCGCCGGCCAGCCGGCCTACACTTTCCATTTTATGGGCCTGGCGTAACTGTTCCTCAAGTTTGGCCTGCGCCTCCTCGGCCTGCTTGCGTTCGGTGATGTCGTGCGCTGTGCCGACCACCTTGACCGGCTGGCCGGTTCGCTCGTCGAGGACCACGTTAGCCTGGTCGTGGATGTAGCGGATGCTGCCATCAGGCCAGATGAGGCGATACTCGTAGGAGCACCCTGTGCGTTCCTGGATGGCTTTAACGAGCGCCTGCAACGCAGCCTCACGATCATCTGGGTGTATGCGACTATAGAACAACTCCTTGGTAATCTCAACCGATCCCGGCTCGATGCCGAAGATGCGGTAACATTCATCTGACCACATCTGGGGTTCGACGAACTCTAGCTCATCATTCAAGCCTATCTGCCAACTGCCAAAATGGGCGATCCACTGCGCCGCCGCCATGTTATCTGCCATTTCACGCAATGTCTCTTCGGCCCGCTTGCGCTCGGTAATGTCTTGCACAATCCCCATGAGTTTAAGAATTTTGCCGTTGGCATCAACAACGTTTCCCCCCGGAATAGCCCAGACGGTGCGGACCGACTGATCAGGCCAAATCACGCGATATTCGAGCGGGGCTGGCTTTTGCTCGGTCAACACCCTATTGTTTGATTGGATCACTTTTTCTCGATCGTCGGGATGAATGGTTTCCATGATGATGTTACTGAGATCACCCGTAAAATTGTCGGGATTGAGACCGAAGATGCAATACATTTCATCGGACCAAGTAACTTTATTGGTGCTCGTATCCCAGACCCAGTGACCTACATGAGCTACTTGCTGTGAGAATTTCAAACTCGCTTCACTGTCACGCAGCTCTTCTTCCGCCCGCTTGCGCTGGGTGATGTCCCGATGGATGACGGTGTAGAGTTTGGCTCCCGCCACCTCGATCTGCGAAATCGAGGCTTCCAGTGGAAACTCCTCTCCATTCGCTCGCCGCCCAATGATGTCTCTTGAGCGTCCCATGGCCCGTGTGCCCGTCCCGCTCTGCCCAAAATCGTGGATCTGCTCCCGGTGCACCTCATGGAAACGTTCCGGCATGAGGCGGTCGAGCGGCTGGCCTAACATTTCAGAAGCGGCGTAACCAAATATCTTCTCGGCGGCGGCGTTGAACAGGACTATGCGCTGCTCCTCGTCCAATGAGATAATGGCATCCATTGCTGAGGCGATGATGCCGGCCAGGCGGGCTTCACTCACCTGCCGGGCGGCCTCGGCCTGCTTGCGCTCGGTAATGTCGTACCCATAGATATTCACATAATCGTCAGCAACGATGGGAGTAAAAACCAAAGAGAAAACGCGCGTTCCAGAAGCTACCTCGTTCTCCGTCGACAAACCAGTCTCAAGCGCCTCCCGGATTAAGTTAATCCAATAATCGGGAATGGGTTGGCTGAGCGTAGAATTCCAACTTTCCAGCAAGTCTCTGCTCGCCTGATTCGCATAAAGCAGGCTGCCGCTGTGACTGATCCGCATGACCGGATTCGGGTTCTCATCCGGAAATTTCGCCAGCCCTTCGATTTCAGCTTCCGTCCTTTTGCGTTCGGTAATGTCCTGAAAGATCACAGCGAATTGACCCTGTTTGGGACAGTATGCTCGCACCTCGAAATACTTCTTTATATCATGCACATAGTCTTCAAATTGGATGGATGAGCCCGTCAACGCCACCCGCCCATAACGCTCAATCCAGGATGGCTCTATACCCGGGATAACCTCACGGACCGTCTTGCCGATAATATCTTTGGCCGGTAAGCCTGTCATTTCTTCAAATGCTGCATTGACGCTAATAAAACGATAATCAATCGGCTGGCCGGCCTCGTTGGTGATGATCTCATGCAGGGCAAACGCACTGAGCATTTCAGTAAACAGCAGGCGATACTGTTCTTCCCTCTCCCGGACTGCTTCCTCTATCTGCTTGCGCTCACTGATATCACGAATTACGCTAATCAAGATGCGCTTACCGTCGCTGATTGCGCCTTGTGAGCTAACCTCGACGGGAAAAGTGCTGCCATCCTTCCGCCGGTGGACCGTTTCGAAGAGGAGACCGCGAGCATTGGCCTGGGCCATTTGAGCGGCGGTCGCCGTCTGTGTCTCGAGGGCGCGCAGGTCATGGATGGTAAGGGCCAGCAATTCCTCACGGCTGTAACCATAACTGTTCACCGCGGCGACATTGGCCTCCAGAATTCGTCCATCGTTGTACCTTACCACCAAGATAATGTCGCGGCTTTGGCTTGCTAACAGTTCATAGATGTGCTGGACCCCCTCTGTTCGCTTGTGCTCGTTGATGCCGCGCACAAAGGCCACCAGGCGGCCATCCGCTAATCGTCGTACCTTAATTTCTGCGGTAAACAGGCGTCCCTCTTTGTCGCGTACCTGGCCCTCGATTCGAACAGTTTGGCCCTCACTCCCCTCTTCCAAATCCGGCAGCCCCTGCCTCCCGTTCTCAACCGGAAGCACCTCCTGCCAGGAGAGCTGCACCAGTTCTTCCCGTGAGTAGCCGAGCAGTTCACATCCTTGCCGATTAACTTCTAGGAAACGTCCCCGGGTATCACTGATAAAAATACCATCAGTTATCTCTTCAAAAAGGGCTTGATACAAGTCCTCGGTACCGCTCTGAAGCTTGGTTCCCATAGTTTTCTCCTTGAACCTATGGTTTTAAACAAAAACGCTGCCCTTGACCGGGCAGCGCAAATATGTTACTATAAGCACCATATAAAACCGGGCTGGGTGCGCCTTCACCTGATCCGGGTTAAGCCCCGTTCGCACCGGGGCTTTTTCATTGAGAGTATAACATAATCGGGTCGGATTGACAATCATCAACAAAACCCCTTCCGCGTGGAAGGGGCTTTTCTATTTGGCCGCGGGGACGAACTGGGTGATATAATCAATCGCGTGTGCCATACGCTCAGAATAAAGAAAAACAATTTGAAAAACCAGGGATTTCCATATTGACACCGATAAGATTGGAGCGCGAGGCATCCCGGCAGGCATATTTGCAAGTACTTTAGGGCAAGGGATCCGAATTCGTAAGAAGTACTTTTGTATCTATAAATCCGTAAAATTATCACTTATAATATAACGGGGGTTTAATTACCCGGTTTTTTTATTGTCTTGGATCAAGATAACGAAAGGAGGATTGTTATTGATCTATTTTTTAACCCAATGCAGTTAAACTTACAGTTATCGGCGCCGCACTTCTGTTAGCCAGTGTGGCATCCTATCCCATCAGAGAATTGAGACAGGAAAAATCTGTAACTGTTCGTTTGAGTATTTCCCACATAACGTGGGCTGACACTGAAATGTCTGCCATTTCTGGGCAAAACTTCTATTTTATACAAACGTTTGTCACGCCAAGTGGGAAATACTGGTTCGTTTACTCATCTAGCGGGTTTAGCGGTTTCAGGTGGTTTGGCGATAATTATTATTAATAATAAGGTTATTGTTTTCTATTTTTTTCTCTGTTAAATAAAAATCCTACATCCGCTTCCTCCTGAACACTTACCCTGTTAGCCTCGTTACGAACAGTATCTGATCCTGGTCTCCCAGGTACGGGCGATGACCTGATTCTGTCCTCACTCCCACGAAAGGAGAGCGATATGGCTGCTGCCTCGCCCCGGCAGCTATATCCGCAGGCAAGATGTTCAAAAAAATCCTCCAATTTCTGCGTTTGCCTCAAAAGGGCCAGGGGCTGGTCGAGTATGCCTTGATCTTGGTCCTGGTCGCTATCGTTGTGATTGCCATTTTATTGACCTTAGGTCCCACCGTTGCCCAGGTTTACTGCCGAATTACCAATGCGCTTCAACCGGGTAGTTGTGGGGTCATCACCAATGTTTCTGCCGCCCGGACAGGGGGTGGCCATGGGAACGATGTGGTGGTCACCATCACCGTTTCTCGCAGCAGCTCGGTCACGGCAACTGACTCGCAAAGTGGTACAACAGTCAGTACAACTTGCGCGAGTAGTTGCTCTGTCACCTTAACGGGTGTTGGGGACGCTGCTGGCACCGTCACAGTAACAGCGACAGAGGGAGGGTCTTTCTCAGCAGGCTATCCGGCCAAACTCTAAAGACCAAGTTAAAACAGACCTAAAAACTTGCCAAACAAAAGAGGTCGTCCTCAATAGTTAGGGACGGCCTCTTTTTGATTCGTGTATTAATGAACCTATTTCCTCGTTATATTTCATTTTACTGCAATTATCAGAAGCAAAACCGCCCACCGGATAACCCGATGGGCAGTCTATTTTCAGGAGGAAAAAATGTTAGAGTTTGCACCACGCTGTCAAATTGGCGAGGCGCTCTATTTTCGCTACGTCCCCTTCGATTATATTGACCCCAAAACTGGCGAAGCCTTCACCGTCACCCCTGAGATCCCCTGCACTGTACTGAGCATTGCCCACAATTTCAGCGAGAGTATCCAGATCGAGCCGGGTGTCTGGCTGCCGCGAGTTGAGCGAGCGGGTTGGATTGGTTTTTACTATTTTGTGGAAGTTGACCAAGAGGAAGCAGTATTGTTGGGGCTGGCTCTAACTTACCCCAAAGGTTCGCCGTTGACGACTGAGGTTATTCGGGAAAACCAAATTACCGGAGAAAGGATTGCATTTTGAGAAATGGGAATACAAAAATATGGGCCGAAAAAATTTCCCGGCCCACAACACTACACTCAAATTGCTTCACCTCGACTTGGTTGAAGCTATTCTTCTGGGGTGTGATACCCTTCGGCAACGCCGCTCAACATTCCGTCCGATAGTTCCGGGGCGATGCCGTCCGGGTTGTGGCAACTGCGGCAGGCAAAGTCCAGTCCAATTTGAGATAGGGCATTCTTCCCATCCTCGGTGAACTGACCGATTTGATCGGGATCAATTGCCATCAGGTGAGTGCGAATGTCGCCGGTGAATTTTTCGGCGTCACCCCAGGCCGTCTTGACAATACGCGGCATGTGACAATCAACGCAGGCTACCTCGAACTCTACATGACTGTCCACATTTTGAGTCTTAGCCTGTTTGAAGTGGCAGTTTTCACATTGAGTCCGGGTCGTTTCTAATTCAGCCTGGCGCAGTTGCACTACACCGCTGTGGGGGTTGTGGCATTGCACGCAGTCAATCACAGCATGCTTACCCTGGAACAATTCTTCGTACTGCTCATGATGCTCAATAAAGCCATCTTTGGCATTGACCTGCTCAACGGCATCGCGGCGGTGGCATTGGCCGCACTCCTCGGCATCGCGGTTAACTTTGACGGCGACACCCCTGGGATTTTCAGCGTGCAGGCTGCCGGGGCCATGGCAAGCTTCACATTGAATGCCCGGCTCAGCCCAGGTACCGACAATTCCGGGCCGGCCATCCTGATTCCCTTCGGGGTTATAGCCGGTGGTATGGCAGGTGCCGCAGTCATACTTTAACTGTGGAGTCCCGGATTTGTACTTAACCCAACCTGCGTCTTTGCCTACAACTTCATTGGCGAAGTTGTACTGGTTCAGATATTCGGTGTCGCTGATGGTTGCCCCGGGTTTATCGGTGATGATGTAACCCTGCTGGTCCATAAAGCGGGCCTTCCAGTTGTAGCCGCCGATGACATAAGAAATGTCATCCCAGGTATAGCCTTCGGGTGGATTGGGTATCTCGGTAAAGGGGTAATCGGGGGGTTGGCCATCCACCACCGGGTTAAGCTTCCAGGGGTGGCCCGACCGGATAAAGGTAGAGTAGACTTCGGTGTGGCACTCACCGCATGTGGCGCTGCCGACATACTCCGCCCCCACATTGGTCTGTGCCACAGCCACACTGGGCGAATCGACCGGACCGGCTTGTACCAGAAGCAGGGTTGCCAGCACCAAGCCTGCTGCTAGCAAACTAATGAGAACAGTTATTTTTTTCATGATGGGTCCTCTTTCCTAAAGAATAATTGGTGAGGTTTTATCCCCGCTTTTTAAGAGTGGCATCGAGGATAAAACGTCTTCCCTTACGTTACTCGATACACGCCTCCTTTCTTCGGGAAACTGACCCATCCAGACACCAGAGCCAGGTCCTCGTTGACCTGGTGCCAGTGGCCCCCTTCCCCCTATAGCTACTCCTGATGCAGCATGACTACAAACAAATATCTCCCTGCTCAGGAGAAGGTCAATTATGGAATAATGCCTATATTATCATATAAATGAGTTAAAGTCTAGGGGTTTTGAATAATCCGTGGTGGTCCTGCCTATCCTGGTAAATATAGGCCCACTGTGCGGGGCGTCAGCACCCCACTGCGAACCTCGTGGGCTGAAGCCAGCAACACTGGGGTTTCCGGCTCATGCTCCTCGGCATATTCTTCCCATTGGTACATTCGGAGGAAGTAAGCCGCCATCATCAGCACAGCCACAATGTCCTGCGGGAGCTTGTTATCTTCGGCCAGTTTGTAGGTCAGAAGCTGCCCCCGTATCCCCTGGATGTAAGGCCAGCGGATTAACTGCCGCTCGACCAGACGCATCGCTGCGACCAGCATTCCCTTTTTGTCGCCGGAGAAGTTCATCCCGGCGGCGGCAATCCCTCGGTCCAGCAGCACCTGTTCATTCCAAAGTTTCTGCGTCCCGGTCGAATCTATCAGGCTGTCCAGGGGCCGGTACTTCCGGTAAGCATACTCATACGCGGTCAGGAAGTTATCATAAGAGCCATGGCCGTACACCCACTTGAGGTAAACCAGGGTGGCCCGCTGGCGCGGGAAGTCGGTGATGTCCAGCACCCAGATCACGCCGGCATTTCGCCGTGGCGGGTTGTCGCTGCCCGGATCGCCGATCAGCAGATAGTTCCGGCCCTTCCTGGCCTCGCTGGGCATCTCAAAGTGGACGCAGCCGGCGCCGGGATTCTCTTCATAAGCCCACTCCGGCGTAGGCACTTCCTTCTCCAGCAGGTGGTATTGGGCGTGGCGGTTGAGACTCCAATCCTCGCAGGCCGTGACCGAATTGACGTGAAAGTGCTCGCCAGAGCCTTCGGGCTTCTTGCCCTCCAGCATCATCTCCCATTGATCCTTGGGGATGACCAGCTTGAATGAGTCTATGTCCTCTTTGCTCAGGTTGTCCTCGGACTTGATGACCATCGAGAGGAAATAGTCCGGCTGTTCAAACATCCGATCCATCCGCTCCCATAACCAGGGCGGCGCGACTTCATAGTTGGCCGTGATGCAGGAGAGCCGGCGCTGCCGGGGCCGCTCGCGGCCGTTCTTCATATTGACGGTCCCACGCAAGCGGCTAATGAGCATCGTCAAAAGCCAGCTTCCATCAATCAACACGCCACATTCGTCCACATTGGCGGCGTCCAGGCTGACACCCTGGATGCGCTCAGCGTCATCGGCGGCGCTCATAAACCAGAGGGTTGATTCGCCGATGCCGTTGTGCTTCAAAATGATCCGAGGATAAGGGCGCTCGGCGTACTTGTAGATGAACTTCTCAAAGGGCTTATCTGCCGCTTCGGCCAGGATAGCCCGGTACTGGAGGGCGCTTTGCCAGGCGGTTGGGGCCACATTCATATACTCGTAGCCCGGCGTCATGGCAGCGAATGCCGCATAGCTTAGGCCCGCGCCCACTGTCTTGCCGCTCCCCACACCGCCCACACAACTCAGTTGAGTCTGGGCGGCATGGTGCCAGTAGAATTGCCATTCCCGCAGCTCGCGGCCGCCAAAGTAGTATTTGATAAACCAGTTGATCCCGATGCCATCAGCGGGATTGCAAGCGCGTTTGAAGATTTCGATGTCAGCGGGAGTCAACTGGTAAGATCGGGCCATAGTCGGGATTCCCCAATTGGGGAAAAGTTATAGGTAAAACCTCTGCCGGTCGGGCAGGAGGCCGGTCGTTGCCGCCAGGTAGCTGAAGGCGACCATCTCGTGCTCTTTCTTCCACTGGACGAGCTGGCTGACGAGCTGGTAAGCCAGCAGATCGGCCATCTGGCCCCAACGGGCCGGTCCAAGGGCCAGGACCTCGTTGGGGTCGTAATGACTTTCAAAGTGGAGCAGTTCCCGCCCGTACACATCGCCTTTACAGAATGAGGCGTAGACGACCAGGGCGCAGACGCACTCCGTCTCATCGGATAGCAGCGCCGGAACCTGGGCGTCGAGGCAGAGCTTGCCAGCTCCGGCCACTTCGATGCCATCGAACAGGCGCAAGGTGGCGTAGTGGCGCATCTGCTCGCTGAGCATCTGGAGGTAGCTCTGGATGGTGCGGGAAACGTTCTGCCTAGCCACGACCAGTCTTCTTTTTGGCGGTTGTTGGTGTAGTTTCGGCGGTTACGCCGGTGATCACCTCACCGTACTTCTGCGGGTCCAGCTCGTGCAGCTTGGCTAGCAGTTCATTCCGCTTGGCTTCTAATGGGCGCAGCGCATCCTCAACCCGCGCCAGTTCGGCCAGCAGCACCGCTTCGGGATTGTCGCCCATAAACACCCGGCCATCGGTCAGCCGGTCGCCCGGCTTCAGCCGGGGCCGCTCCGCGTTAGGATCGCCCTGCGGTCCCCACATCGTCGCGTCAGAGTAATAGGGCAACATTAGCGATCACCCCAAACCACAAAGGCCACCGAGCCGGTCCGGGTGTCGTCTTTGCTGATTTTGATGGTCTGCATCTCAGCCTGGGCGATGCACATATTTCCTTCGGCCATCTTAATCGGTGTGGCCGCGCCATCAATGACGAGTTCCAGGTTGATCTCGCTCTGGATAGCAATACCGCGAATAGTGGTTAAGCCGACCACAAATGGGTCCACAATAACCGGGGTAGCCACGTTGGTCCCTTTGATGCAGAGGGTAAAGCTGGAGGCGGAAGCGTCCAGCCAGTAATCGCCTTCCACCTTGCCAGTGATTTCATATTCCGTTGTAAATTCCCGGTCCACGACGGTTACGCCGCCGTCCACAATCTTGATCGCCGATGAAACTGAAATTGTCGTTGCCATAAAGTAGTTCCTTTCCTGAATAGAGGAGGGGAACAAATCCCCTGTTTTAGAACCACTCTATGCCAAAAAACTTTGAAAATTAAGCACCCCATTGCCAACTCGCACTGGGCGCTCCGTTACGCGCCGCCGTGCCTTTACCGCCTCACTGGTCCGCACGTTAATCCTACCAGTAGAGAGCAACCCTATGCACCGAGGGCTAAAACTCAGGGCCGGGTTTGAGCTGGCCGCCCGTTGCCGCTATCGGCATCCCTGCCGGGAAAATTGCAGGCCAGCACTTTAATCCATAAAAGGGGGGGAAAGGGCAGCATTCAAGCACCACCCCAAGGTTTTTCGGACACCCCCGGAGTGTGAGCGGCTAACGGGTTACATCGAATTTACCCTCAAGGAACTACCCCCCTAGTAGAGTTTTTCTTATGACCCTGCTGGGGGGGATACCCCCTCCCCCCTGCTTGGGTTCTAGTGAAGGTTTTCTTATGGCCTTCCATCAACCTATCCAATTACCCACGAAGGAGCTTTCCCAATGTCATCCCCAAAACCTACCAACGAAGTCGTCATCAAGTTCGGCCACGACAGCAACGGCTGCATCATTATCACCGTGTTCGATGTTCACGGCGATGCAATGAAGGCCGAGTTCACCAAAGCCAGCGGCCTGACCGAGAGCAAGCTGCTTGGCAAAGAAGCGATCAAGCGCACCGGCGTCATCGGCACAGCAATCAAGGCGTTGAAACTCGTCCGCAAAGAGTTCATTGCCAACGGTCATCAATACTTCAGTTACACAATGCCTGAGCCGGCGCAGGCGTAAGCCGGCGAGCCTAGTCCCCACAGCGGGGCTAGGCTTTTTTTTCGCCGCTTATCGTCTCAAAGTGTCTCATTCTGTCTCACGGATGGCCGATGGCCTACACTTCGAGGCGAATGAGCGTTGAATTTTTTTCACGACTTCGTGTGAGAGGATGTCACTTTTCCCGGCGCTGCGCCCTATCCGATGTGACCAAACGCCCCTTGGGGTTATGGGGTCCTGTGTCCCCTACGCTCTCTATCCCCTTGATTGCATCCTTCTCCCGTTTCCCCAATTGGGGAAAAATAAAGGTTTTCTTATTCCATCGTCCCTTAGTTCCCTGAAAGGAGTTTTATCTCGTGACTACTCAAACCCGTGCTTTCTGCTTCACTCACCCTAACCTGACCGGGGTTGAGCGTATCGGCTGGTATGTCGAAGCCCTGACCTTTGCCGTTGTTGTTAAATTCAATGATGGCGTCGAGGTCAAAGGGTCGCTCTCCGGCGTTGGCTTTCAAACACTCTATAACCACGCTGAGGCAGCACGTATTCCCTGGATTGCCATCTGTCCTTACTGCAAGGCCAATCCCGGCTCGCATCGCTGGACGCTCGATGGTGACAGCATCATTATTTGCCGAGACTGTGCTGAGGTCGAGGAGTTGTGATGGTTAACGTCGTCTCTCAAAAGTGGTACGGCAAAGCGAAACGGGCGACCGATGTCTACATTGGCCGGCCTTCGCTCCTGGGTAATCCCTTCGCAGCCAAACCCTCTAAACACGCCACACAGAGCGTTAGCTCTGATGCTGAAGCCGTTGTCCAATATCGGCTATGGCTCAGAGAGCAGTATCGCACCAATCCTGAGATCAAGGCTGAGTTGCTGCGCCTGGCCCGGCTCTATAAAGAGCATAACACCTTGCATCTCATTTGCTGGTGCAAGCTCAAGGTCAACGACGATACGCCCTGTCACGGCGATGTGATCCGCGAAGCCCTTGAGGGCATTATTGCCAAAGGCTTAGTCTAACCCCCTCACCCTAATCTACGCTTCGCGTTCCACATGGAAGGGGTTAGGGTAGATAAATTCTTATGGGCCGTCCCGCTTGGGGCGGCCTTTTAGTTTTAGAAAGGAATCCTCTGATGGCTCTCAACTTCTCCAAAATCGAATCTATCCACATCCTGCCTCCTGCTCCTGGCTTCTGCACCGCTACTGCTGTAGTGACCTACAAGAGCGGTCAGCAGCGCCGGCACTCCATCGCCTCGGACGACCGGGACGCCTCCCTGCTCAGCGATGCCCGCGAGGCCGGCATTGAGGTAACAGGCTATGACCCGTTCATTAACTGGTGCGACTGGTGCGGTGAACGGCCAGCCCTGCCTGGCGAACCCTGCGATGTCTGCCGCAAGCTGGGCGCTGATCCGGCCTTTCGTTATGAACAGACCGGCAAAGGCCAGCCCGCCCCTGAATCTACACCGGACCCGATCACGCAGAACTTCGTTGCCCTGGCCGAAATGCTTGGCCTAGCCGGCGAACAGGCCCAGCAACTCGAAGGCACAACCCGGCTCAACTTCTGGCGCAATGGCTCGCTCAACGTCCAGGTCGAACACGGCTGCCGGGCAACCAAGATCAAGCTGCCGACCGCTGTTGTGACCGATGCCCAGCTTGACGACTTCTTCGCTGCCTGGGGCTGGCAGAAGCTCGGCCAGAAGCCTTACTACAAGCCCACGGACGCCTC
>JAHDWA010000048.1 GCA_023382535.1 Anaerolineae bacterium | reverse complement strand
CCAACTATACCAAATCCGAGGGCTGACCGCCAACCTTTTCAGACAGCTTCTTAGATAAAGGGTCTAAAGTCTATCCGCAAAAAAGAGACGGCCCATTTGGACCGTCTCTTTTACTATAACCCACTCTGACTTTACGGTAGGGTGATCCGTAGAATATCAAATTGCCCGTCAGGGTTGATGACCCGCAAGTCATGGGGGCCGCTCGGCAGTTCGTCGCCAGAGGGAAGTTTGGCTTCAAAACTGGTGCTCGATCTCAGTTGGCCGAGCACCAGTTGGGTCGCGCCGGTCCCTCCTCTCAGTTCCACTCTAAAATCATCCTCGTCGGGCCTGAAATTCCGGCCCGTGACAAAAAGAGTTTTGCGGTCAACCGAGGGATCGGCTGTAAAAATTTCCGGGGCGCGGGGCGTCGCCGTAGGCGTGCCGGTTAAAGTGGGGGTGGCCGTAGGGGTGGTAGGCGTATTGGTCGGGGTGACGCTTGGGGTAGGGGGAGTAAACGGCAAATAGATAGTTTGCCCCGGCTGAATGGTCAGATTGGTGAGACAGTTCACCTGCTGCAAGTCATAAACACTAACGCCGGTTCGCTCGGCCAGTGAATTCATGGTATCGCCGACTTGCGCGACATAAGTCGTCCAGCCTGAGGGGACCTGGCAAACACCCGCCGTTCCAGCCGAGGGAGCTGGCGGCGACTCCAGCGAAGCCGGCAAAGGCGTCGGCGTAACGATGACGATGATGGGCGTCGGGGTAAAAGCCGGTGTCGGGGGCGGCGGCAGCGGGGTATTCGTTGCCGGTGGGGGAGGCGGCAGCGTGTTGGTTGGAGACTGGGTCGGCACAGGGGAGGGCGATGGACTCGGCGTGGCCGAAGGCGTGTTCGTCGGGAGCGAGAGGGGCGTAGGCGTCAGCGAGGGAGCTATCGCTGCTGCTGTTGGGGTGGAGATAGGCGTTCCGGGGGTGGAAGTCTCCGGATTGCGTACCGCCAAAAGAATCGCGGCCACAACGGTGAGCGCCACTACAATTAAAGTTCCCACGGCAATGAGCAGACGCTGGACAGGTGAGGCCGAACTGCCATTCGATGAAGGTTCTGGAAAAGACACGGTTTTTACCTCGTTTAAAATGAGTCCGATGGATCGGAATTCAGGTCAAGGGGAGGAATGTCTACTTCCAGCCAGGGGTCGTTAAATTGGTTGCTGATAGGTAAGATGAAGTGAAAGGTAGAACCCTCTCCGAATTCGCTTTCTACCCAGACCCGCCCTCCGTGAGCCTCAACCAGCGATTTGACAATCGCCAGACCTACCCCAGTTTCACCTAGCCCTTCAATCAGAGGACGTTCAGCCCGGTAGAATCTTTCAAATACCCGTTCAAGGTCCTTTTCGGCAATGCCCCCCCCGGAGTCACGGATGGAGACTTTGAGAAAAGAAGGCCCTTCTTCCTGGGAAGAGGCGGCGCTGCTTTCAGTTGAGGTAGATATATCAATTGCTCTACCGGCTGGTGTTGATTTAACGGCATTGCTCAATAAATTGCTCATGATCTGACGCACCGAATCCGGGTCTGCTGCTATCGGGGGCATATCTTCCAGCAGATTCATGGTCAGGGTAATTTCATTTTCTTCAAGCTGGGCTCTGGCCCCAATAATCGTGTCCTCAATTACTTCGGCCATATCCACGATGCCCGGCCGGATTTCCAACTGACCGGCGTCTATGGCGGTGACGCCAATCAGGTCATTCAGCATACTGCCCATGCGCTCGATGTTAGCCTTGATGCGCTGCAAAAACTTGCGCTGCATCTCGCCAATCATGCCCACCGACTCGCCCAAGAGTAAATCGGTGTAGCCGGTGATAGAGGTCATTGGGGTGCGTAACTCCTGGGAAAGCGAAGCCACGAACTCGTTGTGGGCCTGCTGGCTTTCCGCTTCGGCGGTAATGTCGTACAAGATAGTGACCGTGCCTTCACGCCCATTGCCATCAGAAGAGGCCATGGGGCTGATGGTAGCCCGCAGTACATTTTCGCCCACTTTCAAGGTGGTTGAAACCATCGGTTCGTTCCTGGACCGGAGCTGTTCCAGAGCTTTCTGCCAGCGTTCATCCTCAAAAATTGAGGCCAGTTCGTTGCCGATCAAGTTGTTATTGGGCCGGACCAACAGTTGGCTGGCCACAGCATTTACCCGGTTGATCTTATAGTTGGCATCCCCGATGATGACCCCGCAGCTCAAATCTTCCAACTCGGCGCTCGCTTCGGCGCTGGATAGAGCCGCCGGCACCGGCGCAGCTTGTTGGGTGGCCGTGCGGGCGGTCTTTAAAGCGCGAGCCAGCTTGCGGGCGCGGTCATTTGCGGCAATCAGCGCCTCTTTGGCGTGGAGTGCCTCCACTGCTTCCTGCTCTAGCTGCTCAATCTTTTCCTTGAGAACTTGTTGTTCAGCCTCCATCTCCGCCAGACGGTTTTTCTGAGTTTCAGTCTCGGCGGAGAGGGCAGCCATCTGCTTGTCTTTCTGCCCCGCTTTTTCAACCTCGACTTTAGCCCGTTCGATAGCCTTCTCCAACTTGGTCGCGCGCTCGCGGGCCTGGCGCAGGGCTTCTTCATTGGCTTTCTCAGCTTTTTCGTATTCGTAGAGGCGCTGAGCAAAAAGGGCTACTTCTTCGCGGCTCTTTTTGAGTTCGGTTTCCATAGCTGCCCGGCGCTTGCCTGTTTCTAGTTCCTGGTTGCGGAGGGTCCAGGCGAGTTGTTGGGCTTTAGCCGACACGCTGGCATATTCTCTGGCATGCTTAATAGATACAGAAATTTGATCGGCCAGAGTTTTGCAGAGTTGGGCTTCGGTGGCGGTGAAAACACGCTTGGAGTTGGCATTGCCCAGGATCAACACGCCCAACGGCTCACCATTCTGCTGCAACAACGGCTGGATAATCAACGGGCCGACATCATGCGCGCCCATCAGGGTAAAGAGGATGCGGATCTGGTTGTTATCCTGGTACTCGTCAATTTGAACCTGATACTTGCGCTTTAGGGCATGTTTGATCGCTTGTTGGTCATTCAGGGGAAAAGTGACCGACTCGCCCCGGCCTTTACGGCTCGGATTGTAGATCGAAACCAGGCGAAGCTGTGAGAGATCATCAGAATTGTCTTCCGGCAGGGCGATAGCGCATTGGTCGGCCGCAATTGCATCAGCCACGCTGCGCGTGGCCCCATCTAACAGGTGAGACAGGTCAAGTGAGGACGTAATTTCGCGGGTCGCTTCAAAAAGACTGATTAACCCTTTGATTTGATCCAGCGAGATCTGGCTTAAGTTCTGAAACTCTTCGGTCCGCGCCCGCAGTGATTGAATCGCGCCCTGGTAGACGGCCACCGCAAATACCGGATAAACGAACATTTCCACCAGGCGGACCCAAATCGGATTGTGCGGCAGCGGATAACTGGAGAGAAAGAAAAGGTGCAAGATCAGGCCAGCAGCCAGCGCGCCAAAGCTGGAGAGGGCATAAGCGCGTTCGTCGTCCAGTTTTGAGGCGCAGTTGATCGCCCCAAAAAGGGCCAGCAAAATCTGCCAGCCGACAAAGTAAAGCTCCCAGCCGGTGCGATTGAAATCAGTTCCTCGCCAGAATGAAGCCGCCAGAAAGAAAAAGATGAAGGCAAAGGTGGTGTTGATCGCCAGCAGGACCGTACCACTGAACCCTTTTTCGCGCATAAAGGGCGTAAAGCCCCAAACCAAAAACCCCAAACTGGCCACGCCGACCGCTCGCTCAAAAGGAGGCAGCCAGAAGCTGGCAATCTCAGCCGAACTGCGTCCCATCAGCGCCAATACAAAGAGCATCACTCGCAGAAAGGTTAAACTGCCAAAAACAACAGTCAGCCGGCGTGCTCTAAACGAGTCGCTGCGCTGCCACTGTCCCCAGGCAATCACCAGGGCTGCTTCGATGGCGAAAAAGGTAAACAGGTAGTAGGCTAAAGTTACTGCCGGGCTGCCAAATGCATCAAGCAGAGAGTTAAGCACGGTGAGTATCCTGCTGAATTAGATCCGAATTTGGTTAAACAAAAAGTGCCACCTTCAATTATACCATGACTGAAAGGGATACGACAATAAGATTTCGAGACTATAATTTAATTGGAAGAATGGAGAATTGGAAGGCTGGAAGAATGGTCCACTTTCTCTCGTTCCCACGCTTTGCGTCAGTTTGGGAACGAGAGAAAATCTATGCGGAGGAGGATTTTGTTTTTAATCGCTGGTAGTTACTGGGGCAGGAGGACCATACAGGCGGCGATAAGCGGCTAAGTTGACATAGATGTTTCTGATATAAACTCTGGACTCACGGTAAGGTATCCGCTCGACAAAAATATCCAGGTCATTCGAGGTTTTGATCCATTCTAAAACATTACCCGGCCCGGCGTTATAGGCAGCCAGGGCGGCAAATTGATTGCCATCGAACATCCCTAACTGCTGGCTAATATACCAGGCTCCAAATTTAACACTGATGTAGGGCAGCCAGAGTTGGTCAGGGTGATACTCGCGCTCAAAATCGCTGCGCTCGGCTACATAGTCCCCGGTGGCTGGCATAACCTGCATCAAGCCGCGCGCCCCAGCAATAGACTCCGCCGATGCCTCAAACAGGCTTTCCTGGCGCATGATGGCCAGCAGTAAAGCCGGGTCAACCTCGTGCTGTTCAGCCTCGATAAAAATGAGATCGTCAAACAGGATGGGATAAAAGAGGCGTTGAATAAAAATCGGCGTATTTTCCGGATCTCCGGCGGGCGAAAGTACAATCAGGCGGGCGGCGGTCTCGATGCTCAACTTGCCCATGCGCTGATCGCGAAAATAAAGGGAAAGCTGATACAGAGCCAGGGCGTTGTCCCACCAATCATCCTTAACCCTGGTAAACTCAGTCAGGCTCTCAGCGCGCAGCCCCAGGTACAATAGCACCTCGCCCCGCCGGAAGGCGGGGTCGCCTCTGATCTCATTACTGAGACTGGCTAGATTTTGGGTATCTTCCAATCCCAGCCACCCGGCCAGCCAGGTCTCCGCTTCGGCCTGTTCCTGCCTCAGTTCATCCGGCGCCGGCAAAATGAGCGGGACGGTGTGGGGCTGCACTCCGGTCAGCAGGTCATGCGCCCGCAGGCTGTAGTAGTCGAGCGAGCTTGCGGCGATATGCTTAAGTACTGCCTCGGCCTCGTCATCTCGCCCTAACGCCAGGAGTGATTTGGCCTGCCAGTAGCCGCCAAAATTGGCCAGATCGCTGCTGGAAAATTTATTGGCTAAAGTGGACCAGGGCAAAATCGCCTTTTCATAATCATCCGCCTTAAAGGCGGCGTAGCCGGCCCAATAAAGGGCATCGTCGGCGTAATCATTGCCGGGATATTTGTCGGCCAGGTCACGCAGATGGGTGTAAGCCTCATCCAGTAAATCGCCGTCTAAATCCAGGCGACCTGCCCGCCACAGGGCCTCCCCGGCCAATGGATGCGCCGGGTTTTCTGCGGCAAAACTTCGAAAAGCAGCCTTAGCCTGGCTCACATTATCCTGACCGGCCAGGGCCTTGCCGATTTCAAGATGGGCCTTGCCCCAGTTGGGGTCGTTGGGATACCCGTCAATCAGCCGTTGGAAGGCGTTAATTGCCGCATTGTAACGTCCCCAGCCCTGGTACGAGAGACCCAGCAGCCATAGCGCTTCAGCGGCCTTAGGGGGACGGCCTTCTTTTTGTTTTCCCTCGTCAGCGGCAGGAAGCGGCGTGGGGAGAGGACTGGCCTGGGTCACGCTAGCGGTGGAAGTCAGACGAGCCGTTGGGGTCAGGGCAGGGGGTTCAGTGGTCGCCGTTTCCGTTATGGGTTCAGGCGGATTCAGATATCGTTCAAGAACGAAAGCAGCCGGCTCGTAAGCTCCGGCGTAGTAATCAACCAGCCCGCGCTGAAAATCGTCTACCGGCACACCGGCATTGACCAGCTCGACCAGGGCCAGGTAGCTGTCGTGCGCCTGGGGATAGTTATTGACCGCTTCCAGGTAGCGGTCGTAGGCTGCCTGGGTGTCGCCAGCCGCCAGATGAGCTTCGCCTAGCAGCCGCAAAATCTTGGCTCGATACGCCTCAATTTTGGCTACGCTCAAAATAGTCTCGTATTGAGCAATGGCTCCAGCCGAGTTATCTCGAATCAATTCGGCCTGGGCGATGCTTTCCCGCAGGTGGACTTGAAAGCCCAGATCAGTGGTGGCCTTGATCCCGGTTTCATAGGCGGCAATCGTGTCGGTGTAGGCCCGGGTGCGTAAGGCCACATCACCGATGCGTTCATAAATATAAACATTGGCCGGATCGTCGGGGACAACGCTGCCGCGAAGAGCGGTAATGGCGTCGGCAAGCTGTCCGGCCTGCTCATAGGCCAGCCCCAGATTAAACTGGGCGGCGCGGGTCAATTCATCGCTGGGATATTGTTCGACAAACATTTTGAGGCTGGCCACAGCCGCAGAGGCATCGCCCAGTTGCAGCTCGCTCCGGCCCCGCCAGTGGAGGGCCAGGCGCCGCTCGTGGGCATCCGCGCCAGGGTCAGCCAGCAGGGCATCGAATTCAAAGCGAGCCGTTTCGTAGTCACCGTTGGCATAAGCCTGCCGGGCTTTCTCCAGGCGGTCACTGGGAATGGGGGTGGCCGTTGGCGTAGGGGTGTTGGTTGGAGTGAAGGTCGGGGTAGGGGTATCTGTCGGCAGAGGTGTGGCGGTGGATGTCGGAGTAGGCGTGCGGGTAGAGGTAACGGTAGGTGTGGGGGTGTCAGTTTGCCAGGTAATTAGGGAAAACCGCCGCTCGGCATCAAGCTGGCAGCCAGCTAAATTAAAAATTGCCAGCCCCAGCACAGCTAGGGTTAACTGTCGCCACATAGGCAGGTATTATGCCATGAGACGGGCGAAGCGCAAAAGGCGCGAGACGGGAAGGGTCTCCAGGAGAAGGCTTCGCTCTGAAGTAAGAAGATTTCGATTTGATGAATTATTTCCTTCAGGTTATCATGCGCCAAACTTGTTGGCCCAATTCAACAAGTTACACCTCTGCCTGGCCAATAAAGTCAACTTTGAAAGGAACCATTTATGAAAATCGAGCTTCGCCGAGTTCCGGCCCCCACCTTTTCGTTTCCCCAAGAGGATATTCCCTTGATGCCGAAGGCTGAATATGAGAGACGTTTGAAAACCCTGTACCAAACCGCCGGCTGCGATTGGGTAGCGGTCTATGGCGACCGCGAGCATTTTGCCAACCTGGCCTTCCTGGTCAATTATGACCCGCGTTTTGAGGAAGGGCTGTTGCTGCTGGGACCGGGTGATAGCCGCTATCTGCTGGTCGGAAATGAAGGGCTGGGCTACACCCCGATTGTGCCGGTGCCGGTCCAGGTGGTGTTGTGCCAGACCTTTAGCCTGCCCGGCCAGCAGCGGGACACCGCGCCACGGCTGTTGGATCTGCTCCGGGCAGCGGGTATCAAGGCGGGCGAACGTATCGGCGTGGTGGGCTGGAAGTACCTTGAAGCTGACGAGAGCGACGATACCGTAACTCCAGCCTTTGTTCCGGCTTTTTTAGTAGAGACCCTGCGCCGGCTGGCCGGCAGGGAAGGTGCAGTGCTGGATGTGACGGCGGCTGTGCTTCACCCGGAAAAGGGCTTGCGGGCGCGGAATACGGCCGACCAGATTGCGGCCTTTGAATGGGCGGCGCGCACCTGTTCGGCGGCTGTGTTCAGTGTGCTGCGGCATGCACGCCCAGGGCTGAGTGAAGGCGAGGCCATTAATCACATTAATTTTACAGGTGCGCCCTTTACGATGCACCCGATTATGGTTTCCGGTAAAGGCGAAGTTCTGGGATTGCGCAGCGCCGGGGCACGCCGCCTGGAATATGGCGATGGGGTCTCAACGGCTGTCGGTTATTGGGGCAGCCTGTGCTGTCGAGCGGGTATGCTGATGGGCGAGGTGGACGATAATTTCGTCCAGAAAATTGTCAAGCCCTATTACCGGGTGATTGCCACCTGGTACCGGAATATGGCGATTGGCGCGAAGGGGGGAGACATTTTTAGCGCCGTATCTGAGGCTTTTGCCGGTTCAACCATGCGTTCTGCTCTCAACCCCGGGCATCTAACCTCCCTGGATGAATGGCTGCACAGCCCCATCCGGCCCGGCAGCAGCGAACAGATTGCCTCCGGCATGGTTTTCCAGGCCGACATTATCCCGACCCCGCTGCCAGCCGGCTATCTGTTGAACTGCGAGGATACTGTCGCCTTTGGCGACCCTGCGCTGCGGGCCGACATCCAGGCCAGATTCCCCGCTTTGTGGCAGCGCATCGAGTCGCGCCGGCGCATGATGATTGAAGAACTGGGCCTGCAACTGGCGGATGAAATTCTCCCACTCTCGGATGGCGCCGCCTATTTGCCGCCGTTCTGGTTGGCCCCTGAGCGGGTTTGCACCGTAGCCCGCTGGTAAAGGATGAGGCGATCATGCCGATTTCGTTAATTGTTCACAGTGGCGCAGGGGATGATATTCACGACGGCCTGGTCGAGCCGTTTCGCCGGGGAGTGATCGAGGCGGCCGAAGCTGGCTGGTTGGTGCTGCAAAATGGCGGGTCAGCCCTTGACGCGGTGGAGATGGCGGTGCGCGTTATGGAAGATAACCCCACCTTTGACGCCGGGCGCGGTTCTTTTCCCAACCAGGCTGGCGAGATCGAGATGGATGCCATCTTGATGGACGGAGCGACGCTCAATAACGGCGCGGTCGCCGCCATTCAACGGGTAGCCCACCCCATCAGCGTGGCCCGCCTGGTCATGGAGCGGACACCGCATACCCTTCTGGTCGGAGCCGGGGCGGAAGCATTTGCCCGCTCGGTGGGGGTCCCTCTGGTTCCGACCGAGGCATTGTTGGTGGAAAGAAAGGACAGGCCGCCCGCAGCCGGCGGGTCAGGATTATTCCTGCCCATCCAGGATACGGTGGGGGCGCTGGCGCTGGATGCGGAGGGACATCTGGCTGCGGCCACCTCGACCGGCGGGATGCGCCACAAAATGCCGGGGCGCGTCGGCGACAGCCCCATCATTGGCTGCGGGGCGTATGCCGATGACAGCATCGGGGCCGCTTCAGCCACCGGGCGCGGGGAAGACATCATGAAAGTTATTCTCTGCAAATCGGCCTGTGATACGATGGCCGGCGGGTTGGTCCCCCAGCAGGCGGCTGAGTCAATCATCCACTATCTGGCCCAACGGGTTAATGGTCGAGGCGGAATTATTCTGATGAATCCGAAAGGTGAAGTCGGTTGTGCCTACAACACGCTGCGAATGGGGCGGGCCTGGGTTAACCCGGATGGAGAGATTGTCGCTTTTGTTTAATTGCGTGTTTTATAACGCCGCCCGCAGTTCCTCGGCCAGCTCTCGCACCCGCTCCGGCGATTCGGCGGCGCGTTTGACGAGAGCGCTGCCGACGATCACCCCATCGGCCAGTTGGCCCACGGTGCGCGCCTGCTCGCCGGTGGCAATACCAAAGCCGACCGCCAGTGGCATGCTGGTTTGCGCTCGCACCCGCGCCACAAATTCGGCCAGGTCAGGCGGCAGTTCGTTGCGAGCGCCGGTCACACCGGTCAGCGAAACCAGGTAAATGAAACCCTGCGACTTTTCCGCCGCCAGTTTAATCCGCTCCACGGTGCTGGTCGGCGCGAGCAGGTAGACCAGGGCCAGGCCGTGGTCATTACAGGCGCTCTCCAGTTCTCCGGCTTCTTCAGGGGGCAAATCCGGCACAATCAGGCCATCTACCCCCACCGCAGCGGCATCGGCCACAAATTTTTCCAGGCCATAAGCCAGGATCGGGTTGATGTAGCCCATCAGCAGGGCCGGGGTTTCGATCCCCTGCTGGCGCAGCTCACCCACTTGAGCCAGGCAGTCTTTGACCGTGGTCCCGTTTTCCAGCGATTTTTGGGTGGCCGCCTGAATGGTCGGGCCATCGGCCAGGGGGTCGGAGAAGGGGACGCCCAACTCCAGTAGGTCAGCCCCGGCCTTGACCAGGGTTTTAATCGTTGCCAGACCGCCGGCCCGGTCAGGATAACCCAGCACCGAGTAGGGCATAAAGGCCGGCCGATTTTTTTTGAAAGTGTTTTTGATACGTTCGATACCGTTCATCTTGTTCTCTTTATTTTCGTAATCCCAATCTTTCCTGGGCCACCTGCAGCCGGTGTTCGGCCAGGGGCCGGACTCGATCCGCGCCTTCTTTGAGAATCTGCTCGATGGTGGCCGGGTCTTTGGCCATCTCGTAATACCGCGCCTGGACCGGCTCCAGGGTAGCAATGACCACTTCTGCCACTTGTTTTTTGAGGTTGCCATAGCCTTTGCCCTCAAATTCGGCCAGGATCTCCTCCTCGCTCTTATGCGTAATCGCCTGGTAAATATTGAGCAGGTTGTAGACGCCAGGCTGGTTCTCCTGATCAAAAGCAATCCGGTTAAGCGAGTCGGTAGTGGCCCGCATGATGGACTTGCGCAGCACATCGGGCGGGTCGAGCAGGCGCAGGGCATGGCCCTGGGTGGTGCTGCTCTTGCTCATCTTGGCCGTCGGGTCGTCCAGGCCCTTGACCCGCGCCCCGGCCTTAGGAATAAGCACATCGGGCACAACAAAGGTTTCGCCATAAAGATTGTTGAAGCGGATCGCAATGTCGCGGGTGAGTTCGACGTGCTGTTTCTGGTCTTCGCCCACCGGCACGTAGTGGGAGTCGTAAAGGATGATGTCGGCGGCCATGAGCACCGGGTAATCAATTAAGCCCGTGCTGACGCTCTCCTGCTTGGCGGCTTTATCTTTGTACTGGGTCATCCGTTCCAGCCAGCCGAGCGGCGTGACGCAGTTGAGCAACCAGGTCAGCTCGGAGTGGGCCGGAATGTGGCTCTGAACGAAGATGGCGCAGTGTTCCAGGGAGATGCCGCAGGCCAGATAGAGCATGGCCACCTCCCGCGTTTTTTGGTACAGTTCCGCCGGGTCCTGCGGCACGGTCAAGGCGTGCAGGTCAACGATGCAGAAGACATTGTGATACTTGTGCTGCTCCGCTACCCAATTTTTGATCGCCCCCAGGTAATTGCCAATATGCAAATTCCCCGAAGGCTGGATGCCGGAGAAGACGCGCTTTTTCGTCATTTGGTTGGTCATAAATAATACCTCGCAGAATAGTTAGAATAGTTCGTGGTTCGTAGTGTGTCTTCCGTTCAAATAAACGAGACGCACCACGCCTCACGCCTCACGTTTCCCCAACTCCCTCATAATCGTATCCAAATCTTTATCCCCCCTGCCCGACAGATTGACAATGATGACGCTGTTTTTGGACATGGTTGGGGCGCGCTTGATCACCTCGGCGATGGCATGGGCCGATTCCAGGGCTGGAATGATGCCTTCCATTTCGCTGAGAACTTTGACCGCGGCGAGCGCTTCGGTATCGGTGGCGTAAGTATAACCCGCCCGTTCCTGATCGCGCAACCAGGCATGCTCCGGCCCGACCGAGGGATAATCCAGACCGGCGCTGATCGAATGCGTTTCGGCAATTTGGCCGTCGGGGGTTTGCAGCACAAAGGATTTGGTGCCATGCAGCACGCCCAAACGCGCCTCGGCCCCTCCCCCTGTCAGGGGGAGGGGCGGTATAGCAAACCGGGCCGCATGCTTCCCCGTCTCGATGCCGCTGCCGCCCGCTTCGACGCCCAGCATATCCACCGATTTATCTTCCATAAAGGGATGAAACAGGCCCATAGCGTTTGACCCGCCCCCGACACAGGCCAGCAGTAAATCGGGCAAACGACCTTCGGCCTCCAAAATTTGGGCGCGAGCCTCCTGCCCAATCACGCTTTGAAAGTCGCGGACCATCGTCGGGTAGGGGTGTGGTCCCAGCACCGAGCCGAGCAGGTAATGGGTCGTCCGCACGTTAGTCACCCAATCGCGGATAGCCTCGTTGATGGCGTCCTTCAAGGTGCGGCTGCCGCTGCTGACCGGCCGCACTTCCGTGCCCGTCAGGCGCATGCGAAAGACATTGGGCTGCTGGCGGGCCATATCCACCTCGCCCATGTAGACAATGCACTCCAGCCCTAGCAGCGCGCAAGCCGTCGCACTGCCGACGCCATGCTGCCCCGCCCCGGTTTCGGCCACGATGCGCCGCTTGCCCATGCGCCTGGCCAGCAGAGCTTGACCCAAGGCGTTGTTGATTTTGTGTGCCCCGGTATGGGTCAAATCCTCGCGTTTGAGGTAAATTTTGGCCCCACCTAAATAGGCCGTCAGCCGCCCGGCGTAGGTCAGCGGCGTGGGTCGGCCGACGTAGGTTTTAAGCAGATGGTGAAATTCGGCCTGGAACTCCGGATCATTTTTGGCCGCTTCGTAAGCGGTTTCCAGTTCGGCCAGGGCGGGCATGAGTGTTTCCGGCACAAACTGTCCCCCGTAAGGGCCGAATTTGCCTTTGGATGATAGGTTCATTGAGACTCCTCTCCATCAGGATGATAACTATTACTTGCTGATTACGTTTTACGTTTTACGCTTTTTACCAACTCCACAAACGCTTTTACCTTTTCGTGATCCTTCTTCCCCTTCTCCTTCTCTACCCCGCTGCTGACATCTACTCCCCACGGTTGGACCATCTGCACCGCCTCGGCCACATTCTCCGGGGTCAGACTCCCGGCCAGCATGATCGGATAACGCCGGGCGATACTGGCGGCCATGCCCCAATCGGTGACGTGGCCGGTGCCGCCGTAGAGGTGAGGATGGTAGGCATCGAGAAGCAAGCAGGGGAGCAGAGGGGCAAAGGAGCAGGGGAGATATTTTTCAACCAGTATTTCGGCTTCTTGTGCTGACTGGGGCCGCAAAGCTTTGAAGGCTCGGCCTGGGAATTGAGCGACAAACTCCGGCGACTCCTCCCCGTGCAACTGGGCCGCATCAAGCTGGCAGAAGTCGAGGATGTAAGCAACGGTGTCGAGAGGCGAATTGACAAAGACGCCGACGAAAAGAGGAGAGACATGTTGCGTGTTGCGTGTTGCGTTAGGCACACGAGTCAAATTTTGGTCTCCAGCCCTCAATTCCTGGCTCCTAACCCCTGCGACCTGCGACCTGCAACTTGCAACTATCTCCCGCACCACCTCCGGCCTGACATAACGCGGACTCGGTTCGTAAAAGATAAAGCCCAGCAAATCTGCCCCGGCCTCGACCGCCCCAAGAGCATCCTCTAAATTGGTGATTCCACAAATTTTAACCTTAGTCACCATTTACCTCTCCGCCTCTCATATCACGTGTCCAGTATACTAAACCATTGTCCTATTGAACAAATGCCCCCATTCGCGGCATTAATATTCTTAACAACCTTAAGAATCTACCGCCCTCAAACTGGATTTCTACCTTTTTGTGTTAAAATAGTACCCAGGGACTAGCCTGTTAGTCTTGGGGGAGACCGATTGTGACCATTGCCGAACAACTGCATACATTAAGTATTTACGCCCCGCCGCCCGTCACCCGCTTAATTCTCCAAAACCCTCACCGCAAACTGGGCGGCACGTGGCAGCGCTTCCACGCGGCTACCGCTTTTGCCGACATCTCCGGCTTTACCCACCTGGCCGAAGTACTGGCTTCCGCCGGCGTGCGCGGGGCGGAGGAATTAACGGCCATCCTCAACCAGGTGTTTGAGGCGCTCATTACGACCGTCGAATTTCACGGCGGCCAGGTGGTCAAATTTGGCGGCGACGCCCTGAGCCTGGTCTGGCCGTGTGAAAAGGATCGGCTGGCCGAAGCGGTAGGTCAGGCCGCGCGAGCCGCTTTTGCCATGCAGGCGGCGATGAGCCGCTTTGCCACTCTTTCCACCCGCCACGGCGCTGTCGAGTTGAAAATGAAGATCGGTCTCAGCGCCGGCGAAGTGCTGGAAATGCACGCCGGCGGCGAATTTGGCCGCTGGGAGTATGTTCTGGCCGGCGCGCCGATGGCCTCGATGAGCCACGCCGAAAACCACGCTCAGGCCGGTCAAATTGTGGCCGATGCCGCCGCCTGGCAGCTTCTGGCCGAACAGTCGGCTCAGGCCGACGAGCTTGCTCCTGGCTTCTACTTGCTCACTCACCCCGGTCCTGAACTGCCACCCACCCCGCTTGCTGCCCCGGACTGGCTCACCCTCGACAGCGCTGCTGCAACCCATGTGGCGGCTGTCCTGCGCAGCTACATCCCCGGTGCTATCTCCAGCAGCCTGGAAACCGGCTACAAAGGGATGCTGGCCGAACTCAAGCCGATGACGGTCTGCTTTGTCGGCTTTGATGGCATTGACTTTGACCACGACCCCCAGGCCGGCCTGCGCCTGGTTAATTTTATGCGTGACACCCAGAAAATGATCTATCATTACGAAGGCAGCGTTAACAAGCTGGCTGTCGGCGATAAAGGCAACGTACTGCTGGTCCTCTTTGGTGCGCCGCCTTTTTTCCACGAAGACGACGAAGTGCGGGCCGTCGCCTGCGCCTTGGCCCTGGTCAAGGTTGCCGCCCGCCATCGCCTGGAGGCGAGCATCGGCCTGGCGGCCGGACCGCTTTTTGCTGGGCCGATGGGCGCGCCGCAGCGCCGTGAGTACACCGTCATTGGCGATACGGTCAACCTGGCTGCCCGGCTGATGCAAAAGGCCGGCCCCGGCCAGATCTGGGTGGACCGCTTGGTCCAGAGCCAGGCTCGCCGTTTTTTTGAGTACCAGGATTTGGGCGACATTCAGGTCAAGGGCAAAGCCGAGCTGCGCCGCGTTTACCTGGCCCTGCACGAAAAAGAGCAGGATCAGGAAGAATTGGTCCTCAGCTACCTGCAAAGCAGCCAGGAGCTGACCGGTCGGGATAAGGAGCTAACGCTCATTGACTCGCTGGCCGACCAGGTCTGGCGCAGTGCCGGCCAGGTTTTGCTGCTCAACGGGGAGGCGGGTGTGGGCAAAAGCCGCCTGGCCGCCGAACTCGTCCGCCGTTGGATGGAGCGAGGCGGCGCATCGTATGGCGGCGATTGTGTCAGCTACGGCCAAAAAACGGCTTACCTGCCCTGGCGCGGCATCCTTTCGACCCTGGCCGGCCTCTCGCCGCGCCTGCCGGTGCCAGAGCGGCTGGCGCGCCTGGAACGCCTGCTGCACCGCCTGCCCATTCCTACCACCGCAGCCAGCGCAGGCGAGCTGTACTGGCTGGATCGCCTGCCCTTGCTGGCCGACCTCCTCGGCCTGGAAACGCCTGAAACCAGCCTGAGCCGCAGCTTGAGCGATGATCTACGCCGCGATAACATTTTCGCCGCCATCCGGGCCATTGTCCTGGCCGAGGCTCGCCTGCGCCCTACCCTCATCCTGCTCGAAGATACCCACTGGAGCGACGAACTATCGCTGGAGCTGGCGGTCAACCTGGCCCACGAGCTGGGCAGACACCCCTTATGGCTGGTGCTGGCGCATCGGCCGCTGGGTAACCCCGTCCCCCTGGCCTACCAACGCCTGCTGAGTTTACCCTATACCAGCCTGCTGCCAGTCGAAGAGCTGGAGCCGGAAGCCGGGGTTAAACTGGCTCAAGCCAAGTTAGGTGTCAAAAGTCTGCCGCCGGCCCTGGCCGAGCTGATCAGCCGTAAAGGGCAGGGTAATCCGCTTTTCATCGAGGAGCTGGTCAACTCCCTGCTCAGCCTGGATACCCTCCAGATCGAAAACGGCGAGTGCCACATCACCGGCGACCTGGACCGGCTGGAACTGCCGGACACGGTGCAGAAAGTTGTCCTGGCCCGGATTGACCGGCTGCCGGAGGCCGAAAAAATCACCCTGAAAGTTGCCGCGGCCATTGGCCGGACGTTCCAGCGTGACCTGCTGGAAGCGGTCCATCCCTGGGTCACGGCCACCACCACCCTCAACGAGCACCTGGACCGCTTGCAGGCTGAAGATTTTACCCGCCAGGAGGCCAAAGAAAGCAACCTCGACTTTCTGTTCAAGCACGTTATCACCCAGGAAGTGGCCTACGAAACAATGCTCTACTCGCAGCGGCGCGACCTGCACGCCACTATTGGCGCCGTCCTGGAGAGTCGCTATGCTCAGAATGAGGGCGAGATTATTGACCTGCTGGCCTACCACTATGCCCGCAGCAACCGGCCCGATCAGGCCCTGAAGTATTTGCGCCTGGCCGGGCAAAAAGCGCTGGACGGCTACGCCAACGAGGCCGCCATCGCCTACTTTAGCGATGCCCTGGCGGTGGCCGGAGAGCTTGAACTTGTTAAAGTACAGTACGACCTGCTGGCCGGTCGAGAGCAGGCTTACAGCCGCCTCGGCAACCGCATGGCCCAGGTTGAGGATCTGACCCGCATGAAACAACTGGCCCTGGCCGAGGGCAATTTGGCCCAACAGTTCGAGACCGGCAACCGGCGCCTGCTCCTGGCGGCCAACCTGGGCGACTATCACGAGGCCATCCGGATTGCCCAGAAAACATTGGCCCTGGCCCAGCAGCACGGGCGTCAGGTTTGGGCCGCCCGGACGCTGGTCAACCTGGGCATCGCCGAATGGCGCCAGGGCCGGTACGATAGGGCGCGAGCCGCCTTCCAACAAGCTCTGGACATTGACGGTGCGGCCGCCGATGACCAACTCAAAGCGACCAGTCTTAATTACCTGGGCCTGATCCACACCCAGATGTCTGATTACGAACAGGCCCGCCAGGATTACCAGCAAGCCCTGGAACTGTATCACGCCGTCGGCGATCGCGGCGGCGAGGCCGGCTGCGCCAACAACCTGGGGCTGCTCGAAGCCAGCCTGGGCCGTTACGAGCAAGCACAGCACTACTATGCCCAGGCGCTCTCGACCAGCCAGACCATCGGCGACCGCCTGCGCGAAGGCATCAGCCTGAACACACTCGGCCAGGTCCAGACGATCCTGGGAGATTACCGCCAGGCCCAGGACAATTTAGAGCGTTCACTCAGCCTGCGCAACGCCATCGGTGACCGGCGCGGTGCGGCCTTTTGCCTGCACGATCTGGGCCATCTTTACCTTGCTCGCGGCTTGGCTGAAGAGGCCATACGTCACTTCCACGCCGCCTGCGACCTGCGCAAAGAGCTGGGTGAAACCGGCAATTACGTCGCCAGCCTTGCCGCCAAAGGCCAGGCCAGTCTCGCCGCCGGTGATTTGGTGCTGGCCTACCAATGCCTAGCCGAGGCGCTCGACTCGCTGCAAAACGGCTCCGGCAGCGGAGAGTACCCGCCTCAAACTATCTGGTGGATTTACGCCCAGGTCTGCCGCGAGCGAGGCGATGAGGCAGAAGCCCGCCGGGTGTTACAGCAAGCCTACACCCTTATCACCGCCAAAGCCGAGCTAATCTATAATCCCGAACTCCGGCGTAGTTACCTGGAAAATGTGCGCATCAACGCGGCCATTCGAGCCGAGATGGCCCAGGTTAATAGTGAACTGTGAATTGTCAATTGAGAATTATGAACGAAGAGGTTTTACTTCACAATTCATACCGCAAGGGTATCCCTTTGGGACTATTCATCATTCACAATTCATAATTTACCAACTCCCTCACCTTCTTTCCTACATCCTTGGCTTTGACCAGCGCCTCGCCGACCAGGAGGGCGTCAATACCCTCTTTCGCCAGGCGAGCCACATCTGCGGCGGTGTGGATGCCGCTTTCAGCCACAAAGCAGGTGCCAGCGGGGACGTACTGGCGTAGTTGGATGCAGGTATTCAAATTCACCGAGAAGTCGCGCAAATCGCGGTTGTTCACCCCAATGAGGCGAGGCTGCAAGGGCAGGACGCGCTCCAACTCGGCCCGGTCGTGGACCTCAATCAGGGCGCTCATCCCTAACTCGTGGGTCAGGGCCAGCAGATCCGCCATCTCCTTGTCTTTGAGTACGGCGGTGATGAGCAGCAGGGCATCGGCTCCGGCGGCGCGGGCTTCATAAACCTGGTAGGGGTGGAAGATGAAATCTTTGCGAAGGAGAGGAGGAGGGAGTAAGGAGTAGGGAGTAGGGAGAGAAGAAGTTAGCCGATCTAAGTGTTTTCTGATTTGCGTTAAATAATCTAATTTACCCTGGAAATACTTGGCATCGGTCAGCACCGAGATGGCGGAGGCGCCATTGGCGGCGTAAGTTTGAGCCAGCTCAATTGGGTCGAAGTTGTGCCGGAGCAGGCCCTTGCTCGGCGAGGCTTTTTTAACCTCGGCAATGAGCGCGACTCGGCCAGCGGCTCTCAGGGCGGCCACAAAATCTTTCGGCTTGGGAGCCAGGGCCGCCTCGGCCCGCACCAGGGCCGCTTCGCGGGCCTGCATCTGCTTGGGTAACTCTTCGATGCGTTTGTATTTAATGATGTCGTCTAAAATGGTCATTGACACTCTCTATTTCTGGAGCATAAAGCCGGGATTTGGGGATTTGGGGATTTTTATTTTTCTGATTTAGCTACGACTTTCAAGGCGGCGGACTTGGACGCTGGTATCGCCGAAATTGATCAATAAAGCAACAGGTAATCGAGCGATATTTCGTTCTGAAATGGTTTGGGCCACATGCACGTCAAGAAGTTTGCCGGTTACTGCTTTTAACTCAATCAAAACCGTATTCTCTACAATCAAATCAACACGATGCAGCCCTAACTGTTTACCTTTATACTCCACCATAAAATCTTGCTCTCGTTGAACAGCGAGTCCACGCAACTCTAATTCATGCATCAAAGCGTCTCGGTAAAATCGTTCTTCTAAGCCCGGCCCCAAAACTTTATGCACTTCATAACAAGCAGCAATAATCTGTTGGGTCAATTCAACGTGTTTTTCCAATCCCTTTAACATATTTCTGACCCTTTAAAAATCCTCTAATCCCCACATCCCGGCTGAGTTTTTTATTAGCCCCCAATCGTTTGAGTAAACTCGACAAACTTCTCCAACACGGCCAGGGCCGCGCCGCTGTCGAGACTTTCGTTGGCCTGTTTGATCCCGGCAGGGAGATCACCAGCCCGGCCGGCGGCGACGAGGGCAGCGGCGGCGTTGAGAATCACCACATCTCGACGTGGGCCATTTTTTTGAGTAGTCAGAATATCGCGGGTGATTTGAGCGTTTTCTTCGGCCGTGCCGCCCAGAAGGTCAGCTAAAGTGGCCCTGGCAAAGCCCAGATCTAGCGGGTCAAGCATTTCAGTCGTAACTTTGCCTTCCTGCAGCCGGCTGACCCGGTTCGGGCCGGTGGTGGTCAATTCGTCCAGGCCGCCGTGGCCGTGCACCACAAAAGCTCCCCGGCTGCCCAACTCGCCCAGTACCTGGGCCAGCGGTTCGGTCAAACGTTCATCATAAACGCCGATGATCTGTGCCCGCGCTCCGGCCGGATTGGTCAGCGGGCCAAGCACGTTGAAGATGGTCCGCACCCCCAGTTCGCGGCGCGGGCCGATAGCGTGCTTCATCGCCGGGTGGAGCTTGGGGGCAAAAAGAAAGCCAATCCCGATCTCGTCTATGGCCTGGGCGACCTGCTGCGGGGTCAGGTCCAAATTGACCCCCAACGCGGCCAGCACGTCGGCGCTGCCGCTCTTGCTGCTGACCGACCGATTGCCGTGCTTGGCCACCTTCTGGCCCGTTCCGGCGACGACAAAAGCCGCCGTGGTGCTGATATTGAAGGTTCCGGCGCTGTCGCCGCCGGTGCCGCAGGTGTCTACCAGCTCGGCAGGGGTCGTGTTGGGGCGCACTGGTGCGGCCAGGGAGCGCATGGCCCGGGCGCTGCCGGTAATCTCCTCGACCGTCTCCCCCTTCATGCGCAGGGCGGTCAAATATGCGCCAATCTGGGCCGGGGTCGCTTCGCCAGCCATAATTTGGGACATCACCTCTTCGGCCTCTTCAATATTGAGTGAGTCGCCGCTCATCACTTTGTTGATGGCGGTTTTGATAGGGAAGATAATAACCGGGGCGGGGCGTGTCTCTGCTTCAGTGACAGGCTCAGGAGCGGGCTTGGCCGGGCCAAAATCGCCGGCCTCGACCTGCAAAAAGTTGCGCAGCATTTCGTGACCGTATTCGGTTAAAATTGACTCCGGGTGGAACTGCACCCCGACCACCGGGTATTCCTTATGCCGCAGGGCCATCACCTCGGCGTCTTTGCCCCGCGCCGTGATTTCCAGGCAGTCGGGCAGGGGTTCCTGCACAATCAAGGAATGGTAGCGGGTGGCGGTCAGCGGGCTGGGTAGGTTCTGAAAAATGCCCTGCTGGTTGTGCTCGATGGGCGAAACTTTGCCATGCATGATCTGGCGTGCTCGCACGACCTTTCCCCCAAAAGCCTGGCCAATGGCCTGGTGCCCCAGGCAGACCCCGAGGATGGGTATCTCTTGATAGAAGTGTTTAATCAGGTCAAGTGAAATCCCGGCGTCGTCGGGCGTACCCGGCCCCGGTGAAATCACAATCTGGTCAGGGTGCATCGCTGCAATTTCGTCCAGGGTAATGGCATCGTTGCGCCGCACCTCAATTTGATAGCCTAACTCGCCCAGATATTGGGCCAGGTTGTAGGTAAATGAGTCATAATTATCAATGAGTAAAATCACGGCAGTCCTCCGTCGTTCGTAAAAATTAACAATCCTGTTTCACTTTGATGAGGTCAGGAGAGGTGAGGCGATGAAGCAAAAGAAATCTTCTCATCCTCGCCTCTCCGTTTCACCGTGTCTCCTCCGCGAAGGTCACGGCCTCAGCCATGGCTTTGGCTTTATTCCAGCTTTCTTCGTATTCACGCTGCGGGTCACTGTCGGCGACGATGCCCCCGCCGGCCTGAATATAGACCGTCTCACCCTGCATCACGGCGGTACGGATGGCGATGCAGGAGTCCATGATGCCGTCGTAGCCGATGTAGCCGATGACTCCGGCGTAAATCCCGCGCCGGGTCGGTTCCAATTCGTCAATGATCTCCATCGCTCGCACCTTGGGCGCTCCGCTGACCGTACCGGCGGGGAAGGTCGCTCGCAGCAGATCAAAGGCATCGTAACCCTCTTTGAGTTTGCCGCGCACGTCAGAGACAATATGCATTACATGGGAATAGCGCTCGACCACCATCAACTCCTCGACCTGCACCGTACCGTAATCACAAACGCGGCCCAAATCATTGCGGCCCAAATCAACCAGCATAATGTGTTCGGCTCGTTCTTTTTCATCCTCAAGCAGTTCTTCGGCCAGGGCCACGTCCTCTTCGACAGTCAAGCCCCGCCAGCGCGTCCCGGCGATGGGGCGTAATTCGGCCATGCCCTCTTCCAGGCGCACATGCATCTCCGGGCTGGCAGAGATGATGTGTAGCGGCGGGCTGCTCACGCCGCCGGGGAAGCGCATAAAAACCATGTAGGGCGAGGGATTGTGCATACGCAGGGCGCGGTAGATGGCAAAGGGATGGGCTGTGGTCCGGCGTGACAGGCGCTGCGACAGCACGACCTGGAAAATATCGCCGGCGGCAATATACTCTTTGGCCTTTTCCACAGTGGCTCGGTACTCGTCCTGGGAAAAGTTGGAGACCAGACCATTGTGACCGTTGTCGCTGGGGGGTGGCACTTCCGGCAGGGGTGCATTCAGGCGGGCCACCACTTCGTCTATGCGCGAGATGGCTCGCTGGTAGGCGGTGCGGACATCACCGCGCGTTAAATCGGCGTTGGCGACCACTTGCAGCCGCTGGCGGGCATGGTCAAACACGACCAGGGTGTGGGCAATCATGAAGGCAGCTTCTGGTACGTGGAGTTCGTCAGGGTTGTCGTCGGGCAGGCGCTCAAAGCGGCGCACGGCGTCGTAGCTGAGGAAGCCCACCGCGCCGCCAATAAAGCGGGGCAGATCGGCCAGGCGCACGGGTTTATACTTGGACATTTCCCGTTTCAGCACCTCCAGCGGGTCCAGCCCTTTTTCCAAGGGGATGGAACGGCCGTACCCCTCGCTGGCAATGTAAACCTCATTGCCAAAAGTGGTCAGCAGGCCACGCGGGCGCACCCCGATGAAGGAGTAGCGGGCCACCTGCTCTCCGCCCGAAACCGACTCTAGCAGAAAGCTGGACCCCTCATCCTGCAATTTGAGATAAATGCTGACCGGCGTTTCCATATCTGCCGGCAAATCCCGGTGGATGGGGATAAGGTTGCCCCTATCGGCCATCGCTTCAACTTGTTCCAAGGTTGGTTTGTACATGCTGATCTCCTACCTGTTAGGTTGTGACCGCCGACCGCCGACGACTGACCGTCTGCTATGACAAAGCTCGTCTTTGCGGCGGTCGGCGGTCATTGGTCTGCGGTCGGTTCAAATAAAAAACCTCCCATCCTCGCCGAATCAAATAGACTCGGCGGGGACGAGAGGTTGATCTCCCGTGGTGCCACCCCACTTAAACTGGCTTCAGAAAATAAAAAACCTTGCGTGAAACACACAAGGTCTGGTGATAAAGCCAGTTTCACTCAGTAGATACGCAGCCACCCTGAGCGTGTTGAAGGGGGCTTGAATATCCGTCTCCCTGGTAACGGTGAAGTCTCCGGCGCTGCCTACTTATCAACGTTAGAACGTTTCACGTTCGGAGCGCAACTCGCAGGCCCATTCACTACCCGCGCTCGTACCGGCCTCACACCCACTGGCCAGCTCTCTGAACGCCGCTTGAGCAGTTACTCTTCCTGGTCAACGTTTTTAGAATTTTATCTTGCGAGCAAATGTATCATATCTGGAGAAATTTGTCAATAGAACGATTAGTCTTTCGGGAAAATGTTGTCCGGATTTTACCTATCTCTCGTTTGACCTAGTTATTGATTGATGGTATATTACAGGGGTTATTAGGACCAAGGATGCTCCCTGAAATACCGGCCAGGCCGGGCGGGGAGCATTGTTTTTTAGGAAGGTGGAAAGCGCTATGCGGATTGGCATAGATGCGCGGTTGGTCTTTTATAACCGCGCAGGGATTGGTCAATATATTTTACAATTAACCGAGGCATTGGCCAGTCTTAAGCCTCATGAAGATACCTTTCTGCTGTTGCAAAGTCGCAAGGACAGAGGCTCAATTGTCAAGAGCAATGGCTTTCTGCGCAAATCGTTGTGGACTCCCAGCCATAATCGGTTTGAGCAGACAGCATTAAGTTTTGAGATTTCGCGATTGGGGCTGGACTTGCTGCACAGCCCCGATTTTATTCCTCCGTTCAGGCGCAATTACAAGTCGGTTATTACGATCCACGATTTAGCCTTTTTATTGTATCCCCACTTTCTGACCAAAGAGAGCGCCCGCTATTACGGTCAAATTGACCAGGCCTGGCGTAAAACGGATCACATTATCGCCGTATCAGAGGCGACCAAGCATGACAGCATCAAAATGCTGGGCGTGCCGGAAAAGAAAATCACGGTGATTCACGAAGCCGCCAACCCGATCTATCGCCCGCTGCCTAAAGAGGAAGCCCGGCAGATCGCCAAAGAGAAGTACAAGCTTGACCAGGATTTTATCCTGTTTGTCAGCACGATTGAACCCCGCAAGAATTTACCGGGCCTGCTGCAAGCCTATCGCCGCTTGCGGGATGATTATAAACGCGAAGAAACGCTGGTTTTGGCCGGTTCAAACGGCTGGCTCTGGGAAGAAGTTTACGAGACCGTGGCCAAGCTGAACCTGGAAAAACATGTCGCCTTCCTGGGGCGGGTCCCTTCTGAGGATTTGGTTTACCTCTACAATGCCTCCCAGTTGTTGGTTCATCCCTCATTTTACGAAGGCTTTGGACTGACCCCGCTTGAAGCCATGACATGCGGCGCCCCGGTTATTGTTTCTAATACCTCTTCTTTACCCGAAGTTGTCGGCGATGCAGCCGTGCTGATTAATCCTCACGATATTGAGGGTCTCACAGTAGCAATTTGGCGCGTGCTGACTGAACCGGACCTGCGCAAAGATTTAATCTGCAAGGGCCTCAAACGCGCCAAGAAATTCTCCTGGGAACATGCAGCTAAAAAAACACTGGAAGTTTATCATAAAGTAGGTAAAAATTAGCTGACGGCAGATAGCAAATAGGGCATTCATGAACCATCTGCCATTAGCTATCAGCTATTCGCCATGCGCATTCTGCTGTTGACTCCCCAGCGGCCCTATCCTCCTCACCAGGGCACGACGCTGCGGAATTTTAATCTGGTCAAAGAGCTAAGCAAGCGCCACACCGTTTGTGTGTTGACCTTTCTGGAGCCAGACCAAAACCCCCACAATGCCGGTCCCCTGCTTAATCTATGTGCATGGGTTGAAATGATTCCCGTGCCTCAACGCAGCACTAACCTGCGTCTGCGCCAAATGCTAACTACAAGCCGTCCCGATATGAGTCTGCGCCTTTGGTCGCCGGAGCTGAACGCCCGGCTTGCCAATAAACTCCATGCGCAGCCGTTTGATGTGGTCGAAATCGAGGGTATTGAGATGAGTCCCTATCTGCCTACCCTCGAGGCGGTCCAGCCCCGCCCGCTGATTATTTACGATGCCCACAACGCCGAGTGGGTTTTACAGAAACGCGCCTGCCTGGCCGACCTCAAGAATCCAGCCCGCTGGGCCGCCGCCGCCTACAGTTGGGTCCAGTGGCATCGCCTGCGGCGCTATGAGGCTGAACTGCTGCGGCGGGTAGATCACACCATTGCCATGTCTTACCCCGATAAGGTGGCTCTGCGCGATGTGGCCCCTGATGTACCGATCACCGTGGTGCCCAACGGTGTGGATTTGACGGCTTATGATAAGGTAGACCAGGCTATCGCTTATGATTTATTGTTTACCGGCAAAATGGATTTTCGCCCCAACATAGATGCCGTGCTCTGGTTTGGGAAGTATGTATGGCCGCTGATTCAGGCTCAACGTCCCGGCACGAGTTTCGCGATTGTGGGGCAACGGCCTCATCCCCGGCTGGATATTTTGCGAAATTTACCCGGCGTGACCATCACCGGCTACGTAGACGACGTGCGGCCCTACCTGGCCGGAGCCAAGGTCTACGTTGCGCCGTTGCGGGTGGGCGGCGGCACCCGGCTGAAATTGTTGGAAGCCATGATGATGGGTCTACCGATTGTCGCCACAACGCTGGGGGCAGAGGGCTTTCCGGTAGTTAATGGGCAGGAATTGATTTTAGCTGATGAACCGGAGCGTTTTGCTAGAGAGGCGCTTGACTTGCTGGACAACCCGGCTCGCCGGGCCAGGCTGGGGGCAGCAGGCCGGGCTTTTGCCCAGGCCAACTATGGTTGGGATGCGCTGATTCCCCAGCTTGAAAAAATTTACCACGACCGCCGGCCTTTGAGCGCAACCCCCCCCTTTGAGGCGGCTGACCGCTGATTGTTTGTTGCTTGACAGCAGTCAAATGAGTGCTGAATGGGCCAGGCAGCATTATTATGGACCCTACTGGCCTCTGGCCAGCACGTCCAGCACTTGGGCAACTTTGCCTTTAGCCTGCCAATAGTCGAACTTGGTGATATCCAGGTGTTCGACAATGCCACCCAGGCGGCGCACTTCTTTCATCATATGGCCGGTGCCGCCCGGCCCATCACCACCCTGGCCGTTCCACAAGGCAATAAAACGGACACGCTCGATGCCGTAAATGAGGGCCGAGTAGAGCGCCCAGCGGTTGTTGCGCTCAAAGGGGTTATCTCCCTCTTTCAGTGGTCCAAGCCGGTCAACCTGGAATTCAAAAGTGACTCTGGGATTATTGCGGATATTATAAAAGCGCTCGACCCAACTATCCCCCGCAAAGCTGACCGACCTCTCGATAAATTCCGCTTCGGAAAAAGGTAGCAAAACCTCTACCCGCATATTGCGTTTGAGGCAGGCTTCGATAAAGAGAATATCGCCGCCGCAGGCCGCGCCGGGGGCAATGGCCATGTCATTATGATCCGCCCCCAGCTTATCGAGGGCTTTATCAATGCGGTCGGCGGCTTCTCCTTCCATCTCTGACGGGAAGCGCGGCTCCGGCCGGCCTGGCCGGTCAATCATGTGGCCGGAGAAAAGGAAAACGTCCCGCGTTTCCCGTCCAACCTGGGCCGCTTGAATTTCTTGCTCAACCTTGACCACTTCTTCACGCAGAACGGCAATACCGGCCTCGACATACTCAGGTCGAAAGTTTAACGATTTCAATAACTCCAATTGCGCCAAGCTGGACTTTAGGGCAAAACGATTTTGACCGGCCAGCGTCAGGGCCTTCTGGTAAGCCCGTGTCACCATTTTAGGCTCTTCGGCAGTACAGACGGCCAAATCCCCCAGCGATAGAAATATCCAAAAATTGCTGGCTCGTTTTTGCGCTTGACTTTCCAGGCTAAACTGGACGGCTCCTTTAAGCAAAGTTATTTGCTGCCGCAGGGCTAAAATTTCAGGATCATCATCGTCACCGGCAAAGTGATGGGCCAGATTGTCCAGCAGCAGCGATAGGCTCAGCGCGTTGATCCCGGAGTAATAATGATTTTGATTGAGGCGATAGCCGGACAAATAGGTATCAATCGCTTTTTTGAGCCAGTAAGCAGTGTTGTAGGCTTTTTTCTGGCGTTCCAGTGCATCCTCAATACTTTCCCATTCATTGGCCCACATTTCTTTGAAAATACGGCCCAGGTAGGAGATGGCCTCGATGTTGTCAGGCTCCTCCTGCAACAACCGTTCCAATTTGACCACGGCCTCGTCGGCGCGGCCCAGCCGGGCCAGGTGAAAGGCCTCCTCGCGGCGGAACTCCGAGTTGAGGGGATTGAGTTTTAAGCCCTCCAGGTACTGCTGCCGGGCCAATTCGTGGCGGCTCAGACTCTTGAGAGCGCGTCCGGCCTCGGCAATGGCCTCCTCTTTGATCAACGGGTTGGTCACTTCTTCAGTCAGTAGTAACACGTCACCGATGCGCTTTTGGCGCTGGGCAATAGTGACCCTCTCTTCCCATTCTTTATACTCACGCCAGTAGCCGGTAGCCAGGGGGGTGCGCAGCGATCTGCGACTTGGCTCCTCCAAACCGTCCAGCAAATTAAAGATGGGGCTGTGAATCCGATCCTGGCTGGAAGCCCAGGTTTCGCGGGTGATTTTGACAATGGCCTGCTTATCTTTTTCCAGAAATTCCGGGTCGGGCCGGCCGTTTTTGTCAATGCGATACGGTACGGTGCGGACGTTAAAAATGTCGAACGGCAGGTAGGAGCGGCCCGACTGGATATGGACCAGGCCCCGCTTACGGATGGCGTGGCGCACGCCCAGCTCGTAGAAAACATTGGCGTTGTCAATGCTCAAATCGGCAATAACCAGATCGGCCAGCAGCAACTCCTGGAACATATCGGTCAGGATGTCGCCGCTGACGCTCTCTTCGTCGGCGCGGAAAGGCTCAAAGCCAGCCTCTTCGAGAGCCGGCCTGATTAAATCCTGGTAAATGGCGTTAAAATCTATCCAGCGGCCGTCCGGCCCTTGCTTGCGGCCAAAGGGCATGACTACAAACGCATGGGGCAAGCCTTTAAGCTTTTTAGGTGGAACTGGGGGTTGAGAAGAGAGTGGCGCAGCCGCATGAGAGGTTGCTGGCTCACCGGCCGGCGTCGCCGGCTTGTCTTGAGCGCCGTTCACTCCGGCTGCCTCTTTGACAGCAGCGGCTTTGACCAGGTTTTCAACGGCAGTTTCCGCTGTTGAAATAATCTCCTCAGGAACGCCGAGCTTGGGCAATATTTTTCCGGCGACAGTCACGACTTTTTGGGCTTGTTCCAGCAGGGCTGCGTCAATTACCGGCGAGGCGGGCGCGTTCATGGCTTTGGCGATCAAGTCGCCCTCCCTGCCCTTGAGGTCGGCTACGGCCTGGCGCATTTCGCTGATGTACTGGTTGTGCTGGCTCCATAAGACCCGCTCGGTGGCGGTGACCATCTTGAAAAATTCATCACTGGTGCTTTGAGACGGCGTTAAACTGAACCAATGATCGCGAATAATTTTCAGCTCTAAAATGAGCTGGCTGTAGTTGTTGATCGTTGAGTCCAGCCGGCGCAGTTCCAGCCAGGCGGTAAAAGCAGCGGCGATGGAGGTGGTCAGGGCAACCCAGATGCTAAAGGTGCCTCCCAGGGCCGCCAGAAACGTCCCCGCCCCGCCAAAAATAAAGATGGCAATTTGCAGGCGGGTGCGGTCGGTCTGGAGGTGGACAATTCTACTGGTGTGATAATTAAGCTGGTTATCCAGCCGAAAGCGGATGTACTCATTGGCTAGCAGGTTCGAAAAGCCAGGGTCACTGTCGGGGTTGCCCGGAGAATAGTCGGGCGGAACAGCGCCGGTGTAAGGTTTCAAAACCAGCTCGCCGCCGACACCTTCAAACACCTGGCGCTGGATGGCGGCCACCCGTTCGGTGAGCCACTGATCCCGCTCGTCTTGCTGCTGCAAGAGGGTGCGGTAAAAGTAAATTTCCTTTTTAATTTCCTCAGCGCCGGTGCGAAATACCAGCCAGCGCTCGCCCTGCTGCATTTTGTTGGCGAAAGCCAGAATCACCGAGCTAATGATGGGGACTAAAATTAGGCCAACCTTGAGCGCCTGCCCCAGCATCGTCTCGGAACTCCCGTAAAGTTGGGTGAGGATAGCGAACAGTGTTGCTACCACTGCCAGAATAAGCACTGCCCGGCGTAAGGTCAGGTGACGTTTGGAAGCGGTCTGGGCGCTGGCATCAAACTCAGCGTAACGGCTCCAGGCGTTTTGCAGCGCGATGGAGTTTTCGGTAACGGGTTGTTGGCTCATGGCGAATCCCCTCTTTACATTACCCTATTATCGGGTAACAATTCTTAAATGTCAATACCAAATTTAGCCGCATTCCGGTTTGACAACGTTCGTGTGTTCGGTTAGAGTCAGAATAGAGTAATGTGGCAATTTGCCAAGTGGCAACCAAGTAAAAGAAAGGGAGATAATCCGATGTCTTTATCTGAAATGCGGGCCAAAGTAAAGGCCAGTATCTGGCAAGCGGTAGCCCAAAGCGGTGTGGCTCTATCCGGCATCCCTCAGGCCGAAATAGATCGCCTGGTTGGGGCTATCACCGATGGCGTTTTAAAGGAGATGGATGATTTCCTGAGCCAGGCCACAGGTCAACCGGCAGCGGTGTCGAAAGGGTCAGTGGACGAGGGAGATAATGAAGCGGAAACGATCCTCTGGGAAGGTCGCCCTTTCTTATCACTCAGCGTTCATTACCAGATTACCAGTGAACGGGTCCGCATTACCGAGGGCATGCTGGGCAAAGATCGGGAAGATATTGAGCTGGTACGCATTCAGGATATTGACGTGAGTCAGGGCATCAGCGAGCGAATGCTGGGGATTGGCGATCTCCACATCCGCAGCCACGATCCAAGCCATCCGAGCGCTGATCTCAATAACGTTTCCAACCCCACGGAGGTCCATGAGATTTTGCGGCGAGCTGTATTAAAGGCCCGCAAAAAGTATAACGTAAGTTTTAGGGAACAAATGTAGTTCTCAGTCAACAGTAATCAGTAGACAGTAGTCAGATAAGAAAAACCTCTGGCTACTGGCTACTGGCTACTTCTCCATCTTTCCTCGCTGCAAAAATCATCTTCTGGCTGTGGCTGTGGAACGGCTCAAGGTCATAGCTGCCATAGATTGTTTCCACGCTAAAGCCGCTTGCGCGTAACAATAGTTCCATTTCATAGCGGTACACAAAGCGCAGTGAAAAGGGCAGTTGCACCCGGCGGACCAAGCCCTCTTCGCCAATCTCATCTAAGATGTAAGTCAGGTGGCGCATCTGTCCGGCCAGGTCAATGTCGTGCCGCCAGTACCACTGCACGGTGCGCCCGGTTAAGTCGTCAACGGTTTCGCTTTCAAAGTAGAGGCGACCGTCAGCTTCGGCCAGCAGGGCCGGGTCAGGGTAAAAAATATCAATGATAAGCTGGCCGGCCGGCTGTAAATGGCGTCGAATCGCGCGCAGGGTCGCAAGCTGGTCGTCTAGTGTATGATTGTGTAGAAAAGTGTTGAGGGGAATAAAAGCCAGGGCAAAGTTCTTCTGCGGTAGGTCGAAGTCGCGCATATCGGCCTCGTACAGGGTAACCTGGCGGGGCAAACCGGCCGCCTTTATTTTGGCGCGGGCAGCGTCGAGGGCGACAGGGGATAAATCAAGGCCGGTGAGCGTATGCCCGGCTTCGGCCAGGGGCACTAATAAACGCCCCGTGCCACAACCCACCTCTAAAATCGGCCCGGCCGTTGTCTCGGTTAAGGTATGCCACATGGGCCAATCCTCGTCCAGGACGCCGTAGAGCAGGTCGTAATACCTGGCGATTAAATCCAAGCTCATTCTTCTGGTTCTTCGGGAGGCGAGATAAGAGGAATGGTGAGATAGAAGGTGCTGCCCAAGCCGGCCACGCCTTCGCTGTGAACGGAGATAGAGCCGCCATGCGCTTCGGCGGCCAGCTTACAAAAGGCCAGGCCCAAGCCGACCCCGGTCGGCGCATTCAGGGAGTGATCCACCCGGGAAAATTTATTGAAAATGCGCGCCTGGTCGGCTTTGCTGATGCCCGCACCATTATCTTTAACGGCAAAACGGAGCGTCTCCCCCTTGAATGTGGTTGTGAGAGAAACCTGACCCTGAACGGGGGTGTATTTGATGGCGTTATCAACCAGATTGATCAGGACACGCCGGATCATACTCCGGTCAATCCAGACTTCAGGGAGATTTTCTGGAAGGGGTTTAAAAATAAGCCCCATTTCTTTGGATTGGGCACGGGGCGTAACTTGATCTTTGACGGCCTGAAGGGTTTCTTCCAGGTTGACCATGCTGCGCTGCAAGTAAATTTCGCCTGCTTCCAGGCGGCCCACATCCAGCATCGAGTCGATTAAATCCCGGACCTCCTGGCCGCTGCGCTGGGCCAAGGTTAAAAAATCACGGAGCCGGGGATTTTCCTCAATAGAGGTGACGAGCATGGGCAGCAGCTCAATCATGTTGATGAGATTGCCTACCGGTCCGCGCAAGTCGTGCACCAGCATGGCGATTAAATCCTGGCGCATGCGCTCGCTTTCTTTGCGGACTGAAATATCCCGGCCAACCCATTGGACACATTCCTTGCCAGCATATTGGACGTGCCGGGCATTAATTTCTAACGAAATCGGTTGGCGGTAAGCGTCGAGGATGTCTAATTCCAGCAGTACTTCTCGCCAGGCCCGTAAGCGCCGGGTATTTTCCAACAAGCAGTCTCGCAGATGGCGGTCAATCAACAAAATATTGCTGCCAATTAATGCTTCTTTAGCCCGCCGTAGCATCTGGCAGGCTTTCCGATTAACGCTGAGAATCTGGCCCTGATAGTCGGTAATCACAATCATATCCGCACTATCTTCAAAAAGGATGGTGTAACTATCCTCTAGGTTGCGCAAAAGGGTGACGGCCTGAGCATTAGCTACCGCCGTAGCGGCCTGGTCGGCAAAAGCGGCGACCTCACTTACATTTTCTTCGGTATAATTGTTTATGGTGTAGCTATCCACGGTTAGCATGCCAATGACTTCATCATGGGCAATTAAAGGCGCGCCAATCCAACTGCGTACTTTTTTGGAGGAGGAACTTTTTTTCCAACTCGGCTCGGCATCAACGTCGTTGAGCAAGACCGGCCTTTTTTGCATGACCGCGCGATAGTTAGGTCCGTCCACGCCCAAAGGCACGGTAACTTTAAGCGCATCTCTCATATCCTCAAACCCGCGCGCAGCCCGGACTGAAAGGACCTCGTCTTCCAGCAGCATAATAGCGCTGCTGTCGTAATCAACCACCAGGGCCAATTGTTCTAAAATGAGATCAAGCGCTTCCTTTAAATCAAGGGTGGAATTGATGGTTCGGGCGACCGAGGCCAGCGTATCGGCCAGGCGATGGCGGTGCTGTTCAATTTTAAAGAGGCGGGCATTGGCAATGGCAAAGGCGGCCTGATCAGCAATAATGCGGAGCATGGACAGGTCGTCCTCGTCAAAGTAGTTGGGCTGGCTGGCCGTAACAATGAGCACCCCTATAAGCTGCTCCGGCAGTCGAATGGGGACTGAAATAGCGCTGCGTGATTTGGAGAGGGCAGACGCGTCGTCATCTTTATACCAACGGTCGTCAGTCTCAGTGTCGCGAATCAGGGCATCTTCTTGATGCTTTACGACCCAGGCAATCAATCCCCGCTCCAGAATAGCTTCCAGGATCGGCCGGCTGCGCTGCTGAACGTTGAAATTATCCTGAATAGAAAATAAGTTTTCAACCTTGCCCTGAGCGTCAAGCAGGAATAGACTGGCATTATGAGCGCCAACGGAGGCCACAGTTGCAGAGAGAACTCGCTGCAATACCTGGTCAATCTCAAGTCGAGCACTAAACTCGCGCGTAACCAGGTATAAAAGATCTAGCCGTGAACGAATTCGAGGCGTATCAAGCTGCATAACTTTGCCTTGAGGTAAAATTTGTTAATGTGTCAGTGTGGATAAAAGCCTATTTGAGAAATAGAAGCCGCAGTTCTCTGGCCCTGAGCGAGCTGGATCTCAGATCCCCACTTGACCTTTCGATAACGTCCTAAAGTGCCGAAACGCTGCTTTACTTGAAGCTGCTCGCTTTCATGAACATTGTCGCCGGTAGATTAAAGCCGTGATTTCTCAAAGTAGGCTCACACTTGGGGCGCAAGCCAGCCGGTTCATGTTCCCCGATGACTTTGCCCTCTTCTTCGCCTTTTTCCACAAACTTAAAGATATCGGTCAAAACAGGCGTATCCCCTTCAATACCCTGCACTTCCGTGATATAAGTGATTTTGCGCGAGCCATCCCGCAGCCGGTTAACTTGCACAATCAGATTAATGGCTTTGGCAATCTGGGTGCGGACAACTGTCAGAGGGAGATCAACCCCGGCCATCAACACCAGCGTTTCCAGGCGAGAAATACAATCGCGGGGGCTGTTGGAGTGGACGGTCGTCATGCTGCCGTCATGGCCGGTGTTCATCGCTTGCAGCATGTCCAACGTTTCGCCACTCCGGCACTCGCCGACGACAATGCGTTCAGGCCGCATACGCAAGGCATTGACCACGCAGTCACGGACGGTAATAATGCCAGGGCTATCCGGGGTAGGCTTTTTGGTTTCCAGGCGGATCACATTTCGCTGCTTAAATTGCAGCTCGGCGGCATCTTCGATGGTCACGGTCCGCTCGCCATCGGGAATATAGCCGGAAAGGCAGTTGATCAACGTTGTTTTACCAGAGCCGGTACCGCCCGACACAATAATATTCATTCGAGACACCACGCATGCCTGCAAAAAGTCCGCCATGGATGAGGTGAGCGAGCCAAAACTGATCAGGTTGTCCATGGTCAACCTCTCTTTGGCAAATTTGCGGATGGTGATGTTCGGGCCATCAATGGCACAAGGCCGCAGGACTGCGTTTACCCGCGAGCCATCAGGCAGGCGAGCGTCAACCAGGGGATGGTCGGCGTCGGCCATGCGCCCTAGAGGTTTGACAATCCGCTTGATGACCCGTTCCACGTGGTCATCATCCAGAAATTTGTAGCCGGACTCGACCAGTCCTTTGCCTTTGAGTTCGACAAAAACAATAAAAGGGCTGTTGACCATAATTTCGCTGATGGCATCTGATCTGACAAATATTTCAAGCGGCCCATAACCAAAGATTTCGTCCAGGACATTGTTGTAAAATTGCTCCTCGGTTACATCAGAGGGAATTTTAATATTGGCCCGCTGGAGCGCTTGCTGATAACGCTCCCGAATAACCTGCTCCCGTTCAGCCGTGCGCGGCAGCGGCAGGTCTAACGGCACATCCGGGGCGATAGATTTGCGCAGATTGTCGGCCAGCCATAATTGCAGCCGCAGCCGTTCGGCTCGTCCGGCGCTAATAAAACCGCGCTGCATGGGCGTGTCAGGCGGCGTTGGCTGTTCCAGTGGAATAATCAGGTTGCCCGGTGCGGGAACCGCTGGTTTGACTTCTTCTTTGGGTTGGCTATCTTTGACCCGCTTCAGGCTGGATAGAGAAGAAACGTTGCTCATTAGGTGACTCCTTGCAGATGTTGGCTGATAATGAATGTCGGTGATGGGGTCTACCCCTACCGGGCTGGATAACTCCTGAACACGTTAATTATAGCATGACTCGTCAAGGGGACATAGTAGCTTAAGGTACTAATTTTGCCTCGGAGGTAGGGTCTACTTTAGTATAAAAGAATCCGATACTCCTGACCTGGAAAAGTGCGTCGCACTCGGATAGCTTTCCCATTTTATTTTTGCAGCCAGGTCTCGACCAGTGGTCCAACATCCCGGTCCGAAACCTGTTCGATCACGGCAAATAAGTCGTCAGGCCGGGCAATTTTGTACTTGTACTCGGCAAAATAGGTCTGCATGATCTTAAAGTAAATCTCATCGCCCACCTCCTGGCGCAGGGCATTAAAAAAGAGCGGCCCCTTACCATAGACAATGGCTCCGTATTGGCCCTCTGAAAAATCGGCCACCGGCCCCATCACAGCCCGATCCAGCCCCTGGCTTTTGGCCTGCTCATAGGGCCCCAAAAAGAATGCATTCATGATCTCTTTCGCAGGTTCCGGTCCCGCAGTCACCTCCCAGTAAACCAGGGTGCTGTAATTGGTCAACGACTCGTCGAGCCAGGGGGTATCCACCTGATCGTTGCCGACCATACTGTACCACCACTGGTGAGCCACTTCATGGGCCGTTGCATGCTCAAAAAAGCCGCCCGCATCATCGTACATCCACTGTGACACGACCACCACTCCCGGGTACTCCACCCCCCCGGCTCTCGTCGGCGTTGCCGCCACATCGAACTCCGCGTAGGGGTAGCGGCCAAACCGCTCGTTGAAAACCCGCAGTGAGTCGGCGGCGTAGCGCAGGGCCAATTTGCCCCCCGCTGCCATTTCAGGCGGGTAGTAGCTGTTAACTACGGTGCCTTCCACCGTCTGGCTGATCACCGCGAAGTCAGCCCGGGCCACGATATAAAAATCGCGCATCGGCCCGGAGACCAGGGAGAGGGTCTGGCTGCCATCGGCATTGGACGTGTTTTGCAGCAAACTACCGGAAGCGGCAACTACCAGCGGTTCTGGTACGGTCAGTTCAACCCGGTAGAACGAAGTATCCAGGTAGGTCGCATCGCCATAAGCAGGCGGAGTTTCGATATTCCAACCTGTTGCATCGTAAACGGCAATTGCCGGGTAAAATCCGGCCAGGGCAATTGTGTTTTCGCTGGCGGAAAAAATGTTGTAGCCCTGTCGGGTTTGCCCAGGCACGTCGGCCTGATAGCTCAACGTGATGTCGGCAGCCGCTCCGGGCTTCAGAGGTTGTCCCAGTGGAACACGCAAAGCCGAATTTTGCGCCTCTAATTCGGGCCGGATCGGCTGGCCGTCAACGACGACCGTATCAATGCTCATTTTACCGTCGTATCCGGGCAGGTTGGGGTAAAGGCGAAAGTAAACTTCGGATAGAGGTGCATTTTCCGTATTGGTATAACGGACCTGCTCCTGCCCTGTTAAGTGTAGACCCTCCTCGCTCAGCGAACTACCTTCCGGCCATTCCAGTTCAACTTCCAGATAATAGCGGCTGGCTCCCGTCGTAGCCACGCTATCAACATCGGCGGCAAACTCCGGCAGCATAGCCTGCCGGTAGGGAGCCAAATCGGTAAAATCAAACGCGACCGGCGCAGCAAGATCAGCCTCCACAGTAACTGGCGGGTTGGTAGGTGGCGGTGGTAACGGCGAGGGGGTCGGGGGTACAGAGGTCGGAGGTGTAGTGGGAGAGGGCAAGGGAGTCGGGGAAGGTTGGCGGGTTGGCACTGGCGTTACCGTTGGTTCAGGTACATTGGCGACAAGGGTGCAGGCCAACATACCCAGTGAGAGAACAATAATGAGGAGAAGCGTTTTAACAGGCTCATTGAATGGATTGTGCATAGCGTATCATTATAGCCAATCTCCCCCAAGCTCGAAATGATCCCGGCTGTGTTGGGGTTTTCATCCCTGCGCTTGTGATTTGTTCTTCAGGATGTTAAAATGTCCGGCATTATTGTCTGAACTTTGCTGTTTTGGCTTTATTTTTGGAGGAATGGATGACTCTTGAGCGTGATGAAAGTGGACGTCTACACATTGTTTCGCCGCTGATGGGCCAGTCGCTGATGGATAAATCGCTGCTGGCCAGCACCGATACCGGCCCGGTCTACAGGCCCCTGCCCGACCTGACGGTCGTTAAAGTAGGCGGACAGAGTGTTATTGACCGCGGGCGCAGTGCCTTGCTGCCCATTTTGGATGAACTGGTAGCCGCCCGGCAGTCGCACAAAATTGTTATCACGACGGGGGGTGGCACTCGCGCCCGGCACGCCTATGCCATAGCGATGGATTTGGGGATGCCGACCGGAGTGATGGCCCGCCTGGGTTCCAGCATCAGCGAGCAAAATGCGCTGATGGTGGCGGTGCTGCTGAGCCAGCGCGGCGGCATCAAAATTGGGCATGATGATTTGCCCAAACTGGCCCAATACCTGACCCTGGGCTGTCTGCCGGTGGTCCACGCCATGCCGCCCTACGGCCTGTTCGAGCGTCCCCCGGCTTTGGGCCGCATCCCTCCCCACCGGACCGACGCGGGGGCTTTCCTGCTGGCGGAGGTGATGGGGGCGCGGCGCTGTATTTTAATCAAAGATGAGCAGGGTCTTTACACCGCCGACCCTAAAAAGGACTCGGCGGCCCGCTTCATCCCGGAGATTGAGGTCAACGAGCTGCTGGCCCGCGATCTGGAAGATTTGGCTGTGGAGCGCAGCATGCTCGAAGCCATGCGCGATGCCCGCAGCCTGCGCGAGGTTTTCATTGTCAACGGCCTGGAGCACGGCAACATCACCCGCGCCATCGCCGGGGAGCACGTCGGCACGAGGATATACAAAGGATAAACGTTTAGGTATGTCATTTCGACCGAAGGGAGAAATCCCTGTAGTCGTCCATTTATCCAAGCCAAGACCATTTTAATTGTTGCTTTGCAGGGATTTCTCGGCCTATGGCCTCGAAATGACATGATGTGTGAGCGGCTACTTTTCCCGAATTGCCAGACTGCCGCACTGGGGACAGGTTAAGGGCTGGCCCTGGCCGCTGCCGTGAACAATATCCCAATCGTGGCCGCACCCGGCGCAGTGCCAACGGACAGCCATTACCCGGAAAGTGCCGCCTTCGATGTGCAGAGCCGCCCCGTTGACCAGAGCCAGGGTGACTTTGCGCCGGGCCTCAGTCACCAGGCGTTGAAAGGTGGAGCGGGAGACGCTCATTTGGGCTGCGGCATCGGCCTGGTGCTGGCCTTCCAGGTCGGCTAGGCGGAGCGCCTCCAACTCCTCGTGCAGCAGCGTCACCTGCTCCAGTGTTTCCAGCAGCAGGCCCACAGGTTTAAAAATGGCCGGCTGGGGTTCGCGGTGCAGGCGGCGCCACTTGCGGGGGCGGGGCATGGGAGTTAGTCCCCGGACTGGTGTCTGCGGCGGCGGCGCTCGCCCTTACCCTGGCCTTTGGTTTCGTCGCCACCCTGAGGTAGAATCACCACTTCAGCACCAACACTTTGAGCAATCGCTTCCAACTCGCTGCGGCGCACGTGAGGTTTGAAAAACTTCAGATCGCTGCCTTCAACGCCAATGATCGCAAAGCGAGGACGACCGGCTAACTCGCCAACATGATGACGCTCACGGACAAAAATCTTAGCCATATTTTTTGACTCCTTCTTTTTTGAGAAAGTTTTGGGCATATACCCAAAATTATTGTACCGGAGGATTTAGTTAATGTCAAGACTCTATGTTGGAATAGATGATACCGATATCTTGAACTCACCGGGTACGGGCCACCTGGCCCGTGACATTGCCGCCATGCTGGCAGAGCGCTGGCCACTGATTGGGATTACCCGCCACCAACTGCTTAACGACCCGCGTGTGCCGATGACCGCCCGCAACAGCGCCAATGTGATTCATTTAGCGGTGGACGAAGCTACTCTAAATTTGACCCAGGTGGCCGATGAGGTGGCCGCGCTCATGCTGGCCCGCTTCCAGCCCGGCAGCGATCCCGGCCTCTGTGTAGCGTTCGACGTGCCGCTGCCGGCCATCGAGTTTGGCTACCGGACCAAAACCACCCTGGTGACCCAGGAAGAAGCGCGCCGCCTGGCCGATACCCACCAGCTCATCCTGCGGGAATTGGGTGGAACTGGCGGCGGCATCATTGGGGCGCTGGCAGCCGTCGCCTTGGCTTCGACTGGAGAGGATGGTCGTTTCATTTCGGTGGGACAGATTCGTGAGCTGCGGGGCGTACAGCCGGTCGAGGCCATTATGGCGGCGGGCATTAGCGGGGTGCGCACCCTGGCCGGGCAAGTGGTGAACAACGGCTTGATTGAAACCGAGAATAAAATCCGCCCGGCCCTCATCGGTGGGGAGGCGATACTGCTGGTCGAGCCTGCCGGGGAGCAATGGCGGGCGGTTCGGCGGGATTGAATTAAAGCGGTCCTTTGAGGTGTTTGAAATCTCGAAGGTTTTTTCTACCTCAACCACTCTTCTACCAGCGGATTCAAATTCTGGCCGGAGACGCGCTGGGCCGTGGCCAGAAAAGTCTGTGGAGTGGCGATGCGGTAGCGGTTTTCAAGGTAGTAAGTTTGCAGCGCCTGCCGGTACATCGCCTCACCCAACTGGTCGTGTAGAGCATTGAAAAAGAGAGCAGCTTTGGCATAAACCAGTAACTCGTAGCTAGCCGGATCGAAAGCGGCGGCTGGGCGGTCAACGCTGCCATCCACACTGCCGGCGGCGCTGTCAAAGGGAATGAGCCAGCGGCCGGTCATGAGCCGCTCGGCCTCGCCCTCACCCAAGATGCCACGGTAATACTCAAAGGCGCTGTATTCGGCCAGACCTTCATCCAGCCAGGGATGTTGGTAAGGGTTATTGCCAACCAGCGCGTACCACCATTGGTGGGCCACTTCATGAGCGACCAGAAATGCCTGCTGCGGGCGAGTTGCCGGATCGCTGTTGTGGTACAAATCTTCGCCGATTAAAACCAGCCCGGTGTATTCCATCCCCCGGAAATTGAGCGGCGCTTCGACCACGTCAAGCTCGGTATAAGGGTAGAGACCATAAATGTCGCTGTAGAAACGTAGCGAGGCGGTAGCGTGGGCCATAACGAGCCGGGCCGCGGCTTCGTGGCCGGGTAAGTAATAGGAAGTGACCGTCGCCCCGGCGGCGCTCTCGCTGACCGCCTGGAACGGCCCGGCGATGACGGTCATATCCCGCAGCGGGCCGCCGATAATTTGCCAGGTGCGGCTGTCATCGGGGTTATCAATAACATTCAGGGTGACACCGCTGGCCGCGACGACCAGATCGCGGGGCAGGGTCAGGTCAAGCTGGTACAGGGCGACTTCGTTAAAAAGGACGTCGGCATGGGGGGGTGGGTTATCCAAGACCCACTCCCCGTCTTGCCGGACGGCCAGGGTCGGGTAAAAGCCGGGCAGGCTAAGAATTGGGCCATCCCAACCAAAGAGAGTATAATTGCCTGCATCTAAGCCTGGCTGGCTGCTCAAGCCGGTGACAAAGGCCAAATCTACGGTGACAAATCCGAGAGGTGAGCTAACTGCCGGTAAGGTCAAACGGATAGCTGTCTCGTCGGCAATGGCAGTAATCCTAACAGGGGTGCTGTTGACCAACGCCGTCGTAACCCGGCTGGCCCCCCCATAATTTTGTAAGTTGGGGTAGAGATGAAAAATCAGCTCTGAGCCGGGATTGGGTACAATAATCTGGGCGACGCCCTGCAGGGTCTGATCGGCTTCATCCAGCCTGGCAGTGATGTGATAACTGGGTAATGGACCGGCGGCCTCAATATCCCGCTGCGCCCAGGGCTGCAGTGCGGCCCGGTAATGAAAAAAAGGATCAGGGGTGGGAGTCGGGGTAATGAGGCCGGTTTCAACCAAGAAAGTTTCGGGATCGAAGGCGCAGGCAGTCAAGAGGATAGAGGATAGAAGGTAGAAGATAGAAGATAGAAGATGGGAGGCGGAAGACGAAAGACGGCGAGGGGCGGATTGACTGGTTAGACGGTTGCGCATACCCCGGATTATACCATAGAGATCAATAACTTCATTATATGCGTTTGCGCAAATTTACCCTTTTGACAAGTTAAAGTCCTTGTGATAAACTTAACGAATGCCGCGCGGTAAAAAAGCATAAGCCTCAACGATGCTGCGAGAAAGAAACTCATTATGCCGTCAGATTATCTGCCTGTATTGATCTTTATTTTGGTCTGTACCTTTATTGCTTCTGTTTCCTTGATCGTGCCCCATTTTTTAGGCCCACGCCGGCCCAACAAAGCCAAATCAGAAGTGGTCGAATCAGGGAAACTGAGTTATGGCGATGCCCGCCGCCGGGTACCGATTCAATATTATATGATTGCCATGCTTTTCATCCTGTTTGATATCGAGGTCCTGTTTTTCTATCCGTGGGCGGTGCTATTTTGGGATTTGAAGTGGTATGGGCTGGCTCAGATCGGGATATTTGCCTTGCTTTTGGTTGAAAGTTACATCTACGTGTGGAAGAAAGGAGCACTGGAATGGGAGTAGCTGTTGGAGTTCCAACTCCTCAAGAACTTGGCGCGGCTGATGCCGAAGGTAAAACCGGTAGCCTGGGCGTTGCCCTGGCCCGGCTGGAAGATGCCGTTAATTGGGGGCGCTCAAATTCGGTTTGGCCGCTGTTATTTGGTTTGGCCTGCTGCGCCATTGAGCAAATCGCTGCCGGCATGCCTCGTTTTGATATTGCTCGTTTTGGCTCGGAAGTGTTTCGGGCCTCGCCCCGGCAGGCCGATTTGTTGATTGTTTCCGGCCGGGTTTCGAACAAAATGGCCCCCGTGATCAAGCGCATTTACGACCAGATGTCCTACCCCAAGTGGGTTATTGCTATGGGTGACTGCGCCTCGTGCGGCGGGCCGTTCAATAATTACGCCATTATTCAAGGGGTGGATAAGATTTTGCCAGTTGACGTGTATGTGCCCGGCTGCCCCCCTCGCCCGGAGGCATTGCTTTACGCCTTGACTCAATTGCAAAAGAAAATCAGGGCCGAGGAAAAATTGGGCATTAGAGAGTAAAAAGAGTGGGAACTGAGGGGAACTCATAGGGACTTTTAGACTTTTGGGTTCCTTGAGTTCCGTTCTTTAGATGGATTTTATAAAATGACCGATACGACTGTTGAAAAATTAGAAGCAGTTTTTCCGTCCGGGGTAAAGGGGCAGACTGAGTTTCGGGATACGGTGACCCTTCAGGTTGATGCCGCTCATTGGCACGATGTGGCCCTTTTTTTGCGAGACGATAAAGAGCTGCAATATAACCTGCTGATTGATGTTTATGGGACTGACCGGCTCAAACTGAGACAGACACCCCGCTTTGCCGCCAATTATGAGCTGTACTCGATTCCCAGAAACAAATTTCTGCGGGTCATTGTGGCTGCGCCCGACCGACCGGGGGAGGGCAGCGCCTACGGCATCAGTAACGGTAAGCAAGGCGACCTGCCGGCATTGCCGAGCGTGACCGACATCTGGCCGGGCGCTAACTGGCTGGAGCGCGAAACCTACGATCTCATGGGCATTGAATTTAGCGGTCATCCCTGGATGCACCGCATTTTGATGCCCGATAACTGGGTGGGCCATCCCCTGCGCAAAGATTACCCGCTGGGCGGCGAGCCGGTCTACTTTGAGCACGACCGCAAAAATCCGCGTTTTGCCCACCTGGGCAAACAGATTATGGTCGGGCCGTCGTACCTGACCGAGCTGCCGGAAGACATGGACACCGAAGAGCATATGGTCCTCAACCTGGGGCCGCACCACCCGGCGACTCACGGCGTGCTGCGCCTGGCGGTCGAATTGGACGGCGAAATTGTGCTCAAGGTTAGCCCGGAATTGGGCTATCTCCACTCCGGTTTTGAAAAAACCGGTGAGAACAAGCGGTACGAAAAATATATTCCCTACTGTGACCGCATGGATTACGCCGCACCCATGAACAACAACCTGGCCTATGTGCTGGCAGTTGAAAAGCTGTTGGGCGTGGAGATCCCTGAGTATGCCCAATATGCCCGCGTCATCTGCTCAGAATTGCAGCGGATTGCCAGCCACTTGATCTGGCTGGGCACCCACGCCATGGATGTCAGTGGTACCGGCCATGCCCTGGTCATGTACTGCTTCCAGATGCGCGAACGTATTTTGGATATATTTGAAATGGTCTGCGGCGCGCGTATGACGACCAGCTACTTCAGTGTCGGCGGGCTGCGCTGGCCGCTGCCCGGCGCCTTTAACGATGCGGTCAAAGCCTTCCTGGCCGAGTTTAAGGAGTATCTGGAAGATTACGAAGCCATGCTGACCGACAACCCCATCTGGTTGAGCCGGACTAAGGGTATTGGCTATCTATCGGCAGAGGAGGCGATTGGCTTGAGTGTGACCGGGCCAATGCTGCGGGCCGCCGGGGTGCCGCTGGATTTGCGCAAAGTGCAGCCTTACTCCTGCTACGATCACTTTGATTTCGACGTGCCGACCTCGACCGGCGCTGACTGCTACGCCCGCTATGAAGTGCGGATCAATGAACTGCGCCAGAGCACCCGCATCGTCGAGCAGGCCCTCAACAAGATTCAGCCCGGCCCCTTCCGCACCGCCGACCGCAAAGTGGCACTGCCGCCGCGAGAAGAGATTTCCACCAGCATGGAGTCGCTCATTCACCACTTTAAATTGGTTACGGAAGGCTACCGCCCGCCTGATGGGCAGGTCTACTACGTGGCCGAAAATCCCAAGGGCTGGCTGGGTTTTGGTCTCATCAGCGATGGCACAGCCATACCTCACCGGCTGCGGGTGCGCGGGCCGTCGTTTGTCAATCTGCAAGCCACCCATACCATGGCCAAGGGCGGTTTTGTGTCAGATTTGATTGCTATTATTGGCTCGATAGACATTGTGTTAGGTGAGGTAGACAGGTAGCAGGTCGCAAGGTAACAGATAGCGGATGGTGGATGGCAGGTAGCAAGATAGTAAAACGGAACACGCATCACGTTTCACGCCCTTGTCTCTCAGTAGAAAAATTGTGAGGACTCCTTTATGTGGTCTGAAAAAGAACAACAGGAACTCGACGAAATTTTGAAAAAATATCCGCCTGAACGGAAGCTGTCGGCGGTACTGCCGGCGTTATACCTGGCCCAGCGGGAGAAAAACTGGCTGGACGACGACGATATTGCCGCTGTCGCCGAGGCGCTGGATATACCGGTCACGCACGTTCATTCGATCATCGGGTTTTACACCCTTTTCCGCAAAGAGCCGACCGGCAAATACATGGTCCAGGTCTGCACCGACCTGCCCTGCGCCCTGCGCGGTGCGGAAGATTTCTACAAACGTTTCTGCCAGCGCATGGGCCTGGGGCCGCATGGCGGCACAACCGAGGACGGACTGTTTACGGTCGAGTCGGTTGTCTGCATTGCCGCCTGCGATAAAGCGCCCTGCCTGCAAATTAACCTGGAATACTACGAGAACTTAACGGACGAGCAGATTGACGAAGTGATTGACCGGCTGCGAGCGGCGGAAAAGGTCGCTCGGTAAGAGGAGCATTTATGGCGAACAACCTCCTGGAAAAACATGTTTTACTGCGCCATCGTGACGTGGAAAACATTCGTGAAATTGATGTTTATACGGCCAATGGCGGCTATGAGGGCTTGAAAAAGGCCCTGAAAGAGATGACCCCCGAAGCGGTGATGAATGAAGTCAAGGCGTCGGGGCTGCGGGGACGCGGCGGCGCGGGCTTTCCCGCTGGGGTCAAGTGGAGCTTCATCCCCAAGAATATCTTCCCCAAATACATTGTGGTTAACGCCGACGAGAGCGAACCCGGCACGTTCAAAGACCGGGAGATTATGACCTACAACCCGCACCAGTTTATCGAAGGGGTGATTCTGTGCGCCTATGCCGTTGGTGCGGAGACGGCCTACATCTACGGCCGGGGCGAATTTATGCCTGTCTTCAACGGCCCTGATGGGCTGCAGAAAGCAGTGGATGATGCTTATGCCAAGGGCTTCCTGGGTAAAAATATTCTGGGCAGCGACTTCTCCTTAAACATCTACCTGCACCTGGGCGCCGGAGCGTATATCTGCGGCGAGGAAACGGCCCTGCTCAACAGCCTGGAAGGGCTGATGGGCCAGCCGCGCAGCCGGCCGCCTTTCCCGGCGGTCGAGGGGTTGTATGCCAAGCCGACCGTCATCAACAATGTGGAAACCCTGGCCAACGTGCCGCCGATAATTGCCAACGGGGCCGATTGGTACCGCCAGTTCGGCACCGAAAAAAGCCCCGGCACCAAAATCTTTTCCTTAAGCGGGCGGGTCAACCGGCCGGGTAATTACGAACTGCCCCTGGGCACGCCCATCCGCTACCTGATTGAGGAGTGCGGCGGCGGCATTATTGATGGGAAGGCGGTCAAAGGAATTTTACCGGCTGGCGCTTCATCGGCTATTATCGGTCCGGACAAGCTCGATACGACGATGGATTATGAAGCGATGGCTGCCGCCGGGACTATGTTGGGTTCGGCTTCGTTCATCATTTTAGACGAGACGGTGGACGCGGTCTGGGCGGCTGAGAAAAACGTCAAATTCTTCAAGCACGAAAGCTGCGGCAAATGCAGTCCCTGCCGGGAAGGAACTTATTGGCTAGTCCATGTCTATGAAAAGCTGCGCCAGGGACGGGGCAGCAAAAAAGATGTCGAGTTGCTCAGCAGCATCATTGACCAAATGGAAGGCAACTGCTTCTGCCTGTTGGGCGAGTTTGTCATCCCCGGCGTGCGGACCAGCCTGAAATTGTTTGGCCCGGAGTACGAAGCTTTGGCGGTGAACGAGGAAAGCGAAAACGGTCAGCCGCAAAAGAATTTGGTGCATCTGTATTTGTAGGACAAACTGTGAGTTTGTCCCAATTGGACAAGCTAACAGCTTGTCTTACGGATTAAATGGGGAAAAATGTCAGATCAAGTTACTTTAACGATAGACGGTGTCGAAGTCGCCGTGCCCAAGGGGACGCTCATTGTCGAAGCGGCCAAACGCATCGCCAACGAGATTCCCGTATTTTGCTACCATGCCAAGCTGGACTCAGTTGGCATGTGCCGTATGTGCCTGGTGGAAGTTGGCACCCCGGCGATTGACCCGGCGACCAAACAGCCGCAACTGGACGAAAACGGCCAGCCGGTTATCCGCTTCATGCCCAAGCCCACCACCGCCTGTACCACCCCGGTTTCCGAGGGCATGGTGGTCAAAGTTAACTCCGAGGCAGTCCTGGCCGACCGCAAGGCCATCCTCGAATTTTTGTTGACCAGCCATCCGCTGGATTGCCCGGTTTGTGACAAGGGCGGCGAGTGTCCCCTGCAAGACTTGACCATCCGCCACGGGCCGGGCAAGAGCCGCTTTGACTATGGGGACAAGCAGCACTTCCCCAAACCCTACCCGCTGGGTGACTTGATCGCGCTGGATATGGAGCGCTGTGTGCTCTGCGCTCGCTGTGTCCGCTTTCAGCAGGAAGTGGCCTACGATCCGGTCCTGGCTATCGAGGAGCGGGGCCGCCTGGCCCATATCGTCACCTACTCGAATCCCGGTTTCGACAGCCACTACTCCGGCAATACGACCGACATCTGCCCGGTGGGGGCGCTGACCACCCGCGACTTCCGCTTCCAGGCGCGGGCCTGGGAAATGGCCAACGTGCCGAGTGTCTGCAACCATTGCAGCGTCGGCTGCAACACGGTATTGGGAACACGTACCGGCGAGATCAAGCGGGTTATGCCCCGCCAGAATGAAGCGGTCAACGAAATCTGGATTTGCGACAAGGGCCGCTTTGGGCATCACTTTAACGGCAGCCCCAACCGTCTGACGACTCCCCTGGTGCGTAAAAATGGCGAATTGGTTGAAGCCAGTTGGGGTGAAGCGCTCAACCTGGTTGCCGAAAAATTTACGGCGATCAAACAAGCGGGCGGCCCCAACGCATTGGGCGGCCTGGCCGGGGCGCGGCTGTCCAATGAAGACTTATACCTGTTCCAGAAACTTTTCCGGCAGGTTATTGGGACCAACAATATTGATCACCGCGTCGGCTTGAGCGCGGCGCTGGAAGATGAAACCACCTATACGGTCGGGGTTGGCGTCGGTACGGATTTAGGCCGGGTTGGCAAAGGCACAACGATCCTGGTCATGGGCTGTGACCTGGACGAAGAAGCGCCCATTCTGTACCTGCGTGTCGCTGCGGCTTCGTGCAAACGCGGCGCGCATCTGATTAATGCTGGGGGTCGGCGGACCAAGCTCGACGCCCAAGCCCAAACCACGCTGCGCTATCGCTATGGCACGGCAGCACACCTGGCTTTAGGTTTGCTGGCTTCAGCGATCCAGCAGGGACTCGCCGCCAAAGAATGGCTAGAGAGTCATACGAGCGGTTTTGCCGAATTAGAAAAAGCGTTGTCAGATTATACGCCCAACTGGGTTGGTAAAATTACCGGTATTGCTCCTGATGAGATTAAAGCTGCGGCCAAAGCCTTCGCCGAGGCCGAGAACGGTATTATTTTCTTTGGCCTTGAAGCCGAGAATGATCCGGCCCTGCGCGCGGCCCTGGAGGCATTGGCGCTGGTCACGGGACATGCCGGGAGAGCCAACAACGGGATTATCCCGATCTTGCCTCACGCCAACAGCCGGGGCGCGGCGGATATGGGTCTTGTGCCCGACCGCCTGCCGGGCTATGTGCCGGTCGAAGCGGGGCAGGCGGGCTTGTCGGCCCGGGAAATGCTGGCCGAAGGGTCGCCGGTCAAGGCGATGCTCATCGCTGCTCTTGATCCGGTGGTCGAAAGCGAGGCTTACCGGGCCGCTCTGGAAAAGCTGGATTTTTTGGTGGTGCAGGAGTTGTTCCTGACCGAAACAGCCAAACTGGCCGATGTCGTCCTGCCCGCCCGCGGCGCCGCCGAGCGCGACGGCACCTTTACCAATGCCGAGCGTCGGGTGCAGGCCTTTGATCTCGCCGTGCCGGCTCCGGGCGTGGCCTGGGCCGATTGGCTCATCCTGACCGCTATCGCCGGGCAGATGGGCGCGGATTGGCCTTACGCTTCGGCGGATGGAGTGATGGCCGAAATTACCCAGGCTGTGCCGCTGTACGCCGGCATGAAGTTTGAGAATCTGGTTGCGCCGGTATCGCTGGCCCGCAAAACATCCCATTACATTTACGAAGGCATGAGCTACACGGCCGATGTGCGCGAGGGGGTGCAGTGGGCCACGCTGGCCGAAAATGAGTCGGCCAAGCTGCCATTGCGCTTTATCGCGCCGAGGGCGGCGGTGGTGGATGAAGACGTGGCGCTGACTCTGGTTGCGCCGCGCATGCTGTACGACGAGGGGCGGCTGTTTGTCGAAGCTGAGCTGATGCACAGCCACCTTGTCCTGCCGCAAATCCTGGTTTCGCGCGCCGATGCGCAGAATATCGGCTTGGTTAATGGCGATACGCTCCTTGTGACCCAGAATGGGACGTCGGTGAAGCTGCCGGTGCGGATCAGCCGCACGGTGAGTGAAGGGATGGTAGTGATCCCGCGCAACCTGGCCGGGCGACCGGCGGAGAAACTGTTAGGGCCGGGTGAAGTATATGGCCCGGTCAGAATGAAGAAGGATTTATAACTATGGACTCACAGACGATAGTCCAGTATGCCGTAATCATCATCCAGGCCTTGATTATTGCTACCGTGCTGATGTTAGGGTTTGGCGGGCTGACGGTGGTCGAGCGCAAGCTGGTCGGGCGGTTTACCCTGCGCTACGGCCCTAACCGGGTAGGCAAATATGGCTCGCTGCAAATCCTGGCCGACATGCTCAAGATGTTCTTCAAGGAAGAAGTCATTCCCGGCCATGTGGATCGGGTGGTTTATCTGATGGCCCCGGCGCTGTCGCTGGTGCCGGCCTTGATCGCCTTTGCCGTTGTACCGATTGCCAACGAGCCAATCGTGCTGCCGTTTCAGGTTTTTGGAGCGACCGTCACCATCAATCCCTGGATTTCCAATATCAACGTCGGCATCCTCTACCTCTTGGCGATTGGCAGCCTGGGCACATACGGTGTCATTTTGGGCGGCTGGTCGAGCAATAATAAGTATTCATTGCTGGGCGGGCTGCGCACCAGCGCCCAGATGCTCAGCTACGAGCTGCCGATGGGCGTGGCCCTGTTGAGCGTTATCCTCTTTGCCGGGACGTTAAACTTAAACGAGATGGTCAGGCAGCAGGACTGCTTTTTTGGGCTGGGCTGTTCGCTCGGCTGGGGCTGGTTTATTTTTGTCCCAACCCTGACCCTTTCTTTCATTATCTTCTTTATCAGCGCCCTGGCTGAGGCGGGGCGGGCGCCCTTTGATCTGCCGGAAACTGAGAACGAGCTGATCGGCGGGTTTGCGACGGAGTATGGCGCGATGAAATTTGGTCTCTTTTTCGGGGCTGAGTATGTCCACATGATTATCATTAGCTGCATTGTGACCACGATTTTCCTGGGCGGCTGGCAGGGACCTTTTGCCATGCAGCTCCCCATCTTGCAGCCTATCTATTTTCTGCTCAAAGTGGCGGTGATGATTTTCATGTTCATCTGGATTCGGGCCAGTATTCCCCGCGTACGCTTTGACAAGATGATGCGCTTTTGCTGGAAGTTTCTCCTGCCGCTGGGCATGGTTAACCTAGCCGTTACGGCGCTGATTGTGGCCTTTATAAAGTTTGGATCGCCTTTCTAAATAGGAAGAAGCCTATGATTAATGAAGTCAAAGAAGTTGTGGGTGGCTCTGTGGAACTGGCTAAGGCCATGGGCGTCACCCTTAAATATTTTTTCAAAAAGCCGGTCACGAACCAGTTCCCGGACGAGCCGGTCGCGGTCTATCCGCGCTTTCGGGGCCGGCATGTGCTGAAGCGGTACGAGAACGGCCTGGAGCGCTGCATTGGCTGCTCCCTGTGTGCGGCGGCCTGTCCCACCGATTGTATCTACGTCGAAGCGGCGGAGAACACGGACGAGGACCGCCGTTCGCCGGGAGAGCGCTACGCCAAAACCTACGACATCAATATGCTGCGCTGTATTTTCTGCGGCTACTGCGCCGAAGCCTGCCCGACCGAAGCCATTGTGCTGGAGCATGATTTTGCCCTGGCCGAATACAATCGCTGGGATGCGATTTATACCAAAGAACGGCTGCTGGAACCTCACGATCCGCCGCATGTGGTCGTCCGCAGTGACGAAGTGTTTGTTGACACCCCATCGTGGGGAGGGACTAAAAAGCGGTAATTATGTTTGAACAAATACTCTTTCTCATTTTGGCGGTTGTGGCGGTTGGCGCTGCCCTGGGTGTTATCTTTAATAAGAACCTGGTACACAGCGCCCTGTCGCTACTGGTGAACTTTTGCACGCTGGCGGTGTTCTATGTGATGCTCAACGCTCAATTTTTGGGCGTGGTGCAGGTTTTGGTCTATGCCGGGGCAATTGTCGTCCTTTTCCTCTTTGTGGTCATGCTCCTGGGGGCGGAACTGGGCGAAAAAGTAGTGACCTGGCTGACGCTGCGCAATATTATTTTTGTCGGGCTGAGCCTGGTCCTGCTGACCTTTGTCGGCACGGCTGTTTTTGAGAATTTTATCGGTGGGGAGAAGGGCGACTTTACCCCGCAAGCGGCGCAGCAGTTTGGCCAGGTGCAGTTGGTCGGTTCGGTCCTGTTCACGGATTACGTTCTGTCCTTCCAACTGGTTGGAGTGCTGCTGTCGGTGGGCGTGCTGGGAGTAATCTGGCTGGCGCAGCATTTTGAGCCAAGTAAAATAATGCGGAGAAACCTGAATGACTGACGCGGTTCCGGTGCAGTGGTATTTGCTGTTAGGCGCCATCCTGTTTGCCATTGGCGCGGGCGGCGTGTTGATCCGGCAGAATGTCATCGTCATCCTGATGTGCGTCGAAATGATGATGAACGCGGTCAACCTGACCTTTCTGGCCTTCTCCCGCTATCTCGACTCGGCGACCGGCCAAATTTTTGTGTTCATGATCATGGCCGTCGCCGCCGTCGAGGTCGCTATCGGGCTGGCGCTGCTGGTTGAACTCAATCGCCATAAACAGGCCGTCAACGTGGATGAAATTAACTCGCTAAAAGGGTAAGCAAGTAGACAGTAGACGGTAGACAGTAGACAGGGGTATTCCCCGACTGCCGTCTGCTGTCTACCGTCTACCTCTTCGAGGGTAGTCTATGATTAACCTGATCTGGCTCACAATTGCCCTGCCAATTGTGGGTGTTCTTTTTAACGGATTGCTGGGGCGGCGAGTTGGCTACCGGGTGGTCAGCATGGTGGGACCGCTGGTGGTGCTGGCTGCTTTTCTGGTTGGTTTGGGCGCGTTTTTTGAGCTGTCGGGGCGGGGCGGCGAAGCGGTGACTGTGCCGCTCTGGACCTGGGCCACCATCGGCGACTTCAGTGTGGAGATCAACCTCCTGGCCGACCCGCTGTCGCTGCTGATGGTGCTCGTCGTCACCGGCGTCGGCTTCCTGATCCACGTCTACGCCACGGCCTACATGCTCCACGAGGAGCACGGCCACAGCCACCCCGACCGGGATTTTAGCCGCTTTTTCACCTTTCTCAACCTCTTTATCGCCTCGATGCTGGTGCTGGTGCTCGGCGACAACTATCTCATGATGTACGTCGGCTGGGAACTGGTTGGCCTGTGTTCCTACCTGCTCATCGGCTTCTGGTATGACCGCAAAGACGAACCCCAAGCGCCGATTGACCTGGGGCCAAGTGTCCCACCGGTTAAATTAAAGCCGCTGCTGTCGCCGCCGGCCTCCGGAATGAAGGCTTTTATTGTCAACCGGGTCGGCGATGTCGGCTTTGCCCTGGGCGTCTTTTTGATTTGGAGCACCTTTGGCACGCTGCAATTTTTAGGCGAAAACGGCGTCTTTGCTCAAGCCCCTCACATTGCTGAAACCACCCCTCAGATTATCGCCTGGATTACCTTCTTACTCTTCATCGGCGCGATGGGCAAAAGCGCCCAGCTCCCGCTGCACGTCTGGCTGCCCGATGCCATGGCCGGCCCAACCCCGGTTTCAGCCCTCATCCACGCGGCGACAATGGTCACGGCGGGCGTTTACATGATTGTCCGCAGCAACGTACTCTACTCGCTGGCCCCGGGCGTGTCTCTATTTGTCGCCATCATCGGCGCGGTCACGGCCCTCTTTGCGGCGACGATTGCCCTGGTGCAGGTTGACCTCAAGCGGGTGCTGGCTTACTCGACGGTCAGCCAGCTTGGCTACATGTTTTTGGCGGTCGGCGTCGGCGCGTACACCGCCGGGATGTTCCACCTGACCACCCACGCCTTTTTCAAAGCCCTGCTCTTTCTGGGCGCCGGCTCGGTCATGCATGCGCTGCACGAGGTCATTGACATCCGGCGCATGGGCGGTCTGAAAGCGAAGATGCCAGTTACTTATTGGACATTTGTGATTGGCGGCCTGGCTCTGGCCGGCTTTCCGCTGATGTCGGGCTTCTTCTCCAAAGACGAGATCTTGGCCAAAGCGTTTGAAGCCTCACCCATCCTGTGGGTGATTGGGATCGTCACTGCAGGGCTGACCGCTTTTTATACCTTCCGGGCCATCTTTATTGCCTTTCACGGCCAGCCGCGTGACCAACACCTGTATGACCACGCCCACGAAAGCCGCGCACCGATCACCTTTGCCCTGGTCGTCCTGGCGGTGCTGTCGCTCTTTGGCGGGCTGCTGGGCTTGCCGACCTTTTTGGGCCTGCCTCACGCGCTGGAAGGTTGGCTCGAACCGGTTTATGCCGCCGCCGGACATGCCGCCGAAGGAGTTGAGCACCATCTTGCCTTTGGAACAGAAGTAGGTTTGTTAACCACCTCCGCCGTCGTGGCGATTGCCGGCCTGGCCCTGGCTTACTTTTTTTATGTGGTGCGTCCCTCGATCCCGCAAAATCTGGCCCGAAGCCTGCGGCCCCTTTTCAGCCTGCTGGCCAATAAATATTACGTAGACGAACTCTACAACGCCGTTTTTGTCAAACCCGCGCTCTTGCTGGCCGAAGGGTTTGCCGTTGGCTGTGACAAACTCTTGATTGACGGCGTGCTGGTAGACGGCTTGGCCCGGGGCGTCGGCTGGCTGGGGCGGCAGGCCAGTTCCCTGCAAAGCGGCTATCTGCGCCACTACGCCCTGGCGACATTTGTCGGCGTGCTGGTGTTGATTAGCTATTTCTTTTTGAGGTAGGAATAATAATCAGGCTAATATTTTGTTAGGTCGGTTTAGGGATTTCTACGATTTATCTTATCAATGTTTGAGCATTTAGAACCTCCGCTGTTTCAAAAACAATACTTCTTTGGCTGGATGGGTAGGAAAAGAATCCTCCAACAAGATGCAATTGATGATTATTGCGATAAGTTGATCGGACTATTGGCCCATCGTAAATCGCGTTTGCGATGGATAGCGGCTGACCAATTGGGTAAACTTCGACACCAACGGGCTGTGGAGCCACTGATCACTATATTAAAGGACCCAAATTGGCTAGTTCGTTTGCATGTCGTAAAAGCTCTGGGGCGTATTGGTGATTTGCAGGCACTATCACCTCTCATTGGGATGATAGGAGATGAAAGTCCCTCTGTACGTCGTCGGGTCGTAACGGCTTTGAGTAATTGGCGCAATGATAAGCGAGTTTATACGGTGTTAGCCTCGGCGATGGATGATATTGATAAAGTGGTACGAGCCGAAGCTATTATTGGTTTGAGTGATATTGAGTATCCAGGAGTAGCTGAACTGCTTATCAAGGCGGTACAAGATAAAGATACGAATGTATCTTGGCGAGCACTCACAGCAATACAAAGGCGGAAAGAAATTGCGGCGGTAAAACCTTTAATTGATTTGTTGACAGAAGAAGATAGCCGGCTTGTATATCGAGTTGTTAAGACGTTGGGGTACCTTGGAGATAAACGAGCAGAGAAACCGCTGAGGGGATTATTGAAATACCCAGATAAGTGGGTTAGTTGGCGTGCGGGCTATGCGTTAAATCAAATTGGACATGGATAGAAGAAAAGGGGCCTGCAAGCGGCTTAGGCGCGGTGTAAGAGAAGAAATGCCGGTTGTATTACGAGTCAAAGGTTACAGATTCTGGTTTTACGAAGCTGATCTTGATGAACCTGTGCATGTCCATATTGGCAAAGGTGGCAAAGAAGCAAAATATTGGCTTAATCCGGTAGTGTTGGCAAGATCAGGCAGATTTCGGGAACAGGAACTCGCCGAAATCGAAAGAATCCTGGCCGAGTATGAATCCCACATTTTAGCGGCGTGGGAACAGGAGCAAAGAAAACGTGCAAATCGTTAAAGCTAAGGTTGAAGTATATGGGGATGATGCGCCGGTTGTCCCAATTGCTATTCCTGATCTGGCTGAGGTAAGGGCGTTTGCCTCTAAGTTACACTCTGCTGGAAAACCCTGGACTGGCGAGGCATTTGGTTGGCCGGCTGAGTACAACCCAGAGCAAGCGGAACCACCGCTCGACTCCAAAATGACTTTCACCCCGGCGGATTTTTGTATCGGTGAAAGTGGTATCTGGTTCTTTTCTCTAATGTGGGAACATGGTCGCGATAAAGAACCGGTCGAGTTCTTGGATGATCGAAACGTCATCCAACCTCAAAATGCAAATTGAATTCAGCATTTGGAGTATTCAATGACTCTCTCTTTCTTATTAATCATCCCTCTCATTGGCGCGGTGCTGATAGCGCTGATTCCCCGCGACCGTGAGGAGTTGAGCAAGTGGCTGGCGCTGGCGGTGTCGCTGCTGAACCTGCTGGTGTCGCTGCCGCTGTATTTTGGTTTTGAGGCCAGGGCCGGCTACCAATTTGAGGAATTTGCGGCTTGGATTCCTTCGCTCAACATCAACTACCACGTCGGCATTGACGGTCTGAGCCTTTTCCTGGTTTTGTTGACCACCTTCCTGTCCATTATCTCCATTCTCAGTTCCTGGACGGCGATCACTACCCAGGTCAAAGAGTATATGGCGTTGATGCTGGCCTTGGAAACGGCTATGCTGGGCGTCTTTACCTCGCTGGACCTCTTCCTCTTTTACCTCTTCTGGGAAGCCAGCCTGATCCCGATGGCTTTGCTGATCGGCCAGTGGGGCGGCCAGCGGCGGGTCTATGCCTCGCTCAAATTCATCATTTATACGATGGCCGGCAGCGCCTTGATGCTGGTCGCCGCCCTGGTTTTGTACTTCTGGGCCGAGCCGAATACATCGGACGTGCCGACGCTGGTGGCGAACGCCAACCTGCCGGCCACCTTGCAGGTGTGGCTTTTCATCGCTTTTGCCCTGGCCTTTGCGGTCAAGACCCCCCTGTTTCCCTTCCATACCTGGCTGCCTGCCGCTCACGTCGAAGCGCCGACGGCCGGTTCGATCATCCTGGCCGGGGTGCTGCTCAAGATGGGAACGTATGGCTTTCTGCGCTTCGCCATTCCGCTTTTCCCCGCCGCCGTGCCGTTCTGGACGCCGCTCATGGTCGGTCTGGCTGTCATTGGCATTTTGTACGGGGCGCTGGTGGCGCTGATGCAGGAGGATGTCAAGAGTTTGGTGGCCTATTCCTCCGTGGCCCACATGGGTTACATTGTCCTGGGTATTTTTAGCGGCGGTCAGCAGGGATTGAGTGGGGCGGTGCTGCAGATGATCAATCACGGCCTCAGCACCGGCATGCTCTTTTTTATGGTCGGCGTGCTGTACGAACAGCGCCATACCCGCCTTTTCAAAGAGTACGGCGGCATCTGGGTCAAAGCGCCAATCTTTGGCGTCTTCTTTTTGCTGGCCGCTTTTTCGTCGGTAGGACTGCCGGGACTCAACGGCTTTGTCGGCGAATTTGTAATCCTGCTGGGGACCTTCCGGGTCAATTGGGTGGCCGCCACGTTAGGAACCGTCGGCATTGTGCTGGCGGCCTGGTACTTGCTGACTGCGGTTCGCCGGATGATGTTTGGCCCGTTCAACCCGGCCAACGACCAGCTCAAAGATATGAATCCGCGAGAAATTGTGATTGCCCTGGCCCTGGTCATCTTTTTCTTTGTGATTGGCCTGTACCCGAATCTGTTGTTCGACAAAATCAATCCGGCTACCGCCGAACTGGCGACGATGATCAATGCCACCACGCTCCTGGCGGAGCGATGAATTTGAGGATAGTAGATAGAGGATAGAAGATAGAAATTTTGATGAGTCTAGCTGCCATCCACTATCTACCATCCGCTATCCACTATCTTCCATCTTGTAGGGAGAAGGTATGCCAATAGAATTTCCAACCTTGAATTTTGCCGCGCTAGCGCCGATACTGGCAGTTCTCGGTACTGCGGCGCTGGTGATGATCTGCGATCTGATCTTTAAGGACAAGCGGCTCCTGGGCTACTTGAGTTTGTTGGGGTTGATTATTGCCGCCGCGCCCTGTTTTTTGATGCTGATGGAAGCGCCGCCTGCCCCTTCATTCCAAAATATGGCGGTCAGCGACGGCTACTCGCTGGTGCTTGACCTGATTTTTATCGTTACCGCTGCTCTGTCGGTCTTGGTTTCTCTCAGTTATCTCGATCACAAGAACATGCAGCGCGGCGAGTATTACGCCCTGCTGCTCTTTGCCACCAGCGGCATGATGCTGATGGGCGCGGCCACCGATTTGATCATCGTCTTCATGGGGCTGGAGGTCATGTCCATCGCCCTCTACATTTTGGCCGCTTTCAACCGGCGGCAGCTTGCCTCTGGCGAGGCCGGGATGAAATATTTTGTGCTCGGCGCTTTTGCTTCGGCCTTTTTTCTCTACGGCGCGGCCATGCTCTACGGCGCGACCGGCACAACCAATCTCCAGGCCATGGGCGCCTGGTTTTCGCCGGAACGAGGGAATCTACGGGACCCCCTGGCCCTGGTTGGCCTGGGGCTGCTGCTGGTCGGTTTTTCCTTTAAAGTCGCCGCTGTGCCCTTCCAATGGTGGACACCTGATGTCTACCACGGCGCGCCGACTTCGGTGACGGCGTTTATGTCGGTCGGAGCTAAAGCTGCCGGCTTTGCGGCCCTGATCCGGGTGCTGATGGTCTCCTTCGGCAATGCCTTTACCCTGGACTGGCAAATCGCCGTCGCCGTGCTGGCCTTCATCACCATGACCGGCGGTAATATCGCGGCCCTGGCCCAAAAGGATGTCAAGCGCATGCTGGCTTACTCCAGTATTGCCCATGCCGGATACATTCTGGTGGGGGTAGCGGCGGGTAATACGGCCGGTGTAACCGGGGTTCTCTTTTACCTGATGGCCTACGCTTTTATGAACATCGGCGCCTTTGCCGTGATCACCGTACTGGAGCAGCGAGACGCCATTGGTACGGGCTTTAGCGATTACGCCGGGCTGGGTGTGTCGAAACCCCTGCTGGCCCTGGTTATGACCTTCTTCATGTTTTCGCTGACCGGCATCCCTCCCTTTGTCGGCTTTTGGGGCAAGTTGTATGTCTTTGGGGCAGCGGTTCAGGCTGATTTGAGCTGGTTGGCGGTGGCTGGAATGATCAACAGCGCTGTTTCGGCTTTTTACTATTTGGCGGTGGTGGTGCAAATGTATATGCGCGCCGCACCCGCCGACAGCGGGGAAGCGGTTCCGCTCCACTTAAATGGCCCTGTGACAGTTACCCTGGCCCTGGCCGCACTTGTGACCATCGTTTTGGGCGTCTGGCCTACGCCTCTGGTCAACTTGACGGCTTTAGGATTATTTGGCTAGCCTTAAATCAGGTTGAATAAACTAAAAAGCCTAGTTTGACATGTAGCCCGTTATTAAAATCTGTGCTATTATAAGAGCATGGACCTCAGCTACAGGCGGAAACAATGAGCAAGCTGTCCACAGAATTAACACGTCAGCCCGATGCCTGGATTCTGAAGCTAAACGGCCATGTCAACTCAAATACAGCCCACCTGATGTGGGCTGCTGATGGCAGCGCCTCTCTCTTAAAAGAGATGATGCGGGCCCGGGTCAAAAAGCTTTTACTTGACCTGACAAACGTCGAGTCTATCGACTCCCACGGCTTAAGAGTTTTATTAAACGCTCACAAAGATTTCTCTGCCGAAAACATTCAGATTACCCTACAAAATCCCAATCCTCACCTCAAACGGTTGCTCAGAATCATGCAGTTTGACCGAGTCTTTGTGGTCGAGTCAAGTGATTGAACTCCTGACGACGCAGGTGATTTAGTAGACATAAAAGGTTTGCTAATGACCGAACAAGGCCCCCGCAAATTAAAAAGGTTGCAGCTCAAGGATGATAACAGCAGGCCGACGCGTATTCTGTACGTTGAAGACGCCGAAGTTATTCGTGACACCATTTCGCGCCTGCTGGAAGTTTATGGGTATAAAGTCGCCTATGCTAAAAACGGCCAGGAAGGCGTCGAAATGGCGGTCAAGTGGAAACCTGATTTGGTCTTGATGGATTTACGCATGCCGATTATGGACGGCTTTAAAGCCATCCAGGAAATCAGGTTCAACCCGGAAACCCGGCATATTCCCGTTTTTGTGGTTTCAGCCTGGAGTAGTAGAAAAGAGCGAGATCAGGCCAAATTAGCCGGTGCTGATGAGTTTTTTGTCAAACCCCCCGATCTTAACCGGCTGATTGAGGCCATTGAACGAGCCGTAGCGGCTTCCTCAAAAAAGTAAAAACTACCCGATCTAAGCCCTACTCTTAAAAGCTCAGCTTCCATAGTTGAGCTTTTATTTTTGGACTTGACATAGAACACCCGTTCGTGGTATAATTGGCCTAATAGCACAAATGGTCCGAACAAATGACCTTACTTAAGGAGAATCGAATATGAGCCTGTCCGAGCGACAAAGCAAAATTTTAAGTTTCCTAAAAACCTTCACCCTCGATAACGGCTATCCTCCTACCATCCGGGAAATTGGCGAGGCTGTCGGCATCACCTCAACTTCTGTCGTCAACTATAACCTCGATGCTTTGCAGCGTGGAGGCCATATTTATCGCGACCGGACGGTTTCTCGCGGAATTCGATTGGTCGAAGGGTTGGACGAACTGACCGGCGCGGTTGATTTGGTCAGAGTGCCGCTGCTGGGGCGTATCGCCGCCGGTGAACCGCTGCGCGTTTTCCCCGACGCCTTTGACAGCGAAACCGATACCATTGAACTTACCCGTGATTTGATTCCCGACGACGAGGGCATCTATGCCTTAAAGGTCAAGGGGACCTCCATGATTGATGCTCTCATCAACGACGGCGACATCGTGGTTATGCGCCACACGGAAACGGCCAGCAACGGCGATATGGTGGCGGCCTGGCTCAGCGACCGGGAAGAAACCACCCTGAAGCGCTTCTTCCACGAGGGCGACCGCATCCGCTTGCAGCCGGAAAACCAGACCATGGCGCCCATCTACGTGGACCCGGATAAGGTTGACATCAAAGGCCGGGTGGTAGCGGTCATTCGCCAGTTGAATTAAAGAAGGAGTCCAGGGGCAACCCCTCCAACCGGGTTTTGAAGCCTTTCAACAGGTTTGGGGCCGCCGGCCCAATCCCCCCCGCTATTACTGTGGCCTACATCACCGGGTTGGCTAACCCCGACTTTTTATGTGAAATGGATGCCGTAGCGGTCGTATCTCAATAAATCTGACCGGTTTTACTGCCTGACTGCACCAACACGCCCTATGAGGGCGTGTTTTTTTTCTAATTTTTAAGGCAGATTCCCATTTTACCTCTTGACAATAGAACGTATGTTCTGATATAATAAGGCCCGCCTTCCCACGCGAAGGGATTTAATTTACCAAACAAATCAGAGGCGCCTTTAGAAAACCTCATGCCTAAATTTCGTCGGTCATCACATCCGGGGCGGCTGAAGTTGGTTCCGGTGAAAAAGAAAAAAATGACCAAAAGGTATCACTTGCGCAATATTCAAACACTCCTGACCCAGGGTTTCACCGAACAAGACTTACGCGATCTTTGTTTTTACGAATTGGAATTCAGGCCTGTCCACGAGAAGCTTCCTCATGGGGTTGGCAAAGCCGAAATTGTGCGCAGTCTGCTTGAATACGCCGAGCAGAAAATGCTGCTCGACACTCTGCTTGATCTGGCTAAAAAGCACAATCCTGCTCGCTACAACCAACACCTGCCCTACTTTACCCTCACGCCTCAACAGCCGCACGGCAAGCAGCAATGATCCCTTTGCTACATATTTTTAATGTAGAAATCTCTTTTCAGGACTTGACACTAGAACGTCTGTTCTGGTATAATGGGAGCGAATAGAACGCGCGTTCTACTTCGCCATCCACATTTAACCTGAAAGGAGCCAGATTACTTATGCAGATCAGTGACAAGCAAAAACAGATGCTGGCGTTTATTGAAAATTTTGTGGGAAAAAACGGGTATCCACCCACCCACGAAGAAATTCGGACCGCGTTGAAGATCAGTACCAAATCGCTGGTGAATTACCACTTGGAGGCCCTGGAGGGCGCGGCCCTTTTGAGCCGATCGCCCAATACGCCCCGAGGGATTCGCCTGGTGAGCGAGCCGGAGACATTTCGCGTTCCTCTGAGCAGCGGCCCGGTCTCCGTTTCACCACCGAGACCGGCCGGCCTGGAGGAAGAGGAAGTGGTCGAACTGACCTGTGATATCGTGTCCAATACGCCTAATCTTTATGCGCTCAAAGTGCAGGGCGACGCGCTGCTTGATGCGCTGGTTAACGACGGGGACATCGTGATTATTCAGCGGCAAAGCCAGGCTCAAAATGGAGACTTGGTTGCGGTGCGCCTGCTTGAGCAAGATCGAACCACCCTCAAGCACTATTATCGTGAAAACGGTCATATACGCCTGCAGCCGGCTAACCCCAACCTGGAACCGATCTTCCTCAAACCCAATACGGTTCAGGTCGAGGGCAAGGTGATGGCGATCATTCGCCAGGTAAATTAAAAACAGCTTTAACTTTGAAAAGTAAATAGTGGAGCGACGGTTTTTTAATGAAGCGGGGGGAAAACCGGAGAATGTTACCAAACGATACCGATTTTGTAGCCCGGCAGGAACGAGCCGGGGAATTACTGCGGGAAGCGGAGCGAGAGCGGCTTATCGAGCTGGTCAAACTTCAACAGCCCGTTCAACACAACGTACGTCTTAGGTTGCTAGGTTGGATTGGTGGCCAACTTATACATTGGGGGTTAAAGTTACAGCAGGATAAACTCAATTAGGTAAATCGATTCAGCAGCTTGCCGAGAACGCGGATTAAAGGTCAGCCAGAATGGGGTACAGCCGGGGCGAGGGGTCATGGTAGAACAACAGAACTACCCTGTTCATTGGGAAAATCTTGACCAGGAGACGTATATGCGGCGCGTATTGGAGTATCAAGCCGACCAAATCGAAATGGTCTTAACCAGCCACCGGGTGCCAGGCCGGGTTATGGGCGGCGTTGTCACCCCCCGCTGGGTAAGCTACCAGGTTCTGCCCGAAATTACCACCAAAGTGTCCAGGATCATGGCTTTATCAGAAGAACTGGCGCTGCGACTGGGCGCGCAGGGAGTCCGTGTCTCCCGCCAGGGTGCTGCCATCCAGGTAGACGTACCGCGTGAAGACGGTCAGGTCGTTCGCCTGTTGGGTCTGTGCCGCCGGCTTAAAGAAATTCCCAAACAGACGGCGATTCTGGGCCTGGATGAAACCGGCGTGCCCCTGCTGCTTCGCCTGCCCTCCCCGGAAGTGGCCCATGTCTTAGTTTCCGGCACCACCGGGTCGGGTAAAACGGCCCTGGTGCGGAGTATGGCTCTGTCGCTGGCTATGCATAACCGGCTGGGTGAGGTGCAGATGGTCTTTATTGACCCCAAAGGCAACGGCTTTGATCCTTTCACGGCATTTGATAAATTCGGTGGAGGGCTGCCCCATCTGCTCCGCCCGGCGGTGCAAGAAATCCATCAGGCTATTTTTCTGCTCGGAGAAATGGTCGAGGAAATGGTGCGGCGGGACCGGGAAAATATTTCTGAGCCGCGGGTGGTCATCTTTATTGATGAAGTTGCCGACTTGATGGAGCAGGGCGGTAAGGCGATGGACCGGTTGATGACCCGCCTGACCCAGCGCGGTCGCAGCGCCGGGCTGCACATCATAGCCTGCACCCAAAAACCACTCGCAGCCAGTATTGGCAGTTTGACTCGGAGCAACTTCCCGGTCCGGTTGGTTGGCAGTGTGGCCAGCGCCGACGACGCCAAGATTGCCGCCGGAATTCCCGGGACGGGGGCGGAAAAGCTGCTGGGCCGGGGTGACTTCTTACTCGTGGCCAAGGGGCATGTGACCCGCTTTCAGGCCGCTTACGTGAACGAGCAGGAGATCCGGCAAATTGTCAGCCGGATGAATGCCGGAGGCCGCCACAGCCGGAGATGGCTGACCGAAACGGAGAGCGTTCAGGCCGCAACCGGCACGGATGGCCGGCCGGTGCAGGTGCTGCCGCCAACGTCCAAGAAACGAGGATTGGGCCTCATGTTTGGGCACCAACTCAGACTCATCAAATAGCTGTGGTTGAGTCCGCAGCCTAACAATGAAAGGGCAGAAAGGTAATGAAACGCTTTTTATATATTTCTGGCATAGTCTTTGTTATCACTCTGGCGGTAGTTATGGGGACGCGGATGAGTCCCGATGCACTGGCGGTCGTCATTGGTATCATTTGCGGTGTGCTGGCCTCCATTCCGACCAGCGCCATGCTGGTCTGGGTCATGCGCCAGCGGGACAAGCAGGTTGAAATGCAAATGGGCGCTATGCGTCCTTTTGGCGGCCAATATCCTCCCGTGGTGGTGGTCAACGGTCAGGGGACGAATGGCTATGGCAACGGTGGGTATCCGGCTCCAGCCCTTTCTGCCGGCCCCCCACCGGTCGGCGGGCGCTCCTTTAAGGTCATCGGCCAGGAAAACACCGAAACCGTGGGCGATCTTCTGCCAACTTTCTGGGATGAAGTCAATCAATAAAGAAGCGGAGGGTCAAAGCTGTACTTTGACCTGCTGAACAGGAGGTATAGATGAAAGAAGGTTTACTGTGGTTCGATAACGACCCCAATCGCCAGTTGGCCGACAAAATCAACCAGGCGGTGACTCGGTACCAGGCTCGGTTTGGCCGCCGACCTACCACTTGTTATGTTAACAATATTGATATGAACGGCCCTGTCGATGAGATTAATGGCATCCGTCTCAAACCGGTCGGAGATGTGCGCCGTCACCACTTCTGGATTGGCGTTGAACAGGAAACAAGTAAGGCCAAAGCAGCATAGTAGCTGGAAGACTGGAGGATTGGAGGGTTGGAATTAATTCCGCGCCCAATCTTCCAACCTTCCCGTCTTCCGCTCCTCCAATCTTCCCCTTCGGTCCCCTTGACATTCCCCTTGGCCCAACGTACAATCGTGGGCGTTATGCTTGGACAAGTAAAAATAGAAAACCTGACCAAAACCTATCTGACCCGTGAGCGTCGAGGCTTATTTAAGTCTGAGAAAAAGCGTGTCGAAGCGCTCAAGGGCACCTCTTTTGAAATTCGACCCGGCGAGATTTTTGGCCTGCTTGGCCCCAATGGAGCAGGCAAGACCACGCTGATCAAGTGCCTGACGACGTTGCTGCTGCCGACCAGTGGCGAGGCATGGATCAACGGCTATCACCTGACGCAGGAAGATAATCTGATCCGGGCCAGTGTCGGCTGCATGCTGATGGGGGAGCGAGGGCTTTACTGGAAGTTAACCGGACGGGAAAACCTGGTTTTTTTTGGTGCGTTGTACCAGCTTGATGCGGCGGAGCGCCGTCGCCGCACGGACGAAATTGTCGAGCGGCTGAATTTGGCCCCGATTGCTGACCGTACGGTCGAAACCTATTCCTCTGGCCAAAAGATGAAATTGGCCTTTGCCAAGGCGCTAATTAACGACGCCCCTCTGCTCATCCTGGATGAACCGACCAATACCCTCGATTTGCCCTCTGCCCGCGAGCTGCGCATGGTGGTGCGGGATTTGAACGAGGCCGGGAAAACCGTTATTTATACCACCCATATCATGGCCGAGGCGGAAACCATGTGTGATCGGGTGGCTATTATTGACCGGGGCCAGGTTTTGGCCCTGGGTACGGTGGCCGAGTTGAAAGCATCGCTGGGCCGGGAGGAAGTTATCCATATTGAGGGGGTCATTTCAGCCCAGGCCAGCCAGGCCATCCAGACCTTGCCGGGGGTAACTCAGGCGGTACGTGCGGCTGTGGACGGCCGAACTCAACTGACGGTTGTAGGGCAAAATCAGCGGGCGCTCCTGCCCCGGCTGATTGAAACCCTCACCGCTCACCAGGCTGTTATTCAGAAAATTGCCCCGGAGGAAGTCACCCTGGAAGATGTATTCATTGCCCGTACCGGGCGGACCCTGGCCGATGATACGCGAGTCAAATAACATTTCCGCAGCCCTGGCCGAGACCCGGCTGCGTTTGCTTAATGCCAGCCGCTACCCCGGCGAGCTTTTTCTTGAAATCATTGTCCCGACTATCCTGGCTTCAATGCCCATCCTCCTGGGACAAGCTGCCGCCGGCCAGGATGCGGCTGCCAATTTTGCCGCCAATACCGGCACCACGAACTACGTTGCGTATCTTTTGATTGGCTCCAATGTCTTTGTGCTGGTCACTCGAGCCTTCTGGGACATTGCCTACTGGCTGCGCTTTGAGCAGGAAATCGGGACCCTGGAAGCAGTCTACTTGACTCCGACCAGCGGCCTGACTTTGGCCTGTGGAGTAGCCGTTTACAGCGTTATCCGCGGCCTGCTGACAACGCTGCTGGCTTACTTGCTCGGCTGTCTGGTCTTTTGGGTCAATCCAATTCAAGGGGACGTGCTGCTGGCGCTGCTTTTCATCTTTGTTGGCCTCACCCCGCTGTACGCGATGGCCTTTTTGTTTGGGGCGCTGGTACTCAAGGTCAAAGAGACCAATGCTCTGGTGGGCTTGATGCAGTGGCTGGTCAGCTTTTTGATGGGTATTTTCTTTCCGGTGGCGGTGCTGCCCCCGCTGGCCCGGCTGGTGGCGCTGGCCTTCCCGCCGACGTGGATGGTCAATGGCGTCCGCTCGGCGCTGTTAGGTATCGGCTTCTTTTTTGAGAAATGGTATCTGGACCTGGCCGTGTTGGGCGCATTTTTGCTCTTTGCGCCGCTGTTTAGCACCTGGGTCTTCCGGCAGGTGGAACAGGGGCTGCGGCGCAACCAGGGCGTAGGAGAGTTTTGAATAGTGAATAGCGAATGGCGAATGCAAAACAGTCTCGTTACGCCTTACATTTCACATTTACGCCATGGTAACTAGCCTCAAAGCTTGGCTCAGCGCCTGGGCAGCGATGTCGCTCAAAGAGCTGACGATTATGACCCGCTACCCGGTTGAGTTTGTGGCCAGTTTCGGCCAGGTTTTTCTCATCATCCTGATCATGACGCTGGCCGGTCTGATGTTTGCCCCGGCCGGCGTTGCAGAAAGCCGGGTTAACCTGGGAGCCGGACTGGTGATGTACGGCTTTGTCCTCTTCATTTTCCTCAGCGACACGCTGTGGACGATTGGTTACAATATCCGCCGCGAGCAGAAGCAGGGTACGCTGGAACAGCTTTATCTCAGTCCGGCAGCCAAATCAGCCAGCCTGGTCTCGCGGGTCACGGTGACCCTGGTCTGGACGGGACTGCTGTCGCTGGCCTCCTTCTGGCTGGTCAGCCAGATTGCCGGCGCCCTGCCGCTGCACAATTTGCCGTTGGGCTTGTTGATTCTGGCGTTCAGCTTGGCGGGGACGTTTGGCCTCGGCTTTGCCTTTGCCGCGCTGACACTGCGCGTCCGCGAAACTGCCCAGACCTTAGCCAATCTCTTCCAGTTCTCTTTTATTGTGGTCTGCGCCCCGTTTTTCCCCTTTTCGGCCCTGCCCGCCAGTGTGCGGAGTATCGCCCGGCTGATTCCGCTCTCCTACAGTGTGGATGCCCTGCGTTCCACCCTGCTCGGCTATCCGGCCGGCTTCCCCGAATTGGCCCCCCTCGAGGTAGAACTGGTCATTGTGACCGTCTTTGGACTGCTTATGCCCGGCCTGGGCTTTTGGTTTTATCGCCGCGAAGAGGATCGGGCGCGGCGCAGCGGCAGTTTGTCAGAGTATTGAACACAAATTATCCACGAAGAACACGAAGGAACATCAAAGGTAGAAACCTCGTGTCTCTTCGTGTCCTTTGTGGACTCCTTTATTCCTCAGCCCAGGCTTTCACCCACTGGCAAAACGAGCCAGGTCCTGGTTAGCGTAGACCCCCACAGCCGAATTGGCTTTGCGCCGGGTTTCGAGTTTGTCTACCACCTCGGCCAGCCGGCTCGCCGGAATGGTGCAGGTCATTTCATGGGGCGACATACCGGTGCGGATACGGCTGAGCATGCAGCCCGTGCTCATGGCGATTTTATTCTGTTCTTTAGCCATTGGAATAATATGGCACTGCGGCTTGCCGACGATGTCCATACCGCTGAAAGCGTCGTTGATAACCATCCCCTGAAAGGCGTTGACCCGCAGTAAAATCACATCCGGGTCAACCGGCGTGTCGGCCAGCGGGCCATAGACAACGTAGTTGTGCCTGTCCTGAACCACCGGCAGTTGCATCGCCTCTTCCGGCGTGACCCACTCAGCCTCTAGAATACCCTGTACGTCTTCATTCGCCATGACCTCTTCCAGCTTTTTCAAGCCGTGAGTGACGCTGCCAACACTGCAATTATAGTGGTCGGCCGGCACAGTGGTAAAAGTCTGGTCTACCGCTTTCATCCAAAAGACACATCCCGCCGGTACTTTGCCGGTACGGCCATCACCGCTCGGCGCAGGCGTATCGCCTTCCAGCAACGGCGCAGCAGGCATGTCGTTGGTAAAGGTGATGGCAATCGGCGCGTGTTGCAGGCCGAGGGCCCTGGTCAATTCACTGGCTAAAATCCCCCAACTATGTGTGGTCATGAGTTCCTTTTCCCCCTGAATTTAAATTAAACAACTTAACTAACAGCGCCGGAATTTTACTAGAACCAACGGAGACAATCAAATTATCGAAGCAGTTCGCGATAATGATAATGATAGAGGGTTTCAAAACCAAGCCGGGCATACAAGGTGAGGGCCGGTGTGTTATCGGTCATCACCTGCAGATAGACCCGGCTGGTGTGCTGAACCTGGCCCCACTGCGCCAGAGCGTGGATCAGGCTTATTGCCGCGCCCTGGCGACGAAAATCGGGGTGGGTGACCAGGCTAAAAAGGCCAAGCCAGCCTCGCTCGGCTACAGCCAGGCCGACGGCAGCGGACTGACCGTCAATTTGAAGCGAGGCGAAACCGGTGCGCGGACCAATCCGCTGCAAAATACCACGCCGGGCGGCGGCAGTGTGAGAGCTGACATGTTCGCCGTGACAGTAGAGATCAAACCAGCTTTCGTTGAATGAATGGCTGATGGTGACGGGGTGAGCCGGATTGGCTTCGGTCCGGTTTAGGATTGTTTCGAGGGAGGCAGTTTGGACGGCGGTTCGGGCGTCAAGGGTGTAGCCGTGATTGGCTAAAATCTTGTCCAGGTTGGGGGGATGAACTGCAGGACAAATATGGTAGCGGGGTGGGCAGTCCCGGCGGGTGTAGAAATCTTCTACCAGGGCCAGTTTCTCCTTCAAGGTATGATGATCACCGGTTTCGTTGGGCCAGACCGAATTGGCCCGGCGCGTCACGCTCTGATTGAAGCGCAGCCGCCAGCCGTCTACTACCTGCACAATTTCAGCCGGCCAGGCGTTGGCGGCAAGTTCTTCGATAAAGCGAATAAGCTGCATAGATTGAGGTTGGTGAGTCATTTTGCTCCTAAAATCAAGTTAGTATCCAAACAATGATATCCTTGTTTTTGGGCAAGAAAGTTAACCACAGATTTCACGGATGACATAGATTAAAAAAGAAAAATTTGTGAAATCTGTGTAATCTGTGGTTTTTTCTTTTTGGTTCTAGCTTGCTCAGGTTAAGGAAGAAGGCTCTCATAAATCTTTTGGTAACTATCATAGCGAGTGATGGGCAGTATACCCGCAGCAACAGCCGCTTTGACGGCACAGTCCGGTTCATGGCGGTGAGAGCAATCGGCAAAGCGGCAGCCATCCGCCGCTGCTTCCAAATCCGGGTAGAACCGGATCAGGTCGCGGGGCGACAGGCCACTCAAACCAAACTCACGGATGCCGGGAGTGTCCACCACAAAGCCGCCCATGGCCAGGGGCAGCATTGTTACCTGGGTGGTGGTGTGACGGCCCTCGCCGCTGGCTTCGCTGACGATGCCGGTGCGAAGCTGCAGGCTGGGCTGTACGGCCGACAGGAGCGATGACTTGCCCACACCCGACAGCCCGGCCAGGGCGGTGATGCGCTCCCGCAGTATCTTGGCCAGCGAGTCAATGCCAACGCCGGTGAGAGCACTGGCAAAAATGACCGGGTAGCCAAGCGCCTGGTAGGGTTGAAGCGCCACCTGGCAGGCCAGCAGGTCTTCAGCCAGGTCAATCTTGTTAACGCAGATGAGCGGGGCCAGCTTGTTTCGCTGAGCGGCGATGAGATAGCGATCAATCAGTTCCGGCCACAAGGGGGGATTGCGCCAGGAAGCGACAATCAACACCTGCTCGGCATTGGCCACAATGATTTGCCGCAGGTGGCTGTGGAAGACATCGGGCCGGGCCAGGATGGTGCGGCGCGGCAGCACCTGTTCCACCACACCCCAGCCGGAGCTATCGGCAGAGACAAGCACGTCATCGCCGACAGCGACCACGTTGGTGAAACCGGTATCCTCGGCGCTGAGCGAACCGCGCAGGCCACACATGAGCATCTGCCCGGCCACATCTACCCGGCAGAGGCCGCTGCTGACCTCGACGACAGTACCCTGTAGAGTGGATACCTCTACTTGATAGGGAGACTCCGGAGAGGTGGGTAGCGTTTCGGGCATGTCTCGCAGAGCCGTCGCCAGGAGGGTGCGGCGGCGTTCGCGCTCACCGCGCGGCATAATCCGCTCGACCCCCTCGAAATCGAAGTCGTCGGAGCCATCCGCAGCCTCCGGCAGCCAGTCTCGGCGGCGGGTGGGTTTGGGTTGACGATTGGGTTTAAGTTGTTTTTTTGCTTTTTGAAGCTGGCGGCGCTGCGGTTCTTTTTCAAAACCCATTTTGATGGAGCGCTGCCAATGTTTGTCATGAGATTTATCAGTCACGGTTGTGTTCTCCATTGGATATAAAAACAAAACGGCCACGGGTTTGACCTTCCCGCGGCCGTTAGAAGCAATTATTGGGGGGCAACCATCTGCCTGAGGAGATTTAGCCCCAGGTGATGGCCGCGATTTAAAAACAAAACGGCCACAGGACAACGGTACACCTGTGGCCGCGCAAGTTCAGGGAAAGAGAACTACACGCCGGCAACAGGCGCACAGATACGACGGACAGCTTGAACGGTATTTGCATGTGACATATAAGTGCGCCTCCTTTAGCTCAGAAGTTCCTGCATAAACTGTGTTGAAGTGTACTACAGGATAGGAAAAAAGTCAACCCCCCAATTTTTTAAGGAAAGACACCCAATTTCTTGGGTGTTGTGATTAGCAAAAGTATGCTAAATTAGCAGATGACAAGCTCAGAATTTAATACGAAAGCGACTACCATGAACAAGCCCTTAAAAGTATTAGTTATTGACGATAGTTCTGACTCTCGTGAATTTACGGTAGAGTACCTGTTAAAGCCCAATAATTTTTTGGTAGATGTGGCCGAAGATGGTTTGATTGGCTTGAGCAAGGCCCTCAAAACCACGTCTGACCTGATTCTGCTCGATTACGAGCTGCCGAAGCTGAACGGAGTCCAGGTGCTCCGCCGGTTACGAGAATGTGGCATAAAAACGCCGGTGATTTTGATGACCTCCCATGGCTCAGAACAGTTAGCTGTGGAGGTTTTTCTGCTTGGGGTCCAGAATTATCTAATCAAGCCATTTACAATAGAAGATGGCATGCGCGCTATCGAAGATGCTTTGCGTTTAACTCGCCTGGAAAATGAGAAGCAAGAGCTGCTTGAACGAGTCGTGCAGGCCAACCAGGAACTAAAACATCAACTTAATATCCGGGATGTAATGTATCAGATTGGCAAGTCAATTACCCTCATCCATCCCACCAAAACGCTGGAGAAAATAGTAGATGCTGCTCTCTTTTTAACCAATGCTGACGAGGGCAGACTATTCTTGATTGATCCACACACGGGGAAGCTGCACAAACCCATAGAGTGGAAAAAGGCCAGCAAAAGGCCATCTGAAAACGCTACCCGGCAGATTTCGGTTCCGCTAGAGATTGGCGAACGCAAGGTTGGAACGCTGAGTGTAAAAGTATCTACCCGGGGCTTAAGGAATAGCGACGTGGTTGAATATGAGCAGATGCTACAGCTTTTGGCTGGATACGGGAGTATCGCCCTGCAAAATTTCGGTTATATCAACCAGATTCAGGCCCAAAAAGAAAAGGAAAAACAGATTATTCGGGGTGTCTTTGAACGGTATGTTGACGCTCAAGTGGTTGATGAACTCTTGAAGCAGCCGAACCAGATCAAGCTAGGCGGACACTGCCAGCCAGTGTCGGTGCTGTTTGCTGACCTGCGAGGCTTTAGTACATTTGCCAACAAAACATCACCCGAAAAAACGGTAGAAACGATTAATGTCTATGTAGAAGCGGCGGTCGAGGCCATTTTACAGGAGAAAGGAACGCTTGATAAATTTATCGGGGATGCGGTGATGGCCTTTTTCAACGCGCCTTTGCCCCAACCCGATCATGTCCTCCGCGCTGTCCGGGCAGCGCTCCTGATCAAACAAGCGTTGGTTGACATCCAAAAACAGTTACCCCCAGAGTACCAATTGAACTTCGGCGTAGGTGTTTGTGTAGGGGAGGCCGTGGTGGGCAATATCGGTACACCCAAGCTCATGAACTACACGGTGATGGGCGACAGCGTGAATAAGGCCAAGCGTTTGCAGGAGCATGCTCAAGGTGGACAAATATTGATCAGTCAAGAAACGCTTGAGGTTATCCAGCATCATGTCGAAGTCCGTCCTATGGGTTTGTTCCACCTGAAAGGGCAGGCTGCTCAGGAACCCGTATTTGAGGTGGTCGGTTTAAAGCAGAAAATGCGGGTTGAGTTAACGCCGACCTACCCCGTTCCTTCTTTGGTTGTGACGACCCCCTAACAAAATTCTATCTCTGGATTTGCCAGGAAAAACACACGTCTTACACTTCTTTTTCGCCTCTAATAAAAAAGCTCCGGCATAGACAAGCCGGAGCTTTGGCAACAATTGCTTAATACGATCACTCTTTCTTTTTCAGCACCGGCAAGCCGTTAGCCGTTTCAGAAACCTGGTAGCCGGAGGGCAAAGCGTCGAGTTGACCCTCTTTTGCTTCCTTGGCAAAAAAGTAGATGGTCCGCTTTTGCCCACTTTTTAGCTGGGTTTCCCGGCCATGCAAATAATAAGTTGTGCCTTTTTTGTTTTTGTAACTGAAAGCCATTGTTTGTCTCCTTATTTTGCTATTTGATTAAGCTTAAGGGATTGGCTTAATCCCCCTGTTTTTACTGAGAATACCCTAACGGTAAACTCAATTTCTAGTATAGCACAAAATTAACATAATGCCTAACCTTTAGAGGCAGGATGCACTGGGTAGAGATGAATGCTGGCCTGGAATGGGGCAAGCGTTGGCCCAACACCCTGCGGAGCGGCCGGAGGGGTTATCTGTAGCTCACTCGCCGCAATCCGGGCGTAAAATACATTGGTTAATTGGGATTGTTCACCCTGCGCTATGATGATCGCCAGCAGCGTGTCTTTGTCGCCTTCCTTTTTGGAAAACAGGCATAATGCGCCCGCGTTTCCCTCACCCGACTGGTCGCCAACGCAGCTTTGCTGGTTTGTTTGACTGCCTTCCATATCTACCGCCTGCCAGCCGTTGGCTTGCATCAACTCGGCTGTGTAGAAGCTCTTCACCTCATCGGGGGTTTTGGGCGTGGTGAAGGCGATATAATCCACCCCGCTGCTAGTTAAGGCCCGGATCATCAGTTGAAAAGCCAGTGGCACTTCAAGATCGGCTTTCGTTGCCCCCTCGAGAGGTGGCACGTCAGGCCATAATTCGCTGACAGTACCGGATGATTGATTGAGACCCAGGAGAGAATTAATCATGCCGCAGCCCATCGTGAACAGCATCATACCCCCCAGGAAAAGAATAAATTTTGTTTTCATCATTTCTCCTTAAGCTAATCCGGCAACCTTATTTTAAGGATTAAATTTGCATGTGGTCTCTACTTAGAGGCTGGGTGGGACAGGAGGTTGGATAAAACTCTTGCCGGGGATTTTTTCAAACCAGTTCCTGAACCAGTCAATCAGGCGCTTTTTTTCCGGTTCTGGCAGAAAGGCCGCTTCGGCGGCATTGAGGGTCATCTGGCGCAGGTCACGGAAAGGCACGCCAATACCGCGATTGGCAACCAGAAACTCATCGGTTAGAGTGGTATTGGAGATGGAAGGATCATCGGTATTGACTGTGACCGGGATACCCAACTGGTGAAAGGCAAACAAGGGGTGCTGGGAAAATTTTGGAATGATACCGGTTTGCAGGTTGCTGGTGGGACACATCTCCAGGGTGGTGCGCTGGCTACGCAGCAGTTCAATGACCTTATCGTTGTCTCGCGCCCGAACCCCATGACCGATCCGTTCGGCGCCCAACTCTTTAATTGCTTCGATAACATTGGTGGCCGGGCCGGCTTCGGCGGCATGCACGGTGATATGCAGCCCCTGGGCTTTGGCCCGGCGAAACACCTGGATAAATTTAGCGGCGGAATAAGTGATTTCATCACCGGCCAGGTCAAGGGCCACAATGCCACGATGCTGCCGTGATACGGCAATCTCGGCTAGTTGGTGAGCATACTGCGGTTCGTGCCGGCCAATCTGGACAATCAGCCGGACCTGAATAACGTGTTTTTTCTGGGCCTCGTCCGTGGCTTCGATCACCCAATCGGTGACATCTTCAAAGCTAAAACCCTGATTGTGGCCCAGGGCGACCGGATTAAAACGCAGTTCAAGGTAGCGCACATTGTCGGCGGCGGCGTCGGCGATGGCCTCAGAGGTAACGCGCAAAACGGCCTCTCGACTGGAATAAAATCTACGCAGTAATTTGAATTTAGCTAAAAAACCCTGAAAGTCATAGGGATCGCCGTCAACTACTTGCACATAAGGGCGAAGCTCGTCCAGACTCCAACTGGGCAGGTCTACGGCGTGTTCCTGGGCAATTTCGGCCAGGGTAGAGAGGCGCAGGCTGCCTTCCAGATGGCGGTGCAGGTCAATCTTAGGCAAATTAAAGAGAGCGGCTCTTAGATCGCGTTGTTTTTCCACTGATCTGGTTTACCCTGGCTCGTTAGTGGAATCATTTTTATTAATAGGCAGCCAAAAGGAAAAGGTGCTGCCTTGATTGAGCTGGCTTTCCACCGTCACCTCGCCCTGGTGAGCTTCGACGATCTGCTTAACGATGGCCAATCCCAGACCGGAACCTTTATAGCGCCGAAAGCCGGCAGGGCGTCCAACCTGATAAAATTTATCAAAAATCTTGGGTAAAGCTTCGGCGGGAATACCACTTCCGTGATCCCGGACAGAAAATTTGATAGCCTCCCCATCCAATGCAGCGACAATTTTAATTTCACTGCCCATCTGGCTAAATTTAATGGCATTGCCGATCAGATTGTCAAAAATTTGGCCGATTCGATCAATATCTACCCTCAGGAACGGCAGATCGGGTGCGTATTCGGCTACCAGTTTGATGCCGGACTCACCAGCGCTGGCCGAAGCTCCCTGTATTGCCTGGGTGATTAATTGCTGGGGGCTTACCAAGTCAAAGCGGAGATTGCCCGACTCAACCTTCTGTAAGGAGACGATGTCTTCCACCAGACGAATCACAGCAAAAGTTTTTTGGGAGATAAATTCCAGCTTCTCTCTCATGACAGGCGAGACTTCTCCCAGCCCACCCTCCAAAATCAACTCGATATAAGCCCGAATGAAGGTGAGAGGGGTGCGCAGCTCATGCGAAACATTTTGGACAAATTCTGATTTAAGACGGTTAGCCTCTTGCACTTCTTCCAGGGCGGCTTCAAGTTCAACAGCGCGCTGTTCCAGATTATCGTATAGTCGAATGTTATCAATGGCCGTAGAGATTTGGGCGGCCGTGATGGTCAACAGTCGGCCCTCCGACGAGCCAAAAGCATGGGGTTCCTGGTCATCAATGGCTAAAGCGCCCAGGAGTTTGTCCTTGACAATTAGCGGAACGATCATCACCGAACGTATCTGGATAGGGGAGTCAGCCGGAGCGGACTCGCGCAGGTCATGAATATGAATCGGCTGCAACTTGGTGATCAAACCTTCGGCCAATTTAGTCAGGTATTCTATTTCCGCATCTGACGCAGCCGATTCGTGCCAGCCGCTGCACGCTTTTAAGACCAGAGTGTCCTGGTCGGCTACTTTTTCTTGCAAAAAGAGGCAGCAGCCACTGCAATTGATGGCATGTCTTAAAATAGTGACAGTGGATTGACTCACCTGGTCCAAGTCCATCACTTTGGTCATCTGGTCGGCAAAGGTGTAGAGGGTTGAAACCTCGGCCAGGCGCTGATTGGTCTCGTTGAACAGGCGTGCATTATAGATGGCTACTGCTGCCTGGCTGGCAAAGGCTGCAAGTAATTCTTCATCTTCACCGGTGAAAGAGGCTTTACCGATTTTGTTGGCTACTTCTAAAACCCCGATAGCCTCATTTTTAACGAGCAGAGGAATGGAAAGCAAATTGGTAAGTAGTTCGGATCGCGGTGAGTTGTATAGAAAGGTGTCATCCTTAGTAACGTCATTAATTCGCAACGGCTGGCGGTGTTCAAGAGCCCAACCAACGGTTCCTTCGCCATATTTAAAAGTGGTTGACGGGATATGCGAGATTGAACCAATATGGTATGAGGCTGTTTCGCGAATCTGCTGGGTCTCGTCATCGGCCAGGTAAACGCTGGTATACTCGGCCCTGAGCAGGGCGCCGACTCTTTGGGCAATGGTATCCAAAATATCCTGCAAATCGAGGGTATTGATAATGCGGCTGGCATCTAACAGGCCGGCCAATTGCTCAATGTGGCGCTGTGTTTCGCTGAAAAGGCGCGCATTTTCAATGGCAGTTGCTACTGACGAGGCGATGAACTCAAGCGTGACCTCATCATCCCGGCTAAAGGGCCGGCCATCTATTCGATTGATGGCCTCCAAAACGCCCAGCATCCGGCCGTGAATCTGCACCGGTACGGCTAACAACGAACGAGTCTTAAAATCAATGGCCGAGTCAATCCCACTGAAGTGGCGCGAATCTGCGGCCACATTGTCAACCCGGATGGTCTGTCCTGTTTCCATGACCGAGCCGGCAATGCCCTGGCCAGGTTTGAGGGTAAAGGCGCCGATATTTTCAGAGCCTGGGCCGGTAGCTACGGCAAAATGCAACTCATTATTTTCAAGGAGCATCAGGGAGACGCCCTCGACTTGAAACAGGGCCGTGACCCGGCCGATGATACTCGGCAGCATGACCTTCAAATCGTACGAACCGGAAATAACTGCGCCGATCTGACTAAAAACGGCTAACTCGGCCATACGCCGGTCGCGTTCTTCAAACAGGCGCGCATTTTGGATGGCCACCGCGAGTTGGTCGGCGATGGTTTGGAGCAGAAAAAGGTCATCGGCGGTGTATTTGTTGGCTAAATCACTTTGAACATCTAAAACGCCCAACACCTGCCCACCCAATATCAGGGGAACGGCCAGTTCGGAACGTGTTTCTATCGGCAGATAACCCAACGGTTTATAACCGCTTTGGGCAATGTTGCCGAGCAGCATCGGTTCGGTCGTTGCGGCGACGTGGCCGATAATGGTTTCGTGATCAATAGGCAGGTTGGAGAAGTTGGGGGACAGAGCTTTGACATTGATATTGGATGCGGCTTCGAGAGCAATAATCGTTTCAGTAGTGTCAATCAAAAAAATCGAGGTAAATTTGTATTCAAAATCCTGGCTCAGGCTTTGAACGGTATAATTCAAGAGGGTCACCAGGTCCAAAATGGCAGCAATACGCCGGCTTAGCTTGGCCACAGTTTCCAGTTGTTTGTTTTTTTGGTGGATATAGCGTGTGTGGGGCTCTTGGAAAAAGGTTTCGATGGTGTTGGGTAATTGGCGGATAAAGCCAATATAGTAGACATGCGGATTAGTATCGGTGAAAGGATAGAGCATCAACTCAACGGGTTTGGGCGGATGAAGGCTTGTTTGGAGCATCAGCGCCAGGGAAGGGATTGTTTGCTGGTATCCCGTAGCTAACTGGGTTAAAAGAGGACGCAATTTTTCCTGATTGGCCGGGTCGAACAGGTTTAGAAAGGGGGCATTTTCTAAAAGTGGAGCAGCCAGATTGTATAACTCAGCTAGCTCGTTACAAGGGGGAATAAGGTTAAATTGGTCATCGAGGAGGAATTGCCGCCAGCCCGAGTACATAAAAAATTGGGCAATATCTTTGGTAAAAACAGCCTGGGCCATTGCAATCTATCCGTTGCGTTCCGCTACCAGCCAACTCCAATAGCGCCAGGTAATAACAAGGCCAATCGTGACGCCAATGGTTACGGGTAAGTAGTAGGCTAGCAGCAGAAACCAGGCGGAATTCAGCGCATTTTGGATATTTGCCGGCATTAAATTCACAGCCATGACCAGCAGTTGAGCAATCCAGCCAATCAGGAGAAAGACAAGGGCCACGTAGTAATAACGATAACGAGGCCGCATCTTTATGACAGTGCCAAATCTTTCTGAAAGCTTGGCCAGGATGTAAACCAGGATGAGGATAGAGAGCGTGCCTAAGGTGCCCAATAACGACCCCAGGGCAATCAAGAGCGGCCCCCTATCATGAGTCTTAACAAAAAGAGTCCAAAGCCTCCAACTACCACTCCACCTAAAAAACGCATCACATCCCCCCAGACATCGCCCACAATAGCCGGAGCCAAAAAAGTGTACCTAATCGCGGCTAAGGCAAACAGAGCGATGGGTACAAAAAAAGAAGGATAATAGGAGCGGCGTCCTGATTTTTGCTGGTAAAAGCGGCCAATTGCAAATAAGAAAAAAAGGAGAATACAGACAACGCCCCAGATGTAAACGGTCAGGATAATGCCCACAAGGTTCATAACTTTTTCTAATCCTTGTAATAGCTAGTCGTCGTTGGAATGAGATCTAAAGCCAATACTTTTCAAAGAAGCGATCAGGGTGCGCTTCGTCTACTGATGAAGTGCCGACGCCGGGAGACAGTGGACTCCTTATTTGAATTTGGGGCCTAAAGCACAGATTTTCCTTTGCGCCTGTCCTTATTCCTGTTAATTTAACGTTTTACAAAGGCTTCGACAAAAGAGTCAGCCATCCGGCGAGGATTGCCGCTTAAAATACCTTCACGGCCTTCAAACTTCGATTGAACGTCAAAGCCATGCTCAGTAATTTCATACTGGCGTATATCTTTGGCGTGGTCGCTGCCGCGCATCTTCAAAACTAGCAGGGCTTTGCGAATGGTCGACTCGATTTCGACGTAACGTAATATCAGGTACGAGTCGACCACAAAGCCAATACTGTTGTTTTCCGGGGCTTCACCGAGCAACACCGGGCTTTCTCGGGTAAAAACACTGGTCAGGCCTTGCCGTTTAAGGGCATTGATGAAACCAAATTCCAAACTACGTAATTCAACCGGATCTTGGGTCAGGCGCGCAAAGTGAGTGATACTGTCTACGACAACCCGTTTTGCCCCCGTCTGGTTCACGTAGTTTTCAATCATCCCCCCTACGCTTTCAACGTCAAGCCGGCTCACTTCCGGGCTGGTCATTACTACTTTGAGCAGTCCCTTTTTCTCCAAATCGACAAAATCCCAACCAAAGGCAGCCGCATCATGGTAATATTGTTGAGGAAATTCTTCAAAGGTAATAATTAATCCGGGTTCTTGGGCTTGAACAATTCCATTATAAATAAATTGCATCCCTAATGTGGTTTTGCCCGTACCTGGAGCGCCTTCAATCAAGTTAGCAGTCCCTTCGACAAAACCACCGCCCATCATTTCATCCAGACCGGTGATACCTGTTTTGACTCTATTCATATTCATAGGTGGGGCTCCCTTTCCTTGGATTATCAGTTGAGAAACTGCGAATAGTAATCGTGTTAATAAAAATCTTCACTTCAACTAGAATAATGGGAAATTTAACAGACAATCAGAGGGTTGAGGGTAAAAATTTAAGAATCCTTGGTTTATTCCTAAAAAGTGTGCCGCAAAACCGTTCCTTGGCTATTGGCTCAACGTGTGGCAGGGTGATTAACGCATCCCACGAATAATATGGTAAACCGCTTTGACCCTGAAATGTCTATCTTCACATGCCAGAATGAATTGGTCAACCAGCGCCCGCATATCCTCGTCGGTTGCCAGAGAATAAATAACCGTGTTACCATCCAGTACTTTTTTCTCCATAATACCACTCTCAACCAAATCTTCCAGTTCAGGTTTTACGGCATCAGCATTTCTACCAGCATACTTGGCAATATTTTCAACAGTATCGGCAGTATGAGGATTTTCATAGAAGAATCTGACCAGGTCCCATTTAATGAAAGAGTTCACCTTGGTCTTGACAAAATCAAGTAAGGTAGGATCCATATCGTCCATTAATCGGGCCGTAAAGTCATCACCATTCGCAGTCAAAGCCTTATCCTCCTTCATGAGTCGAAGATTTGAATCGTTCGCCGGAATATAGGACACAATCTGAAATCGGAAAAGAGAATGCCTAGCTGACTAAAATTTACCACACCCTTTTAGTGCATTATTAAGCCTTATGTTATCACTTATGGTCAGAATTTGCAACAGGATTAAGTAACTAATCCTGTCCGGCTACTTTAATCCTAGCGCCGGCGGGCCTTGGCTGGCTTCTTTTTGTTCCCACCCGCCTGGGCTGCCCCGGCTCCAACCGGCATTTGGCCTGCTCCACCGCCGTTGCCGCCCAGACCGTCCGCCTTCATGTGACAGTGCTTGTACTTTTTCCCACTGCCACACCAGCAGAGATCGTTGCGCCCCGGCATTTTCTGCACCCGCACCGGCTCCGGAGCCTGCTTGGTGGCCCCGGGCGTGCTCGCCTGGGCACTGGCCTGGCTGGCCGCCATGGCATCGGGGTGAAGAGCCTGGACATTGCGCGGCTGCGGCGCTTCGCGGATAATGGTCGGGTGATAAATTTTCCGAACCACTTCTTCTTGCACCGCAGCTTTTAGCTGCCCATACATCTCGTAGGCATCTTTTTGGAAGGCCACCAGCGGGTCTTGCTGGCCGTAGGCCCGCAGGCCGATACCCTGCCGCAGGTCATCCAGAGCAGTCAGGTGACGCACCCAGAGCATGTCCATCACCTGAAGCATCAACATCCGTTCCCACTGTCGCAGATTTTCTGAGCCGAGCGCCTGCTCCAACTCCTCGTATCGCTGCTCGGCCATGTCCAAAATCTGTTCTTCGATCTCTTCTGCTGACAGCTTCTCCCAGGCATGAGAGGTCAGTGTCGCCGGCATGGGGACAACAATCCGCACCGCGCTGTGCAGGGCCGCCAAATCCCACTCATCCGGGTCTTCGCCGCTGGTAAAATTCTCCACCAGGCCGCTCAAATGGTCGGCGATCATATTTTGGAGGCTCTCTTTGAGGCTGCTGCTGGTTAAAATGCGCCGCCGCTCCGCGTAGGTTACTTCGCGCTGCTGGTTGATCACGTCGTCATATTTGAGCAGGTGCTTACGGATGTCGAAGTTGTGACCTTCTACCTTGGTCTGGGCATTCTCGATGGATTTGCTGACAATACCAGCCTCAATGGGTACGTCTTCTTCAACCCCAAAGCGGTCCATCAGATTGGCCACATTCTGCCCGCCGAAACGGCGCATCAAATCATCTTGCAGCGAGACGTAAAAGCGGCTGGAGCCGGGGTCGCCCTGGCGGCCGGCCCGACCGCGCAACTGGTTGTCAATGCGGCGGGCCTCGTGGCGCTCCGTGCCGATGACATGCAAGCCGCCCAGTTCGACCACTTTTTGTTTATCTTTGGCGACAAGCTCGCTCCACTTGCGTAGGGTTGACTCCCACAGGGCCGGGTCAATGGTGGTTAAATCGTGCCCCTGTTTGCGCAGTTCGTCGCGGGCCAGCCCTTCCGGGTTGCCGCCCAGCAAAATATCAACCCCGCGGCCGGCCATATTGGTGGCGATCGTCACCGTGCCGGGCCGCCCGGCCTGGGTGATGATGGTCGCCTCGCGTTCGTGCTGTTTGGCGTTGAGGACTTCATGCTTAACGCCCTGCCGCTCCAGCAAATTAGAGAGATATTCCGAAGTTTCGATGGCGATTGTGCCGACCAGGATGGGCTGGCCTTGCTGCTGCCGCTCTTTGATTTCTTCAACCAGCGCCCTGAATTTAGCCTGGGGATTCTTATAAATTACGTCCGGGTAATCCACCCGCTTATGATAGAACTCACCGTTGTTGGGGCTGCGATAGACGGTGACTTCAGCCCCATCTTCTTTGTGTGTCTCTTTAATCAGCGTGTTTTGCAGCGCCCGGTACTCGATGTTGGTCGGCAGCACTACCACATCCAGGTCGTAAATCGCGCCGAATTCCTCGGCTTCGGTCTCGGCGGTACCGGTCATCCCGGCCAGTTTGTTGTACATGCGGAAGAAGTTCTGGAAGGTGATGGTGGCCCAGGTAAAGCTCTCATGGCGCACGTGGACGCCCTCTTTGGCTTCGATAGCCTGGTGTAGCCCCTCGCTGTAGCGCCGCCCGTGCATCAGCCGCCCGGTGAACTCGTCCACAATGATGACTTCGCCATTCTGAACGACATAATCCACATCCAGCTTGAAGAGGACATTGGCCCGCAGGGCGTTATCCAGGTAGGGAGTCATGGCCGCGCTTTCGCCCTCATACAGGTTTTCGACGCCCAGCGCCCGCTCAATTTTTTCGATGCCGCGCTCGGTCAGGTAGACAATGCGCGATTTTTCATCCACCACGTAATCGCCATCCGGCGCTTCCGCCTCGACACTTTCGGCGCTGCTGCGTTTGAGCGGGCGGACCAGTTGAGCAAACCGCTGGTATAACTCGCTGCTCTCTTCGGCCTGGCCGGAGATGATGAGCGGCGTGCGGGCTTCGTCAATCAGAATGTTGTCCACCTCGTCAATGATGGCGTAGTGCAGTTCGCGTTGAGTCGTCCGGCTCAGGTCGGGGACCATATTATCGCGCAGATAGTCGAAGCCATACTCGTTATTGGTCCCGTAGGTGATGTCGCAGGCATAAGCCTCGCGGCGGGTGATTGGCTGCAAATATTGGTAACGGTCATCGCTGCTGTGGTAATGGGGGTTATACATGAACGAAGCCTGATCCACTCCCCCGTTACCGGCGCTTTGGATCACGGCGATGCTCAGGCCAAGAAGATGATAAACCGGCCCCATCCACTGGCAGTCGCGCTTGGCCAGGTAATCATTCACGGTGATAACATGCACGCCCCGCCCCATTAAAGCGTTGAGCGCGACGGGCATAGTCGCCACCAGCGTTTTACCTTCGCCGGTGCGCATTTCGACCACTTTGCCTTCGTGCAAAATCGC
>JAHDWA010000047.1 GCA_023382535.1 Anaerolineae bacterium | reverse complement strand
GGGTTATGCTTCCCTGGGAACGTCCGGCCCGGCGCATGGCGCTGCGCAGTTCCATGAACGTAGATTGGAGCAAGGTGGACCTGGACCTGCCGGTGGATGGGGGCCAGGTACGCGTCATCGGGACCATTCCCAACCAGTTGATTACCCAGCATCTGATTGAGGCGACGCCCCAGGCCGACGGCCAGGTGGTTGCCGATACCCAACGCGACATTTTGAAAATGGCCGTGATCGAGCGGCACATGGCTACCGGCAACGTGGGCCAGGGGTTGGTGCGCGGCCTGGGCTTGCAGCGCGGGGCTATTGCCAGCACCGTTGCTCACGATCATCATAACCTGGTGGTCATCGGCGTAGACAAGCAAAGCATGTTGACCGCCGCCCACGCGCTGGCCGAATCGCAGGGCGGGATGGCTGCCGCCGACGGCGATACCGTCCTGGCCCAACTCCCTTTGCCCATCGCCGGCCTGATGAGCGACCAGCCCATCGAGCGAATCAGAGAGCAGATGGACGATATGCTCCGGGCGGCACATCAGTTGGGTTCACCGCTGCATGATCCTTTTATGGCCATGAGTTTTTTGGCCCTGCCGGTCATCCCTTCACTCAAACTGACTGACCATGGCCTGGTGGATGTGGATAAATTCCAGTTGGTGTCACTGTTTGTTTAGCCTGTTGCTTTTTGAAAGAAACGGGCCTTTAAAGTATTATTAAGATCAACTTAACCTTACGCAGATGTAGGATGATGCCATGTGGCAAATGTACCATACTCCCCGCTCCCTCAACGAAGCCCTGCAACTCCTGTCCGACCACCGCAGCGAGGCGCGACTGATTGCCGGAGGGACGGATCTCCTGATTGAGATTGAGCGCGCTGTGCGCTCGCCCAAAGTTATTATTGATATTTCCCGTCTGCCCGACCTGGATACAATTACCCAGGACGAGCAGCAACGGATTCACCTGGGGCCGCTGGTTACTCACAACCAGGTGGTCGGCTCAACGTTGTGCTGCAATCGAGCCTTTCCCCTGGCCAAGGCCTGCTGGGAAGTCGGCGCGCCGCAGATTCGCAATCGCGGCACGGTTGCCGGAAATCTGATCACGGCTTCCCCGGCCAACGATACGATTACTCCGCTCATGGCCCTGGACGCCTCGGTTACGCTGCAAAGTATCAACGGCAGCCGCACCGTGCCCCTCAAAGAGTTTTTCCTGGGGGTTCGCAAAACCGTACTCGAACCGGATGAGATGCTGGTAGATATCGCCTTTCCGGCCCTGGCTTCCCATCAAATCGGCACCTTTGTCAAATTAGGGCTGCGCCGGGCGCAGGCGATCTCCATCGTCAATGTGGCGGTTGTCTTGAGTATGTTTGCCGATACGGTGACCCAGGCTCGCATCACCCTGGGCAGCGTTGCGCCGACCATCGTCCGGGCCACCGACGCCGAGCGTTTTCTGACCGGCAAGGTGCTGACCCGCGATGTTATGGCGCGGGCGGGGGCGCTGGCCGCGCAAACAATCAGCCCAATCAGTGATATACGGGGGTCGGCCGAATACCGGCGCTACATGAGCGAAACGCTGACCCGCCATGCCCTGGAAATGTTAGCCGAGGGCACGGAGTCTGATACCCTACCACCCAAACCGATCATGCTCTGGGGCAATAGTAACGGTCATTTTCCCCCGACCGGCGATGAGGAAGCAATTGTCCACACCGAAGCCGCCGACGAACCTATTGCCACAACGATTAACGGGGAGGCCCGCTTTATTCACGGGGCCAATGACAAAACCCTGTTACGTATGCTCCGTGAGGACGCCGGTTTGATCGGCACTAAGGAAGGCTGCGCTGAGGGCGAATGCGGCGCTTGCACGGTCTTGTTGGACGGAATTGCCGTGATGAGCTGTCTGGTCCCTGCCCCTCGTGCCCACAACAGCCAGATCGTTACCCTCGAAGGGCTAAGTGAAGGCGACAAGCTGCACCCGGTTCAGCAAGCTTTTGTCAATGAGGGAGCAGTGCAGTGTGGTTACTGCACCCCCGGCTTTTTGATGAGCGGCGCCTCCCTTATGGAGGAACGCCAGCGGCCCACCCGCGACGAAATCAGGCAGGCCATTACTGGCAACCTGTGCCGCTGTACGGGATACTACAAAATTTTACAGGCTTTAGAGAAGGCATACGAAATAAAATGACCGCCGACCCCCTCCCTGCCCTCCCCCTAATAGGGGAGGGTTGGGTGGGGGTCAGCGGTCGCCAGAGGCAGACCTATGTCTAACAACACCATTGGCAAATCTATTAAACGGCTTGATGCGCTGGGGAAAGTGACAGGGCAGACTCTCTACCCTGGTGACCGCAGCCACGAAAACGAATTGTGGCTCAAAGTTCTCTTTGCCCGGCGGCCGCATGCCCGCGTCATCAGCATTGATACCAGCGAGGCCGAAGCTTTGCCCGGTGTGATGGGCGTGCTCACCGCCAAAGATGTCCCGGTTAACCAGTATGGTCTGCAAATCCCGGACCAGCCGGTGTTATGCGGGCCGGAGTCGAACAAAAAAGGCGGCGATATTGTTCGCTTTGTGGGCGACAATGTGGCAGTGGTAATTGCCGAAAATGAAAAGATTGCAGCCCAGGCTCGGGAATTGATTCAGGTGGAGTATGAAGACCTGCCGGTTGTGTATGACCCCATCTGGGCTATGTCAGGCCAGGCCCCTCAGTTACACCCCGGCGTGCTCAATAACATCGCCGATTATAAACGGATTCGCAAGGGCGATCCCGATACGGCCTGGGATCAGTGCCAGGTGATTATTGAGGGAGTCTACCGGACCCCCTTCCAGGAGCATGCTTATCTCCAGCCGGAAGCCGGGACGGCCTACATGGACGACGAGGGCCGGATTACCGTCCACTGCGCCGGCCAGTGGACCTGGGAAGACCAGCAGCAAATTGCCCACGCTCTGGATTTGCCGCCCGATAAAATTCGGGTGGTGTACGACGCGATTGGGGGAGCCTTCGGCGGACGTGAGGATATGAGCGTGCAAATTATTCTGGCCCTGGCTGTTTTACGCATGTACCAGCGGCACGGCAACCGCCGCCCTATGAAGATTATCTGGAGCCGCGAGGAGTCGATGATTGGGCACTGCAAGCGCCACCCGATGATTATCAAATCCAAGTGGGGCGCTAAAAGAGATGGCACGCTGGTAGCGGCTGAAATCGAGATCATTTCCGATGCGGGCGGCTACATGTATACCAGCAATAAGGTGCTGGGCAACGCGGTGATGTGTTCCACCGGCCCCTACGAATTTCCCCATGTTAAGCTGGACGCCTACGCTGTTTATACAAATAACCTTGTCAGCGGAGCATTTCGCGGCTTTGGCGGGCCGCAGGGCCACTATGCCGCCGAAATGCAGATGAACAAATTGGCCGAGAAACTGGGCAAAGACCCGGTCGAGCTGCGGCTGAAGAACATTTTGGATGAAGACAAGCTGACCTCTGTCGGCACGACGATCCCCGGCGGGGTCAGCATGGCCAAGGTTATCCGTGAGACGGCCTGGAAATCTAACTGGACCAGCCGCATCGGCCCGCGCGGCGAAAACGACCCCGATTACCCGGAGCCTCTACCCCGGCTGGTCACCGGCAAAGGCTTTGCCGCCGGTTTCAAAAATATTGGTTTTAGTTTTGGCTACCAGGAGAATAGCTGGGCCGAGGTGGAATTACGGGGCGCGGGCGACATCGAAGAGGCCGTCGTCCGTATAGCCGGGGCCGATGTGGGCCAGGGCCACCATACGGCGATGGCTCAAATCGCCGCCGAAACCCTGGGGATAGAGTTAGATAAAGTTAAACTTGAAGTATCGGATACCGCTTTCACCCAAAGCTCCGGCAGCGCCAGCGCGTCCCGGTTGACCTTTATGGCCGGCAACGCCGTTAAAGAGGCCGCCGACTTTGCCCGGCGCAAGTGGCAATCCGAAGAGCGCCCGGCCGTTGCCGAAGCAACCTGGCTGGCCCCCAAAACAACCAACTTTGACCCCGATACCGGCTACTGCGTGCCCAACTTTGCCTACGGCTATGTTGCCCAAATGGCCGAAGTGACGGTTGACACCGAAACCGGCTTTATTACCGTCAACCGGGTGGTTTGCGCCGATGACGTGGGCAAGGCTATCAACCCGGACCAAATTATCGGCCAGATCGAGGGCGCCATTGTCCAGGCGCACGGTTACACCATTTTAGAGGATTTCCGCATGGACAAGGGGCATGTGTTGACTCCTCACCTCAGCACCTATCTTATTCCCGGCGTCTATGACATCCCCAAGCGCGTCGACTCGATCATTATCGAAGACCCCCACCCGAATGGACCTTACGGGGTTCGGGGCATGGCCGAAATGCCTTATCTACCCTACGCCGCCGTCGTCGCCTCCGCTGTATTCGACGCCATCGGGATTTGGTTCGACGAGTTCCCCTTAACGCCGGAGCGGGTACTGCGGGGGTTGGGGAAGGTTAGAAATCGCTGGTGAGGCGAGGCAGACGGGCGGAGTTCCCTCTTTGCCTCTTCTTCCCTTTGACAAAACGGTTAGAGAAAGTATAATCTAGCCAGATATTGATATAAAACGCCTCGGTGGTGGAATTGGCATACACAGCAGGTTGAGGGCCTGTGTCCGTACGGACGTGAGAGTTCGAGTCTCTCCCGAGGCATCCAAGTCTCACGCCCTTGGTGATAAATCAGGGGTCTGCTTTTCAAAAACATAAAAGAAAGAGGCTGAATTTCTTGATAATTCGGCCTCTTTTTGCTTTTCCGGGGTGATTTTTGAAGCCAAAACGGGCCTCGATTTAACATTTCTATATGGGCGTGAATATGCTTCGGAAGGCGGTTCCAGCTCTCACACCTGTTTCTACTTGGCCGCCTGCATCTCATCGGTTAGGGAGCGTACAATGGCTTGGAATTCATAATTTTGGCATTTGCTCATTTAGATATCCGGGTTCGAAGTTTGCCGGTGCTGCCAGATTTTTCCAATGAGCGTGTCTATATCAGTTTCGGTTAGCCAGGTTTCCCGTTCAGCGGTGTAGTCACCCTAGCCGATTTCAAACTGGTGCAAAAAGCGGATGAAACCAATTTATCCTTCATCTTGTCATCTCTAAATCACACCCCTAATCGAGGCCCGCCAGGGGAATGTCTGTGGGAGTTGAGGAGAAAGTGATTTTGACCACCTCATTTAGCCGGGTCAGGAGCGACATGTTAAAATGGTAATTGTCGGCTCTATTATATGCGCGAAAGAGATCGCCCCAAAACTACTGAAGTTCCCCCGAATTTCAGCGGTTTCTTTAAAAATACAATTTGCTTTGTTATAATGACGGAGCTTGGGAGATGGTCCTGTCTCTTTAAGCTTTGAGGTCAGATGAGAAACCTGGATGAGATTAGTCGCTTGTTGGCTGAAGCAGAAGAAGAGTTAGCTCGGCTTAATACCCGCCGCACTGAACTGCTGCGGCAAATCACCGGATTACAGCAAGAGAAATCTCTGCTTCTCCCGGTGCAGGAAACCCCACTGTCGTTTGACGATCTGTCATCAGTAACCAACCAGTCTCCCCAGGAAGCGAAAATCACCCTCTTCCGCAGTTTGTTTCGCGGGCGCGAAGATGTCTACCCCAAAAGATTTGAGAGCCTGAAAACGGGCAAACAGGGTTATGCCCCCGTTTGTCGCAACGAGTGGGTCAGCGGTATCTGCGAAAAACCCAAGATTCGCTGCGAGGATTGCAAGCAGCGGGCGTTTCAGCCTGTTACCGATCAGGTTGTACGCAACCATCTTCTGGGAATAGATGCTCAGGACAGATCAGGACGCGACTTTACCATTGGCGTTTATGCGATGCTGCTGGATGAAACCTGCTGGTTCCTGGCGACCGACTTTGACAAAGCGACCTGGCAAGAGGATGTAGCGGCTTTCCTGGAGACTTGCCGGCACTTTAATGTTCCGGCCGCTCTGGAGAGATCACGATCGGGCAATGGGGGACACGCCTGGATCTTCTTCGCTGAGCCTATTCCAGCAGCATTGGCGCGAAAGATGGGAGCTTTCCTGCTAACGCAAACGATGGAGCGGCGGCCCGAGATTGGTTTGGACTCCTATGATCGCTTTTTCCCCAGCCAGGATACACTGCCCAAAGGCGGATTTGGCAATTTGATCGCTTTACCACTGCAAAAGAAGCCGCGAGAGCAAGGCCACAGCCTTTTCCTGGATGAAAACCTTATCCCCTATCAGGATCAATGGGCTTTCCTCGCTTCGCTCCGCCGGATGAATCGCCAGGAAATTGAGACAGTTGTGGGCGAGGCGGAAAAGCAAGGCGAGTTCCTCGGAATTCGACTTCCCGTCACTGACGAGAGTGATAATACCCCCTGGACCGCGCCCCCTTCAAGGCGGCTGAAAGAACCCGCAGTCATTGGGCCATTGCCTGAGCAAATTGAGCTGGTGCTTGGCAATCAACTTTATATTCCCAAGGCAGATATTACCCCTTCCCTGCGTAACCGTCTGATCCGTTTAGCCGCCTTTCAAAATCCGGAATTTTATCAAGCCCAGGGCATGCGCCTGTCTACGTTTGGGAAACCCCGTATTATCAGTTGCTGCGAAGATTTTCCTAAACACCTGGGGCTGCCGCGTGGCTGTCTCGATGAAACCCTCGATCTTTTCCAGTCACTCCAGGTCAAGGTGAAGCTCACCGATCAGCGCTTTGCCGGGACCCCCCTTGCACTTCAATTTCACGGAATCTTGCGGGCCGAGCAACAACAGGCAGCCGATGCGCTTTTACAGCATGAGATCGGTGTCTTGTCGGCTTCGACGGCCTTCGGCAAAACGGTGGTAGCAGCCTACCTGATGGCCCAACGCCAGGTCAACACCTTGGTGATTGTCCATCGCCGGCAACTGCTCGACCAGTGGGTTGAGGCGTTGAGCCAGTTCCTGGGCCTTGCTCCGAAAGAGATAGGTCAAATTGGAGGCGGCAAGCACCAACCGACCGAAAAAATTGACGTAGCCATGGTTCAAAGCCTGGTTCGGAAGGGCGTCGTTGATGATCTTGTCGGTAAGTATGGTTACTTGATGGTGGACGAGTGTCACCACATCTCTGCCGTCAGCTTTGAGCAGGTCATCAGGCAAAGCAAGGCCAGGTATCTAACCGGCTTGTCGGCTACGGTTGTCCGTAAAGATGGGCACCATCCGATTATTTTTATGCAGTGTGGTCCCGTTCGCTATCGCGTGGATGACCGTAAACAGGCTGAGCAACGGCCTTTTGACCATCAGGTTATCGTTCGACCGACCCCCTTTCACCTCCCCGCTCATTTGCAGAATGTGACCTCACTCTCTATTCAAGAAGTCTATGACTTGCTGAGCAGGGACGATCAGCGTAATCACCTGATCGTTCAGGATGTGATTGCTGCGGTGCGGGCGAACCGTTTTCCGGTTCTGCTGACCGAACGGCGGGAACATCTGGATTTACTGGCAAATCTGCTGGCCCAGCAAATCCAAAATGTTATCGTCATGAGCGGCGGAATGGGCAAAAAGCAGCGAAAACAACTGGCCGAGCAAATCGCCGCTATTCCGGCGGATCAGCCGCGAGTGTTGGTGGCTACCGGACGTTACCTGGGTGAAGGCTTCGACGATGCACGGCTGGATACCCTCTTTCTGGCCCTACCCATCTCCTGGCGAGGCACCCTGACCCAGTATGTCGGGCGGCTCCACCGGCTGAACACAGCCAAGAAAGAAGTAATCATCTACGATTACGTGGATTTTGAAGTCCCGATGCTGGCAAAGATGCACGCCCGGCGGCGAACGGGCTACAAAGCCATCGGCTACGAGCTTGTTTTGCAGGAGAATAAGAGCCAGGGAGTCCAACTCAAGCTGGAGAGCCTAAGCTAACCACCTGCATACCGCCAACTCTGAAGAGGAATGCTTAAATGAGCGAGTACCAATATTACGAATTTCAGGCGATGGATCGCCCTCTGACCGATGAGGAACAGGCCGCCATGCGGCAGTTGTCCAGCCGGGTCGTGTTGACCCCGACCAGCGCCGCCTTTACCTACAACTACGGCGACTTTCGAGGCGATCCCGAAAAGGTGCTGCTCCAATACTTCGATGCTATGTTTTACATCGCTAACTGGGGTAGTTGCCAGTTGATGTTCCGCTTTCCCCAAAAGGTCCTTGATCTGGAGCAGATGCGGGCCTACTGCCGCCCGCCAATTGTTGAGGAGTTTGTATCGCTGGTCGAAAGGGGGAGTATGTTATCCTCAACATCGAATGGCGTGAGGAAGAGGCAGAGTGGGGTTGGATCGAGGGGGAAGGCTGGCTGCCTCGACTGCTGGGGCTGCGCGATGACATCTTGCATGGCGACTATCGCTTGTTATACCTGGCCTGGCTTAAGGCCATCACCCTGGAAGAGGAAATGCTTGAGACGGTCAAAGAGCCGCCGGTGCCGCCAGGATTGCGCCAGCTTTCGGCGGGATTGCGGGTTTTTATTGAATTATTTGGCCTGGACGAGCACCTGGTAACGGCAGCCGCCGAAGCCAGCGCCAGTCCGCTAACGGTGAGTAGGCCGATTTGCGCGGGGCGATTGGGCAGCTTTCACGCGAGCAAAGTGAGGTATGGTTGTTACGGCTGGCTCAAGGCGAACCGCAACTTACGGCAGCCTTCAACCGGGAACTGGCAAAATTGTCAGACCGGCCTCAGCCCAAGCAGCCCACTCGTCGTACCATCAGCGATTTACTCACTGCCGCCGAGCGGGCCGAAAAAGAGGCGCAGGTCCAACGCGCTGCTGAGGCTCGAGCCAGGCACTTGCAAAAGATGGAGTCCTTGGCTGCCCGCGAAACCCAGCTTTGGCAGGAAATCGTTGAGCTGCTGGAACAAAAAACGAGCAGCGCTTATGAGCAAGCCGTGCAGCACCTGGCCGACCTGCGCGACCTGGCCCAGCATCAAGGGGAGCAGGACACCTTTCAGGTCCGCCTGAACAAGATTTACCGGGATTACCACAACCGCTCGGCCTTGATCAGACGGCTGCATCAAGCCAAGCTTTACAATACATAAGCTAAATTTAGCTGATCCAACAATTTTGTTTTTCAAAGGAATGTCAAAAAATGGATAAATCAACCGTGTTTGAATATCTGTCAAAGCAGGAACATGCTGTTTTGCTGGATTTACTCAGTCAGGCCTATGATCAAATGGAACACGATCAGCGCCGCTGGGTTTTTGGGAAGTGGGCCGACTCAGTGCCGCCAACGCCGGTTGATGGCGAGAGCCTATTGGCCGAAATCGAGCAATTTCAACGAGAGTCGCTGGCCGGAGCTTACTACGCTCCCTTCAACATCAATTCAAAGAACTTTAGCCATATCCCCGAGGAAACCGAGGACTGGTTTGAGGAATTGAGCGATTTTCTCAAAGCCAGCACCCAAGTGAGTAGACAGGGCGAGCATCTGCAGGCGGTGGTATGTTTCAACATTTTGTATGCCTTGATTGATGTGATGGAACAGGGCGCAGAAATCGTCTTTGCCGACGAAATTGGCAGTTGGATGATTCATGGGGATCAGAAAGGATATCTGACCGCTTATCTCACCTCGCTGGCAGCCATCTCCACTCCCACCGAATTTGCCGCCGCCGTTGCTCCCTTGATCAAACGTGACAGCTATCACTCCTTTGCCGAGCAGGTTTACCCAACGGCGCTCCACTTGGCTAACGACGCTCAGAAGGAACAGTTGGAGGCCGAGCTACAGCGCCAAAAAATTCGGACGAGTAGAAAATAATGAAGGTTTTTGACAAATAAATCTTGTAGTGGACCAATACTTGGATTAAAGTATTCTCGGAAAGGATTGACAACCTGCTTATGCCAAACCCGGCTAAAAATAGTCAACGTGATCTCCTGGGTCAACAGCTTATTGCGGCGCTGACCGAACCGGAAATCGGCCACCTGCTGGAGGCCCTGTTAGCCGTCTTGCCGCCAGACCTCCGCCATAAAGCTTTGGAACAACTCCAAGCGGATACCCGGCAAACGGTCCAACAGATTCTCGCCAGCCCGCCAACCTCCCCTGATGCGGAAGTTTCGGCGGAGACGCCGGTTTCTATCGCCAAATTGGCCCAAACCTGGTCTGGTTTGTGGCAAGAGTGGGACAAGGTTGTTGGGGAAGCGGCCCAGGAAGAGGGGGACTACATCACCCAGGAAGCCCATTGGGAGCCGCCTTACTTTGACGAAAGCAGCTTCATTGACGACCTGGAAAAGATCGCCAGGAAAATGTGTCCCCTGGTTCAGGCGGCTGTGCAACATTCCTTCTTGCCGGATAGCGGCTTTGCCGAAGCGCTGTTGGCCGCCGAAGAAGATGTAGTAGCGGCGTTGCCCGAGTGGATCTATCTTGAAGGGTTATCCCTGGAGGAAAACCTGACCACTTGTTTGCTGGAATGGGAGTGGCTTAAGTTCAAAGAAGAGGAAGAGGAAGATGCCTTTGCTTTTGCCCCCTTCCTCCTCGAATTGCAAGACAACTTTTCGCACATCTCTCTGGATAGCCATGCCTACCTGGATTTCTTAATGCAGTTGCCAGAGACAGACCGGCAAGACCTTTTCAATGGGCTAACCCAACAGCGGGAGATGGCTCCCTGGAACGACCTGTTAAGCACCCCTTACTCACCCTGGTATGCCTTTTATTTGGACTGCATCGAACAGTACGCGCCGGAGCGGTATCTGAATGTACTCAGAGAGACCATTCCGCAGCAGTGGCAAAACGGTTTGCCGGTGATTGAAGATCTGCTGGCTAAAAAAGAGTACCAGGAGAGTCTGGCGGTCATCCACGACACCCTACAGGCCATGCTTAAGTCCGAACGGGTGGATGAAGCCTGGACACCGACCAACTCCCTACTGGTTGTGGCCATTCCTCAGTATTCCGCCGATCCCGCTAACCAAGAAGGCCACCGGCAACTGCTGAACTATTACGAGCAGGCCGCTCAGGGTTTGGACCAAACCGAACTGGCCAATGTGCTGAAGCTTCAGCTTATCGCCTTTGAGCACCGCTTTAATTGGGCCACAATGCTGTCAGCCTTCGCTGAAGCGCCAGTCACTCCCCCAGCCCGGCAAGCCCTGTTCGAGTCATGGCGAAGCGATATTATCAAAAAGGCTCCCCAGATGTGGAGCTACGGCTGGACTCAACCCACCGATAGCTGGTGGCTGCATTGGCTCATTGACAGCCTAAGCGATGAGCAGAAAGGAGCGGCCTGGTTTCAACAAAAGATAACCGCGTGGCTGGCGCAGTTGCCAGGAGACCGGCGCGCCTTGGGGGCAGATTACCATTTTTTACGGCTGCTGACCCAAGATTTGAGTGAAATAAGCGGCCAGTATCGGCAGCAGTATCCCCAATTCTTCCAGGTAGTTATCAGACCCGGCGAGTTATCCACGCCCGACCAGCCCTCGCGCCAAACCTACTTGAAACAGTCGGCTCCCCCGGATTTGCCGCAGCAGGTGATGGCTTACTGGCAGGCCCATCTACAACACCTGGCCCCTCGCCCCGAAGAGGCTCATAAATCGGATTACACGGTGCATGCTCAATGGCTGGCCGCGCTGCGCGAATTATCCCCCCTCGGTTACGAAGCGCTCCTGAAGCAGTGGCAGGTTGAACATCACCGCCGCCGAAATTTATGGGCAGCTTTAGCCAAGTTGGGCTTAAGCTGAAGCTTACGGTTTTGGAAGATGGACCCGAGATCGATGAGTTTGTATTGGAATTTTCCAAAATTCATTGCGCTCTTTCAAGGATTGGTAGAAACTAAGGGGGCAGCTAATCGCTTCGAGTAACTCAGCTGGAACTTCCGCCTCTGACAAAATGCCGGCTGCGATAGCATAAGCCACCATCATATCGGGCAGGTCGCCATTGTAGCGCTTATAAAGCTCCCGTGAAGGACCGGTTTCATACTGATGAACCCGATAGCTTAACTCCCCGCTGCTGAGTTTGCCCTACTCCCTGTTTGGGTTGGAGATTCCGCCCTCTACGCTTTGCATCTGGCTGTTACAGTCCTCCAGAAAGTTTTCGCCCCACGACTCACATCTTGCGTGTTGCGTCTAGCGTCAAATAGACGGAACACGCAAGACGTGCCTGTAGAGGTCAGATCAGCAGATCATCCAACAGCGATGTCTGCACCACATCCCAGCCGGTATAAGGGCTGGGCTGCAAACGAAAATATGACTCAACCTGTCCTTTAAGTTTCTGTACACCATCATTCCAGGAAATAACAGCCGAGACTTTGGCCTCATCCCCCTCCACCTGCGTCACGATGGGTTCTACTGAGACTTTGTTGGTCGGCGGAATACGTTCCCAAACGGCCTCAATTTTCTGTTGAAATTGGGTGGCGGTAATCGGCTCGCCCTGAGCATTGAAAAGCGGTTGGCTTGCCAGACCAGGCAGGAAATACTCCTTATCATGGGTGAACAAGTCCAGGACAAAACTCTCCACCCACATTTGCACGTCATACTCAGGCGTACTAAACGTGAAATGAGTCATCATTCCCTCAATGCGAATATCATCCATCTCTTCGTCGAGGAGTTCCTCGGTCAAATAGCGGTATGCTTCTAACTCATCTACGTCGCCGAGAAAATCAACGGCAATGCCGTGTGCGGCTAACAAGTCGAGCAAGATCGTTACTGCTTCGCCCAGTACATTCAGGGGTAAGTCACGCAGGGGTTGGATGGGCGGGTTGCCAATCCGCTCGCGGACAGTGATATACCCTGCCCGCTCAAACTGCCGTTCAAATTCGAGGACATAATCAAGCCATTCATTTTCTACTTCGGGCGAAAGTCCGGGGTGGGTATACTCAAACACCATCCCGTATTCAGTACGCAGCTTATCTTTTTTGGCCTGGCTCAGTGACTTCTGGATACGTTGGCGTAGCTCGTCTAGCCATTCGTTAGTTATGTTATTCTTCACCTTGTCATCTCTAAACCATATCCAGAATCTGGGCTAACCGGGGGAATGTCTACAGGAGTTGAGGAGAAAGTTATTGGGAACGAAAATAATCCTAACTCACCGCCAAGGCTTTTTTCAGACAGCTTTGCACTCCTTGCCAGTCTCTTGGAGAGAGGTGCCCAACGAGAGTAACACTGCTGGCTGGCAGAGTAGCGAGAAAGGTGCGAAACGCTGAGGAAGTGCGCAGTCCAGCCGAGGACCAATCCTGCAAAGTGTAATCAGTAGGCTGGGCCGCCTTCGCAGTTTGGCTCGTCAGCAAACCTAAAATAACGTCGGGACGGGTGTGATGATACATTTCAGTAGAAATAACGACAGCGGGCCGGCGTTTTAGCCCGCTAATCCCTGGAAAATCAACCGTAACGACATCACCCGGTTCAATCATTATCAGCCTCATCTGCCAACACAGTTTCTGAAGCATAATGGAGAGTGGCGGCAATCAGGTCGTTTACATCCTCATCACTCCACTCACCAGCAACATCAACAGTTTGACCGTGACGGGCTTGTAAGAACAAGATGAACTCATAGACTGTGGCAATTTGCTCTGAGGGGAGTTTAAACAGAGCATCCACAACATCTTTAACAGCTACATTCTCCATAAGTATATTCCTTGTTGATGCAGAAAAAATCTCAGCTCAAAGTAATGTTAGCATAAAGTCAACCGAATAACAAGATACCGATAATGGCGTTTTTGCCTCCCTTGTTTAACTGAGTCAGGCGTAGCAAGCTAAAATTAGCTAAATATTGGCCAGAGGCTACTACGGCGATGTCGCCGTCGAAACTCTGACGCTGACTGAATTCCACGATCAAACCACCCTGAATGAGCTGCTCGACCAGCCCGAAATCCGGGCTTACCTGACCCCCTTCCCGGCGGGCAATCGCGCCCTGGCGCTGGTTCAGGCCGGCCAATTGACCGGCCTGAAAGAGACTCTAGCTCGGCTGGGGATTCCGGTTAGGGAAGGGTTGCGATAAAAAACGCCTTATTTTAGGCGCAGAACCACCTTCAATTTCTCATTCTTGGGGCGTGACAATTGGGCTAAAAGCTCTCCCGAGGCATCCAAGTCTCACGCTCCTGGTAATAAACCAGGGGGTTGCTTTTCAAAAACATAAAAGAAAGAGGTCGAATTTATTGATAATTCGGCCTCTTTTTGCTTTTCGAGATGATTTTTGAAGCCAAAACGCGCTTCAATTTAACGTTTCTATAGGAACGTGATTATGCTTCGGAAGGCGGGTCCAACTCTCACGCCCATTTTTACAGAAACTCGTTATCGGCGTTTAACCCACTCTGTTGATGGAGGGAGTCATAACCGGCGGTTCCTGGTCAACGTGGAACCAGCCGCCCATGGTCATACGGATTTCTTGATAGCTTTTGAAATCGTGGGTCTGCGGCAACATTTCGGCGACGGATTTGGGCTGGCTTAGCCCTGCCCGCCAGGCTTTTTTCTCGACCGTGCCCACGATGAGATAATCATTGCCAATGACCGAGGGATCGTATTGCCTAAACATAGCGGTCAACAAATGTTCAAGCTCGTCTTTGTGGCCAATCAACCTATCGCAGTGCTGGCAATAACGACAGGTATAGTTGAGGGCAATCAGGTGGAAGGGGTCAATGTGAATGAGCAGCGGTAGTTTCCGTTGGCCGGTTTTACGACCACAATCCGGACAACTGGAAAAACGCATCTCCGGGTAAGGGTTGAGGGAGAAGTTATATTGAGGGGGAAGAGACGCACTGGGAGACGGTGGTGAAAGATTAGGCTTGCCTGAATTCATATTGCGTCTTGATGAGGAAGCGATTAAGCTCCCGCTCGATTCTGGGAAGGTATCTATCTCCTGCGCCGACATATCCCCGTGGTCTATGGCTTTGAGAATTCATCCCTGTTTGTTCTCCTTCATAGGGTGAAACTTACTGATCACCCTGGTTGGCCTTACCGAAACGCTCTAACACCCACAAACAAGCCAATTTCGTCGCCCCCAACTCATGATAGAAATGATTCCTTAACTCGCTCGATTTAACAGCAGATAGGTGGCGGGAGTTCATCCCGATGCCCTCGGCAAAGGCTTTCTGGGTAATGCCATGCGCCTTCAATTCTTGCAGCAGTGAGTCGAGAGTGACGCTCTGCAAATATTCGGTCAGTTCGGCCAACTCTTGAACCGCAGCCAGAGATTTGGTTTTGATCTCGCGGAAGGAAGATGGATCATTCAAGAAAGTTAGGGCCAGGGCCGCACAGTGATGGCAGTAACCGTGTTTGCCAATGTAACAACTACAGGCGGAGGTTGTCCCTTTTTCGTCAACTCGGACTGTTACCGTGTAAGTGCCGTGATTACCTACCACTTGGGCTGAAATCCTTGTTCCCAGGCGCGTTCGCTTAAAAAATTGGCCGACATACCGTTTGGTCTTTTCGCCCGGTTGGCCTGACCCATGAAGTTTCAGCGCCTCTTTGAGCACATTTATATCTGTCTGTGACATGGCTACTTCCTGTTTGGGTTGGAGATTCCATCTCCTGCGTTTTGTACCCGGCTGTTATAATCCTCCAGATTACCCGGAGTCGGAAAAAGTTTTCGCCCCACGACTCACGTCTTGCGTCAAATAAACGGAACACGCAACACGCAGGACATGCCTGCATATCTGCCGCTTAGCGAGAAAAGTCTTAGCCCAAAGTGATGTTAGCATAAAGTCAGCCGAATAACAAGATACCGATAATGGCGATTTTGACCGCCTCATTTAGCCGGGTCAGGGGTGGCATGCTAAAATTAGCCAAACATTAGCCAGAGGATTGTCAAGCATGCCCAGATATAGCAGTCAACCCCAGCCCGAAAATTTAAGCGACTTTTTGCAGAGTTACACCGTGCCCAATCTTAAAAAATTGGCCGGCCTGGTATCATCGGCTCTGCCCACTCGCAAGGATGAACTGATTGCCACCCTGCAAAACTACCTGGGCAATCCGGAGAATCTGCGCCAGCTCTGGCAGCGCCTCGACTCCATCCAGCAGGCCGCCGTTACCGAAGCCGTTCATTCGTCGGGTGGAATATTTGAGGCAGATCAGTTTCGAGCCAAATATGGCCGCGATCCGAATTGGGGCGAAACCAGTTCTTATGGTGAGATGAAAGAGCCGTCGTGGTTGAATTTACTCATCCACAACCGCCGCAAAATCCCGCGCGATGTGCAGCAGCAGCTCAAAGCCTTTGTGCCGCCGCCGCGGGCTGTGCAAATCAATACCGTAGATGAACCCCCGGCCACCATCACCCAGACGTGGCAGATGTACGATTACCAAAGCCGCAGTTACAAAAGCGACAGCGAGGAAATCGCCCTGACCCGCGTCGAGACCGAGCGAGCCGCTTTGCACGATATGCCTACCTTGCTGCGTCTGATTGACACGGGCAAAATCCGGGCCAGCGACAAAACCAAGCGGGTCACAACCACCGGGGCGAAAGCCATTAACGAAGTGCTCCAAGACGGCGATTTTTACCCTCCCGATACCACCACCGACGAGTTTGAAACCGATCCCTGGCCCATCAAAGCCTTTGCCTGGCCGCTGCTGCTGCAAAGCGCCGGGCTAGCCGAACTGGCCGGAACCAAATTGCAGCTTACGCCCGCCGGCAAAAAGGCACTGACTCAGCCGGCTGAGGAAGTCATTCGCACCTGTTGGAATCGCTGGCAAAAAAGTACGCTGCTGGATGAATTCAACCGGGTTCAGGCCATCAAAGGGCAAGGCGGCAAGGGCAAACGGGATATGACCGCCCCTTCCAGCCGGCGCGCCGTCATCGTCAAGGCGCTAAAAGAGTGCCCGCCCCGGCGCTGGCTGGCCGTTGACGAATTTTCCCGCTTTATGCGCGCTACCGGTCAAATCTTCGAGATTGCCCGTGACCTGTGGAACCTCTATATTGCCGATCCCCAATACGGCAGTTTAGGCTATGCCGGTTTTGGCGACTGGCCGATCCTCCAGGGCCGCTACATCCTGACCTTTCTGTTTGAATACGCCGCTACCCTGGGACTGATTGATGTAGCCTACATTGACCCCGCCGGTGCGCGCAACGATTACAGCAAGCTCTGGGGGGTGGACGACCTGGACTGCCTGAGCCGTTACGATGGCCTGCTCTATTTCCGGCTCAACGCCCTCGGCGCGTGGGTGTTGGGCTTGACCAAAGATTACATCCCTTCGCCCATCGAAGTTCGATCCGTGCTCAAAGTACTGCCCAACCACGACATCGTCACCACCGAAATCCTCCCCCCCGGCGACGTGCTCTTTTTGGAGCAGTTTGCCGAGCGGACCAGCGACATGGTCTGGAAAATCCAGCCGGCCAAAGTGCTCAAAGCCGCCGAGGACGGCCACACGGTGACCGATATACAAGTCTTTCTGCAAGCCAAAAGTGGCGATCCCCTACCGGACAATGTGACTATTTTCTTCCAGGAATTAGCCGACCGGGCGACCCAACTCCGAGATCGGGGGCCGGCGCGGCTCATCGAGGCCAAAGATGCGGCCCTGGCCCACCTGATTGCCAACGACAGCCGCCTGCGCTCCTTGTGTCTGGTCGCCGGGGAGCGACACCTCGTTGTCGCTGCCGAAAATGAAGCGGCCTTCCGCCGTCTGTTGCGCGAACTGGGTTATGCGGTGGTTGGTTCAAAGTCATAAAATACTCTCCCTTTTTTTCTAACGCGAGGTCAACCTCGCGGTTTTGTTTTTAAACCACTTGCTTTCAACAAACTTTCTGGCTACAATAATAGGCCGATTTTTTTAAGGTGACATCTTAATGACGTATAAGCCAGAGAATCCGCTTATTGTTCAGGGCGATAAAAGCGTCCTGCTGGAAGTAGATAACCCGCTCTATCAAGAGGCGCGGGATATGTTAGCCCGTTTTGCCGAGCTGGAAAAAAGCCCGGAATATATCCATACCTACCGCATTTCCCCCCTGTCGTTGTGGAACGCGGCTTCGGCCGGGTTGAACGCCTCCGCCATTTTGGAAGGGCTGGAAAATTACAGCAAATACCCTATTCCCGGCAACGTCCGGGTAGACATTACCGAATACATTGCTCGCTATGGCCGGGTCAAACTGATCCGGCGGAACGGCGACCTGCTGCTGACCTCCGCAGACGCGGCGCTGATTACCGAAATCTCGCGGCACAAACAGCTTGCCCCCTACCTGATTGGCCGGCTCGACCCGCTAACCCTGCACGCTAACCCCGCCTGGCGAGGGCACATCAAGCAAGCCCTGGTCAACATCGGCTATCCCGCCGAAGACCTGGCCGGCTACGTTGACGGCGAGCCCCTGCCGCTCAACCTGCGCCTGACCTCCAAACGCGACCAGCCTTTTCATGTGCGGGATTATCAACGGGAAGCCGCTCAGGTTTTTTACGCGGGTGGCGCCTCTCACGGCGGCTCCGGGGTGATTGTCTTGCCCTGCGGCGCGGGCAAAACCATTGTCGGCATGGCTGCGATGGCCCAAACGCAATGCAGCACCCTGGTTTTAACGCCTAACACTGTAGCGGTGCAGCAGTGGATTGAGGAACTGCTCGATAAAACGACCCTGACCGAAGACCAGATCGGCGAGTACACCGGCCAGCGTAAAGACATCCGGCCGGTGACCATCGCCACTTATCAAACCATGACCTACCGCAAGCGCGGTACCAAAGGCCAGGATTTGCCACTGGTGGAAGAGTTTCCTCACTTTGAGCTGTTCAGCCAGCGCGATTGGGGCCTGATTGTCTACGACGAAGTGCATTTACTGCCTGCGCCGGTCTTTCGCATCACCGCCGAAATCCAGGCCCGCCGCCGGTTGGGGCTGACGGCCACCTTGGTCCGCGAGGATGGCCGGGAGGAGGATGTTTTCTCGTTGATCGGCCCCAAGAAGTATGATGTCCCCTGGAAAGACCTAGAACGGCAGGGCTGGATTGCCACCGCCGACGTGGTCGAGGTGCGCATTCCGCTGCCCGACAATTTACGTATGGCATATGCCCTGGCCGACCCGCGCCAGAAATACCGCGTCGCCGCCGAAAACCCGGCCAAATTCGAGGTCATGGATGAACTGCTGGCCAAGCATACCGACGACCGGGTGCTCATCATCGGCATGTACCTCGACCAACTCAAGGAGGTCGAGGCCCGCTATGGCTATCCCCTCATCACCGGCGAAACGCCCGTGCGAGAGCGCCATCGGCTGTACAAAGAGTTCAAAGATGGAACCATCAGCCGCCTGATCATCTCCAAGGTGGGCAACTTTGCTATTGACCTGCCCGACGCCAATGTGATGATCCAGATCAGCGGCACGTTTGGCAGCCGCCAGGAAGAAGCTCAACGCCTGGGCCGGATTTTGCGCCCCAAGAGCGATGGCCGCCTGGCCCATTTTTACACCCTGGTAACCAAAGACACCCAGGACCAGGACTTTAGCGCCAACCGCCAGCTTTTCCTGACCGAGCAGGGCTACCAGTATATCATTTTGTATGCCGACGAAGTCGAAGATTACGAGCCGGCAACCGCGCCGGAAAGAATAACCACATTTTGAGTTCAGGCTCAAAGCGGATCTGCGACCCGCGTCGGTCGGGGGTCACAGACCCCCTCCGAGCGGTCAATTAATCACGCATCACGACAATGCCAACATTAGAAACCTTAACCCTGACCCATCTTAAACAAACCTTCAAATCCGGCAGCTTGAACCAAGCTTATAAATACCAGCATCGGATTCAAAATGCCGTGCGCAGTGGACAAAGCCTGACTGCCGAGGTGATGGGCAGCCGGCGTTATGATGTAGAGGTCGAGGCCACCCCGGCCAATCTGGTTGGTCGCTGTACCTGCGCTTACGATTGGAGTGGCTACTGCAAACATGTGGCCGCAGTGCTGCTCAAGTGGGTCGAATCGCCCGGCTTTTTTACGGTCAAAGAGGTCCAATCGGGCCAGACGCCGGAGGCCGCTCTACCAGTTTTTTCGGTTGAAAGGCCGCAAACTCAAAAACCCAAAGTTCTCCCGGCCTGGCTGTCCGAATCGACGGACGAGCGCCGGCAGCGCGACCTGAGAAAATTGGGCCAGGCCTTAGAACAGTTAAAGGTGCAGGATTTGCGCGATCTGGCTAAGAAGCGGGGTTGGACTATTAAAGGTACCAGCAAGGCTGACCTGTCCCGGCAAATCGGCGCATATATCATCCATCCTGACGAGATTGAAAAAACGTGGCGCAGCCTAGACGGAGAACACCGCCAGGTCTTCCGGGCGCTGGCGCTGCTGGGCGCTGAAGAAGGTCTTCAAGTGGCCGATATCGAGCGCGTAGCCGGAGTCTGGGGCAAACTCAAAAGTTACAAGAAACTCACTACCTATACCGGCCACCTCAGCGAAGCGGGTCTGGCCTTACCTGCCTCCACGATGGGTCTTTACACCCTTGAAGCCGATGTTGTCCCTCGCGCTGTCGCCCGTGAACTGCCGGCGCTGCTGGCCGAGGTTATTGCCAGCCATCCCAACCGTCTGCCCGATCCTGAAGCCGACGAACTGCGCCTGGCCGACCCGTCGGCCCTGGTCCGGCAGGCCAACCAGGTAGCAGTGCTCCTGGAACAATCCTCGCCGCCGCTGCGGCCGCCTATGCCCCATCCCCGCCTGGAAAAATTCTACCCGGCTCTGGCTGAGTGGGATTATGATCCGGCTGAAATCCTGGCCCTCAGCCAGCGGAGCAACCTTCAGCCCTATGCCCAGGATATTAACCTAACCGTTCCGTCCCCCGCCTGGTCGCTGCCCGACGAAACCGTAGGCCGGCTGGCCCCCATTGCCGGAGATGAGGCCAGGCTGGAATTTATCTTCGCCCTGTTGACCGCTGCCGGCCTGATCCAACCAGGCAGTCCGGTCACCGTCTGGCCGGAAGTCAAGGGGCAGTACTTGCGCCAGACCGAAGCCGCTCAGCAGGCTCTCCTGGCCCGGCTCTACTTCCAGATGCTCAATTGGACAGAATTGTGGGATTTACTCCGCACCACGCCGGCCTTGAAGCTGCGGCGGGCCTGGAATTCTCCCTACTTTAAACCGGCCAACCTGGCCGCGAATCTGACCCGATTTCGCCAGCTTATCCTGCGAGTGCTGTCTTACCTGCCCGACGGCGAATGGGTCGCCCTGAACGATCTGCAACCCCTGCTCCGCGCTGTCTGGCCCCGTTTTGATGGCCATGTCGCCCAACCTTATTATAGCTATGGGACGAAATCTGCCTGGTTTTTAACCTACCAGGGGCGCGACTTGAAGCCGGGTAATGAACAGGACTGGCAGGCAGCCCAGGGGGCTTTTGTCCGCTGGCTTATTAGTAGCCCCTTGCATTGGCTGGGCCTGGCCGATCTGAGTTTGAAAAAGGGTATTTTGGTTGCTGCGCGTTTCCATGGGCTGGCCGATCTGTATTGGGATCGGGTGGAAACCCCTACTCTGTCTCAGCCCGACGTGGTTCCGGCCCTATCTACGCCGCCCGCCGAAGCGGTAAAAATGGACGAGGCCAGTATCATTGTTGATCCGGCGGCCATCAGCGCCCAGGCGCATAACCTGTTGGATCAAATTGCCCGGCTGGACGAGGCGGTGCCCGGCCGCTTTGTCTACCGCCTCGACGCTCAGGCCGCGCACCAATCGTTTGAAAAAGGCGTGGCCCTGACCGATATTCTGTATAATTGGGAGCAGCTTCTCGCTATCCCGCTGCCGCCGGCGCTGCGCCGCCAGCTAGAAAGCTGGTGGCAGGCTTACGGCCAGGTCCGCATCTACGAAGATGTCACCCTGATTGAGTTTGGCGATGATTATGCTTTAACCGAAATGAAAGCGGTTACGTCGTTGGGACAGCACTTGATCGCCGAACTCTCACCCCGGCTGGTCCTGATCCCCAAAACAGCGGTCGAACCGCTTACCGCCGAATTGGAAAAAGCCGGATATACTCCTAAACAGACCGATGACGTGCAATAATGAACGAAGTTGACACCATTCTTGACGACTATAACGCCAACACCTTGCGGGAAATGGCTGAGGCCGCCGGAGTAATTAGCAAAGGGGGCAAAAAACCGGCCAAAGCCACCTTGTCGGCCCTGCTACGCCAGCAATTTTTTACCGAAGAGCGCGTGCATACCTCGCTGGCCCAGCTCAACGAGCGGGAGCAAGCTGTGCTCAACCGGCTGCTGCTGCGCGGCGGTCAGGCCTCCAGTCGCAGTTTCCAGCGCGAACTTGCCCGCGCCAAGCTGATCCGCCCTACGCCGGAGCCGGAAAAACCCAAAGGCTACTATTATTATCGTTCTGATGTACCCTATGCCGACGGCTACGCCGGCAGTCCTCATCGCGCAGATTCCAAGATTTTTGAGGATGTCATCGCCCGTCTGACTTATTTTGGCCTGGTGTTTAGCCGGCAGCCCAGTCTCAATTCCGCCGGCAATGCTTTCAAACTGCAATTCCACCCGGCGGCCACCCTGTATATTCCGCAGGCCATCCGGCGCTACCTGCCCGACCCGGAGCCTTTACCGCCCAGCACCGGCGACTGGCAGCCGATCCGAGTTGAACGCGGCGAGCCAACCCTACTGCTGCGCGATCTATACCTCTATTGGGATTTTTTGCGCCGCAATGAAGTTACCCTGAATCAAAATGGCAGCGTCGGCAAGCGCTGGCTCAAGGCCATTAACGATATTCTGCTGGTCGCAGATACGCGGCTGGACGACACCCGGCGCGAAGAAGATACCGGGCGGCTCATGCTGTTACGCCAATTGCTGGAAGCGCTCAAGCTGGCCCAGGTGGATAGAGGCGTGCTGCGTCCCAACAGCCGTGACGCTCTGGACATCCCCAAGTTTTGGAGCTGGTCTCCCCTTGAGCAATTGAGCGCCTGCCTGGAAGCCTGGCCCAAACTCAGCGGGTTGAAAGAACTGGGCGACGAAGCCACCACCTACCAACCGCGTTACAACCAGGCCCGCCAATTTGTGCTGGATACGCTCAAAACTGCCCCTGGCCAGGCCTGGCTGGAGTTGGAAGAGTTCCTGGAACAGCTTCGCAACACCAATTCCGATTTTCTTTTTTATGAACGCAGCCGGGTTGAATCCCATCGCGGCAGTTGGTATTACAGCAGCTACGGCGGCAACTACTATGGCGACCCGAAACAGGTGATCAAAAAATTCGATGCCCTGGAAGAAGGGTTTGTCAGCGCCGTGTTGAGCGGTTTTTTGTACCAGCTTGGCCTGATCGAATTGGGCTTTAATCAGGCCGAACCGTCCGCCCCGGGCCAGGTGGACATGTGGCAGGCCTTTCGATTAACTCCCACCGGCCGGGCGCTCCTGACCGCATCAGCCTCACCACCAGCCGAGACCGAAACGGGCCGGGTCGTCGTCCAGCCCAATTTCCAGGTGATGGTGTTGGGGCCGGTATCCCTGGCTACGCTGGCCCAACTGGATTTGTTTACGGATCGAGAGCAGGTGGACCGGGGCGCCTTCCAATTCCGGCTGTCGCGAGAGGCTGTCTATCGCGCCCAACAGTTGGGCCTGTCGGTAGAGCAAGTTATTGAATTTCTAGCCCAAACCAGCGCCGTCGAACTGCCCCAAAATGTGCGTCGCTCCCTGGACGAATGGGCGGCCCACCATGAACGAATCGTCTTCCGCACCGGGGTCAGCCTGCTCCAGGCCGCCACCCCTGAATTGTTGGCCGGCTTGATGGAGCAGCCGTCCAGCGGCAAGTACCTGGCTCGCTCGCTCACCCCCGAAATCGCCCTCATCAAAAAGGGGCAGCAGGCCAAATTGGCGACCGGGCTGGTCCACCAGAACCTCTTTCCGGCGGTATCGGGGGCGCGGCCCGAAGCCGCCGATAACAGCGTCATCGTTCAGGCTGATGGAACCGTGCAGCCGCTTCACGCTGTGCCCAGCCTGCATTTACGGGGCCGGCTGGCCAAGCTGGCCGAGGAATCGGCTGAGGGGATGTGGCGCTTGACCCCGGCCTCGGTGCGCCGGGCCGGCGGCAGCCGCAACAAAGTCCTGGCGCTGCTGGAGGAACTGCGCAAACTGCATCGTGGTACGCTGCCAGATATATTGCTCGACCAACTCAAAGCCTGGGGAGGCTACTACGGCGATGCCGCTGTCGAAACCCTGACCCTGATTGAGTTCCGCGATCAAACCACCCTGAATGAGCTGCTCGACCGACCAGAAGTCCAAGCTTACCTAACCCTCTTCCCGGCGGGCAATCGCGCCCTGGCGCTGGTACCGGCTGACAAACTGGCCGATTTGAAAGAGGTTCTGGCTCGGCTGGGAGTTTCGGTTAGGGAAGGATTGCGTTAAGAAGATACCTTAATTGCAGCTCAGGATAACCTTCAACTTCTCATCCTTGAGGCGTGACAATTGGGCCGAAAGCTCTTCCGAGGTATTTTTGTCAAACCCATGGTTTATTCACAGGAGTTTGCTTTTCAAAAACACACAAGCACTATCTTTGCACTTTAAGAACTGAATATAGCCAATTGGGTAGTGATTTGCTCGACCGATAGACCGGCCTTGAACTGGGCCTCCAACCAGGTCAGGAGATTGACCTGCTGCTCCTTTTGTAGGGCACGGCGTACCTCACCCCAAGTCGTACAGTCGGGCCGCAGGGCTTTTTGTTCATCCAGGAAATAGCCCAGGCAAGCGATCAGGGTCCAGAAACGGAGGATGGCTTCGGCGCTCATGAGTTGATAATGATCGGCTCCCAGGAGGTCTTTATTATCTTCAAACAAGACCTCGACGTTCCAACGCACGGCTAAATGGTTAATCAGCGTTTGCGGTTCGGCCTCAACCAGAGTTGAGCCCCAGTAACGAATGGACTTGCCGGGGTTGTCGCGGTCGTGACAGGGGATGAGCAGCAGGGTGGGTCCCAACTTGCGGATCCAGGTTTTAACCGCGTGGACATAGACCGGTCGGTCACCCTCTTGGGAGGGCCAAACCGCCTCTTGCCAGTCGTCTGACTTAAGTTGAGCGGCATAATCGGCCAGAGTGAGCCAAGTTCGATTGCCATCGGCGTCAATTTGGCGTAGTTTACGGTTACTCTTCAGCGCCCCACTGACATCCCAGCCTCGCTTTTGGGCGGCTCGTCTGACCTGCCGACAATGAAACCAGCTATCAATCAGCAGATGGGTGTGGGTCCCCACGACCGGCTCAAACTGCTCAATCTCGGTCACGAGCAAGTCAATCTTACTTTGAAAAGGGACGCCTTCCTGCTCGCACACCTTTTTCTGCCGATACAAGCGTGGCTGTAAGGGACAGCGCCGCCCGAGCAAAACATACAACCCGCTAAACAGACAATGTCCCGTCATTACCCGCTCTTCGCTACTGGCATAATGCCGGCCTAAGCCTTTCATCTGCCGCCCTTTGGGCTTCACGTAGACCGAGTCGTCCCCAATCAAGTAACCTGTCACCACGGTTGCGCGGTAACGACCTCGGCGTTTGGTTCGTTGGGCTTGTTGACGCTGATGCTCGGCTGCCACCTGCGGCTGCATCTGCTCACGAAAGCGGGCTAACCACCGCTGTGCCACCTCCCTCGCCGACCACTGCCAGCGACTAAAGAAGCGGGACAAGTCGCATATACTTACCTTTTCGCCCACCGTGCTCAGCAATCCGCTCAGGGTTCGCCGCCCCTCACATTCAATCAAGCCCAGTAGTACGATCACAAAGTACTTCCACTGGCGTTGACTGAAACAGGGCCGGAACACTTCCGCAAACTGGCACAGGGCGAGCGATAGACATACAATTGGCTTGGGCATGGTTCTCCTCCGGGATAGTGGTTCTCGGCAAACCTTATTATCCTCGGATTGAGGCCATGCCTCCAATATTCAGTTAGAAAAGTGCAAAGATAGTGAAAGAGGACTAATCCTGCTCAAGATCAACCATTTTGCCTGGGGACAAGTATATCTGTGAATGAGTTGGATGCTGCTTTGCACCAGGAACGAATCGTTGGGAAACAAAAGTTAACCTACCCGGAACGACTTTCAAACTTGCCCCAGGTAGCTTCGTCATTATGGAAGCTGGAAAACAGCCTATCTCGTTCTTAAGGATGCCTTGCTGGCTTGACGGCCCGAGGGTTATGGAGAACATCTTCCTCGCCCTGATGACCTGCTGGTTCACGTTTTGACTCCGCGCTCAATCGTGCAAACCCTGGCCAATGGTTATCAGGCCAATATTCATCCTCCGGCCTTAAAAGGTATGTAGCTGGGAAAAGTAGATTTGACTACAGAAGAGGTAATTGCGGGAGATGAGTAATGCCGCTAATGCGTCTCATTGATATAGCTGGCAGCGCCACCGGGTTGGTGGTACTGTCGCCCATGTTACTGTTATTGGCAATTCTTTTGAAATTAGATTCACTAGGTCCGATTTTCTGCGCCCAAGAGCGGACGGAGCCAGGTGGGAGACGCTGGCTGAAACTCAAATTCTGCGTCCGGCGCAGTTGGCTGGGAGCGATGTTACGCCGTTTTTCCATGGATGAGTTGCCAGTGTTGATCAGTGTTCTCTTGGGTGAGATAAGTCTAGCTGAGCTGCGCCAAAAATAGTGTTTGTGTCGTCTACATTAGTCCATTAATAGACGCTTGGCTAACTCGATCTGCCTCTCCCATTCGTCCACGCCGTAATTCAGCAAACTTCTCAGGCAATTGATCGAGCAGAGATACAGGTCAAAAAGGAAAAACTGCCTGAGGTTAAGCTTTGCTCAGGTAAAAGGGGGACTTTAGGAGACAGTCCAGAGGAAAGGTTACACGTAAGAGAACATGGCCCTCGGAAGAGCACTGGGTTTGATAGGCTCATATCTCATTAAGTACCGACAGCGATTCTTAAAGTGTCTTCTTTAGCAAATCAGCCATTAGACCAGCCGTATCTTTTAAGGGCTGCATTGGGCCACCCCTCTGACGACAACTATAACAAAGCGGCTGGTTGCCAGCCTCATCGCCTCGTACGGCTACTGGTTCACCACAGCCGGTGCAAAGAGCTAGATTACCGACGACCAGCCAATCTGTTTTATCGGCAATCAACGCCTTTGCCGGTAACTGTACCTCAAAACTTACCACACCCTCAGGGCAAGCAACTGCGCAAATCCCACAATCCAGACAAGTAGCCGCTTTGAAAGAAATGCCAAAGCTTTCGGCATCGGCTACAAAATACAACGCCTCGGTCGGACAGAAGCGAGCGCACAAGCGACAGGCGGAACAGGCCTTGGCGTCAATCTTGACATTGGCAAAGGGAAGTCCGGCTATCTCGAGGGACTCCTTGACCGGCTCACCCAGATGAGCAAGCTGCTGACGCAGCCGTTGGCGCGAGGGAGGCAGATGATGAGGCAGACGCTGGCTTACCGGCACAGGCCCGGAGGTGGCGGGCGGTGAAGAAGGATCAACGAGTGGCTCCCCCGGCTGAGTTACTTTTCCCAGGGCGCTAAAGAGGCCCCGGCGTGATAACTTTGGTTGGTTGCCCTCCAATAACGGCTTCGGACTGGTCTCTGCCGCTAACAAGTCCGGCTGGCTCAAGCGAGTGTGGATAGCGGGGGGGCGACCAAAAGCTTGGAGCAGGCGATTAGTTGCGGCGGCTGTCTGGACGATAAAGGATTGGGCGTGTCCGATAGGGCACCCAGCGCAAGGGGTATCATCCAGCCAAAGCTTGCGCTGGCCGTTATGACTGAGGTCAATGAGGTGAGAAAGCGAGAGTGCTGCCAGGCAGCGTTGATGACGAACTACTGCCGCCACCGGCCCACCAGTTGCTGCCGGGTCAGGATGCTGCAAACAAGCTAAAGCCAGAGGTGCCTCTGGCAAATTGGAAATCGTCTGAGCGAACTTGACTTCCGGCGGGCTGGCCTGGCTAAAGACATCGGTGGGACAAGCATGCAGGCATAACCCGCAGCGAACACACGCCTCATCATTTAGTCGGGGCAGCAAGGGGCCGTGAGGAGAGCGGTCATTCTGGGGATGCAGTGTAATCGCCTGAGCGGGACAGGCGTCGGCACAGCGGCGACAGCCAGCATCTTTGTGCCGGCCATTCAGACATTGTTCGACTTGAAGAGAAACGGGCTGACCCTCAAAGGGGGGCAAGGGAAGCATAGTGACCTTTAAGCCGACCCCAAGACATCCTCAATCCAGGTCAAGGCGGCCATCGTAGTCGGAAAGCCCAGAGTGGGAATCGCCAGAAGCGCTACCTGCCGGATTTCCTCGGCGCTAACGCCCAATTCGACCAGTTTGCGGACGTGAGCATGCACGGCTCCTTCTCGCTGCCCGCCAATGGCCAGGGCCAGCTTAACCAAAGCCCGGCTCTTTTCATCAAGCGGCCCGGCAGCGTGAACGGCTGCCCCGAGCTGGTCGTAGGCCTGCCAGATGTCGGGATATTTCTGCTGAAAATCAAGATAAGGCTGCGGCAGTTGGCTCATTTTTGTCTCCTCAAAGGTGATTGGTTTGAATTTGGGCCAAAGGAATCTCGGCCAGGGCTAATTCAAGAAAATTGGCCGCCGGTACAGCGATTGGCGCATCCATAAGACAATAATACCGCGCTCCGGCGCAGGAGCGGCACAGGATCGAGCCGTCCCGGATAACTTCCCGCTCGTTGATGATCTCCTCGCCGCAGATTTCGCAGTTTACCCGGTAACCATCTTTGCTCAAGATTTTTTCCACCGATCCGGTCAGCACCACTTCCTGGATGTCTAGCAATTCAGCCTCGGGCATACGCTGGTAGCCCAGCAGATAACCTTCCCAGCGATTCTGAGCCTCTGGCGCATAATCCTTCGCCCGTTTTCGGGTGCTGGCGCTGGGCGCAATCCGTACCGCCCGGCCGGTTTGAGTATCAACAAAGGTAGCGGCGACTTTACCAAAATCCAATACCCGCATGGTCCGCCGGCCCACCCGGCAGCCGGTAGCAACGGCCAGGCCATCAATCAGGCAGCCGTCGGTTTCGACGATGGTCAGGATGCGCTTTTCGGCTTGGGGCACCTCTAGCCCTAACCATCGCCCGGCCGCCAGCCCCATCCGCACGCCCAAAACCTGGCGGGGGCAAAGGTGTTGGTGCAGCACCGCCGACTGATAGAGTAATTCTTCAAACGTAGGCATAGATTTATCCTCTTCCATTTTAACGGGTTTGGCCCTGACTGTCTACTTGGGTCAGATAGACAATAATAGCCTCAATCTCGCTATCCGACAGATGAAAATTGGGCATGGCAGTATTGCCCTTAACCGCTCTGGGATTTTGTAACCACAGCCGTAGTGTCACCTGGGCCGGGTCGCTAATCCGTTGGGTAATACCGTTTAGGTTGGGCGCTTTCAAAGCCCCCTCTCCGCCAATTTGATGGCAACTGCGGCAATCATATTGGACGATCAACTGCGCCCCAGCCCCTGGGGTTGGGTCAACTGATTTAGTCATATTGAGCCAAAAGCGGGGCGGGTTAAAGAAAAACCAGCCCAGCCCAATGATCAACACCAATCCCGCTAACCAACCATAACGACGCATAACCGGCCTCCCACGTGTTTCCGCTGTTCGCTAAAAGGAGTCCAGAATGACTTCTGGACTCCCGAGACAAAATTGATTTCTAGTTTCTCAAGTCCGACAATGTTACCCTCACACCGTGCCGCCGACCTTGACCAGCTTGACCCGGCTGTCGTAAAAGACTGCCGAGCCGCCGACCAGGTCGCGCAGGCAGGTGTTGGGGTTGTGGGTGTCGGTGCGCATGGCCGCGTTGGCGTGCAGGCCGGTAGCCCGGATGGCATCACTGGCGATGGTCTGCCCGTCAATCACCACCTCCCGGGCCCCGTAGGCCCAGTGACCGAAGCCCAGGCTGAAGCCGACCACGCCGGGCCGCAGCCCCTCGATAACCTGGACCGCGCCCTCCATGGGTACCGTCTGGCCGTTGCCCAAATCCCAGACCCCATCCGGGTTGGTTTTGGACACGATCCTGACATGGTCACCGTTTTGCAGGCCCAAAGCGCGAGCGTCCTGGCTGTTGATAATCAAATAGTTGCTTGGCTCGACGGCCTTGAGCCAGTAGTTGCCGGCAGTGCGGCTCTTGGTCTGGACGATGGTGCGATAGGTGATCAGGGTCATGCCATATCCTTCGGCCTCGTCGGCGACGGCCACGTTGTTGCCCAGGGCGTCCTGGCCTGGCTCAAAGTAACGGGTCACACCGGAAAAATGCTCGCCGGTCATGCTGTTCTTGCTGTCGTAGGTCTTCTCGCAGTACAGGCTCAGATATTTGCCGTATTTGTTGGCCAGCTTCTCGCCATCAAACAACTTGGCGTAATCCTGGAAGCGGCCGCCCCGGTTCAGGACATAAACGACCCGCCGCCACATACTTTCATCGTTGCCGATGGCGGCTTTCCAGGCGTCCACATCGAAGACCGTCTTGGGCAGATGCCGCCGGGCTTGCATAAACAGCTCCACTTCGGCATCATCGGCTTCGGGCACGGCGTCGGCCAGTTCCGGCTTTTCGCCGGCAGCCACGTTAGCCGCCTGCTTGATATACAGGTCTTCCTGGCGGACAAATGGCAGCCCTTCGCCAAACCCGTTTGGCCCAAAGCCGGGCAGTTCCATCTTCTCGGCAACCGCCAGCAGAAAGCTTTCCAGGCCGAGCGGCTGCTCAATCCCAAACACCTTGACCGTCTCCGTCATCGGAGCGATAGCCGGCTGGCGGATGGGCGCGTTCTTGGCGATGATCGAGGGATGGGATTTGTGGAATTCCCAGCGCTCCAGGAAGCTCAGGTCGGGGATGATGTAGTCGGCGTACATGGAAGTCTCGCCGATGGTGATGTCGAAGGTGACAAAGAGCGGCAGTTTGGCCGGGTCCTTGAGAACCTCGATGTTGGTGTGGCCCGCCGGCAGCGCATAGACCGGCGACCCCATATACAGGAACAGGGCTTTCGTGGGGTAGGGGTAGGCGTCGCCGATGGAAGGCACAATCTCCTGGTAAATATCGGTGGCCAGGGGATACCAGGGCCGCTTGGCCGGGTAATCGGCAAAGATCGTGCTGGCATCGTATTTGACCTGCGAACGGATGAGATCCACGCCGAATTTCTTGAGGCTGCCTTCGATCATCTTGGCGATGGGGTAGGGCTGGCCTTCCTTGGCCCCGTTCTGGTCGTAGGCTTTGGCCACGGTCATGCCGCCCTGGTAGTCGTAGTTGCCGATCAGCAGGTTGAGGTCATTCCAGGCCTGGACGTTGTAGTAGCCGTTGGTGTGCTGGCTGACGCCCCGGTGAATGTCGGCCGAGGCTTTGCGCCCGTGGCGGGTAAATTCCTGGGCGATTTCAGCCAGGTCGCGGGCGGATACACCCGCAATCTCGGCCCACTCTTCGACGGTGTGCTCGCTGGCGCTGTCGAAGAGGACTTGCAGGCCGCTCTTGACCTTGATCTTGATGGCACTGCCCTCTTTGTCCACCCCATCTACTTCGGCGTCCACCAACAGATCACCCTCGACCGGGTTTTCGGTGTCGTTGGGGTCGAAGGGAATGAGTTCACCTTCTTTCATCACTATGAAGGGGTCAAACTTCCACGTGCCGGAGCCGTCGGCTTTTTCCCGTTCCTCCAACTCCAGTCCCAGGTCGGAGCCGCGCAGGAGCTTGCCGGGGCCGTGCTCGTCCAGCTTGACCAGCCAGGCGGCGTTGCAGTAGTTGGGTTCACCGTCGGCATCGGCCGCGGCTTTGTTGGCGTTCTCCAGGTAACCTTTGTTGTACTTTTCGTTGGCGATGACCAGTTGGATCAAGGCCAGGGCGATGGCCGCCTCGGTACCGGGCTTGTTGGGCAGCCACTTCCAGGCTTTGGCCCCGGTCTTGCCCAGGCGCGGGTCAATGACCACGTACTTCAGCCGGCCGTCGGCCAAGCCTTCAGTTACTTTTTGGGCGCGATAGGGCGGGCCGTAGCCGCCTTCAAATACATTGTTGCCGACCAGGATGGCAAACTCGGCGTTGGCCAGGTCGGCCTGCCAGTAGAACTTTTCGCCGCCGCTCCATTTGCCCTCCACAAACTGCTCGCTCATGGCCTTGCCGGTAAAGTAGAGCGACCCCTGGCAGACAGTAGTGTGGCCGTGGGCGTTGACCGAGCCAAAGGCGTCGCCGGCGAAGCGTTTAATGAACTCGCCCCGGCCGTCCTTGAGCCGGCCCCAGGCAAAGGTGAACTGGTTGTTCTTCGGTCCCAGGTCGGGATGCTCAAAGTCAATGAACAGGTCCTTATAGTCGGCGTAGGTGGTTTTGAACTCGTCCAGCAGGGTCTTTTTCTTGTCCTTGTCCTTTTCGGCCAGGATGGCCTCTATCGCCGCAGCCATTTCTTTAAACAATTTGGCATCGCGCAGAGCGTAGAGTTCGTTCAAGCCGGGGCTGGTCGAGCCGTCGGCAAAACTCCCACCGTTGACAATTTCCTCAATGGCCTGCTCAAAGGGGATGCTTTCCCACTTCTGTTCGCCCCGTTTACCGGCCCGTTTTAAGACCCGGCGGATACGGTAAGGGTCGTAGGCCGATTGAATCCCGGCCTGGCCCTTGGGGCAGATGCCGCCTTCGGTTGTGGCCGTCTCTTTGACCGGGGTGGCGTAGGGTAAATGGGGCCACATGGTCACCGGACTGTAAGGATTGCCGTCAATCTTAACCGCCAGGCCATCCAGCAGTTTGACCTTGATGGCGCAGCCGGTGTTGCATTGCAGGCAAACGCTCTGTATCTGGTTCTCCGGCTGGCTCTCATAAAAGCCCCCGGCCAGGTTGGATTGAGCGCTGCTTTCCGCTCTGGCCTGCTCGACCAGCCGCAGTGTCAGCGGGACGCCGCCCAACAGGGCCGTTGCGCCGCCGACCGCCGCCGAGGCTTTCAAAAAATTACGCCGGGACAGGTCCGAATTCAGCGGGTTGTTGGGTTCAACCCTTTGCGTAGCTGTATCTTGCTTCTTCATGGTCAGGCTACCTCCTTGCCGCGCAGCGGCAGATAATCATTGCCAATCAGGAAGGCCAGCACGGCCAGGCCGGTGCTGCCCAGGGTAACGGCCCACTCCATCGCCGTAGGGAAATATTCAAAGGTTAGATGCGGCCCGGAGAAGGCTGTGACCAGCGCATCCAGCTCCGGCACGGTCAGCGCCGGGAGAACGATATTGGCCCGGGCCGAGGCAAAGCCAATCAGTACCAGGACCCCCATCCAACCGGCCCAACCGTTGTGCCGGGCCAGATTGGGCTGCACCAGGACCACCACCGGGATCAGCGTGCCGAGCAAAATTTGGATGAGCCAGAAAGCCCACCAATACGGCCCAAACAACACGGCGTTAACCGCTTCGATATTCTGGGGCACGTTGCCGTAGTAGCTTTGAGAAAAATCGGCCCACAGGAAGTATAATTTGATGAGAGCCAGCCCGACCGTGGCTAACGACAGCACCCACAACTGCTGGGCGCGGTTGGGATCATCGCGCCGGCCAAACAAACCCAACACAGCCAGCATGGCCGCCACGCCCGAAGCCAGGGAGAAGACCGGAAACTGGACCGGCAGCAGCCCCACGTGCCAGAAAGGCCGGCTGGCCTGCACGCCTAACAGCGCCCCCACCGCGCCGCTGACAAACAGCGACAGGGGTAGACCGATGATCATCAAAACCCGCAGGATTTTGCTCTCCGGCTGGCGGATGGCCAGATAGAGCGAGGCCGCCAGCAACAGTCCAAACAGGGTGTACCCCCAGACCATCTGGCCCATCACCGAGGTGATGTTACCCTGCACATAAATCTTCCAGATGCGCCACATGTGGCCCAGGTCGAGCCAGATTTGCAGCAGGCCCGCGCCCAGGCTGATCAGCCCTACCCACAAAGCCAGCCGTCCGGTATTTCGAAAGATCTTGATTTGGAACAACAGATCCAGGGTAGCCACCATAAACGACCCGGCGGCGACGCCGGCAAAGAAAAGATACATCGCCACCCACAGGCCCCAAACCACGTAGGAACCATAGGCAGCGTTTTCATGCCCGTGAACGAGCCGGTCGTACACACCCCACCCGCCAAATATGATGGCCAGAATACTCAAGCCGTAGGCAATCCGTTTGAAAGTCATGGTGATCCTCCTTTACGTTAAGTAATAGACCCGCGGCTTGGTGCCCAGTTCTTCCTTGAGCCGCATCACATTGGGTTTGGCAATCAATTCGGCCACCAGGCTGTCGGGGTCGTTGGCGTCGCCAAAATAAGTGGCCCGCCCGACACAGGTAGTGACGCAACTGGGCAGCATTCCTTCGGCCAGGCGGTGCAGGCAGAAGTGGCACTTGCGCACATTGCCGATGGGCGACTCCTCGCCGCGCCGCTCACGCAGCTCTCCGTATTCGTAGTTGCCGGTTCGTTCATACGCCCCAGCTTCCGCCTGGCCCAGTAACACCTGCGAGCCGTTGGGCGTGCCCGCCGTGTAGGTTTTACCAAAGTCAAAAGTTCGGGCGGCGTAGGGACAAGCGGTGATACAGTAACGGCAGCCGATGCACTGATCGTAATCAATGACCACGATCCCATCCTCGTTGGGATAGGTGGCGTTGACCGGGCAAACCGGCACACAGGGCGGCTCCTCGCACTGCATGCAGGGCCGGGGGAGAAAACGGCGGGTGACATGGGGATATTCGCCAAATTCTTCATCCAGCACCGGGCGGTAGACCACCCCGGGCGGCAGCTTGTTTTCGGCCACGCAGGCCACGGTGCAGGCGTGGCAGCCGATACACTTGCCCAGGTCAATGACCATGACCCAGTGCCGCTCTGCGGCGGGCTTCTCTAACGCCCGCCCGATGTCCTCGTGCATGCGGGTCAGGACATCTTGCTTTTCTAAAAGCTCAGGCATTATGTGACCTCCTACTTCATGGTTGGATTATTGAAATCAAAAAAAGATTTTGCCGCTATTTGTGAATAGTGTAACACAAAGAGCCTGGGGCTTGTATCAGGAGAATCCCGCCATTTTTGAGGCGACGTGTCAGGAAAAAGAGAAAGGCTCTGTCAGGGAATTCCCTGACAAAGGAGGTGAGAGGTGAGGACTATTCTGCCAGGAGCTTATGCTCCAAAGCAAAGCGGACCAGGGCGGCGCGGCTCTTGAGGCCAAGTTTTTCCATCAGCCGGGCTTTGTAGGTTTCCACCGTTTTGACGCTCAGGTAAAGTGTATCGGCGATTTCCTTGTTGGCGTGGCCGAGGGCAATCAGGCGCAGTACTTCCAGTTCCCGGTCGCTGAGGCGGGCCAGCGGGGCGTCCGTTGGGGGAGCGGAGGAGGGCGCGGGTAAGGCGTCTTCGAACAGAATTTTGGTGTGGCTGGGGTGCAAAAAGACGCCGCCATTGTAGACGGTCCGAATAGCGGACAACAGTTCGGTATCGGCGGCTTGTTTCAAGACATAGCCGGCTCCCCCGGCCGCCAGAACCTGGCGCAGATAACCGGCGTCATCGTGCATGGTCAGGATTAAGATACGGCTATGAGGGGCTTGACGGCGCAGTTCGGTCAGGGCTTCCAGGCCATTACAGTGGGGCATATTGATATCCAGCAGGATGACATCGGGCCGGAGTTGGGTGGCGGCTTGAATGCAGCTTTGCCCATCCCCGGCTTCCCCCACCACTTCCATGTCGGGTTCGGCGTTGAGCAAAGCCTTAAGACCGGCCCGGAGGACGGCGTGGTCATCGGCCAGGAAGATGCGGATAGGTTCAGTCATCCGGGTACCTCCACGTAAACCGTTGTGCCTTCGCCGCTGCTTTCTATATTCAACGCTCCCCCGAGCGCTTCCGCCCGCTCGGCCATGCTGTGCAGGCCCACACTATCGCCGGAACGACGAACTGCTTCCGGGTCAAAACCACCGCCGTTATCTTCAATTATGGCCTGCACCCGGTCATTACGATGGGAGAGGAGGACGCTGATGGTCGTGGCCTGGCCGTGCCGGGCCGCATTGGTCATGGCCTCCTGGACAATCCGGTAGAGGCTGGTTTCGGCGGGCAAGGACAATCGCTGCGGCAGGTGGCAATGGAGGTCAACGGTCAGGCTGGGGTAGCGGCCGGCAAACTCGGCGGCGTAGCGTTCCAGGGCGGCGGCCAGCCCCAGGTCGTCCAGCACACTGGGGCGCAATTCACGGCTCAACATGCGCACCTCGTCCAGGGTTTCACCGGCTACCTGGCGCAGTTCGGCGGTTTTGGCGGCGAGAATTTGAGGGTCGTCCAGTTGATTGACCAACTTCAAGCCCACCATTAAGGAAGTCAGGGCCTGGCCGACGCCATCGTGAAGTTCACGCGCAATCCGGCGGCGCTCTTCTTCCTGAGCATTAATCAATTGAGCCAGCAAGCGGCCTCGCGCAGCTTCCTTTTCGGCAATAGCCTGCTGGCTGCTCGCCAGGTCGCCGACCATCTGGTTGAAGGCATCGGCCAGCGTGCCGATTTCGTCGTTGGCCCAGTGGGGGGCGCGGGCCTTCAAGTCGCCCTGGCCGACACGCCGGGTGGTCGCCACCAATTCCAAAATGGGGCGAGTGAGCAGCCAGGTCAACAGGCTGGCGGCAACAATACCGCCCAAAGCCACCAGCAGAGTAGTTAGCAACATCTGCCCGGTAACAGCGTTGACCACATTCTGGACCCGGGCTTCGGCCAGCCCCAACCGGGCCGTGCCGGCCCGCCCTTCAAAGATGGGCACGGCAAAATCCCAGATGAGGCCCTCGTCGGTGGCGACCTGCTGGAGATGATAACGGTCGGTGGCGGCGACGGTGTGCAGGGCCAAGAGGGAGGTCGGGAAGCCGTCATTAAAGGTGTGCGCCACGACTTGCCCCTGGGGATTAATGATGAAGGCATAACGCACATCTTCGTTATTGGCCAGGGTGTCGCGCAGGAGTTGGTGCACGGCGTACAGGTCGCGCACCAGCAGCAAATCAACGCTGCGAGCGGCCACATCGCGGGTGATGGAGACGCCCCGATTCTGTAACTCGTGGGTCAGGGTGGCCCCTAGAATCGCCCGAACCTGGAGAGTCACGCCGCCGCCCAGGAGCAGGACCAGGGCCAGCACAATCCCCAGGATTTTGGTCCGCACGCTGACGGCTCCCAGGATCAGCCACAGGCGGCCCAGCAGGTGACGTGTCCCAACCCGAAAGGGGTGGACAGCAGGCGAGCGGTTGGAGGATTGGTTAACCTTTAGCAGCCTCATCATCTCTTGCTACCTTGCTATAGATGTCCAGAAAAATTCTTTCGCAGCCATCAAGGTAGCAGGTAGCAAGGTAGCACAAACGATGATCTGCTACCTGCTACCTCACCCCTTCGGGTGCGCCGAAGGGCGTGCTACCTGTTTTACCGGCGAAAACTTTTCTGGGGCCCTATACCTTGCTACCTGCCACTTTGTCGCTTTATGGCAGGGCGAGCGGTCCTACCTTGGCTTCTAAATCACGTACGGAATTGTAGGCCGAGTCTTCTATTAAAACAAAACGGTCAATGTCCAACGCCCGCAGCGCCGGACGCCCCGCCGGATCGTCGGCCATATTTAATAGAATTTCCTGCAAGTTAGCCCGGATTTGGGGCCGGAGGTGGGGTGAAGTGACCACCGGCGGGATGCCAAAGGGAATCGAGCGGTGAATGACTTTGGTTTGTTCGGCCAGACGCGGTTCGCGGGCCAAGGCAAATTGATAGACCAGGCTGTCCACCGCCGCGCCATCGGCCACGCCGCTGGCAACGGCCCGGATGGCGTCGTCGTGGCTGTAGGTAAAGAGCACTTGACCAAAAAAAGTTTCCGGCTTTTCCCCCAGTTTCTTGACGAGAGCTGTAGGGTACATCCGTCCGGTGTTGGACCAGGGATCGGTGAAGGCAAAGGTTTTGCCGCGCAGGTCGGCCATGTTATCAGCCGGGCTGTTGGCAGGCACAATCAACAGGGAGTGATAGACTATCTCCCCTTCAACCTGAGGCGCGGCCAATAACTCCATGCCAAACTCGCGCTGGCCGATGACATAGGCGCTGGTACAAACAAAAGCCATGTCAATTTGACCCTGTTCGATCAAATTATTGACTTCGGCATAGGTCCGGCGCTGGACCAGTTCCACCGGGCGGTTGAGCTGGCGGCTGAGGTAATCAAGCAGAGGCTGGTAACTTTCCACCGCGCCTCTGGGGGAGATGACCGAGGCGACGGCGACGTGCAGCGGCGTCACCGGAATGGAGGGGGTCGGTAAGGGCTGGCGTTGGCTTAAGTCCACATAAGGCAGCGGCTCGGCTTGGGCGACAGCACAGCCAGCCAAACCCAACAGGGCCAGTATCAACCATAAAACGAGGATAAAGTTTGATTTAGAAATAGAGTGAGCCATCTAAAACCCCTATGAGGCACCTATTGGACTATACATACCCGCTTTTATTTTGACTACTGTTGAAATGAGTCTACCTGATGAAGTTGAAGTTTAATAGTGATAGGTGTCATCAAAGGGATAGCGTTTTGTCATTTTTACAATTACTGTACTTTTTGTTTGGCTCACAGTTCATAATACTTCCACGGCAATCCAAGCTGTAGTAAAGTGTCCCCCAGGAAATGATCTGACCGATTCCCAGGCCGGTGATAAAAAACCTGTGCCCCTGGCGAGGCGCCAACAGGGACGCCTCGCCCGCAGTCATTGCTGTAATCTTCACCGCGCACAACACCCCACAGCAGGAGAGATTGTGTTAGCGGGGATAGCCGGGGTCGAGCCGCAGCCACAGCCCGCCAGCCCAACCGCCTTCGCCTCAGCATCCTTGACACAACAGGCGTTAGCATTTGCCGGAGCCGGACCCCCGCAACACCCGGCAGCAGGATCACTGTCAACGCCAGTCTCAGCTAACGCGAGATGAGTACCGCGGGCCACTTCATCGTTACCAGTAATCTCCATTACGACGGACCGCGCTGGTTCATAACCGGTCATTAGGAGAGAGACCGGCTCGGAGGATCTGACCTTGATACCTGCGAACGCTGGATCCCCACAACACCCAGCAGCCGAGCCGCCCGAAACTGTAGCCCCGGTCAGTTCATAAGTGTTAGGTAGTCCGCAAACACCGGTCTCGGGCAGCACGAGACGGACATCTCGGGCCGCTTCATAATCGCCCGCGATCTCGGCCACGACGGACCGGACCTGCTCATAGCCAGTCGCCATGAGAAAGGTCGGCGCCCGTCCATAACTCTTTGAACCAACAATGTAGAAGCCGGGTTCGGGATGGGCCAACTCGGCTGCGCCATGGGGCGGTACCGTCCCGCAAGAATGGACATTCGGATCAATCAGCGGGGCCAGCGTGGGCGGCGCTTCAAGGGTCGGGTCAAGGGAGACGCGAATCTCGCGGAGCATGGCGAGGTCAGGCCGAAAGCCGGTGGCAACGACGATCCGGTCAACTTCGATCTCAAGCGGCTGGCCATCCAGTTGGGCGGTTATGCGCAGTCCGTGATCAGAGCGATCAATGCGCCTGGCCGCGAAGGGTGCGAGCAATTGCAGACGGCCTGCTTCGATGGCCTCCTTGGCTGCCAAGCCGAGCGCCCCGCGCGCTGGCAGTTGGTCATTGAGGCCGCCACCGAGGAGTTTTTCCAGCCGATTGCGGCGCAGCGCCCAGATGACCCGCGTCTCAGGCGAGGTCTCCTGAAGTCGCAGCAAATCGAGGACTACATTGATAGCGGAGTGACCCCCACCGACAACGAGGACACGCGACCCGGCATAATTGGGACGCAGTTCTCCCAACACATCCGGGATACCGTAAGCAATCCGCTCCACAGCTTCCTGTTCACCCGGAACAAAGCCTCCATCTATACCCCTTGGATTCGGCGAGAACCAGGTGCCCGAGGCGTCAATCACCGCTTGGGCTTGAGCGACATGCTGATTGCCGTTCGCATCGCGCCAGTGGATCACAAAGGGAGCTGCTTCCCGGCCCAACGTGGTCATTTTGTCCAGTCCTTCACGCCTGATGGCAAAGACTTCAGCCTCGAATACAAGCTGGGGCGCAATGGCGGGATGTGCGGCGAGTGGTTCCAGATAACGCTGTACAATGTCGCCGCCGGTGGGCAGCGCCTCCGGATCGGGCGCAATCCAGCCGGTTTGTTCAAGCAGTAGCTGGGCGGCGGCATCTACGTTGTAAGACCAGGGTGAGAAAACGTGGACGTGGCTCCAGGTACGCAGCGCATGCCCGACAGTTGGGCCTCGTTCGAACAGTATAGGTGTTAAGCCGCGCTGAACAAGATGGGCGGCAGCCGCCAATCCCACAGGACCCGCGCCAATAATGGCAACCGGCAAGCCAGTCATCCGCTTCCCATTTGCCGTTGATGTCCCGATTTGTTTCTCAATTATACTTTTATTCATGGACTTTCTCCTTTTTGAGATTGGTATGAAACGCTGTAATTGTGTATTCATATAGATAGACGGAAAACATGAAAAAAAGACGCAAGTTTCCGTGAATAATTGAGTCGTTTTTTCTCATCCTCTCGACCAATTAGCTTGCTGGGCTATAAAGCTACTCAATCTGTAGCAACGTCCCAGATCTCGCTAAACCAATGCATTGTCTAGCAAGCACAAGAAGTGACGCCAGCCAGGGATAATTCTCCCCTTTCTCCAACCAGGTTCGGCCCGCTCTTGTATCCCTGATAACGCAGATACCCCACCAGCATCAAGCCAGCCACTAATGTATTGAAGCCATGTAAGAACCAAACCGGACCCATCGGGAGTGTGAAGAGATAAAGCCAATAGATGAGATTGCCGGCATTGCTCAAGCTGATATGGCCTAAACTGTATGAGGTTAAATTTTTCGTGGTAAACGCCTTCCACAGCATCGGCAAATTGCTGCTGACAAACATTAAGGTGGAAATAATTCCGGCGAAAATCTGTACATCTTCAAGTCCCATAATATGTCTCCTTCTTTCTACTTTGGTGATGGCTGGCCTAACGACGGACCTCACGAAAATCCGTCAAGGGCGCATTCACATAGATAGACGGAAAAGGTGGAAAAAGGATGCAAATTTTCGTAATGAATTGAGCCATTTTGAGGCTGCAACTGCTTTCAGCCGTCGGAGTGCTGGACGTGCTACAGCAGCCCACTGATATGGAAGCGGCCGCTGGAGGTCGCCAGGTATCAGTCAGAGTAAAAATTTGGTTTCCACAAGCCTGGGCGATTAGCCAACACCGGTTACATTTTCAGATTGAAGTCGCTCAGCTTTCGGAATACCCTCCCTATTTTGGAAACGCAGCATGGCCATGACAGCCACCAGAATTAAAGCGGCTCCAGTCCACTGGACCGCAGCCAAACGTTCTCCCAGGAAAGCGTAAGCCCCGCCGACAGCGAAGATCGGGATGAGGTTGAGGAAAAGACCCGCCAGGCTGGCAGGTATCCGTTTCAAACCATTAATATAAAACCAAAAGGCCAGGGCATAGTAGACGATGCCGGAAGCAACTGCCCACAACCACGCACTTAAGCTTATCGCTGTCAGGTGGGTCATTTCACCAGACCCTAACTCAAGCGGCCAGATCAGCAATGCCCACAGGAGGGCTGTTGTCTGTTGCAGCGCCACCAGCAGCACCGGGTTGAGGGTAGCAGCATCGCGGCGAGTCAACACAGTATACAGGGCACAGCATAAAACGCCGGCCAGGATGAGTAAGTTGCCGCCGAAGGAACCCCTATTGTCAATATTGGCGTTGACCCCGATCACCAGAAATACACCGATGATAGCCAGCAGTGAACAAGCCAGCAGCGACCGGGTCAAGCGCTCGCGGAGAATGAGCCAGGCCAGCCCCAAAATCAGGATCGGTTCCGCCGCCCAGAGCAGGGCCGACATACTGGCCGTGGTCAGCGACAGACCCAGCAAGCTGAAGGTGTAAGCCAGGCCAGGATTCAGCAGACCAATCAGAGCGAGCCAAAGCGTTTCTCGTCGGAGCGGTATCGAGATGCGTTGCACGGCGATGACGGTCCACAGGAAGGTCAGGCTGGCAATGAGTTGAACGACTAAGAGGGTGAGGGGCGGAATGTAACCCAGGATGCCTTTGCTCATCACGGTACCTGCTCCCCAACAAGCGGCCGCCATGATCATTGCCAAGACAAAACCACTCTTAGAAAGATTTTGGACCACGGCTTGATTGCTTTTGGTTAAAGATTGGTTCATCAGACCCCCTCCCCGCTACATCGTAAAAAACCGATAAAATTTGTGAAAAATTACGGATCAGTCTCCGGGGGCGAATATACTCCTTCAACTGATCCGTTATTGCCTAAAAAATCTCGCTCACCCTGGCTTTAAACCAGGCAATATTCTCTTCGTTCAGCCAGTAGCATACGGCTGGCCCTTCGGTGACGCCGCTAATCCAGCCAGCCTCGCGCAGCACCTTCAAATGCTGTGACACCGTCGCCTGGGCGATGGGCAAAAATTCGACGATATCGCCGGTAATGCAGCCGGGCCGGGTAACCAGAAATTTCATAATTTCAAAGCGGATGGGATTTCCCAGGGCTTTGAACATCGCCACCAAGCGCTCCTGCTCTGCGCCAGAAATATCTAACGTGCAGCAGGGAGGTGGGACAGTATTTGGTTCACGGGTGAGAGCCATCATGTTTCAAACCTTTATTTATCGTATTTTTACGATTATTATACTATACCTTATAAAAAGATATCTGTCAAGTCCCTAATTTATGCCAAGTTCTTAGTTAGATGATTATCCTCTTGACATTCCAGTTACTGGAAGGTGTATAATGACAACATCATCAGCATAAGGAGAAAATCAGAATGGGTGACAAAGCAACGACTGATGACCTACGCATTGGCAACCTGGCTCAAGCGAGCGGTGTTTCCACCAAAACGATTCGTTTTTACGAAGAGATCGGTTTACTCCCCCCAGCTCAACGCGCCGAGAATGGCTACCGGCTCTATGGAGGAGAAGACGTGCGACGGCTGCGCTTCATCCGCAATGCGCGCAGTTTAGGTTTTACCCTGGATGATCTCAAAGAAGTACTGGCTCTCCGTGACCAGGGTGAAGCGCCTTGTCGTTACGTGGCTCACTTGCTTGAGGCCAAAGCAGCAGAGATCGAAGAACGGATTCGCCAGTTGCAAGAACTCCAACAGGATTTGCAGCAATTGGTGAGCCAGGCGGATAACCTGCCCGATGATATCGAGATGAAACGGTGTGTTTGTCACCTAATCTACAATCACTGAACGGAGAGGTAACTTTGATGGGAAAGAATCTAACTACCGCGTCGCCCTTATTTTGCGACTTGAGCGCTCTGGATACGGCCCAACGAGCACGTCATCAAGCGAACACCCGCCAATTATTTGGGTCCGTCAAACAAATTGAGGAGCTACCTGATGGATACGCCTTCTACTGGTCGGCTGAGGCAGGCACTATTCTCACTGCCGCGGAATTTATCACCCAGGAACGGCTGTGCTGCCCATTTCTTGATTTTGCGCTTGAAATCAATAGCGAAGGCGGCCCACTCCGCTTAACATTGACCGGACGAGAAGGGGTCAAGCAATTTATGCTGGCTGAACTTGGTTTAAGTAAGTGAAGGAGTGTCTCATGTCTCAAAATTGTTGTACGCCGGTTGACGGCGATCAAAGAGAAGTCCGTCTGAATGGGGAACGCTGCTGTACCCTAGTTGGGGTTGGTAATAGCCAGAAACTAGTTATACCGCAGACCAACCTCTGTCCAACCTGCGGGCAAAAAGGCAAAAAGGTTGATAACCTTACCCTGAAGGCCATGCTCGACGTGAGCTTGCTGGCAGTGCGTGATGTGCCCTACCTTTTTTGCCGCACTGCCGACTGCTCGGTAGTCTACTTTGCCGCTGATGGAAAGCAAGTCTTCACAAAAGACCAAATCCGGGTATCTGTACACCAAAAAGAGCCGGACAATGACTATGTGCCGGTCTGCTACTGCTTCTGCCATAGTCCGGCTACCATCCGTGCTGAATTGCTGGCTACCGGCCAAAGCACGGTGGTCGAGGAAATCGAAGCTGGCATCAAAGCAGGTCAATGCGCATGTGAAATACGGAATCCGCAGGGGAGTTGCTGTCTGGGCAATGTCAGCACGGTGGTGAAACAATTATACCTCATTAAAACCATTGCCGCCCCCACATAATCACTGCACCCCGACCAGCGCAATCACCGCGCCGAGCAGGTCGAAGCGGTCAGGTTAAACTGCCGACCAACGTTCCTACGGTGTAAAGGGCGCTGACCAGGAAACGGCTGAGGCCCAGGTCGGTGATGAAATGCTCAATAAAGATAGAGACGGCATAGGTCTGGCCGGGGCTGGTCAGGATCAGCCCCAGGGAGCCGGCTAATAAGATGATCCAGCCGTAAAAAATAGGGGATTGGTTGACCAGCCGGCTGCGCTGGACCCCTGGTAACTCTGGAGTGGGTAACTTTAACATCTTCGGATTTCCGGGTTCAATTGACTTTTTGAAAGGTAATTTCGTAAGAAAAGTGAACGCTGTAAAAGGGTGGGGTGCAGCGGATTTCCGGAGTCGGGCAGACCGAGTACTCGTTATCTATAGCGCCTAATTTGCCCACGATGTCGGGAATATGGGGATAGGCCGTGTTCATCTGATTGGATACCTCGCTGGTCGTCGGGCCGCTGGGGTCGGCTGCGACGTAAAGCTTGTAAGGCTCCCACTCCATCGAAATCTCGGCCTTGCCCGGCCCCTTGCTACCGGTGACGACCTCCAAACTGCTGCCGTTAGCATCCTTGACCACCGCCCCATCAATACCATTGCCGCCGGCGTCGAGCACAGTCAAAAATATCATGTGCTGCCCTCCTTTATTGAAGATGCCGCCGTTGTTCTCGCCATCGCCCAGGACTTTGTAATGGACAATACGGTACGCAAACTCCGGGGCCGGGGTGGCTGTTGGCTCCGGGGGGAGGGTGGGTTCAGCGGGAACCGGGGTAGGCGACGGCTCCACCGGTATGGGTGTTTCGGTCGGGGTGGGTTCGACCGGGGCCGGCGTGGCTGTCGGCTCTGGGGTCGGAGTTTCCGTAGGACTTTCCGTAGGGGTGAAGGTCGGGGTTGGCGCTGGGGTGTCGGTCGGCGGAGCCGGAGTGGGGGTGTCGGTCGGTGGCGGTTTGGGTGTTTTGGTTGGGGTGGGGGTGGGAGCGTCGGTTTGGGCCAACAGGCCAGGGCCGCAGGCCAGGCCCACCAGGGCCAGCAGGGTGATGATTAAAGCCAATTTTAAACGAAAAAATTTCATGAATCGTTATCTCCTGAAGTAAATCATGCGCCGGTTACTCAATGAGTTTCCAATCTACCCGCAAGACCTGGCTGTGGCCGGTGTCATCGCTCTGGCAGACCGGTGTCGAGGCCCAGTGGAAGCGTTCCGACACTTCCCGACCGTTTTCCATCACCATCACCGCCCACTGCGCTCCCGGCAAATCGGCCAGGGGGAGGCGAAAGGCTTCGTAGCGGCCTTCGGCGTCGGTCGTTACGGTAAAATCTAGGCCGCTGGTTTCGTGAATGCCCAGGGCGCGCACCTCGACATTCGGCAAGCCGAAATTATTGGCGTTGAAAACTGTCCCATAAATGGAAGTAAAATCACAATTGAACTCTCGATTCGCCGCCGCCAGAATGTACTTGATAACGGGTTCAGGGGTCGGGGTGACCGTCGGTGTATCGGTAGGCGGTGGGACGGGCGTGTCGGTGGGCAGCGGTGGTACGGTGGGCGTCGCCGTGGGTTCAGGGGTATCGGCCTGCTCTACCACAGGTAGCGTTGTTGGCGGGAGAGGGGTTTCTGTTGGGGTGGCCGTTGCCGGGAGGGGGGTGGCTGTAGCCGTCGCCGAGGGGGAAGGCAGAGGAAGGGGAGTGGCCGTGAAGGTGGGCAGCCGGGTTTTGGTCGGCGCAACCGCCGAACGGGCGGCCGATGGGCCGCCACAAGCCAGGGTCATAATAAAGAAAAGGAGAAAAATCAGGAACAGTCTGGCCTTGTTATCCGCTTGAGCAGCCCCCCAGAACGGGTCGCGGAACAAGGCCCATCGCTTAACCAACGAAACGAACCTCAATATCCCATTTTAAAGATTTTGCCATTAGACGAAACAACCGGCTCATTGTAACACAAGCGCCGGGCTGGGCCAAATCATCACCCTATAGGACTATGGTATAAGCCAGGTATTGCAAAAGTTATGGTAAAATTAGAAGACATCTACTTGATGATGAGGAGCAGAAGCTGATGCGGCTAAAATTTTGGGGCACAAGAGGTTCTATTCCAACCCCACTCCCACCGGATTACATCAGGCAAATGCTGGTCACAGCGCTAAAAAGCGCCGGGCAGCACCAGCTCAATCTGACGGACGAGCAAGCAATCGAGACGTTCGTGGCCGGACTCCCGCCCGACGAGGGCATGATTGGCGGCAACACGACCTGTCTCACGATTGAATTGGCCCACGATTTGCTCATTTTTGACGCCGGTTCCGGTATTCGAGGGCTGGGCCAGCATTTACTGGGCGAAACCAATGAGTGGGCCAAAAAGTTCGGATTTTATCACGGCCAGGGGCACGCTCACCTCTTCTTCACCCACACCCACCTGGACCACATTCAGGGCTTTCCCTTCTTCCAGCCGCTGCACGTGCCCGGCAATAAGGTTGATATTTATCACGTGCATCCCCACGTACCTGAGACCCTGGCCCGGCAAATGGAGCCGGAGATTTTTCCCCTGCAATTTAACCAGATCAAAGCAGCGCTTGAATTTCACCAACTGGCGGAAGGGGAGGCGGTCAAGATTTCCGAAGCGATAATCACCAACATTGGGTTGGAGCACCCCGGCAAAACTTATGCTTATCGGGTCGAAGCGGACCATGCGATTGCCATTCTGGCCACCGATGGCGAATATGAACAGCTCGATTATGCCAGCACCGCCAAATATCGCCATTTTTATCACCATGCCGATGCCCTGATTTTTGACGCCATGTTCTCGGAGCGAGAAGCCTTTGTCAAGGAGAATTGGGATCGGGGGCACAGTACGCCTCTGACCGGGGCCGATATTGCCCGGGACGCCCAGGTGAAACGTCTATTTCTTTTCCACGGCCAACCTTTTTCGACGGGTAAGGGCGCAGTGGAGCTGTTGCAGCAAACCAAGGAGTATCTTGAAAAATCGCTCCAGGGTAAAAACGAAGCCCCGGAAATTGTGATTGCCCGGGAGGGCATGGAAATCAACCTGACGAATTCGCCCCCAGCCCCGGCTTTGCAGATTCAGGATTACTTTGAGCATGACATCATTTTTATGTCGCTTTTTGGAAAATTCGGCGCTCACGAGACGGAACCATTCCTGGAATGTCTGAGCCGTAACCTCCACACCTATCAAGCCGATACGGTCATTCTCAGAATGGAGAACTTAAGCGAGTTAAACATTGCCGGTATCCGGGCGCTGGTAGATGCGCGCAAAATGGTGATGCGCCTGGCCCTGGTGGGTATCACCCAGCCGATTTACCATGTCTTTGAATTGGCTAAAGTCACCGATTTTTTTGCCATGTATGATGAACTTGAGACGGCGCTGCAAGCTCTAAATTCTACTGAACAAAGTGAGTTGTTGGAGGATAAGTAACTCCTACTGAGGCTTCCGGGCCACCGCAATGAGCGACGTGCCGATCGGCAAATTGACCCGGCTTATCAGCGCAGCTTCAATTTGGCCGACCCGGGTTAAGATGGTGTTAACCAAGGGCGAGGCCGGTTCCATTTCCACCTGATATTCCGCTTCATCTAGGTGGTGCGAAGCAAGCTGCGGCCGGGCTTTGGCGAAGCGGCGCAGCAAGATCAGGGCGGCGGCCAGAGGGAAAACAAAGAAGTTGTTGTAGGTGACTCGCCTAACGGTGAAGCCGGTCTGGGCGAGTTTTTGTTTCAGTTCGGCGGCGGTGTAGCGGCGCACGTGGGCGTTGATGTCGTCGTTGTGGCTCCACAGCCACATCAGCGCCGGGACGGTGATGATCATATGGCCGCCCGGCTTAAGCAGGCGATAGCTGTCGGCCAGGATGGCCAGATCATCTTCGTTGTGCTCGATCACATCCAGAGCGGTCACGGCGTCGAAGCAGTTGTCGGCAAAAGGCATAGGCTGAGTGGCGTCAAATTGGTCCACGTCATAGCCCCGTTGGCGGGCCATTTTGACCGGGCGCGGGTCAATCTCAATGCCTTTGACCTGGCCGTAATGGCTGAGGTGGTGGATCATGTTGCCTGCGCCGCAGCCAACGTCGAGCAGCCGGAAAGCGGGGGTTTTGGGTAGGTATTGATCCAGCAGGGCCTCTAGCGCGCGAGTCCGGCTCGCGAACCACCAATGTTGATCCTCAGGAATTCTCTCAATCATTGCTTTAACCTTGAGTTACCAACCAAGTCATCGTTTTGGAGGCCAGGCGGTCGAGGGCCTGCACCGATAGTTCCAGGTGCTCCTCTTTGGTATCTTCAACCTTGGTGTGCGACAGACCGCGCAGGCTCTGGGCGAACAGCATAATCGTCGGCACGCCGGCGCGAGCGACTTCCGCCGCGTCGTGTAGCGGGCCGCTGGGCAGGCGGTGCGAGGCGCCGCAGGTCTCGCGGATGGCCTCATCGGCAAACTCGATCAGGTCGGGGTGAAACAGGATCGGGTCAATCCGCCACAGCGGCTCCCACTCTACGGAGATGTTCTCTTCCTCGGCAAAACGCTGGCTGGCCTGCTTGGCCTGCGCCAGCATAGCGGCCAGCTTCCCGGCGTCCAGATGACGCTGATCGAGCAACTGCTCTGCCGTCTCTACGACCGAAGTGACAATTCCCGGCTTGCAGACCACCCCGCCGCAGGTGCAGACCGCTCCGTCACCGGTGCGCTGGGCAATGGGGCGAATTTGCAGGGCCAGTTTGGCTGCTCCGGCCAGGGCGTCGCGGCGTTTGTCCATCGGCGTCGAACCGGCGTGGGCGGCTTGTCCGCGCCAGGTGATCCTATGCCGCTCGACCCCAAAGGTGCCCAGCACCACGCCCAGGGGCAAATCCATACTTTCCAGCACCGGCCCCTGCTCGATGTGCAGTTCCAGGTAGGCGGCAGCATTGGCTAACTGCTTGCCTGCTTCTTTAGCCCGGTCGAGGTCTACCCCGTGCTGGGCCAGGGCATCGGGCCATTTGATGCCGTCGCGGTCGGTCAGGTTGCGCACCTCGTCGGGGTTGAGCGTGCCGGAGGCGGCGCTGGAACCAAAGAGGCTGCGCCCGAAACGCGCGCCCTCCTCGTCGGCCCAGTCCACCAACCGCACGGTCATGGGAGGTGTGCCTTCGCTGGCGATACGACGCAGCACTTCCAGGCCGGCCAGCATGTTCAAGGAGCCGTCAAGCCAGCCACCGTTAGGGACCGAGTCAATGTGCCCGCCGATGAGCAGTTCTTTTTCCGACTGCCCGCGCAAAGTGGCCCACTGGTTGCCGGCCTCGTCCACCATCACTTCCACCGGTAGCTCGGCCAGTTTATCGCGCATCCAGGCTCGCGCTTTGGCCCAGGTCTCGGTCCAACAGACCCGCTGCGCCCCATTTTCGTCGCCGGTCAGGGCGCGCAGTTCTTTGAGCTCGGCCACGGTTCGTTTGGGTTGCAGAGTCATTTTTTACCTCCAGGTGTTTAAGCGCCTTCCGGGAGGCTCACCCCCGGCGAAGGCTAAGGATTCCTAAGGCGGTCCACTATAACAGATCAGAGGCGATGTGGCAAACGACCAGAATTGGTAAAAATTGAGCTTCGTCTTGCCTACTTGCTTACAAAGGATTAGCCATTCACGGGAGCTTGTGGTAAAATGAACGACATATTTGTCAAAGTCAATGAGGTCAACCTATGAAACGAATATTTTTCAGCCCCGTTGAAGCAAGTTTGCAAGCCCTCGTGAGTCCTCGGCCCTGATTCTTTTACCCCTTTAAACCACACTTGCTGACGATACCTTTCTCAAAGGCAGTCAGCATCCCTCTCAGCCGGCCCGTACCCGGGCGCCCGGCAAGAATTCACCCTTCAAAATAGATCCGATTTTTAGCTGGTTTTTATGTTAGCCTGTGGGTGCTCTTACATTCAACGATAAGTCACCTCACACAGCAAATTACAAATGAAGAAGAACGTCACCCACTTGCAACCGTAAATACGACAATATTGGCCGGCGCTGCTGACCGCTCTCAGCTTTTTGGTCTTAGCTGCCACTTACAGAGCAGGTTTGTATTTTAAATCTTGGAGGAGGATAAAATGGAAATTCGCAAAATCGTATTAATTCATCCCGGTCGGGAAGGTCGCATTTTTGGTAAAGCTCCGGCTGTCCCTTACACGCTCATGCGTTTAGCCTCTTTAGTCCCAGATAAGCTTGACGTAGAGATTTGGGACGAGAACTGGGAGTATCTGGACGACAAAATTCGCACCCTCGGCAAGCACGACTTGGTCGGGATTACCTCCAAAACCCTGGCTATTGAAACGGCGGAGCACTACGCCCAGATTGCCCACGAAGCCGGGGTACAGACGGTTGTGGTTGGCGGGGCGCATGCCACCCTCTTGCCCGAAGATGTGGCCCGCTGGGCCGACGTAGTTGTGACCAGCGAGGCGTATTACACCTGGCCGCAAATCATCCAAGATTTTCAGAACGACACCCTCAAGCCGCTTTACAACGATACCGAGTGGGCCGACCTGGCCGGCGTCGCCCCGCTGACCGACCGGGTCATTCGGCAGGTGGACGAAAAGCGCCGCTACTGGACGCCCTTGCTGGAGATTACGCGGGGCTGCCCCCGCAACTGCTCCTTCTGCACTGCTATTCGGGTCAGCGGGCAGAAGATGCGCTTCCGCCCGGTTGAGGAGATTGTGGAGGAAATCGAGCGCCGCCGGATTGACCGCTTCTTCCTGACCGATGACAATTTTGGCCTGGCCTTTGCCATTGACCCCGACTACACCGAAAAGCTGTTCCTGGCCCTGGAAAAGCTGACCCTGCGCGGCTGGACCACCCAGGCCGAAATGATGGTGGCCAAATATCCCGAACTGCTCAAGCTGGCCAAACGCGCCCACCTGGATAAATTTTTTATCGGCTTTGAATCGGTCAACCCGGAGAACCGGCGCGAGTTGGGCGGCAAAAGCAAGGGTATGATGCAGCAGTATTAGGAAGCAATTGATGCTATCCACGCCCAGGGTTTGGGGGTGGTCGGGCTGTTTGTGTTTGGCTTCGACGCCGACACACCCAAAGTGATGTGGGACACCTGGGAGTTTGCCAAACGTTCCGGCCTGGACAGCATGAGCGCCACTGTTTTGACCCCCTACCCCGGCACGCCCTTCCGCGAGCAGTTGGTCAAAGAAAACCGGCTCATCCCCGGCAAAAGCTGGCGTCACTACGACACCGCCCACGTCACCTATTACCCCAGGCAGATGACTGTCGAAGAGTTCGAGCGAGAATACGACCGCGTCTGCGCCGCCATCTACGATCCCCTCCGCATTGCCCAACGCGGCCTGCGGGCGCTCAGCCGCCATCCCATCCCGCGTATGCCGGCCAAGGTCTTCGGCAGCTTCAGCACCGACTACGGCTACCGCCGCACCTTCGCCTGGCGGCACGCTTTTTCGTCTCAATAAGGAATCAGTGGCCTTAAACCACGTAACGAGAAAAAGGATTCGATGAACCAGGAGATCAAACAAAATGGATTAGCCATGAATGGCATTAATCCCCGGCGTACTTTCGCCATTATTTCACACCCGGACGCCGGTAAAACCACGCTGACCGAAAAATTACTACTCTATGGCCAGGCGATCCACCTGGCCGGAAGTGTCCGGGCGCGGTGCAACCAGCGGCATGCCACCTCAGATTGGATGGCGATGGAGCGCGAACGCGGGATTTCTATTTCCTCGACCGTGCTGCAATTTCCCTACCGGGAGTGCGTCATCAACTTGCTGGATACGCCGGGCCACCAGGATTTTTCTGAGGATACGTATCGCACCTTGATGGCCGTGGACAGCGCGGTCATGGTCCTGGATGCTGCCAAAGGCGTCGAGGCCCAAACGCGGAGGCTCTTTGAGGTCAGCCGCCAGCGCGGCATCCCGGTGTTTACCTTTATCAACAAAATGGACCGTCCCGCCCGTGATCTGTTGGGGCTACTCGACGAAGTGGAAACGGTGTTGGGCATGCAGCCCATCCCTATGAACTGGCCCATTGGCGACGGCGACAGCTTTTTAGGGGTTTACGACCGCCTGACCCGGCAAGTCTACTTATATGATCGCACCGTGCGTAATCAAACAATCTCCCCCGAAACCATGACCACCCTTGACGATGCCCGGATTCAGGCCGGTTTGAGTCAGGCTCAAGGGGCGGATTTACACCACCACCTTGAGCTTTTGGATGCGCTCGGCTTACAGTTTGATCGGAATCTATTCCTGACCGGCCGGCAGACCCCGGTTTACTTTGGCAGCGCGCTGACCAATTTTGGCGTCCAGCTTTTCCTGGACCAGTTTGTCGCCTATGCCCCCGCGCCGCGTGCTTACCCCAGCGACGCGGGGTTGATTGAGCCTGACCTGGCTGACTTTTCGGGTTTTGTCTTCAAAATCCAGGCCAATATGAACCCCAAGCATCGGGACAGCGTGGCCTTTGTCCGCGTCTGTAGCGGCCGCTTTGAGCGCAATATGCTGGTCAATCATCCGCGCACCGGCAAAACGATGCGCCTGCCGCGCCCCTACAAATTTTTTGCCGATGCCCGCGAGGTCGTTGAAGAGGCCTACCCCGGCGATATTATTGGCCTGCCCAGTAACGGTCACTTTGCCATTGGCGATACCGTCTGCGCCAATGACGCCTTCAACTTCGCGCCGATCCCCCGCTTCCCGCCGGGGCACTTTGCCCGGCTGATAAACCTGGATCTTAGCAAGCATAAGCAATTCTCTAAGGGGCTCCAGCAGCTAGAAACAGAGGGGGCAATGCAGGTGTTCCACGAGGTTGAGGCCCAACGGCGCGACCCGATCCTGGCGGTTCTGGGCACGCTACAGTTTGAGGTGGTCCAGGCGCGGCTCGAAAATGAGTATGGCGTCTCCACCCGCCTGGAAATGTTACCCCACGAGTTGGCCCGCCGGGTGGCGGGTCCACCCGAGCAAATTGAGCGGCTGCCCTGGCGCTATGGCACCCTTCGGGCGCAAGATAAAAGCGGCCAGTTGGTGGCGCTTTTTCGGACTCACCATGAGTTTAACTTCTACAGCGAACAATATCCGGAGCTTGACTTCTGGAGTTAAAGAAAGCGAGGTCAAAGGACAATGTTAGGCGCCATTGCCGGTCATATTATTGGTTCGGTTTACGAAGCCAACCCGATAAAAACGACCCAGTTTCCGCTTTTTAGCCCCGATTCCGGGTTTACCGATGATACCGTGCTCACCCTCGCCATCGCTTACTCAATCCTGGAGCAGGCGGATTACGGTACTTCGCTGAAAGTCTTTGGGCGGAAGTATCCCAATGCCGGTTATGGCGGCTTCTTCCCCGGTATTCTCTACCCCAACTCTCCCGCTTAGAACAGCCCCCAAAATTATTGACCCACCAAATGGTTTGGTTTGGAAAGATGGCGCCGTTGTATTTGAGTTCGAAAATCTAAATCTGGCTCACGACGAGTTGTACTGTTTAGCGACGTTAAGAGGGTATGATGAGAGTTTGACGGAAAGATGGAGTTTTCCACCGACGGGTGGGATAAAACCGGCTATTCCGGTTAAGGCTAAGGTTTTTCATATTGCCAAAACGCAGGGTATTCGTTGTATCGTCTGGTCGGCTTACATTGGCCGGGGCACTTGCGAAAGTATCATCAGCCACCGTACGGAAGAACGGATTATTGGCCTACCGCAGCCCTGTCCCTACGAGGCAGCGGCTCGTTAGCCTGGAAACTTTCGGCCAACCGGGTGAAACACTCAGTCTCGTTTAGCCGGTAGATGAGGCGAGGTAATATTGATGCCGGCCGCATCAATCGGGCGCTTGACCTCTTTGGTGGTCCAGGCAATATCCCAGACGACGTGGGTCCGTTTGTGAACGCGGTAATCCCACCAACCTAGCGTCCGAGCATACCCTTCTATAGCAGCCAGAACACCTAGTATCCAAATGAGTCGTAAAGCCCCCCAAATTTCATCAAAGGCTAATTTGACCAAGCGCAGCAGTCCCAAACTGGAAACTTCGTAGCCATACTTGTCTTTTAGGTACAGGTGACCGGCCTGGTTTCGTCGTCGCTGCTTGACAAAATCACTGACAGTTTCCGGTCCCATATTGAAGACAACCGCATCGGGAGCGTAGCGCACCTGCAAACCGCGTCGAATAACCAGGGCCTCGACGAAAGCTTCATCCATAGCCACATCAGGTGGAATGCTATCAAATACTTTGCGGAAGGCAATCAACTCGCCCAGGCGGGGAATCTCCAGGCAGAGCTGATGCTCCATTTTCAGGCGGAGATGGGAGAGAAAGCCGACCACGTGTTCAGGAGTATTGACGGCCACTTTATGCGCCCCAGTCATACCCACGGCCGGATCGGCAAACATGCGCACCATATTCTCGATGGCATCTTCGTGAGGGATGGTATCGCCGCTTTCCAAAACGCAAATATCTGCCCGAGCATGACTGAGAAAAACATTGATGGCGCTGGTTTTGCCTTCACGTTTTTTCTGGGTAAAGAGCTTAATCCGGGGGTCTTGGGCAGCGAACGCCTGCACAATTTCCTCGGTACGATCAGTGCAACCCGAGGCAACCACAAGGATTTCACTGATTTCAACGGCATGGAGACGTTGGGTTAGTACGGCCTGGAGGATTTGGGCGATGTTGGCCTCTTCATTGTGGGCAGTGATACCAACACTGCATTTAATTTTCTGCGGCTGTTCAATTACAATGGTCATGCTCAATCAGGTTTATAGGTCAGCTCCGGTTAATCCTTGGAGGTAAGGTCCGCATTTTACCACATTTGGAGTCAAGACCACAAAAGTACAAACATGCGCTAAACCAAAAATCTTCTAATTCACCGTTTTTGCACGGGTTTTGTCAAAGTGAGACCTTAAAGCTCATTACACATGTTATAAACAGGAACTTCATCCAACACAGAAATAGCACAACCAGAGTGACAGCTCAACGACCAACAATTAAGTCATGACCTTGATACCTTGTGTGACCGGATCAGCCAAGCCTCCCCGAGACTCAACAAATTCCCTTCAATCGTTCAAACGCATCCACAAAAGCCTTCTCCGGAGCACGCAATACCCCCGCGCCAACCTGGCCAATGCCCGGCGTTTTGTGCGCGATGCCAGTGTTCAGGCGAGGCAGGATGTCTGTTTCCATCACCTTGCGCACATCAATACCCAGCGGCGTGCCGCGGAAATTGAAGTGAGGAATCGTGAAGGCTTCGCTTTCGGCAAAACAGATCTCGTACATCTCCTGAGTCGCTTCAGCGGCATCTGCAGGCGTGCCGCCAACAAATTTGGTAATGGCTGGAGCAGCGGCCATAGCAAAGCCGCCAAAGCCGGCGGTCTCGGTGATGGTGCTGTCACCGATGTCGGGGTTGGCATCCGCCTCGCTAAAGCCAGGAAAAAACAATCCCTGGACGATACCTGCTGGAGCAGTGAACCACTCGCCGGGGAAACCGGCTAGCCGGATACCGAAATCGGTGCCGTTACGGGCCATCGTGGTCACGATACTGCTGCCTTCCGCTTCCGGCCCCTCGGCGGCCTCGGTCATAGACTTTGCCGCCGGCATGCTCAGGTTGAGGAAGAAGTGGTCGTTACTATCAATAAATTCAAAGACGGACTTGGCAACGTCCGGCGACGACGTAGCCATCAAAGGGGGTGTAATCGCCCGCAGAAAAAGACTCGTTCCGGCACGGTTGCGATTGTGCCCCTCATCGCCCATATGGAGCGCCTGGCTGATCAAACTACGCAAGTCAAGGCCACCCTCAATATATTCGATGGCTCGCTTGAGGCCTGGATAGAGAGTCTGCTCCATCCAGCGCAGCCGCCGATAGACTTCTTCACCGAAAGCTCCGTAACGCAGCACCTTTCCCAATCCCTCGTTTTGGGTCGCATAAGCGCGGTTGCCAAATGCTTTGACATTGTGATTGCCGCAGTTGCGGTTGCTGCCGGACGTTACCAACGTCCTGATTTGGTTCGCTCTCGGAGTCAGGTCCTGGCTCATGCTAGACCTTGATCCAGTTCCCGAACGCTCTCAGAGTTTGGATGGGCATATTTATCCTCCTGAAATCGGGTGTTTTGCAATCAGGCCAGCATCGCTTCCAGCGACGCACGCCGATCGGCGAAATCACCGTTGGTTTGTAAGGGTGGACATTCGCTTAATGTCCACTTTTGTTGCAACAAGCCAACCGCGAAGGCCATACAAGTCGCCTCGCCGCACTGCCTGCAATTCGTCTGCGGCAGGAGCGACCACACGTCGAGCAGGCGCGGGGCACGGCGCGCTTTTGTCACGGCGGTGAGTTCGTGTCGCTGTTCCCATGTAATGTTGATGGCGTCCTTGAGCGCGGCCAGCAGTTCCAGGCCCTTGTCGGCATTTTCCACCTGGGTAATGTACACCTTGTCGGCGTACAGGGTCAAGAAGCCTGGCGTGCGTCGAAAGGTCAACGTGCGCGCGTCGGGATTGAAAGCGATAACGCCGGGCAGGGTGGCAAGATAGGGCAGCACTTCGTCGAGCAAGTGGTTCGGTCTGCCGATGACAATGATCTTGCCCGGCTCGGCCAAGCAGGGCAGGGTTTTGATCAGGAGGATCGCGTCAACCAACGTCTCCATAGCCCTCATCCCTCCGCCAGCCTGGGCCGCCCCACAGCCGTGGCCGTGATTTCGGTGTCGAAATAGACCTCCAAACCACTGCCGTCCGGGAACCGGTAAATGTGGTCCTCGCGCCGGACCTGCACATGCACCTCGCCCGCCCCGGCCCGCCGAGCCAGGGTGGCCGCCATCTGGCTGGTCTCCTGCGTTCCCTGAGATACGGCCTCTTCCAGCGTGACAAAATCCTGGACCCCCGTGGGCAGGTGGAGTCTGAAACCGGCTTCGTCGGGCAGGGGTTTAACCAATCCCCGAATGGTCTGCATCACACTGCCGACCACGGCCCCAACGGCATTGGCAATCTCAGCGTGGGGGGGAATGCATAACCGGGTATTCAGCCGCTTGGCTACCACCGGGTAGTAGGTAGCCACCGGCGCGCCAATGGCTACCAATGGCCGATGCAGGGTCAGGGTCACCCCTATGAGCGGTTCCGTGCCGTTCTGGCCGTCCAGGGGCTGGTCGACGAACAGGCGGCGAAACGGGCCGGCCCCATTCAAATCTACGCCATCGGCCTGGGCCAGGGCTGCCGCCACCGCCGCCCGCCCTAACTGGAGTCTGATCTGTTCGATTACTTGGCGGCAAAAATTAGCCGGATCGGTGACGCCGAGGAGTTTCTCGATGCGCCGGGTCCATAATTCAGCCCCTAACCGGGCTGCTTCGACCGACCAGGTGGACTGGTAGCCCAATACGTGGGCCGCGTCGGTTGGGGTGAAGCCACTGATGCTGGCCAGGCCGCGTTCGACCAGACCGGCTAGAGCGCTGCCCCAACTGATGGTCCGAAACGCACTACTGAATAACTTATCCAGGGCAACCGGCCCGGCGGCCAGGGCGTCCCAGACCGCGTGCTGCTCCTGGCTCAGACTGTTCTGGCCTGGGTCCAGGGCACGCTGGCGTAGGGCAAACTGCCCGGCATAAGGACCGGCTGTAGCACCGGCCGCCTGGTCACGCAACATATCTAACACCGAGGGGTGCTGGTGGGCCAGCAAGCTGAGGGGGACAATCCGCCGTGGGCCGGCGACCAGCCCCTCTCGCTCATCCCAGTGGATTTCGCTATCCCCACCCAGACCGAAGGTATGGATGGCGATCGCTTCAACCATCGTCTGCCAGCCGCCCACGATCGCCCCATCCCGGTTGAGCACCGGGCGGCCATCGTTCAACAGGGCAATGTCAGTGGTGGTGCCGCCCATATCGGCCACCATCATGTCGTCCTCGCCGGACAGGTGGTGAGCGCCCACCACGCTGGCGGCGGGCCCGGAGAGAATCGTCTCCACCGGCCGTTCTAGGGCCATTTGGGCTTCCATCAACGACCCATCGCCTTTAACGACCATCAGCGGAGCCGCAATCCCTTTCTCGGCCAGCATCTCCTGGACGGCCAGGATCAGTTGGTGAAGCAAAGGGATCAGCCGGGCATTCAAGGCCGCGGTCAGGGCGCGCCGGGGGGCGTGCAGGTTGGAGGTCAGTTCGTGGCCGCAGGTGACCGGAAGCCTGGTCAGCTCGCGGACCAGGTCGCGCACGGCCAGCTCGTGGGTCGGGTTGAGGACGGCAAAGTAACCGGATACGGCAAAGGCATTGACGTGGGGTGCGTGGGCCAGGATAGCCCGGCGGGCTGCATCAAGGTCCAGGGGCATCTGCTCTTCGCCGGTCCCGGTATGTCCCCCGTTGACGAAAACAACCGGGTCGTTTCCTATGGCCTGACCCAGGCCAGCCAACTTTAAGGCGTCAGGCGGATAACCGAGCAGCAGTAGGCAGATCGGGCTGGTCTGCCCTTCGACCAACGCATTGGTCGCCAGGGTAGTTGATAACGAGACCAGGCCGATTTCAGGGGTAGGTTGAGGTAAGACAGCATTCAGGGCGCTGCGGATACCGCTGGACAGGTCGTGTTTGGTGGTCAGTGCCTTGGCCGAGGCCAGGACCCCCTCTTGTTCGTCAAATAAAACAGCGTCTGTATAGGTGCCGCCGGTATCAATGCCAAGTAGAATAGCCATATAGGTTTTGCCTTCCTCACGAAGTTGATGGATACCAAGGGGATCAAAATCTGCCTTTTATCAGTCATGGCTCATCACCTACCGATTGGCTTGGCCAGGGCAGGTTAAAGCGGCGTGAGATCTCGCCGCAACATTCGGCCACGCAGGCCGGGTTGGCCCGGTAGAAAATATGCTTTCCGTCACGGCGAGAAATGACCAGATTGACCCGGCGCAGGATAGCCAGGTGGTGAGAGATGGTCGGTTGGGTCGTCTCAAATTGTTCGCTCAGCTCAGTCACGCTCATTTCCTGTTCCTGCAATAAGACCAGGATATGCTGCCGCGTTTCATCAGCCATAGCCATCAGACAGTCGTTGAAGTTGAAATAGCTCGCTTCATTCATCAGTTCTCACCTGACCAATCAAGCCTATGAGATAATTCACCTTTTGAAAAGATTACCGCTCATCCGGGTCAGGCCCGCACCGGGCACTTCGATCATCACCTTTCAACCGCCTTCGAGCAGGTCACGGGCTTTGGCTTTGAAATGCTGCTTAAGAAAGGCCAAGGCACCCTCAGCGTCATCGTCGAGCAAGATACGGATCAGTTCAATGATTTCCTCGTCTTCCAGGACCAGATTCACGGCTTTTTTCATGGCGACCTCTTCTTCTCAGGTATTTCTGACGTTAGTGGGGACAGAAATTCGACATCCGGGACTTCTGGCGCCAGCAAAGTGACCGTGTGCTTCAGGGAGTCGATCTCCTGAATTATACCGGTCAGATGAATCGGCTCGACCAGCAGCCCGCGCAAGATCACGGTCGGCCCTTCTTGTCTCACCAGCAGAATATCATCTGCAATTTTCTCGGTGCGCCCATCAGGATAGCGCAGCCAGATAGTCGATTCGCACATGGTTCACTGCTCCTTAATCCTCCATTCAGCCAATTGCCGGGGCTTCGATAATGATGGCCTGTAACGCCGCCAGTTTTTCCGCATACTGCGGCTCGAACAACGGTGGACAGTCGGCGACCTTTTTTTGGGAAGCTACCAGTTTGAGCGCAAAGGTGAAACAGGTCGGCTCACCGCACTGCTTGCAGTTGGTTTGAGGCAGTAATTTATACACCGCCATCGGCTTCGGGCGCTGATGGGTCTCGTAGTTGGGTGTAATTTCGGCCCGCCGTTCCCAGGTGCGGTTTACCAATTTGACCAGGCTTTCGACCTCCTGGCTCGCCGCTTCGCGGTCTTCAGCATTGCTGGTCCCGATTTCGTAAGCGTGGAAGGCGATGTTGTGTCCGCCCTTTTTCCAGGTCAGCGCATTGGCTGCCCGGTGATAAACGGCGCCGCGCAGGGTGGCGTTAAGATAAGGCAGGACTTCGGAGATATCGGCAGTCAGCCGGGCGATAGCCGCGTACCGTTCCGCTCCCGGCTCGCAGGGTGGGGTGAAGACTTCAAGGTCATAATTCTCGATGAGCATGACCACACCTCCTTATGACTTGTGTATGTTCATTGCCTGAAAAGCCGGCTTGTGACTGAGCAGCAAGAGCAGAGTGATGATGATAGCTGAAGTCAGGCACCAGATGCAGACGGCCTTGATGACGAAAGGCTCCAGATAGGTCAAGTACAGCGAGAATAAAGTGCCAACCAGGGCCAGACCAAACACAACCAGCGGCGCGTACCTAGCCAATGGGTCAACGCGAAATCGTCCCCACAGCCAGGCCGCCAGGATGGCTACATAGCCGATGACGCCCAACACACCGATAGGCAGCAGGCCAAACAGGCGGGCATAGGGACTGCTTTGCACAGCGTTGCAGTCGCCCACCGGCCCACACACCGCCGCAACGGCTTGAGTCTCAACGTAAGCCAGGTATCCGGCTACGCCCAGCCCGGCTATGGCCAGAACCGGAATAGCCAGATCCAACCAGGGCGGCGTTGGGCGAGTGGAAGCATTTTGGAATCCCTTTGCGGCAGCGACGCCGGTGTAGACTAGCGCCACGACCATGCCGATCATAATGGCAATCGCCAATTCAAAACCGGGCGGCTTGACCGCCGCCTGAGGTGATGCGCTTGGAGCGCCGGCCGCCGGTTGAGGGGTAATCAACTGAGCCGCCACTGCCGGTGGAGCAGTATCTTCCGGCTGAGGCGTTTCTGTGATGGAGGCGGTAGCCAATGCTTGGGGTAACTCGGTGGGAGGATCGGCCGCCGGTTGAGTGGCGATCATCTGTGCTGCCACTGCTGGAGTAGCCGTCGATAGTACTTCGCTCAGGCCCGGCATGGCCGGATAATCTAACCCACCGGCGGCCAGGTGCTCTTCAATTAAACCCGGAAGTTCGGCCGGGATTTGGTCGGAGCCGATGAGTACTCTATTACCGATGACCAGAAACGGCACGCCAAGATGGTCCTGGGACATACCAAAAGAAGTCCCCGTCTGCACCAGCCAATTCCACTCTTGCTCACTCTTTACTTCAATCAACAACAGTTGCAGTTGATCGCCGTATTTTTCTTGCAGCGGCGGCAGCACTTCATCCAGCACAAAATGGCAGTGCGGGCAGGTGTCCATCCAGAACATAACTGCATGCACCACCGGCGCTTCCACCTCGGCAGGTGCTTCGGTTGGCGTGGCAATGGGGACGGCGGTTGGTTGGGAGCTTATTTCTTCATCACAAACGTGACAGGTCTTAAGGGTAGGAGTTGGCGGTGGTGTAGCCGCTGTGGCTGGCTGTTGACCATAACCAGGCACTGTCCCCAACAAAACGATTACACCAAATATAAGAAGGGATAAACGCATTTTACTTTACTCCTGACAACCCTCTGATTTACGCAATCCATAAAAAATACAGCCCGACGCCCACGATAATGACGCCGCTGGCTTTTTCAATAAGCGGCGACCACCGCCCAAAGGATCGGAGTTGTTTGACCACGCCGGTAAAGGTACCGGCCAGCACAATCGGTACGCCGCGCCCCAGGGCGTAGACAAACAACAAGACTGCGCCATAGACCAGCGCCTCTTGCTTCGCCATCACATAGGTCAATATAGCCGCCAACACCGGCGTGGCGCACTGCGAAGCCACCAGTCCGGACACTAGCCCCAACACCAGCGCTCCGGGCAGACCTTTTTGATTGATTTTTTCACGCAGACGGGCCAGGCCGGGGATCGCCGGCAGGTGGAACGCCCCAAAAATATGCAGGCCGATCAAGATACAAACCACCGCCACCATGTAATACCAAACCCGCGACGTGCCGCCGATCAGGCCGCCCACCAGGGCGGCCACTACGCCTAGCAGCATAAAGGTAAGGGCCAGGCCCACGGCAAAGGTGAATGACAGCGCCAGGCAGCGCCGGCGAGACAAATTAGGAGCGCCGCCCACGTAGCCAATCACCAGAGGAATCATGGCTGCGTTGCAGGGGCCAATGCTGGTAACAATTCCGCCCAGAAAAACCAGTAAATAGGCGACGAATGAGCCGGTTTGGAGTAAGGTTGGATCAAGCGACATCTTTTCTTACTCCGCCGCCAGCCGTTGCAATTCGTTACGGAATATGTCTGGCTCCATCAAACCCATGTAGCCCTTTCCCTGGCCGTCGCCATCAATGAAGATCAACGTAGGAATGGCCCGGATATCGGCGCGGTGAAGCAAGTTCTGGTTGCGCTCATCATAAACGTTAACATCTACCAGGGCGACTATGTTGACAAAATCGGGGTAAACCTGTTCAACAACCCTGATCATTTTTACGCACTGCACGCAGTCGTTTGAGTGAAAAAAGGCCAGGGTGGGTTTGCCTGCCGCCAGAAATTGGTCCAGTTGTGTTTCCGGGGGCAGGTCGGCCACCGGAACGGCCTGCTCTGACGAACCGGCTCCCGAGGCAGCCGGTAGCGTCGGGGCGAACTGATAGGGTGGGTTATTGGCCGTATCAACGGTAGCCTGGTATGCCTTGATAGACAGAATAATCCCCACCAGGATCAACACAACCCCCGGCAGCGCCATCTGGATCAGGGTCAGCCTGGGCCGTCCTGCTTGGGTCGAGATATGTTGTTTTTGTTTCATCCAGATACTTTCTTCCTAACGTTAAGTTGCTCGAATAGGCGGCGACAACAGACGGCCAGGCAATCGGTATCGGCCACATAGAATATCCAACGGCCCTCACGGCGAACCTTGACCAGCTTGGCCAAACGCAAGGCCGCCAGGTGATGGGATACAGCCGACTGCGACAGGTCTGTTGCCTCGGTCAACGGCGCCAGCAGCGAACTCATCTGCAACGTTCGGATCACTTTACCCCTACTCATCTGGCCTGATCCCCGCCCGAAAATAGGGCTTGCGCTGCGGCTTCGTCTATCCGGCATGCCGGCTTAATCAACAAATCGAAGGGATTGATGCTCTGTCCATTGACCAGAATGCCAGGCGAGGCCCGCAAATCATATTGAGCGGCCAGGGCCAGGCCCTCGGACGACATCAAATCAATCCGGGTAAAGGGGATGTGGTGCGCCTCAAGATACTCGATTACTTTGCGGCTGCGGCGGCAGTTTTGCGCCGGTAAGATGATGATTTTTCGATAGATGGCCATAACTTTATTACGTTTGTCTTTCATCCTTTGCTCCACGAGCACAGAAGTGAGCATAAGCTTCGCGGAGGGCAATGGCATAGTTAGCTTCGACAGGGGCGCTTTCGGGAATGTAAATGAATCAGGAAGCGCTCAATGGCTTCCTCGACCTCGAGCATGGGGTATAATGCTTCTTCTCGGTTCATACGTACTCTCCAAAAATCGGGACCCGTCCCTCGCTGACGCAATGGTGGGCAAAGGCATACATCCCGGCCGACCAGGCTTGATGGGGATAACCCATCGGCCGCCCGGTCCCGCCGTGACACCACTCGTTGAACTCCCATTCCTCTTTGACGCCCAGCCGATTGACTTCGGCCAAATTTTCCAATATTTGGGCGGCCTGCTCGCGCCGTCCACTTTTGACCAGCGTCGCCACGTAAAAGCCGCCGACAAAGGGCCAGATACCACCGTTGTGATACTGCTCCGGCATGTTCAGGTTGTTGTTGCGGTAATACTCACGCCAGTCTTTGTTGCCGGGATGGATGATCGGGTGCAGCACCCGCACCGGGTAGGGTTCGGCGATGCCGACCTGGTGCAGGTAGTCGAGGATGCGTTCCTCCTGCGCCGGATTAGCCACCCCAAAGAGAATCGCCAGCAGGTTGCCAAACACGTCGCAGTAATCGCCAAAGTCACGGAAGGCGACGTAAGGCAAAAAGTAGGGCCGCTTGACCAGCACCGGGCTAACCTGGCTGAGCGTATGGGTCCACTCGGTGTGGCCGGGGCAGCTTGGCCCCCACTCGCCCTTAACCTCCGGCCCCACCCACAGCACGATACGAATCTTGTGACGCACGTCGTCGGCCAGCTCGTCGTAGCATTTTCCATCTGCACCCAGCGCCGCCGCCATCCGGGCCATGGCCCGCAGCGTGCCGTACCACAGCACGTTGTCGTAAAGAATGTTGAAGCGATTGGCCAACAGGTCGGCCCAATCAGCCGCTTCGTGGACTTCCAGCAGGCCGCAGCCGTTGGAGTCCTGGTAGCGCAGCCACAACAGCGCCCGCTCCAGCGACGGCCAATTGTGGCCTAGAAACTCGTCGTCGCCGAACAAGCGATGTTGGACGTCGTGGCCCAGGATGTACCACAAATTGCTGTCCACCGAGCCGGCATTGGTATGGTCCAACCGGCCGGTGGCCACGCTGACGTTGTTGGGGATTGCGCCCAACTCCGATTGCTGGCTGGCCAGCGTTTGCAGCGAGGTGCGCAGGCAGCGCTCATGACCGGGCAAGAGGGACGCGCCCAGGGCGGTAATCACACTGTCGCGCGCCCAGACGTGGGGGTAGCCCTCCGGCGCAGCCATCAGGCCGAGGGGACTGCACTCACGGGTCAAAATGGCTTCGGCCTTTTCAACGGCCAGGTTAGTCAAGTTGCTCATCGTTGGAACATCCCTTCCAGGGGTATCCCCCTCAATTTTTTGGCTGGTTTCCGCCGGACGAGGCGTGGCCGTGGCTGGGGCGCGCACGGGCCGTCCGGCGGCGTCTCGTCCTTGATTAAGGCAACAATGGTGGGCAAGAGCGGCCCCAGCGCCTCCATCCCCTCACGCACCGCTCTGGGGCTGCCCGGCAGGTTAATAATGAGAGTACATCCCCGGATGCCAGCTACCCCTCGCGAGAGCACGGCAAAGGGGGTGTGGGGGTAGCCGTCCCAGCGGAGCATTTCTGCCAGACCGGGCATCTCCCGTTCAATTATGGCGCGGGTGGCTTCAGGGGTGACATCCCGGGGCGTAGGCCCGGTGCCGCCCGTTGTGATCACCAGGTCCACCTTGTCAACATCGGCCAGGCGGGTCAACAGCGCCGAGATCTGGTCAGCCTCGTCGGGGATCAGGTGTGTTGCTATCACCTGAGTACCGGCTTCGACGAGCAATTGGCGCAACAAAGGGCCGCTGCTATCCTGGCGTTCGCCGCGGAAACTTCTGTCACCGATGGTGACAACTGCTGCTTTAATCATCATTAACCTCATCTTCGGCTCGCCGTTCGCGTCACCGCCGTAAATATTTTGCATGTCGGCTGACTGCTAGAGGATACTCCGGCCGCCAGCCGTTCTCCTTTTTTTGATCGAGGTTTCAAACCTGGCCCCCACTATTCGCACATGTAAGCGTAGGTTGGCATTGTTATCCTTCTGTAACCGCCAGGTTTGGCTCAGGCAAAAACTGCTCGATGGCGTCCATCGCGTGCGCGGCGTAGATCGAGGCTGGTCCGCCGCCCATCATCAGGGCCACCCCAATTGTTTCCAACAACTCCTGGCGGCTGGCCCCTGCCGCAACTGCATCATGAACATGATAGGTAATACAACCATCGCAGCCCACGGTAATGCTGATAACCAGTGCCATCAATTCTTTAACTTTGGCGCTGAGCGCGCCCGCCTCGACCGCTTTTTTATGTAATCGGGCAAAGCCACTCAATGGGCCGGGCAACTCGCGGCCTAGTTGGATCAATCGTTCTTCCAGATGTTGATGATATGTTACGTAATCGGTCATTACTTATCTCCTTGAATCATTAAGTAAGGGAGTGATGTTGTTATCCTAAATCGACCTTAGACCAACGTTCTCTCACCAGCGAGTCATTGGTAGGGGCCAGTTCGGAGGGTCGGCATACTTGGGACGGCTCCAGACCCAGGCTGCGGACGCAATAAGGACACAGGCAACCTGTCAGGGGTTGATTCACCAGCCGCGGTGTAATTCCGTCACTCTCGTTTGACACCAGCAAAGTGAGGCTGTTTAGAAATTCACCAACGCGCCGATCGCTGAGACGGTAAAGAATGTTCAGACCTTGCCGCTCGTCTATAACCAGCCCAGCTCGGCGCAGGACACTCAACTGCTGTGAAATGTAGGGTTGCCGTCTCCGCAACGCCTGAGCCAGGTGACAGACATAAGCCCCCTCATCACCTAGTAGTTGCAAAATTTGCAGCCGGACAGGATTGGCCATAGCCTTGAGCAAGGTCGCTTGGGTTTGATGGATGTTTACGGTTCTTTTGCCTCTCATCTTATATCTCTCTTTTTGAATATACTTTGCTAAAACTACTGAATTATCACTCTTATGCTTTGAGGGGTTTGACTGCATCTTCCCTTACTGCGGGTGGCATAGAACGCGCTCGCCCACAACCGCCATGACGCGTCGCCTCAATTTCGGCCAGGATGGACAAAGCGATCTCGGCCGGTTCGCGCCCGCCCAGGTCCAGGCCAATCGGAGCACGCACCCGGCTCAATTGCTCTTCACTGAAATCATCGGCCCGCACATGCTCCATAATCGTCCTGATTTTGCGCAGACTGCCAATTATGCCGATGTAAGCCGCCGGGGCAGGTAAAACAGCGCGCAAAGCTTGCTCGTCGGTGACGTGGTCTTCGGTAATGAGGACAACATAAGTGCCTGTGGGAATGGACTCAGGGGCAAGTTGTGGCCGGTTGGCTCGCTCTGGATGCACGTCTACCACTTGTACTTCATAGCCGACTACCCGGCCCAATTCCGCCAACGGCTGGCCAATATGCCCCCCGCCGACGATGAGCAGGATTGGTTTGGGGAGAAAGGGTTCCACAAACACGGTCACTTCACCTCCACAGAGCATGCCGATGGCATCTTGACCTTCTTCCCGCAGCGTGTAATGTACAGTGCGCGGCTGGCCCTCTATCAGAGTTTCCAGGGCAGCCTTCCGGATACGAGCCTCCAGTTCCCCCCCACCGACATTGCCCAGCCAGCTACCATCAGCCCGCATAAGCAATTTGAAACCGGGCCGGCCGGGGGTAGCGCCTTTTGCCTCAATGATCGTAACCAGGGCTACGGGCTGGCGTTTCTCAAGAGCACTGGCCAATTCGTGCAAGAGATTTAGCATGAGTCGTTATCCACAATGGATCCACTATATTCACGATCTGAAATATTCATTATTCTGAATATAGTGTATACCCGTCACAAAACATTTAGCAGTGAAGGATGTCATTAAGCTTTGCGACAAATGTCATTAAACCGGGTGTAGAAATTATATTTTCAGAACACGAATCTATTCACCTTGTGCCTGTATTCCTCCCAAAACCTCTAACCGTTTGCGAATAGCCGGAACGGAAATTTTACCGCCGCTGCTAAAAACCTCCCCGTTTATAAATACCAGCGGCAACTGCGAACTCAGCGGCACGGGGGGGCAGGCCGGGTCGAACAGGTCAAAATATTCTACTCGCACCGCTTCACCGAATCTGCGGCCAAGTTGATCGCTGGCCAGAGCCGCAACCTCACGCCAAGTATCTTTCACACCCTCAGCGCAGGCTACCGGCGCGCCGACAATTTGGACGAAAAACGACGGGGTCATGAGCAGCAGCCCGGCTTGGCATTTGGACCGCAACAAGAAGTCGGGGCGTCGGTTGAGCGCCTTTGGCCGCGCAGCAGCATCCCGGCGGTGATGACCTGCCGCACCGACTGTCCCCGGCACTGTGGACACTCCAGCCGCAGCCCTGCCTCTTTTTGCTGGATGGTGGCCCGGATGGAAAACTCCAGATGACAATCGTCACAGTAAAAGTCATAGAACGGCATAACTACCTCCTGGTTCGGGGTTGTTTAACAGCAGCCGGACGGCCCGGCCAGCGACGCGAAATCCAGGCCGAGGAGCTGGCTGATCTCCATATTCACTTCCGGCAGGTAAGTCAGGGCAGCCTGTTGGGTGCTGGCGTAGCTCATAATGGTCGAGTTGGTTTGCACCTGCCGCTGAAGACTGCGCAGGCGGTCAACATGGAATTGGGTGACCGTGCCATTCCCCTGGCGTTTCCGTACCTCGGCCTGGGCGGCTGAAAATTGGTTGAGCAAAGTAGTGCTATCAGGGTCAGCCTCCAAGGCGGCAACGGCCCGATGATAAGCAGCCAGGGGTTCCGTGTTTAACAGCGCCACCGCCAGCGTTTCGATGGCTTCTACAAGGGACGAGGGGAGGGTGGTAAGTTCAGTTTTCATAGATTAATCTCCGTGAACATCAAGTTGATTTAACCACAGCAGCCCGACCGGCAGGCCGCGGCAAAATTCAGGCCAATCCGTTCCGACAGCAGTTCGGCGGCGGCGCGGCAGAGGATGATCACATCATCCTGGGCTTGCAGGTAAGCGACTACCCCCGGCTCAGCCAGCATGGCTTGATGCAGGCGGTTTAATTCGGCTCGCTCTTCGGGGCTGACCGCATTCAGTTGCAGCATCATCTGTAACGACTGCTGCTTGGCTTGATAAGCGGCAATCGCCTGCTGGGCCGGCAAATCGTTATCCAGCATCCCGCCCGCCTCTTCAAAAGCTTTGAAGGGCGGCGTCTCGGCCAGGGCCTGGGCAAAAGCGCGGGCAGCGGCGTGAGCCTCGGCTTTGGCATCGGTCATCGTTGGGGTGGGTACAGTAATTGTCATTGGTTTCTCCCGTTTATAGATATAGCTGCTCCATTTTGGTAGATTTTGTCAGCCAACTCGGTCAGCAAATCCAACCCCTTGACTTCGTGTGACAAAAGCGGGATTTGCAAGACCGGAACGTTGAAGCGCTCCCCGATTTCGACCAGGTACTTCTCTTGCATCGTCCGGCGGGCGCGGCTGAAGGGCGTGGTGGCATGCTCCGGCGGGATGACCAGGTTGGCGACGACCAGCCGGGTGGGGATGTCGAGCGTGCCCAACTCCTGGCTGGCGCGGTAGGCTTCAATGATAGGCGTTGATTCCGGGTACATGACAAAGGCAAAGGTGCTCCGGCTGGGGTCGCGCATCATCTCGATGACCTGCCCGAAGCGCTGCTTGGCCACATCATCGGCGGCTACCGTATCCACCGAGGAGAAAACCTTCACATCAAGTTGCTTGCTCCAGTCGAGGGGCAGTTCCAGCAGGCGCAGGGTGTGGCCGGTGGGGGCGGTGTCGAAAACGATCACCTGCCATTTATCCTGGGAAGCGTAGTCAATGAACTGGTCAAAGGCAGCGATTTCCTCGGTGCAAGGGGAGTTGAGTTCTTCCTCCATTACCCTAATCGCTTCAACGGGGCGACCCCGCTGGCGGGCGTCGTCAAGGATGCGCTTTTTGTAAACCTCGGCCACGGCCTTGGGGTCAATTTTGGTGGCCCACAGGTTGGGTACCCCTTCGACCAGGGCGACTTCATCTCCAACCGGCGCGCCCAGAACATCGCCGAGGTGAGCCGCCGGGTCGGTGGTCAGCAGGAGGGTTTTGTAACCCTGCCGAGCCAGCCAGACGGCAGTCAGGCAAGAGGCGACGGTTTTTCCCACCCCACCCTTGCCGGCGAAGAATAGGATGCGGGAATGGCCGTTGGGCAGCAGCCGCGGCCAGATAGCTGAAACCTGATTTTGTATTTCGGACTGCCCGTTTAGGTGTGGATGTTGGATTGCTGTCCCATTTATGGGAGTTGAGGCTTCAGCCGGTAAATTTGGTTCAACTTGACCTTCAAACAACCTATTGGCGACTTCTCGCAAGCGGGCTGCACCCTTAATTTCTCCATCAAGCAGATACATTCGCCGGGTGGGGAGAGGTAGCTCCTGCTCGATCTGGGCCAGGTAACTAATCTGCATTTGCCGCCGTCCGGCAAAGAGAGGGTTGGCGGTTTCGGCGGGCGGGATGAGGCCGTTAATGATGAGTTGATGGGTGTGAATGTCCAGTTTGCCCAGTTCGCCAATAGCCCGCCGGGTCTCTTTTATCGAGGTGGCCTCGGGCTGGAGGACGAAGACGAAGGTGGTCTGTGCGCCATTGCGCAAGGTGCGGACAGCACGTTCATATTTGTGTTTGGCTTCCTGGATCGCCGCCGCCGGGCCAATACAGGTTTGCCCACTCCCCTGTTCGGCCTCTTCGATGGAGCGGCTCCAGGCGACGGGCAGTTCGATCAGGCGAAGGGTGTGGCCGGTGGGCGCGGTGTCGAAGATGACGGTGTCGAACTGAGCGGGCGGCTGGCCGTTGCTAGCTTGAGATGGCAGTTCCAGGAAATCTACAAAGCGATCAAAGGCGGCTACCTCGGCAGTGCAGGGGCCGCTCATCTGCTCTTCCATTACCTGGACCATCTGGGGTGGAAAGGCGGCCCGCAGGGGCGCCATCGCTCGATCAATATACTCCTGGGTAGCCTGGTCCGGGTCAATTTCCATGGCCCACAGGTTGGGCACATGGTTGATCGCCGTAATTTTGTGACCGATGGGCTGTTCAAACACGTCGGCCAGGTTGGAGGCGGGATCGGTGGTGACAATCAGGGTGCGCCGGCCCTCGTCGGCGTGGCGGACGGCAGTGGCACAGGCCATACTGGTCTTGCCGACCCCGCCCTTGCCGGAGAAGAAAATGAATTGGCTGGTCATGATAAATCTCCAATCTGGTGGTTGGGTGAGCCTATTAAAGCTGCCGTCACTTCGGCCAGGGTGGGATAAGCCCCGGCTTTTATAACTTGACCCTGCACCACGGTGATAGGCAGAACGGCCATCTGGCGCTCGCGGACCAGGCGCATCACCTCGGCGTTGTTCAAAAAGAGGTGGGGATGGCTGGTCATCTGGTAGCGTTCCACTTTGGCTCCCTCGGCTTTGAGGGTCATAATCATTTCGTTGACGTCCAGCAGGGTTTGATCCAGCGCTGGACCACATAAGCCGGTAGGGCAGCACATAGGCGGGTCAAAAAATTCCACCGTACTGCCGGCAAAGCGGCGGGTTGCAGTTTCGAAGAAATTAACGGTTTCGAGCATGATAGTTCGATCTCCTTTGCACTATCTAGGCAAAAAAATTTATGGGTTAAAACTGAGCATAATATCTACAGGGTTGGCGGCGTTTACCTCAGCCAGATTCGATAAGGTTGCCTGGGGGCCGCAGTAGGCTCGACGAGGCTGAATGCGATCTGGATTGAAGAAAGCGCTGAAGGCCCGATTCAGTTCGGCCAGTGCCGGCGGGTTGACCGAGAAGTAAATCCAGCGAGCGTCCAGCGGGTCTCGTTCCATATCTATCAGGCCAGCCTGGCGCAGCACATTCAGGTGATGGGAAATCAGGTTGCGTGGCAGTTGAAGTTGGTCGCCCAACTCGCAGTTGCACTGCACTCCTTGCATAAGCAGATTAAAGATACGCAGGCGGGTGGGATCGGCCAGAATCTTGAGCCACTCGGCCAGGCTTTGCATATCACGGGTTGGTGGCGGGTTGACTGCTGTTGACATTGCATCTCCTTCAATAGGTCAATTACGATTGAATGGTGCTAAACCCTTTGCAGTTCGGGCAAAAGTGAAACCTGTTCGAACAAATCGGCCAGGTCGGCCTGCCACTCCACGGGGCGAGCCAGGGTAAAATATTCGTGACAGGTCAGGCGAGTCGCTTCCTCTTCGGGCGGGCCAGGATAGGGCGGCTTCTGGCTGGCATGACACTGCATAGCCCGTACTTTGGTGACCAGATAGTCGCCCACGTCAAGGGCTGCCACCGGTCCACCAGCTATTTCCTGGGAGGGCACGACCCCACAGCCTTGCAACGTGGCTGCGGAGGGGGCCAGGTAGAAGAGTCTCCCCGGTAGCTTAGCCCGGTCAAAAGCCTCAGTAGTAAAGCGATAAATGGCCAGGTGATCGGGATGAGCGGAGATTCCATCCGGGCCAAAGGTGATGACAGCCTGGGGCTGAATTTCACCCATCGCTTTCACCAGTTGCGCGATGGCCTGCTCCGGGTCAGCCTGGGCCAGTTGACCATCGTGGTAGCCCAGAAATCTGACTTCGGCCAGACCCAATACAGCGGCGGCAGCGTGAAGTTCCCGCTCGCGGATTTGTCCGGTGGCTTGCGGTGACAGACCAGGGATACCGGCTTCGCCGCGGGTAGCACAGACGAGGATGATATACGCCCCTTCGGCAACGTACTTGGCCAGGGTTCCGCCCATCGGGAAACTCTCATCGTCCGGGTGGGCCAGGATAACCAGGAGGGTATGGGGTATTTTTGTTTTCATTGTGTACCTGTATTGGGACAAAGTGGTTCAATCGAGATTGAACCACTTATTATGCAGTATATCTGTTTCAGCTTCCATAAACCAGTGACATTTATCCTCTAAGGTCAGATGAATGTCACTGAAGTGCTTATTCCAGAAGCAAGTAAGCTCGTTGCACGGCCAGTAGCACCAGGGCCAGGGCAAACAACCGGCTGAGTGTGAGCGACTTGACCCGCTTGGCCATAAACTTGGCTCCCATTTCAGCTCCCAGCACAGCAGCCACCGAAGTGACACCAATCATCAGCCAGTCGAACTGGGCAGTGGCCAGGTGGGTAAAGAAGGCCGAAAAAGAAGGCAGGGTGACAATCACGCTGTTGGTCGCAGCGGCCAGCCGGGCCGTGTAACCGAGCAGCACCAACGTGGGCATCATCAAAAAGCCCGGCCCAACGCCCAAAAAACCGGCGAAAATACCGATGGCGCCGCTCAAGAAACCTGCTTTCACTCGCGTCTGGTCGGTGATCTGGGGGACCACACTGTCATCTTGTTTGGGCGGGAAAGCCATCCGGTAGGCCAGGAAGATAAGCACGCCGACATAAATCCACCAGACCAATGTTGTCGAGGCAAATTGCAGCAGCCAGACCCCAATCGGAGCCACAACCGTGGTAATCAGGAGCAGGGGGATGGCCGTGCGCCAGTCTACCATTTTCTTTTGAGTAAACACAACGGCCCCGGAGATGGCGGTCAGGCCATTGAGCCACAACGACCAGGGCATAATCACATGCTTCAATTCAAAGCCGAACAAACCCAAGACCGGCGTGGCGATGAAAGCTACGCCCAACCCCATCATTCCGGCGACAAATGAGAGGGCGAAGAGAACAAGGGTAAGAATGAGGTATAACATATTATTCTCCATTTAGGTGAGCAGATCAAAAAGCATCTTGGCGGCTATAAGCCACAGCAAGACGCCAATAATTCGCTTGAGTTGCGTATTGGACAATTTGGTTTTCATCAACTGCGAGCCGACAATGGAGCCAGCCGCCGCCATTACTGCTGTCAGGCCGATAAAGAACGGGTCCAGCCCACCCAGGGTGACGTGACCGAGAAAACCGGAGAAGGAGGAAAAGACGACAATCAGGGCCGTCGTTCCGGCGGCCACTTTAGTTTCCAGGCCGAGCCAGTTCAACACCGGCAGGATGAAATTACCACCACCCACACCCAGCAGCCCGCCTAGAAAGCCGGCGGCGCTGCCCACGCCGGTCCCTGCCCCGACTTCGACCGCCCGGCTCAGGGGATGCTGGCGGGATCGCGCCCGGTAAAACAGCATCATCGCCCCGGCAAAGACCAGGAACGCGGCAAACAGACTTAACAGCAGAGTTTTGTCCACATACGGGGTCAGCCATGCGCCCAACGGCGAGAGAATGACAGCCGTGATGAGGACCGGCAGCCCCACCCGCCAGTTGATCAAATGCCCCCGCCAGTAATTTACCGTAGCAAAGAGCAGACTGACCGTATTGAGCAGCAGGGCGGTTGGCGTGGCCTGGGCCAGGGGCACACCCATGTAGTAAAACAACGGGACAAACAAAAAGGCTGCGCCCAGCCCGGCCATAGCCATCAAGCCGGAAAAGACAAAGACGATAACCGCGCTAATCAGGTAAAAAGTCATGGTTGTGCCTCGATGGGTGAGCTAATTGGAGATTGGAGATTGGAAATTCAAGTTTTAGGCCGTAATCTCCAATGACCAATCTCCAATCTGTTCTTCACACCACGTAGCCGGAACAATCCCGGCACAGCGACTTGCCGTTCACCACCCGCAGATACGGTTCGGCCACCAGTTCACCGCAGCCATCGCACACGGCAAAGCGCACAATCTCCGCCGGTTCGCTCCAGGGGTAATCAACCACCGGGCCGATAGTCATAATCTGGTCCTGCGGCGCATCCCAGATCAGGTTGACCAGTTCCCATTGCTCTTCTTCAGGGATCTGGGTCGGTGGGATACCCGCCGCCCGCTTTTGCATAAAGGCTGATTCCTTGATTTGCTTTTGCAGAGTCGGTTTGTAGGCCACTCGGATCGCTTTGTTGTTAGCTTTATCAATTAAGGTGAGAACCAGCTTGCCTTTGTGGTTCTTCTCGATGTTGCCCTTGCCAAAAGTACAACCGGTAGTGTACTGGACGCCGTCGCCAAAACACATGGCCCCGTGATGATCGCCAATTTCGATGATGGCGTGCAGCGACTTGGCCCCGCTGCGTTCAACGCCAAGGGCTTGCAGCGCCGCCAGGCCAATCCGCACTCCGGCGGTACTGGCCCAACACTTGTGACCGTGAAAAGTGAGCGTATTCAGTAAAATTTGTTTGGTATCCATTTTGAATGTCTCCTATTTCTGAAATTTTGTTGATATTTTGTAACGTTTGAGGAATGTTCTGTGCGGCTATTTCTTCTGCCGCCGGTGACACGCACACCCCCTGCCCACAGTTGTGGCACTCAAATTGAATCGTCGTATGCTCGATCCCAAACCGGTGATAGATGATCTCTTTGAGTTCGGCCATCATCGGCCCGGTCTGGCTGAGAGCCTGGTCGGCCAGCACGACATGAGCGCTGAGAGCCGCGTAACCGGGGCTGACCGTCCACACGTGCAGGTCATGCACCTCATCTACACCAGCTACCTGCCGCATAGCCTGGCCCACCTCCGAGGCATGCAGTCCTTCGGGCGCGCCTTCATTAAGGATATGAATAGACTGGCGCAGCACCCGCCATGACCCGGCCAGGATAATCAACCCAATCAGCACGCTCACCAGTGGGTCTATCCACATCCAGCCGGTCAACAGGATGACCACCCCGGCGGCGATGACGCCCACCGACGATAAGGTGTCGCCCAGCACGTGCAAAAAGGCGGCGCGGGTGTTCAGGTCGTCGTGGTCGTGCTCGCGCAGCACAAATGTTACGGCCAGATTAACCCCCAGGCCGATCACGGCCACCACCAGCATCGGCCCGGCCAGGATAGGCTCCGGGTTTTGAAAGCGCGCCCAGGCCTCGCGAAAGATTTCAAAGGCAACCAGCAGCAGGGTGGCTCCATTGATAAAGGCTGCCAGCACTTTCATCCGATGGAAACCGTAGGTGTGCTGATCATTAGCGGGCAGGGTAGCCAACCGAATGGCTCCATAACTCAGGCCCAGGGCAAACATATCCAGAAAGACATGAGCGGCATCGGACAGCAGGGCCAGGCTGCCGGTCCACAACCCGCCGACAATCTCGGCGACGAGGATCAGGCCGGTCAGTGTCAACGACAGGACGAGGCGGTTTTCAATTTTGCCAGCAGGTGAACTTTCGAACGTGGCATGAGCGTGGTCGTGAGCCATTTTTGGATCCTTTCGTTTCAGTTGAGTATCACTGAATGACCAGGTTAAATAGGTAGCCGGTCAGCACAATGGCCAGGCCGACGATGCCAACAAAGGTAGCAATTAGGCAGGGTTTGAGTACCCGACGCAGGATAAGCATTTCCGGCAGGCTGAGGGCAATGACCGACATCATAAAGGCCAGGACCGTACCCATCGCTGCCCCTTTTTCCATCAGGGCGTAAACCACCGGCATAATACCCGCCGCGTTGGCGTACAGAGGGATGCCAATCACGACGGCTGCCGGGACCGACCACCAGGCCTGGCGGCCCATAATGTTGATGAGAAAATCCTCCGGCACGTAGCCGTGAATCCCAGCCCCCACAGCGATACCGATGACCACAAAAAGCCAGACCCGGCCCACAATCTCTCGGGTGGCGCGGGCAGCATCGCGCAGGCGGTCATCCCAGGTGGGTTTGTAGAGCAGCCCCGGTCCGACCTGACCCACTTTAATTTGCCAGACAAAATCCTCTACGAACCGTTCCATTTTTAGGCGGCCAATGACCAGACCGCTGACAATCGCCACCACCAGGCCGGTGCTGAGGTACAACCCGGCGATTTTCCAACCGAACATGCCAAAGAGCATGGCCAGCGCCACTTCGTTGACCATCGGTGCAGCCACCAGGAAAGAGAAGGTTACGCCCAGGGGAACACAGCTCTCGACAAAACCGATAAAGAGGGGTACAGCCGAGCAGGAGCAGAAGGGAGTCAGCACCCCCAGCCCGGCGGCCAGGATGTTACCCAGACCTTCGCGCTTGCCGCCCAACAAGGTACGGGCCTGCTCAGGACTAAAGAAAGAACGAATCACGGTGACAATAAAAATCATCCCGGCCAGGAGCATCAAGATTTTGGGCACATCGTACAGAAAGAAATTGACCGACTCGGCCAGATGGGTCCCGTGAGTCAGACCGAGGAGGGTATAGGTTAGCCAGTCGGCAAGGGTCTGTAATTGGCCGTACAGCAGATACCAGGCCGCTGCCGCAGCCAGCGTCAGGGCAGGGAGACGCCAGGAGAGTTTAGCTGATGAGGTGGTTGTTTCGTAAGTTGACACAGTGAAATCCTTATATGCAGAAAGTTGAATATATTGGGGCAAAAATAATAGGCTGGCAGGCTACGGAATATCCTCCAGCCCACTATTCAATTGTTCCAGGTTGATTAATACCAGGTTCAGGCTAAATCGGGTTAAGCCGCTTGGGTGACCGCCTCAACCAGCCAACCCTTAATCTCATCCGCTGTCGGGATACGCCCGGCGCTGACCAGCTTTTCGTTGATGACCAGACCGGGGGTGTACATGATCGGGTATTTCATAATATCTTGATACTCGGTCACTTTTAGAATGGTGGCTTCGTAATCGTCCGGTTGGGTTTCAGCCAGAGCTTCTAAGGCTTCAGTCGTTTTTTGAGCCAGGACCTGGCAATTGCGGCAGCCAGGGCCTAATACTTTGATCGTCAACATAAATATCCTCCACATAAAAAAATGATTTTAATTTTACCTGGCCAGCTCACCTCCAAACTCAGTTTGGAAACGAGCTGGCGGAATTAATTCAAGGGCATTGAATGACCCCCTGCGCCCACAGACAGCCGCCGCAGGTCGGGAAGGTGTTGCCAAAGCAGTCCTCTTTGTTCTCAGGCGACAAGTCACAACCGCCGCAAAAGGTACAGGGTGAAAAATCAAATAACTGTACCCTTTCCCGAAAGGCAGCGTACTCCGGCGACAGCCATAACTCTTTCAAACTCTGTTCGGTCACTTTGCCGACGGTGTAGTGGTGAACAAAGCGCTCCCGATCATTCAAGAAACTCATGTGGTCGTGTAAGAGCGGCAAACATGGGCTGACGCTGCCATCCCAGCCAACCGACATAGACCCGCTTTCAATAAACGGGCAGTGATCGTTTCTTAGACCTAAATTGTGGCCGGCAAAACTGATATTCCAGCCTTGACCCATGACCTGGTCAAGGACCCGGCCAACGACCCCGTTCGTAGCCAGTTTGGGTAAACTCAACTGGGGCAAACGGGGCGAGGAGAGGTAAGTGATGTCGTTCGATACGCGGGAGTACAGCACCTCTGCCTGTAACTCAGCGGTGTAAGGGAGCACATTGCTGACCAAAAAATGGGTAGCGCCCACTTGTTGGCCGATGCGCATGAGGAGGGGCAAATCAGCAATGTTCCGTTTCATAGCTACAAAGACAATGCCAATCTCTGGGGCAGGGTAATGGGCAGGTGGCCGAAGCTGGCTGAAGCGCTTGACATTAGCCAGCACCGCAGGCAAAGAGGCGCCCAGGCGCACATCGGCGTAACCCTCCGGGGTGGCTCCATCGAGCGAAACCCATAGGAAATCTAACCCCGCTTCAATCAATTGACGAGAGATGCGCTGGCCAAGGATGGTACCGTTCGTGATCATTTCGACTCTGGCCCCCAACCCCTTGGCCCGGGCCACCATTTCGGCCAGCTTGGGGTGAGTCAGTGGTTCGCCCAGGCCCCCAAAGAAAATGGTCGGGATTGGCGAAAAGGCCGCTAAATCTTCCATAATCCGGTCGAAGGTAACCTCGGCCATTATCTCATTGGGCGCTTGCCAGACGTTGCGGAGGCAGGTCCGGCAGTCGAGGTTACAGCATGCCGATGGCTCAATATAAATCTTGGCCAGTTGGTTCACCGGGTGGTGCAGGCGCATATCCTGGTCGCTGGCCTCGACCAGCACTTTGGCTCCGGGACTCAAGCCGAAGCGGGCCACCTCTTCCGACGAGATGACCAGCCGCCCGGCCTCATCCACCTGCCCCCACAATTTGAGGGTTGAACTCACGCCAGCACCTCGATGATTGGCTCAATCGTAATTTTGGGCTTGACCGAGTTGGCCACCAGGCTGTATTTTTGGGCCGACTCCAGCGCCCGGTTCACCTGTTTTAATACCCGCTCCGGGTCAGTCCCATTGGCCTTGACCACAATCTTGGGCCGGAAAACCAGGTCGGTGAAAATCTCGGTCCGGTCTAACTCGATGAGTTTTTTGCCCTCGGTGTAACACTCGTAGCTCTGTAAATCCAGTTTGAAGCGCTCGACGGCCCAGATGAACATCATCATCACGCAGGTGTTGGCCGCCGCCACAAAAGCATCTTCAGGCGTCAGCACCCCGGCGTGGCCGTGCGCGTCAGGCGGAGCCGAGAAATCCATCTCCGGGCCGTTGCCCATCTTGAGATGGCCCCAATGTTCACCCTTCCAGGCGACGGTGGTGTGATAGGTAGCCGTGCGCGACATTCAAACCTCCTGCTTCTGGCAATAATGGTCAAATTCCCGCACCAAGACTGTCTCATAAGCAGGCACAGCGGCATCAGCGATAGGGTTATACAAGCGGGTCATTTGTAGGAGTTCAGCCGCGACACCGTTTGTGTCGGGCCGTTTGCCTTGCTGATAGAATTGCTCAAAAATGGCCGGAACCGCAATCAACGTTTCCCGCCGATCCTCTACTGTCAGTGTTAGCACCGGGATACCGGAGCCGCAGGAACATCTGGCCTCTACCGCTTCTTCCGGTTGACTCGTTTCCTCCACCGCCGATCCGCTCCGACGGCTCCACTTGACGCCCAGCAGATTGTCCACCAGGGGAGCGACGGCCTCGGCCACCGTGTCCACCGCCTGCCGTCCCACTTCATTCAGACGGCGCGATGTACCCAGGTTGGCGTCTGCCTCCACCAGGTCGGTGACAACCACGCTGGCCGCCGGTTTACCGCTGTACTGCTCCGTCGCCCGGGCAGCACAGCGTTTGTCACAGCCATCAATGGCAATGGTCGGATAGAAACGGGCGAAGGCCCGGTCACCTTCACCCCCGGCCAGGAACAACGGCAGGCAAATGGTCACGGTCTCCGCCGGGCGTAGTTGCTCCAGCACCTTCAGCGCCGCCAGTCGGGTCACGGTTCCGGCAGCCATCTCTTCGCCGCTGCAAGCGACGATTCCGACTTTTTTCTGGGGTAGATCCGGCATCGTTACACCTCCTCCCCTCGCATAATTTTGTCCGTCGCTTCGGCCAACTCTTCGGCCATTCTGCAGGCCAACTCCTGCCCCTCTGGATTCAACTCGGCAATGCCTTTGGGCTTGAGGTGGCGGTGGCGGCGGAAGGTATCGAGTACGTTGGCCTCGTAAGCCACCCGGCCGCCGCTCTCGGTCACCATTTTGCTGGCGCAGGCCAACTTGCAGCCATCAATCGTAATAGCCGGGGCCGCCTGCACTCGCGCCTGTGTCTCCGCATCGCCGAGAACCAGCAGCGATAGGGCCACCACTTCGGCGCAGTCAGGCCGTAATTCCTCGGCCAATTCATAGGCCGCCTCGCGACCCACCGTGCCGTAGGTTTTGCCGATGCCGCTGCATGGCACCACGACCACGTGTTTGTTGTCGCTCATAATTTTTTTGCCTCCGCTTCGGCTTCAACCCTCATCTGTTCAAAGTAGGTGCTGGCGTCCAGCCAATTAGTTTTGTCTGTATCCCAATCACGGGGTTCAACCTGGGCTAACCAACCTTCACCATAGGGGTCTTTGTTGACCAGTTCCGGTTCATCTTCCAGCCGCGGGTTGATGAGCTTAATCACCCCGCTTACCGGCGAGGGAATGCTCAAGTTGGTTTTCATCGTTTCAATCATCGCCAGTTCATCCCCCAGGGTCAGGGTGGTTCCTGCAGATTTGGGTTCGGCAAAGGCCACATCCCCGGAGCTCTGCTGGAGGTAATCGCTCAGCCCAATCTGGACCCCGTCATCGTCCCATTTTACCCACAGGTGGTCGGCGGTGTAGAGCCGGTCGGTGGCCACTTTGAAGGTAAATTTATCAACCGTTGTTTCCAAAAATTCGGTCATTGATACGCTCCTCCCGAAAATAGTGATGGCAACCTGGAGAAGTTACCTAAAATGTCTTCAATCAGACGCTTATCATCAGCTTTTTAACTTCTTGAATAAGGCTTCCAATTTTGATCGGTAAAGATCTTTTATCGTGGCCTCATCATCTTTAAGTGGTTTCACCGGCACCAGATCCATCACCTCCGCCGCGGACAACCCGGACCCTATCATCGTTTTGAGCGTGCCCAGCCCCATTTGCATCACACCTTCGGCCACGGCTTCATCGCTCAGGCCAAAGGAGCGGCCAATTTCTTGCAGCTCATAAAGCTGGAACCACAGGTAAGTCGGCCCCATCGCGGTTAAAATGGCGTAAGCTTCCAGGTGTTCTTCCGGCACTTCTGGGCAGGCCCCCAGCAGACTAAACCACCTCAGCAGGTCGTGCTTTTCGGTCGCCGGTAGACCGGGCGCAAAAGCCACCGGGTTGTAGCCCTGGTTGACTACTGAGGGGGCGTTGGGGATCATCCGCACAATCCGCTCAAAACCGTCCAGACCGGCTGAAAACCTGGCGATAGTCAGCTTGGGAGCCAGCGAAACCAGCAGGGCGTCGGGTTTCAAACCAGCTTTAAGCTCACCGACCATATCACCGAAGGCGGGCGGGTGGAGGGCTATAAAAACCACCTCCTGGCCGGCCGGAGTCCGGTTATCGTTGGGTGTAATCTCAATTTCCGGGAAATTTTCTTTTAATATCTGCAAAACTTCAAGATTGGAATCACTGACAACTACTGCAGACGGCATCTGCCCGGCTCTCTTGAGACCGGTCAAAATGATCCGGGTTACTCTACCACCGCCGACAAAACCGACAGATTTGTTCATCATTCTACTGCCTCTATCGTTATTTTTACCTCCGGGTTGGGGAGGGGATTTAACAACTGGATTTAACCCCAGGAGCACCTGCTGCCCGGCGAAGGTTCGCCAAGTTTTAGGTGGTTCTGTAGGGCCAAGTTACTAACTGGCCTCTGTTAACAGAACATTGGGGCACACCCGTCCTTCAGGCCCGCATAAGATGGGCCGTTCCTGAATACGGGCCGGATTGAGCAACTGGCAAAACCATTCAAACCAGCGGGTGACCGCTTCTTTATCTACCGTGTAGTAAATCCAGCGGGCATCTACCACATCGTGGCGATTGTATACCAACCCGGCCTCTCGCAGCACCCGCAGATGGTGCGACAGCAGATTGGGCGGCAGGCCTAACCGTTCATTCAGTTCGCCGTTACACGAGTCGCCTTCCATCAACATGTTGAAGATGCGCAGGCGATTAGGGTCGGCTAGGGCCTTCAACACAGCTGTGGCTTCGGGCAAGATTTGGTCGTCCATCAAGGGCGGCTTAATCATTGCTTTTTCTCCTACTCTAAGCTGGCGGTTTTATTTCAACACTTACTGAAATAAAGTGTACATCTTTCTACTAGGAGCTAATAGTGACATTTGTCACAAAGATAAGTGATAGATGTCATTTATTTCAATCCTTATCGAAACATCCTTTTGACCAGCAACGTGTCATATTTGACAAGCTAAATATTAGGGAGTATAGTAGGTGAGATTAATTCAAAATAATTTGATATAATCAATTTTGATATAATTTACAGGAAATCTTTCAATGGATCGAATTGCTGTTTTTGGCGATATCCACGCTAATTTACCAGCGTTAGAAGCTGTTCGGGCTGATATGAATGCGCGGGGCCTGTCCAATTTTTACTGCCTTGGTGATCTTGTCGGCTATGGTACTTTTCCTAACGAGGTAATTTCGGTGATTCGGGAATGGAACGTGCCAACCCTAATGGGTAACTATGATCAAGGGGTGGGCAACAGCAGCGATGACTGTGGCTGTGCTTACACTAATCCGGTGGCTGAGGCGCTGGGTAAACGTTCCATTGCCTGGACCAATGACCATATGACAGAAGAGAACAAAGCCTTTTTGCGCGAGTTGCTCAAGCAGATACCTCTACAACTGGGGGATTTACAGGTGGTACTGGTCCATGGCAGCCCGCGCCGGATCAATGAATACCTGTTTGAAGATCGGCCGGCCAGCAGTTTGGAACGGCTACTCGATATGGTTGAAGCGGATGTGCTGGTGTGTGGTCACACCCATTTACCGTATCATCGTATCCTGCCGAGTGCCCGGCGGGTGGTCAATGCCGGGAGTGTGGGTAAACCGAAAGACGGCGATCCACGCGCTGGCTATGTAGTCTTGCAGGTCAGTGGCCGCGAGTTGGAGGTCAATTTTATACGGGTCGCCTACGATGTTGAGCGAGCGGCGCAAGCGATTGAAGCCAGCACGATGCCGCACGAATACGCTCAAATGCTCCGTACCGGTACGAGTTGACCATCAGTGAGGGGGCAATGATGGCTAAAAATTTGACCGAGTGGCAGCTCCGCCTGGAGAAAGCGGCGGAGACGATGAAGGCTTTAGCCGACCCGTACCGGCTGCATATCCTCGACCTGTTGGCCGAAGGGGAAGCTTGCCACAGTGAACTCAAAGAGCAGGTCGGCCTGCCCCCCAATCTGCTCTCCCATCACCTACGGGTTTTGCGCCAGGCCGGCTTGGTTCGCACCCGGCACGATACGATTGATGGTCGCTGGATTTACTATGCCGCTAACAAGGATAATCTTACTTACTGGCGGGCCTGGCTGGGGCAGTTCCTCGACCCGGTCCGGGTTCAGGCTCGCTCGGCTTTATGTGGTCCTGAAGGGCAGCAAGGCCCGACGAGTTTTCCTGTTTCCGATGAAGTTGATCGCAAACGCAAACGCTTTGTACTGTTTCTATGTACGGGCAACTCCTGCCGCAGCCAGATGGCCGAGGCAATTGTCAATACCCAGCTGAGTGATGAATGGGCGGCCTTTTCAGCGGGAACGCAGCCAGCCGGATGTGTTCATCCCAAAGCGGTGGAGAGCCTGTCCGAAATTGGAATTGATTGGCGCGGCCGGTCAGCCAAGCACGCCGATGAGTTTCGGACGATTCCCTTTGATTTGATCGTGACCCTATGTGATAACGCCAAAAAGAATCATCCAGCCTGGCTTGATCAGAGCCAGCCAGCTCCCGTTCACCTGGGTTTTCCTGATCCGGCCAGAGCAGCCGGCAGCGAGGAGGAAGTTCTGACGACCTTCCGCACCGTCCGGGATGCGATTGCGAGTCAGGTAACTACCTTTTTACACGATTGGCCCCTGATTAAGTGAGTTTTTTAACCAATGAATACAACTAAACCAAGGAGGGTAGTGTGGCAAAAGAAAAAGTATTGTTCCTCTGTACGGGCAATTCAGCGCGGAGTCAGATGGCGGAGGCTTTTCTTAGAAGCTGTCTGAAAAGGTTGGCGGTCAGCCCTCGGATTTGGTATAGTTGGA
>JAHDWA010000046.1 GCA_023382535.1 Anaerolineae bacterium | reverse complement strand
TCAGGCTGTTGTCTTTGATGGCCGCTCGAATCAGGCTGACCGAGCGGGGAACGCCGATGCTCAGCGGCATGATGATAAAAGGAAAGGCGACGGTGCCGCGCAAAGGCAAAATGGGCAGCTCGGTGGGGAAGCTTTCTTCTCCATCCGTTCGGATGACCGAATCGTCAAAAGAGCTAAACATGTATAATCTCCTCATCTAGGTGTCGCGTAATGTAGCAACTAACTTGTGTTCTAGACGTACTACTCGCTGTCTTCCTTACTTACTGAGGCAGTATACACGGTTACTGTTAGATTAGCGTTAGAATTATTATAAAGGTTGTTATAAAAAAAGACCCCGAAGGATGCCCAACGCCTCGTCCCGACCGGCGATCCCCCCAGGGCCGGGGCCAGTGGCGAGATCAGTCCTCAGCTCACCGCTTTCTTCACGAGCGCGCTGATCCTGGCCTCTTCGGCGGCGGTCAACTCCTTCAGCGCGAAGGAGGTCGGCCACATGGCGCCTTCGTCGAGGTTCGCCTCGTCGCTGAAACCGAACGTCGCGTACCTCGAGTTGAACTTCTGCGCGCTTTGGAAGAAGCAGACGACCTTGCCGTCCTTGGCATACGCGGGCATCCCGTACCAGGTTTTCGGCCAGAGGGCTGGCGCGCTGTCTTTGACGATCTCATGGAGCCGCTGGGCCATGGCCCGCTCCGGTTCCGGCATCTCGGCAATCGCCGCGAGCGCAGCGTTTTCCCCATCCGCCTTGTTCTTGTTCGCGCGCGCTTCCGCCTTCAGCTCTTTGGCGCGCTCCTTCATCGCGGCTCGTTCCTCGTCCGTGAAGCCCTTGTCCTTCTTTTGGCTCATAGAACCCCCCTTAATAGTAATTGATTGTCGTTGAAGCCAAATATAACACCCACCCTAGATGGGCGGGTGTTATATTTTAGAACATTTATTCTGGACCGTCAAGAAAGATATTGTCCGAATTAGCCGCCGTATGCCTTCTGCAGGCCGGCGATGATGATCTTTTGCATCTTGTGTCACTCGTTTGGATTTTTCAGGGCCACCCATCAACTCGCCTAACGCCCGGCGCATTAGCCGCGCCCAGGAAACTTTGACTAAAGGCCGCCCCCAAAGTGCCAGGAGTGACCTCAATAAAAACCCAGGACTGGGCGTCAGTTTGAAGCCCTTGTTAAGCGGGCTTTTGGGACACAAGCCTCAAGCGGCCAAACCCAATTCCTCCTCTGAGGATACCCTTTTTCCTCGCCCTATGGCTTTGCTCAAGGCGACATTAACAAACGTATTCAAGCTCACCCCTTCCCGCTCGGCCATCTCGACTAACTCCCGATGGAGTGTTTTGGGTATCCGTACCACAAACCGACCACTATAATCTTCCACTGAACGAGGTAATGGGATTGCTTCTCCATCTTCCAGAGCTGTTTCTATCCAAGCTACCATCGCCTCGCGGATCATATCTGATAATTCACTAAAATTATCCGCTTGGGTCATACAACCCGGCAACTCCACCACTCGGGCAAACCAGCCCGAATAATGCTCCCCTTCATCTTTCATCACTTCAATTGTATAGGGTAGCTCTAAATAATCTTCTACTTTCATCTCTGCCATTGGATTCCCCTTGTTACTCTTTGGTCATCTCATCCACAAGTTTCAAAACTTCTTTGACATAAACCGGCAAAATAAAAGGTTTACGGAAGGGAATGGTAATTCGGCCTTGTCCTTTGAGAATATAGGTAGCATGGCTGCCTTTCTGCCGTTTTTCAAAGCCCAGCGAGACCAGAAGTTTATCCATCTCCTCAAACCGAACACATCAGGTGTATATCTGTTGCGTTCGACGGAATTTGCTCGGGGAAGTGTTCTGTTAGCTTGTTATCCCATTCATAGCCATTCCGAATTTTAGAATACTGAGCCAGATCGGTTCTTACCCAATTTTCCTCAGCCGACCTAGCGGCAGCTCGAAATTCAGATAAAATCCAGAAACCAACCCCAGTACAAATTAGAGGGATCAATGCTAAAATGATGATGAGGGTTGTTTTTCGGTTTAATATTTTCATCACGCTATTAGTTTAGAGGTAATTGCGGATTTCGTCGGCAGCCCAATGCCAAGGATCAACCGGCCCGCGCGACGGCAGCCAGAGTAACGGATGACTGCGGCGGCGCGAGCTCGGGTGCATCCGCTAGTTGGGTGGCCCGGCGAGTGGGTGACGAGTCCGACGCACCGTGTTCAGTCGCCCGCGCCTGCCTTGTGCAGGTATTCGAGGTCGATGAGGTCCTCGGGCCGCATCTCGGCCAGCCCGTAGTACGCTCGGACGATGCCTTTCATCGCTGCGTGCATCTGCGGCCGCAGCGTGTCGACACGGCCATTCGATCCTTCGACGGTCAACGTGTCGAGGAACCCTGCCGGCCATTCACACGCCGCGAGTGGACCGAGGGTGCGAGGTGGGTCGGTGCTGTCGTCGATCGGGACCACGTCGACGACCACCTGCCCCCTGTCGAAGAACACGTTCCCGTCTTCGACCGAGCCTTTGTGCCACACGAACCCGGCTCGCCTGAGTGCGCCGGCCGCGCGACCGCACTGCGAGCTAGCGACGAACACGTCGATGTCCTTGTGGCCGCGGATCGCCTCCCCGACCGCCAACTCGACGCCGACGCCGCCGCATACCCAATACCGTACGCCTTCCGTACGAAACAACGCAGCCAGCTCGTATATTTCGGGGAGGATCATTTCCAAGATTCGTCAGGCCACCCAACGCCTGAGCTTACCCGCTTGCGGGTGGGCAAGGCAGGATACATTTTACGACAACTTGGCTGGCAAGACAAGGTTGTTAATCGCGGCAGTAGCAAGTCGCCTTGAGCGAATTGTTAGGGCGCTTTTTGTTTGGCAACAAGTATATTTACGAATTATTCTTCCTCTTCCCTTGTCCGCTTACTTCTTGGATTAATCCGGTATTTTAACCCATGAGGATAACTATCTATAAACTCAACCGGATATCGTCTTTCGGGTCGTTCCCATTCTATTTTTGAAGCAATATCGGACAGAAGCTCATAGTCAGTAGGAAAATCTTCATCGCCCAATTGTGCCATAAGATAACCGATTTCAATATATTGGCGCGACGGTAAACTATGAGGAATGATTAGGGTGTAATCAGGGGACCCACCAGCCGCAGAATAGACGCGTACACCCAGCTCGGCCAGCCGTTCAAGAGCAACTTTACGTGGACGAGTTAGTTCCCAAGCAGGATTATAAATTATTTCACCTGGGTTAAGTTCTTTAATTGAAAGCCGTCGCCAATTGGGTTCATCTAAAAAACCAGGATGCGAATATCCGACTTCAAGTTCCTTAAGAAATTCAAAAGGAAATCCCTGCCAAAGTTCTTCAGGAAAGTAATCCTCAAACAGCTTAACACCTATGTAACTTGCTTCTCCATCAATAGGCAAACTAGCTACAAGACGATCTTCTGATAATTCGGCAGCTCCAAATTCATATTCTGGCACGGGAAAATTCTGTAGAACAGGATTTGATGACCAGTTTTGTAATTGTTCAAGCACTTTTTGTTGCCAGACGATACAATTCTGCTGAAAACGCTTGAATTGGCCTGACGAGAATTTTTTAGGATGTCGAAGATGAAAAAAACGCTTTTCTTTCATGGTGTAATAAGTTTCAATCACGAGCGCCCTAACGACCTCGAAATAACCCGCCGCCGAGTTAGCAAGGTTAGACGCAATTAGAAATGACTTCGCCAGCAAACTGACATTCAAAATTGGAAGGGTAGGCGGTCGGGTTAATTGAGTTGTTAGATTGCGTTCGATGCATCTGACCCCTTTGCCCGCATCGCTTCCCATCCGAACAAATCCTTGAAATCCTCGAAACACGGCTCGCAAATCCACCGATAATTATCTTCGGTGGCGTAACCCTCGTGCAGTACATCGGGGTCGTCTCCCTCCATGAACTTTGCCCAGCAGAACTCACAGTGGTCATGCTCCCAACTCTCGCTATAACGCGAGTACTGCTTCCACCGTAGCAGGATACCCTTCAGATACTTCTCTTGTCCCTGCAAACGCCAATCATTCTCTTCGCGCATAATGATCCAACAGCAATCTAACAATGAGTAGGCCGATTGTATGTGTATACAATCATCATAAATCAACTTCTCTAAATACCGGGAAAAACTCAACCCCTCCGCTGCTGCTTTTTCCGTGGCTGCCTTAATCGCAAAGGGACTGAGGGTAATGTCCGCGCGCCGCCGCTTTAGCTCTTTGGGTAACGGTTTGGGACCGGGTTTCTGGCAGTGGTGAATATAGAAACTCCCGTCAGGGGTGGGATACTGGGTGATGCGAGGCATTGATGGGTTCCCTGTTAGTAACTGCTCAGACCGTCCCAGAACGCGCCCTTCGATACGGCCTCCGCTTCGCTCCGGCCACTCAGGATGCTAGCCTCTGAGCAGTTACCTCTGCTAAATATAGCAGGCAGAAGATTAGGAGCGGGTTTACACGTTAAATCTGACCACAATCACATCCCCGTCCTGGATAATGTGGTCTCGTCCTTCCAGGCGTACCTTGCCGTGGGCTTTCGCCGCTGTATTGGAACCGGCGGCCATCAGGTCGTCGTAGGTGACCACCTCGGCCCGGATAAAGCCGCGGGCGAGGTCGCTGTGGATGGCGCCGGCGCATTCGATGGCGGTGGCTCCCCGGTGGATCTCCCAGGCGCGGACCTCGTCGTCGCCGACGGTAAAAAAGGACATCCGGCCCAGCAAATCATAGCTCTGGCGGATGATCCGTTCGACGCTCAGTTCGGTCAAATCGTATTCGGCCATGAACATGGCCCGGTCGTCGTCATTGTCAAGCTGGGCGATGTCCATTTCCAGCCGGCCGCGGACCGAAGTGATGGCGCTCTTTTGGTGGGGATATTCGACGTGAGGTTCTTTACCCTCATCGCCCAGGTTCAAAACCAGCAGGACCGGCTTGGCCGAGAGGAATTGAAAGCCGCGCAGACGTTTCTCTTCGTCAGGCGTTAGCTCGATATCGCGGATGGGCCGGCCCTGTTCGACGTGAGGGCGAAGCCGGCTCAGGATTTCGAACTCCTTTTGCTCGTCTTCAAAGGTGGGCAAAGCTTTACCTTTTTTCAGGCTGCCTTCCAGCCGCTCCAGCCGGTTCTCGATCTTGCTCAAATCGGTCAGGCTCAACTCGGTATCGAGCATACCAATGTCGCGGGCGGGGTTGACGCCGCCCAGGGGGTGGGGCACGGTTTCGTCCTCAAAAACGCGGACCACATGCAGCAGAGCATCGTTGTTGCTGATGGCATTGATTAACTCGCCGCTCATGGCAACGCTGCGTGAGTCGCTATCAGCCCCGCTCAACCCGGCAATATCGGCGTATTCGACCCTGGCGTGGGTGGTTTTTTTGGGCTGGTACATTTTACTCAGGGCGTCCACCCGGCTGTCCGGCACCGGCACCACTGCCGTATGAACTTGAAACGCGCCGCCGGCGTAGGCGGTCGTCGGGGCGTGGCCGCCGGTCAGCACGTTAAACAGCGTTGTTTTGCCGCTGTTGGGCAAACCGATAATTCCAATGCGCATATTTCCTCTTACTTTGGCTAATTAATGCCAACGCCGCCGCCATCACCTTTGTCGCCGCCACCGCCAGTGCCGCCAGGAGCTGCAAAAAGGAGACGGCCAGGTGGAGCCTGCTGAGCCAGATCCCGATATTTGGGGCTGATGCGCACCAACGCCACCGTCCACAAATATTCGCCGCTGTTACCCAGGATGCCGGCCGCGTCCTTAATGTTAACATCCAGCGCGTACTTGTTATTCCCCAGGCTTTTGATCGTGCCGTTTTGATTGTCTAACATCGCATTGTGGACACCGGTGGGTAGCTGCCCGTCACGCCAAACGCGGACCTCAAAGCCGTATTCCGGCGGGAGAGGGCCGGACCACTGCCACTCAAAGTGTGTCGGCCCGTAGGATGGCCCGTCGGACGGCAAAGGGGCCAGCAGGGTAAACGTGCCTGCCGGCGCATTAGCGGCTGCAGTTGGCCCCGTGGCCGGGGTGGCCGAGGGCTGGCGGGTAACAACAGGGGCCGGCGTAGCAGTGGCCGTCGCCGTGGGCGTAGCCGTGGGGGGGCGAGTGGTTGGGGTCGGCGTGGGCGACGGCGTATGGGTCGGCGTGAGGGTATTGGTCGGCGTGGGGGTGCTGGTCGGCGTGGGCACCAGGGCGATCAAATCCTCAGGTCCGCCTGACTCAGCCCACAAGGCATTGTATAGCTGGCTGTCGTGGATAAGGGCTTGTTGCAGGCGGGGCTGCCAATCCTGGTTTAGCTGCAACACTGTGGAGAAGTCTGTCAGGGCCAGGGTTAACTCACCCTGGGCGGCATAAGCCAGACCTCGATCAAAAAGTGTGCCGGGGTTGCTGTCATTTAATTCGACAGCCCGGTTATAGGCGCTGGCTGCCTGCCGATATTCACCCTGATTATAAGCGTCCCGGCCTTTAAGCCACTGGGTAATTTCCAGTTCTAAACTGACCGCGCCGGGAGTTGAGGGGTCATCCACTAACTGTTTCAAAGGCTGGGTCATCGCCTGGAGCAGGGCATTATGCTGCTCATTATTTTCCAAATCAGGAGCGGTGTAGACCCCTTGAATTACGGCCATTAAATCCGGCCCCGCCGCATGCGGATCGGCCACCTCAAATAAAGCCAGTTGCTCATCCGGGTTAAGTTCCTCAAAGAACGAGCGGCGGGCTTGCTCCTGATAGCCGGACAGGCGAAACAGGCCGGCCAGGCTGGTGAGACGGACATTGGGATTAGTGGTGGTTTTAAAACTATCGAGGAAGGGCTGGGCCTGGGCAGCAAGCACCTGCTCAAAACGATTGTAGACAGCTAATCCTAACCAGGCGCTCACAACCAACGCTGCCAAAATCAAGCCTACCGCCAGATAGCGCGCCAGCTTCCCCGCAGAAGGAGTGGTTTTCAACCAATTCATGTTGAAAACCTGACGGTAAATCATATTGCGAACTTTCAGGCTGCCCTTTTCTGCCCGAACCAGGCCAAGCAGTTTCAGCCGCTGCTGGTCAAGAGCCTGCTTATCCTCGGTTACGGCCCTGCCTTCATATACCTGGCAATAGAGAGCCAGCAGGCGCCGCTTCTGGGGATGATGGGCCAGGCTGTCGCGCAGCGCCGACAGGTTCAGGTCAGCTTCATGGGCTGGGGAGAGGAACAGTTTTTCGACCAGCCGGTCTACTGCCGGGTCACTCTGTTGAACACCCCAGTGGCGGCTGTCCTGTTCGGCTGCCGCCAGGCACAGCTTTTGGGTGAGGTAAGGCTGGCCCCCCGTCCAGTAATAGATGCGGGAGAAGATGGCTTCAGCTTGCTCAGGGTAAGCTTCCAGCAGGCCGCGTTGCAGGGTTCGGGCCTCTTCACGGCTGAAATCATCCAGATTGATCTGCCGGGCAATGGTAAAGGGAGAGTGCAGCGAATCCTTGATCAAATCAACCGGGAGAGCAGTGCCGAGGATAACGAAGTTCAAGCGCCGACAGCCAGGCTCAGTGGCCCGCGCCTCATAGATAGAGCGCAGTGAAGCCATGAAATTAGCCGTAAATTTTTGGCCCTGGATGGATTCGATCTCATCAAAAAAAATTACCAGCGGGCCGGTAATTTCGCTTAACACCACCTCGTGGAGAAAGTGGGTAAATCGCCGGGCTGCTTCAAGCGAGCTGTTCTCCTGCCACCAACTTTCTGTATTTACGTCCAGCTTCAGGTGAAATTTTAAGCGCGTAATCAGCCCCAGGTACCATGACTCAGCCTCCATACCGTCGCTGCCGAGGCCGCTCAGATAGATGGTAGCCGCACAGATTTGCTGTTTTTGTAGCTGCTCGGCGGCATGGATCATCAAGCTCGACTTGCCGGTCTGGGGCGGCGCAAGCACAAAAGCGGGTTCGCCGCGCAGGCACAAATCGTACAACTCGGTATCGGCCGGCCGCTTGACATAGCTGGGGGCGTCGGGAGACAAACCACCGCCGGCAACAAAGAAATCCAATTCCATGAGGTCCATACTCATTCCTTAAGGAGTATTCTACAGGAAGTGAGCATTTTTGGGTAAAAAATATCCAAGCTTTTGCAGGTACCAGGCAAGAGGATAAACTCGTCCTTATTTATTACAGAAAACTGTGGTTGTTTCGGGACCGCTACCATAGATTTTAGAAAAAGTGTCGCTGCCACACTTAGCGCTGACCTGCACAGTGTAAGTGCCGGGCGGAAAGCTGCCACAAAAGAGAGTAGCATTATTAGGCACCGTACAACTCACCCCCGTTCCAACGACGGTAAAAGTGACATTGGCCCCCGTATTGTTGTTGAAAACCGACAGGTCGGTGGGAGCCGGTTTGATGACGGCGGGCAGATAGACCCTGTTCAGCCCATTGACAAAGGTAGTTGCCACCGCCGAGTTGTTGTTCGTATTGGGATCACTGCTCCCCGCAACCGTCACATTGGCCGTACTGGAAATATTTCCTCCCGTGGTAGGGTTGACCTTAACGACAACGGAGATAACCGAATTACTGCCCTTGGCCATTGGCCCCAGGTTGCAAGACACAACACCGCCCGCGTGGCTGCACGTCGGTGAGCCGGGCGTGACTGACTGGAAGGTCACTCCCACCGGCAGCGTTTGTGTGGCAGACACACTGGTTGCATCCGAAGGGCCGTTGTTGATAACGGTGAGATTATAGGTAAGGTTGTTGCCCTGAGTTACCGGGTCGGGCGAGTCGGAATTAGTGATAATCAAATCGGTGACACGCGCAACCGTGGTTGTGGCGGTAACGGTGTTATCGGTCAAGTCGAGATCGGCCTCAGTACTGGTGACGGTGGCCGTGTTAGTAATCACGCCAACGATTGAAGCGGCGACGATGACGCGGATCGTAGCGGTTACGGCGCCGCCGCTTGGTACGTTGCTTAAGCATGTGACAATGTTACCCCCCGCAGGTGAACAGCCGGGAGAAGCCGAAACAAAAGTTACCCCTGAAGGCAGGGTGTCGTTTACAACCACGTTAGTCGCCGAGGAAGGTCCGCTGTTGAAAACCGTTAAGGTGTAGGTTAGACTGCTGCCAGCGGCCACCGGATTGGCTGAACTGAATTTGGCGAGAGACAGGTTGACCTTTCGATTGACGGTCGTGGTGCTCGCGGCCGAGTTATTGAGGGTGTTGGAGTCAAATTCAGTGCCGGTCACACTCACCGTATTGGTGATCACCCCGGTTGTTGCAGGGTTGACCATCACGCGAATTGAAGCGGTCACTGCGCTGCCGCTGGCAATCCCGCCTAAACTGCACGTCACCGTACTGCTTCCTGAACAGCCGGGGGAAGCTGAGACGTACGTCACACCTGCGGGCAGAGGATCGGAAACTACTACTCCGGTTGCGGGGGAAGGGCCGTTGTTGGTAACGATCAAAGTGTACGTCAGGCTGGTTCCGGCGGTTACCGGATCGGTGGAGTCAATCTTAGCCACCGCCAAGTCGGCTACCGGATCAACGGTGGTGGTGATGCTGATCGCATTGTTGGCCGGAGTGGGGTCGGGCATGTTACTGGTTACGGTGGCCGTATTGGTAATTAGCCCGGCTGCTGTAGGGGTGACAACTATCGTGACGACGGCATTAGTTCCAGCTTCCATGATGCCCAAGTTACAGGTAATGGTGGTGGTCCCACTACAGCTTCCCTGGCTGGGTGAAAACGATTTGAGCGTTACTGTGGCCGGCAAATTATCAACCAGCGTCACCCCAGTCGCTCTATAAAGACCAGGCGCATTGGCAACAGTCAGTGTATAAGTAAGAGGGGTACCCACCTTAACCGGATCCGGCGAGTCGGTTTTGGCGACTGAGAGATTAGCCGGGTTGACCGTAGTATTAACCGCAGTTAAATTATTTGATGAATCAGGATCGAACTCGCCACTGGTTACGCTGGCTGTATTGGTAATTACCTCTGCTGAGTTGACTCTGACCAGGATATCAACTGTGGCGCTATTACCAGGGGTAATTTTACCAAAATTACAAGTGATGATACTTATGCCACTACAACTCCCCTGGCTGGGCGACGGCAGGCCAAAGAGGGTTACGGACACGGGCAGGTTATCAGTAAGCACCACTGCCAGAGCATCCGAGGGTCCACCATTGCTTACGTGGACCGTGTAACCCAAGAAATTGTTTAGCTGGACAGGATCAGGGCTATCAAATTTTATAACGGATAAATCGGTTTCGGTATTAACCGTAGTGGTTTCCGTATGGTTGTTATTTCCCGGCGTCAGATCAACAGTGGTGCTGGTGACGGTGGCCGTATTTTGAATCGAGTTTCTGACATCGCCGCCCACTTTGGTTACGATGGTAATAGTTTTGGTGGCCCCCAGGGCAAGGCTGCCCAAATTCCAGCCTAACTGCTGCCCGCTCTGGGTAGAAGTGGCCGGCGTTACACTCTGCAAACTCATGCTCAGGGGCAGGGTGTCGGTCACGACAACGTTCTGGGCAGGGGAGGGGCCGTTGTTGGTAATGGTCAGGGTATAAGTCAGCGTTTCTCCGGCGATAACTGACGCCGGGTTATCAATCTTGCTGATTGCCAAGTCAGCCTTGGGGTAGACTGTCGTCACGGCGCTGGCGTTGTTGTTATTGGTATTGGGGTCGGTGACAGAGGAGGACACACCCGCCATATTGGTTAATGCACCCGGATTCGTCGCGGTCGCTGCAATCGTCACGACCTTTGTAACCCCGTTGTTTATATTACCCATACTGCAACTGACCATTCCACTCGCCGGGCTGCAGCCTGCCGAAGCCGAGCTAAAGGTAACACTCAGCGGCAAGGTATCGGTCACCACCACCCCGGTAGCAATCGAAGGCCCATTATTGGTGACAGTCAGAGTATAAATTAGGAGATCGCCGACAAAGAGAGGGTCCGGCGCGTCCCCTTTAGTAATAACTAAATCGGCCGAGGTGGTTACCGTAGTAGCGAGGGTATCACTATCGCTGATCCCTTCATCAGAGGTGACAACAACCGTGTTATTCAACAAAGCGCCGCTGATAACATCACCCACAGTGACGAGCAGGGTCCGGGTAATAGTATCCCCTGCGGGAATTGGTCCCACATTCCAGACCACACTTTCCCCATTCTGAAGGCCGCCATCGCTAGCTGAAGCAACGCTGACGCTCAGGGGTAGGGTATCGGTGATGATAACGTTGGTGGCCTCAACATCACCCCCATTGACCACGTTGATCGTATAAGTCAATACACTACCCGCTGTCACCGGGTCTGGTTCAGCGCTTTTAGTAACGGTGAGAGCCACGCCCTGTCGCAGCGGGATATTGGCAGGAGAAGTTTCAGGAGCAATAAACTCCCGTGGATTGTTCCCCATTTCCATCGCCGCTGCCGCCTGAGCCAGCCCAGCCAATCCCGCCAGACTTACCCCAAGGGCCATTGTGACAAGCATAATGATAGTGACCAAATTAATAAAGAGGTGACGTTGTTTCATTTGTGCAACCTTCAACCTGAGCTAAAAATTATCCATAAGTGGGTGGGAGTAATAAAGGGTTACTTCGTAAGAAAGTGGACTATCGTAAAATAACTCTTTTTTGGCGGCGCTGCCATAGGAATTTTTGGGGGGAGAAAGGTGGTTGAGTAAATCAGGAAATACCCTATCTTAGGGTATCATATTTGAGTTTGAATCTGGTTTGAATGATGGCGGTCGACAAAAAATCCGCCGGATTAAGGCAGATTAAGGATATTTACGGGCCAATTGATTGGCCGGGGTCCAATTAATTACGAGACGCGGAAGATAGCCCCATGAATTAAAATTAAGGCGATAAGGGCGCCGACCAGTGAGCCAAAGATAACCTGACGCGGGGTGTGTCGTTCCAGGCGAACACGGGCCCAGCCCACCAGCGGCACCAGGAGCATCACCGGCCAGGCCGAGGAGCCGGCTACGAGGACGGTAGCCGTGGCAGCGGCGGTAATGGTCGCCCCATGAAAGCTGATTTTCCAGAAGAGGGTCACCAGGCTCAATACCCCGATCATCACCGTAGCCGCCAGCACAAACATCTCCACTATCGCCGGAGCCTGCCAATGGCGGATCAATCCCCAGCAAATCAGTAACCAGACCATCATCAAGGTCAGGGGGCGGAGTCGAGTTTCCCGCTCTGGCATGTAAATATCGGCCAGTTTGCCCCGGCGGACTAACCACAGCAGATAACCCAGCGGGGGTAACACTAACAGCGGCATCAGCCCGAACAGCCAGAGCAAAGCTTTAAGCGGGTCAGGGCTGTACTCAAGGGCCATCGCCGAAGTAATCACCACGCCCACGATATGCGGGCTGACCACATGAGAAATCCAACGAGCAATGATTTCATCCTTATTTTTGATCACGTTGAGGCTGTTTCTTATTGATGGCCGTACTGATAACACAAATCAACTCCTGGGCAAGGTGGTACGAAATGTATTAAACCACATTAAAGTTAAAATATGTTCAACTGCTTGTAAAATTTTTTTATTAATGTGATCTAAACGTTAAGTTTGAGTGGTTACCAAGGGGAGTATTTTTGCCGGCGCAAACCAAATGAGTAAAACCGGCTCGTTTTTTCGCAATCTCCCTCTATTGTAAGGGGAGGGAGAGCAGGCGTCAAGCAGGCGAAAGTACTTGCTTGCCAGCCCCACCGGTTAAACCAGCTTGATCTGAGCTTTTTAAGGTCCGGTTTTGGTTTTTTGGGGTTAGGCTCCGCAGATAAACTCGACCTCGTTGCCGTCAGGGTCATCCACGTACATGGTCCGAGAAGGAATAACCGGGTGCTGGCCGTAGCGGATCTGATAGCCAAGCGCCTTTAGGCGGGCTTCCTCCGCCTCAAAATCGGCGGGGGCCAATTCCAGGGCCAGGTGATGCAGCGTCCGTGGCCGGTCAAATGCTTCGCTGCCCGGCGGCAGCGGTACCAGGACTACCATTTGCGGCACACTGACCGCAGGGTTCCCGGCCCGTAAAAAAATCGGGCCGGGCCGGCCCATAATCTCCAAACCCAGCACGTCCCGGTAGAATTTAAGGGCGGCCTCCACATCGTGGACATTCAGCACAATTTCGGCGATACCCTTAACTTTGGTCATAGCTCCCCCTTTTGCTTCGAATCGCCTGGTTCCCGGCGAAAAATCTTTGCCCGAATTAGGCCTTGCCCCTGGCCAGGGGATGATCAGGATGAGCCTCTAAGACTTTTTTGTAGACAGCTTTGGCCTCATCCTCTTGGCCTGATTGTTCCAGTTTAGCCGCTTCGACGCAGGCTTCGTCGGGCTTCATGGCCTCTGGAGTCATTTTATAGGTGAACATGTAGCAGAAAGCTTTGTAGCCGACTTTAGGACCATCTTTTTCCATAACCTTACGGACATCGTCAATTGTCTGTACCTGGTTAAGCAGGCCCTCAACCCGCTTCAAATCCGCGTAAGAAGCCAGGGGAGAATAAGATTGTTTAGCCATGACAGTACTCCAAAATAAATTTATACTTCAGGTAACTCAAAATATCCTTCGCCCATGTAGACACACTCACCGCCTACCGTCACCGCAGTAATCTGTTCGCCCGCCTGTTCAATTTCAATATGGATCAGGCTGGGACGGCCCATTTCAAAACCCTGTTCGCTGATAAAACTTACTTTCTCTTCAAGCTGGCGGCCAACCAACCCATATTTTACCAGGTAACAGCCCAGTGGACCGCTCGCCGCACCGGTGGCCGGGTCCTCGGCAATGCCCAAGGCCGGGGCAAACATTCTACAATGAACGGCAGATTTTTCCAATTCAGTCTCAAGGGTAAAGACAAACAGGTGGGGCGAGGCAAAATCCCGGAGGTGCTGTTCCCACAGGTCATATCTCAACTTGATCCGGCGCAGGGCGGCCAGGCTGGTCAGGGGGACATACAAAAAAGGAACCCCGCAAGAGACGACTTGCAGGGGATAGCCTGGGTCAATTTCGCCAGGATCAAGCGAGAGCATCTCGGCTATCACCCCCCGGTTGGTAAACTCCGGTCCAAACTCGGGCAGCGGCTGGCTCATCATGATCAGGGCCGGCTGTTTATGTTGCCACTGCACCCGAACCGGAATAACGCCAACGCCTTCCTCAAAGCGGGTGGTCGTCTCCGGCCCGGAGTCGTCCAGCAGTTTTTCCAGGGCCAGAACAAAGGCGGTCCCCACGGTCGGGTGGCCGGCCATAGGCATTTCAACAGCCGGGGTAAAAATCCGGACCCAGAAGTCATTATCTGCTGCCTGGGGAGGCAAGACAAAAGTGGTTTCGGAAAAATTCAATTCCCTGGCCAGTTGCTGCATCAGCTTTGGCGATAACCCGCGGCCATTCGTAAAAACGGCCAGTTGGTTTCCCCCAAACGGCTGGTTGGTAAAAACATCAATCAGGTGATAACGAAGTTTTCTCATGGTCATTTTCTCCTTACCCTATTCAAACCACTTTTCATCCAGCGGCGGCCACTCATCGCTCTGGTCGGCTCGGTCTGCCCAGTTACGCTTGCCGCTCCAACTATCAATGGCGATGGCGTAAACAGAAGTGCGTTTCAGCTCCTTGGCGGTGATGGGACGGTATTCCCGGCCGGCCGTCATCGTGGGGAAATATTTGCCGATCAAACCATACAACGCCCGCTGCCTTTCTTCAGTCCCCTGCAAGATACGAATCCGGCCGAAAGCAATGACGCTCTCGTACTGGATGCTAAATTCCAGGGCCACATTCGAGGGCAGCAGCCGGCCAAACTCGCTGGCCTCAAAGCAGACCTGCTCATGCCGCTCGCTGTTGGCCCGCACCCGCCCAACGATATTAGAATGAAAGATAATTTCGTGCCGTTCGGTATCGTACCAAAAGGTGGTCGGGTTGATGAACGGCTGCTCGTCCCAGCGGGTGGCAATGTGGCCGATCTGGGCGCGGTTTAGAAAGTCACGAATCCAGATGTCGTCTTGCACGTGCTCGGGCCGGCGCTGGGCGTTGGCCGGGGTAACAAGGGGGCTGTAATCTTTTTTGGCCATAAATTCTTATCCTGAATGGTGCAGTTTGAAAGATTGGAAGACCGGAGGATGCGGAAGGCTGGAGAACGGCCGATTTCCAACCTTCCATTCCTCCAACAAAAACTTTCTACCGGCTGTACTTTTCAAACTGGCTCTGAAAATACTCTACCCAACCCTCCGGCAGCGCCTCAACCTGGGTAGCTCGCCGTAACGTGGCGGTATCATCTTTGTCAAAAGCGTACAGGCGGACAACATCGGCTACGGTGAGGTTGTTTTCGTCACGCTGGAGCAGTTCGACGGCATCCCCGGCTGTCACCTCCCCTTCCTTCAAAACGGCCAAGTAAAAGCCGGTGCGGCGGCTGGCCAGGAAGCGTTTGACCATATCGGTCCGGCCAAACTTAAGGCCCAATTTGTAACAGGGCAGGCGCGGCTGAGTGACCCCTACCTCGGCTGTGCCGATACGAAACCGGTCGCCGATATTGACCTCATCCTCCAACAAACCCTGGCTGGTAAAATTTTCGCCAAAACTGCCCCACGGGAGGGGGGTATCAGGCAGTTTACGGCGCCAGTAATCATAATGCTCCGCCGGGTAAACGTAAACGGCCTTGTCCGCTCCGCCGTGAACCGTCAGGTCGGCCTGCCGGTCGCCCTCCAGGTTGAGCGCCCGCAGCATGACCGGTTCGCTGACCGGTTCCTTGAAAATGCTAGTGGTGACAGGTCTGCCCTGCCAGGTAACAGTCCGGGGCAGGCCAACGTTAATCGAGATGAGCTTCATGAGCGGGTTATCTCCTCAATTCTGATTTGACAAGGTTGAGCTTATCAGCCTTTTGACGAATTGAGGCAAGATTTATTACCTTTTAATTTTTAATGAGAACCTCAATCTCTTGGATAAGAACCGGCAAATTAGGCTGAGTAAAACTCATCTCTGGAGCAGTAATGCGATTGTGCTTAATATCGGGGGGAACATGTTTGTGGTGGGGATGAGTGCTGGCCAGGGTCGCATCGTTAGGATGGGGCTGCGAGTCATACCAGTATAATTTCTCGCCGGCTTGCCAAACTTCATAACCATACCAATCTATAAGGGCAGGCAGGCGATCATACAAAATTCGCTCACGAACCACAAGCCGAATTTCTTTGTCGAAGTGCAATTCACCAGTTACTCGCGCCAACGTTGACCCCAATCGAATAAAAACAACTGTCGAGGCGCGAACCGATGGAAACTGGTCGGCAAGAGTGTACAGGAACAGTTCGTAATCCTCTGGAGTACGCAGTGGATTACTCATGCAGCAACTTGAATTAACCCAGCCAAACTTGGAGCTTGGGTTTGAAGGCGTTGAATTTCGTTCCGGTACTCAGCCTGGCGAGTCAACCACGTGCGATACACGCTGGCCCATTCCCCAAAATCCAAAACCCAATTGTCATCTTCTGGCTCTTCGCCACTAATATAAGCCGCGTAGAAAGTTTCCGAGCGAATGCCATACTTACGCTCGAACTCCAAAAGCTCCTCTTCCAGCGCATGGATATCGGCTAAAATGTCACGTAGCTTCATTGTTTACCTCCATGCTTATTATAATCGAATTTGTTTACCCATCATAATGATGACGCTGCTGGACTTAACTTGAGAATCTCCCGCAACTGCTCCAGGGCCAAATTCCCCCCGCTCAACACCAGCACGACCTTTTTCCCGGCCAGCCGGTCCTTCAACTGTAACGCCGCCGCCAGGGAAATTGCCCCCGCGCCTTCGGCCAGGTTGTGGGTGTGCTGTAATAACAAAACGATGGCCTCTTTGATCGCCTCATCGTCAACCAGCACAAAATCGTCCAGATAGCGGCCCATGATACGCTGGGTGTTGAGAAAGGGAACCCGCGTGGCCACGCCTTCGGCGAAGGTGCGCGTCTCTGCCGTCACCAGCTCGCCCGATTTCCAGCTTAACTGCATAGCCGGGGCCTGGGCCGATTGGGCCGCAATCACCTCAATGCTGGGGTTGATACTCTTGGCCACGATGCTCGTGCCGCATACGCCGCTGCCCGCCCCCACCGGAGCGATGATGGTCTGTACGTCGGGCAGTTCTTCCAGAATTTCCAGGGCATACGTGCCGACGCCACAAATCAACAACTCTTCCGTTGGGCCGACAAAGCGGCCTCCCTGGGCCTCGGCCTCGGCAGCAATCCACTCGCGGGCGGTGTCGAAATCGGAGCCGTGGAAGATGACTTCGGCCCCCAGGCCGCGCATGGCCGCCACCTTGCCGGGGTTGGCTCCCTCCGGCACGGCGATGGTCGCCTTCAAGCCGTGGACCTGTGCCGCAAAGGCGATGCTCTGGCCGTGGTTGCCGGTCGAGGCGGTAAAGAGGCCGCCCCGGCGCTCGGACTCGCTCAGGTGAGCGGCCAGGTTAAGGCCACCACGCACCTTAAATGCGCCGACCGGCTGGTGATTCTCGTGCTTGACCCACACCTCCGCGCCGACCAACTCGCTCAAACCGGAATAGCGGTAGAGCGGCGTCGGGCGCAAATAGCGGTAAACGTGAGGCCGGGCGGCGATAATGTCATGCAGGGTGGGCATAGGCTGGTTTGTCATTGTATTTACCTTTCTGTCGGTTTGACAAATACTGTTAAAAAGAGGCGAGGACACGGCTTAACTGCATCTTCTCGTCTTATTGCTTATCGCCTCTTCAAATTATCTTCCATCAGGGCCGCAATTTCCTGCGAATTTTGATCGGGCAACTGCTTCAAAGCGTTTACTACCCTTTCCTGCCGGGCAGTGGAATGATTTTGATTGAGTTTCCACTTTCCTTCCAGGCGGGTGATCTCGATTTTGAAGCCGACAATGCCCTTCAGCATCCTGCGGGTATAGTCGGTTGAAGTGTCGAGCGCCCAGGGAGCAGGTCTGGCCGCCTCATAAAATTTAACCGAGTCTTCGACAATCTTTAAGAGGCGTTCGTCCTCATGGACCAGCGATAGCTGGCCGTAAACGTGGACAGCCAGGTAGTTCCAGGTTGGAACAACATTTTCTTCTTCATACCAGGCCGGCGAGATATAGACGTGCGGGCCGGGGAAAACAACCAGAACCTCGCCCGCCAAATCATGCCAGTGGGGATTAGCTTTGGCCAGGTGTCCCCACAGCCAACCGGGTGACCCCGTACCTTGCTCCACTAAAAACGGTAGATGCGTGGCAAACGGTGGGCCGCTGCGCTGCGAAAAAAGAATGCCAAAGCTGTTAGTCTCAATGAAGGCAAACAATTTTTCACTATCGGTTTCAGAAAAAGCTTTGGGTATATACATATTTCTCCAAAATCCTATTCTCGTGCCCAAACAGAGTTTGGGCACGAGAATAAATAGACAGGTCCTCCAAAACTCCTACTTGCGATCCCAGAGCATTAAGGCAACTCCGGCGGTCAGCACCAGGCCGCCCGCCAATTGTTGGAGAGTAATGACTGTGCCAAACAGGGCCAGGCCGTAGACAGCCACAAACAGCGGCTGGGTGGCTCGAATAACGGCGCCTTTGGACAGGTCAAGATAAAGCAGCGACCGGTAAAAAAGTACGTAACTCAGAAACGGGCCAAAAAATGCACCCCCGATAATCCACAGCCAGGCCGTCCAGCCAGGCCAGGCAAGTTGTCCGGCGGCCCAGCCAAACAGGCCCAGCATCAACGTCATTACCAGGGTGCGGGCTGTAGATAAAATCAACGGCGGCACGGCGAGGATACTTTTTTTGGCGACCAGGTTGCTCAAGGCCAGGAAGAAATTCGAGGCCAGGGCCAGCAGCAGCACCACCCAAACAACACTCCCGGCGCGAAAAGTCATCGCCCCGGTGCCGGCGATGGCCAGGGCCACGCCCAGCCATTGGGAGCGGTGCATTCGCTCGCCCAGGAACCATGCGCCCAGCAAAACGGTATAAACAGTCTCGCTGCGGCTGAAAAAAGCCACCAGCGCCGGGTCGCCGAGATCAATACTGGTAAAGAACAAAAAGTTGGCCAGGCCGTTCAAAAAACCCAACAATAAAATAGGACGAATGGACTCAGTCAGGCCGCTGGGCAGTGCCGGCCCGTTTCGCCACAGGTACAGGGCAAGGCCCCAGGCCGACGCCACCGCAAACCAGACCGGGGTAAAAGCCAGGGGAGATAGGTCCGCCATCGCCTGTTTGCTGGCGATAAACGTTACCGAAATGCAGGCCGCCGAGGCAAAGGCGAGCAGGATGCCTGTCAGCGAGCGCGGCAGGATAGAAGATTGGAGAGTTGGAAGATTGGAAGGTTGCAGGGTTGGAAGATTGGAAGGCTGGACATCTTTCATCTGCCGCTACTTCCCTATCCCCATTCTTCCAATTTCCCATCCTTCCATCCTTCCGTTTCTGTCCCACTCACTGCCGTAGGCTAATTGAGCATGGATCTCCACAAAGTCGAGATCAAAGCCGACTCCCTGCCAGGCTTCGATCATCCTCTGCCGGGCCTCGGCCACGGTCGAGTCAGCGGTGGCTGAGCGGGTAGACCATTCGATATGCCAGATGTCTGTATCTGTCCGCTCCAGGCGCAGGAGGCGGTAGGCGCAGGGATACACGCTCAGGGCGGGACAGGCCAGGTGGAGGCGCTGGCCCAGCAGGTCGGCTTTGGTTTGATGGTGGTGGCCGGTCAGGACGAGTTTCACCTGCGGATACCGGTCGAGCAGGGCCAGCAGCTCCGGGCCATTGTCACAGACAAAATTGCGCCAGTCGGGATGAGCGTCAACGGGAGCCAGGGGGTGGAGAGGATGGTGAACGGCCAGGATAATCAGTTTATCGGCATGTGTCCTTAGCTCCTGTTCCAGCCACTCGATTTGAGCCGCATCAATAATTCCACCCCAATCCTCATCCCGGATAGAGTCAAGGCCGATCAGTTGTACCTCCGGCTGGACCGTTAGCGACCAGTAGCCGGCCTGAGCCTCCGGCGCAGCCGGCCTGGCCTGAAATTGGGGATTAAAATGCCGGGCGAACTCGCGGCGAGTTAAGCCCTCAGTTTCACCGGGGTCCCGGCGGTCGTGGTTGCCGGGAATGATAAAATAAGGCTTGTCCAGAGCCTGGATAGCCTGCTGAAACAGGGCTAGATTGGACCGAGTGGGGGTGTTGAACAGATCGCCGGTGATTAATACAAAATCCAAATCTGCCTGCCAGTTCAAGTCGGTCACCACAGCCGCCAAAAAATCAGCCGCCCGACCCGACAGCATGTCCGCGTAGTCTCCTGAGGAGGAGATATGAATGTCGCTGAGTTGCACAAAAGAGCAGGTTGTCATAATAAACCAGTGAGAGTCGAATATTAAAACGATGAAGCGAGGAGGCGCATTCAAATCCTCGTGTCCTCGCCTCACAGTATCGGCATAGCACAGCGTTGGCTGGCCGGCTGCACCCTTATATTCCGGGCCAGCAACTCTTTCCAGGCTTTGCCCAGGCGGCGCATGCCTTCCTCGATTTCATCGAGCGCCGGGGTAGCAAAATTGAGACGGATGGCGTGGCTAAATGAGCCGCTGGCCGAGAAAACGGAGCCAAGCGCAAAGGCTACGCTGTAATTGATAGCGGCCAGGTACAGGTCAGTCGCCGTGGGGCCGGAAGGCGGCATCTCAACCCATAAGTACATGCCTCCCGCCGGACAGCGCCAAACCGCTTCCTTGGGAAAATAGCGCCGCGCCGCTGCTGCCATCAGGTCACGCCGCTCCCGGTAGGCCCGGCGGGTCAGGCTCAGATGGTCGGCATAGTGGCCGCTCTGCAAGTAGCAATGGAGCGCGTACTGGTTCAGCGGGGAGGTCAAAATATCGGCGGTTTGCTTGGCCGCAATTACCCGCTCTTGCCAGGCAGGCGGCGCGACCAGGTAGCCAATCCGCAGGCCAGGCGCCAGCGTTTTGCCAAAACCCCCGGCCAAAAAAACTATATCAGCCGTATCCAGGCTTTTCAGGCTGGGCGGCGGCTCGCCCTCATAATACAAGGTATCATAGCAGGTATCTTCTAAAATGGGCACGCCATAACGGCTGGCAACTTCCAGCAGCGCCCGCCGCCGGGACAGGGAGAGGGTCGTCCCGGTGGGGTTGTGAAAACTGGGCGTGGTATAGATGAGACGGGGCCGGTGGCGCAGGATAATCTGTTCCAGCCGGTCAACCTGCATGCCCTGGCCATCTACCGGCACGCCGAGCGGGGTCAGCCGGCGAGCGGCTAAAATATCCAGGAAGCCCAGGTAGCAGGGGTCTTCGACGACCACCAGGTTATCCTCGATGCTGCGGGTCAGCACATTTACCGTAACGTCGAGGGCTTGCTGGCAGCCAGTGGTAATCAATATATCCTGCCCGTTGACCGGAATGTGCTGTTGCTGCATCTGCCGGGCGATAGTTTCGCGCAGGGGAAGACATCCGGCCGCTTCTTCGTATTGCAGGGCAGCGATCCCATCCCGCCGCAGCACTTCATTCAAGGCCCGCCGCAGCTCATGGACGGGCAAAAACTCACTGGAGGGCGAGCCGCCGGCAAAAGAAATAACCCCGGGCTGGCGGGCCAGGCGCATCATCTCGGCGAGCATCTGATTGGCGTTCCAGGGCCGCCGCGCCGCTGGCGCTCCCCGCCACATGGGGGAAGGAGCCAATGTCGCCGGTTGTTGTTCACCGGCCACAAAGGTGCCGCTGCCAACCCGGCTGGTCACCAGGCCCTCAGCCTCCAATTCGGCGTAGGCGTTGACAATCGTAATGCGGTTGACCCCCAACTTTTTCGCCAGCATCCGGCTGGCCGGCAGGCGGGTATGGGGCACTAATTCTCCGTTTTCTATTTGCTGGCGCAATTGTTCGGCCACCTGCAAGTAGAGCGGTTGATCCGTTTGACGCAGCAGTTGAATCGACATTTTTCTCCCAATTCCTCAGTCCAATTACAAAAATTGGCCTGATTATACCATACCAATTCAGGGAGGGCCAAGGGCCAATTAATCAAATTCTAAGGAGTCCACTTTATGATAAATTTAATGAGCCAAGTTCAACAGGCCAATTTTCCTAAAGGCAAGCCGTATCCTTTTATGCTATAATTAGACTTATTACTAAAGTAGAATTTAGGCGGCAGAAAAGGAATATCCAGGTGAATACCCAAGCTCGAATTTTATCCATAGAAGATGACCCGGAGATGAGCGGCTTGATTCAACTGATCTTCGAACGCAAAGGCCATCGCGTTATTGGAGCGAGACGAGGTGAATTGGGGTTGGAACTGATCAAAAGCCTCAAACCCGATGTGCTCTTACTGGATTTAATGCTGCCCGATATTGACGGTTGGGATCTGTATTATGAAATGAAAAACGATAAAGAACTGGCCAAGGTACCGATCATTATTGTTTCCGCCAGAAGTGAGGAGCACGATGCCGCCAGTGGGTTACACGTCATTGACAACGATCGCTATATTCAAAAGCCATTTGAGGTCAAGGAACTGGTAGACACGGTCACGAATATGCTGGAACGATCGCCGGTTAGTTAAACGTGGAAATTTTAGAACACCCTCGCCCGCAAGCGAGGGTGTTTTTTTTCTGCTGAAGCTACCGCACTAAAGATTTGGCTGCCATCGCCGCGCCGATAATTCCTGCTTCGTTCAGCATCTGCGCCGGCACAACTTTAGCCTGAGTTCGCAGCAGGGGCAGGAACTTCTCGTGTTTTTTGCTCACCCCACCGCCAAAAATAAATAAATCGGGCGAGAAAAGCAGTTCCATCCGCTCCAAGAATTCGTTAACCCGCCCGGCCCATTTTTCCCAGCTCAGGTCTTTTTCGGTGCGAATGCGGTCCGCGGCGCGGTCTTCGGCATCTTTGCCCCGGATTTCCATATGGCCAAACTCGGTGTTAGGGACCAGCCGGCCATCTACAAAGATAGCGCTGCCGATGCCGGTGCCAAAAGTAAGCATGATGACCACCCCTGGCTGCCCCCGGCCCGCCCCAAGTTCCATCTCGGCAATCCCGGCGGCGTCGGCGTCGTTGAGCAAGAGCACCGGACAGCCGGTTTTCTGTTCAAACAACTGTTGGCCGTTAAAACCAATCCAGGAACGATCCACATTGGCCGCACTGTAAGCCACCCCATGCTTGATAACTGCCGGAAAAGTACAGCCAATTGGGCCTTGCCAGTTAAAGCGGCGGGCAATTTCGGCGACCACATCCCCCACCGCCTCGGGTACCGAGGGCTGCGGGGTATCCAACCGCTGCCGTTCGCTCAACATTACCCCTTTTTCAACATCTACCGGCGCACCTTTGATGCCGGAACCACCAATATCTACGCCTAAAATCTCCATAGAATTCCCCTTTTTGATTTGCTGAATTGTAATCCGAAATAAAAGGGGAAGCAAACAAAAACGGTTGAGACTCCTCCAGCGCCATTTGAAGGAATTGTCCTAAAGGGCGTATAATGGCTTTGGTTTCAAACCAAACGTTAGATCCAGGGTGAGATCTTGTTAAAGAGAAGGCAAAAAAGAGGCAACCCGTCCATTTTCTGCTTTGTTCTGGCCTGTGTTGGGGCGGCTCTCCTGTTTCTGTCAGCTTCCAAACAATTTACTCCGGCGCTGGCGGCCCAATCTACCCGGGATAGCTTACCGGCCCTCACCTCGACGCCAACCGCCGCGCCCCAGGTGTGGGTGGGCCGCCTGGTGAGCAACACGCTTGGCTACACCAAGGGGGAAGGCTCGATTTTTCGGGTCAAGGTTGAGGGCTTGGTGGGCGCCAAGATCGAGCTGCGCAGCGGCAATGTGTTGATCACCGGTGAGTCAGGCAGCAAGCCCGAGTACGGCCCCTACACCGCCGAATTTGCCCCCCTTAGCGCCGGAACCTGGACGGTAAGCCTCCCGGCATTGGAAGTCAGCACGCAGGTAGTGGCCGATAACTATAACCTGGCCGTGATTGAATTTGTCCAAATCCCTGTCCCGGAAGCCACCCAGGTGGTCCTGCCCACCCCCACCATGACTCCCCTGGGAGGTCAACTCTGGGAGGGCCGGCTGGTTTCGGAAACGCGCAGCAGCGGTACACCATTCGCCCGCCTCCTGGTCCAGGTGGTGGGGCGCAGCGGGCAGGGGGTGCGTCTCTCCACGCTGGCGCAGGTGATTAATAGCGCCAATACCGGCCAAAAACCGGCTGAACTAGGGCCGGACGTCGTTGAGTTTGCCGGGCTAAGTCCGGGTAAGTACATCATCGAGCCGGAGGGGTTGAACGTCCGTTTCGACGTGGAACTAAAGCCCAATACCGAAACTTGGGTTGAATTTCAACCTCAAGTCATCCCGCCCACCCCAACCGATACCCTGACTCCGCTGCCGCCCACCTTTACCAGCACACCGGCGCCGGCCACCGTGACCCCAATTCCTACCAGCACAACTCCACCGACCGAAACACCTCAGCCGACATTTACACCTGCACCCACCCCTACCGCGACCCCTCTGCCCACATCTACGGCAGTCATGAACTGGTTAGGCGCGATTACCCGGCGGATAAAAAGTGAAACTGAAGCCGCAGCGATTACCGTCAGAGTTGCGGGCATCGCCGGATTGCCGGTTCAATTACGCACCGTCGGGACTGTGGGCGGCGAGCGGCGCTGTGTGACCGGACAAGACGCTGCCGAGAGCGATAGCTGCCTTTTTGAAAAGCTGAAACCCGGCCAGTACTTTGTAGCGCCGGAAGGGCTGGGGCAGAGTCTGCCGGTCACGGTTTTTGAAAATGAGCGGGTGACGGCAGTGTTTGAGCGGGAAGTTTTGCCGCCTGGCGTGACCGGCTGGGAGGCGCGCTTGCTCCAGAATACCAACGGTTCCCAGGGGACGCCCAACACAGCAGCGACGATCCGGGTGCGCATTGCGGGGCAGGCCGGCCAGGTAGCGGCGCTGCGCTCGGCCCGCGGGACTGAGCAATTTTGCGAGGTGGTTTCCAATCCCATTCTCGGCGGCCTGGTCTGCGAGTTCGGACAGTTGGCTCCGGGAGTCTATCTGGTTGAAGCACTGCACACCGGCACAGGGCTGCGTCTCTTTGCCGATGGTCAGGGAACGGCGGAGGTAGAGTTCTCGCCCAGCGCCACCTATGCCACGCTGGCCCTGACCCAGACGCCGCCTATCGTGGGGCAGGGCGCGCAGCCCCGGCGCACGCCGACAGCCACCAGCACTGCGACACCAACTTCAGCCCCGGTGGTTCTCCGGCCCAACCCTCCTGCTACCCCCACGGCAACCTTCCAACCAACCTCAACGCCGACGCCCGCCTTTGCCTGGCAGGGCCGGATTGTGGAAATGCAAAGTGGTGTGGTCGGCACGATTGCCGTGCGGGCGGCGGGATTGAAGGACCATCCGGTCGTTATCCGCAGCGGCCCCTGGCAAAGCCAACCCCAACTGACGGGCAGCAAGCCCGAACTGGGCGACTATGCCACCGAATTCGGCGGCCTGGCCACCGGCGAGTACATTATTGAGCTGGTGGATTTGGCCGAGCTGAAGGTCAACCTGGGGCCGGGGCAGTTCATGCTGGTCGAGTTCCGGTATGATTTTGTCAACCCGCCGTAATAGGGTTAGACGACAATAGGGAAGCAACAAAAGAGGGATAGTTGTTTGACTATCCCTCTTCCAATTCAAGCTTCTATTGCGCCTAAGCCACAGATAACCGAGCCTGGCGGCGTCCCCACCACCACAAACCCAGCAGGCCGCAGAAGAGCGCCACCAGCGCCACAAAGATGGGGGCCAGAATAGCCATAACCGTGCTAAGCAAGGCCAACATATCTTCGGCCAAGCTGACCAGCCAGTTGCCGGTCCCGGCCGTGGTGGCCGTGACCATGGGCCGGGCGGCGGTTTTAACGACGTGAACGCCCCCGGCCAGGAGCAGCCCGGCAATAAAAGCCAGCGCCGGGTGAACATCGCCGACAGCGCCGGAACTGGCCGCAAACAGAACCGCCCCTGCTACCGGACGGCCAAAGGTCTGGATGCCGTCGTTGACCGTGTCAACGGCCGGGATTTTATCGGCGGTCATCTCGACGAGCAGCAGCACCGCCAGCGCCCCAATGACCCAGCCGCTGGTCATCACGTCCCAGGGCTTGTTCAAATGGAGCAGGTCGGTGTAGCGGGCGGTCAGGGCCACAATCAGCAGGGGCAGATAGGCGTTCAGCCCTGCTGAAGTTGACAGGCCAAAGGCTGTGGCGATATTAGAAAATGCTTCAATCATGGATGGTCTCCCCTAAATTCAGACCCGAAAGGTCTTGAAGACCTTTCGGGTCTGGCAAACTACTCCTCGCCCTTGACCGACTCGCGCAGTTGTGCTTTCAGGGAGGCGATTTGGTCGGTAATTTCGCGAATGCGGTTAAAAAGCGCTTCATTCGCCTTGATGCCCTCGTTGATCAGGAAGGCGGCGCTTTCGGAGCGGCTCTTGGTGACGTCGGCTTCTACCAGCATGTCCAGGTAGCTCAGGCTGTCGTTGTTGACCCGGACCATGACCACGTTGGCTCGATCCTGGAGGGCGCTGCCCAGCGCTTTGCCCAGGTTTTCGGTAAAGTTCTCCACCTGCTTGAAGGCATCGTCAATAGTTTTCCGGGCAGCCGTGCTTCTGCCCGCTCCCGACTTGGGGCCGGCCGAACCCGGAGTTTCCTCGGTGTGGATATCTTCAGCCACAGGCTCTTCAAAGCTTTTACCATTGATGTCAGTCGTCATTGTTTATCTCCTTGTGTATTAAAAAGTCTCTTTTTGAATTACGTGTAATTATGATATATAATATCATAAATAGTTGTATTTGTCAATACATCTTTCGGTCTTTTTGTAACAGCCAAAAAGGGAAAACTCAGCGTCCTCTGCGGCGAGAAAAACGGCGCTTGAAAGGACAGTTGGTATTACATTCTTGCCAAAAGAGCCTCAAACGGGCTATGATACAGAGGATGACTCGCCCGGACCACCCTGAAGAAGAATCGGCCAAGCCAAAAGCGCCGCTGTCGCTCGGACCCTCTATTGTTCTGGCGATTATTCTGGCCTTTGTGGTCGTCGGCCTGTTTGGAGTGATTGTTTTTTTGTTCGTGCAGGGCGCGCAACAGCTCGGCCTGTCCGGGCCGGCTTACCTGGTTATTTTTGTGGTTATTTCCGGGATCTTTGCCTGGGTGCTCAAGCGGCTGACCGATATTGCCGCCGGCATGAGCCGCTTCTGGTTTCCCGAAGATTCCGACGACAAAAATTAGGCAATTCATTCATCTCATGTACACTATTTGGGAGCGATGAAACAGATACCGATCCTCCTGCTAATGGGCCTGATTTTAGCCATATTATCGGCCTGCAACGAAGGGACGAGCTTTAGTTTTGGTCAGGCCACCGCCACTCCGGCAGAGACGCCCACCCCGCTGCCGACCCCCATCACCGTGTTTCAAGCCACTATTTCGGCTGATGGAGAGGTGGTGCTGCCCCTCCCGCCCCAAACATTTAGTTTTCAATCCTCCAGCCTGGGTGGGACCATTGCCGAAGTGTACATAACGCCGGGCCAGACGGTCAAAAAAGGCGACCTGCTAGCCAGAATTGACGATACGGACCTGCAAAATGCGCTGAAGAAGGCCGAAAACAGCCTGGCTTCCCTTGAAGCCCAGATTCGCAGTGAAGCGGCGCCGGCGTTGGCCGGCGATATTGCCGAAGCGCAGGCCAGCCTGGCCTCCGCCCAAAGCGAACTGGCTCGCCTGCAAAGCCTGCCCTCGCAAGAGGCTATCACCCAGGCAGCCGCCGATCTGCGGCTGCGCGAGGTTGAATTGAAACAGGCCCAGGAAGCCTATGACCAGGTCGCCTACGCCCAGGGAGTCGGCATGAGTCCACAGGCGGCTGAGCTGCAGCGGGCCACCCTCAATTATGAACGGGCCCAGGCCGTCTACAACGAGGCCACCAAACCGGCAAGCGAGGCTCAGCTTGCCGCGGCCCGGGCGACGGTAGTCCAGGCTAAAAACCGCCTGGATAAATTGCAGGCCGGGCTGCGCCCCGAAGCCCAGGCGGTCAACGAGGCCAAACTGCGCGAGGCACAGCTTCAGGTGGACGAGGCCCAGGCTAACCTACTGAAAGCCCAACTTTTCGCGCCCTGGGATGGGGTGGTCACGGCTGTCAACGCTTCGCCGGGCGTGTCTATTGGTAACGCCTCTATTACCATAGCCCAGGTAGAGCCGCTGCGCTTTGCCACCCGCAATTTCAGTGAGCGCAACCTGGCCGATATTCACCCTGGCGATAAGGCCACCATCTTCCTCAAAACGTATCCAAATGTTCCCATTCCGGCGGTTATCAATCGCATTGAGCTGGAGTCCACCCAAAAAGATGGTGATACGGCCCTCTTTACCATTTACCTGGATTTTAACAGCGGTGAGTTTGAGGTCCGTCCCGGTATGACCGGCCGGGTTGAGATTAAGATTGACCCCGAAAGCTGAGGGATGGAAGACTGGAAGGTTGCAGGACTGGAAGATCGGAAGGTTACCCATCCACAGGAAGCCTTTGCCTCTGGGCAGCCTTCGGCTCAAAGGTTGGAAAGCTGGATTTTATTCAGCAGATTCCGGTCATTCAACCTTCTCACTCTCCAATCCTCGCTTATCTCCGGGACTCTATTCATTGCCAGTTTAATTCTCTATATCAGCACACTCGCGCCTTCTGTTGTCACTATTTTTGACGACAGCCTGGAGTTTCAACTGGTCACTTACCAGTTAGGCATTGCTCATCCCACCGGCTATCCCCTTTACACCCTGCTGGGCAAACTCTTCACTTTTATTCCAGCCGGCGATGTGGCCTACCGGGTCAACCTCATGAGCGCCTTTTTTGGCGCAGCGACGGTGGCGTTACTGTATCTGGTGGTTGTTCGGCTAAGTGCTGGAAGAATGGAAGAGTGGAAGAAGGGAGGAGTAGAGGAAATCCCGCCTTCCAGCCTTCCGGCCTGCCGACCTTCCCTATTCACTCATCTCGGCGGCATAGTTGGCGCTGTATTGTTCGCCGTCAGTCCGGTTTTCTGGCAGCAGGCTACCATCGCCGAAGTTTACACCCTCAACGCCTTTTTTGTGGGGATACTTTTGCTTTTAACCCTCACCCTCCCCTTGAAAGGAGAGAGCCGGGGTGGAGTCCTTTGGCTGGCCTTTTTTGCCGGCCTGGCCCTCACCCACCACCGGACCATACTGCTGCTGTTCCCGGCTCTGGTCTTGTACCTCACCCTCAACCAAAAACCAGGCTGGCGGCAGCCTGATTTCTTTAAAACTCTCATGTTAAGCCTGTTCCTGGGATTGTCGCCGTTATTACTTTATCTCTACTTACCGGTACGCGGGCACGTAGGCTCGCTCGACGGAACGTATCAAAACACCTGGACCGGTTTCTGGCAGCAGGTCAGCGCGGGCGGGTATGGGACTTTTATTTTCAGTAATCCTTTTGGCCAGGAGCATGGCCTCGCTTTTTACGGACGTCTCTTCCAAAACCAGTTTTATACCGTCCTGCCGGGAGTGGCCGGCCTGTTTTACCTGATCTGGCAAGAGCGAAAATTTCTCGTCCTCACCGCAGTCGCTTTTCTGACTTACACAGCCTTCAACTTCTTTTACCGTGTCAGCGACATCGAGGTCTTTTTTATCCCGCCTTTTTTGTTGTGGGCGGCATGGAGTGGGGTGGGTGCAGCATTCTTGGGGCAAATAGTGGCGAGGATGGCCGGAGGTCAAGGGGTAACAGTCAACGGTCAACAATCAATGGTCAGTAGCCAACGTTCAGCGTCCAACATTCAACGTTTAGCCCTGGCAGCAACAGCTTTAATCCTGATTGTTTCCACCTTCATCATCTTTCAACTTTTCCAGACGAATTTGCCTGTTCTGGAAGCGCGGAACACCTGGCAGGTGCATGATTATGGCCTGGATATATTACAGCAACCGTTGCCGGAACATGCGGCGATTGTGGGTATTTTGGGGGAGATGACTCTGCTGCGTTACTTCCAGCAAACGGAAAACCGGCGGCCGGACCTCAAAACTATTGCCGCCGATATCGAAGCGGAGCGCCTGGTTGTGGTGGAAAAATTACTGGCCGAGGGCAAAGCCGTCTATCTGACCCGTGAGCTGCCGGGTGCGGCGGAACGCTGGTCACTTGGCGCGGTTGGGCCGCTGATTCGAGTCTATCCGCAAGCGGTGGCTGAGCCGGCGCAAATGGACGTTACGATCAATCAACGAGTCACGCCGGAGATTTCTCTGCTGGGCTACGATACTTCTCGTCCACCCCAAACCGATCCGGGGCCAGCGCCCATGCGCCTGACTCTTTTTTGGCAGGCCATCGCCCCTGTAACTACCAGCCTCAAGGTATCCGCTCGACTCCTCGATCCGGCGGGTGAAACAGTAGCTGCTGTTGACGCCATCCCGCTCCACTTTGCCTATCCTACCCCTGCCTGGCGTCCGGGCGAAATTGTCGCCGATGTGTACGACCTGAGCTTGCCGGAAAACGCACCACCCGGCTCCTACACACCGCTGCTGATCTGGTACGACCCGGCCCAAAATGTGGCGGAAGTCGGACGGATTGAGCTGGAGCCGCTGGTAATTCAATAAAACGGATCAAGCTGCCGCTGACCGACACAAAAAATCCGGCTTTCGGGAAATCCCGAGCCGGATTTTTACTCACGCTTAAAACATCATCGCCTTCACTTTGTAGCGAAGTTTTGTAAGAAAATGGGTGGGGTCTTTGGCTAAAAGCATCAGGCCATTGCGCATTTGTCTGGCCAGGGTTGGGGGAGGCGGAGAGAGATCACGCATCGCCTTTTGACGGAACGCTTTGAGTTCGGCGGCGCTGTAGTAAGGATTTAGAATTTGATAATCAACCGTCCGGCAGCGACGATAATCAAAATCCTCGGTGATCAAGCCCCTGGCCTGACACTGCTCAAAAAAGCGCGTTCCCGGATAGGGCGAGGCCAACGAGATCCAGAAACCGGCACAACCCAGTTGCTTTAAGTAATGGGCGTAGTTAATAGTGACTTCAATATCGGCCCACGTTTCTTCGGGGAAACCAATTACAAAAAAGGCATTGACCCCAAGGTTTACTTCATGGGCCAATTTGATGGCCTGCTCACAATCTTCTAACTTCATCTTCTTGCAAATTATCTCATCCAGTGTTTTCTGGCTGCCGCTTTCGGGCGCAATCATAAAATCTTGAAATCCGGCGGCTTTCATCAGCAGCAGCATTTCTTTGTCCACTGTATCTGCCCTGATGCCGTTGCGGGCGTATAAGCGGAGGCCAAAGTGACCCGCGGCAATTTGTCGAAACAACTCTTTGGCCCAACGCTTGTTGGCGGTCAAGTTATCGTCTTCAAAATAAATTTCCTCAATATCGTACATTTCTTTCCACTGTTTAATTTCGGCGATAACGTTGTCCACGCTCCTCCGGCGGATACGACGCCCCATAATGGTATGAATAGAGCAGAAGACGCAGTCGTAAACGCAGCCCCGGGTAGCGACCATAATAATCCAGCGGCGGTCATAAGCCCACAGTTTTTCAAGAGGCAGCAGATCAATCGCCGGAAAGGGCAGGTCATTAAGATTTTTAACAAAGCGAGGCGGCAGGTAGGATGAGCTGTCTTTAGCCAGAACGCCCGGAATAGCATCTGTTGGTTGATGGTTATTGAGGGCCTGGATCAACTCCAGAAAAGAGTAATCACCTTCACCCACGACCAGATAGTCAAAAAGGGTGCGATCCATGGTCTGCGCCACAGCCGTAACATGATTCCCTCCAGCCACAAGAATGAGGTCCTGAAAGGTTGTTTTGATCAGTTGAGCCACCTCCATGGCCACATAGTGCTGGCAGGAGAAGGGGATCGTCATGCCAATCAAATCAGGTGTAAAATCACGGATAGCAGCCATAATAGCTTCATTAGCCAGGCCTATCTCCTGCCAGGCCGCCTCTTTTTGGGGTCGAAGATGCAGGCTGTCCTCGGCAAAACAATCCACTATTTTGACTGTTAAGTTGTGTTGGCGCAGGATTGCCGCTAAATAAGCCAGGCCCAAATGGAAAGAATGCCTGTCGCTTAAATAATCATCGCCAATTTCTGTGACCGCCGGCAAGCTTAACAGTAAAACTTTACGGATAGGAGGCTGATTTTCAGAAGCCTGACCAGGCTTGACCGACTCCTTGATAGAAATAGATATCATTACTTCCTCCTGCAGAAGCAAAAGCCGTTTTTATTGTAGATGACTTTTGGAGAGCGTGGAAGTAATAACCGTCATCGGGTACGATGACGAATGTCATATTAAGGTGAATAAAGGGGCCAGCCAGCAGCGATTAGGATAAATTTTTCCATAAGACGGGCATACGCTGCCGGGTGAAGACAAAACCAAACCGCTCGTAGAGGGAACGCGAGCGATCATTGGTCTCTTGGGTATTGAGGGTGATCATGTTAACACCGCTTTCCAGGGCATTGACAATAGCCGAGTGCAGCAACTGCGCCCCAATCCCGCGTCCCTGATAAGCCGGATGAACAGCGAGACGGGTCAGGTGCGCATGGCGGCTATAACGCTCGTACCAGGTATAACCGACAAGTTGGCCGTTCAGTTCGGCTACAGTAAACGAGTCGGCGCCGGCCAGGGCTTCGTTGAGATTGCCGGCTGATTTCCGCCAGATATGATTGAAAGCCAGGCCATCCAGGGTAAGTAAAGTGGACAGGTCGCTGGAGTGAGCCGAGCGAAGCCGGGCCGGGGCTGCTGTGGCCGGCGGAGGTTCTGTCCCATGGCGCTCAAAGGCCATAATCCATTCGCGTGTTTCAAAGCCGCGGGCTTGCAAATCGTCAACCAGCCAGGCAACATTACCGATGTGAGCCAGCGCTGGCAAGCCTTCGGCTCGAACTGATCGCTCGACTTCGGGCAATAACAAATCCAGGTAGGGTCTGACATTCCAGGTGTCGCGCAGCCCGGCGGCGATGATCAGAGCGACATAGGGGTGCTGTGGCTCCATAACCATAAAGCCGCGCAGCCCTGCCTGATCCTCAGCCAAAAAACCGGGCAAAACTCTGATCTTGGTTCCCAATTCAACCGGCGGCACCCGGATATGTACCCGCCAGGCTGTATCTACCATGCGCATAATGCTGCGCAGATCGCCCTGGGTAATTGCCCGGACTTGATTAGCTTCTCGGCGCAAGAACGAGAGGCTCATTTTTTCTCCTTATCTGGATTGTAGGAATTTAGGCCAATTGTGTCAAACATTTTTATTAAGATTTTTAGGGGCGGCTAATTTTCAAAGATAGAATTTGACAGGAGGATGCTTTATGGTATGATTGCCGCCACTCGATTTAGCTGTTATTTATCCAATTCCATAACCAGCACATTGTGCTCATCCAGAGGGGTGGAGGGACCGGCCCTATGAAACCCCGGCAACCTGGCGCAGTTGGGAGCAGGCTAAAAGCCTGTGCCGCTGTTGTTTTCGGTGCCAATTCCGGCAGAACTATTTCTGGAAGATGAGAGCGAGAGCGTACAGCGCAGCCAGCCTCTTCTTTTGGAAGGGGTTTTTTATTTGAAAGTACCCCGCCAAAAGGGCCTCTCATCTTAATTAAGTGAGAGGCCCTTTTGTTTATTACAGCAGACAGACGACCACCGACCCCACCCTTGTTCTAGGCTGTCAGCGGCCCGCTGTCGGCGGTCATCTTTTAGAGGTTACAAATACTTGCAATCAAAAACAAAGGAGAAACGTTTTCAATGGTCCAGCCGAATTTTAGCACCCAAGTTGTCCATGCCGGCGAATCCCGGGTTAAACCGCATCAGGCGATTACCACGCCAATTTTTCCTACCAGCACCTACCCTTTTCAAAACACACGCGAGTTGATTGATTATATGGAGGCCCATCTCTGGGGCGATGAAACGAACCGCGAAGAGTATGGGCGCTACGGCAATCCAACGGTGGCGGCGGCAGAGACCAAGCTGGCCGAATTGGATGGCGGCGAGGCGGCCTGCCTTTTTTCCAGCGGGATGGCGGCGGTGACGACGACCCTGCTTAGTTTGCTATCGGCTGGCAGCCACGTGGTAATGACCGACGATTGTTATCGCCGCACCCGCCAGTTTGTGACCCAATTTTTAGCCCGGTATGGGGTCGAGTCTACGGTGGTGGCTATGGGGGATTATGAGGCGCTGGAAGCGGCCGTCCGGCCCAATACCAAAGTCATCTTATCTGAGTCGCCCACCAATCCCTATGTGCGGGTGCTGGACCTGGAACAGGTTGTCGCTATTGCTAAAAAGCACAACCTCAAAACTGTTATAGACAGCACTTTTGCGACTCCCATCAATCAGCGGCCGCTCCAGTTTGGGGTAGATTTTGTCATTCATTCCGCCACCAAGTACCTGGGCGGCCATAACGATTTGCTGGCCGGAGTGGTCATTGGCTCCAACTACCTGATCGGGGCCATTCGGGATTTGCGCGGCCTTCTGGGCGATATGTGCGATCCGCATACGGCCTATTTGCTGCTGCGCGGTTTGAAGACGTTGGAATTACGGATGCAGCGGCATAATGAAACGGCAAAGCGCATCGCCCAGTTTCTGGCCCAACACCCTGCCGTGCGGCATGTCTATTATCCCAGCCTACCTGATCATCCTGACCACGCCGTTGCCGCCAGCCAGATGAATGGTTTTGGCGGCGTCGTCAGCTTTGAACTGGATACCGATTTGGCCGGGATGTGCCGCTTTCTGGATCAACTCAAGATTCCGTACCTGGCCGCCAGCCTGGGTGGGGTTGAGTCGCTGGTGCAGCCGGTAGCGATCATCAGCTACTATGAACTTTCCAGCGAGGAGCGGGCCGAAATTGGCATCAGCGACAGCCTGGTGCGGTTGTCGGTGGGCATTGAAGCAGCCGATGACCTCTTAGCCGACTTGGCCCAGGCCCTCCACCAAGCCTTTGATCCGGAAATCCTCTTTCGAAGCGCCAATGGCAGTAGCCAGGTCGCATCGCCCACAGGACAGCGGGCATAAAAAGCTCCCACTCCGGACCAAACAAAAATCGCGCCCCGATTGAGGCGCGATCTTTGTTAATTGTGAATCAAAGCTAACTTTGATGGGTGTTAAGATTTCCTGGATCAAACGGGTGAACGGCCCGGCAAAGCCCGGACAAGCGCAACGGCGACGATACCCCCCAGAAAAGCAATCACGATCGTCCCAATATTGATACCCTGCAGAGGATCAGCGATGCCGAACAGGGCTGAGCCTAAGAAACCACCCACGAGGGCGCCAACGATGCCAATGATAATATCCATCACGACACCGTACCCGCTTCCTTTCATGACCAGGCCGGTTAACCAGCCAGCCACCAAACCTACAACTAACCAAGCAAGAAGACTCATTTTATTTAAACCCCTTTCTTAAGACTATAACCTTTGAAACATCTTGATCAAAAACTTTATCAAGATTTTTCAATAAATTATTACTTACGACTATAACGGTACTCTCGCTATTTTGCTATATCAATCTGGGCGATTTCAAGGATGCAAAATGAGCTATCTTTCACTAATCATAAAAAGTCTGTATGAGGAGGAATATTTACTCTTGAAGGTAGGTTTGGCAGTAGGGTTATAACCCACGTGAGCTATTTTGTGAGGATATTGGCTCAAAATAAAAGGGGAATCTCATCTTGTTAGGTTCAACGGGTGCGCCTGCGCCATTCTTCCTTAAGTTCCAAAGCTGACAAATCATCTTCGATCTCCAGAAAATCTTTGAGCAGGCGATTGAACTTGGCGGGTTCGTCCAGCATAGGGAAATGCTTGGAGTCGGCCAGACCAATCGGCCGGAGATTGGGCCAGTAACCGTTCATGCTCCGAGCGGGACCGGGGTCAATCAGCTCGTCCCTCTCCCCATAAATGCTTAAGCCCATAAAATCCCGGTGCTGACTGAGGCCGTGCAGCCGGCGGCCAACATCCATTTGGGTTACGGATTGTACACTTAAGGGAATGGCTCTGGGACTGGTTTTCTCGGTCTCCTTTTGCACTTCTTTGTGGGTAATTTGTCGTCGCCAAAATATTTTGGCAATGACCGAATCGCTCGCATAATTGAGTAATTTGCGGCTGATACTGTCTGGCGTAAGGGGCAGGCTGACAGTTACAACTTTTTTGACCTGATCAGGATAACTTGCGGCATACTCAACTGCGACGGCTGCGCCCAGAGCATGACCTACCAGCGGAAAGTGACTGATTCCCATGGCGTTGACATAGCTACTAATCAGACTCACATAGTCAGCTACACTATAGCGAGGCTTTGACTTATCCGAATCGCCAAAGCCCCACAGATCCAGGGCATAGGCTCGGTATTTATCCGCCAGGGCCTCCATCGTTGGCACCCAGTAACGCCACGAGCCGAGCCAGCCGTGGATAAACAACACCGGTTTACCCCGCCCAAAAGCTTCGTAATGAACCAGGTCTCCATCAACAATTAACGCGCTCATACATTATTCTAAAACAATCCAGGGCTTCAATTAGTTACGCCTCTCCATGTTACCCAATTCACTTAAAACCCTGATGAGACGCTCTCATAATTCTTCTGATGGAAAAGATTTGAAAAAGTAGGATTCCGTTCTAAGCGCAAATTCAAGATTTCATATTGAAATGTGCATTAGTAAATCTTAATTTGTATCTGGATAGTAGCACACTCCCAAGCTAAAGTCAATAGAAACGGCTGGCTCTCTCCTAAACTTTAATCTTGCGCATTATTATTGATATATGTATACTGAGATGTAAACCTTAAGGTTTTATGCGGCGTTTAAGCAAAATTGAAGCTGCGCAAGGAGTAAGCGGGTGTCCGAATTTGGGCAGTGGTTAAAAGCAGCCTGGGAGGCGCTGGAGGGGCGAACCGGCGAGAAATATAGTACCCGGCGCTTATCCATCGAGGCTGGCTTAAGTCCAAACACCCTCTATCAATTGCTAAAATATCCGCAGGTCAAACCAAACCCGGAGACTTGCCAGAAGTTAGCCTCTTTCTTTGGAGTGGAGCCCCTGCTCGTTTTGGAGATGGCAGGACATGTCTCCACTACTGCGATCACCGAAACTGTTACCGAGCTTGAAGCGGCTTTACACCGAAGCGATCTGCGCCAGCTTTTGCTCAGTGCGCAGGATTTATCGCCCTCGGAAGTGCAGTTGGTCCAGCGGGTAGTGGATCAATTGCGAATCAAGCACCAGCCTGCCGAAACCCAGGACGTGGCCCGAGGCGCGGCGGTCGCTTTGGTGGTGGAAGATACACCGGACGCCCGGGCGCTATATGTCCATATGCTCCAGGCGGCCGGCCTTAAGGTATTGGAGGCTCCCGACGGTCAGAGCGCCCTGGAGCTGATGCAGACAAGCGGAGCAGTTATTGATATGGTTCTTATGGATTACCGCATGCCCCGCATGAATGGGGTAGAAGCCACGCGGGCGATTCGCCAGCAATTCCCCGACTTGCCAATCCTGTTTGTCTCTCACTGGGATGAGCCAGAAATGAAAAAAGCTGCCTTTGAAGCCGGAGCGGCAAAATACCTGGTTGCACCGGTGGAATATGATACACTCGTCGAGGCAGTATTGCAGGTACGACGGCAAAACAAAACAAACGCGAACTAAAGCCTTGCCGCCGAATCTACACCACTTTTACCCAAAAAGAAATCCGCTCCTGGCCTTTATGTTTCATTTTCTTGTAACGGCGCTCGACCCGGATAATCTTTTTGGTTTTATCTGCCAGTTCCAGGGTATATTCCGCCACAGAAATCTTACCAGCATCGGCGGGGGTCAGGAGAATGAAACCGCCCAGGTGAGACTCGTAATCGGGGCGCACCCCCTCAGATGGAACAATGATGAAGTGAGTCTGGTGGGGAACGGTCAAATGATAATCTACCCCGGCGACCAGGCGTCCCTGCTGCAACAGCATACCGCGTCCTTCTAACGTATCACCAGGGTTCATGGGAGGAAGACGGGAGGGTTGGAAGGCTGGAGGGCTGGCAGATCAGATATAAATCTTCCATTCTTCCAAACTTCCATTCCCTATTTCACAAAACCAATTTGGCCGGGAGGCCAGTAGGAAAACCAGGCTCGACCGACGACATCTGATAATGGAATTGTGCCAAAACTGCGCGAGTCGTTGGAAAAGCTGCGATTATCGCCCAGTACAAAAATGTGAAGGGGGGGGATAGTGGTGGGGGCATAAAAGCCGCTGGTAGCGCCGGCCACATAGGGTTCATTCAACGGCTGCCCGTTGACAAAAACCCAGCCGTCGTGAATTTCGACGACATCGCCGGGGAGGCCGATGACCCGCTTAATGAGGAGTTCATCGCCCTGGCTTTCCAGGCGAATCACCACCACATCCCCCCGTTCAGGGCCGCTCAAGCCCAGAAGCTGCCTGATTTGCCGGTTGTAGGAGAGTTTTTCTACCACCAACCGTTGGTCGGTGTGCAAATTAGGTTCCATGCTCTGGCCGTAAACGCGAGTCGCCTGAGCCAAGAAAAGGTTAATTAGTAAGGCAATCAGCACGGCCGGAACAATAGTTTCCAGCACTTCACGAACCAGGTGCAGGGCTCGTTTGAGAAAGGATGGTTTAGGTCGTGGTTCCGGTTCCAGGTAGTAGTAGTCTCCTGGCTCAAACTGCTGGTGGTACATGCACACTCCTTGAAAACAGACTGCCAACGGTTGTCAAGCTATTTTTGGATAAAAATGGCTTGGCGGAGGGCAAAAGTTAAACTTTTGCCCTCCGCAGGATAACTTAATTAACGCCGGTCGCCGCCGCCGCGCCGGTCACGATCTCCACCGCCACGCCGATCACGATCACCCCCGCCGCTGCGGCGGTCGCGGTCGCCGCCGCGCCGGTCACGATCACCCCCACCCCGGCGGTCACGATTGCCGCCACCGCCACCAGGCCGGTCGCTGGGCCGGCGGTCGCGTTCACGGGCTTCTTCGACTGTCCAGCCTTCCAATACAGCCTGGCGGGAGAGCCGGATCTTGCCGGCGCTGTCAATATTGGTCACCATGACCATGATCTCATCACCCAGTTGAACCACATCTTCCACCGAAGGGACGCGATAATCGGCCAATTGGGAAATTGGCACAAGGCCATCCACATCGGGCAAAATCTCCACAAACGCGCCAAAATCGGCGATGCGAACGACCTTGCCGGTGTAAATTTTGCCGATTTCGGCCTCTTCGGTAATGGCCTCAATGCGGGCCCGAGCCTGACCGCTGGCTTCTTGATTGGCCGCGGCAATGTAAACGGTGCCGTCGTCGTCAATATCAATCTTGGCCCCGGTTTCTTCCTGGATGGCCCGGATCATTTTACCACCGGGGCCGATGACCTTGCCAATCTTTTCGGGGTCAATCTGCACCGTGGTGATGCTGGGCGCGTAGGGGGAGAAACGTCCGCGGGGTTCGGCAATGACTTCTTGCATTTTTTCGAGAATGTGGAAGCGGCCATCTTTGGCTTGCGCCAGCGCCAATTCCATCACATCCCAGCGTAGGCCGCTGATTTTGATGTCCATTTGCAGCGCCGTAATCCCCTGGCGCGTCCCGGCCACTTTGAAATCCATATCCCCCAGGGCATCTTCGAGGCCCTGAATATCGGTCAAAACGGCGAATTCATCTCCCTCTTCGACCAGCCCCATAGCCACCCCGGCCACGGGCGCTTTGATCGGCACGCCGGCATCCATCAGGCTGAGGGTGCTGCCGCACACACTGGCCATCGAGGTCGAGCCATTGGAACTGAGCACTTCGGACACCAGGCGCAGGGTATAGGGGAAGAGTTCAAAATCGGGCAGTACGGCGATCAGGGCGCGCTCCGCCAGGGCGCCGTGGCCAATTTCGCGCCGGCCCGGCGATCCGACCCGGCCTGTTTCGCCGGTGGAGAAAGGCGGGAAGTTGTAATGGTGAAGGTAGCGCTTGATTTCCTTGGGACCAAGTGTGTCCATGCGCTGCTCATCACGGGGAGTGCCCAGTGTGGTCACTGTCAGAACCTGGGTTTCACCCCGGGTAAAGAGACCGGACCCGTGCGCGCGCGGCAAAATGCCGACATCGCCCCAAATGGGCCTAACGTCTTTCAAGCCGCGGCCGTCGGGCCGAATGTTATCTTTCAAGATCCGCGAGCGAACGGCTTTTTTGAGGGCGCTGCTGTAAACAGCGTGGACATCTTTGAGCTGAACCGTTTCATCGGCTTCAAGGTGGGCGACCAGTTCATCCCGCACGGCATCCATCGCGGCCTCGCGGGTTTGCTTGTTGCCTTCCACCTGCAGGGCAGCCTCAATTTTGCCATCCAGAAACGCCATCACTTTTTGCACGGTCTCTTCAGGAGGTGTGCTGACGTTAAGCTCGCGCTTGGCCTTGCCCACCTGGGCCTGCATCTCTTTCTGCACGCGAATCACATCCTGAATAGCGTTGTGGGCCAGGCGCAGCGCCTCAATCATTTTGTCTTCGGGAATTTCATTAGACCCCGCCTCGACCATCAAAATGGCGTCTTCCGTTCCGGCAATGCGCAAATCGAGCTGGCTGCCTTCCATGTCAGAAATGGAGGGATTGACCAACAATTGACCCTCTTTGAGGCCAATTCGCACGGCGCCCACCGGCCCCCCCCAGGGAATGTCAGAGATCATGAGGGCCGCGCTGGCACTATTAATAGCCAGAATATCAAGGTACTTTTCCCCATCGGAAGAAAGCGGCGTGATGATAATCTGGACTTCATTGCGGGAATTTTTGTTAAACAGAGGGCGCAACGGTCGGTCGGTCAAACGCGCGGTGAGGATAGCATCTTCACCGGGGCGGCCTTCCCGCCGAAAGAAGCTGCCGGGGATACGCCCGGCAGCGTATAACTTTTCTTCAAACTCGACGCTAAGAGGGAAAAAGTCTATATCGCGGACACTGGTCGAAGCGGTGGCGGTGGTCAGCAGGAGACAGTCGCCGGAGCGAAGCGTTACCGCTCCGCCAGCCTGACCGGCCAGAACGCCGGTTTCAAAAATGAGTTCGTCGTTGCCTAGTTTAGCAACAAAACGTTGGGGTTGTGGTTTAGCCATGATAATGTTGTAACCTCCTCAGGTTTGTAGCTCCCCGGGAGGCCAGGAACTGGAGAAAATTACAGAAGCAACGAGAAAAAGAATTAAGAAAAAAGAAGTAAGAGGTAGGAAGCAAGGAGTGGGGAATAAGCTCTAATTTCTTAATTTTTAATTCTCGATTGTCTCTGTCGCTTTATCCAAATCCTGTCCCGGGTGGAGCCGCTAAATTAAAAAATTTACAATACGTTTATAAAGCAAACGAGTAGATAGGGCAAGTACACCCACCTCTACTCGTTTGAAGATTTACCATCCCATAGCTGGGGTTATTTCCGCAGTCCCAGCCGGTCAATCACTGCTTGATAGCGAGCCGGGTCTTTCTTTTTGAGATATTCCTGGTGATGCCGGCGCTGGCCCACCAGTTTGAGCAACCCGCGCCGGGAGCTGTTATCATTTTTGTGAGTCTTGAGGTGCTCCTGAAGCTGGTTGATGCGCGCCGTCAGCAGGGCAATCTGCACGTCTGACGAACCGGTATCGCCCTCTTTAAGTTTGAACTGCTCAATAATTTCCTGCTTTTTGGTTTGGGTGAGTGACACGAAATAATCTCCTTCGCTTGTCGGGCGGTGAACCGACGCACTCTAGCATCAGGTTCAAGCCCCTAGTTATAATTTTGACGACGGTAAATTATATCACGCTTTGAAATCGGGAGCAAATGAGGTAAATTATGTCTTGCGGATTGTAGCCAGGGTTAAGCTATGCTAAAATAGCCGTATTCCGTTAAACTGCTAACAAACTGGAGCGCGAGGAGGAACAACGATGCCTGAGTATGACACCGGCGCTGTTCGTAGATTATTGGTCGAGGTTTTTCCGGATGAGGAAGAATTTGGTTTGTTCTGCGAGGATTACTTCCCAGAAGTGCCGGGGAAATTTGCAGAAGGTATGAGTCTGCAAAAAAAAGCGCAATCATTAATTCAACATTGTGTTCAAAATGGTCTACTCGATAAGCTACTGCTTATGGTTGAGCGAACCAATCGAGGCAAATATCAAGAATATAAAGACCTTTTGTTCTTGCCAGATGTTTCTCCGGCTTCATCTGCCCCCGCGCCGACTCAGACCTCAGAATCTAAAGCGGCAGATTCGCCCTCTTCTGCAACCCGCGCTGCCGAACCAGCCGCCTCAGCTCCATCCGTATCCCCGGCATCACCCGTTTCAACTAACGGAGCAGCAGAACCAACCGCCGAACCCCAAGGACAGGATATTTTTATCAGCTATTCCACCAAAAATCTGGATTTTGTGCAGCAGTTGTACCAAAAGCTGACCAGCCGGGGGTTGTCGGTTTGGTTTGACAAGCAGAGCATCGAGGGAGCGACTCAGTGGCGCGAGTCCATTGTGACCGGGATTATGAACTGCAAAGTCTTTTTACTCGTTCTTTCCCCCGAGTCGGCCGCCTCGGACAACGTGCGCAAAGAGATTGACCTGGCCGAACATCACAAAAAGAAAATTTTTCCCTTGATGTGGCGAGATGTCAAGCCGCTGCCGCCTTCGATCCAATATCAATTAGCCGGTACCCAGTACATTTCTTTCGATGGAACACCATCTGAGGAAAACTTCAATAAAGTCTTTCACGTCGTTAATAGACTGCTAGGCGGTTCGGCGGTAGCCGAGGCAGCCGCCGGTGAGCAGGCTATCCAGGCGGCCGGTATTACCGATAAACCGGCCGTTTCATCTGCCGCAACCCCTGGTTCTGGCCGGCCTCGGCGTGGCACAGCCCCGGAAGTGAGTGCGATTGCCGCCGGAATAGGGGTGATGACCAAGGTAGTTGACCGGATTGAGGGATTTACACCCCTGGAAAAGGATGCCAACAATACCGAGCTAAAATGGCTGTTTGTCGCGGCTGATCATTTTCTCAATATTCGGCGGGGTGAGACTCAGCGCACGGTTGGCGTGCCGGTTGACACACCTCCTGAAGCCGAAACGACGCAGCCGGCAAAAAATGCGGCAATTCTGGCCGGTTTGGATGATTTCTCCATGCAAATGATCGAGAGCCAAATCCAGGGCATTATCAAACAAATCAACATCTACATGAGAAATCTGGCCTTTGAGTTAGACAAGCAGGCGCAACTGGGCGGGCAGGCAGGCTCAAATATTGCGCTGAAGAACTCCATTGACGCGCAACAGAAAGCAATTATTGAGCGCACCCAGGAATTAGCCAACTTAATGCAACAAGTTTACGGGGTTAAGGTTTACGCGCCCGATATTGTAGCTGAAAAATTGCCATAGAGGTATAGTATTATGAATGTCATCATTCCCCTGGCCGGCTTTGGCACGCGACTGCGGCCGCACACTTATACCAAACCCAAGCCCTTGATCAACGTCGCCGGCAAGCCGGTGCTGGGCCACCTGCTCGACAAGCTTCAAGGCTTGAACGTCGCGGAGATTGTTTTTATCGTCGGCTACCTGGGCGACCAGATTGAAACCTACGTTGGTGCGAATTATAATTTCAAGGCCCATTATGTCGAGCAGAAAGAGCTGTTAGGGCAAGCCCATGCCATCTATCTCGCTAAAGATTTAGTGGCTGGGCCGACCATTATCCTATTTGTAGACACCCTGTTTGAAGCGAATTTGAGCAAACTCAATCAGGAAAAAGTTGATGGGGTGATCTACGTCAAAGAAGTCGAAGACCCGCGCCGCTTTGGGGTAACGCTGGTCAACGAACAGGGCCACATCACCCGGCTTATCGAAAAGCCCGATAGTATTAAGGACAACCTGGCTGTCATCGGCCTCTATTACGTCAAAGAGGCTCAACGTTTGATGGCCGCGATAGAATCGCTGATGGAACAGAATTTGCAAACCAAAGGTGAATTTTACCTGGCCGACGCCCTGCAATTGATGATTGATGACGGCGCTCAATTCCGGCCGGAAGAAGTCAGCGTCTGGCTGGACTGCGGCCAGCCGGACACGGTGCTGGAAACCAATCGTTACCTGCTCAAGCACAACATGGACAACAGCGCCGAGGTCGCCAGTATTAATTCCATTATCATCCCGCCCGTTCATGTTCATCCCAACGCTAAGATCAAGAATTCGATCATTGGCCCCGACGTCACCATCGCCGCCAACTGTGAAATCGAAGGCAGCATCATTCGCGATTCAATTGTGGACGAAGAGTCTTGTATCAAAGACGCCACCCTGGGTGGATCTCTGATCGGGCGCAAAGTAGACCTGGTAGGCCGCTATCAGCGCCTCAATTTGGGCGACTCAGCTTATGTTGATTTCTTATTAGATGATGACAAGTGAGGCGATGATAGGTGAGACGAATGCTTTATCTCCTCGCCTCTTCACCTTACCCTATAAAGGAGATCAAGGATGATCGTCGGCGTACCTAAAGAAACTAAAGACAATGAGTATCGCGTCTCCATGACGCCCGGGGGCATCCACCAGTTGGTGGTGCACGGGCATACCGTGCTGGTAGAAAAATCGGCGGGTGAAGGCAGCCTTTTCTCTGACCGGGATTTTGCCGAAGCCGGGGGCACTCTCGTTTCCTCGGCGGAAGAGGTCTGGAGCCAGGCCGATATGATTGTCAAGGTCAAAGAACCGCTGCCCACCGAGTATAAGTATTTACGCTCTGACCTGCTGCTTTTTACCTACCTCCACCTGGCCGCCGCTGAAACTTTAACCCGGGCGATGCTGGACAGTGGGGTGACGGGCATTGCTTATGAAACCGTCGAGCTGGCTAATGGAACGCTGCCCCTGTTAACACCGATGAGCGAAGTCGCCGGGCGAATGTCCATCCAGGTTGGGGCCCATTACCTGGAGCGGCACGCTGGCGGCCGGGGTAAGCTGCTGGGCGGTATTCCCGGCGTGCGTCCAGCCAGCGTGGTCATCATCGGCGGGGGCGTGGTTGGCACTAATGCCGCCCAAATGGCCCTGGGTCTGGGAGCGCGGGTCACGCTTATGGATATTAACCTGGACCGGCTGCGCACCCTCAGCGAAATTTTACACGGCAACTTCGAGACCGTCGCCGCCAATCCTTACACGGTCGCTCGCGCGGTGCGGTATGCAGACCTGCTGGTCGGGGCGGTGCTGGTCAAAGGGGCCAAGGCGCCGCAGTTGGTAACCCGCAAAGTGGTCGCAGAAATGAAGGCAGGCAGCGTTATTATTGATGTGGCCGTAGACCAGGGCGGCTGCGTCGAAACAACGCATCCAACCAGCCATTCTGACCCAACCTATTTCGTTGACGGCGTTTTGCACTACTGCGTGCCCAACATGCCCGGCGCGGTGCCGCGCACCAGCACGCTGGGCCTTTCTAACGCCACGCTGCCTTATGTGATCAAGCTGGCCGATAAAGGTTTCAAGGAGGCTGTCGCTGCCGACAACCCCCTGGCCTTGGGGGTCAACACCTACCAGGGGCAAATAACCTATCAAGCGGTAGCCGAAGCCTTCGGCCTGTCTTATAAACCATTAACCCATTTATAGGCTGATAAGTCTAAGGCTGAGGCTAAGCTCTTTCTCAGCTTTAGACTCGGCCTTAGACTCGAAAATCTATCCTATGCGTTCATTCATTTCAAATCGTGTTCAACAAGTTCCACCCTCCGGCATTCGCCGCTTTTTTGATATTGCCGCCACCATGGGTGATGTCATCTCGCTGGGTATCGGCGAGCCTGACTTTGTGACCCCGGAACCCATTCTAGAAGCGGGGGTCAGCTCGCTGCGGGCCGGGCACACCCACTACACCTCCAACACCGGCACCATCGAGCTGCGGGCAGCAGTTTCCAGGCAGTTACAAAAACTTTATAACGTCGAGTATGACCCGGCCCTGGAAATTCTGATCACTGTCGGCGTGTCTGAGGCCATGTACCTGGCCCTGACCGCCATTCTCAATCCGGGCGACGAAGTGATTGTGCCTCAGCCCTGCTTTGTCGCCTACACCGCCGAAGTCGCCCTGGCTGGCGGCACGCCGGTGCCGATTGCCACGCGGGTGGAGAATAATTTCCAGGTTACTGCCGAGGAGATCGAAGCGGCCATTACCCGCCGCACCAAGGCCCTGCTGATCGGCTACCCCAACAACCCGACCGGCGCTGTGCTGGAGCGCGAAACGCTGGAGGCCATCGCCCGCGTGGCCCAGAAGCACGATATTTTGGTCATCTCGGATGAAATTTACGACCGGCTGGTCTACGGCATCGAGCATGTCTGCTTTGCCTCGCTGCCGGGAATGTGGGAGCGGACGATTTTGCTGGGCGGCTTTTCCAAAGCCTACGCCATGACCGGCTGGCGGCTGGGCTATGCCGCCGCCCCACCCGAACTGCTAGGAGCGATGAATAAAATTCACCAATACACCATCATGTCCGCGCCGACCACGGCCCAGGAAGCGGCGTTGACGGCTTTAGCCCAGGGTGAAGAATCCGTCGAGGAGATGCGCCAGCGCTACGACCGCCGCCGCCGTTTGATTGTGGATGGGCTGAACAGTATCGGGCTGAAATGCTTTGAGCCGCGCGGGGCTTTTTATGCTTTCCCCTCGGTGCGCGGCTCCGGCATGGACGATGCCGAATTTGCCGAGCGGCTGCTCGACGAAGAGCGGGTGGCCGTGATTCCGGGCCGGGCCTTTGGTATCGGCGGGGCCGGCTACGTGCGCTGCTCCTACGCCACCGCCTATGAGAAAATCGAAAAAGCGCTGGAACGCATGGCCAACTTTGTGCGCAAGCACGGTTAGGGTTTAATGTTGAACGTTTACAGGTTGAACGTTTGAACGGTGAACTGTAAAGGTTGAACGTTCAACCTTAAACTTCTTAACCTGGCGCGCTTCCCATACGCCCAGTAAACCTACATAACCAAACCCAAAGGTGTACAGCAAAATAAAGGGCACGGCAAAGAGATTGCCGCTGGCCGCCGCAATCCCCGCAGTCACCAACGAATAGAGACTGAGGGCCAATTCGCCCAAAACTATGCCGTCTACCGGCAGGCGATAGGCGCTGCTTTGCCACTGATCGGTGGTGGCGGTCACATTGAATTTAGGGGTTCGCCGGAAGTCACTGCCGATCCCCAACAGGGCTTCCAGCACCGCCCGCGTGTTGCTCAAGGCAATGCCGCTGCCCAAAAAAATCAGCAGGGGCATTACTTTATAATGCTGCCGCCATTGAGTCGGAAAGAGCGCCATCTGGGCAACGGCGTACATCAAAGGCGGACCCAGGCTGAGCAGGCTGAGGTAGATCAAAGGGAAATGAAGCTGCCTTGTGCCACCACTCAGCATCAGAATGGGGGTGATGACGGCCAGAATAACCATCAGGGGGTGGGCCAGATAGCCGCTCAAGTGGACCAATGCCTCTACTTTAACCGGCCAGGGCAAGGACGCGCGGCAGACCTGCCAACCCAGCTTTTTTAAGCACTGAATTGAGCCTTTGGCCCAACGGAACTGCTGCCGTTTAAAGGCCGCTAATTGGGGTGGAACTTCGGCTGGAGCGACGACCTCTGGCAAATAGAGACAGCGCCAGCCGGCCAGTAACGCCCGGTAGCTCAAATCAAAATCCTCAGAAATGGTGTCGCCCTGCCAGCCCCCGGCGTTCTCAATACAGCTCCGCCGCCAAACTCCCGCCGTGCCATTAAAATTAAGCATCAGTCCGCAGCGGTTGCGGGCTGTCTGCTCGACCATAAAATGGCCGTCCAGGGCCAACGCTTGCGTCGCTGTGAGCAGCGAGTAATCCCGGTTGAGGTGTCCCCAGCGGGTTTGCACAAAGCCCAACCGGGAGTCGGCAACCAGGTAAGGCACGGTTTGTTTTAGAAAATCTGGCTCCGGCACAAAATCGGCGTCAAAAATAACAATGAATTCTCCGCTGGCTGTCTCCAGGCCGTATTTCAGCGCCCCTGCTTTAAAACTGGTGCGGTCACTGCGGTGGAGCAGGTCAATATTCAGCCCTCGCTGCCGGTATTCGACCACCCTGGCCAAGGCGATTTCAGTCGTTTCATCGGTCGAGTCATCCAAAATTTGGATCTGGAGCAGGTGAGCCGGGTAATCCAGCCGGGCCATGGCGTCAATCAAACGTTCTACTACCAAAGCCTCGTTAAAAATCGGGAGTTGGACGGTAACAAGAGGTAATTCCTCTTCCTCTCGCTCTTCTGGGAGGGAAGCAGGGCAGGTACGCCGATGCTTGAGAAAAAGGGTGGTTAACAGCCAGGTGTTGCCGGCATAGATTGCCAGCAAAAGTGCAGTCACTATATAAATAACAATCAGTATTGACAAGTTCACTACTCCCTAAAAACACAAGGTCTGCTAACCCCAAACAGCAGGATCAAGAGTTTAAATGTCCTGGTACTTACACCTGACACTTAACCGATCATGACACTTTAAACATGAAACTTAAAGGGGCTGCAGACAACAGGGGAGCAGTATAGCACGATTGAGAGCGGGCTACAAAATCTTACTGCGCTGAATTTCACAAAAAACGGACCCTAATAAGTGGAAGTAGTTCTTGATATTGGCCACAGATTGTGATTTAATAGTGAGAGAGGTTAGATGATGTTTGGCAAAAAGCCCAGTCTGGCCGAGGCCCAGACCCTTATGGTCAAAAAGCAACTGGCGGCGCGGTCAGTTACCGACGCCCGCATCTTGCAAGCAATGGGTGAGATTCCGCGCCACCTGTTTGTCGAGGAAGATTTATGGGATCAAGCCTACAAAGACGGCCCTTTACCCATTGGCTACGGCCAAACAATTTCACAGCCGTACATGGTTGCTTTTATGACGCAGGCTCTGCAATTACCCCAGGATAGACAGTCGGTCGTCTTAGAAATTGGGACAGGCTCGGGTTATCAGGCGGCGGTTCTCAGCCGGCTGGTGGCTCAAGTTTACAGCATCGAACGCATCGAGCCTCTGGCAGACCAGGCCTGGCGCAATTTGCAAACATTGGGCATCCAAAATGTGGAAATTAGGGTTGGCGACGGCGGCTACGGCTGGCCGGAACACGCTCCTTATGAGGGGATCATCGTCACGGCCGCTGCGCCCGAGGTGCCGGCCCCCCTGCTGGCTCAACTTAAAGAGGAAGCCATGCTGGTTGTGCCTACCGGCCCCCGGCGGCATCAACAGGAACTGCTCCGGCTTCACTGGCATAACGGCCAAGTTATCGAAGAGAGATTAGCGCCCGTCGCCTTCGTGCCCCTCATCGGCGAGCACGGCTGGGAGGAAGATGAGGGGTAGAATCTTCTTTGCTCAGTTTCGTTACGCCTCCCGCTCTGGTTATGGTTAAGTTACACTTTGCGTTTGGCAATAACCCACCCTAAAGCCATGAGTGGCAACAGCCCGGCCAGGCAGGGAAGGCCAAAGGGACTGCCTTTGGGTTCAGCCGGTTGGGCCGGAACAGGCTCAGGGGGCAATTCTGCCAGCGCTGAGTCTTGATTAGCTTCGGGCTGCGTGGTCGGGGCAGCACTTTCCACCGGGTTGGCCATCTCGGCGGAGGCTGGTTCAGCTTCTTCGGTTGCAGCTTCAGCCGGAGCGTCAGCGCTGGTACCGGGCAGGGGGGGCAGATCCAAACTGGCCCGAAAAGCATTATCCAGGCCAACCGTATCTACCCCTAACGCTTCCTGCAGGGCCTCGTCATCCAGCGATCCTTCCGCAAAAATAGACAACAGCTTCGCCATTTTCTCCGGGCCGTAAGTGTCAATAATGAATTTGACCACCGCCCCACTCTGGCCATAAGCCAGGTTAGCCAGCATTGGATCGGCAGGGAAGGGGCTGGACAGGGTACGCAAGGTCATCAACTCGTCCCTTTGGACTGCATCATCAAAGATGGGGGCAAAGTCGTCAACGAGGTTCTCGGTGTCTTCGTTGTAAACGGCAATGCCCTCGTCCAGCCAGCGGGGCAAGCCCCGAAAGGGATTATCGGTTGCCTGGTGGATGACCAAGTGGCTCATCTCGTGGGTGGTCGCCCGCAGACCCCAATCCAATTGGCTGGGAGGGACCCCAATGACGACCACGCCAAAGGTTGTCATCGCCTGTCCCCCGGTCCATTCCTGGGCATTGGAAGAGAGTGCGCGCAGCAAATCCTGGTGACTGGCATAGATAAATATTTTTATCGGGTCTTTTAAGCTGATGCCCACATCGCTGGCCAGGGTGTCCAGAGCCACATTGGCCCGGTCGAAGAGGGCCTGGCCAAAGCTGTCGTCGCCTTCATACCAGTAAAGGGTTAACCGCTCATTTTCCAGGGTTTGCCACTCGTAGCGATTGTCCAGATAAAGATAGCGCTGCTTTTCGGTTCTAAGTTCGTTGCCGGCGGAGTCAACAATTTTCCACCAGTAGTTCAATTCGGTGCCGGGCGGCATATAGTTTTCAGGCTTGGTCTGATCAATCTTAAACTCAGCATTGATCGAGGTGCCGGGGATAAATTCAGCTTCGTTACGCGAACTGGCTAATTGGCCGACCACCTGGTACAACAAATCCACCTCGACAATTTCCGCTGTACTTTTAGCATTCAACGTAAAGGTGAGGTGGTCACGAAAATTAGCGTCAACGGATTGATCAACAACCTGGATCGCTTCTTGAGCAGCGGCTAACCCAGGCCCAAGTACCAAACTTAACAGTAAAATGAACACCAAGCCTAATTTTTGATAGAGTCGCTTCATCTTCGTCCTTATCAACTTTAATCAACCAACTTACCCGGTTGGGGCAAATCCGCTACCGCCGTGTTGATCCATTTATCCCCCTCGTCAATGAGCATCACTGGAATATCCTCTTTAATGGGATATTTGCGGCCACAGTCCGGCTCCAGGCAGACGAGCCAAGTCTCGTTTTGAACCAATTCCAACCGGCCGGGATCATCGCCGGGTTTGCGGGTCTCACCGCTAACACAATAGGGGCAGCGCAAAATCTCTAACAGATCAGGGGCAACGGCCATTGTTAAATTCTCCTCTGCGGGTGTAGTTTATCAGGATTAGTTTCATCTCGTTTTCTCTTGTGCCCAAACAGAGTTTAGGCACAAGACGAAACAACAAGAGTGAGCAAAAGTAGTATAGCCACATTTAGGGACAAATCAAAAATCCAGGTGCGCTCAGGCTACACCCGGATTTTAAGACCCTACAGGAGTTTTATAAGTGCGATAAGGCAAATCTGCTTAATACGTTCGCTGGAAGATGACCTCGTAGGACTGGTGGTAAAGCGAGTTGGCCGTAGCATCCTCTCCGCAAGCTTCGTTGACCCCGTAATCAGGCGTAATGCCCTCTGCTTTCTGGCTGGTTCCTCCCTGGATTTCGACGGAGTAAGTGCCTTTGAACATAGCAAAGTCTATGTGGCCTGGCTCCAATTGACCGGTAAGGTTCTGCTTGGTTTCAGTTTTGGCAATCACAAAACCGTCTTCGACGGGGGCCCATTGGATCTTCACCGGCACACCATTGATTCCCTGACCCGTAGCATCGCGCACCTGGACAAAAATATGATGTTTACCATGATTTTCGCATGGAGTTAACTGACGAACGCTGACCAGGGCAAAATCCACATCAGGTGTGGGAGTTGCCTCCGGGGTGGGCGTATCGGTTGGCGGCAGAGGCGCTCGGGTGAAGGCCCGCGTGGGCGTATCGGTGGGGGTGGGAGTAAAAATTGGCGTCGGGGTCTCGGTAGGAGTGGGGGTATTCGTCGGCGTCGGGGTCCAAGTCGGAATAGGAGTTTCCGTTACCGTCGAGGTCGGCGTCGGCGTCTCGGTTGGCGTGGAGGTTTCGGTTGGCGTGGGTGTGGCTGTTTCCACAAAAGGGAGGGCTGCGACAGCGCCTTTAGCCCCCTCAAATCGAATTTGATTGACAATGCTGCGGTTATCACCGGGGCGAGCGCCGTTATCCTCAAAGTTGGCGGCCAGGGCTTGGATGATCCATGAGGGCGCCATAATCCCGCATAGCCAAATAATAATCAGCAAGAAAGCTAATAATCTTAACTTGGCGCCCAGACTGCGTTTGGCAAACCAAACCGAAAAACTGTTGCGATACTGGCCAATTCTGCGATTTGACATGGAGCGGGGAGCCATCCGGCTATCGTCAATTCTAGGTTGAGGGGCAGCCTGGGGCGCTGGGAGCATTAAAGGCCGCGACCCAGCATAAGCTGGTCCCTGAGCCGGCTGAGCCGCTGCTGAGGGAGCTCGCTTTTTTTTGTCACGCCTGGCTTGGGACGAACCTTGCTTGGCACGGGAGGCAGACGCCGGCCGAGAGTCCCCTTTTTTGACTCTTTTGGCAGGGGTACTCCTGCCACGGGAGGGCGCCGGCTCAGGCCGCTGCATGGGAATGGGTTGAGTCGGCTGAGAAAAGCCGCCCGGGCGGATGACCGGCATGCCCATCGTGTTTTGAGAATGAACAGGCGGCCGCTGCGGCGGCATGCCCTGGGTAAATTGCGAGTGAGACGCCGGACCTGGACGGGGCACCGGCGAGACAGCCTGAGTATGCTGCGAATGGACAGGCGGTTGTGGCGGCATGCCCTGGCTGGCTTGGGTTTGCGGCGGTAAAGCCCGCATGGGCTGAGCTGAGCCAACCCGGTGAAGCCGCACAGGTGGCATGCCTAGGGGTCGAGATGGGCTGACCGGGCCAGGTGGAGGTGCATAGGGCCTTTGGGGTGCGGGAGCGGGCTGAAAACCGGCTCCGGCGGGTAGCCCCCGCTGGGGCGCAGCCCCACGCAGACGGCCCATTGTCTGCTCCAGCCGCTCGCTCAAGATACGAGTAAAGGTGACGGCCAGGTTGGGGTAGCGGTGCAAAAAATCCTCAAAATCGGCCTTGGTTAGGACCCAGATTTCGGTTTCCACTACCGCGTAAGCTGTGGTGGGATGGCCTTTGCCGGAAAGTAGGGCAATTTCGCCAAAAAAGTCGCTTGGCCCCAGTGTTTCCAGCAAAATTGGCCCTTGCAGCGTATTGGCCCAGTGTTCTACCTGGCCCCGTTCGATAAAATACATTTCGTCGCTGGAGCGGCCCTCGTAATAAATGGTGCTGCCGCCTTGGTAACGGCGCGGCTGCAAACGGGCCGATAGTTCATCCAACTGCATCCGGGAGAGGCCGCCTAACAACGCCACTTTTTTGAGGTGCGGTTCGACAGAGTAGGTATCGCCCGCATTGAAACTCTCGCGGAGGGCGCGGCTGAGGGCCACGCTGAGCTGCGGGTATTTGACCAGCAAGTGGTCAAAATCGGTGCGATAAAGACCCCAGAGGTTGGTCGGGGTTGTGGCATAGGCAGTAAAGGAACGTGTTTTACCGGTCAGGAGGACTGTTTCACCGAAAAAGTCGCTGTCCACAAAGCGCCCAACTAGCTCGCGCGGTTTACCCGGCGACTCGCTGATAGCCTCGATAGTACCCGAGTCGACAATATACATTGCTTCGCCGGGATCGCCCTGGTTGAACACTGTTTCGCCGGCAGGAATGTGGCGCAGCAAAAGCAGGTGGGCTACATCGCCAAGGGCTTCTTTAGGCAAATCCTTAAAGAGCGGGATACGTTTGAGAATGGTCAGGGCGTAAGCCTGGTCAGCGGCAGTCAGGCTGGAGCGAAGATTGCGGCTCAGGTTGGATTTGATCGAGGGATTGGTTCCGGTCAGGCTGGCAAAATCGGGAGGGGTGAGCTGCCACAGGATAACTTCGGTAGCGGCCTGGGCAGTGTTGGAATGAGGTTTGTTGGACAGGACCGCCATTTCGCCAAAGGCTTCGTCCTCGGCTAACTCGGTATAATCGGCATCTGTCTCCCCAATCAGACGAACCGTACCCTGTTCAATAAAGAAAATCCCGGTGGGTTGGTCGCCGCTGCGGTAGATAGCCTCACCGGCAAAGTAACGCTTTGGCGAAAGGTGCCGGGCAAGCAGGCCACGTTCACGCTCAGATAGATTTTCCAACAGGTGAATATTGCCGAGCTGGGTGGTGAGGCGTTTTTGATATTGGACAATACCTGTGCCAAAAGCCAGCCCCAGGTGGAGACCGATTTCAGGCCGTTCGGCGATGAGGTTGTCCAGGGCATTATTGTCGAGCGCCCAGACGACGACATTACCGGTGGCGCGGGCGGTCAAAGCATAAGGCCGTCCCAGGAAAAAGTCCGTTTCACCCAGCAGGCTGCCGGGTCCCAAATTGGCGACAACCGGGCCTTTGTCGTTAGCCGAGAGTTTAACCCAACCTTCATCAATCAAATAGAGGGCATTGCTGTCTCCATCTTTGATAAAGATAGACTCGTTGGGTTGGTAATCTTCCAGCCGCATCCGTTTGCTAAGAGCGCGCTGTTCTTCCTCCGTCAACTCGGCAAAAAGAGGCGTGTTTTTGATAAAATTTTCGTTCAACGCAAGTCCTTCCTCGTTGATTTTAGATTTTGGACTACCCATCAGGCGGGCACGGATTTTAGGTTTTGGACTGTCTGTAATCCAAAATCGTCAATCGTAAATCCAAAATCATTACAGGTAGGCACACCAATTTTTGATTTTAGAGGTCGTATGGCTCTCCAAAATCGTGAATCTAAAATCAGTGGGTTCCCCCCTACCTGTTGACGCCCTGCTGAAAGACAATTTGCCAGGATGGTGCAATACCATCCGGCAAATCAGGGCAAAGACCGCCACCACTGAGGCTTACTTCCGATGCTGCTCCCGCAGCGGTAACGCTCACTAATTTTATTTGATAACGTTCATCCGGCTCCATTTGAAAATCGGCGTAGCCAGGGTCTATGTCGGGCTTGAAACCGGTAAAGAGGCGGTCGTCGCCGCCGGCCCAACTAACTGCTATTTCAACGCCGGGTACACCTACGCCTAGTCTATCACGAACATAGATTCTTAGCAATCCACCGCTGGTCTCATCACACAGAACGACTGACTGGGCCGCGCCAAAAGGCGAATTAGGACCTGGCGTCGGGGTCCGGGTTGGCGTTGGGGTGGGCGTGGGCGCAGGCGTACGAGTCGGGGTGCGGGTCGGGACCGGCGTTTGGGTCGGGATCCGGGTTGGCCTGGGAGTGGGGGTGCGTGTTGGAATGGGGGTCAAAGGTGTTGGCGTTTGAGTGGGACGCGGCGTTGGGGTTGGAGCCAGCGTGGGTGTTGAGGTTGGCGTGGGTGTTGGTGTCGTTAGAAAAGCGATCATCGGCCGGGTTGTTTGACCCAAAGCGTCGGCTAGAGTGACCAGAGCAATAATGTCGCGGATATCGCGTTCTTCGGCAATGTAGCGCTCGGTCAGTTTGACCAACAACCGATTGAGATTTGGCTCCGCCAGCTTGGCCAGCCTGGCCTGCGCCCGGTCTTCATCTCGTTCATGATAAAAGGCGGCAGCAATAAGCCGCAGATAAAATTCTTTATCGGCGGGTCGCAAATCGGCCGGAGTGATCGGCAGGGGGCGCGGGTCAAGCACCCAGCCGTAGGTCAACGAGAGCGCCAGGCCGACGGTAAAACCAAATAAAAAGCCGCCTATCCACCAACCCCGATCACGACCTTTTTTGGCCGATGATCGTCGCGGCGTTTCAGGCGGCGGAGGTGAGGCCACGCTTGCCTCTTCTGGTGTCATTATTTCATTGTCGGTTTGTTTTTTTTAACCTGCATGGCCCTGCTGTTACAGTTGACCTCAGATGGCCTATCTTACGTATAAGTTCAATTAATGTCAAAATTCACTAATACGTCTTCTTGAAAGTGACGTTGTAGGCGTAATGTCCCCGGCAAAGCTGATTATTACTTTTGCGTTGAAGACAATCATTCATGTCCCTGCAATAATTGGCCTGGACCAGCCATTCGTTGGGAATATCCTCGTCCACCGAACTCAATTTGGGCGTCACATCGCTGGTGGCAGGTGAACCATCGGCATGTTTGGTGACCATTAGAGAAAAGCCATTTTTCCACAAGTCATATTCCACCTTACCCGGCCCTTTTTCACCGCTGACTTTGGGCGGCACGGCATGGCCGGTATCCTCGACAATGACCCCATCCATTGGATTGCCGGCAGCATCCACTACAGTCACAAAAATCGAGTGTGCGCCGGGGCAGCCGCCGTAGCTGGGGTTGGGAATGAGATAGGCTTCGGCGACAACGTAATCAACGGGCGGCTTGGCCGGCTCAGGGGGAGCCGTGGGTTCGGGTGTGTTGGTCGGCGGGCCAGGTGTGGGGGTAGGCGGCGCGGGCGTGTCTGTGGGCGCTTCGGGAACAGGGGTATTCGTTGGGACAGGGGTATTGGTCGGCAAGGGCGTCGCCGTTGGTGTATCGGTTGGCAAAGGTGTCGGCGTCGGGGTATTGGTCGGCAAGGGAGTTGATGTAGGCGTCGCCAGGGCAGCGATCATAGATTCGGTGCTGGCGCCCAGGGCGTCGGCCAGCAAAAACAGGTTTTTTGTGTCGGGGTTATCTTTGCCGCTTTCCTGCAAATAACGGTCAACCATAAAGGAGACATACTGCTCGGCGTTGGGCAGATGCAAGTCGCGTAGGCGAAGCCGAGCGGCATCTAAATCCTTATTACCGGCATAATCGGCGGCGATACTGAGAACTTCCACTTCAACTTTCGGCCCGTCAACCCGCGCCTCACCCTCATTGTTGGCCGAGGAGACGGCTGAAGTCACTCCAAAACCGACAATGATCCCGCCGATAGCTAATGCCAGGCAGAAAAGAGGCACAACAATCACTGCGATAATGAGCAAAGTTTTAGAATTGTTCATAAATCTCAAAACCACTTACCATGTCCGTTGAAAAATCACTTCCCAGGAATAGTGGCCCCAGCAGAGCGAGTTATTCCCCACACCAAATACCCCGCTGTTCCACAGAACATTACAGGTGGCTTCGTCGGGGCAGTAACCGGCTTCAATCAGTTTGGGGATGCCGATTTCCCAATCATTGGAGCTGAGCAGCTCTGTAACCTGGCTGGTCACCGGGCGACCAGCAGTGGGGTCATTTTTGACAAAAATTTTGAACCCGTTTTTAAACAACAGATACTCGGCTTGACCCTCCTTACCGTTCTTCGGTTCGGTTTTTGGGCCGGGATTATTCCAGACATCGCCAATCTCTACCCCATTGATGGGATTACCGGCGGCGTCAACGACGGTGATATAAATGTTGTGATTCCCCGCACAACCGCCGTTTTCATCCTTGGTCATTAAACGTTGTTTAGTGACGACATAATCAAACTCCGGGGTCGGGCTGGGGGCGGGAGTCGGCGTGTCGGTGGGTGGAGGGGGCGGAGCGGTGGGTTGAGGCACGGCCGGTTCCGGGGTTGGCGTGTCGGTAGGCGGGACTTCTTCGGTGGGCGCGGCAGCAGCCAGAGCCGCAGCATCAGGCGTGGCTGTAGGCTCGACCACCATCGTATTAGTCGGCGTCGGAGTGGGCAGCGGAGTGTCAGTTGGGACAGGCGTATCCGTTGGAATAGGAGTTGGGGTAGATACGTAGGCAATCATCGAAACCGTGCTGACACCCAGTGCATCGGCCAGGCGGACCACATTCTTGACGTCCTGGTCTACTTCGCCGCGATTGGTGCGGACCATCTGCTCTGCCACCAAGGAAACATATTGGGCCGGATTCGGCACCTTGAGTTCGGCCAACAGTTCCCGCGCGCGGTCAACATCTTCATACTCGGCAAAATCTGCCGCAGCCATAATGACGATCTGTTGAGCTTCATCTGGGGATAAATCTGAAATTTTAGCGTTGACAAAACGGGTGGGAAAAAGATACCAGGTTACGGCCAACCCAACCAGCAAGGCCAACAAGCAACCGATAGGGGTAATTGACAGGAGAATCAGCAAGCGGCGGTCAATCTTTGATCTACGATTTCTCTTTCTACTCATAAAAATTTCAGGGAAAGTTCAAATGCTACTTTTCAAAATGAGAGGCCGCTCTCCCGAATGAGAAAGTGGCCCCACCGCGACCGGTGGGCGAAATGGGAACTCGCCCTAGCACATCATTATGAAAAATGTTATAATAGTCGCGTTTGTGACAATATTCGCCAGAAAAAAGGAAATGCCGGAGGTGGGAATCGAACCCACAAGAGCGTAGCTCACACGATTTTGAGTCGTGCGCGTCTGCCAGTTCCGCCACTCCGGCACGGCCATCGGGTTTCTAGTATAGACTACATACGGGCATACGTCAAATTGCCTAAGCCATGTGTTAGTTAAAATACCAAGTGTAGAATAGTATTGAATGGACGAGACTCGGGTTATCAAAGAAGCCCAAAAGGGCAGCCTGGCTGCCTTTAATCAGTTGGTAATGGCCTACCAGGGGACGGCCTATAACGTGGCTTATCGCGTCATTGGCAACAGCGACGCCGCGGCTGACGCCTGCCAGGATGCGTTTCTCAAAGCCTACCAGGCGATCAAACAATATCGCGGCGGTTCCTTCAAAAGCTGGCTGCTGCGCATTGTCACCAATGCTTGCTATGACCAGATGCGCTACAAAAGCCGCCGGCCGGCTACCTCCCTGGAAGACATGGTTGAAAATTCCGAGGACCACAGCGAAAAACTAACCAACGGCAGCGAACGGCCCGAAGAGTCCATTCTGCGTGGCGAACTCAACGACTTGATCCAGCGAGGGATCAACCATTTGCCGGAAGACCAACGGGTTGTATTGGTTCTAAGCGACGTGCAAGGTTTCTCTTATCAAGAAATTGCCGAGATTGTGGGCCAGCCATTGGGGACCGTCAAGTCTCGATTGAGCCGGAGCCGGCAGCGGCTGCGCGACTTTTTGCTGGAGCAGCAGGAACTTTTACCGAACCAATACCGTCTGAATAATGAGCAGGTATAAATCAGGTTTAAAGCCTGACCGCCTTAGAGCAGGTTTTTGTGATGGCTGATAATCAAACCCATCAATTCAATACCGATCACATCCGGGATTTGCTGTCGCCCTATCTGGACGGTGAGGTAACGCAGGAGGAACGGGCGCTGGTAGAGCAGGCTCTGGCTGCTTCGGCTGAATTGCAGCGGGAGTTAGAGATGCTGCGCCGAACGGTGGCCCTGGTCACTGCGCTGCCCCCTATCCCGGCCCCTCGTCCCTTTACCTTGACCGAGGCGGCTGTGAAAACCGTGGCGACTCCTACAAAAAGCTCCTTCGGCTTGCCGGGGTGGTTTAAAGGGGCAGCGGCGCTGGCCGCCATGCTGTTGTTCGTGCTCGCGGCTGGCGGCATCTTCTGGAGCATGCAGTTTGGCGGGACCAGCCAACCCGCGGCAGAGATTGCCAACGCTCCGGCAGTTACTCCTACTATCGCTCCAGAGGCCCAATCAGCCGCCGCTCCGGCCGAACCGGCTAGGCAAGAAGAAGCTGCTCCGGCTGGATCTGCCGCCAGGGAAGCGGCGACCCAGGCTCCAGCCACAGAAGAAGCGATGGCTGCCGCTGAGTCTGCGGCGGCTACTCCTACCGCCGCGGCATCGGCGGCTGCTCTGGCCATTCCCTCACCGGATGAAGCAGTTAACCAGGCCGCCCCCTCGACAGATGAAGTTCCTCCGGCTGAGGGCGAGGCAATTACAGCAACTCAGGCGGATGAAAGCGACGCAACCGAGCCGTCTCTAGCGGCTCAAGCTCAGCCTGCTGCCCCTGAAGTTGCAGAGACGCCCTCACCGGCGCCGACGGTTTTAACCTTTGCGGCCCCGGCTGAGGAAGCTCCTCAAGAGAAAGCCGGGGGAGAAGCCGAATCGGCAGCAGCAGGGCAAATGGCCGCTGAAAGCCCGGCGGCCCCGGCAACACCAGCTCCTTCGGAGCAGGGGGTCGAAAACGCCGAAGCACAAACGGACCAATTTGCCACTGAAAGCGCGACTGCTCCCACAGAAGCGCCAGCCCCGGAGTCGCTGGAACTCAAGCAAAGTGCAGCGCCGCCCACACTTACGGCTACCGTCACCCCTCAACCCAGCGCTACGCCGGTGGCCCTGCTGACCCTACCGGCGCCGGCTACCCCTGTGGCCACTGTGCCCCCCGCGGCCCCTACCCAGAACGCTTCGGTTAGCTTCTGGCTGGTTGCCGGCCTGGTCGTGCTAGGAGTGCTGGTTATCGTCGGTTTGATCCTCTGGCTGATGAGCAGAAGCCGCCGATAAGCCCCTTGATAATCGTGTTGACTTTTGTGAAAAATGACATTACAATGGTTTATAAGTTAAGATAAAACATCTTTAAGCCACTAAATCTCTCATCAATGTTTATAGACAGCCATGGCAAAAGCGAATATTCTTGTAGTTGACAGCGACGAAGGCTTCGGCTTCATGCTCAAAGAGGGGCTGCAAAACAGCGGCCAGTATACTGCGAAGTGGGTTCACAGCGGCAGCGATGCCTTGCATGCAGTGGTTGAGCAAGCCTTTGACTTGGTGATTATTGACATGGCCCTGATGGATATGCCCCCGGCCAAGCTGGTACAGGCCATCCGTGAAGCTAAAAACGGGATGCGGATTATGATGATCCCGTTAATAGGCCAGGACTTACCCGATAAGATCAAGGCCCTTGAAATCAACGGCATTCTAACCAAGCCGTTTTTTGTGGGTGACTTACCTGACTTGATAGATCAGGCCACTGGGCAGCGCAAAAGTGTTCCCCAGACACGTCCTGCGCCCACCTCACCTCCGGTAAAACCGGCTGTTCCGCCGCCACCTGCTCGTCCTGCCGCCGTACCGCCAACTGCTCCGCCTCCCGCCCCCGTGGTTCCCCAGGCAGCGCCGGCTCCTGTAGCCGTTGAAAGCGCTATCATGGTGGACGAAAATTCTCCCTTGACTTTTGTTACGGTGCCCCAAGAAACCATTCGCTACCTCCGCGCCAATGAGACCGAAATTCTACGCCTGTTGGATGATTTGAACCGAGAAGTTCGGGCAGAAGCGATCTTACTCATTGCCGGTTTGGAGTTGATTGCCCAGGCGGGGATGCTCAGCCGCGTTCAATGCCGGGAACTAACCTTGCTGGTGGCGCAAAGCTCACAGGCAGCCGCCCAGGCTGCCAGCTTTTTGGGTGAGCGAGCAGGTCGCTTTGCCCAGAGTTTACACGAAGGCAGCGAGTATCGCCTTTATTCGTTAAGTTTGGGTGAGGGGATTTTATTATCGCTGGCGCTCAGTTCAAATGTGCCGTTAGGGATGATTCGGCATCAGTGCCGCCAAACTGCGGATCAACTGGCAAAGTTTATCATCGAACGTTGAACATTACGCACTTTAGTCCCAAATTTAGTTTGGGAACTGGAGTGCAATGTTGAATACTTCACGTTTTTATCCCCGCAACCTTGCCCGCGCCTCGGCACAGTGAGGGCAAGCCTCGCCTTTGTAATCCCGGCCACAACGAGAGCAGGTCTTTAACTCCGTTGCGTCAACGGCATTGCCCACCGGCGTAGCAATCAACATGATCTCAACGCCATTATGTTGAGCGAGCCACTCTAAAATGGACACATCGTTGATGGCAGCTCCATGCGGTCCTACGGTTAAAACACCGCGTAAAACCTGTGCTCCCATTTCGGTAACATTGATGGTTAATTTGCGGGCCTCACTTTTTGAGATGGTCATGCGCTACCTCCTCCGCTTCAGCCTCTTTTATTTTCTGAGCCAGAGAATAAACTTCACGTTTGCCCCAACCGCTCTGGTTGGTTAACTGGCGCACGGCATCTTTAACAGAAGCGCCGCCAGCCAGCGCCTGAGCTAACCCTGCTTCTACCTGAGCTTGATTCCACCCCGGTTGAGGCGGTGCACCGGCCACTACCAGGGTAAACTCGCCCCGAGGCTCTCGCTGCATCCACTCCTGCTGCGCTTCGACCAGCGTGCCGCGCCAGATTTCTTCGTGCAGTTTGGTTAATTCCCGGCAAACCGCAACAGAACGATCCCCATTCAAAAGATCAATCATATCGGCCAGCGTCTCCCGCAGACGATGAGGCGCTTCAAAAAAGACCAGAGTGGCCTTTTCAGCGGCAACTTCTTGAAGGAACCGCTGACGGTCGCCGCGTTTACGGGGTAAGAAGCCCAGAAAAAGAAAACGGTCGGTAGGCAGGCCGCTGACCGGCAGCGCGGCCATGAGAGCGCTGGGGCCAGGAATGGAAACCACTTGAAACCCCTGCTCAATCGCGGCGCGCACCAATTCGTAGCCGGGGTCAGAGAGAAGCGGTGTGCCGGCCTCGGACACCAAGGCCACGTCTCCCTCGACCAAAGCAGCCAGGACTCGCTCCAGGCGGGTCACTTTATTGTGTTCGTAGTAGCTGACCAGAGGGCGGCGAATATCAAAATTTTTCAACAACTGGCCGGTGGTGCGGGTATCCTCGGTGGCGATGAGGGATACTTCCCGCAAAATCCTCAACGCGCGCAGGGTAATATCTTCCAGGTTGCCTAACGGCGTGGCGACAAGGTAAAGTATGCCCATTCTTATTGTCATTGGCTAACAGTCAATTGACAATTGATAATTGACTGTTGACTGTTGATCATTAAGTACGGATCCAACGAACGGTAAGAAATCATTTTGCAGTGGTCAGCGCGTATTCGAGAGCAGAAACAAGTGCTTCATCTTGCTCCGGCAGGACAGTGCGCGGGTCAAGCAGGAGTTGTCGGTTATCAATGCGAGCGATGACGGCCGGATCGGCCTGGCGCAATCGGGCGGTCAGGGTATCTACGGAGGGAACAGTCAGGGCCAGAGCTTTAGTTGGAAGGGTTTGACCGGGCAAGCTGCCACCGCCTATAGTTGAAACGCTGTCTACCACCTGCAACGACAAATTGGCTAATTGGGGCAAACTACACAAGGCGCAGCGCCAATTCTCAGCGCGGCGAGTCAAGGTAGCCAGATCAGCCGCAATCATGCGCCAGACGGGAATTTCAGTGGTAGCCTTACCTTCGAGATAAGCCAGGAGGGTGGCCTGTAAAGCCGCCAGGGTAATTTTATCCACCCGCAGGGCCCGAATCAGGGGCTGCTTTTTGATCTGCTCGATCAACGCTGCCCGGCCCAGAATCAGCCCGGCCTGGGGGCCGCCCAACAACTTATCGCCGCTGGCGGTGACCAAGTCCACTCCGGCAGCCAGGCTCTCCTGGATAGTCGGCTCGTGAGCCAAACCAAAGGGAACCGTATCCAGGAGCGTACCGGAACCAAGGTCTTCCATAAGCGGGAGGTGATAGGATTGAGCCAGCTCGGCCAGCTCGGCCAGGGTGGGCTGGGTGGTAAAGCCGATGATTTGATAATTGCTAGCGTGGACACTCAGTAACAGGCCGGTACACTGCGCATCAATGGCTTGCTCAAAATCCTGCCGGTAAGTGCGATTGGTCGTTCCAACCTCGACCAAATGCGCACCCGATTGGGCCATAATCTCCGGGATACGAAACCCACCGCCAATTTCAACCAGTTGGCTCCGGCTAATGACGACATCTTTACCTTTGGCCAGAGCGCTCAAGGCCAGGATGACTGCGCCGGCATTGTTATTGACCACCACGGCAGCTTCAGCGCCCGTCAGGCGGCAGAGCAGGTTGGCGGCATGGGTATAACGGGAGCCGCGCGCCCCTGCTTCCAGGTCGTATTCGAGGTTGGAATAAGACGAAGCGGCCTGGAGCATAGCTTGTTGAGCACGCTGGCTTAACAAAGCCCTGCCCAGGTTGGTATGGATAATCACTCCCGTGGCATTGATAACCGGTTGCAACGAGGGGCGTACGGTGATAGAAAGGCGGGCCAAAACGGCTTCAACCAATGCAGCGGCAGATGGCATGGGTTGGCCCGCCACAACACCCTGGCGGGCCAAGTCCAATTCGGCCCGAATGGCGTCAACAACCAGACCATGCCCGTGAATTTCAGTCAGGGGGGCGAGTTGATCGTTCTGCAGAAGTTTGTCCACGCTAGGCAACTGGCGAAGTTGTGTCTGCATATTTTAGCCTCGCGTCAGGAAAAAGGTTTCAATCAGAATAAAAACACCTAGCAACACAGCAGCGATCGTCCAATTCAACGCTCGAATCAGTTGGAGATAAGCCAGCACGATGCCGAGAAACCCAACCCAAGCCCCTTGCCGGATGAGCCGGGTTTTGTCACGCTCGAGCCAGCCGGACCTGGCAAAACGGTGATTAAAGTAGGCTGTAATCGGAATGGTAGCGCCGCCCAGCCCAAGAAATAAAAAGGTGAATAAAAGCAGGTGAGGCTGAGCTAAAACCGTATCTGGATTTGGCCAGAAATTAGTAATAACGTAGTAGAGTCCCAAAAAGCTCAAAGCCGCGATGATTATTGATAACAAAACCCACCATATAGGGCGCATGAATTCAGAACGATTTAGTATTTACCAGGATTTCGGAACATTATACCTTATTTAAAGACAAACGTCATCTGGACTATGAATAAGTTATCCCATTTGTTATTGTCATGATTAATCTTTATTTAGTAATATATAGTAGAGCCTGGGGATAAGTGGATAAATGTTAGAGGTTACCCCTTTGCTACTAGATACAGCGGTAAAGTAAGTAAAGAGACTATATCTTGATAAGGGTGCTTCAAAAGATGTGGGGATAATTGTGAGGATAAAGGAGAATGAATTTTAATAGATAAAATTGGTAAATTTTGTCAAATTATGAGGTTTCTATATTTTGGGTGAGAGAGGGTAATTATACCTATATATAGTATTTACACGGATATGGACCAAATTGGATTAATTGAGGAAGCTTAAAAGTTATCCCCAAATAGGGCCACTTATCCACAGTTATCTAGGGGTTATCCACAAAATTGACCAAAAACTAGCTATGATGGGTGATAAGATCCCAAAATCTTGTTAGTCCGTCACTATTATTTGATCAAATTTGGGTCAACCTCAAAGAATTGTTTGGATGGGCCTGAATGCGGGAAATTTCTAAAAAATTTGCTTTTGCAGAGTCCATCCCTTTATAGTAATAGGTATTTTGTCCAAATTGAAGCAGAGTTATCCCCAGTGAGAATCAGTTATCCACAGTTATTTGCACAGTTATCCACAATTTTGGCCTGTTGTTGACAAAAAAGGCAACTGCACGCGAACAGTTGCCTTTCTTGAACAGCGCAAAAAATAGAGGGATAGGCGCTGAGTTAATGTCCCTTCTGTTGATAAATTATCTCTCGAATAGAGAGCATTTCCCGGCGCAGCCGGTCATTTTGTTCAATTTGAGAGGCAATCTTCTCCCATCCGTACATGACCGTGGTATGGTCACGTCCACCCAGGGCCTCACCAATTTGGGGAAGCGATGCACCGGTCTCCTCTCGGGCCAGGTACATCGCCATCTGCCGGGCAAAGGCCACTTCTTTACTGCGCCCTCGTTTGATGAGGACCTCTACTTCAATGCGGTAGAAAGTGGCTACGGCAGCGATAACCTGCTCGACGGTGAGTTCAGCTTGGCGCGAGACGATATCTTGCAGAGCGGCATTAGCCAGCTCGATATTGATCGGATGGCGCATCATGGCGGCGTGAGCAATAACCTTGTTGAGCGCTCCTTCCAATTCGCGGATGTTGTTCTGAGCGCGCCGGGCGATGAATTCCATCACATCGTCGGGAACGCGCACGCCCTGAGAGTCGGCTTTGAAACGCAGGATAGCAATGCGGGTCTCCAGGTCAGGCGGCTGCACATCGGCCAAAAGTCCCCATTCAAAGCGCGAGCGCAGCCGCTCTTCCAGGGTAGTAATTGCCTTGGGCGGCCGGTCGCTGGAGAGGACAATTTGGCCGCCGGAGGAGTGGAGGGTATTAAAGGTATGGAAGAATTCTTCCTGGGTACTTTCTTTACCGGCAATAAACTGAATATCGTCAATCAAAAGAAAATCAGTCGTGCGGTATTTTTCGCGAAATAAGTCGGTGGATTGGCTGCGGATGGCATTGATCAGATCATTGGTAAAGGTTTCGGACGAAGTATAAATCACCGTCCGGCCGCGGGCCAATGCATAGTGGGCGATAGCCTGGAGAAGATGGGTTTTTCCCAAACCTACCCCCCCATACAGGAAGAGGGGATTGTAAGCATCGGCGGGTCTTTCGGCTACAGCCAGGGATGCCGCATGGGCCAAGCGATTTGAAGCACCAACAATAAACTGTTCGAAGACGTACTTGTGGTTTAGCATGAGGCGCTCTTTGGTTTCACGATAATGACCGTTACCGTTGTTGTTCGCGTTCTTTGAAATCTGTCCGTTTAGCGGTTCTGGAGTCTGGAGCAAAGGGGGCGGGGGCTGGTCACTAATGGCTTCCGCAGTCAGATGGTCTACCGTAAATTGAATATTAACAGCGCGCCCCAACACATGGGTTACTGCTCGACTGATAGTAGCAAAAAGTCTATTTTCTAGCCAATCTTTAGCAAAAGCACTTTTGGTCCCAATAACCAGCCTATCGCTATCCTGAGCAACGATACGAGTATCTTTGATCCAGGTATCAAAAGTAGCCCGCGTCATTTGCAATTGTAACTGACCTAGTGTCGCCTGCCAAACTTGGTCGGTATCCATAAAAGTCTCCTAAGATGCTGAGGACATAACAGTTTCAGGAACGATTTAGAGACAAAAATGTAGAAGGTACAACGAAAGTTGACCTTTACATTTAATATGTAATTCGGTGGTGAGGGTAAACTGATTCGGGTTGGTGGATTATTTTGATGTGTAGCCGGTGACTGCGTGCTGGAGATCTTACTGCGGAAAATCTCAAGAACAGATAAATTGCAGACAAAAGTTGCAATTTAAGAACCTATCTCTTTTCGTGGGTGTTATAAAGAGATAGGAATAATAAGTCCAAAAGTCTATGGCAAAAATGAATACTAATGAGGAAAGAAGAACCCTCCGCTACAGTCGAGTCGAATTTTACCAAACCTGCTAACCCCTGGCAATAGCTAGACCTTAAAAAAAGACCGTTCTAACTTTTTTTTAAGAAAAGTTATGGTTAGTCACAAACTTTTTGTGGATAAGTTGTGGGTAACAGAAAATAACTCTCCGTATAACTTTGTGCATAACATGGGGATAACTTTGAGGGTAAAAAGGCTTAACATGATTTGACAAAAGTCCCTCAAGTTGTATAATCATTCACAATTATAAAAATAAATGCAGTTTTCTCTGAGCCAGCCGCAGGAGTCTAGCAGCATTAATCCGGCGGTTTTTTTTTGGCTCAAGAACGTGTGAACAACGAACAATTAAAATATAATTCTTAAGCAAAGAGGTATTTAATCGTGTCTGAGCGAATAACGGGAACGGTTAAGTGGTTTGATGCGGCTAAAGGCTACGGGTATATTGAAGCAGGAATTGGTGAGGATGTTTTTGTCCATTACCAGGCAATTGTTGGAAACCAATTCAAGAACCTGTTAGCCGGTGATCGAGTTCAATTCTCGGTCAATCACAGGCCCCGTGGGCCGGTGGCTTTAGAAGTCACCCGCGCCTAGCCACTCGATCCATCAATTTGACGAACCAGCCCCGGACACGCCGGGGCTTTTTTGTGAAACGCTTATGCAGATTGCCAACCTCAATAACCATTTACTATAATTTCAAGGAGAAATTACCTATGGCAACCAATCAAAAATTAAAACTAGTGCCCCTGGGAGGGCTGGGCGAGGTCGGAAAAAACATGCTGGCCATGGAATATGGCCGCAATGTGCTGATTATTGACGCCGGCGTGATGTTTCCCGAGCAGGACATGCTCGGCGTTGACCTGGTCATCCCCGACTGGAGCCAATATCTAAAAGATAAAAAAGAATGGGTGCGTGGCATCGTTGTGACCCACGGCCATGAGGATCACATCGGGGCGCTGCCCTACCTTCTGGCCGAAATAAATGCACCGGTCTACGCTACCCGCCTGACGATTGGCTTAATTGATGTTAAGCTGCAAAAACACGGGTTGGCCAGCCGGGCTAACCTGCATGTCGTCGCGCCGGGGGAGCGCTTGGCGTTGGGTGGTCTATTTGAGGTGGAGTTTTTCCACGTCTGCCACTCCATCCCCGATGCGGTTGGGCTGGCGATCCGTACCCCGGCAGGACTTATCATCCACAGCGGCGATTTCAAATTCGATCACACCCCCACCTGGGGCTTGCCGCCCGATTTCGGGACGCTGGCCCGCTTTGGGTCTGAGGGAGTATTGGTCCTCCTGGCCGATAGCACCAATGCCGATAATCCCGGCTTTACCCCTTCGGAAAAAACGGTGGATGAAGGGTTGGATAGAGTTTTCCGCGAGGCCAAAGGGCGAGTCATCCTGGCTACCTTCGGCTCGCTGATTTCGCGGGTACAGCAAATTATCAATGCCGCGTCCCGGCACAACCGGGTTGTCGCAGTAGATGGTCGCAGCCTGGAAGAGAGTGTTGAGCGGGCGCAGGACCTGGGGTATCTCAACGTGCCGCCGGGAGTGCTGGTTGACCTGGCCCGCCTCAAAGGGCGTCCCGATCACCAGATTGCCATCATTGCAACCGGCAGCCAGGGCGAGCCAAGCGCCGCCCTTGGACGCATGGCTAATGGCAAGCACCGGCATATCACCATCAAACCTGGGGATACGGTGGTCATGTCGTCACGCACTATTCCCGGCAATGATCACATGGTGGGGCGAGCGATCAACAAGTTGTTCAAGCGCGGGGCACGAGTTATCAACAGCAAGGCCGACAACGTCCACGTGAGCGGTCACGCTAGCCAGGAAGAGCTAAAGTTACTACTCAGCCTGGTCAAGCCGAAATACTTTATGCCCGTTCACGGGGAGCCGCGCCACTTGCATGCTCACGCGGAACTGGCGCGTGGCCAGGGCATTCCTGAGCAGAATATTTTCATCGTCGAAAATGGGATGGTCGTAGAGTTTGACGAAAACGGCGCTCGTCTAGCCGACCGGGTTCCCGGCGGCTGGGTCTTTGTGGATGGCAGCGGCGTGGGTGATATTGGTCCAGCGGTGCTGCGCGACCGTGAAATGCTGTCTCAGGATGGCTTTGTGCTGGCCGTGGTTCGGCTGGATCAAAAAACAGGCCGCCTCATAGGCCGCCCACAAATCGTTACACGCGGCTTTGTCTTTGTCAAAGATAATCAGGATTTAATCGAGCGAACCGAGGATGAGGTCATTGCGGCCTTGCGCATGAACGGGTATCAAGATCCGCAAATCACCATCCGCAAAGCTTTGAGCGAGCTGCTTTACAGCGAAACACAACGGCAACCGATGGTAATTCCGGTAATTGTGGAGTCTTAGAGACTAACACACTTACCGGGAAATATGCATCGGCATAATGACGTGGGTAAACTTGTCATCGCCAATAGGCCGGATGACGCCGGGACTGGAGGCGGCGCTAGTTTCCAGGACTACTTGGGGACTGTCAATGATCGAGAGTACATCAATTAAATATTTGGCATTGAAGGCAATCTCCATGGGGTTGCCTTCAATAGAGGCATCCACGTCGGCCACGTTGTCGCCCAGTTCGGCGCTGGTGGCCACCAGCGTGATGCGGCCATTCATCAGTTCATCGCCAGTAGGGGTGATTTCGAGCTTAACAATGTTGGCCGAGTCGCGGGCAAATAGATGCGACACCCGCACGGCTTTGAGAAAGCTGCCGGTGTCCATCACACTCCGAGTGGCATAACCTTTGGGAATGATCTGGTTGTAATCAGGGAATTTACCCTCAATTAATTGAGATACCAGGTCAACGTCTTCCAGGTGAAAAAGTATCTGCTTACGGGCCGGGGTAATAATGACCTCGACCGGCTGTTCCTGGTCGCCAGTGATACGGCCCAGTTCCATTAACGCCCGCGCCGGAATGATGACCTCCATCATATCCCCAAAATTCTGCTTGAGGATGGTTGCTTTAACAGAGAGGCGAAAGCCATCGGCGGCGGCCATAGTCAAGTTGTCCTCGTTGAATTGAACCAGAACGCCGGTTAAAATAGGCCGGCTTTCGTCGGTGGCGGCGGCAAAAACAACCTGGTCAATGATGGTGCGCAGCGACGACGGTTCGAGCTTAATCACAGCCTCGCCCCCAGTGGCGGCGGTAGGCACAATCGGGAATTCCTGCGCATCAATGCCTTTGATATTTGATTCAAAGCGGGCGCAGCGCAGGTTAAGGGTTTGAGTACTTTCGTCCAGCTTCAAGTCAATCCGTTCCGGAGGCAGTGAGTTGACAAACTCGCCGAGCAGGCGAGCGGGGACGGTAATCGCGCCTTCCTGGGCTATTTTAGCTCCCACCCAGCAGTTAATACCAATTTCCAAATTAGTAGCGGAAAGCTTGAGCTGGCCGTTATCCGTTGCCAGCAGGACATTCGACAAAACCGGCAACGTACTCCGGCTGGCTACGGCCCGTCCAACGATACTCAACCCCTTGGCTAAATTCTCTTGTAGGCAGGAGACTTGCATGGCTGACCTCCCCTGGTCGGCAAAGAATATTTTTCAAAGGCTAAGAAAACTACAGAAATGATACCTGGGGGACATAAAATACCACAACTAGTGGCATCTTGCAACCAAGTATACTACATTTTGTATCAGAGGACAAGGCAACCAGGTTTGGAATCAAAAAGAAGCAGCGAATAACTTTCGCTGCCTCTTTTTATTACTTTACGAGCTGATTTAAGGTCAATCTTTGCGATTGAAGAGACTAACTGCCGCGCTGACGCCCAGGGCAATCAACACCAACCCGCTAATGGCAAGAGCGCCGCCGGAAATATTTCTCGGCAGAATTGCGCCGGAGGTGGGCAGGTTGCTGGTCGGTTGATTGGGCGCGGCGGGATTGGTCTGCCCGGTGGTAGGCACGAGTGGTTGTGGAGCTGCTCCTGTACCAACTAAAGAGACATCATCCACGTCAAAGTTGACCTCCGTACCCGTGGGGAACTTTTTGAGGCCCCGGATGAACAGGGTAATGCGGTTAGAACCACCTGTTTGAATGGTGCCAGTAACGGTCTCATAGAACAGGGGGACATCTTCTGGGTATTCGCCGGTTGAGCCCAAGCGGAATTGTTCGGTCAGCGGCATCAGAACCCAGGTTTCGACATTATCATAGTTGCCCTGGCCCGAAAAATCAACGCCCCAATGCATTTCAAATTCATTTTTGTTGCGATCGGCGGCTTGGGTCTGGCTGCGCATAATGGCGTTAATAGTCAGACTGTAGGTGGAATTAGCAGTTACGTCCACGGTTTGGTGAATAGCGATAACCCGGTCCAGAATATTCGGCTCTACTTGAAAGATTTCCATCAGTTGGGCACGTTTGCCGGTGCGCACTGCTTCAACCCATGTCTCGTCGTACCAGCCGAACCATGCTTGTCCATTGCTGTACGGCAGCCAATGGAGGGCGACGCCGTTGTTGCCGTTGGGGTCTCGCTCTTCAAAGCTGGGATTTCTAATCAGATTAACGCCGCTGCCCTGGTTAGGGGGGAGTTCTTGTGCGATAGTTTTATCAAATGTGGCGACGGTAAAACCGGAGATAAGAAAGGCTGACAGAATTAAAAAAGTGAAGAGTCCAGTGGCTAAAATCTTGTTTCTTTGGGCCGATAGCTTCATCATCGGGTCTCCTTGTTTTCGCCAAGCTACTAAACATAATAATAGAGGCAACCGGGATTTTTATCTTATCATAACATAACTATATTAATTTTTCAATACGCATAGTAACATTATGGTAAATTGAGAGGTTGCAGGGGGTCGGTAGCAGATAGTAGACAGCAGAAATGCCTAACGACTGCTCCTATATTTTAGGGGAGATCTCATTCAGGGGAGTTTTGAAATCATAGATGCCGTTCCTAAAAGACCAGTGACCCTGGCATTGCTGGCAAATAAGAATTTCTTCTGTGTTAAGCACTGGGTTGGGTTTGGTGTGGACAAGGTGAGCGGAGTGGCAAATAGGGCAGCGAAAGAAATTCGGCATTGTTTGAATGGGTGGTTTGTGCGCTTGAGCTTGAACAAAGATGCTTGGTGTGAGCTGCCACCAGTTACCCGTCGGTTGGGCCCAACTGTCCAGTTTTACCAGCAGGGAGGTCGGCAAAAGGCGCTTGAGTAAATTGATACGATAGTGGGAGACAGAGCGAACATTTTTTAATCGGAAACCTGCTTCTTCAAATTGCTGCCGCATCCAGGTTGGATGAAAGTTAAAGTTCAGTTCGACAAATTCATAGGGCAAGGGGTCAAAAGGACTCCACTCCTGCCGGCCAAGCAGCCAGCGCAGTAAAGCTTTAAGATGGAACTTGCTGGCGTACTCGATCACGGCCATGCCATTGGGAGCGAGCAAGCGGTGCAATTCACTTAGGGCAGCAGGCACATCAGCCAGGTGGTGCATCACCCGGACCATAGTTAGTGTTTCGAATAAATTGTCCACAAAGGGCATATTGTAAATATCGGAGACGACATAGATAAAGCGACTATCAGTACCTAAATACGTCTGCGCTTCTTCTAACTGCGTTCGCGCGTAATCAGTGAGTATGACCTGCTGGTAGCCCTGGTACAAATCTGCCAGACGACCAAACCCGGCTCCAATTTCGATGAGCCGCTGTCCCTTTGGAGGCAGTAGTTTCTGGAGAGCAACGCGCTCAATCTGGTCTTCATAGGCACGATTTTGACCCTCCCAAAAGTCGGTCCGGTAGCGGCTGCCTTCGTAATCACAGATACGGGGCAAGGAGTTCTCCTAAGAATGGGGTAGATGTTTCACGTGAAACAATCGCAAAAAGATGAGATGGCGCTGCGAGGCCAGGATGAAGACTCTCGCTCCACATCTTCGCCTGACTGATCCTCGCCTCTCAATAAGCATTCCGGTCAATGAAGATATTGAGCACAGTGCGAATCATAATCCGTAAATCCAGAGCCACCGACCAGTTCTCAATATACCACAAGTCATACTTGGTCCGTTCGATAATCGAGGTGTCACCTCTGAGACCGTTAATCTGCGCCCAGCCGGTGATACCGGCTTTCTCGCGATGGCGATCCATATAACGCGGAATGCTCTGCTTGAACTGCTCAACAAAAACAGGCCGCTCCGGGCGGGGGCCAACCAGGCTCATATCTCCAATCAAAACATTGATAAATTGCGGAAACTCGTCAATCGAGAAGCGGCGAATGAAAGTACCCAGGCGCGTACGCCGGTTGTCGTTTGCGGTAGCCCATATTGGCCCGGTTTCTTCTTCGGCATTGGCCCGCATGGAACGGAATTTGAGCATCATAAAACGTTTGCCGTCCAGGCCCATGCGCTCCTGCGTGTAAAAGACCGGCCCTTCGGAGTCGAGTTTAATCAAGACCGCCAGGAGCATCATAATTGGCGACAGGATGACCAGGGTTACAGCGCTCCCAGCCATATCAATAACTCGCTTCACCGTAAGCCGCCAGCCACGCAGGGCAACATCCCTCATAGTCAGTAGAGGCAGTCCACCCAGGTCGCCGATGGAAACCTCGGTCGCCATAATCTGAAATACGTCGGGAAAAACCTTGATCGTCACCCGGCCCCGATCACATTTGCTGGCGATTTTGAGAATTTCCTGATGCGAGGCTTCGGGCATGGCAATAATGACCTCATTAATTTTTTGTGATAGGATCAGTTCGGGAATATCGTCGCTGTTTCCCAGCACTGGACAGTCCTGAACAGCCCTGACCTTGGCCTCGTCGTCTACAAAGCCGACCACTCGATAGCCCAGGCCGGGGGTGCGCTTGATTTTTTGCATCACCATGCGTCCCACTTCGCCAGTGCCGACAATCAACACCCGCTCCTCGCCCCAATTGCGGGCTTGCAGACTAAGCTGCACCCGTGACTGGATAGCTCGGCCAAGGGAGGTAAAAATGATTGTCAGCATCCATACATAAACCATCATTAAGCGCGGATAATCAAGCGTATTCTTGAAAAAGAAGGAAATCAGGGCAATCGAAATAATCATGCCTACGGAAGCAGCGCCAAAAATGGAATAAAACTGATCTACATAGGAGAGAGAGCGCTGGCGATGGTAGAGACGATAAAAAAAGAAGACAACCAGAATCGCTGCAATATGGACGGCCAACATTCCGCTATATTCTGAAAACGGCAGGATATTTTCATAATTCGAACGCAAGCGGAGTTGATAACCAACAAAAAAAGCCAGGCCGGTCATGAGCACATCAACGACGACCAGGGAAATGGCAAATATCAAGCGCGAGTGCTGTTTCATCGCTGCACCTCTGTTGAAGGGGTACGATTAAGGGGGTTGGTTTTAAAGAGACTGGAGAGATAGTATTTCAATTGCAGGTATCGCCAGGGAACATTGATGCCGGTCACCACCAGCCCATGCAGCCAGAAGGGCGTGCTGTCGGCGTAAAATTTGCGATAGAAAATGTCCATAGCCCGGTAAAATTCTATCTGGGCTTTGGGGCTGTGACGGCTGGCGGCTCGTTTGACGTGAGTGACGGTTACTGCCGGATTGTAGTAGATTTTCCAACCACAGGCTTTGATATGATAAGCCCAATCCAAATCTTCGCCATACATAAAATAGGTTTCATCCAGCAGGCCCGCCTGACCAATTGCCTCCCGCCGGACCAGCATAAATGCCCCCACCACCGAGTCTACTTCGATCAACTCATCCGGGTCGGCAAAGGTCATATTATAGCGGCCAAACAGCCGGCTACGTGGAAAGAGCTTGGAGAGGCCGATCATGCGGTAAAAACTGACCTCGGGCGTGGGGAAGCTACGGCGACAAGCCCGGTCAAGCGTGCCATCGGGCCGAACCAGCTTCGGCCCAACAGCGCCGGTTTCAGAATGATTGTCCATAAAAGCCACCATGTCAGCCAGCGCCGTAGGCGGTAGGAGCGTGTCAGGATTGAGCAGTAAGGCGTAACGGGGCGCGTCCGGTTGAGGAGAACCATCGGCATTAAATCCGACCTGGCGCAGGCCCTGGTTGTTAGCATAAGCAAAACCGCCGTTCACCGGGTTGGTCAGCAGAATTACCTGAGGGAACTCCCTTTCCACCATTCTGCTGCTGTCGTCAGATGAAGCATTATCTACTACGACCGTATTAAATTTAAGTTGGCCCTGACTGGCATAGATGCTATTGAGACAATCTCTCAATAAATCGCGGGTGTTGTAATTTACAATGATAATGGACAAATCTAACATAGCTTGACTTAGTTGCCTTTTTTGTCTCAACTATCATACTTCATCCAAATGAGGGTCTGGCTTTCCTTAAAGCCAAATTCCTTGTAGACTTCAATGGCCTCTTTATGATCGGCGGGATGCTTAAGGGTAATGCCTGCACTTCGCCACGGGTATAAATAAGCCAGCGCCCGGCCAATCAACGGCTTTTCCAGATAGCCGCGCCAGTCCGGGTGAACGGTGAGATCAAGCTGGTGAGCTTTACCCAAAACGCCGGGACGGATATTGAGCGTAGCCACAAAGCTGTCCCCATTCTCCACGACCCAATACGCCGCCGAACCGCCGCCTACAACTTTATGGAAAAAGTTGGTCAGCCACTGCTCCTGGCCGTCCAACCGAAAGCGGGTTTGCCGCAGCGGCCACTCTTTTTGAACTTCGGGGGGCACGGAGGTGCTGGCCAGGTGATAGGCCTGACGGGCGTCAACGGCGTCAAAGCGACGGGGTCGCAGCCTGACCTCAGTCGGCAGGGGCGGCAAGGCTTGTTTGTCTACTTTGGGGACACGCTGGAGCTGCAGATGGGTTGTCCCGGAGATTTCTTTGAAATTAAGTGACTCATAGAGATGCCTGGCCGTAGTATTGTCGGCGCGGACCTGCAGAGAGATGGAGGTGCCGTTGTATTCCTTGACCAGTTCCATGCCCGCGTACATCAAGCCACGGGCAATGCCCCGGCCTCGATAATTTTTGGAAACGGCCACGTTACTGATGAGCCAGCGCCGCGAGCCAGGCGCAGTGCGGTTAACCGTGATATTGCCCACTATCTTGCGGTCTTCCTCCCAGACAAAGCCCGACAGGAAATCGTTATGGTCGGAGCTAAAAATAACCATCCACCACAAGAGGGGTTTCATATAGCTCAACCAGCGCAGCTCGCGCAAGGCACTCTGGCCGGAACGGTCGAGGTCGTCGGCAAAGGCCTCTTCGATGAGATCGGCCACGCCTCGCAAATCTTTTAGCGGATCCATCGGACGGAGGCCGAAAGGTTGAGTTCGAGAACGGGTTATGGCTGCCATTACCTCAATTATAACATTTTCTGAATTGTCTGTCACATTAAAAAGGTAAGCGGCGTTGCGCACTGAGAGGACTTTTGGTAGACTACGACCACTGAAGATGGTTATTCAGAAAACCAGTTTTTAATCGCGTTTAGATTTATACCCATGGCTCTGAAATTAGAATGGCTGCTGACTGTCCTTATTATCGTCATTCTGACCGCTTGTCAGGGATGGCCAGCTTCGAGCGCCGCTGAATCCGACGTCCACCATTTTATCGAAACGGGCCATACAGTGCGCGGTGACTTTTGGCTTTTTTTTAATACCTACGGCGGCGTGGAGAGCCTGGGCTATCCGCTGACTGAGGAAATTGAGGTGGATGGCTGGACGGTGCAATATTTTGAAAAGGGCCGGCTGGAGCGCCACCCGGAGAATGAACCGGCCTACCGGATCACCGTCGGCTGGCTGGGCGATCTCTTGCAGCGCCACCGCCCGCCCATTCCCGCCGGGTTGATTCCCCGCGCCGATGATCCCAACCGGCGCTACTTTCCCGAATCCGGCCACACCCTCAGCGGCGACTTTTTGCGCTACTTCGAGGCTCATGGCGGCCCGGTGCGCTTCGGTTTACCAATCAGCGAACCATTTTTGGAGCAGGGGCGTCTAACTCAAGATTTCCAGAGCGCCCGCTTTTTCTGGACGCCGGAGGCCGACCCGCCGGTAACGTTGGAGGACATTGGGCGGGTGCATTTGGCGATGGAGAATTAATAGAAGAAGTTCCGGCAAGCAGAAAGATTTTTTACAGGGGAAGGGAAAGGATTCTATTTGCCCATTCCTCTGGCTCGGTTGCCACCCAAATAAGCATCAGATCATCCACTGCCGACCTGATAGCTAGTTTTTGCGGGATAATTATTACCCCTCCACTTGTTTCATTGGTTATGAATTCAGCAAAGTGTTTAGGCATGGTTTTTCGGTCGTGTGTTACCAGGACTCTACCCGTTTTAGCTGCTAAGGTTAGAACTTCGTTATCATCTAACCCAACTAGGCTCGCTGCCAACGCCGTCTGAAAATCAATACTTGGTTCACGTCGCAATAGAGCTTTGATGATGATTTGGTTTAAATCGGCATCTGCTTGAAAACGAACTTTCATGGTTCGGTGATCTGCAACTGCCGTCTAGCCTGAATGAGCTTTTTATAAAACTGGGGATCGGTTTGATGGATCGCTTGTCGTAAAGACTCAAATTTGGCGTCAACCTGTTGCAAGTAGGCGTCAATTTCTTTCTGATGGGCTAGGTAATAAGTAATCGCTCCGTACACCTGTTCCAGCGTGAGCACTGGAAATGCCTCAGTTGCAATTGTTTCAGGCGACAAACCTTCTAGGAAAGCCAAAACGATAGAGTCAAGCGAGACGCGCGTATTAGCCACCCAGTATCCCTCGTCGCGTTTTTCGATGTATTGTTTTTCCATAATGAACCTTTGTTTGAATACAGTTTAATAATGTCTGGAGTGTGAGCTGTGCCCATGATGCCTTGACTTAAGGACTGGTTCAAAGTGCAAAGGTTTATTTGCCCTTTTTGCTGTCTCCAAAAATTTTTATTGCTACCAACAATATCCCTACTAATATGCCTAAAACACCTGTGATACCAGCCAATATCTTTTTCCATATAGACGTTTCTCTTGATAGATGATAAGGACAGAAATCTTGACCTTCATCCACTTGATTGGGGCAAGGTTGCCCGTTCTTTAACAAAGCTTTACAAGTTTTTGTGGTCATATTCCCCTTCAGGAGGAGCTATTTCTTCAGGTAGGAATTCGATTGTAACTGCTTTGTCATGTAATACTTCTAGTTGCCTATTTGTGGGCATTATACCTTCACTAATCTGGAGCATACTCTCACGCCAACGATCATCGGGCGGAAGCCAGTGTATGATTTGTTTAACTTTCTCCTCAAACGTCAAAATTTCTTTCTCTGATTGTTGCAGTGATACTCGAAGTGATACAGGCTCATCTAAAATCGTATAGGCTAAAACAAGATACCTTGATGCCCTAACAATGGCATGTGCTGCTTTCCAAACCGGCTCTGCCTTACTCTGTACAAATTTTGGAATATCTAAATTGGGCGAGAAAAGCATACTCAATCTGTTTCGAGGCAATTTATCAACAAAATGAATATCAGTTGATTTTAGGAGTTTGTTTCGTCCATCATTTAATTTTTGAATTGCACTTATTAGCAATCCAAGCCGAGTTTCAGGACCGGTAGCCGCAATTGCTTGCTCATAAATATCTACCCCACTTTGTACATCCGCCAGTCGGTCATTTTGTTGACCTTGCAGAATATCTGTAACTTTTTCATCAATCAATTCTAATCTTTGGACAATATTGGCTAACGTCTGTTGGACAGCCAATTGATTGAGTGAGTTCAATAGATCTGGATGAACTTCCATTAGGCTTGCATTGTGGATAATTTTGCCGGTTTCACTATCAAGAATACTGGCGCTCAATAAGCCACTATCTCTCGTACCAAAACGAGCAGTATTATCTCTTAAGCGTTCCAATACTTCTGGGGTAATATATGCCTGATAGGTTTTACCTTCAGTCAGAGTTTTCGCTAATTGTACAAGTGAGGGCAATTGCCTGAGTAATTGAATAAACTCTTGACGTTTCTCCTGATACAAATCCCTTATTGGTTGCTGGAGAGGTGTGCTGGAGTCAATTGCTATTTCAGGACGGACGGTTAGGTTATCTTCCATTTCCATAGAACTGCTGCCTTGCGTGATTCAAAAGTGGTAAATTATCCTATTCCACCCCCTGTCCCAGCCGAGCCGCAAACGCCGAGTACTCCGGCGAGGCAAGGCCTGCTTGCAGCATCACCAGCTAATCAGGACTGGCTCTCCTTCGCCTCCACTTCCGTCTGAGCCTGTTCCGCCAACGCTTGCGCGTCGTCCTCCTCATCTTCCCAGCCGATGATCCAGACACAGGCTCCGGCCAGCAGAATAGTGGTAATCACCAGAGCCGTCCATTGGCCCGGCGTAAAGCCGACCTCTCGGGCCGACCAGACTAAAATAATAACCATCCCAATCGCCAGCACTATCCACGAGGTAATTTGCGGATGGTCGCTGGCAAATTTTTTGAGTGCATCCATTAGATTTCTCCAAAAAGTGAATTCATGTCATGAGACCGCAGACCGACGACCCCACCCTAACCCTCCCCCTCTTAGGGAGAGGGAGTGGGGTTACATCGGCACCATAATTCGCTGCTCGCGCAGCTTCTTGTAGAGCAGCACACTGTTTTCCGGCTGCCACTCTTTGGCTGCGTCCTTCCACAGGTAGCCCAAATCCTTGGCCTGAGCCTGGGCATACCCCTGGCTTTCAAAAAATTCAACGGGTTTTGGCCCGGCCTGATCCAAGACAAAAACCATCGCCACCTCACACGAGAGCTTATTGACCTCGTCGTGGATCATATCCAGCATTTGCTGGCCTACCTTCGGCCACAGATCATCCCGCAGCATGTAGAAATCTTGCAAGCCGGCAATCAGATTTTCGGCTTGCCAGCCGGCCACGCCGACCACATAGTCGCCGGCCATAGCCACGATGTACGCCCGGGTGAAGAGCGACTCCATCATCTGGCTGAGATCGGGGTTGAGCGCGCCTTTGGTGGCTGTTGCAATCAGGTTGGCCATTGCTTCTAAATCCTGCCGCTTAGCCCGGCGGATCGAAACCTCGGCTACCTGGACTTCGGCGGCCGGCTTGGTTTCAGGCGCGGGAGCCGGTTCGATCACGGCCGGTTGGGCTGCACCGGTTCGCCCATCCAGAAGCGCCGTGTACTGCTTTTTCACCAAGGCCCAAGTTCTGGCCAGGTCGCCGCTGTTATCTATCACTACATCCGCCTTGGCCACCTTTTCCCCCTGGGATGATTGAGCTTTGATCCGTTGCTGGGCCTGTTCCGGCGACATTTTGCGCCGCTCGACCAGCCGCTTGAGCTGCACCTCAGGTGGGGCGACGACAACCCAGGCCGATTGGCAATGCTCCGTCAACCCCGACTCAAACAGCTTAATCGCTTCGACAACCACCACCGGGGCTGGCGCAGCTTTTATCCGGGCCAAAACCTCTTGACGCACTGCCGGGTGCGTAATCGCTTCCAGGCGAGCCATCGCTTCCGGTACGGCAAAAGCAATTCGTCCCAGGCGGTCGCGGCTGATCTGCCCGCTGTCCGGGTCTACCACAAACCGGCCAAACTCCTCGACAATGGCCTGATACGCGGGACCACCGGGGAACATTGCTTCATGAGCCAATTTATCGGCGTCAATCGTAGCCGCGCCCAATTCTTGGAGCATGCGCAGCACCAAACTTTTGCCCGTGGCAATATTGCCGGTCAAACCGATGACAATTTTTTCTGCCATAGTTACTCTCTCCTCCAGGGGTATAGGCGGCCCCTAAGCTGCTTCCAGTTCGGTCCATTGGGTTAATAACTCCTCTAATTTGGCTTCACTGGTTTGATAATCCTGACTCAGTTTTTGCAGTTGGACAATATCCTGGGCCTGGCTGGCCGCTTCCAGTTTTTGGGCCAAATCCGCCAGATGACCCTCTGCGGCGGCAATCAAGCTCTCGATTTCGGCGATTTGCCTGGCCTTTTTTTCACTGGCCCGCTTCTCGGCCTTGCTTTGTTCGCGGCTGGCTTGACTGGTTGACTTGGGCGTTGACCCATTGGCGGACTGGCTGCTCTGGTTCTTCTGTGCCTCCCGCAGGGCCAGATAATTGCTGTAGCCGCCCTCGACGACTGTCACCGTCCTGGTGTCCGGCTCCAGCGCCCAGGTGTGGCTGGCCAGCGCGTCTACAAAATAGCGGTCGTGCGACACCAGCAGAACAGTGCCGGCAAAATCGTTCAGCACGCGCTCCAGGTTCTCTTGGGAGGGAATATCGAGGTGATTGGTTGGCTCGTCGAGCATCAAGAAGTTAGACCCGGTTAAAGTCAGTTTGGCCAGGGCCACCCGGCTGCGCTCGCCCCCCGACAGCGACCCGATAGGCTTGAATACGTCATCACCGGAAAAAAGGAAACGCCCCAGGTAGTTGCGAGCCTCGCCAATGGGCAGGTTTTGCACTCCCAGAATTTCGTCCAGAATGCTGGCTTCAAGGTTGAGGCTGGCCTGGGTTTGGGCAAAGTAACCAACTTCCACCCCCGCCCCAAAGCGAATGGCCCCGGCTTTCGGCTTGACCTGCCCCAGAATGGTCTTGATAAAGGTTGTTTTGCCCGCCCCATTGGGACCGAGCAAGGCGACGCGCTGGCCGCGCCGGATTTCTAGGTCAGGACAGGTAAAGAGCGGCGGGCCGTCGGGATAGCCGACCACCAGATCGTGGGTGGCCAACACCAAGTCGCCGGAGCGCAGTGTGGTTTGCAGCGACAGCTTCAGCCTTTTGTGCTCGACCGGGCGGTCCAGCTTTTCCATGCGCTCCAGCCGTTTGCGTCGCCCCTTGGCTTCACGGGTGCGCTGACCGGCCAGGTTGCGCCGGATAAAATCTTCTTCCTTGGCGATAAATTCCTGCTGGGCCTGGTAATCCTTTTGCCGCCGCTCAATACGTTCCTCGCGCTGCTGGACGTAATGAGAATAATTGCCGCGATAGGCCTCAATTGCCCCGAATAACATTTCCCAGACGCGGGTAGCGACCTCGTCCAAGAAGTAGCGGTCGTGCGAGACAACAATGATCGCTCCCGGCCAATTCTTGAGGTAATTCTCTAACCACTCTACCGCCACCAAATCCAGGTGGTTGGTTGGCTCGTCCAGAAGCAGCAGGTCGGGCTGCGTCAGCAGCAGATGGGCCAGGTGGGCGCGGCTCTGCTGGCCGCCGCTCAGTTTGGTCAGCGGCAGCGCGTAATCCTCCCGTTTGAAACTGAGACCGGTCAGCACCTGGTCAATGGTTTGCTCGTAGGTATAGCCGCCAGCGTGCTCAAAGCGAGCTTCGGCCTCGCCGTACTGTTCCAGCAGTTGCTGGTGGCGCGCCTCATCAGGTTCGGCGGCCAGGGTAGCGGCCAGTTCTTGCAGAGCGACCTCTTGTTGCCGTAATTCGGCAAAGGCGCTTAAGGCCAGGTCCCCCAAAGTGCCGCCGGTGGAGATAAGCGAGGGGTGCTGCTCTAGATAGCCCAGTTTTAGCCCTTTAGCCGTATGCACCCTTCCCGTCGAGGGCTGCGCCAGCCCGGCCAGAATCCGCAGCAGCGTAGTTTTGCCCTCGCCGTTCGGCCCGACCAGGGCGATGCGGTCGCCGTGGCTGACCGAAAGGGTCAGGCCATCAAAAATATCCTGCGCCCCGTAATGTTTGCCAAGATTTTGCGTGGTTAAAATAGTCATACTCGATCATAACTTAAAAAGTTGTTTCTCATTATACCATAAAGAGACTGAGGCTCAATTCTACCATTCGCCGCCATTACCCACAAGCCAGACTTTTTACGGCTGCCCCGTTTTTTGGGTGTTTACGTTTTACGCTTTATACTACCGGAGCGAAGTGAGGAGGCGAGGACGTGAAGAATTGAGGATAAAGGATAGAAGATAGAGGATGGAGAGTAGAAGATAATCCTCATTGACGTGCTTCTGTCAACTATCTACTATCTTCCATCTACCATCTTCAATCTTCGCTCCGCCTCCTCGTCTTACGGGTTACCGCGTCTTCATTTTTTGAGGAGGAGTCTATGCCTTACACCCCCATCTTAGCCACCCTCGGCTACATCATGTCGCCCGGCGGCAAAGAGACGCTTTTGATTCACCGCAATACCCGCCCCGGCGACCTTCACCTGGGCAAGTATAACGGCCTGGGCGGCAAATTGCACCCTGACGAGGACATTATCGCCGGGCTGCGGCGTGAAATCCGTGAAGAGGCAGGGATTGAATGTGAGGAGGTTTTGCTGCGGGGCACCATCAGTTGGCCCGGTTTCGGCCAAAATGGGGAGGATTGGTTCGGCTTTATTTTCCGCATTGACCGCTTTTCAGGGATACCTTTGACTGAAAACCCCGAAGGGACGCTCTCCTGGGTTCCTGTCGAGCGCATTCTGGAGTTGCCTCTCTGGGAAGGCGATCGTTATTTTCTGCCCCTCGTCTTTGATAGCGACCCGCGCCAATTTCACGGCGTCATGCCCTATGACGGCGGCCGGCCGGTGAGTTGGAGTTACAGTTTGATATAGATTTTATTTCAATGCCGCCTCCGCCGCTCTTGCCAACGCCTCCCCTGCTACCGGATGCAGTGTCTCGGCCAGATCGGTCAGAGTGGCGCCCATTTCCAGGGCCAGCGCTGCCTCGCCGATGAGAAGGTCGGCCTGTGGCCCGGCAATGGTCACACCCAATAAAACTTCACTCCCCTGCTCAGCCAGGAGTTGAATGAACTCCCCGGCCCTGTTATCCGTGAAACGTGAAACATGATAGCCTGCCGCTTCAGCTTCGGCGGCTGTTAGACCAACGGCGGCGATAGGTGGGTCGGTGTAAGCGACATGAGGAATCGCCTGGGGCATAAATTGGGCGACTTTTCCGGCGATATTCTCAGCCGCAACCCGGCCCTGCTTATTTGCCACATGGACCAGTGGCGGAGCGCCGGTCACAGCGCCGGCGGCATAGATGACTGCATTACTGGTTCGCTGGCGCTCATTCACCCGGATAAAGCCGCCGGCAGCGGTCGTCACCCCGGCTTTGTCCAGTCCCAAATTCGCGGGGTGCAGAGTCAGCCCGGCGGAAACCACGATTAAACCTGTCAGGTCTTTAAGATTTGACAGGTTTGAGTCGATTTCAACCCCCAACTCCTGAAAACGAGCCTGTACCACCTGTCCCGCCGCCGGGTCGAACTCAGGCAGCAACTGCTGCCCGCCTGGTAGTAATAGACGCACGGCGACGCCTAATTTAATAAAAAGAGTCGCTAACTCGGCGGCAAGGTAATCTGCACCGACGATGCCAAGACTTTTAGGAAGTTCTGTCAAAGCCAGGGCCTGGCTGGGAGTCAAAACTCGTTCCCCATCAAACGGCAGGTCGGGCCAGGGGACAGGCTCGCCGCCAACGGCAATCACGGCGTGGTCAAAAAGATAGCGTTTGGCCCCATATTCGGCCTCGATCCGGGCCTCATTTTCGGCCAGGAACCAGCCCTGACCCACCACAATCTCTACCTGCTGCCGGTCAAGCTGGCGTTTGATCTCTGCGCCGGCTGCTTCAACCTGTTTATTCTTCCAGGTTTGCATTTGGGACCAGTCGAGTTCCGGCTTCTCCAGCTTGAGGCCCCGTTCGGTCCAGGAGGGAATTTGCCAGAACTGCTGGGCTGCATCCAGGAGAATTTTGGTTGGGAGAATCCTGCCGCTCAGGCTGCCGCCCGGCGGGTGGGGGTCAACCAGGACAACCTCTTTACCCAATTGAGCCGCTCGCAAGGCCGCCGTATAACCGCCAGGCCCCGCTCCCAGCACCAGTACATCAATATTAGTTGCTAAATCCCCGACAACCATTGACCTTACTCCAATCTTTCACGGCTCCAACACCCGCTGAATGGCCCGCGCGACGCGACCGGGGGTGGGCAGAATAGCATCTTCTAACCTGGGGACAGGAAAGGGTGTATCCGGGCCGGTCACTCGCTCAATCGGCTTAAGCAGCGAGTACAGGCAGTGCTCGTTGATAACGGCAATGATCTCGGCTCCCACCC
>JAHDWA010000045.1 GCA_023382535.1 Anaerolineae bacterium | reverse complement strand
TGACCCTTAAATTCCAGTCCTTTAAGAATGTAACTTTTCATCCTTAATGAGTATAGAACATACACTTCCCACCGGTCAACTCATCCGAGTGGTTCAAGGGGACCTGACCGCCGAGACGAGCGAGGCCATCGTCAATGCGGCCAATGAGTGGCTGCAACACGGCGGCGGAGTAGCCGGGGCGATTCGCCGGCAGGGCGGCGAAGTCATCCAGCAGGAAAGCAACGCCTGGGTGCAGCAGCATGGCCCGGTTCACACCGGCAGCGCCGCCATTACCAGCGCCGGGAAGCTGGCAGCCAAATATGTCATTCATGCGGTGGGGCCAGTTTGGGGCAGCGGCCATGATGAGCAGAAGCTGGCCAGTGCTGTCCACAGCGCGCTGGCTCTGGCCGAGAGCCGCCAGCTCAAAAGCATCGCCATCCCTGGTATCTCTTCAGGGATTTTCGGCGGCCCCAAGGATATTTGCGCCAGGGTCATCGTCCAGACAACTTTAGACTACTTGCAGCAAAATCCAACTACCTCGCTGCAGGAAGTGCGCTTCTGCAATATTGATCCTCTCACTGCGACGACATTTGTGCAGGAGGCTCAAAAACTACTAAGGCCGAAATGAAACAAGCCGGGTTGTGGCAGTCCGCCTTGTTCAGGCAGGGAGAAGAGAGCAGGCAGGGTATTACGGTTCCATCTCTTCCAATCGTGGAGATTCTTCGAGCTGAATCTCTCGCCCGGTGCTGGCTTCAAGTTTAGCCAACGGAGTGGGAGTTGAGTCGGCCCATTCCAGACCGCTCCGCGCCCAGGCGTTGACCATCACCTTGACCGTTTGAAACAGCAGCACCCCCCACAGCAGCGCCCAGGCGCCTACGGCTGCTATCCCCGCCAATTGCGCCTGGAGCTGGCCTGGCCAGTCAGAGGCAAAGCCAGAAGCGACCAGCAACCCGGAAACACCCTGCCCGGCTACGCCATAGTAATCACTCAAGCCCAGACCGTTCCAGCCCTGCCCGGCTCGACCATCGGCAAAGAAGGGAACCAGCAGCAGGCCAACCAGGGCGCTAACCCCGTAAGTCGCCAGTATGCCCGACTCATCGGCTAAACGCAGCCCCTGATTGAAAAGATAGATCAGCATGGGTAAGAACAAACCCATCAGCAACCCGGCCACCAGAGTGACCCAGATAGGCACGAACGGCGCGCCGGCCAGCGCCAAAACCAGACCGGCCACCAGGCCGCGCGATGCCATCAGGGCATTGACTTCGCCAGTGGTCAGCCAGCTATAACCAGCGGCGGTCAGCGCCGCACCGAGGGCCGCCAAAACTCCCGCGACAGCGGCATGGGCCGGGCTAAAGTTTATCGCCGTCGGTTCGTGCAGCCCTGCCGCCAGCCCGAGCCAGCCTAAAAGCATTAACCCTGCGCCCAGCAGACTCAAAATCGGCAGATAGGCCGAGGGCATGGAAGTTTTTGGCAAAGGTGTCTCTTCAAAGAGAGCCGCCGGTTTATCATAAACCGTCAGGTGATGGTCCGGCCCGGCGACGACCACCAACTCCTCGGCTAATGGATCTAATCCAGATGGGTTTGCCCTTGAACGAAACAAAAGCAGGGCGGCCAGAGCGACCATGCTGCCGGTGAGAGCAACTACGCTTGCACCGCCAAAATCTACTAACCCGTGCCCCAAGCCTAAACTGGTCCCCAAGTTTGACAGCCAGCCGCCGCCCCACAGCCAGTTACCCGGCAGGGGATAGATCACTGCTCCGGTCAACAGGCCGGTCAGTACGGCCGCAAGGCCTTGCCCCGGCCGGGACAGAGCAGCCAAGGGAATCAACGCCGCCACGCCGACAAGGGCCAGGTGGCTCAGAAATAGTCCCAACACACCGGCGGTAGTGACTTCGCCGGCAAGGGCAAAACCCCGCAGCGCCACCACCCCCCACAAACGGGCCGCCTCCAGGTCAACCGATTGGTCCAGCGGATACCACTCCCAGTAGAGGCCGCTCAAATCCGAGTTAGGCGTAACCTGGGCAATACCGCCGAAATGAAAGGCAAAGCCCAGCCCAAAGTAGGCCAACGCGGCTGTGCTCCACACTACCACCCCATTGACAGCCGTCGCCGGGGCTTGATCTTCAGGCATAGCGCTGGAAATCAACAGGATCAGGCCAAGCGGCAGCAGCAAGGTCAGCGCCGCCGGCAAAAGTGTTGTTAAATCTACCATTTGCCACCTGTTATAAGTGAACTTACGCATTTTTACGGGAAGGTTGGCAGGCGGGAAGGTTGGGAAATAACCAATTTCCCGGAAGGGTTAACATCTGGGGCGTAAGTACCTCTGAGAATAGACCCAATGATACCAGAGGAACACATTTCTTCAAAAATGAGCAAGCTTGAAGTTCGTTACCCAATAAGGCCCGACTTATTTTTTAACCAAATCACCCAAAAATGCCCGTTCCTTTTTGTTGTTTGCATCTAGCACAATTTGTGCTAACATTAAAGACTCAAATAAGCAGGTGCAAGTTATCACTTGTTTTGCAATCTATCACCTGCAACCTGTAACTATCCAATGGAGGTAAACCTGGAATCGAATGAATTAGCCCACGCTGTGGTAGAAATTGCTACGGGCAAAAAGGCGGCGAATATTCTGATGCTCGATATGCGTGAGGTGACGCTTCTGGCCGATTATTATGTATTGTGCGATGGTTCATCCAGCCGGCAAATCAGGGCAATTGGCGATGAGCTGCTGGAGAAACTCAAACATAGCGGGAGTCGTCTGGCCAGCGTTGAAGGCACCCCCGAGTCGGGCTGGATGTTAATTGATTTTGGTTCGGTCATTGCTCATATTCTCTCCCCGGATCAGCGGGCCTATTATCAACTTGAAGAACTGTGGCAACACGCCCCCAAAGTGGTTAGAATATTGTAGGGTTTAGTGAGCAAAGTATGGCCGGGTAGGAAGATTGGGTTTTTCCAATCTTCCAGACCTCCATTATTGTAAAGGTGAGTTGTGTATCCGGAAGCTGTGTATGAGTCGCCCCCACCTCCTGATTCGATAGGCTACGGCCTGCTGGGCTGCGCGGGCGGTATTCTGGCCGGCTTTTTGGGTGGGGCACTCTTGCTGCTGCTGGCCTCGCTGGGGATGGCCCTGAATGGTCCTGTTTCGCCGGCAGCGAGTCCGGGCGCTGGGCCGGATTTGCGCCTGACAGTACAGGAGGAGGCTCTCAATCAGTTTGCTCAAAGCACTAACGAAAGCCCGGTTCAACTCGATCTTTTGTCCGGCAATCAGGTTAGGATGACAGCAGATACAAGCGTTTCGGCCTTTGGGATGACGGTACCTGTGCAGATTATCGGCCTTTTTGGCGTTCAAATTACCCCGCAATCCGCACTTGAAGTGCGCCTCATTCAGGCCAATGTCTCCGGGGTAGATTTGCCGCAAGATACCCTGGCCGCTTCATTTGATGATCCCCTGGCAGCAATCAATCAAAATTTGAATGAGATGGTCAAAAACGGTTCAACCCTGCTGGGCTTTCCGCTGGTTTTGACCGGCCTCGGCACCACCGATACCACCCTCTGGATCGAAGCTCAAGCCCAGCCATGACTCGCTGGGGATGTATTGGACTGCTGGCGGGCAGCCTGCTGGGTGTGCTTCTGCTCATTTTGCTGGTGTTTGTGACTCGGCCCGTGACGCCGGTGGTGACAGATCAACCAGCCGTGCTCTCCCCGGATTTAACGTTGTTTCTATCGGAGCGGGGTGTGAGCCGTTTTGTCACGCAAGCACTTGGTAGGCCGGCCGCTGTTAATTTTGAGCCGGGGGGTCAGATGATTCTCACCACCGCGATCGAGATTGCCGGGCTGGAACCAGTGGCCGACGTGGGTCTGTCGCTGCAGCAGCAGGGCAACATCGTAACCAGCGAGCTTCACTGGTTGCAAGTCGGATTTCTAAGTCTCCCGGCCCGCTGGCTGCCTCAGGAAATTATCGAAGTGGGGACTCAAGTTGGCCCGCAAATCACTACCCAATTACCACCCCAGTTCATATTGGTTGGTTTAACCACCACGACTGATGGAATTAATTTGCAGCTCGATTTGGCCGGAGAGTAGGACACTTGGCAGCCTCCCCCTACTTCCCTTTCTATTTTGCCGTCATTCAACTCCGTGCTATACTTGGCCTATTCAGCAAGTCAAAGCAGTTTCGGCAGCAATTCCCATTCTAGCTCTCATGCCCAGGCTAAGCGGGGTGCGGGAGCTAGTTAGGTTTTAAGGAAAGCACGGTTTGCCAACCCAATTCACCCGCCTTAGAGGTTATCTGTGTCACTAAAATTGGTCGCCTGTACTGCGGCTGGTCTGCTTCTGCTAACCGCCGGTTGTGGTCCGACCCTCCTTCCCAACAGCGCCAATGCGGGACAAACCCCCGCGACAGCAACACCAACCCCTCTCCCTACCACCAGCAATAACCAGGTTGCCCCGACCTCGACCGAAATTATCCCGGTTGCTGCCGTTCCTGCGTCTAACCCTGGCCCCGCTCCTTTGATCGAAGCCTTGCCAATCCCCACGCCAGACGGTCCTCCGTTTTCTTACCACGTGATTGAAGAGGGGGAGTCCTTGAGTTATATTTCCTCCCTCTATGATACCTCTATTGAAGACCTGGTCAGGATGAATCGTTTAGCCGGACCAGAGGCGATCATTCAGGTCGGCCAGTCCCTGCGGATTCCGCTGCGCCTTGATTCTATTTCTCCTAAACAGGAGATCTTTCCCGACAGCGAAGTAGTCTATAGTCCGGCCTATGTCGGTTTCGATATCAAAGAGTTTGTCGAGGGCAAGGGTGGCTACCTGGTCGGCTACACGGAGTACGTGGATGGCGAGCAACTGACCGGAGCGGAGATTGTCGAACGGGTAGCCCAGCAATTCAGCGTAGGACCGCGCCTGCTCCTGGCTCTGCTAGAACATTATGGCGGCTGGGTGACCAATCCTCACCCGACCGCCGAAGCGATTAACAGTATGTTAGGGCCGCACAATCCACGTGGGGGAAGTCTGTACCTGGCTCTGGGTTGGACCGCCAACCGGATCAACGCCGGCTATTATGGTTATAAGCGTGATGGGTTCTGGGTATTCACCCTGGCCGACCGGAAGCGAGCCGTGACGCCGCAAGGGTTGAATGCTGGAACCGTCGGCGTTCAAAATATTTTGGCTCTGCATTCCGATTGGGAGACCTGGCACAAAGAGCTGGGGCCGGAGGGTTTGTTAGCCGACTATCACGCCCTCTTTGGCGGTCCAATGGTCCCTGCCATCGAACCGCTGGTGCCCAAGTCGCTGGTCCAGCCGCCGCTCGCTTTACCCTGGGCGAAAGGGCAGGGCTTCTACCTGACCAGCGGGCCGCACCCCGCCTATGCCGACGGCAGCGCCTGGGCCGCCCTTGATTTTGGCCCGCCCGATGTGCTGGGCAACTGTTTTTACTCTGCTGAACCGAACACGGCCGCTGCCGCCGGGGTTATTGTTGTGGCCCGGCATGGGACCGTTGAAATTGATCTTGACGGTGACGGCAGTATCCAAACGGGCTGGGTGCTGCAATATCTGCACGTCGTCTTGGATGCCGATACGCCGGTCCAGGTGGGGCAGCAGGTGAAACAGGGGGATTTGATTGGCTACGCTTCGTGTGAAGGCGGCCTGGCCGACTCCAGTCACCTGCATTTGGCTCGCCGCTACAACGGTGAGTGGATAGAGGCCGGGGGGGCCGTGCCTATGAATCTGTCCGGTTGGGTTGCCCAACGTACCCTGATTCCTTACGAGGGCAGCTTCAAAAACGACACTGCCACGCGTGAAGCCTGTGAGTGCTGGGAACCCGAAAAAAATCTAATTATCAATCAGTGAAACAATTTGAGGCGTAAGTATGGTTGTTTTGAGAGCCATCATTCGATTCATTATTTTTATCGTCGCCATTGCGGCGATTGTAGTTATTTTAGGCGCCGGTTATTGGGCTTTTTCCAATCAAAGCAGCGAGACCGCTGCCGCCATTTCGGTTGGTACCACCTCGGGGCTGCGCTCACCGGAGAATATCGAGGATTTCTTTGTGGGCTTGTACCTGCAAAGTCAGGCTAAACTCATCAACACCCCCGTCTCCGATGACCCTTCGCCGGTTCCTTTTACGGTTGCGGTAGGTGAAACTGCTGTCAGTGTCGCCAATAAACTGTACGAGCAAAATTTGATCTCCGATCCCGATGTCTTTCGCCGCTTTCTCAGCTACAACGGGCTGGATGCTTCGTTGGAAGCCGGCGATTACGAACTACGCCGCAATATGACCATGCGTGAAGTCGCGGAGACGCTGCAAAAGGCCAATTTTGAGGAAGTCAGTGTGACCATTCCCGAAGGCTGGCGGGCCGAGCAAGTTGCCGAATTATTGACCCAGCAGCAGATTATGGATGGGACGGTCTTTTTGGCCGCGGTGCGCCAGGGTGTCGGAGTAGAACACCCCCTCCTGGCGGATCGCCCTGCCGGCGCGTCGTATGAGGGCTACTTGTTCCCCGATACCTACCGCCTGCCGATCAAAGCTACGCCCGAAGACCTCATCCAGCGCATGGTGGAAAACATGGCCAGCAAAATACCGCCCAATGCGCTTGATCTGGCTGCCGGCCAGGGCTATACCTTCTTTGAAATATTGACCATTGCCTCGATTGTCGAGCGCGAAGCGGTCGTCCCCGCCGAGCGTCCCACGATTGCCAGCGTCTATCTGAACCGCCTGGCCCAGGGAATGTACCTGCAAGCTGACCCGACCGTGCAATACGCCATGGGCTACCAGACCGACGCCGGAGTCTGGTGGAAAACCCCGGTGACCTTAGACGAATATGCTCAGGTCAACTCGCCCTATAACACTTATCTCAACCCCGGCCTGCCGCCCGGCCCTATCGCCAGCCCCGGCGCTTCGTCCATCATCGCCACCCTGCAGCCGGAACAAACGGATTACATCTTCTTTATGGGCTGTGGTGGCGAAGGCGCACACCTCTTTGCCAACAATTACGAAACCCACCAACAAAACGTCGCCGCTTGCGGCGGGGGATGAGTGGAAAGCAGATAGCAGATGGCGAATGGCGAGTTGTAAGCGACCGCCCTTTTTGCTATCTGCCATCTGCCATTCACCATACGTTAGGAGGTGGCCATGCCCGACGAATTGATTGTACTGGGTTCTTCCTCCGGCCTGCCGACCCGGCGACGCTTCGCCCCTGGTTATGCTTTAACCGCTGCCGGTAAATTATTTCTGCTTGATTGCGGCGCGCCGGCCAGCACCCTGCTGTATCGCTACGACCTGGACCCGGTTGAGGTCGAGGCTGTTTTTATCAGCCACTGGCATATGGACCATATTGCCAACCTGGGGCTTTTTTTAAGCCAGAACCGCCTCCTCAAAAGGACCAGCCCCCTGGCGATTTACGGCCCCCGTGGTACACGGGGTAAAGTGCGCCGCCTCTTGAGCGATTCGTTTCTACTTGCTGATGAGCTGGGTTACAAACTTAATATGACCAACATCGAGTGCAACGAGCCGTACCAGGAAGCCCTGCTCCAGGTGACTTACTTCAAAACCCAGCACTTGGAGAAACCCAAGTTGAAAACCCAATTTGGCTCAAAAGCGACTGCGTGCGGCATGGTCATTGACGGACCCGGCTGGCGCGTGGTTTACAGCGGCGACCTGACCTCGCCCCAGGAGTTGGCGCCGCACATCGAAGGCTGCGATTTACTCGTCCACGAAATGGCCCACGTTGATCCCGAAGAGGTAGTCGAATTTGCCGCGGCGGCCAAAGTTCCCCAGGTTCTCATCAGCCACATTGGCCCCGAATTTGACGAAGCGCCCGAAAAAATTGTCGAGGTGTTTGCCGGGCGCTATCGGGGCAAACTCACCGTAGCCGAAGACGGAACCCGGATGCGTTTGAAGGGCAAGCGCTGAATTCTTATATATTTGTCTGGGTGGGAAGCTGGATGGTAAAGAGGCTGCCCTGTCCGGCGATGCCGCTGCTCTTCGCTGTAATCCGGCCGTCATGAGCCTCGATAATGGCCCGGGCAATGGCCAGCCCCAGTCCAGCCCCGCCGCGATCACGGCTGCGAGCCGGGTCGGTGCGATAAAAGCGGTCAAAGATATGGGGTAAATATTCGGCAGGAATGCCTTCTCCGGTATCGGCCACGGCCAGATGAACGGTCTCAGGGCCGGCCTCAAGCTGAAGGGTAATCTTACCGCCAGGCGGGGTGTGGCGTAAGGCATTGGCCAAAAGGTTTTGGAGCACTTGGGTTAAACGTGCCGGATCAACCTGAAGCGAGGCTGTATCATCGGGTAAAACAACATCCAGCGTGACGCCTTTCTCGTCGGCGCCGGGGCGGAAGCTTTCGGCGGTCGTCTTGACGAGTTGGGCCAGGTTGGTCTCCTGCCGGTGCAGAGGGAGCTGCCTGGCTTCGGCCTGGGCCAACTCGTGCAAATCATTCACCAAGCGGCTCAAAAAGCGGGTGTGCTCATACAGGCGGGCCATTTCCGCTTGATCGAGAGGATAAACTTCGTCCAGAATAGCCCGCAAGTTACCCTGCAAAATAGAGAGGGGAGTCCGCAATTCGTGAGCGACGTCGGCCAGGAGGTTGCGCCGCAGTTGTTCCGCCTGCTCTAACGTGGCCGCCATCTCATTAAAGGAGCGAGCCACTGCTCTTAGCTCGTCGCTGCCCTTTTCCTCAACCCGCTGGCTAAGATTGCGCGCGCCAATCGCTTGGGCTGCCGTAGCCAGATTATTGAGCGGTGCAGTCAGTGAGCGGCTCATCACGATGCCAAAGATAATCCCGCTGATGCCGGTGATAAGGGTAACAGAAAGCAGGGTGCGTCCCAAGAATACCACAAAGTTGGGTGGTTCGGCAGGTTCCTGGGGCTGCGCCAGCCCCAAGCCCAGGTAACCAATGGTTTGAGCATTGGCCTGGATAGGCAAAAGCTCTACCTGTTCTACCTGGCGGAGCGATTTCCCCACCTGTCCGGCCTGGGGGTGGTAAATGACCTGCTGCTCGCCATCAGCCAGGAAAAAATCCACGTTCCGTTCCCCACGCTTGTCGAACATGGTTTGCGCCCCGATGAGCAGTAGCTCACTTCCGGCCCAACTTTGCCGGGTCTGATAATAAGTGGCCAGTTCCCTCGCCAGTCTTTTTGAGGCGGCGGAACGGTCGCCCCTGGGGTCAGCCCGGCCTACCAGGTAGCCGGTCAAAGCCACAACCACCACCGCTACCATAACTACCGCGCTGAATCCGAGGCTTAGCCGGACCCAAAGTTTGTTCATTACTTTCTCTAGAAATTAGGAAGTAAGGAGTAGGAGATAACAGTTTCCCTACTTCTTACTCCTTACTTCTTACTCCCTTCTTACGGTCCAGCCAGACGATAGCCTATCCCATAAACGGTCTGGATATAGGTAGTCTGGCCAGGGGTAGGCTCAATTTTGCGACGAAGGTTGCGCATGTGGCTATCCAGGGTGCGCTCGGAGCCTTCGTATTCATAGCCCAGGGCCTGCTCAATCAATTCGCTGCGGGTAAAGGCATAGCCGGGGTTTTCGAGCAACGTCCGCAGCAGGTTAAACTCCGTTGCCGTCAGTTCGATCGGCAGGCCGTTGATCATCACCTCGCGCCGGTCCAGGTCCATCAGCAAAGCAGCCTGCTGCAAAATCCGGCGCTGTGGGGAGAGCTGGTTGGCCTGGCTGCGCCGCAAGACAGACCGCACCCGGGCTACCACCTCGCGCGGGTTGAAGGGCTTGGTGATGTAATCGTCCGCGCCCAACTCCAGGCCGATGATCTTATCGGCGTCGTCAATGCGAGCGGTGAGCATGATGACCGGCAGGTTAGCCAGGGAGGCGTCCGCGCGAACCAGGCGGGTAATGTCCCAGCCATCGCGGTCAGGCAGCATTAAATCAAGTACCAGCAAAGCAGGGTGGTCCCGGCGCAGAATATGCAGGGCAGTTTCGCCGTTGTGTGCCGTCAGCACCTGGAAACCGGCTTTTTCCAGATAAGCCCGCACCAGGCGTACTATATCTGGATCGTCATCTACAACCAAAATCTGTGGTGATGGCATCCACCCTCTCCCAACAAAGTCTTACCGCCACGAGAGAACTCGTTCATCCACTCCATTATATTGCAAGCTCATCCCGGTCAAAAGTTCCGCTGGAAAGAGCGGCCTTTGGCTGCTGCCATCCGCGTTCATCACCCAGATTTCCCACTGGCCGCTGCGGTCGGTCAAGAAGGCAATTTGGCTGCCATCCGGCGACCAGGCGGGCGCGGCATTGTTGTAAGAATAGGGCCTCTGGCCGCTCAACTCCTGCTGCGCCCAGGTAAGATAAGAGGTTTCGGTCAGCCGGACATTCCCGCTGCCGTCGGCGTTCAGTACATGAATTTCCCAGTGATCATCCTGCCGGTAGCTGACCGCCAGCTTGCTCCCGTCGGGTGAGAAGATCGGGGAGTGATGCTGAACATCCGTGGTCAGCGGTGAGGTGACACCCTGGCCCAGGTCTAAGCTGACCAGGCCCCATTGGCCATCATAAACCAGTCGTTGAGGGTTGGCCGGGTCCCAGGCCGGGGAGACGGAATGAGTGTCGTAATTCAGGTCTTCAGACTGGCCGGTAATCACATTGACCCGCCGCAGGCCCCAATAAGGGTTAGGCAACAAGGTGTAGCAGTAAACGATATCGTCCTTACCCTCAATTTTGACTTCAATATCGGTCGCACTGCGGGGCGGCCGCTCGCCGCTGCATTTCCGTTCGGTGGCGAGGTGTTCGCCATAAGTCATGCTCAGGATAATTTGAGTTCCATCGGGCGACCAGGTTGGCGATTTAGGTTGAAAAATATTTTCGGCAACCCTGCGCTCGCCGCTGCCATCCACGTTGATGACCCACAGGCTGCCCCTTGCACCGATTTGAGGATTATCCCAGCGGGTAAAAGCGACCCACTGTCCATCGGGGGAGAGGGCCGGGTCCATGCCGGTAGTCAAGTAATGCAGGTTGCTGCCATCTGCCCCGATGGCGTAAATGGGGCCGCCGCTGACCGTTTGAAAGACGAGCGTTCCCGGATTTTGGAAGTTGACAGGGCCAGATACTGTTGGAGCAACAGCGGCCACCGCGGACAATGGTGTCGTGAGAGATACGTAAGCCGGCCCGCCGCTCACCCAGCCGGTGCCGCCCTCAGACAATCGGACCTGCCACCAGCCGCTGGCGTCGTGGCTGATCGCCGTAACCTGGTCGCCCTGGTTTAGAACGGCCAACGCAGGATAGGTGACTCCAGGGCCGCTGCGGACATTAAGTGCGGGGGCAATCACGGTTAATTGGCGCGTGTCATCCTCTTGGGCGGCAGTGCTGGGAGTTAAGATCATTCCGACCCATAACAAAGCTACGACGCAGGCCAATCCCAGACGAATTGAGCCAGGAATTTTTATCCCACAGAGAAACGCCGAGAAACCACAGAGGATCGCAGAGAAATTTTTTAAGCTCTCAGTGTAGCTCTGTGAAGTCTCTGTGGCACTCCGTGTTCCTTTTTGGTCGAAGGTAGCTGTCCCGGTCAAGGGTAACGATTTAGTCTTGCGCATGTTTACCTCCCGCTCATCGGTTACCGGGTGGCGGAGGCCCAAACGGTCCGCGGAAACCGCCCTGGTTATTCTGTTGGTCCAGAAAAGAGGAAACCTTGCCGACCACCTGATCGCCAGCTCGCAGGTCGGCTGACTGGACCTCCGTCCACTCGCCCTGGGAAGTCCCTTTGGTAACTTTGACCTGGCTGCGCTGCCCATTGCGCACAACCGTCACCGTGGTTTCACCCTCAAATTCCTGTAAGGCGTTGGTTGGCACCAGCCAGCCAGGTTGGGCCTGTTCATTGGCCAAGGTAGCGACAGCGGTCATGCCGGGACGCACTCCGGCCAGATCAAGGTTGTGGAGGCGAACCGTAACCGGATAATTAACCACACCTCCCTCGGAGCTGCTGGAAGGGGCAATCCGACTCACGACTCCACTAAAGGTTCGGTCGGGCAGGGCATCAACGGTAATTTGGGCCGGCTGGCCAATTTCTACTCTGGGGATGTCCACTTCAGCCACGTTGATGGTTAGTTCCAGGGCGGTCAAATCGGCCAGGGTTATGGCGTTGAGACCAGCAGTGGCCTGCTGTCCCACCTCAACTCCAACGGTGATGACCGTCCCGGCGCTGGGAGCCAACAGATTGGCCTGGATTAGGTTGGCTTTGGCTTCGTCCAGGGTCAGTTGGGCCTGCTTCACCGCAATTTCGGCGGCGCGCCGCTCGGCTTCTGTGGGGCCATCGGTGAGGTTGGCCAGGGTTGCTTCGGCGCTCGCCACCGCCGCTTGAGCCGCGGCCAGGTCTGCCTTGGTCGGCTGTAAAGCCTCTAACTGAGATTGGGCGTCTTTAACAGTCTTTAAGGCAGCCTGAACATCGGCCTGAGTGGGGGGTGCGGTGGCCTGTTCATAGGCAGCCTTGGCGGTGTCGTAGTCAATGGTGGCGTTTTGCAGGTCCATTGCCTGTTGGGTCGAGCCGATATTGCTTTGAAAAGCAATTTTGTCATAGGCTTCTTGAGCCTGCTGCAAGGTAACATACGCCTTATGCATCTCCGCGGCCAGTTGGGTCAACTCCGCCTCGGTTTTGCCGGCCATTAAAGTTTGATAACTGGCCTGGGCAGCGGTCAGGGCTGCTTCTGCCGCGGCCAGTTCGGCTGCTTTTGGCCCGGCCTGCAGCTCGGTTAACCCCTCCTGGGCCGAGGCCAGGCCGGCCCGGGCCGAGGCAATATCGGCGGGAGCGGCCGGCTGGAGCAGCGTATCTAAATCAGCCTGTTTAACCGCCAGATCCAATTCCGCTTGCTGGACAGCCCGCTCCAGGTCGGTGGTGTCCATGGCGACCAGCAGGTCGCCGCTGGCAACTTCATCACCTGCTTTAACCGGAACCTGGGTGATGATGCCCTCGGCCTGCAAGACCACGGCCTGCTGGCTGGCCAGGGCGATGTTGCCCGCCGCGCTGACCTGGGCGCTGTCTGTGGCGGGCCGGACCGTCACGGTGCTTTCAGTCTGGTCAGGTGTCTGGGCACGGGCCGTACTTTGACGGCCTATCAGGGCAGCGAGAGAGTTGCGGAAGTAGAAACCGGCTCCAGCCAGGACAATGATAAGGACGAGCGCTAGCCATACTTTTTTTCTGGTCATTGTTACCTCATTTCAAATTGTGAATAGTGAATTGAGAATTGTGAATGGGTTAATAATTTACAAATTCACCATTCATAGTTCACAATTATTCCGACCGTAACGCTTCAATAGGGTCGAGTTGGGTTGCCCGCAGCGCCGGGTAAATTCCAAAAATCAGGCCGGCCAGCAGGCTAAACCCCAGGGCCAGGGCCAGGGAGTCAGGCTGGATGACGACGGTAAAAGTGAATGCCGGTATCCGGCCTAACAAGGCGGCCAGTCCATACGCCAGGCCAACACCGATCAGTCCCCCTAAAAAACAGAGCACCAGGGCTTCGATCAGGAATTGCAGCAGGATATCGCTGTCGTGGGCTCCAATCGCTTTGCGCAGCCCAATTTCGCGGGTGCGCTCGGTAACGGAGACCAGCATAATGTTCATAATCCCAATTCCGCCAACAAGCAGGCTGATAGCGCCAATCGCGCCCAGGAAAATGGTCAAAGTTTGGGCAATATCCGAGGCGGTTTCCAGCAAACTGGCCTGGTTGAAGATTCTAAAATCATTTTCCTCGTCGGCCTTGAGGTTGTGACGCAGCCGCAAGGTGGTTTCAATTTGGCGTTGGGCTGTGTCTACCTGGTCGGCGGCGGCGACCTGAATGCTGATGCCGGTGACCGTGTACTCGCCCCGGTAACGGGGAGCGTTGAACAACAGGCTTTGAGCCAGGCCAATCGGAACAAACGCTTGATTATCCGGGGTATTGCGGCCAAAGCCGCCCGTTTCTTTCAACACTCCCACCACCTGAAAGGGCTGGGCATTGATCCGCACGCTCAGGCCGACCGGATTTTCAGCGGCAAAGAGGTCCCCCGCCAGTTCTGAACCGAGCACGACGACCTGGCTTTGTTGGTTAATTTCCTCCTCGGTTAGAAAGCGGCCCGAAGTGACTTCCAGGTTACGCACCTGGGCGTAGTTAGTAGTGATACCGGTAACCTGCTCCTGGCTGTTGGTGTTGCCATATACCAGGCGGGCATTGTCCCCGTACTCCGCCGCAACCAGGGCCAGGGTAGGGTGCAACTCAGTGTCCAGCAAAGCTTTGACATCGCCCATAGTCAGCGTCCGGGCCGAACCACTCCCGCCGCTTAACCCTCCGGTATTGCTTGCGCCGGGGTTAATGTTCAGCAGGTTGGTGCCCTGGCTTTGAATCCTGGCCGTGATATTGGCCGCAGCACCCCGCCCGATGCCCATCGTCGTCAAAACCGCGGCTACGCCGATAATAATGCCCAGCATGGTCAAAATGGCCCGCAGCTTGTGGGTGACAATGCTTTCAAGAGCTACCTGCAAATATTTAATGACTTTCATTGACCAGCTCCAGCATAGGCTTGACTAACTTATGGCCGTTACGTTTATCGCTCAGAATAAGACCATCGCTCAGGGTGATAACTCGCTGCGCATGCTGCGCTACCTGAGGATCGTGCGTGACCACAATGATGGTCAGGCCCTGGCCGTGCAGTTCTTCAAAAAGGGCCATGACCTCGGCCCCGGTTTTGGTGTCGAGCGCGCCGGTTGGCTCGTCGGCCAGCAGCAAGCTGGGTCTGTTGACCAGGGCGCGGGCAATCGCCACCCGCTGCTGTTGTCCGCCCGACAGCTCGTCGGGGCGGTGGTTGGCTCGGTCGGCCAGTCCTACCCGTTCCAGGGCGGCCAGGGCCAGCTCGCGCTGCTGCCGGCCAGAAAGTCCGGCATAAAAGAGGGGCAGTTCTACCTGGCGGCGGGCGCTGACCCTGGCCAGCAAATTAAATTGCTGGAAGACAAAGCCAATTTCGCGGTTCCGCAGGTCGGCCAGCTTGCTTTTGCTGAGGCTGCTGGCCTCGGTGCCCCGGATACGATAGCTGCCGCTGGTCGGCCGGTCGAGCAGGCCGATCATATTCATCAGCGTGCTCTTGCCGGAACCGCTCGCACCCATAATCGCCACGTACTCGCCAGGTTGCACTTCCAGCGAAACGCCGCGCAGGGCATGGACTTGGATATCGCCCATCTGGTAAACTTTAGCCATCTCCTCAATCTGAATGAGTGAGGTGTGACCGTTTGGCGTTGTACGCTTATCCTTCATGAGTCGGCTCGTCCTCCGCTTTACTATGGGGCGGTGGTGACTGAACCTCGACGGGTGCAGGGGAAACAGTGACGGGTGCTGCCGCCAGCCCGGTTGGCTGCCAGCGGCGGTAGAAGAAGATAGTCAGGCTGATTAAAAAAGCCAGGAAAGCCAGCGCAATCAGGCCCCTGACTAAGCCGCCGATGAAAAGAAAGGGGGTCAGAAACAGTCCAAAGGGTCGGGGCTGGCCAGGCTCAAATCCCCGCCCAGCAGGCTCACCCCGGTCCGGCCTAAAACTCGGGTTGACGGCCTCTTGCCGGGGACGATTAACCGGACCCTGATTGGGCAGTTCAACCACGCCCCGGTCGGGCACACCGTCCTTGTTATCATCTATTAAACGGACTTCTAATTGCCGGCTCACGACAGGTCTCTGGGCGAGCGGCCTGAGCGTTGAGCGCCGGCCGGCGATAAATCCCGCGGCCCCTACCGCACTTAGAACAACCAAGGCAATGACGATACCAATGACAATCTTCCACTGCTTTGACATCTTTAACTCCAATATCTTATGGATTACCCGGTTCAAATATTTTAACCACAGATTTTTACAAATTTCTTGATAATTCTGTGTAATCCGTAAAATCTGTGGTTAATTTTAGACGTGGCACTTCAACAGTGTAAATTTTAAACTTTGCTTCAGTATACTCTGCAATTGTGCAGATTTTGTGCAGAACTCGCGGATATTCTCTCGAATTTTAGGGATATTGGGTCAAGGCCAGACCGGACCATTTGCCGGAGTGAACGGTTTTGAGTTTGTGCTGACCGAGAAAGTATATACTTATGCCAGCGATAATTAAACCGCCCAACCAGCCGCTGTAATCACTGAGCCACTGGTTGAGAAGGTCCCATTGGCTGCCAAAGAAATAGCCAGACCCTCCATAAATCGCCAGCCAGGTTATCTCACCGGCTAGATCATAGGTCAGGAATGACCTAAAACTGTAACCGCTGCTCCCGGCAATGAGATTGATCGGCAGCGCCAGCGGGGTCAAAAGAAAGCGGGTTAAGTAGACCGCCCAGGCTCCACGCTGCTCAAATTGGTATTGAGCCGTTTGCCAAAATGATGATTTTCCAAAGCGATGCTGCACCCACCTTTTGGCCAACCTTCCGGTCATATAACTGAGGCTGTCCCCCAGCACAGCCCCGGCCAGACCGAATGCGGCAGCGCTTCCGCCCTCTATTGATCCCTGCTGGACCAGCGCCCCGGTTGTCACTACGGTCAGAGTTGCCGGTACCGGCACGCCCAGCGCCCCCAGCAGCAGGATCAATCCCAAGGCCACTGAGCCATAATCGGCCAGCCACGACAAGAAAAGGTCGGTTAGGTTTAACTCCATCATCAGTCAACTCCCTGTGTTCGTTATCATCTGCTTTCCAGTATAGGGAGCAACTGTGAAGTTTTTGTGCAGAACTATTTCAGAAGTTGTGGAATTTGAGTTTCAAGCTGTCCCCTGGGCAAAAATGAAGCCCGGTGAACCAAATAGATCGGCTCGCCGGGCTTGCACTCTTCGAATTGACGGATTAGACCAGCAATTTAGGTGCCGCCTGTCCCCTTAACATATTTGTCAAAGAACTGGATGGACCGTTCCATGGCCGTGCTAAACTCATTGCCAATGTTGTGATTATCATTTTCATAGGTGTACAGTTCGACCAGTTTGCCCACAGCCGCAATTTGCTCATTCAGCGTTTCGGAAAATTCTACCGGCACGGACGTGTCGGCGGTGCCGTGGTGCAGTTGGACCGGCCCGGACAGATCAGCCAGGTATGAGTTGGGCGAGATGGCGTTCCAAAAATCCGGGTTTTCTTCGGGCAGGCCGTACTTCTCCACCAGTTCCTGCCGCCAGCGGCGGCGGTTGCTGTTGGGGTCCGGGGTGGGGGTGGCATCGGCGTCGGCGTCGGAACGGCGGCGCCAGCGCTCAAACAAATCCTGGTAGGAGGCAACCACGCCGGCCCAAATGACCCCGGCTTTGATGTCGCCTGTGGTGACCATCGCCCGCAGAGTGATATGGCCGCCCATCGAATGGCCCCACATGCCGATCCGGTTGGGGTCGGCCTCGGTTAGTTTTTTGACCGAAGCGACCGCGTTTAAGACGTCAATGGTATAGGCCGGCGAGCCATAACCGCCCGCTGCCTCTCCTTCGGAACTGCCGTGGCCGCGGTAATCCGACCGGAAAACAATGTAGCCGTTCCGGGCGAAGGCATCTACATAAGCAACGTAGCGTTCGGTGGTACGGTATTGGGCCGGGGGAATATAGCCGTGATTAAAAATAATCACCGGCCAGCCGCTGGCAGGTTTTTCTCCCTGGGGGATGGTCAACAGGGCATAGATTTTGTAGCCCTCGGAGAGATAAGAAGCAATATAGCGGTCATAATTTTCACCCGGTTCAAGGGTCTCCTCGATGACAATGTCACTGCCGGGATAATCCTGCTGGCGCATCACCTCGACCATGAGGGGATGGGTCGGCGTTGGCGTCGGAGTCGGAGTGGGAGTATTGGTAGGGGTTGGTGTCTGGGTGGGGGTAGAGGTTGAAGTGGGAGTGGGGGTAGGAGAAGGGGTTGAGGTTGGCGTTGGTGTTGAAGTCACCGTCGCAGTGTCAATGCTAGCTACTACGGCCACAACAGCCGCAGTGGCAGGATTAGGTTTTTCGGGTGGAGTAATAGTGCTTGGCCTGACTTCAACTACCTGGTTAAAACTGCAAGCTGACAAAATGAACAGGTTGATTAAGAGTAATGAGCCTGTTACACCTGGACGGACGGATGAGTCAAAAACGCTTTTCAAGATTTTAGCCCCCTTTGAGCTTCACAATAAAGTCAGTATACAAACTGATTATGCAGATTTTGTGCAGAATTTCCTCCTAATTTCTGAAAATGAGGACAGTCACGTTATGCTCAGGCCGCAGCCGGCTTTGTGCATTATAATATTTGTAAATTATAATAAATAGCGACGAGAAGTGGCAAACCAGTTCTATTGCAAGGAGGCAATTATTGATGAAACGTGACCAGGTCACAATTGAAGGCAATGAGGCGGCGGCTTACATTGCCCACAAAACCAATGAGGTGATTGCGATCTATCCCATTACCCCTTCTTCGGCCATGGGCGAATACGCCGATCATTGGAGCGCTACCGGCGTGAAGAACCTGTGGGGCAGCGTGCCCAAAGTGATCGAGATGCAGTCGGAGGGAGGCGCAGCCGGGGCAGTACACGGCGCGTTACAGGCCGGAGCGCTGACCACTACTTTTACCGCCAGCCAGGGCCTGCTGCTGATGATCCCCAATATGTATAAAATCGCGGGCGAATTGACCAGCACCGTCTTTCACATTGCCGCCCGGACCCTGGCCACCCAGTCCCTCTCGATCTTTGGCGACCACAGCGACGTGATGGCCGCTCGCGCTACCGGCTGGGCTATGCTCTTTGCCAACTCGGTCCAGGAGGTGCTGGATTTTGCCCTGATTTCGCAGGCCAGCACCTTGGAGGCGCGGCTGCCGTTTATGCACATCTTCGACGGCTTTCGCACCTCTCACGAAATCATGAAGATCGAAATGCTGACCGACGACGATATCCGGGCCATGATTGACGACGACTTGATCCACGCCCACCGCCAGCGCGCCCTGACGCCGGACCGGCCCGTGATCCGGGGCACGGCCCAAAACCCCGATACCTTCTTCCAGGCCCGCGAAACGGCCAACCCCTTCTACCTGGCCGTCCCCGAAATTGTGCAGCAGCGCATGGACCAACTGGCGAAGCTGGTCGGCCGCCAGTACCACCTGTTTGATTACGTCGGCGCGCCCGACGCCGAGCGGGTCATGGTCCTGATGGGCTCCGGTTGCGAAACGGTCGAGGAAACGGTCAACTATTTGGTGGAACGGGGCGAGAAGGTCGGGTTGGTCAAGGTGCGCCTGTACCGGCCGTTTGCCGTCGAGCATTTTCTCAAGACCCTGCCGCCCACGACCCGCGTTATCGCCGCGCTGGACCGGACCAAGGAACCCGGCGCCACCGGCGAGCCGCTCTACCAGGATGTCGTGATTGCCGTAAGTGAGGGCCTGGCCAGCGGCGCAGCGCCTTTTGCCATCTTCCCCAAAATCCTCGGCGGACGCTACGGTTTATCCTCAAAAGAGTTCACCCCGGCCATGGTCAAGGGCGTCTTTGACGAAATGGCTAAAGCCAAGCCCAAAAATCACTTTACCATCGGCATCCAGGATGACGTGACCCATACCAGCCTGGAGTTTGACCCCGGCTTCAACATCGAGCCGCCCGACGTGACGCGGGCGGTCTTCTGGGGCCTCGGCTCCGACGGCACGGTCGGAGCTAACAAAAACTCCATCAAGATTATCGGCGAGGAAACGCCCTTCTACGCCCAAGGCTACTTTGTCTATGACTCCAAAAAGGCCGGGGCGCGTACCATTTCGCACCTGCGTTTTGGCCCGCGGCCCATCCACAGCACTTACCTGATCAGCCGGGCCAATTTTGTGGCCGTCCACCAGTTTGGCTTTATCGAGCGCTTCAACCCGCTGGAACTGGCCGAGGAGGGCGCGGTCTTTCTGCTCAACACGCCCCTGCCCCCTGACCAGGTCTGGGACACCCTGCCCCGCGTGGTGCAGGAGGAAATTGTCAATAAGAAGCTGAAATTTTACGTGATTGACGCCTACCGGGTGGCGCGAGAAAACAACATGGGGGTGCGCATCAACACCATCATGCAGACCTGCTTCTTTGCCATCAGCAACGTGTTGCCCCGCGAGGAGGCCATCGCCGAAATCAAGAAGGCCATCGAGAAAACCTACGGCAAACGCGGCGAAACGGTGGTCCAGATGAACTTCGCCGCCGTAGACGCCACCCTGGCCAATCTGTTTGAAGTGCCTGTGCCCGACCGGATCACCAGCCCGATCGAGTTCCCGCCGCCGGTGCCGCCGGATGCCCCCGAATTTGTACGAGAAGTGACCTCGGTCATGATGACCGGCCAGGGCGACATGCTGCCGGTTAGCGCCATGCCGATTGATGGGACCTACCCCAGCGGGACCACCAAGTATGAAAAGCGCAACATCGCCCTGGAGGTGCCGGTCTGGGAAACTGACCTTTGTATTCAGTGCGGCAAGTGCGTCATGGTCTGCCCGCACTCGGTCATTCGCGGCAAGGCTTACGAGGCGAACCACCTGACCAATGCCCCGGAAACTTTTAAATCTATGGATGCCCGCTGGCGGGAGCTGCCGGGCTTGAAGTACACCATCCAGGTGGCGGTTGAGGACTGCACCGGCTGCCGCATCTGCGTCGAGGTCTGCCCGGCCAAAGACAAGAGCAACGTCGCCCGCAAAGCGATCAACATGCACCCCCAGTTGCCGCTGCGCGAACAGGAGCGCGAAAATTGGGATTTCTTCCTCAGCCTGCCGGACCTCGCCCGCTACCCGGAGGGCGAAGGCGACGGCTTAAAGTACACCAACGTTAAAAATATCCAGTTCCTGGAGCCGCTGTTCGAGTTTTCCAGCGCCTGCGCCGGCTGCGGTGAAACGCCCTACCTGCGCCTGATGAGCCAGCTTTTTGGCGACCGGACCCTGATTGCCAACGCCACCGGCTGTTCCAGCATCTATGGCGGCAATCTGCCCACCACCCCCTGGACGGTCAACCGGAATGGGCGCGGCCCATCCTGGAGCAACTCTCTCTTTGAAGATAACGCCGAGTTTGGCCTGGGCATGCGTCTGACCCTGGACAAGCATAACGAGTACGCCCGCGAACTGCTGGTCCGACTGTACGACGACGTCGGTTTGGAGCTGGCCAATGCCCTGCTTGAAGCCGAACAATCCACTGAGGCCGGGATTGCCGCCCAGCGCGAGCGGGTCGAGACGCTGAAAGCTAAACTGAAAGGGCGGTCTGACCCGCTTGCCCGCGACTTGCTGAGCGTGGCCGATGCGCTGGTCAAAAAGAATGTCTGGATTGTGGGCGGCGACGGCTGGGCTTACGATATTGGCTTTGGCGGGCTGGATCACGTCCTGGCCAGCGGCCACAACGTTAACGTGCTGGTCTTGAACACCGAGGTTTACTCCAACACCGGCGGCCAGGCGTCCAAGGCGACGGGCCTGGGGGCGGTCGCCAAATTTGCCGATGGCGGCAAGCAGACGCCGAAGAAAGATTTGGGCCTGCTGGCGATGAGCTACGGTCACATTTACGTGGCCCAGGTAGCGATGGGGGCCAACGACGGCCAAACCGTCAAAGCCTTTTTGGAGGCCGAAGCCTACCCTGGCCCGTCGCTGATTATCGCTTACAGCCACTGCATCGCCTGGGGTATTGACATGGCCAAGGGCATGGAGCAGCAAAAACTGGCCGCCGACGCCGGTCACTGGCTGCTCTACCGCTACAATCCCGCCCTGGCCGCCGAGGGCAAGAACCCGCTGCAGCTCGACTCCAAGCCGCCCAAAACGCCGCTGCAAGAGTTCTTCGCCTCGGAAAATCGCTACCGGGTCTTGCAGCAAAGCAACCCGGCGGTGGCCGCTCAACTGGCGCGGCAGGCCCAGGAAATTGTCAACAATCGCTGGCAGCATTATGCCTGGATGGCTAAGGAGGAGGAATAAAAATGAACCTGGAGACGACGTACTTGGGAATGACCCTCAAAAACCCTATCGTTCCTTCGGCCTCGCCCCTGTCACGCAGCCTGGACAATATTCGCCGCATGGAAGACGAGGGGGCGGGGGCGGTGGTGATGTACTCCCTCTTCGAGGAACAAATCGCCTACGAGAGCCGCCGCCTACACCATTACCTGGATTACCTGGCCGAAAGTTTTGCCGAGGCGCAGACTTTCTTCCCCCGGCTGGATCATTACAACGGCGTCAACCCCGACGAGTACCTGGACCTGGTCAGACGGGCCAAGGGGGCGGTCGGCATCCCGGTCATCGCCAGCCTGAATGGGGTTTCGACCGGCGGCTGGATCAGTTACGCTCAGAGAATCCAGCAGGCCGGGGCCGACGCCCTGGAGCTTAACATCTACCACATCCCCACCGACCTGGACCGAACCGGGGCCGAGGTGGAGCAGATGTACCTGGATGTGGTCAGCGCGGTCAAGCAGAGTGTGACCATCCCGGTGGCGGTCAAGGTGAGTCCCTACTTCAGCGCCACGGCCAATATGGCCAAGCGCCTGGCCGAAGCCGGGGCCGACGCCCTGGTCCTGTTCAACCGCTTCTACCAGCCGGACTTCGATTTGCAGGCGTTGGAGGTTGTGCCGCACCTGGTGTTGAGTACCTCGCACGAGCTGCGCCTGCCGCTGCGCTGGGTGGCCATCCTTTACGGCCGGGTAGCGGCGGATTTAGCCATCACCACCGGCATCCACACCCATGAGGATGTCTTGAAAGGGCTGATGGCCGGGGCGCAAGTAACGATGATGACGTCGGAGCTGCTGCAAAACGGCCTGCACCGCATCCGCGAAATCCTGGCCAGCCTGGCGGCCTGGATGGAAGAGTACGAATACGAGTCGGTCAAGCAGATGCAGGGCAGCATGAGCCAGCAGCACGTGGCCGACCCGGCCGCTTTTGAAAGGGCCAATTATATGAAGGTGTTGGAATCCTGGCGGCCCGACCCGATGGGGCAGTTGATCCTATAGGCCGGAGAAAATAAAAATCCTATTGGAGCGACGTTGCTACAACGTCGCTCCAAATTTTATGATATTCGGGTTAGGTTTTATGAACCTGTCTGGCTCTCTGCCGCGGTAAAGTTCACCGTAACGGTTACGCCGTCGGTCACTTCAAGCATTCCCAAAATTGAAGGCGGCTCGAAACCATAATCGCGCATCAGGATGTAACTTGTCGCTGTGCCGGTAAAGGTATCCCCGTCCAGCCGGGCGGTGACAGCAAAGGTTTGCGGCTTGGTGATCTCACGGATGGTCATATCTCCCGTAACCTTGAAAGAGACATCTTGCCCCTCGGCCGCATTCGCCGGAAAATCCTCGATGGTGGTGGCTTTGAACTCGGCCCAGGGATACGTATTCGACTCCAGCCACTCGTCGCGGATACGATTATCCCGGCGCGCCTCGTCGCTGGCCAGGGTGCGCAGGTCTACTATAAATTGATTGTCAGCTAACTGGACCTGGTTGCCGCTGATGGTCAGTTGAAATTCTCCTTCAATGGCCTGGGTGCGGCCAATGGGGTTGACAATATTAACCGGCCGGTTAAAAAACTCCTCCTGCACCTGGTAAGCCGCTTCAGACTGTTCGGGTACAATCTGGAAGGCACGCAGGCTCGCACTCGCCTCGGCCGCTTCAGGTTCGGTAGGTGCGGCGCTGGCCGCTTCCTCGGTTGCGGCTGGGGCCGCCGGAGCGGCAGCAGTGGGTTCCTGAGTCGCGGGGGCCAGGGTCGGCGTGGCGGGTTCCTCGACGACAGCCGGAGCCGGGGTGTTCGCTGGCGCGGTGGCTTCACTGGCGGGCTGCTGGACAGGCGGCTGTTCCGTGGCCGTGCCGCAGCCGGCCAGGACAATTCCAAAAATAACTGCGCTGAAGATGGTTGGTACAAAACGTGAAAACATTTCTTCTCCTTTATAGATAGACCGCCGACGGCTGAGTGCGTAGCCTCCCCTTGGGACCGCCGACCACCGGAAGGCATTTTCACTACCTGTGTCCGCGAGGATATTGGTGTGGGCGATAGCTCGTGACGGCTCTTAGATTAAAGTAGTGGGGGAAAGTCTACCCTCTCCATATGCAATTAAGTACAAACAAATAAATTACGCGGGATTCGTAGCAACGACTTTAGTCGTCTGTAGGCTGGTTAAGCCACTGAAGTCGCGACTACAAATCTTCAAAACTTTTTTGTTTGCACTCAAGCGATAGCCAGGACAAAGTTGAAGGAGGCGGCTTTGCCGTCGGCGGCATCCTGCACGTCCATGACCAGATCCGGCCTGAAGATGCCATCGGTATTGTTGCTTGGTTCGCCGGGAAAGTACATTTGGGTGGTCAGCACCGGCTGGTTGGGCGCTTGCACCTTGACGTGAATGTGGCGGGTCCGCCCCGGATACACGCCCGGCAGGATGGTTTCCAGGTAGTAGCGGCCCTGGTCGTCGGTGAACTGGTGGCCGCGCAGATGATAGCCGGCGTTATCGTAGACCCCGGCATCATCGCAGTGCCAGAAGTCCACCAATGTTTGCGCCAGCGGCTGGCAGTCCGTGGAAAGAACATAGCCGGTGACGATGAGCTTGGTTCCTGCTATCCCTGCCTCCAGGAACGAGGTTCGTTCCGGGGTGTTGGGTGTGTAGTAGGGGCCTTCGGTCTGGGCCGGGGTCGGGTCGTCATCGTCGTCGCCGCAGGCAGGGGTTGGGGTTAAAACCTGGGCCACCTGCGTTGGCGCGGCTGTATCCGTAGGGGTGGGGGCCAGGGTGTTAGTCGGAGCGGAAGCGGGTGTATCGGTTGGGAGGGTCGGTTGGGTTGGCGGGGCAGGTAGCGTCGCCTGGCTAACCTCCTGGGTGGCGCAGGCGGCCAGGACGAACGTGGCCGGCATCGCCAGGAAAGCGCGCAAAATTTCGCGGCGACTTAATCGGCCTGGTCTGTTACTTTGCATCATTCTTACCTCTTCCAAGTTCAGGTTTATCTTACAACAAGCCGAAGTCCCGCCTGGTGGAGCGGGACTTCATTGACCGTTGCCGCAGATAGTAAAGGACGAAGTTAAAAATAAGCTGAGATAGTATCAAATTAACTTAAAATAACCTGAGAAAATTTGACCTCATTGCTGAGAATTAGGCCAGTACGGGTTCCAGCGCGGGCGCCGCTTCGGCCTGCTTGATGATCTCCAGTTCGATGCTGATGGTCACTTCATCGCTCACCAGCACCCCGCCGGTTTCCAAAGCCACGTTCCAGGTCAGACCCCAGTCCTTGCGATTGATTTTGGTCTGGGCGGTAAAACCGGCATTGATCGTACCCCACGGGCTTTTAGCCTGGCCGGCATATTCCACGTCCAGGACCACTTCTTTGGTTACATCTTTAATCGTCAAGTTGCCTACCAGGCGAGCGTGCTGCTTGTCTAATTGTTCAACGCGCTTGCTTTTGAACGTAATGACCGGATATTGCTCGATATCGAAGAAATCGGGTGATTTCAAGTGAGCATCCCGCTGGGCATCTTTGGTATTGATGCTGGCCGTCTGGATGACAACCTCGATTTTTGATTGGTTAGGATTGGCTTCATTCAGATCAAACGTGCCGTCGAATTCTTCAAAGCGGCCGCGCACGGTGCTGATCATCATATGGCGAACCGAAAAATTGATACTAGAATGAGCTTTATCTAACTGCCAAGACATTGTTTATCTCCTTAAGTGAAAAATTATATTTGATATTGATGCTCTCATCATAACAGGCCGGCGTAATCTGGACGTGAACAAAACGTAAACACCTGGAGAAAATGAGGAGGAATACTATAGAGGAGCTATTTTATTTCAGCTTCGAGACGGGCGGCCTCGGCAAGCAGGCGTTCGTAGCCATCCTGCTCGGCAATGGAACGGGCAGGGGCAAGATATGCCTGCGCTTCGGTTGGGGGTAAAAGAGGGACAAGCCACAAGCGGATCTGGACAGCCAGGTAGCGCAAATTCAATTCCTCAGCTTGAGCCAGGGCTGTCGAGAGGTAATCCCGCGCCTGCCGGCTTTGGCCGCGCTGTTGGGCGACCAGGCCCAAATTTGCAGTCAGGCCGGCGATGCGTTCCGGGACGGAGAACTGTTGAGCCAGCGACAGACCTTCATTAAAATATTGTTCGGCAGTAGACAGGTCATTTTGAGCCAGGGCGATTTCGCCCTGGGTTGACCACAAGTAGGGCAGAGCGGACAGAATACCTTTTTCTTGGGCCAGCGCCAGACCCTGCTGCACGTACTCGGTGGCAGCCGGGTCATGGAGCAAGTGCAGGTGATAGGCCAGATTATTAAGGAACAGGATGTGGGCCAGAACTACGGCGTCATCTTCCAGGTTGCGTGTCACCTCAAGTCCCTCTCGATAGTGCTCGATAGCCTCGGGCAAATCGCCGCGCCGGGCAAAGATGTTCCCTAATTCAAACTTGATCTGGTGCAAGCTGACCACCCCCTCGGCCGGCTGAGCCTCCCGGCCTGGTTGATCCAGCAAAGCCTCAGCTTTTTGGATGTGAGCGATGGCTCCGGCCAGGTCAGAGCGGCTGTGGGAGAGGGCAACGCCGCAGAGATAGGTAGCGTTGGCCGCATACTCTGGCCGATTCGTGGAGTTGATTTCTTCGGCCAGGGCGAGTATCTCATCAAAACGATTTTCCATCAATAATGCCGCAGCCAAGTTCAGGTGCAAAACGCCTTCGTTTACCTGACCCTGCCCCGTTTTGGCGAGGTTAAGCGCCTGGCGGAACGCTGCGGAGGCCCGGCTGAACTGACCAGTATGCAGGCAAGCCTGGCCCAGGACCGCCAAAATAGCCTGTTGTTGGCTTGGGTCACCGAGCGACGCCGACTCAGTCAACGCCTGCTCGTAAAAAACAGCCGCTTCGCTCCAGGCTGCCAATCCTGCCGCAAGCTGTCCGGCCCGAAAAGCATATTTGGCCGCCCGTTCCGGCACGCCGCCTTCGGCAAAGTGCTGGGCCAGCAGGCCGGCCACCGAGTCGAGGCGGCGCCGGTAGAGGTTTTCCATCGCTTCGGCCACGCGGCGATGGAACAGCCGGTGGCGCGGCTCGCTGATCTCTTGAAAAGCCACTTCCATTGTCAGGTGGTGGTTAAACCGGTACAACGAGCCGCCCAAGGGCTGAATCAGGCCCAGCCCCTGTAATGTATCCAGACTATCCAGCACCGCTGCGTCTGACAAAGCGACAGCGTGGGCAACCACTTCAAATTCAAATTCCCGGCCAACGGCAACCGCCGCATTCAAAACTTGCCAATCTGCTTCGGATAGCCTGGCCAGCCGCGCCTGAATCAGGCTGTAGACTGTCGGCGGCACAATGGGCGAGTCCGGCAGGCCGGTCAGGTTGGGGGCGCCGTCGGGTAAAAGCAGGTTATTCTCCCGCGCGTAACGGATGAGTTCGGCCAGGATAAAGGGATTGCCTTCGGAATGTTGGGTGAGCCAAGCGGCCAAGGGAGCTGCCTGAGCAGGTCCGCTTAAGTGTTGAGCCAGCAGAGTAATTTCGCTGGCAGAAAGACGGTCCAGGGTGAGCCGTTCCAGGCGGCCTTCCCGCAGCAGCGTATTTAATAAGGTCGCCAGAGTCGAACGCGGCGCTATGGGGCGGGTCACGGCAATAAAAAAGATGGGGGCGCTATGTTGGCTGGCCTTCCGAATTAAATAGCCTAACAGGCCCAGGGTAGACGAGTCGGCCCACTGCAAATCATCCAGGGCCAGGGTCAAGGGCAGTTGGCGGGCCAAGGCCAACAAAAATTGGCTGACGCCTTCCCAGAGACGGATTTCATCGGCGGCATGGGAGACTGCCGCCGGGTCATGACCGGCGGGAGCCAGTTCGGGCAGCAGGCGAGCCGCTTCCGCCCGCCAAAGGGTGGATAAATTGAGGGTGCGCTGCCAGATGAGCCAATGAGGCTGGCTTAAAATTCCCTGCAGGGCCTCGATAATGGGATGGTAAGGCAGGCCCGACTCAAGCTCACGAGCCTGCCCCATAAGGACCAGGCCCGATTTTAACCCCGTTTGGATAAACTGCTCCATCAAGCGCGACTTGCCAATGCCCGGCTCGCCTTCGATCAGGACCAGTTTGGAGGCATCGGCCAGATTATTGAGTTTTTGTAGTTCCGTTTCGCGCCCAACAAAGGGTAAAGCGGCAATCGGCGGTGAGAGACGAGATTTTCTCTTCTCCAAAGCCAGCGTCGAGGAGATAGGCTGGATTTCCTGGCTGAGGGCGTCGGTGATGATGGCGTCGTAAAGCGCGCGGGTTTCCTCCATGGGTGGCACGCCCATTTCATCACTTAACAACTGGCGAAAGTTTTCATAGCGGCGGATGGCTCCGGCCCGGTCGCCCGCCAGGTAATGCAGGCGCAAGGCCAGACGCTGCAAATCTTCCTGCAAGGGATCGAACGCCAGGGCTTGATCCAGCGTCTCCAGACCGGCCCGAAAATTTTGCTGCGCTTCGTATAACTGGCTGAGCCGGATCAGGCCGCCTACCGCCAAACGATGGTAGCGTTCTCGCTCGACCATGGCCCAGTCATCAAACTCAGGCAGATCGGGTAAGGTAAAGCCGCTCAGAAAGTTGCCCCGATAAAGATCAAGGGTTGCTTTCAATGGGTCGAGATCGGCGGTAGGAACGGAGAGCTGCGCTTCGAAGTTGCGGCAGTCAATCCAGGTGTTGGCCGAGAGAGCCAGGGTATCCTCGTCTACCAGCAGCAGCGACCCCAAAATTTTGCGTAACCCGTAGAGGGTGGCCCGGAGGTTCTGTTGCGCCGTTGGGCGCTCGTGATCGGGCCAAAATAAGGCTAATAATTGATCACGGGTGAGAGGAGTCGGATGGGCGGCCAGGTAATAAAGCAACGCCCGGCTTTTGCGGCGAGTGACCGTGACCGGGCGCTGATCGTAGGTAATTTGCGGCGCTCCGAACAAGCGAATGGATAACATAGGTGCTGACTATTTTAACCGCCCGTTACTCAAAGCGCAATCTATGGCTATTTGTCAACTAATTTTTGAAGCAGACCCAACAAAAGCCATAAGCCGCCAATCAGGACTGCTCCACCCACGAGGCACAGGCCGCCGAGCAGCGCCGCATTGGCCCCCCAGATGAGGCCAATCAGGCCGGTCCCGACAACAACCAGGGCCACCATGACCAGGATGACCAGCTTTCGCTCCTCATCGCGGCGCGTTTTACGATAGTCAGTAGGCGCTTGTTTATTCGACATAATGTTGGAACTGGTAAATGATTAGCTTCTACTTAACAACCCGACCAACCCCCTCGGCCATCCAGGCAAATCCGGCTGGGCTGACCGTTCAGGTTTAGCTCGATCACCTGTACAAAATCACCTTTGGGCACCACGGTGAAAAAGGTCAATGAAGTTGTTCCCTCCGGCGGCGGGCCAGCCCCGGCGTAACCGTAATAACAGGCTCTAACCTCTTGCCCCCGATTGGTGAGGAAGCGAACATTTTCTCCCCACTCATCTGACACCTTAAGTGGCGAGTTATTGGTTAACCGTAGTTCGACATTAAAGCCACGAAAGTTGGGGTTTTTGTCGTCCCAATTACCCGTGCGGGCGGCTTCACAAGGGTCACCGTTTTTAGGTGCACCCCAGGGCTCCTCGTAACGATGCTGGTTGCCTAACCGCAGCTCGTACATGGCTCTAATGGGGGTCGGCGGTGGAACGACAACCTGGGGTACAGGTGTAGGGGTAGGTGGAGGTAGAGCCGGAACAGTAGGCTGAGGTGGGACAGGCGTAGGCGAAGGGATGGGGGTGAGGGTAGAGGTAGGTGTGGGCATGGGAGTCAAAGTGGCAGTGGGCGTCGGCTGGGGTACGACGATCTCGCAAAAACCCTCGCCAGCCCGGCCAGGGCCAAAGTTGTCTATCTGCCCGTCAAGCGGTTCAATATCCAGGCCGTTTGAAATCGGGCGATTGGTATATTGGATAATACGTAGATAATGGCGACCCGGTGGCAGCCGCCCTAAATCGGCCCACCAAACCAGCGCCGGACCATCGTCGCGATAATAATTAATACTGCTGACAGGCCGGCCTTCCAGGGTAATATCATAGTAAGCCGAGCTTAACCATTGAGCCAGATAATCGGTTTGGCCGCTGGCCGGAGCCAGGCGGCGCTGCCAACTGATATAAACCGGTTCAGCGGCGTTAATTTCAACTTCTTTGTTGCAAAAAGGGTCAATGTTGTTGGCCAGACCCTGGGGAATTGTCAGTTCTCTGGCGGCTGCTGCCGGAATTCCCGGCACATTGAGGGGGGCCGGTGTGGCGGTTGGTTCAGGCGTAGGGGTGGGGGTAAACGCAGGCGTGGACATAGGGGTGGGTAACTCGGCTACAACCGGCGCAACCGGGAGCGAGTAATACCAGAAGCCCAATACCCCTGCTCCCACCAATAGGGCAGTGATCACCCCCAGGCCCAGCCAGAGCCAGACGACTGCCTTGCTCCCAGTGGCCATATCCGGTGCCACTGAAACCTGGGGGCGACTGGCTGCGGCAATGATAGTATGATCGTACTCTGCCCCCCGGTGTAGACCGGCCGGGTTCATCTGCACTTGAAATGAGGTGTTGCCCAAACGCAGGGTGTCACCGGGACGCAGCAGGGCCGAGCCAGTTATGCGAACCTCATTGATAAAAATACCATTAGCCGCGCCGAGGTCCTCAATGATGTAACCATGGGAAGTTGCTTTAATTCTGGCATGTTGGCGAGATAATAGGGGATCGGGAATAATAATATCGTTGCTGGAAGCGCGCCCGATCGTTTGAGGACGGTCCTCAATTCTAATCTTCTGACCGGCAGCGCCCCCGCCCGTTACGACCAAATTGAGAGGTGGTAAGTGAGTGTTCATCGCTGAATACCCTTTCTTGAATGAGGTAGTGGTTGGCGTCTTCAGGGTAATATTGTGATATTTGTCACCAGTTTAACACATTATCCACAGTTTTTCAATCTCAATTTTTACGTTCTTGGTTCATTCTCTAAAATTCCGTACAGATGCTATAATAGCCCTGTGATGTCTCTGACCGAAACAATTCATTCAAAAATTGGCCCAATCCGTTCCCTGCTGCTGGCCTGGTACGACCATAACCGGCGCGACCTGCCCTGGCGCGACGAAACTTCGCCCTATCGGATCTGGATTTCGGAGGTGATGCTGCAACAAACCCAGGTGGCGACGGTCATCCCCTATTATCATCGTTTTCTGGAACGCTTTCCCACCCTGGCTGATCTGGCAGCAGCGTCTCCGAACGATGTGTTGAAAGCCTGGGAAGGGTTGGGCTACTATGCCCGCGCCCGCAATCTGCACCGCGCTGCCATTGAAATTGTCGAGCGGTACGGCGGACGCTTCCCAGCCACCTATGCCGAACTGCGGACACTGCCCGGCTTTGGCGACTATACGGCCGGAGCCGTTGCCTCAATTGCCTTTGGCGAAGTGATTCCGGCGGTAGACGGTAATGTCAAGCGGGTCCTGGCTCGCCTTTTTGCCATTCGGGAAGAGTGGGGCCGCGGTCCTGCCGCCAGGCAACTTAGGGAAATTGCTGCCGCTTTGGTTGATCCCGGCTCTCCCGGCGATTGGACTCAGGCGTTGATGGAGCTGGGCGCTACCGTCTGCATTCCGCAAACGCCCAGATGCCTGCTCTGCCCGCTTAACGATCTCTGCCAGGCCCGCTTGCAGGGACTTGAACGCGAGCTGCCGGTTAAAACCGTTAAAAAAGTACTGCCCCATTATGATGTGACGGCGGCGGTTATCCGGGAGCAGGACAAAATCTTGATTGCTCAACGTCCCCCGGAGGGGATGCTGGGCGGCTTATGGGAATTTCCCGGCGGCAAAGTTGAGAACGGCGAAACCCTGGCTGAAGGTTTGCGCCGCGAGATTGAGGAGGAGTTGGGCCTGGAAATCGCCGTGGGCGAGCCGATTGTCACCGTTAAGCATGGCTACACTCACTTTAAAATCACCCTGTATGCCTTCGCCTGCCGTGTTATCGCCGGCCAACCTCAGGCCCTCGGCGTAGCCGACTGGCGCTGGGTCACTTTGGAGGAACTGGATGCTTTCCCTTTTCCTCGCACCGATCAGAAAATTATAACGGCTGTGCGAGGCAAAAACACCGCATGACTTTGCCCGGATTTGGGGTAGAAAAATAATAAGAATCTCCAAATCCCGGCTTATTATCTGGGGGATGTGTGGTATAATTCTGCTCAACCCTCACCATCAGGAGAAGCTTTTAATGTTACTCGGCGCTCATCTCTCGGTTTCCGGCGGGGTTGATACCGCTTTTGACCGGGCCAAGCAGCTTGATTGTACTGCCCTTCAAATTTTTACCAAGTCTAACCGCCAGTGGCAGGCCAAAGAGTTGGAACTGGAGGTTATTGATCGCTTTTGCCAGCAGCAACAAGCGTGCGGCCTGCCTGTTGTCTGCCATGCCAGCTATCTACTGAACCTGGCCAGCCCCGATGACGCCATCTGGCATAAGTCCATGGACGCCCTGGTCATTGAGCTGGAACGCTGCGAGCAGCTCAAGATCCCGTATTTGGTGCTGCACCCCGGCGGGCATATGGGCAGCGGCGTCGAGGCCGGCCTGGCCCGAGTGGCGGCAGGACTGGATCGTGCCCACCAGCGCCTGCCCGGCTACCGGGTCAAGACGGCCTTGGAAATTAGCGCTGGACAAGGCTCGCACCTGGGCGTGACCTTTTTTGAGATTGCCGAGATGCTGCGTCTCTGCCAGCAGCCCGAGCGGCTGGCCGTCTGCTTCGATACCTGCCATGCCCTGGCCGCCGGCTATGAATTTCGCACCCCCGAAAGCTATGAGGCGATGATGGCCGAATTTGATCGAGTGATTGGCCTGGAACGGCTCAAGGTTTGTCACTTGAACGATTCCGAAAAAGACTTGGGCAGCCACGTAGACCGCCATGCTCACATCGGCGAAGGGTGCATTGGCCTGGAACCGTTTGGCTACTTTCTCAACGACCCGCGCCTCAAAGACGTCCCTTTTCTGCTGGAAACGCCGGTGGATGATGATCCAGGGGATAATATTAGGAATTTGGAGAAGTTGAGAAGCTTGATAAAAACGTAGTCCGTGGTGCGTGTTCCGTTAGTATAACGCACCACGTAACACGTAACACGTATCGCGATATTTTGACATAACTGGAGAGTTGAATGCAACTCCTCAAAGAGCGCTGCACCGGCTGCGGCTACTGCGTGCTGGTTTGCCCTTACGATGCGCTTAAAAGCAACGGCTGGGCGGAGGTTATCCCGGATAAGTGTACTGACTGCAATCTGTGTGTCTACGCCTGCCCCAGCGACTGCTTTGTACCCGAACCGGCATTTCCCCTGAAAGCCTACCGGCCCCGTCTTAAAAACTCTTATGATGCGGTGATTATCGGCAGCGGCATCGGTGGCCTGATGGCCGGCGCAGCGCTGGCTCAGGCGGGACGTTCGGTGGCGGTCTTCGAAAAGCTGGGTTTTCCCGGCGGGCGTTACACCGAGCTTGATTACAAAGGCGCTGCCGTAACAACCGGGGCCTGGACCAATCTCGGTCCCAAGAGCCACATTGGCCGCTTCCTGGCCGGCCTGGGCATAGAGTTAGCCTATACCTCTATCGCCGACGTAGGCCTGGCCGAACAATACACCCTCCGTTTCCCCGATGGCCGCCACTATACCGGCCTGTTTGATTTGCTCACCCCCGCTGCGCGAAGAGCCTGGCTGAGAGCCGTGCTCAAAGGCCGCGCCCAAGTCAGCGAATCAACAGATCAGCAAATGGCAAATGGCGAATTACCAACCTTCCCCCCTCTCGACCAAATCTCCGCCGCCGATTACATCGCCCACTTCAGCAGTGACCCCGACCTGCTTGCCACCGTGGAAGCCATTGCCGCCACGGCTTCCGGCCTCAGCAGCAAAGCCATGCCCGCCAGCGAGTACATTGAAATCACATTGGCTGGCCGCGAAGCCGGCCAGGATTTCGCCATGCCCGTCGGCGGCGTCCGGGCGATCATTAGAGCACTCACTAAAACCTTGCGCCAGGCCGGGGGTGAACTCTTTGTCCGTTCGCCCGTGGCTCAAATCTTAATCTCCCCTCCCTCTCAGGGAGGGGGCGGGGGAGGGTCAGCGCGAGGCATTAGATTGGCGGATGGACGAGAGGTCCACAGCCAAATCGTCATCCACAATGGCGGCCCCAGCCGCTTTATTCAATTGGTTGGTACAGACAACCTGCCGCCCGACTACCTGGCCCGGCTCACCACTCTCAAAGCGGTCGAGTGCGCCGCCCTGTTTGGAGCGACCCGCGAACCACTCTTTACCGACGCCCCCATCACCATGACCCCCTGCTGCCGCCGGGTGGTCGGAATCTTCTCGCCGACGCTGCTGGACCCCAACCTTTCCAAAAACGGGCTGCACCTGTTCGACGCCTTTTTTCCGACCTACAGCGCGGACCGTACCGCCGAACTCGAACTCGCCCTGGCCGACCTGCGCGACCTATTCCCTGGTTTTGATGACGTGGTCGAGTGGAGCGTGCCCATGTTTTTCACCGGGGCCTGGCCCGGTACCGAGTCCGGCCAGACTTTTGGCCAGATTGGCGACAACCGCCTCGACCCGGTCACGCCGGTGCAAAACTGCTTCCTGGTCGGGATGGACTTACGAGGTTCCGGCGTCGCCGGGGATTTGATTCCCCTCGGCGTGCGGCGGCTGTTGGATTATTTAGAGGGATGAGGTCATCATGGAAAATCAAATGCTTTTTGCTTCGGCCATGACCACCGAGCGCGATGTTGAGCAGGCCGGCCAGCAGTTAACCGACCAGATCAAGGCCCAAACGGCGGGCTGTCCGCTTGATTTTGCCCTGGTCTTTCTCTCGCCCCACTTCCGGCTGGCGGCGGCAGAGCTGGCCGGCCGGCTGCGGGTGGAGTTAAACCCGCGGGTTCTCATCGGCTGCACCGCCGAGGGTGTTATTGGGCTGGATCAGGAAATCGAACGGGAACCGGCGATTACCCTGACGGCGGCCCACCTGCCGGGCGTGGAAATCTCGCCCTTCCCCCTTCAATCTATGGATTGGCGCCGGACGTTGAGCGAGGAGTCGCTGCTGCGCCAGATGGTTAGCGCCCCGCCGGAGACCAAACTTTTTATGCTGCTGGCCGATCCGTTCACCACGCCGATGGATGCTATTCTGGAAGCGTTTAATGTTTACTACCCTAATTTGCCCATTATCGGCGGCATGGCCAGCGGTTCGCAGCGGGCGGGGGGGAACGCGCTCATTTTTAATGACCGTGTGCTAAACAACGGCGCTATCGGCGTGGCATTTGCCGGCGCTTTTGAGGTTGACCTCATTGTTTCACAGGGCTGCCGGCCGGTTGGCCGGGCTTTTACCGTGACCAGCGCCCGTGAGAATGTCATCTTTAGCCTGGAAGGGCAGCCGCCGCTGGCCCGGATTCAAGATCTGGTAGTTAACCTGACTCCCGGCGACCGGACACTGCTCCAAAACGGGCTTTTCATTGGCCGGGCTGTCAGCCCTGAACGAGAGGCCTTAGGCCGGGGCGACTTTTTGATTCGCGGGGTGATGGGCCTGGACCAGGACAGCGGAGTTATGGTGGTCGGCGACTACATTAGTGAAGGGGAAACGGTTCAATTCCACCTGCGCGACGCAACCACCGCCGAAGAGGATTTGGAGATGATGCTTGCCCCCCAGTTATTGTTTGACCCGCCCTGCGGCGGCTTCCTCTTCTCCTGCAATGGCCGGGGTACCCGCCTGTACGATCACCCTAACGGCGACATCAGCATTATTCAAAAGGTTATCGGCGGAATTAATTTGGCCGGCTTCTTCTGTGCGGGTGAAATTGGGCCGATTGGCAGTAAGAATTTCCTGCACGGCCACACCGCCAGCCTGGCCCTTTTCCGGCCAGGTAAAGAAGAAAGGAGTATAGAGTAACGGCCGTTGGGTTATCCAAACCCGGAAACGACGGTTGTCCGTTAATAAATTGTGGCGACATCACACCTGCTAATAACCTGTGTTACCAGTTGGATGATCCTAAAAACGAGGAGAACATAGCTCTTTATCCACTGAAAAATCACCTGAGTGAGGGATGGTTATGTAAAAAGCGATAGGGTATAATGAACCTTAAAGTCCAATAATATCAAGAAACCTTTACGGGGTGTGTCAAGAAAGTTAGAGAATGACTTAAGGCCAGAGAGGTTAACAGGGTATAGTGATGGACGCAGTGCGAGTTTTTGTTGTGTCGGATAGTGTAATGTTTAGTGGAGCGTTGAAGAGCCTTTTGAGTAAGGACCCTGGCGTAGAGATCATCGGCGAGGAGACAGAGGTCAATCGAGCCGTTAAGGAGGTTAAAACCTTGCAGCCTGATGTAATCATCTGGGGTAACAGCGGGATGAATCCGGCTCTGGTCCAGGAGGAAATTCACCTGGTGAAAGCAGTGCCGGGAATGAGGATCATTGGTTTGAGTTTACAGGATAATAACATTGTTGTCTATCAATCAGCGCGCAAGCACATTGGAGACATCGAAGATTTAGTCCGGGCGATTAAAGAGGATCTTTTCCTGTCGAAATCAGAGGATACTCAGAAGGATGAAGGGCGCGGAGAGTTTCCCCACCATTAAGCTTTGACCTGGGATTCAGCTCGTTCCCAAACCCTATCCTACCCGCCGAGGTCTTGGCCTCTCCCGGCCACTGCGCCGGCTTGGCGAAGAGGGAGCAGTTTGGGAACAGGCTGGACGAGAGGGGGAACAGGTCAGGCTACCACGTTTAGCCAGCCGCCGTCCACGTAGTAGGTTGAACCGACACAATAACTCGCCCGTGGGGAGCAGAGAAAAACAAAGAAATCGGCCAGTTCTGCGGGCGTGGCAAAGCGGCCAATCGGAGCTTTCTCCCTGGCGACCTGCTCCAGGTAGGCTTGCCAATCCGCGCCGGTCTCCGCCGTGATATTTTTGGCGGCTTCGGTCCAGCCCGCCGTCATAATCAAGCCGGGGTTGATACAGTTGACCCGGATATTGTCCGGGATCAATTCATCGGCCAGGCACTTGGAGAGCATCATTAATGCTGACTTGGTCACGTTGTAGATCGGCTCATGGCCCAGCGGCTGCTTGGCGCAGATAGAGGCATTGTTAAGAATGACTCCACCCCCACGGCGGCGCATGGCCGGGACCAAGGCTCGGGAGAAGCGGATGGTCGCCATCACGTGCAGGTCCCAATAATACTGCCACTTGTCGTCGGGGGCGGTCATGATTGTTTCATTAGTTCCTTCGCCGGCATTGTTGATGAGGATATCGGCCCCGCCGAAGGTCTGCTCGACGGTGTTGGCCACCGCCTCTATTTCGGCGGGGCGGGTGACATCGCAGCGCAGGCCAATCGCTCTGACGCCGTAGGCTTGCTCGATCTGCTGCGCCTGCTCGACGGTGGTGGCCTCACTCCGAGCGCACAGGACCACATTGACTTTTTCTTGAGCCAGTCCCTGGGCAATGGCCAGGCCAATCCCCACATTGCCGCCGGTAATAACGGCAACTTTTCCCTTGAGTTCTAGATCCATGATGGAGTATCCCCCTCCTTTTAATTTGCCAGATGTAGAATCTTTCTTATAATTTGCCAGCAAGGTTTGATATGGTAATCGCTAACCCGCTTTCTGTCCAATTTGCTGCTTGTCCAGCCGCCGGCAACGCCTGTTGTCAGGCCTGTTTTTGTTGTTTAGCGGGATCAAGTCACTCGACGGAGCACATGGTTTAACCATTTCTTACCTTAGCAAATTTGTGCCATACCTTAGCCCATCGAGTCATCGGTGGGCTTTTTTATTGTCCGGTTTTTGGGATATACGTTTCTTAAAACTTGGAGGTAAAGCTGCTCATGCTAGGTCCCGATTCAGAAACTCACCTGACCCAGGGAAACATGACCTTCTTGTCTGCGTCCCCCTTTAGTGCCGAAACCGATTTTAGCGAAATTAATCACTATTTCGCCGAGCGCCCGCTCAACGAATTGCTGGTCTGGAGCCTGGCCACCTTTGGTTCCAAAGTAGCCCTTGTCACCAGCTTTGGACCAACCGGGATGGTCGTTCTGGATCATCTGGCCAAGCTAAACCCTGGGGTCAAAGTCATCACAATTGATACGGACTTTCTGTTCGAAGAAACGTATGCCCTCCGTGAACGCGTTCAGCGGCGTTACCCGATCCAGTTGGAAATTCGTAAGTCTACGCTCACCCCGGCGGTTCAGGCGCAGCTCTACCAGCCCCAGCTCTGGCAGGTAAACCCCGATTTGTGCTGCCATTTGCGCAAAGTCATTCCTCTGGCCGAGGTGTTGCAGGGCTATGAGGCCTGGCTGACCGGGCTGCGCCGCGATCAAGCCTCCACCCGCACCGATTTACCCCTGCTGGCCTGGGACGCCAAGCACAATCTGGTCAAAATTAATCCTTTGGCCAACTGGACGCGAGGCCAGGTCTGGAGCTACCTGCTGGAAAATGACGTGCCCTACAACTACCTCCACGATTTGGGCTATGGGAGTATTGGCTGTACCCACTGTACTCGCCCCACTAGCGACCCCGCCGATGAGCGTGCCGGTCGTTGGCAGGGCCGTGACAAAATTGAGTGCGGCATCCACTACAGCGTCTGACAGGTTACAAGGTAGCAAGTCGCAGGGTAGCACAAGAAAAATGCTACTTTGTTACCCTGCTACCTTTGATTTTGCAACTCATCAAAATTATTACTCGGAGTAAATCTTAATGAAAACTTATCCGGTTAATCTAGTTTTGGAGAATCAACGGGTTATTTTGATTGGTGGGGGCAAAGAGATTGCCCGTAAGCTGCCCGGCCTGTTAGAAACAGGAGCACGGGTGCGGGTTATCGCCCCGGCAGCGCACCACACCATCCGCCGCTATGCCGCGGAGGGTAAAATTGAGTGGCTGGATCGGCGCTACCAACCCGGCGACCTGACCGGCGCTTTTCTGGTCATTGCCGCTACCGGCGACCCCGGCGTCCATGACGCCGTTTGGGCTGAGGGCAGCGCCAACGGCCAACTGGTCAACGTGATGGATGTTATTCCCCAGTGCAACTTCCATGCCGTCTCGGTGCTGCGGCAGGGGCAGTTGACCATTGCGGTTGGCACCGGCGGCGCAGCACCGGCTCTGGCGGCAACGCTGCGTCAGCGCTTTGAAAAAGGTTTTGGCCCAGAGTATGCCGAATTTCTGGAGTACGCCCAGGCGCTTCGGCCCATTGTCGCCGAGCGCCTGCCTCATGAGCACCGGGCCGATTTTTGGTATGCCCTCATTAACAGCAACGCGATTACCCTCCTTCGCCGGGGCGAGCGCGCCCTGTTTGAGGCCAAGGTCCACTTGCTGCTGGCGTTTTATGAAGCGGAAGCGGTTACTCAAACAAGCGGGTGATTTCGTCGCGGGCAAAGGTTGGCAGCGGGCGGGTTCCGGCTGGACCGATCAGCCGCCGTCCCTGCTCGGCCGGCTGCACCTGGCCGATCACAGCGGCTTTGATCCCGGCTTGAGCTAAATTCTTGACAATTCCGGGGGTAAAGTGGGGATCGGCGGCGATCAGCAAGGCCCCGGAAGCAATTACGCCCAGCGGCTCCAGTCCAAAATGCCGGCACAGGGCCAATGTCTCCGGCAGGAAGGGCAGCGCCTCCTCTCTGATTTCCAGCCCTACCCCTGACGCCTGGGCCATCTCATGGAGGCCGGTGGCGACTCCTCCTTCGGTCGGATCATGCATGGCGTGCACCCCGCCCACTGCTACCGCCACAGCCGCATCCTTGACCACACTGATCCCTGGCTTGCCTAGAAAGTTCGCATAATGATCAAGACTATACTCATCAAAATAATTGAGCAGCTCGGGTCGCCGCTCTTTGGCTATAATCGCCGTCGCTTCTACGGCAATACCTTTGGTCAAAATCAGGTCATCGCCTGGCCGCGCTCCCCGATTGGTGACCAGTTTATCAGGAGCAACTTCACCCAGCATCTGGCCGATGACGATGGGCCGATCAAGGCCATAAGTGATTTCGGTGTGGCCTCCGGCCAAGGTCACGCCCAACTTGGCGCAGGCCGAACTGATCTGCCCGAAAATCTGTTCAACCAACTCCGGCGTGCTTCTGTTTTCCGGTAAAAGCAGCGTTGCCAGGAACCAACGGGGGGTAGCACCGGCGCAGGCTACATCATTGGCGTTGATGTTAACCGCATACCAGCCAATCTCGCTGCTGGCAAAGGTAATCGGGTCGGTGGTGGCCACCAGGTAGCGATCCCCCATGTCAATCACGGCGGCATCTTCGCCCACCGAGCCGCCGACCAGGAGCCGGGGATCATGAGGGGCATATTGACTTAATAAGCGCGCTAAATCTGCTGCTGGTAATTTTCCCAGTGGATAAGTCGGCATTTTTCTCTCTCTAAAATGACCGCTGATCGCCGACCACAGACTGCCATGTACTTTGATCCAAGCTTCTAAACTCGTCGGCGGTCAGCCGTCGGTTGGGGGCGGTCGTTTAAAGAACAAAGGGCCACACATACGTGTGACCCTTTGCCGCGCCGTAGCATTCTACCCGATGGCGGGAGGTGATGCTACGGCGCTTTGCATGCTACTAAAATCAGACATTATTAGCATCACCTCCTTGATATTAGGATAGCAAGGTTGAGGTGAAAATAACTATTGACTTTTCACGCCGATATTATTACACAAAGCCGGTTTGTTGTCAATAGGCACGTCAAATTTGTCGGGCCAGCGTAGGGTCAAGCAAATCTAATTTTTAAATAACAAGTCAATTGGATCAAAGCCCTGACCAATTACGGGTTGGTAGACCCGTACTTGAGGGGCTAAAGCTTGTAGAACGATTTTGAACCGGGCTAGATCACCCAGCCTGCTTAAAGGTGGAAAATAATTGTCCCAGTGATGAGGCACCACCATTTTCGGATTGAGTAGGGCTGCCAGCCGGGCAGCGGCAGTACTGGTATCGGGATTGCTCTCGACCGGCAGCAAGGCTACATCGGGCTGCAAGTCACCTACCTCGGCCTCAGCCCAATGGGTACTACTCAAATGAACCAGTGACAGGCCATCAATCCGAAAGAAATAGGCCACTTCCTGGCCGGGCGGCCAGGCTCGGACCAGGTCGCCCAGGTGGGCCGGCATCTGTAGATTACGAATCAAGCGGCGTACTGCCGGGAGGGTATCCACTCCATTTCTATGACTGGCTACTGCCTGCCAGCTTAGACTGCCGATGCGCTTGGGTGTTTTGGGGATGATATGTTCCAGGTTGCGCTCCGATATGCCCTGACTGATCAAGCGCCGGCAGACCGGCTCACCCGCGTGAACAATGGCCCCGGTCTGTTCGGCTAAAGCTGGCGTATCCAGGGCGTGGTCAAAGCGGCCGTCGGTCAGAAAAATTTCGTCCACGGGGATCAGGTCGGCCAGTTGAATGGGCAAGAACGGTTCGGCCAGGGCCGGACGGGAAAGATAGGGGTCAATTAAGAGAGTAGCGCCCTCACTGGTGTTCACCTTAAAACCGGCAGCGCCAAGCCAGGTCAGTCGCACAGTACTTTACATCCTTAACATTGGGCAGAATTGGGCGTCATGATAGTGATGCTTGATAGGATGTCAAACCTGGTTCTGAATTTGAGGCAACTTGACCCCAACTTGATACACGTCAATGGCTTCAGATGAGCAAATTCAGTCACACTGTGGTAGAATATCTGGCGTTAAAAGGTATTATGATGATGGAGCAGAGGTTGTGACAATTCGTATCCTGCCGCCCGACGTGGCGGCCAAAATTGCCGCCGGAGAAGTGGTGGAGCGGCCTGCTTCGGTGGTCAAAGAGCTGGTTGAGAACGCCATAGATGCCGGGGCCAGAACCATTAGGGTAGAAATTCAGGGTGGTGGCAAGCGGTTGATCCGGGTCATGGATGATGGCGGTGGTATTGCCGCTGAAGAAGTTCCGCTGGCGTTTGCGCGGCACGCAACCAGCAAGCTCGCCTCGGTCGAGGATTTGAGCCAGGTCATGACCCTCGGCTTCCGGGGTGAGGCCCTGGCCTCGGTCGCCGCGGTATCACAGTTAACCCTGGTTTCCCGGCCTGCGGCGCAGCCGGCGGCTACCCGCATTCGCCTGGAGGGAGGCCAGCAGCTAGCATTGGGCGCTGCCGGTTCGCCGGGTGGGACGATCATTACGGTGGAAAACCTGTTTTACAATGTCCCCGCCCGCCTCAAATTCCTCAAAGCCGACGCGACCGAAGCGGCTCATATTCATCGGATTGTCTCACATTATGCCCTGGCTTACCCCCACATTCGTTTTGCCCTGCAGAGCGATAACCGCCTGACCTTCCAGACCAACGGCAGCGGCGAGCTGTTCGACACCCTGGCCGCAGTTTTTGACCTGGAAACGGCCCGGCAGATGATTTTGGTGGAGCACAATGAAGCAGGGGGGCAGGGGGCTGCCAGGGCGGAGCGCCAGGCAGGAGGAACAGAGGAGAAAAAACCTTCTCCCCCCCTGCCTGTATCTGTTCATGGTTATGCTGGGGTTCCCGCTTTGCATCGGGGGGCGCGCGATCAGCTCATCTTTTTTGTTAACCGGCGCTGGATTCAGGATCGTTCGCTCAACCAGGCGGTCGTCCAGGCCTATCATACGTTTCTGCCGGTGGGCCGTTTCCCGGTAGCTGTCCTGAACATCGAAATAGATCCGGCCGAAGTGGATGTCAATGTTCATCCGACCAAAGCCGAAGTTAAATTTAGAGACCCGCGCGAGATTTTCAAAGTGGTTCAAAAGGGGGTTCGGGCCGCGGTCACGGCGGCTGCGCCGGTGCCGGCCTATGGGAGGCCTTCGCCTTCAACTTACAGCTTTTCCAGTGACTTTGGCGGCCATGCCGGCGATACTGCACCCTGGCGCACTTCGTTTGGCAACCACGGCAGCCCCGGTTTTAGCCAGTTTGGCTTTGAAGCGCAGCAAACCCTGTCGCTGCCGGCTGCCGCTGACAGTGAAGGCGAACGCCAATTCCTCGCATCGTCTATGCCGCAGGTGATGCCGCTCATGCGGGTGGTAGGCCAGATTCAGCAGATGTACATTGTCGCCGAAGGGCCGGATGGTCTTTATCTCATTGACCAGCATGCCGCCCACGAACGGATTTTGTATGAGAAGCTGGCGGCGCAAAAAGCGCAGGCAGCCGTTGCCCGCCAGCAGTTGTTGGAGCCGGTGGTGGTCGAACTTTCGCCCGGGCATGCGGCGCTGCTGGAAGCCGAGTGGGATGCTTTAACCGAGGTCGGTTTTGAACTGGAGCCGTTTGGCGGCGCCACCTATCGCCTGCGGGCCGTGCCTGAAATGCTCAGCCGGGCCGATCCGGCGCGGGCGCTGGTGGATATTTTAGCCGAGATGGCCGATGGGGCTATCCCTCTGGCGCGGGAAACGCACGAAAAGATTGCCATCACGGTTTGCAAACGGGCTTCCATTAAAGGAGGGCAAATTCTATCGCCGGAGGAAATGCGCGAGTTAGTCCGCCAGTTAGAGGCGACCAGCGCTCCGCGTACCTGCCCGCATGGCCGCCCGACGATGATCCACATGAGCGCCGCCCAGTTGGCCAGGGAGTTTGGGCGGATCTAGCTGAGTACTGAGGTTATTAACGGGGCTGCCGCTCCGCTACCCACAAATGGACCAGGCCCCGCCAGCGCTCGTGATACTGGATCGCTAAGCCAGCTTTGTGGATGTGTCTCTGCCAGGTAGCCGGGGAGAAAAAGCTGAAAGCGCCGGGGCCAAACGCGGCGAAGTTAAGCCAATCCCGCCCGTGTTCGGCAATCAACAGGCGACCGCCGGGCTTGAGGACGCGGGCAAACTCGCTAAAAAGAGCGTCCCGGTCGGCAGCATCTTGCAGTTCGTGCAGGCTGAAGTCGCAGTAGATGATGTCGGCCCAATTGTGGGGCAGGGGCAGATTCGTAGCTTGACCGGGCCGTTGATAGATGCGTCGTTCCGCTTGCAGCGGAGGTTCCAGCTTCCGCGCCCGGCGGAGGGCGGCATCGGTCATTTTCTGGGCATCGTAAATATCAATCAAAAAGTAATGTCCACCTTGAAAATTAGGCAGCAGGCCGCGCGTGCCGCGTAATTTGCCGCAGGTAATAGCAATCACCACATTGGCCTGGGTTAGCTGTCCCACCTGAGCCAGGCGGTCATACTCGTGCTGCCGGCCCCAATCATAGACAAAAAATGAGGCGGTCAGAATACTGGCGATCAACCCCACTGCGCCGGCGCCGCTGGCTAAAAGCAGCCAGTTCCATGGACCTGCCGCCAGGTAACTAACTGTCAGGGCAACCAGGCCGAAAAAGAGCAAGCCCGCAAAAATGGGCCAGTTGTAGAGCAGGGTGGCCACCGTACCCGAATAGTGGCGATTGCTCAACAAGCTGGGAAAGAATCTCATCTCCGATTTGACGGTCATTTTCCTCTCCTCAGGCGGCACCTTGTAGTTTGCCACCTTTACTTTCACAACTTTCAGAAAACAGTGAAACTTATGAACAAATAAGACAAGCTATGAAAGCAACTGTCTCACCTGTAGGGCTTTGCCCATTAACTTCAGAATACTGGTCGGGGATTGCGTTTCCAGGTCTTTGTACACTTCTACGCCGGTTTCAAAAAAGTCAAGCAGGTTTTTGATTTGCTCTCGTTCGTATTTGCCTTCTGCATCGGGCATCTGGTTGAGCCGGGTGACACTTTCACGCAAGACCTCAATAGTTGGGTCAACCTCTCGTTTCTTTCTCTCGCGCGCAATGATACGGAACATCATCCACACGTCTTTTTCCGTAGTGTAAAACTCGCGGCGCTCGCCCTTAATATGAACCCGGCTGACCAGGCCCCAGGCCATCAGTTCCCGCAGGGCCATACTGACATTGCCGCGGCTGATTTGTAACTCCTCCATAATCTGGTTGGCGGATAGCGGCTCTGGCGAAACAAAAAGGAGCGCATGCACCTGGGCCATCGTCCGGTTAATGCCCCAGAGTGATCCCTGCTCCCCCCAATGCAATATAAATTTTTCTTTGATCTCGTTGAGTTCGCTCATACACCTTGTTCCAAATATTCAGAAATTACTGAAAATATTGTAGCACAAGGCCGAAGAGGTGTCAATATGAGCGCAAAGATGAAGCTGTCCTTGTTTCAGGCAGACGGCAGAGGTTTCCGCGAAGCGTCCTCTGTCGTTTCACCCTAAAAATTGGGATACGCTCAATCGGATAGCGCCTCTACTTTTTGAGCTTGGCCAGGTATTTCTGGCGGAACTTGGCTACTTTGGGGGCAATGATCACCCGGCAGTAACCCTGCCCAGGATTGCGTTGAAAATACTCCTGGTGATACGCCTCGGCCGGATAAAAAGCCTGGAACGGCGTGACCTCGGTCACAATTGGATCGTCCCAGAGCTGCGCCGCGTTAAGTTCAGCAATGACCTGCTCCGCCGTCTCTTTTTGTTCCGGGGTGTGATAAAAGATAGCCGAACGATACTGCGGCCCAACATCGGCTCCCTGCCGGTTGAGGGTGGTGGGATCGTGAATAGTAAAGAAAATCTCCAGAATCTCTCGAAATGAGACGATTGCGGGGTCAAAGGTCAGTTGAACCACCTCGGCGTGGCCGGTTGTGCCGTTGCAGACCTGTTGATAGGTTGGATTAACCATATGCCCGCCCGAATAGCCGGACACCACATCCTCTACGCCTTGCAGCTCATCATAAACTGCCTCCAGGCACCAGAAGCAGCCGCCGCCTAGAGTAGCGACTTCCCGGCCTGAAGGTTGTAAATCCTGCTGTTTTATGTTAGACATAACCCATAACCTTTCTACCAAATACTATCTACTGATTCTACCCATACTATCTACTTAACCAAAAACTTCTAACAAATCTCTTACCGCTCTGCGGACAAAAACAGCTAAACCGTTCGACCCACGGCCTCGGCCATAGCGCGCACCTGCTCCATCAACTCTTTGAATTGAGGCAGGGTCAGCGATTGGTCACCATCGGAAACGGCATGGTCGGGGTCGGGGTGGGTTTCGATAATCAGGCCATCGGCGCCGGCGGCGACACTGGCCAGGGTCATGGCGCTGACATGGCGGCGGACCCCAATTGCGTGGCTGGGGTCGGCGACGATGGGCAGGTGGGTCAGCTCTTTAAGCAGCGGGATGGCGTTGATGTCGAAGGTATTGCGGGTGTATTTGTTATCAAAGGTGCGGATGCCGCGCTCACATAACATGACCCGGTTGTTACCGTGGGCCAGAATGTACTCGGCGGCCATAAGCAAATCTTCAAGGGTGGCCGACATACCGCGCTTGAGCAGCACCGGCTTGTGGGCCTGGCCGACGGCGTTGAGTAAATCGAAGTTCTGCATGTTGCGCGCCCCGATTTGCAGCACGTCGGCATAAATGGCAACCAGGGCTACTTTGCCGGGCGACATGACTTCGGTGACGATAGGCAGGCCCGTTGCTTCGCGAGCTTCGGCCAGCAATTTAAGGCCCTGCTCCCCCATGCCCTGGAAACTGTAGGGCGAACTGCGCGGCTTGTAGGCTCCGCCCCGCAGAAAAGTGGCCCCGGCCTCTTTGACCGCATGGGCCGTTTCCAGCAGTTGTTCCCGGCTTTCCACGCTGCATGGCCCGGCAATGACTGCTACCTGGCCGCTGCCGATGTTCACGTCACCCAGGGTAAAGGTTGTATCCTCCCGGCGGAAGGCCCGGCTGGTCAGCTTGAATTTTTGGGTAATAGCCATCGTTTCTTTGACGCCGGGCATCTGGCCAAGGTAGAACGGGTCCAGCGGCTGCCCGCTGCCCTGCAAACCGATGACGGTTTCGCCCGAGTCGTGGGAAAGGTGCGTTTGCCAGCCCCTGGCCTCCACCTCGGCCACGACGTTGTCAATTTCAAAAGGGGTGGCTTCAGAATGCATAATGATAATCATGGGTTTATCCGCGGCTGAAGGGTGGAAGGTCAGTAGGTTCGTCTATGTGGCTGTTGCTCCATAGTTCTTCGCCTCCTCGCCCTTTGGATTCTTCGGGGTGCGGTGTGGTGGCCATGGGATAGGAGCCGAGCATTTTGACAAAACCGGCCCGGCGCAGCAGCCCCAGCAGGGCCGCCTCGGCAGCGGGGTCTTGCCAGTGGCCTTCAAAATCCAGGTAAAACAGATACTGCCAGGGGCGGTCGCGGCGAGGGCGGGACTCAATTTTGGTCAGGTTGATATTGCGCTCGGCAAACTCGCCCAGGCAGTGATAGAGCGAACCTGGCAAATGGCGGGCACTGAAAATGAGCGAGGTTTTGCTGCGCTGAGCGCGGGGCGGGTCTTCCCGGCCCAGGATAAAAAAGCGGGTGTAGTTGAAAGCGGCATCCTCGATTTCCTCTTCCAGGACATCCAGCTTGTAAATCTGGGCCGCTAGTTTGCTGGCAATCACGCCCAGGTCTGGCTCAGGGCGGGCCGCCAGATCGCGGGCGCTGCTGGCCGTATCTGAGGCAGGGACTTGTTCCAAACCGTAGCGGTTGATGAACTTTTCGCACTGGTTAAGCGAGAGCAGGGTCGAGCGCACCCGCTTCAAATCTCTCAGTTTAACGCCTGGCGCCGCCATCAACGTGTGCTGAATGTGCATAATCATCTCGGCCCGAATCCGCAGGTCACGTTCCATCAGCAGTTCGTAGGCGCGCGGCAGCGAACCGGCCAGGGCGTTTTCGACCGGCAGCAGGCCCAGATCGGCCCGGCCCGTTTCGACGGCTTCGTAAATCCCTTCCAGGGTCCGGCATGAAACTGTTTTGGTTTCGGCACCGAAAAATTGAAAAATGGCGCTCTCAGAATAGGCGCCGGTGATGCCTTGAAAGGCGACAGTTGGCATAGATTCCTCGGTATGATAATTTAAGATTGAGTGGAGTGGCTTTGGCCTAGTTTATCACGAAGGATAGGCCGAGTCAAAGTACTTTGTTCTTCCCAGCGGCGTCTACTAACGTTTGACGAATCTGGCTCATTGTGTACCATGTTCTTGTTTCTTCTGAAAACTCAAGGCCAGCTCAAAATTTCAATTCGGAGCGGCCTGGCTGGAGCGGTCATGATCCAAGTTATTGGTCCAATGGGCAGGTTCCTGCAAACTCGCCATCAGCCCCTCTTAAAAGTTCTCCTGATGGTGGGCGCGATTCTGGGGCTGATCGCCCTTCTACCGGCTTGCGCCAGCGAGCCGACCCCAACGCCTGCCCCCAGCCCAACCCCTACCCGGCCGCTGGTCATTCCTAACAACGATAATGTCGAAGCCTTGAATGCCGCCAAAGCCACTCTGGGTAAATTTGAGTTTGGCTTTGCCCCGCTCCTGGAAGATGACGTTACCAAGATTGTCATTGAACCTGGTCCGGAAGGCCAACTCGCTCGCCTGGCCTATTCTCCGCAACCGGCCAACCCAGCCGATTGGCCGGCCGTGGACAGCTTTGTTTTAGCCTATGCGGTGCAGCAGGAATTGCTGCAATCGCCCCAAGTCCGAGGTGTGGCCTTGGGCCGCTTCGGCGTGGCGGCGCCCGTGGACGACTTGCAGGATCGCGTGGATCATGTGGCGGTCTGGGTTCGTTTTGCCGATGGCAGCCAGGCGATTGTTGACTTTTCTCCGCTGGCCAGCAGTTTTGGTTCTCTGCACAGCGCCACCGAATTATTAACCGAACCGGACCAAATCGAGAGCCAGTTTGCCCAGTGGCGTGAGGGTGTCCCCTTGAATTTGTTGCAGCCCCTGAAGGTGGTGACCAAGCAAAACAATGTTTACTACCTGCTGGCTCAGGTTTTGATCACACTTGATCGCTACGAATTTTCGCTGCGGGTTCACCTGACCCAAACCGCTACCCCCATCCGCCCCCTTCGCTTGACTCGCGGGACCATGGCTGCCGTAGAAATCAAACGCAGCGATTATGAAGCTCTGCGTAAGCTGCTGCTGCCCGCTGGACCAACGGCCTTCAACCAGAAACCGGAACTCTTAAGCCGCCGTGGCGATACTGACCCAACCATGCAGGCTGTTCTGGATGAAAACTTGCCTCTCTTATGGCATCTGGTAACGAAATTGGAGCATCAACTCCCGCCGCCGGACAGCACGCCAGCCCCTACAGTAACCCCGACGCCCACCCCGACCCGGCCGGCCTTGCCTCAAGATACCTCTTAAGCTCGTTCCGGTATTTAACTCGTAATTTAGTCCCCCTACTTCCCCGGATTTTTCTTAAAGGTGACTCAAGCTGCTGCTCACTTTAGTAAACTCAAAATTTACCACAGACTGCGAAGCGAACGAAGGCACAGAGAAAAATAATAAAAAATCTCTGTGCCTCTGCGGTGAAAATCAGTTAAAAGTAGCAGCTTGGGTTAAAGTTTTTACAAACCTGTGTCCCCTTGCATTTGTGTCAAGAGATTGTTCTGCATACAATCTGGCTGGCTTACCTTTCGCTGAAGAAAAGAGTCTAGCTTGAAACCGATAAAACGTACCCCATTCAAATATTGTCGGCAGGTTGGAAGGTTGGAAGATTGGAAGATTGGCAAACCTCCAGTCTTCCAGCCCTCCATTCTTCCATTCTTCCTGGCCTTGGTCTGGCTGACTGGCTGCACCCTGGCTTCCCCTTTTGACAAACTGGTAGCGCTGGCGGACGAACCAACCCCGACTACAGAAATCATCAGGACCCTCCAGCCGACTTTTACCTCCACCCCCGTGGCCACCCCAACCCCAACCATTACACCTACGCCCACTCTCACTCCGATTCCAAGCGATACCCCGACCCTCACCCCCACCCGGACACCGCGCCCTACCCGGACTCCCACTTCAACTCCAACCAGCACCCCGGCCCCACCCCCTCCACCGACCCAGCCTCCGCCCCCGACCCCTACGCCGGTCCCCACCTGGCAGTTCAATCTGGCCGAGCTATACACGCAACCCACCGAATCGACGCTCCTGTCCATTATGGTGGCTGTTCAAGGAGGCGACAATAGCTGGATACCCGGCTTCCGCCTTGTCGGCACCGACCCCGATGGGATTGTGACCCGGTCCGACTTTTCTGCCGGGCAGACCATCGGTCATACCCCACCCGGCGGTGTGGTCAAGAGTGGCAATATCAAATTCGAACCGCAGCCGCGCGCGATCTACATTGCCGGCGTCTGGACTTTTTACCTGGAAAACGGGGAGAGCCAACAGGTTTCAGATAAGTTCACGATTGATATGAATGTTGAAAATAGAGTCTGGTACTTTTTCCGGTTTCAACCTAATTGAGAGTAAGGTCCGCTGATGAAGCCCACCATCGAAATCATCGAAGATAATTTAATCAAACAGGTTTTGGTCGAGGCCAAGCAGATCCTGGCCGAGGTGGGGGTCGAGGTGATGGGCCAGACGCTGCGCGAGCGGCTGCTGGATCATGGCTTCAAACAGGACCCGGCCAGCCAGCGGATTCTTTTTCCCCCCGATGAGGTGGATCGCGCGATTGCCAGCACCCCTCGCTCATTTACCCTATTCAATCGGAACGGCGACCCGCATGCCTTCCTGGGCGGCGACAATGTCCATTTTGTGCCCGGTTCCAGCGGGGTTAAAGTGCTGGATCACCGCACCGGCGAGACCCGCGCCGCGACCACCGCCGACTTTATCGAATATGTCCGCCTGGCGGATGGTCTACCTCATATTGCTTACCTGGCCACCGCCTTTTCCACCGGCGACATCGAACCCCAGGTGTCCGACGCCTGGCGGCTGTATCATTGTTTGACCAACTCGCTCAAGCCGGTTGTCTCCGGCGCTTTTACGGCTCATGGCACGCCGCGCATGGCCGAGATGATGGCGCTCTTTCGGCATGACAAAGCCGACTTGATAGCCCGCCCCATGAGCATCTTTACCATCACCCCGACGGGTATGTTCCGTTACAGCCACGACTCCTGCCAAAACCTGATTGATTGTGTTGAGTGGGGCATCCCCATTGAACTGGTCCCGGTCACTTTGATGGGCCTGATCGCTCCGGTCACTGCCGTGGGAGCGACCGTTATGCACGTGACCGACGTGCTGGCCGGGCTGACCATGGCCCAGGTGATCAAGCCGGGCGCGCCTCTGCTCTTTGGCGGTGCGCCGGCAGCTTTCCATATGAAAACCACCTCGTCGCCAATGGCGGCGGTTGAATCGCTGCGGGTGGATGTGGCCTATGTCAAGGTGGCCAAGGCGCTGGGACTGCCGACCCAATCTTACATGGCTTTGAGTGACAGCAAATTTGTGGACGCCCAAGGCGGCGCCGAAGCCTTTGCCAGCGCCCTTCTGGCGGCGCTGGCCGGGGTCAACTCGGTCTCCGGACCGGGCATGCTGGATTATGTGCTGGTCTTCAGCCTGGAAAAACTGGTGTTTGACAACGAATTATGCGGCCAGGCGCTCCACTTTGTCCGCAATTTTAAGCCGGTGGAGGATTTACCCACGATTGATCTGGTGCGCCAGCTTTTGCAGGATCAGCACCTGCTCGTCGCCCAGCACACTCTGAAATATTGGACGGAAGAGATGTATTTGCCCGGCCCCGCGTTTGACCGGCTCAACCGGGACAACTGGCAAAAAGCCGGCCAGCCAACGCTGCACCAGCGCACCCTGGCCGAAGTTGAGCGGGTTTTAGCTGCCTATCAGCCGGTGGAAACCGACCCGCTGGCGGCCGCCGAAATGCGCCGCCTGATCCAATCCGGCCTGGTTGAAAGCGACCCGCTGCCGGAGGTTCACCTGGAAGTTTCCGGCGCGGCCGGGACAATCTCGAAAGCTTCATCGCGCCGGCCCCGCCCGCGCCGAGAAGAACAGTGAGGCAATGTATATAACTACCCAGGAAAGTAATTTCATTCATCTTGGGCCGGGGTTGGAGGATTAGGAGATTTCTTCCTTATTTTTATTCCCAAATCTCGGCAAAAATTTTTGTGAAGTCTATCTTGTCTTCGTTTCTTCGCCTCACTTCTTCCGTAGTTCTTGTCGCAGAAACACGGCGTAGGTGACCACCAAAATCGCGGCAAACGAGAACCATTGCAGGGCATAACCCAGGTGCGGCCCCTCGTCCAGAGTCAGCCCGCTTTCCTGGCGAGGTAAACCTTGGGGGTCGGTATGGGGGCCGGGGAACTGTCTGATAAAAATGGGCAGGAGCGGGTAGGGCAATTGTTCCTGGATGCGTTCAATATCCACCCGAAACCAGGCCACTAGGCGCGTCTGACCCTCCTTGAGGGGTGGGTCGAGCGGTGAAAGCGCTCCGGGGCGGGTCTGGGTTTGGTAAGCGATGCCTTCCAGGGTGACCTCACCGGGAAGATCGTAGGCCGTTAAGTCAGCCGGGTCCGGGTCCGAGTCGCCCCGTGGAATCCAACCCCGATCAACCAATATCGCTCGATCACTGTTCTTGAGGCGGAGCGGCGTAACCAGGTGCAGGCCAGGGGTGTCGCCGAGGAGTTGATTGCGAATAACAATCGCCTGGGCGTTGTCAAACGTGCCGGTAACGGCGACGCGCTGAAAATGAAGTGCTGCCGGATCAATCGGACCATTGCCGAGAGGAGTGGCCGGTTGATTGAAAGCGGCAGTCATATTCCGGTTGAACGTCCGTTTTTCGTCCAGCCGGCGGAGCTGCCATAATCCCAGGTTGATCAGCATGATTAATACGAGCACGACTAATAAATGTTTGAGCAGCCAGCGCCCGGTCACTAATTTACGCATAGTTAGCACATCTTTGAATTTCTTGTGAAAAATAGTTCAGCTACTATTATAATCTCCCTATTCAGAATGACGAATTTGCCAAAAACACCTGGTTAAAAACGCAGCTTGTATTTTTGAAGGTGCCTCTCGAACGTTGTATAATGACGGCATTACCGAAGATAAAGGACGTAAGAGCCAGTTCTTGTTGGGATGGTTATCCTATATTCATTTTGGATAGATATGGTATCATGTCAAAAGACCGACTCAAGGAGTCTGTTCCAACATTTATCCTCAAAGTTAGGGAAGCATTCATCGAGGCGAAATACCCCTTGTTTTGTAGATAACCGGATTTCACTTACTGCTTCGAATTCTCGTTTTACTTATTTGCGTGCATCAAATTGTCCAGAAACCGGATATGAGTACATCTACGACCATTCTAAACGTTGAAGACACTCACGAAAACAGAATTTTAGTCAGACGCATCCTGGAAAGTCAGGGTTATCAGGTCGTTGACGCGGTCAGCGCCTTGGAGGGCATCAAGAAAGCGGTCGAGATTCACCCTGATTTGATTTTGATGGATATCAACCTTCCTGATCTGGATGGCTTTACCGCGGTGACTCGCATTCGCAGTTTTGCTCAGCTCACCACTGTGCCGATTATTGCTTTGACGGCGCGTAATGTCCTGGATGACCGGGAGCGAGCTAAAGCCATAGGCTGTGATGACTATCTGAGCAAGCCGTTTGATTTTGAAGAGTTAATTGCCTCGGTGGCCAAATATATCGCTGCCGGCCATAAACCGGAAGCGCCGGCAACCAAACGCGAACATTATCTCAAGGAACAAAATGTCGGCCTGATTGAAGAGCTGGAACGGAAGTTAAACGATTTAAAGGTGGCTTACGAGCGGCTTAAACACTTTGAAGAGGCCAAAAGCAACTTTATCTCGGTCGCTTCCCACGAACTGCGCACCCCCCTGACGGTGATTCACAGCTACACCCAGATGTTACAGACACTGCCGGCGATTAATGGGGATGAAACGGCCAAAGAGCTGCTGGCCGGCGTGGCCAGAGGGGCAGCACGGCTCAAAGATATTATGGACGATATGGTCAGCGTGATTCGCATGGAACTGGCCAACAAGGATCTAAAGTTTGCCCCGGTTTCAGTGCGGAGTATCATTAATTCGGTCGAGGCCGAACAGAGCCGGGCCGCCGCCGGGCGCAACCTCACGATTGAAACGGACATTGCCAAAGATTTACCGATTATTAACGGCGATACCAACCAACTCCATTCGGCCATGAGCCGCATTGTCAGCAATGCCATCAAATATACCCCGGATGGGGGACGGATCAGCATCAGCGCCCGGCTTTTGCCCAAAACCGCCGACGAGGACCAAACCTTTGTGCAGATCATCGTGACCGATACCGGCGTTGGGATTGCTTTAGACAAGCAAAAATTGATTTTTGAGAAATTTAGCACCGCCGAAAATGTCGCGCTGCACAGCACCAGCAAAACTCAATTTATGGGCGGCGGGGCCGGCTTGGGCTTGACCATCGCCCGCGGCGTGATCGAATCTCACAACGGCCGGATTTGGGTGGAAAGCAGCGGCTACGATCCAGAGACACTGCCCGGCAGCAAATTTTTTATCATCCTGCCGGCTCAGTAACGGCGCGAAGGAGTGAAAAAGTTTACTTTTTCACTTTCGTAAATTACAGGACTTACGGGGTGGGTGGAAAAGCCCTCCCTAAATCCCTCCCAAAGGGAGGGACTTAAGCTAATTCTCCCCCTGTGGGGGGAGTTAGAGGGGGGCAAATCCTTCAACGGCGTAACTCCTGTAAATTACACCTATACCTTTTCAATCCCGGTTAACGCCGGGATTTTTGTTTGCCCTTTCAGGGAGGTCAGCGGTTCAATTAATGGGCAGGCCGATTTTCTGAGAAAGCTTATTAGCGGTATAATACGCTTCCCGGTTAAGATTATGCAAAGAAGTTTCAAGCAGTCCAATTTTGTTCTGACCCGCCTGGGCGCGAGGATTGGCAAAATCTACCCATTTTCTGTGCTTTGCCTTCTCGCTTGCTTCATGGCTGCCTGTGCTCAAGCCACCCCGGCGACGCCCGGCGCGCTCTATCGGGCCGAAACCGTCGTGCTGCCCACCGGCGCGCCTACCGCTAAACCCACGCCGGTCAGCACCCGGGTCATCCCCCTCACCGAACTCACGCCTGGCCCCACCTCTACTATCACCCCCCTGCCTGATGAGGTCCGGGCGCTGGTAGTCGGCGCTGTGGATGGAGATACGATCAGCGTAGTGATGGAAGGGGATGCCCCTGGGGAGACTTACACCGTCCGCTATCTCGGCATTGACGCGCCGCCCAACACTCCCAGCGTTCCCTGGGGCATTGTCGCCTTTGAGGTAAATCAGAAACTGACCAATAGAAAGGTTGTGCGCCTGGAACGCGACCAGAGCGACACCGACGACGAGGGGAATTTACTGCGCTACGTCTACCTGGGGGATGAGCTACTGAGCATCACCCTGGCCGAGCAGGGGCTGGCTCGGGCCGCCGTTAGCGAACCCGATACCCGTTTCCGGGCCGAAATTCTGGAAGCCGAACAGCGGGCCAGGGCCGGAAACCTGGGCTTGTGGAGCAACAGGCCGCCCACCCCGACGCCCCGCCCGGTAATTTCACCCACCGCCGCCATTACGGCCACAACCGTCATGACCGTGACCACCGAACCTCTCCAAACCGCTGAACCGGAGACCGGCTCCACCGCCGCACCCGTCGCGACGACCGTGATCACCCCGGAAAGCTTCACTTCCCCCACCGCCGAGCCGGAGACAACGGCCACCGTTGAACCCACCTCCGAAACCCCTACCGCCACTGCGGAACCCACCGGCGAACCAACCCCCGGCAGCGAGTCGGAGGATGAGGGGCTGCAGGGTCCGCAGTAAGGGTGGCTGGCTAACGGCCTTGTGCATGAGCCGTCAGCGGGTGGGCATAAAGGCTTTCAACTAAAATCGATTTTGCTAGCAATTACCTTACCAAATTCTTGGATAGCTGATCGGCTCGATGCGCTTATTAGAGCGCTTTCTTGCAACAAGGAAAATGTTTTTCTTGGTTCTAGCTTTTGGTCACGCCCCATATCCTGACATGAGCACCATCAGTAGTTGCAAATAAAGTCCCATCAGGACTAAAGGTCAAGCACTTTGGAGACATCTCTCTATGTGGTAAGACTGTTAATTCCTGTCCATTCTTAACATCCCATAACCGAACTGTGTAGTCAGAACCGGATGAAACTAGCAAAGTACCATCAGAATTGAAAACCAGGCTTTCAAGTAGTGATTTATGACCTTCTAAAGTAAGATATTCTTCTTCTCTATGAATATCCCATACTTTTATGGTATAGTCCTCACCTGCAAAAGCAAGTAGTCTACCATCGGGACTAAATGTTAGTGCTCTTCTTACCCAGCGACCTTTTAAGACAGCCTTCCGCACGCGTGTCCGCCAATTCCAGAGCTGAACAGAATCCCACACTCCAACAGCCAGAGTTTTTCCATCAGGGCTGAATGTGAAGTGATCAACGTCGGACTTAGCACATTCCAAAACTGCAAATTCTTCACCTGTAGCAACGTACCATAAACTCACTAAACCTTTGTAACTATTGGCCGCTAAAATTATTCCGTTAGGACTGAAGGCAACCGTAGCGCCCTTGGTCCAATTTCTGTTTCTCCGATTTTCCTTCTGCACTCGAAAAGTGTCAACCTTCTTACCTGTTTGGGTATGGTAAAGATTGACCATTCTTGAAAAACCGACAGCAAACGAATTGCCATCAGGACTAAAAGCTACATTACCGGTGGCTCCGTTGCCACGCTCCCATACTTTTAACTTCTGCTCAATGGGCTTAATGTTCCAAATCTGAGCAATATCTCCAATCTGGCTCAAAGCTATTTTCGTACCATCCGAGCTAAAATCAAGACCGTATACAAATGAAGTAAATCCCTCAAGAACAGCTTTCTGTTTACCGGTATTTACATCCCAGACCCGTACTGTCTCATCTGCCCTTGATGCTGTTGCCAGTAAATTTTTATGGGGGTGAAAAGCTATCAAATCTACTGGTCCCCACTTATGACCTTTCAATTCAACCTGTTTTTGACCTAAATCTAGATTCCAAACCTTTATCAGATGTTCTGAGCTGGTATAGGCCAGTAGTGAACCATCGAGGTTCAATGCCAGTCCTTCATCTGCCTCTTTTCCATCTTTGAAACAGGCTACCTCAACCCCGTACTCTGCATCCCAAAGGTAAATTTCGCCGCCATAGGGAGTGGCGTAAATAACCAGATTGCCCTTTGGATGAGGAACGACAGCTCCTGCTTTTCGCTCAGATAAAATTTCAGCCTTTAACTTTATTTTTTCGAGCGCAGTCACAACTTTGGACACCTGGTTTTTATCATCTTTATATAGCCTAATAAAAACTCGATTGTCTGTACCAAACGTGAATCCGGTTACTTTTTCCAATACAGTTTCTTCTTTGTTCTCACGAATATTCCATACTCGCATAGCGTGCTTGTCAGCAAAGGCCATTAAAGAACTATCTGGACTGAATATAAATCTATCAGGCATAGTACTTACAAATCCTCTAAAGGAAACCTGTTCTTTTTGAGTTATCATATCCCAGATTCGAATATCACCCTCGTACTTGCCCGATTTAGAAACTAAAACAGAACCATCTGGACTAAACAACAGGTTTCCAAGAGAGAGAGGTTCTTCACCGCTGCACAAAGTTACAATCGGCTTTTTGTTTTCTAAATCCCATAACATTATGTCTCCATTCCATCCATTACCTACAGCCAAAATTCTTCCATCTGGGCTAAATGAAATCATCCCAGCTCCCTCGGTTGGTTCCAGTAATAGAATGGGGTCGGTATCTAATTGGTCAGTATCATATAACCAGACACCTAACCAGGATACCACGGCTAGCACTTGACCATCGGGACTCCAAGCTATTTGTCTAATTGAACTACGCCCTAACCATGATAGCTGTCTTATTTGTTTGGCATTTGTTGAAGAAATAGCTTGGCAGCTTTGAGAAGGTGGCAATTGATTTATCATAACGATTTTGCATAGTTTAAAAGTGGAGGGAATTTCTTTTAGCGCTTTAACGGCCTGCACATGAGCCGCCAGCGGCTTGGCTCGGAACCTTTCACCTAAAATCGGTTTTGCTGACAAAATTAATTAAATAAGGATTAAGATAGCTGGTCGGTCTCCATGCGCTTGTTATATTGCCCTTTTTACGACTTTAGTGTATCAATCCCTTGCCATTGTTTTTGAGGCCATTTATCCAGGGCTGGACGAACGCTGACCCACCCTGTACCCCCGGCCGCCGTAGCCACAAGATGATCCAACCACGCTGTTCCTCCAGATGAAAATTTAGGATGACATCCCATTGAGGTAATCCTACCCGATTCAGTTAAAGCTAGTTCAGGTAATCCGCCCACCATAGACCATACCCCATAGGGACTAACACCCCTTAAGTATGCATTTACTCTTAAATGCGGCCGTACTCCATCTGCTCGAAAAAAATAACCCGCATCAAAATCCCACTCATTCCCCCAAGGATACAAGCGTCCATCTGTGCCTATGGCTGCTTTCTGCCACTCTAAAATTGTCGGTAAGCGCCCTCCGATTTGCTCGCATAATCTAACTGCACCTTCAACATCCACAATTGCCGCATTTAGATCACGATGATCGGTTTTGGGGTTTCCCATCATGATCCTTCTAACTTCGGGCCTTTCCGTATAATCCAGTGTTTTTGGAATGACGCTTTCAAATTTTCCAGGCAATTCGTTACCAGGAATTCCAGCTCTAAAAGCCCCCCATTGCCTTTCTGTCACTGGGACACGAGCGATATAGAAGCGATCAAGCCAGACCGCTTTTTGCTCCGGCAATCGGGCGATTTTTTCCTCGGCCTGGACAATTTCTTTGCCAAAAACAAACCCATCCCACAGGGCCTTTTCTTCTTTGGTAAATTCTAAAAGGGGGTCACGCTTCTGGTCAGGGGGTAGTCTTGCCCGTAACCGAATTTTTACCACCGCACTTTCAATCTGGTCTTGCCTTTCCCAGGAATAGCTATGATAGCCGACGATTTTTCGGATGTACGATCTCATCATTTCACGTTGTTCTTCCGAGACCCCAACGAGAAACTCACCGGAAGGAATTTCGACCCAATAATCAGGATGTAGGATCGTTTTGATTTTAAGTTCGGCCCCCACCTCGCTTATATACGTAATTGTACCTGGTTCATCTATCCGCTTCTTTATCATACCCATTTATTATCTGGTTTATTCAAAAGGGAAATGAAATTTGAGGGTATAACCACTGACTCTACGGAACATTTCCAAACAACCCTCCCCGGAGTGATCCTATCTGGCGCTTTTCCCCATCACCCCCTACTCACGACCCGCGACCCATAAACGCCCTTGACCGCTTCACATACTCCTCCGCTGCCCGGCGGTTGCGCTCGATTTCCTCCAGGGTCAGCTCGCGCACTACTTTAGCCGGTGCGCCCATAATCAGCGAGCCGGGGGGAAACTCCTTGCCCTGGGTCAGCAGGGCGCACGCCCCGACGATGCAGTTCTCGCCTACCACCACGCCGTTGAGCAGCACCGCGCGGATGCCAATCAGAGTGTTATCTCCCACCCGCGCCCCATGCACCACTGCCCCGTGGCCCACCGTCACCCCCGCGCCGATGATCGCCGGAAAGCCGGGGTCGGCATGCAAAATGCAGCCCTCCTGGATATTGCTGCGCGGGCCAATCGAGATCGGGGTGCTGTCGCCGCGCAGGCTGGCGTTGAACCAGACGCTCGTCTCCTCGCCCAGGGTTACATCCCCTACGACAACAGCGCCCTGGGCAATAAACGCAGTCGGATGAACCTGCTCCGATCGGAATTGGGTTTGAAACAAGGTTATCTCCTCCAACCTTCCAGCCTTCCAATCCTCCCGCTTCCCCAGATTACTGTCTCTTCTCCGCTGGCGTCAGGGCCCCTATCCGCTCCACCTGCTGCCCCAGGTCCTGGGAGAGCAGCCGCACCGCCTCGGATAAATTGCGGAGCTGGTCGGCCAGACGCTTGGCCTCCTCCTGGTACTTGCCCATCTGTAATTTTTGAGCCATTACGGTTTCTTCTAGAGTGCGGATCCGTTTCTCGGCCTCACCCAGTATGTGCTTGGATTGAGCCAGCACATGCTGCAAACGAGCATTATCCTCTTCCCAGGTGGCCGCGCGTTGGGCCGCTTCGGCCATATCCAGCTTCTTGACCGAATTGGCCAACTGCTGCTGCAGGTGGACCAACTGTTTCTCGCGGGCCGCCAGCACCGTTCGCATCTGGATGAGTTCCTGCTCAAGCTGGGTCATCCGCACGTCGCTGGCGGTGATCTTCGGGGCGGGAGGCGGATTGGGGCCGCCTTCGGGCGCAGCCGGCGGGGTGTTGCGATTGAGCAGCAATTGTTTCATCTGGGTAATCTGTTTATCACGCGTCGCCAGCGCCACGCGCATCTCGGCCAGTTCCCGCTCCAGTTGGGCCAGCCGGGCCGGTTCTGCTGCCTGCTCTCTGGGCACGAGAGGCGCTGTAGTTAGCTTCCTGAGGGGCGGGGGGGCCGGCTGCGGTAGCGCTTTGAAGGCTCGCTCCAGCGCTGCCTGCATTTCCTCCACCGTAAACGGCTTAATTAAATAGTCACGGGCGCCCAGGCGCAGCGCCCGCACGGCTGTCTCCTCCGTGCCGTGAAAGGTCATCACAATGGTAGGAATGTTGATGCCCTTCTGGCGCAGTTTCTCCATCACTTCCAATCCGCCTAACCCCGGTAACTTTAAATCGCTGATAATTAAGTCCGGCGATTCTTCCTGAGCCTTGGTCAGGCCGGTCGGGCCATCCATAGCCGTGATGACTTCGTAGCCCAGCGGCTTCAGAATATTGTTGGCAATAAAAACAATATTTTCCCGCCGATCTTCGATAATGAGAATTTTACGCATGTGGGCCTCCCATTCCCGCTGACTCTTTCCCCACCAGATTATAACACAAAATGATGAAGAAGTAGAGACCTGTCAAAACTCGCCGTTTGCCCCAAAAAGGCCCCTCTGGATGGCTCGTTTTTGACATAACCACTTTACGAAACTGCCGGAGTTATGCTATAGTATGACAATGGAAAGGTGGAAAAATTCCTTTTTATGGTACACTATTGTTAACTCCTTGTACAGTGTACTTTGGTCTTAACAGAGGAAGAGTGGAAGAAGGAAGATTGGAAGATTGGTCTATTATCCAGGCTTCCAACCTTCCAGCCTTCCCATTTCCTTCCTAAGCGTACAACTCACAACGGTGAACTATGGTCACTCAATCCCCCATGAATCCGGACCAGCCTGAAGAACAACGGGCCAATTTTATCGGCCGGGTGCAGGAGCAGCGGCAGTTCCGGGTTGCCTTGCAGGGCCTGGTGGCGCACCAACGCCGCTGGCGTGATTTAGCCTACATGAAGGCGGCCAATTTTGACCCCGAGCAGGCTCCCGGCGACGACTCCTATGCCCACATTTTCCTGCCGCACGGCATCGGCGGCATTGGCAAAAGCTGGCTGGCCCGCCGCTGCCTTATCCTGGCTGAAGAAATGGGGGGTGACCCGCCCATTCTGACCTTCTACGACGATGTTTCGCTGGGGTCGCCGGTGTTGGAGCCGGTTCATCTGTTGGACCGCCTGGCCGGCCACCTGGCCCAGGCCGGCTATGAAACCGAAGTGGCCGCCTACCGGCAGGCGCAAACCGACCTGCCCGGCGTGGTCGAGCGGGTCACCCGCTACCAGGCCGAAAGCCGCGAGCGCTGGGCCGACCTGCTCCACACCGCCAGAGGTTTGCTAGCCCAGGAAGCCCGAGTGTACCGCCAGTTACCTCATCTGCCCCCCGGCCCCCACCCCCCAACCCCCGACGACGCTGCTATCGTCGCCCAAGCCTACAACCTGCTGACCGATCAAATGCAGCAAGAGGGCAAAATTACCGGGGCTGAAGCGGCGCTTTTCCGCCATCCGGCCCTGGCCCTGGCGGCCAGGCTGGTCGCCGTCCTTAAGCGGATTGCCCGCCGCCGGCCCGTTGTCATTGCCCTTGATAACCTGGAAGTGATCGTCCCCCTGGAACCTTTCCTCCGCGATCACCTGGTTTTGCCCACCACCAACACCCCCCTCATCTGGATCTTGAGCGGCCGCTATAACCTGGCCGATGAACGGCTGGTGGAAGTCAATGGGGTCAAGCAGGATTATAAGGGCTACCGCGACCTGCTCGGCGAAAACCCGCCGGTCGTCTGGGATATGAGTATCTTCAGCGATGCCGACCTGCGCGAATACCTCGAAGCCGAAGCCGCGCGCCGCCAGGTCGTGCTGGAGATAGACGAGAGCCTGATTGATGCCGTCAAATCCACCAGCAGCGGCGTGCCCCTGGTGGTCGAGATGGTCGCCGACGCTCTCTTCAGCATGGAGCGGGATGACTTTCTGCGTGAATTTGTGCTGGATGATAAAACGCTGCTCCCCGCCGGCCGGCTGGAACAGATCACCGCCCGCTTCCTGCGCACCTGCCTGAACCGTGAGGACGACCTGGAGCGGGTGCAAGGGCTGGCCCTCCTGCATAAAGGGGCTGACGAAGCCGCCCTGCATGCCGTCTGGAACTTGCTGCCCGGCCAATCCGCCCGCGAGATGCTGAACGACCTGCGTCTGCGCTACGCCTTTGTCCTCAGCGACGGGCTGCACGACGCCGTTTATGATTTTGTCCGCCGCGAATTGCGCACCCTCAAGCATTACCGCCTGGTGCGCGACCGGCTCAGCAAACGGGCTGTAAACCACTACCAGGCCGAGTGGTCCAAGCGCGAAGCCGAGGTTTCCGACGATCCTCTGCTGCGGGTGCGTGACCCCCGCTGGCAGCGGACCGTGCGCGACCTGCTCAACGCCCTGCTTTGGTATGATCCCGACGAGGCCATCCAGTTTTTACTGCCCCGCTTTGTCGAGGGACTGGGCTTTGACCGTCCCTTTGCCGAAGGTCTGCTCATCCAGGCCGAAGAATTTCTGGGTGATGCCGCCCTGCCGCTGAGCCGCTCTGCGGCCAACCTGGTTCACCAACTGCGCACCGGTCTCAAAGACATCAGCCTCTTTGACGAGCCGGGCGAGGCTGTCGGGCGCATGGTAGACCGGCTGCTGAAAACCGCCGAGTTGGAACCGCTGCACCTGAGCATCCTCCATCGCTGGCAGGGCGACTGGCTGGTCCAGGAACAGCGCTACCCTGACGCCCTCAAAGCCTACCTGGCCGCCGAAGCCAATCTGCCGCCCGCTGCGGCCAATTTGCGGCGGCAGTTGGGCCAGGGCTTTTACCAGTTGAGCAGCATCTTCCTCTGGCCGGAGTCGGCCCTGGAAACCGTGCCCTCCGAGCCGGGCCTGCAAGCCGCCCAGCATGCCGTCGCCCTCGACCCGGACAACAGCGACGCCTGGTTCAACCTGGGCGCGGCCCTGGATTATTTGGAACGGGAAGCCGAAGCCGTGCCGGCCTACCAGCGGGCCATCGAACTGGAACCGCGCCCGCTGGCCTACAACGGCCTGGGCGACGTTTACACCGCCCTGGGCCGCTACGATGAGGCCATCGCTGCCTACCAACAGGCCATCGAGCTGAACCCGGCCTACCCCTGGCCCTATCACAATCTGGGCCTCCTGTATGAGCATCGCGGCGATTACGAAGCGGCGGTTCCGCTTTACCGCCAGGCACTGGAACGGCACCAGCGTGACAAGGACAAGGCGATTACCTGGGACAACCTGGGCAACGTTTACGCCGCCCAGGGCGAGTCGGACGAGGCGATTGCCGCCTATCGCTGGGCCAGCGTCCTCAACCCCGGCTACGCCCCACCCTGGCATGGTCTGGGCGATGTCTACAGCGCTCTGGGCCGGGCCGACGAGGCGATCAAAGCCTACCGCCAGGCTATTGCCCTCGATCCGGACGAAGCCTGGCCCTACAACAACCTGGCCCTGGTTTATGAACAGCGCGGCGAGTACCAGCAGGCAATTACCCTCTACCAGCAGGCCTTGGAACGGCACCGGGACGACGAGGGCCGGGCCGCTTCGTGGCGCAATCTCGGCGACGTTTATCAGGCCCTCAGCCGCACCGACGAAGCCATCGCCGCTTACCAGCGGGCCAGCCAGTTCGACCCGCAGGCTGCCGCCCCCTATCATAACCTGGGCGATGTCTACAGTTTGCTGGGGCGCTCTGAGGAGGCGATTGCCGCCTACCGCCAGGCGGTCAAGCTTGACCCAGATTATGCCCCGGCCCACAACGGCTTGGGCAATGTTTACGGCCAATTGGGCCGCTATGATGACGCCATCGCCGCTTATCGCCGGGTGATTGAATTAAACCCGGACAACCCTGGTGCTTACAATAATCTTGGCTTTATTTATGCCGAACGGGGCGAATATGAGGCGGCGATTACGGCTTACCGGCAGGCATTGGAGCGGCAGCAGCGCGACAAGGATAAAGCCGTTTCCTGGAATAACTTGGGCGGCGTTTACGAGGCGGTGGGTAATGACAGCGACGCCCTGGCCGCCTATCAAACGGCCAACCAGCTTGACCCCGGTTATGCCTGGCCGTACCACAACCTGGGCCTGATCTATAAACAGCAGGCCGATTATGAGGCTGCCCTGGCCGCCTTTCGCCAGGCGGTTGACCGCCACGCTGACAATGAGGCCAAGGCCCTGGCATGGAACGAGCTGGGCGACATTTACCTGGCCCTGGAGCGCCGTTCTGAAGCGCTCGACGCCTACCGCCGGGCGGCTGAGCTTGATCCAACCTTTGCCCTGCCCTGGAACAGCCTGGGCGACCTTTACCGGGTGGACAAGCGTCCCGCCGACGCCGAGTCAGCCTACCGCCGGGCGGCTGAGCTTGACCCGGACTTGGCCTGGCCGTACCACAGCCTCGCCCTGCTCGAGGCGCAGCGCGGCAATTATCAGCAGGCGATTCCGCTTTACCAGCAGGCTTTGGACCGCCACCGGCGCGATGCCGACCGGGCGGTGTCGTGGCATCATCTTGGCGAAGTCTATGCGGTGCTGAAACGTCTCGACGACGCGGAACAGGCCTACCGGCAGGCTGTCGCTCTCGACCCGGCCTACGCCTGGCCGTACCACCACTTGGGCCTGCTCTACGAGGGGCGCGGCGACTTGCCGGCGGCGCTGGCGGCTTTCCAGCGAGCTTTGGCCCGGCACCAGCGCGACGAGGATCGGGCGGCGGCCTGGAATCACCTCGGTCATGTTTACCGGCGGCTGGAGCGGGTTGAGGAAGCGATTGACGCCTTCCAACGCGCCGCTCAGCTCGACCCAGCCTACGCTCAACCCTGGAGCAACCTGGGCGATGTTTATCGAGAATTGGACCGGCAGGAAGAAGCGATGGCGGCCTACCGGCAGGCCATTGGCCTGGACCCGGCAGAAGCCTGGCCGTATCACCACCTGGGCTGGCTGCACCAGCAGCGCGGCGAATATGAGCCGGCTCTCACCCGCTATGAACAGGCCGTGGAACGCCATCAAACCGACCCGGCCCGGGCGCTGACCTGGCAGCAGTTGGGCCAAATCTACCAGACCTTAGACCGGCCCCAGGAGGCCATCAAAGCCTTCCGCCAGGCCGGGGCGCTCGATCCGACGTTTGCCCTGCCCTGGCATCACCTCGGCGATACTTACCGGGCGCTGAACCGGCGCGAACAGGCTCTCAGCGCCTACCAGCGCGCCAGCGAACTCGATCCGGCCTATGCTCCCACCTGGTCGAACCTGGGCGAGTTGTACGACGCTGCGAATCGCCGGGATGAGGCGATCAAAGCCTATCGCCGGGCCATCGAACTGGACCCGGCCAACGCCTGGGACTACCATCACCTGGGGGCGATTTTTGAGGCTCGCGGCGATTATCCTGCTGCGCTGAACTATTACCAGCAGGCCGCCGCCCGCCACCCGGCTGACCACGACCGCGCCCTGGCCTGGAACAGCCTGGGCGATGTTTACCGGGCGTTAAAACAGCCGGACCTGGCCACGGATGCCTACCGGCGAGCCAGCAGCTTTGACCCCGCCTACCCCTGGCCGTACCATCGCCTGGGCCAGCTTTATGAGCAGCGCGGCGAGACCGAGCAGGCCCTGACGGTCTACCAGCAGGCCATTACCCATCACCGGGGAGACCGCGAGCGGGCCGAGTTGTGGGAGCGGGTCGGCCATCTTTACCAGGAGACGGGCCGCTACGAGCAGGCGCTCGCGGCTTATCGCTCGATGACCCGGCTGGACCCGCAAAATGCCGCGCCCTGGAGCAGTCTCGGCGCGATCTACCGGGCGCTGAACCGCCCCGAGGATGCTATCGCCGCCTACCGCCGCAGCATCAAACTGTCGCCCAAGCAAGCCTGGCCGTACCACCACCTGGCCGAGGTTTACGCCGAGCGCGGCGAGTACGAGTCAGCCCTGGCCCAGTTCCAGGAGGCGATTGCCCGCCACCGCCACGACCCGGACCGGGCGGCCGCCTGGCAGAAGGTGGGCCACATTTACACCACCATGAAGCAGCCGGAACCGGCGCTTGAGGCTTACCAGCAGGCGGCCCAGTTTGATCCTAAAGCGGCCTCACCCTGGAACAGCCTGGGCGACGTGTACCGGACCCTCAATCGCCCGGATGAGGCGATCAAGGCGTACCAGCGGGCCATCGGGTTAGACCCGGCGCTGGCCTGGCCCTATCACCATCTCGCTGAAATTTATCGGGAGCGCGAAGAGTATCAGCAGGCCGTTACCTATTACCGCCAGGCCATGGAGCGGCATCCGGCCCCTCAGGACCGGGCGCTGGCCTGGTACGGCCTGGGCAATGTCTATGACGAGTTGTCCGAAATCAGAGCGGCGACTGAGGCCTATCAGCAGGCCATCCAGGCCGATCCAACCTACCCCTGGCCTTACCAGCGCCTGGGACTGATTTATGAGGGTCAGGGCGGATATGAAGCGGCCGAAAAGCTCTACCGGCAGGCGCTCGAGCGGCACCGGCCTGATGAAGTCGGCCGGGCCGTCACCTGGCATCACCTGGGTAATACGCTCGTGGCCCGGCATGACCTGGAAGCGGCGCTGGAGGCGTACCAACAGGCCGGGACCATTGACGCTGCCTACGCTTTGCCCTGGAACAGCCTGGGCGATGTCTATACGGCGCTGGGCCGCAACGACGAGGCGATTGCCGCTTATCAGCGGGCTGCCAGGCTGGATGAGGCTTATGTCCTGCCATGGAGCGGGTTGGGCACGGTCTATGCCAAGCTGAGCCGCTACCCGGAGGCGGTCAGCGCCTATGAACACGCCTTGACCCTGGACTCCGAGGCCGTCTGGCTTTACCAGCATTTGGGCCTGGTGCATGAGCGCCAAAACAACTACGAAGCCGCCCTGCGCTACTACCAACAGGCCATTGAGCAGCAAGTTACGCCCGGGGCAGGCCAGCCTCAGTCAAATCGAGATCGCGCGGTGCTGTATTACTGCCTGGGTAATGTTTATCGCGCCCTGAGCCGCTATGCCGAGGCTATAGACGCCTTCCAGCAGGCGATCCAATTGGATGGACAATTTGCCTTGCCCTGGAATGGGCTGGGCGGAGTCTACAGTGCGCAGGGCCAGCCGGGAGAGGCGATCAAAGCCTACGAGCGGGCCATCGAGGTGGACGGGGCCTATGCCTGGCCCTACCATAACCTGGGCTTGATCTATGAAAGCCTGGAAAAGTATGAGCAGGCCCTGGCCTTTTACGAGCAGGCGATTGTCCGCCATACCAATGACCGGGAACGGGCCATGTCGTGGCACAATTTAGGCAATCTTTACAACACGTTGGGCCATTATGAACGAGCGATTGTGGTTTACCGGCGGGTGATTGAACTCGATCCGGCGTCGGCGCTGCCCTGGAACAGCCTGGGCGATATTTACGACGATCTCAAGCAGCCTGAACAGGCCATTGCCGCCTACCGCCAGGCAATTGAGCTGGCGCCTGATTACGCCTGGCCTTACAATAACCTGGGCCTGGTGTATGAAAAACTGGGCGAGTATGAGCAGGCAATGACGTTGTATCGCCAGGTCATCGAACGCCATCCCAGCCAGATGGATCGAGCCGTCTCATGGACGAACCTGGGCAATATTTACAATGTTCTGAACCAGCCGGAGCAGGCCATTCACGCCTACGAGCAGGCTATCGAACTGGACCCAGGTTACACCTGGCCCTACCATAACCTGGGCGCTATCTACGAGCAGCGCGGCGAACGCGATTTGGCCCTGGCCATGTACGAACAGGCCATCCGCCAGCGCCGGCGCGAACCTGTCCAACTCCAGTTGAAGTAATTATGACCAAATTTTTACACATTGCCTGGCAGGAGATGGCATATCACCTGAGGCAGTGGACATTTTATTTCACCGCTGTCGGGATGCCCCTGATTTTTGCGGCGGTAGGCGCCTGGCCGCAAGTGCAGGCCGCTACCCAAGAAACACCTCTAGCCAAGGTCGAGACCATCTTTAACCAATCAGACGCGTTGAAGGGGGCGGTGGGGTATGTGGACCGGGCGGGGCTGATTGAGGTTGTGCCTCGCGAAGAAGCCGCCCATTTGCGGGCCTTTACCCATGAATCCGAAGCTACTGCTGCTCTCCGGAACGGGGACATTGAAAGTTACTACGTCATTGCCGCTGATTATGTGCAAAGCGGCCAGGTGACCCAATACAGCCCGGCCCCGCAACTGTTGACCGAGTCGGATGGAGCCATTCAACGCCTGCTGCGCGACAATCTGTTGCGCAAGCTGGATAGCCCAACCCTGGCTGCTCGTCTGACCGCCCCGGTGAAGTTGACCCGGCATGGCCCCCCGCCCCCCGCCTTTAGCTTCATCCCGGCCAATCTGGATACGGGCCAGCTCATTTCAGCCGGGCTGGTGTTGCTGCTTTTTGCTTACCTGTTGAATATCGGGGGGATTTTACTGCTGCGGGCCTTCCAGCGCGAGGCGCGGGCCAGAGTTTTAGAAGTGCTGGTGGTCAGCACCACTCCGGCCCAGTTGGTCGGCGGCAAAATCGCCGGGCTGGCCACCCTGGCCCTGGCCCAAGCGGGGCTAACCCTGCTGATCATCATGCTGGTCTACGGGCATAATCCTGATGGTTCGGGGCCGGCCGCCCTGCCGGGGACGGCGCTGGCGCTCAGTTTGCCCTATCTGCTGCTGGGCTACCTGGCTTACTGTGGCGTGATGATGACGGTGGCCGCTATCTGGCCCAATCTGCCTGAAAGCGTCTCGCTGCTGGCGCTGGCCCGCCTGGTTGCCCTCTCGCCGGTGATCGGCGTGTTGTTTATCCTGCCTCACCCGACCGGCTCGCCGGCAGTGTGGCTCAGCCTCTGCCCGCTGACCTCGCCGCTGCTGATGCCTTTCCGCTTATTGCTCGGCCCGGTGCCCTGGGACCAATGGGGCATGGGGCTGGTTAGTTTGCTGCTCTGGGCTGCCTTTTGGATCTGGTTAAGTACGCGCCTCTTCCGCGCCCACGGCCTGCTGACCGGCCGCTCGATAACACCTCGGGCCGTGTGGACGGCCCTGCGGGCGTAGCACAGAAATTTTGAGGGGTAGTGTATTCACTTATCTAAACAGCAAGGATAACCTGCTACTCTGCGACTTGCTACCCTGCTATCCTATTACCTGCTTCAAAAGCTGTGGAAAATCGGTAAATATTCCTGTCACCCCGGCGGCAATGAGACGTTTCATTTCGGCAGGATCGTTGACCGTCCAGGGATTGACCCCGACCCCGGCCTGGTGCAGCGCCTGGGTATGGTCTGCGTCAACGGAGGTGTAGTGAGGATGAAAGGCGTCAACGGTTAGCCCGGCAGGCCAGGCTTCGCCCTCGTCCAGCAGGGCCGCCACGGCGATGGCGGGATGCAAGGCTTTGGCTTGCAGTATATAGGCGTGAACAAACGAGGACAGCAAGACCTGCTCGGTCATGTGCAGGTTTTTGATGAGGCCGACGACGGCTTCAACTACGGGAAAGTTCATCAGGGGGGGAATCAGTTCTTTAATTTCGACATTAACCAGCCAGTTATGCTCCTGAGTAAAAACGAGGGCTTCTCGAAGTGTCGGAATGGGCTGGCCGCGCATGGCGGTTTGCTCGTCGAGCGTGACTTCTCCGCCGGCAATTGTGCCGAAGGGATCACTCTCAACGAACCAGGAACCGGCGTCGAGCCGTCTGACCTCGGCCAGGGTGAAATTCGAGATGAGCCAGGGAGCGCGGCCGGGAAAGAGGGCCGGGGCGTTGCTGGTCCGGGCCAGCGAGTCATCGTGCAGCACGACCAACTGGCCATCGGCTGTCACGCTGACATCCAGCTCCCACATATCGGCCCCGATTTCGAAAGCTTTACGCGCTGAAGCCAGCGTATTTTCCGGAGCCAGGCTTGACGCGCCGCGATGGGCGATGCAGAGCGGTTTGGCCTGAAATAAGTTGAGCATGCTTTTCTCCTAAAAATTATGACCGCCGACCGCCGACTGCTGACCGCCATAAAGAGATTAGGTGACCCTATCGCGATGGTGAAAATACGGAGTGCTACAGCTTTTACACTCCGTAAGACTACTTTTGAAGGACAGTAAAATGACTCAAACGATGATTCCCCTCTCGCAGTACCGTGAATATCCAGCCGAGGAGATGAAGCAGCGCGCTGCTGACTTTTGCACCGATATGCGCCGGCGGCGAACGGTGCGCGATTTTTCCAACCGGCCCGTGCCGCGCGAAATTATCGAAAATTGTCTATTGGCAGCGGGGACGGCTCCCAGCGGGGCAAATCTTCAGCCCTGGCATTTTGTCGCCGTCAGTGACCCAGGGGTAAAGAAGAAGATTCGGGAGGCGGCCGAGGCGGAAGAGCGCGAATTTTACGGGGGACGCGCTCCGGATGAATGGCTGGAGGCCCTGGCCCCGTTGGGCACCGACGAAAATAAACCCTTTCTCGAAGTCGCGCCTTATCTGATAGTCATCTTTGCCCAGAACTATGGCCTTGGCCCCGCCGGCCGCAAAATCAAGCATTACTATGTCGCGGAGTCGGTCGGCATTGCGACGGGCGTTTTGATCACGGCGATCCACCAGGCTGGCCTGGTCTCGCTGACCCACACGCCCAGCCCGATGAACTTTCTGGCCGAAATCCTCCAGCGCCCGGCCAACGAGCGCGCCTTCCTCATCTTGGTTGTCGGCTACCCGGCTGAGAAGGCGACTGTTCCGGCGATTAGCAAAAAGACATTGGACGAGTTTGTGACGTTTGTCGGGTGAGTCAAGTTGAAAATGAGGAGCTCAAAGTACACTTTGGTCTCCTTATTGAATCTCTTTAGCCCACTCTTCCACCAGCGCCTCCAGCCCGCTGAAAATAGCGTCGGGGTAGATACGCTTGAGCTGGCTGGACGTTTCGTTATCAATGCCGGTGGTCACCAGGATGGTTTTGACCCCCGCGCGCTGCGCGCCCAGGATGTCCGTTTCCAGCCGGTCGCCGAGCATAGCGGTCCGGGCCGGATCGCTGCCCATTTTCTCCACGGCAATATCAAACATCAGCCGCTCCGGCTTGCCGATCACGGTCGGAGTTACGCCGGTCGCAGCCTGAATAGCCGCCAGAATTGAGCCTGCGCCGGGCCAAGCCCCTTCTGCGGCAGGAAAGGTGACATCGCCGTTGGTGCCGACAAAGCGTGCGCCTCGTTGAATGTGCAGGGTGGCGTACTTGAGTTTATCATACGTGAGGCTAAAGTCTGCCCCGGAGACAACCACCTCTGCTGGTTGGCTAAGATTTTCCACTACTCTAAAACCGGCCTGGCTCATGGCCTCAAGAAGTCCCTCCATTCCAACGACATAAACAGGGGTCCCAGGTGGGAAAGTTTGCTTGAGATAAGCGGCTGTCGCCAGAGGGGAGGTCAACACGTGCTCCGGGCTGACGGTCACCCCGAAGCGGGCCAGCTTGCCTACATACTGGCTTGGAGTTTTGCTGGCATTGTTGGTGGCCAAAATGTAAGGGATGGGACGTTGGTGAAGGAAATCGAAAAAAGCATTGAGGCCGGGCAGGGGCGTATTGTCCAGCCACAAAACGCCATCCATATCAATGATCAGGGCTTGAATATCTTTGAGTTGAAACATATTGCTCACTTTGGTAAATAGATAAGAGTAGAAATAAAACGGACCAGGCTCAGGCCGGCCAGGAGTGCGCCGAGGCCGAGGCGTCCGGTCAATAAAATAAAGGGGGCGGCGTAAACCGCCCCAAAAAAGACATAGCCACAGTTGAGCAGCCAGGCCACATATTTGGCTCTAGGATTGGCGCTGGCGGCAATCCGGCGGATGCCGATGATCATAACAGGAATTTCGGTGACAGAGAAGGCCAACAGAAACAGAAAGATGGCCCACATGTAGATTGAGCCGGTGACGAGGATGGGAATTAAGCCCCAGGCCATCGCCGCAAAGCAAAGGGCCGTAACGATGACGGCCCCGATCAATCCCACTAACCCGGTCAGAATGAGACTATTTCGGCTCATCCGGTGGGGTACTGGCCGGTGGTTCGGCTTCAGCTTGGTTCACATCACTTTCGACTTCGACGGCGGCGGTAGCGATCGCCCAACTGACCAAGCCCCAGGTCAGGCCGGAAATGAGGCTGCCGACCCCCAGCGACCAGGCGGTGACCGGCGTGGTCGGGTCGCGGAGGATGCCGACAATCGTCAGAATAATCCCCAGCGCGGCAAAGACCAGGCCCACCTTGAGCGGGCCGTCGAGCCGTTGCCACCAGTTTTTGGATCTGTCTGTCATAATCATGCAGGACTCCTGCTGGAATTGAGATACAGCAGAGGTCACGCTTGAAGCGCGACGACTGATTGCAGTGTCTCTCGATTTTAGCAGAAATGAGACAGGACGCAACCCGGCCTAAGCAAAATACTGGCCGTGATAGCCATGCAGGATAGGCTGCGGCACTTCGGCCCGGCCAATCTCGGCCAGGGTGCGGGCATCGAGGATGAGCAAAAAAGAATTGCCTTTGGCCGCGTCAAGTACTACCGACAGAAGGACGCCGTCGTCTTCGGCCACCGCCGCCGGGGCGCTGACAAAGACCGGCTCGCCGGGGTAGCAGTTCTCCTCATACCAGGTGATGGACTGCTGGCCGACAATGTCAATCTTGACCAGAGCGTTGTAAAAACCCTCGTGGCGCTGCCGGTTGACGCTCATGCCGTAGACAAAGCGGTAGTCGCCGCGCGTGTTGAACCGTTCATAGTCGAAGCGGGGCAGTTCGAGGCATTCCTCAGACAGTGTCTCAGAAGTAACCCTCTTACCCTTGAGCGGGATACGGTAGCGCCGTAACTGGCCAAAGGGGAGTTTTGAGGCCGGGTTGTGCAGCCGGTTGAGGTAAAAGGCATCAATGATCGAGGAGTCAGGGTAGGCAGCCAGGTCAACTACCAGTTCATCACCCCGTTCAAAAGCATTGATGTGGTGAAAAGCAAAAAAAGCCTCGCTTTCGTAGCGGCCCACCAGCTCGCCGGTGTGGCGATTGAGGACGTAAAACGGAGCGCCGCGTTGGGGTTTCCAGCGAAAGTTCTCGATGAACGGCTTGAGCCAGAGCAGCAAACTGAGGGGATTGACTACCAGCGGAAACTCGGTCACGATGAAGTAGTTTTTGCTCATGCCAAAGCTGTGCAGATAAGCCGGCTCAGTCGCCGGAATCGAACCGATCAGGTTGGGTTTGACTCCCGCGGCCAGCCGGTAAAGCCGGTAATGGCTGACCCGCGAGAAACGGGTGACCAGGTTGTAGGCCGCGCTGTGGTCAGACTCAAAGTGAGGATGAACGGTGGTCATCTGGCCGGTCAGCTTTGGCTCGTAACTCAAGACGCCAACAGAAGCCAGGGTTTCGGGATCAAACTCCACCTGGAGCGGCGTTTCGCCCAGGGCGACAAAACGATCGGCCAGTTGGGCCACGTTGACCTTGGCGCTGTCGGTAATCTGCGGCGAAAAAACGGAAAAGACCCGTTGAAAGAGGGACCGGCAGGGGTCGGTCGCAAATTCGGAGTAGGAGATTTTGCCTGTCTCTTGCGCCTGGCGAAAGGCCTGGCAATCGAGAAACTTGTTGGCGTAGGCCACCTGGCCGGCGTGGAAAGAGAATTTATGCAGCATGGCCAGGCCATCGAACCAGTGCCGGTACTTGGTCTGACCGACTTCGAGCGTGCCAGGCCCATTGCGCAGCAAGGTGCCCGACAGCCAGGGCGGGACTTTTCCCCGGATAGGTAATCGCTCCAGGGCAATTTCTTGCTCGGTCCGGGTGAAGCCCAGGGCAAAGCTGGGAGATGTTACAGTTGAAATCACGAATTTATTTCCTCTATAAAAGTAATAAGATCCAAATTGACCTGCTAAATCTGAGCCGCGTAGCGGGGCTTTAAGCCGGTTTGGGCTGTGACCACAGCCGGAGTCGGATCAATCAACTCGGCCGCAATTTTACCCGACGATAACACCGCCGGAACCCCGGCGCCCGGATGTGTCCCTGCCCCGACAAAGTACAGATTTTCAAATTCCTCGGAGCGATTATGAGGCCGGAACCAGGCGGATTGCAGTAAGGTCGGCTGGACCGAGAAGGCCGCTCCCTGGTAGCTGTTCAGTGTATTTTGGAAGTGGAGCGGGTCAATGGTGTGCTCGGCAATGAGATTGGTTTGCAAATGGGGCAGGTAGTTGTCTTCCAGGAACTGCATGATCTTGTTACGGAAGGGCTGAACCATCTTTGTCCAATCTATGCCGGAGCCAAGGTGCGGCACAGGCGCAAGGACATAAAACAGCTCGCAGCCCGGCGGGGCAATAGACGGGTCGGTGATGGTGGGCATATGCAGGTAAAGCGAGAAATCTTCGGGCAGATGATGCTTGTTGAAGATGTCGTGCAGCAAACCTTTGTAGCGCTCGTTGACAATAACGTTGTGGTGGCTGAGAGCCGAGTTGGTATAGCGCCGCTTGGTGCCGAAATAAATGACAAACAGCGACATGCTGTACTTCATCGTTTCGATTTTATGGTCGGTGTACTTGCGCCGCAATTCAGCAGGGATGAGCCGGCGATAGGTAAACGCAACATCGGCGTTGGAGATGATCTCGTCGGCGTGATGGACCGTCCCATCGGCCAGGCGAATACCGCCGGCTCTCCGATTTTTGATCAGGATTTCGGCTACTTCGGCATTAAAATGGACGATTCCTCCCACTTCGTCAAATAAGCGGCCCAAGGCTTGCACAATCGCGCCGGTTCCGCCAAGCGCATAATGGACGCCCCACTTGCGTTCAAAGCTCTGGATCAGGGCGTAGAGCGAGGGAGTGCTAAAGGGATTGCCGCCGACCAGTAAGGGGTGGAAAGAGAAAACCCGGCGTAGAAACTCATCCTTGATAAATTGGGAGACGTAACGGTGCATCCCCAGGTATGATTGCATCTTGATGGCGTCGGGCAGGATAGCCAGCATATCCCCGAATTTGAGGAAGGGCTTGTCGGTGAACTGCATAAAACGGCGAAAAATGGCGTCAATGCGTCCAACCATCTGTTCGTAGCCCTGCTTATCGGCTGGATTCCAGCGGTCAATCTCGGCCAGGGTTGGTTGCAGCTCGTGATGGTAATCAAAATAACGCCCCTCGTGATTGAAAATTCGATAAAACGGGTCAAGGGCGACCAGCTTAAAATAATCTTCGCGGTGACGGCCGGCGGCTTCAAAAATTTCGTCAAAAATGTAAGGCGCGGTAATGACCGTCGGCCCGCCGTCAAACTTAAAACCGTTAAGCTCATAAACGTAAGCGCGACCGCCCAGCTTGTCACGCTTTTCAAAAATCTCGACCTGGTGGCCTTTGGCGGCCAGGCGAATGGCCGCGCCCAACCCGCCGAAACCGCTGCCGATAACGATGATTTTCTTTTTCACAAAATCTCCCTCCAAACTTGTCCTTTTCAGAATTTGAAATTGAAGTTGCTTAGTTGAGATTACTGAACCACGGCCAGGGATGTTAATGGTATGCTCTTAGTCGCCCAGGGACGGCCCGTGCTCTGCCACCAGATGCCCGGCAAGCGGCGCAGTTTACCCCAGCCACTGACATGCGCTCGCCGCCCGAAAACGTCGAAATCATGGGCCTCGATGTCGTCGAGAATGGCGCTGTAAAGGCCGGCAGCAGCAGCGATGGCGAAGCGGCCATCCGGGTTGAGCAGGGCGATTCCCGGTTGAGCCTCGGCGTACAGGCGGCGCGTCCGCGCGATTTGGAAACGCATAAAAGCTCGCCAGCGCTCATCTATCCGGCCGGCGGCCAGGTCGGCTTCGCTCAGGTTGAAAGCCGCCAGATCTTCTTGCGGGAGATAAACTCGTCCGGCCTGCCAATCCTCACCCACATCCCGCAGGATATTGGTTAATTGCAGCGCCACGCCTAATTTGACGGCGTAGGGAATAGCTTCCGGGCCGGCAAAGCCGGTGATATGCATGCTCATCAACCCAACCGTCGAAGCCACGCCGTAGCAGTAGGTGGTCAAATCCTCAAAAGTGTCGTAGCGGCTCTGGTGTAAATCGCGGCCTACCCCCTCGATGAGCTGCTCGACGTAGCGCTGGGGAATATGGTAGCGGGCGCGGGTATCGGCCCAGGCCACCGCGACCAGGTCGTCAGCAGGGGGATGCCAGGTGGAAACTTGCTGCCGCCACCCGCGCAGATTCGCTTCAACGTCTCCGCTGGAGCGGTCCACCAGGTCGTCGGTAACGCGGCAAAAGGCATAAAGCGCCCGCGCTGCCTGCCGTTTGGGCGCCGGGAGCAAGGCCGAGGCCAGGTGAAATGAGCGGCTGTGCAAAGCTGTGACCGAATGGCAGTGGGCATAAGACTCTTCCAGCAGCTTGCTGTCCTGGATAGGCTGGCTGGGTGGGTGTACGACACTATGCCAGGCTTCAAAGGCCAAACCGAGCAAAATGCGTTCCCAGGGGTGGACAGTTTCGATCATGGTTAGCATCCTTTAGAAACTTGAGATTTGGCAGACCTGAGCTAGGAGAGAAGTCTACATCTAATAATACGCAGCTCATCAGCGTTTGCATTCAAGAAATCAATATTTTGTACAGAGATTATCCATAAATTGTACAAAATTGCAAATTTCGATAGACCTCCTGGAAACCTGTTTAAAAGAAAAATTGAGGAGTCCAAAGTGCGCTTTGGACTCCTCAATTTCAGATGTTAGACGGTCGGTAAATTAGGAAGAAAGAGTGGGACTACTCAGGTGACTGGCACATTTTTCCTCTGGTGAAGTGACTAAAAGTGGACAGACTGTTCCCTAACCAAGTGCCAGTCACCTCTAGCCAAAGCAGTTACGAAAGAATTATTTTTGCACCAGACTCTTTAGCACGGCCAGCAGCCCTTCGATGGTGTACTCCTCGGCCACCGCCGTGACCGGCACACCCAATTCTTGGGCTGTAGCAGCGGTGATCGGACCTATGCAAACCACCCGGCTGGGCTGCAAAAGTTCGGCGGGCGAGCGCCCGGCCAGGCAGTTGACAAAGCCCTGGACGGTCGAGGAACTGGTGAAGGTGACAATATCCGCTGCGGGGGGCAGCGGGCCGCTGGAGACGGGCACGGTGCGATAGGCAGCAACTTCGTCCACCTGCGCGCCTCGGGCGACCAGCCCTTTGGCCAGAGCACGGCGGGCGATGTCGGCGCGGGCCAGCAAAAAACGCTGGCCGGTCACCGGTCCGAGACGATCAAAAGCCTCCAGGATGCCTTCGGCAGTATACACTTCCGGCACCAGGTCGGCGATAATGCTGCGCTGCTTCAGGGCGGCCGCGGTAGCCGGACCAATGGCGGCAATTTTAACCCTGGCCAGGCAGCGCGCGTCGAGACCGGCCGCCTCCAGCCGGTCCCACCAGGCGGTTACGCCGTTGGCGCTGGTCAAGACCAGCCAGTGATAGGCTGGGTGAGGCGAAGCAGCGAGGTCGCGGGGGGGGGTGGCCTCATTTATAAGCAACCCGGAGGCAATCTGCCGGATGGCTTCGTCCAGGGGGGTCCTATCTTCAAGAGGTACAATTTCGATGGTGGGGAAGGCGATGGGTTCAGCACCCAGGCTGCGCAAGGCCGCGATAAAATCAGCCGACTGGTGGGCCGGCCGTGTGACCAGCACCCGCAGGCCGGTCAGGGGATGAGGATCATTTTGATTCAAATTCATGGCAGGTCTCAATAGACTACGATGTCTGGTTTGAAAAGAGTGACAGTAATTCTTTGGCCCCTTGGGCCAGCGCCTCGGCGGCGAGCTGCCGGCCTAGCGCCTGGGCCGCTTCGCTTGGGGCGCTGCCGCTGACACGGATGACCCGCCGCCCGTCCGGGGTGGCAACCAAAGCCTGCAAAGCCAGTTGGTCGCCCTCAACGGTACCCAGCGCCGCCACCGGCAGGGAGCAGCCTCCTCCTAGACCCGCCAGGAAAGCGCGCTCGGCGGTAACAGCAGCGCGGGTGGATGAATGTTCCAGAGCTTGCAGGTAGCGCCGGGTAGCAGCGTCGCCGGCGCGGGCCTGGATGCCTAACGCGCCCTGGCCCGGCGCAGGCAGGACAGTGCTGTGCGGAATGGGGTGAGCGTGGACCAGGCCGGTATGTCCCAGGCGGACCAGGCCGGCGCGGGCCAGCAAAATGGCGTCATAGCCAAAGGCGGGATTGTCCAATTTCCGCAGGCGCGTGTCCACGTTGCCACGAATATCTTTGATCTGGAGATCGGGGCGCAGGGCCAAAATTTGGGCGGCCCGGCGCAGGCTGCTGGTGCCGACCACCGCGTTGGGGGGCAGCTCTTCCAGGCGCGCCGCCTGGCGCGAGATCAACACATCCTGGGTGTCAGCCCGCTCCGGCACCGCGGCGACAGTCAGGCCAGGGCTATCTTCAACCGGCAAATCCTTAAGGCTGTGCACGGCCAGGTCAATCCGGCCCTCGCCCAGCGCCGCCTCCAGTTCAGCCGTAAACAACCCTTTACCACCAATAGCGGGCAGCGGGTCGTGCCGGTTGAGATCCCCCTGGGTGTCCATAAACACAATTTCCACAGACAGGTTATCCCAGGCAGCCAGCAGCATGTCCCGGACAATATTTGTTTGGGTTTGGGCCAACAGCGACCGCCGTGAGCCGATGGTGAGCGTCTTTTTTGGATTCATCCGCAATTTTGATAAACCTTAAGCTCTTTATAAGTTTGAGCAAGCTCTACTTTAGCAGTCGCCTTACGCTCCACGTTTTACGCCCTACGCTTTACGATTTTACTTCAGTAAATCCGCTACCACGGCCCGCTCTTCCCGCAGCTCTTGCAGGGTAACGGCAAATTGCTCTTTGGCCCAGTCGCTCATGGACAGGCCCTGGACAATACTGTAGCCGCCCTGGCCGTCGCTGGCAATGGGGAAGGAAAAGATCAAGCCTTCCTCCACACCATAGCTGCCATCAGACGGAACGGCGCAGGAAAACCAGTGACCGGACGGGGTCTTCTTGACCATATTCTGAACGTGATTCAGAGCGGCATTAGCCGCCGAGGCCGCCGAAGATGCACCCCGCGCCTCGATGACCGTCGCGCCGCGCTGTTGGACAGTGGTCACAAAATCGTTTCTGAGCCAGGCATGGTCGGTGATAACCTCGTAAGCCGGCTTGCCGTTGATTTTGGCATTTTCGGCGTCGGGATATTGGCTGGGGCTGTGGTTGCCCCAGATGGTCACATGGCTGACCTCGTTGACGGTGACGCCGGCCTTTTGGGCCAGTTGGCTGACGGCCCGGTTGTGGTCGAGTTGGGTCATGGCCGCGAAACGCTCGCGGGGTATACCGTTGGCGTTGTTGGAGGCAATCAAACAGTTGGTATTAGCCGGGTTGCCAACGACCAGCACTCTCAGGTCACTGGCGGCCCGAGCGGCCAGCGCTTTGCCCTGGCCCACAAAAATAGGCCCATTGTCTCGAATCAAGTCGCTGCGCTCCATGCCCTTGCTCCGTGGCTTGGAACCGACCAGTAAAGCCCAGTTAATCCCCTCAAAAGCAACATTGGCGTCGTCGGTGATAACCACATTATCGAGCAGAGGGAAGGCGCAGTCGTCCAGTTCCATAACAATTCCTTCCAGCGCCTTTAAAACCGGGGTCACTTCCAGCAGGTGCAGGGCCACACGGGTATCGTGCCCAAAAATCTCGCCTGAAACCAGGCGAAAGATCAGGGCATAGCCAATCTGTCCGGCTGCGCCGGTGACGGCAACTTTGACCAGTTTACTCATGAATCTATCCTCCTTATGCCGTGAAATTGATTTGCAGCAGGTGAAACGTGAAGCGTAAAACGGGAGCGGAAGTGACATAACCAGCCAGATGCTTTACACCCTACGTTGTGGGATAATGTTACCCCCAAGCCCCAATTTTTAAAAATAGGCCGGGTTGTTTTAAGTATTTTTTGATCGGGCGAATTTTTGTTTGAGCCAGGGATGGAGACTGAAAGGAGTGGAATGAGCAACCAGGTTGGTTTGCAGCAGCCGGCGCAGCCAGATGAGACTCGTCACGCTGCTCCCCCACAGCAGGATTTGGCTGAGCGTGACCTGCCAGGCCGGTACTTCCGTAACCACAACCCGCACGAGCAGCACGACCGGCGCGGTCAATGGAAAGAGACTGGCCGCAACAGCCAGAAGTGTGTGTGGATTGCGCGGCACAAAGTAGGTGGCGTAAAGCAAACCGAGGCCAACGATGGCATTGATCGTGCTAAAGAGCATGGACCCTGCGCCGCCGCTGACGCGGACCAGGCCCAGTCCAGCCGCCAACATCTGGTCGAGGACGTAGGCCGCCAGGAGCATGCTGACCAATAACCCTAAATGCTCCCAGGTAAGCAGGAAGCCGGTCAAGTCCAGCCCCAAAAGGGCGCTCGTGCCCAAGCTGAGCGCCAGGACGGCGCCGCCCCACAGGGTTAACTGGGTCAGCCCGACAGCCAGCAGTCCTAACAGTTTACCCAGTAAGAACTGTAAGGGCGAAACACTGGTCAGCAGAATTTCCAGAGTGCGGTCCCACGCTTCACTGGCGATGCTGCCAAACATATATTCGGCGGTGAAAGAGCCGCCCAGCCGGACAAAGTAGATCAACAGGTAAACAATAACCATCTGGGTCATGCCATCCAGAGCATAACCGCGCCGACCGGCCAAATCGCGATGGAAAATGTCAGCCCCGGCGTCGAGACGGGCCAGCAGGAGAGGCGGCGCTTGGGCACGGATGTGACCGCGCAGCCAATCCGTGACCATCCTGTCCACGGCTTCGCTGGGTGCTACCTGGTAGGTGGTGACGACTTCGCCGGTTTCCCAGTAGTCGGGCTGGATATCGTAATAGGCCTGAATTTGGCCGCGAGCGAGAGCGGCGGCAGCGGTCTGGGAGCTGGCAAAACGCTCAACGCTGACCGGATTGCTGGGTGCGGGAGCATCGGCCAGGATACCGGGCTGGTCAATCAGGCCAATGGGGCGCGGATCGGTAGGCGGCATGGCAGCGCGAATGGCCAGATATAGAATCACACCACCCGCGAGGGGCACAGTCATAAAAAAGACGGGAAAACCGAACGTAAACAGCAGGTAGCTGCGCCGGGTGATGTGCCCCCAATATTCATGCCAGAAGATGCGGCCAATACGAGTCATAAAAAATTAGAAACCGAATTTATATATCCCGGCCCTTGTCTCGGACGACTTGCACAAAAATCTGGTCGAGGGTGGGCAGGCCGACTTCAAAGCGATCCACGGTAAAGTGGCCGTTGGCGGTCAAGGCATGCAGCACGGCCTGGGGATTCGCTTCTGACGCCAGGGTGAGCTGCCACTCGGTTGGTGAGCGGCGCTCGACCTCAGTCACACCGGGTAGAGAGCCAACTTCGCCGCTGCCGCTCAACAGCAGGATGTTGCTGGCAAACTGCCGCCGCACCTCGGCCACTGTGCCCTGCAAAACCACCCGCCCGTTGTGAATCATGGCAATACGGTCGCACAGGGCTTCGACCAGGGCCAGTTGGTGGCTGGTCATGATGATCGCTTTGCCCTGCGCCCGCAGCTCCAAAATAATCTCGCGGATCAACTGGGTGTTGATCGGATCAAGATTGGCGAAGGGTTCGTCAATGATCAACAAATCCGGGTTGTGCAGCACCGCCGCGATGACCTGCACTTTTTGGGTCATCCCCCGGCTGAGAGTTTCAATTTTGGCCTGGCGCTGGTCGGCCAGCTCCAGCCGCTCCAGGTAAGACTCGGCGGCTTGGCGGGCCTGGCTGCGGGTCAGTCCTTTGAGCGTACCCAGGTAGACCAGGCACTCCAGCACCCGCATAGTGGGATACAGGCCGCGCTCTTCGGGCATGTAGCCAATACGGTCTTTGCGGGCCGGAGTCAGGGCGCCGCCCAGCACCTCGACCGTGCCGGCATCGGGTTGGAAGATGTCCAGAATCATGCGAATGGTCGTGGTTTTGCCGGCTCCATTAGGCCCCAGCAGGCCAAAGACCTCGCCGGGCCGGACCTCAAAGCTGACATCGGCGACCGCCAGCTTGGGGCCAAAGCTTTTACGTAGATTTTGAACGGCAACCAGGCGGGTCAGGGTAGAAGCAGTCATAGCCGGGAGTTATTGGGCCGGGACGACATTCTGATTTGGCCCTTCAATGTTAACAACACGACGGGTGAGCAGATACCAGTTGGCAATGGTGCGGAAGCGGTCGCTGGGGTTGATCATAGGGGCAAGCTGCACGTCATGGACTTCACGGCTGACCCCGTAAGTATAAACCGGGTGGAAGAGGATCAGCGAGGGCAGCTCTTCGGCAAAAATGCGTTGAAACTCAAAATAAAAATCGTTGCGGCGGCCCTTGTCGGTGACGGTGCGCGCCTGCTCCAGCAGCATCGAGGCTTCGTCGTTGCTCCAGCCGGCATAATTTTGGCCGCCCTCAATCTGGGCCTGATGCCAGAAGGGGTAGGGATCGGGGTCGCCGGTCAGCAGAACCTCGGCCAAAGCTGCTTGAAACTGGTGCCTGGCCAGACGGTCACCCAGGCCGGCCCCGACGACTTCAACGCTGGTTCCAACCCCAACTTGCCGCCATTGTTTGCTGGCCGCTTCGGCCACTTTGACTCGATCCGGGTCGTCGCTGGTGAGCAAATTAAACGCCAGAGGCCGGCCGTCTTTATCACGCAGACCATCGCCATCGCTGTCGCGCCAGCCCGCTTGGTCCAGGAGGGCGGCCGCTTTGGCCGGGTCAAAATTGATGACCGGTTGATCCGGGTTGTAGGCCCAGCTCCAGGGACGAATCGGGCCGTTAGCCAGCAAGCCCTGGCCGTGCAGGGCCTGATCAATAATAGTCTGGCGGTCGAGGGCCATCATCAGGGCCTGGCGGACCTCCACCTCCTGGAAAAAAGGAGCGTTGGCTGGGTCCTGCAAATTGAGGTAGATAATTTCGTAGCCGGATAGCCGGGCGGTGTAGAGATTGAGCGAGGCGATGGCCTGGACTGCCGGGATGGCCTGAGGGGGAATAAAACTGATTGCCTGCACAGTGCCGGCCTGGTAGGCAGCAATGCTCTCCTGGTAGTTGGGATAAAAACGCAATTCTACCTGGGTCAGACGGGGTTTGGGGCCAAAGTAAAGGGGGTTGACCAACAGGCGGGCAAACTCGGTGTTGATTTCATCCAGTTTGAAAGGTCCGGTGCCTACCGGCTCGAGATTGAAAGGGTGGTTGAGCAGTTCACGGGCCGACATATCCTCCAAGAGGTGTTTGGGCAGGATACCAATGGTGGTAAAATCGGCAAAGGCCGGGAACGGCTCGGTCAGGCTAAAGCGAATCGTATAATTATCCAACTGCTCCACCGTGACCGTCTGCCATAGATGGCCGAGATAGGGCACGCCGGGAAAGTCGGGGTCCTGCATCAGGCCGATGGTAAAGATCACATCGGCGGCGGTGAGAGGCTTGTTGTCTTGCCAGCGGATATCGCTGCGCAGTTTAAAAACATAGACCAACCCATCTTCGCTGACGTTCCAGCTTCGGGCCAGGTCAGGTTCCAACTCCCCCTGACCGTTAAAGCGGGTCAGGCCGTTAAAGATAAGCGCGCTTAAATCCTGATCAACTTGGTTATACTGCGACAGCAACGGGTTGATAAACTGGGGCATACCGGCGATACCTTCGGTGTAAGTGCCGCCGACATCGGGTACGATGACGCTGGTGCGGGAGAAGGCCAGGAAACCGAGAAAGGCCATAGTCATGGCAATGCCAGTGAAGGTTAAGATGGCTTGCCAACGAATGTGACGTCCCAAATAATAGTCCTCAACCAATTAAAATGCACAACAGCTTAAGCCTGTTGTGCATTTTTGTTAAGATTACCAGGATTTCGACTCAAACGGCCAGCGCGACCGAGAGCAACGATATTACAAAGAACAGTACAGTCAGGCCAATCGTGGCCTGATACAGGGTCTTTTCGATGCCGCGCCGGGTGCGATAAACACCGCCATCGCCGCCGAAGATACCGCCCAAACCAGATCCTTTGGTTTGCAGCAAAACCAGGGCAATGATGGCCACAGAGATAATAATCTGGATGATTTGAATAGATACAACCAAGGTGAAACTCCTCGTAAATAGTAGACAGTAAACGGTAGACAGGGAACAGGAAATAGCTCTCCTGCTGCTCTGCTACTTGACCCAGCCAATAATTATAGGGTAGAGGGGGCGATTAAACAAACTCACTCGGCTCATTTGCTAAACGAGGAGAGCAGCCATTCTCCATGTCATTTCGAGGCCAAAGGCCGAGAAATCTCTGGAACGTAACAATTAATCACCGGCTCGCTGCCAAAATTACCCTGGACGATTGCTCAATTCAGGGTTTTGGCTGATAATTTCGGCATCATTAGTTAGGTGGAGATGATTTCATGCAGCAATTCAACCCGGCGCAGCACCCGCATCGCCGTTTTAATCCCCTCAGTGGAGAATGGATTCTGGTATCACCCCATCGCACCCAGCGGCCCTGGCAGGGCCAGGTGGAAAGCCCGCCGCAGGACAATCGCCCCCGGTATGACCCGACCTGCTATCTCTGCCCCGGCAACAAGCGGGCCGGCGATGCCCAGAATCCACCCTATACCGAAACCTTTGTCTTTGAAAACGATTTTGCCGCCTTACTCCCTGACACTCCACCTCCCGATCCCTCTTCCTTAGCCTCAGCCTCAACCTTAACCTTAACCTCCCTACCCGAGCCCGGCACCTGCCGCGTTATCTGTTTTTCCCCCCGCCACGATTTGACCTTACCGGAGATGGAATTGAGCGACTTGCGGCGCGTAGTTGAGGTCTGGGTGGAGCAGTATCTTGAATTGGGAGCGCTGCCCTGGATCAATCATGTCCAGATTTTTGAAAACAAAGGGGCCATGATGGGCAGTTCCAATCCCCACCCGCACGGCCAGGTCTGGGCCAATTACACCCTGCCGAACGAACCGGCCAAGGAGGATCGCAGCCAGGCTGACTATTGGGCCAGGCATGGGCGCTCGCTGCTGGCCGATTACCTTGACCTGGAATTGGCGGCGCAAGAGCGGCTGGTCGTGCAGAACGAGCATTTTGTAGTCGTCGTACCTTTTTGGGCCATCTGGCCTTTTGAAACTCTGCTCATCAGCCGCCGCCATGTTCCTTCCATTGACCAGCTTGTTGACGAGGAACGGGCCGGCCTGGCCGACATCCTCAAACGGCTGACGACCCGCTATGACAATATCTTTAATATTTCCTTTCCCTACTCAATGGGCTTTCACCAGCAGCCCACCGACGGCCAGCCCCATCCCTACTGGCACTTCCACGCTCATTTTTACCCGCCGCTGCTCCGTTCAGCGACAGTGCGGAAGTTTATGGTCGGCTATGAACTGTTGGCCGGCCCGCAGCGCGACATCACCCCGGAGAGCGCGGCAGAGCGGCTGCGAGAGATGAGTGAGGTTCATTACAAATGGAGGATAGATGATTGACGCGACGGCGAATAATCTGCCCTGGCTGCGCCGGAACAGCCAGGGAGAAGCGACAGATGGCGAAACAACCCCCGGCGGCGAAGAGGCGGCCAAATGGGTCGTTATCCGGACTAATATTAGCCCCGGCGAAGCGGTGGTCATCCGGGGACGCCTGGAGAGCGAAGGTATTCCGGCAGTGGTGCAGCAGGAAGCGGTAGGCCGGGTGCTGGGCCTGACCGTCGGGCCGCTCGGTTCGGCCAGGGTCCTTGTGCCCGAAGCCCTGGCCGAGCAGGCGTTGGAGATTCTGGCCGAGACTTTTGAAGTGGATGAAGAAGAGCCGAACGAAGGGTGAAACCCTGCCGCTTTATTAAAATGGTTGGTAACTACTCAGGCATATAAGCCAGTGGCACATTAAAATTGCTAGAATCGTACAA
>JAHDWA010000044.1 GCA_023382535.1 Anaerolineae bacterium | reverse complement strand
TTCTCTCTTTCAAGAATAAGGATAGCCTGCTTGTCAAATGTCAAAAGAACCTAGTAACTTTGCCTTTAGTGGGGGCGGTATCTTTAATAGAAATACTTTGACAGTCAATAATAGTACTTTCAGTAACAATATTGCTCAAGCTTATGCAGGCGGTGGGATTGACAACCGTGGTACATTGGACGTTAACAATAGCATCTTTAGCAGCAACTCAGCGGAGCAGGGTGGTGGTATTGATAACGGGGGAACTCTGATCCTTAACAATAGTACTCTTAATGGAAACTCATCCACTCGATATGGTGGTGGTCTCTATACTACAGGGGTATCAACAATTGATAATAGCACTTTCAGTAGCAACTCAACCTATTATGATGGTGGTGGTATTGATAACGGGGGAACTCTGATCCTTAACAATAGTACTCTTAATGGAAACTCATCCACTCGATATGGTGGTGGTCTCCATAATATCTACAGCACCAGTATACTCCATCTACGCAACAATCTTATCGCTAATAACGTCAGCGGAGGAGATTGTTATAATGGCGGCACCATTACTACAAATCTTAATAACTTGATCGAAGACGGTAGTTGTAGTCCCACGTTCTCCGGCGACCCGTTCCTTGGCCCGCTGGCTAACAATGGCGGTTCGACGCCCACGCACGCCCTCCTGCCCGGCTCACCTGCGATCAATGCCGGAAATAACACAAGTTGTCTCACCACCGACCAGCGCGGCATTGCCCGTCCGCAGCAGGGCCAGTGCGACATCGGCGCGTTTGAGTCGCGCGGGTTTACGCTGACCAGGAACGGCGGTCATAATCAGTCTACCCCGATAGGCAGCCCATTTAGTACACCCCTTGGAGTGACCGTCACCAGCAGCGCCGGGGAACCTATGAGTGGAGGGTTCATCACGTTTACCGGACCCGGCAGCGGGGCCAGCACCAACCCGGTCAGCGTCACGGCTGTTATTTCCGGCAGTGCAGCCTCGGCTGCCATGACAGCCAATAACGTGGTGGGTGGCCCTTACAACGTGGCCGCCAATGCTAAAGGGACGAATTCCGTCAACTTTAGTTTGACCAACACCAAGGCTACACCGGCGGTGATTATTGCGTCCTCGGCCAATCCGTCATTGTTCGGACAGACGGTCACTTTCACTGCAATTGTGACCTCCAATGCAGGCACACCGGCCGGCAGCCTAATCTTTGTAGTGGACGGGACACCGCAATCACCGGTAGCTTTGGCTGGAGGACAAGCGACATTCTCCACTTCCAGCCTGGCTGTAGGCAACCATACCATCAGCGCCAACTACAGCGGCGACGCCAGTTTCAATACCAGCAGCGGCTCGCTGACAAACGGGCAGACCGTGAACCCACTGGATGCGCCGACCGTTCAATTTACCCAGGCTGTCTACACTACTACCGAAAGTATCGGGACGAGCCAGAGTGTCATCCTAACCCGCATCGGCAACCTCGCCAATGCCTCGCAGGTCCAGGTCAGCCTCAGCGGCGGAACGGCCACCGCTGGAACCGATTACAGCAGCGCCGGTTTCCCCAAGACGATCACCTTTGGCAGCGGTGTGGCCAGCCAGACTGTGCCGATTGCTGTTATCAATGATACCCAGGTCGAGCCAAGCGAAACCATCAGCCTGACCCTGTCTTCTCTCGGCAATGCCGTCATCGGTGTGCCAAGCAGCGCGGGCTTGCAGATCGAGGACAACGATACGGCGGCTGCTTCATTCAAGGTTTACCTGCCGACAGTGATAAAGTAGAAAGCCCGGCAGGTCACGCTTTAAGTTTGACCTGCTCACCTACAACTTTTGGTCAAGTAATCAATACGGACAATCGTTCAAGTCCCCTATTTTTACCGCCGAGTGCGCAGACGCGAAGCGCGCAAAGGGTTTTCTTGTTAAAATCTCTGTGGACTCCGCGTTCTCTGCGGTAAATTAGCCTTTGGAAAGACACGTCGGATAATTCCCTCTTCCTCACTCCTATTTCGGCATGTAGGCCAACCGCTGGTAAACTGACCGGAACAAAGTTAGCTAACTTGTGCTATAATCCTTTTCTAGCGGAACGAATCTCCCGGTTGGAACGTCAAAAAGGTGCGGCGATGCGCTGCTCAATAGACTCTAGAGGCTGTATGCTGCGTAAGGTTCTCTTTACCGCTTTATTTATCGTATTGCTCCTGTCACTCCCGCCAGCCCCGCTGGGGGCGGCTTCACCCCTGGAGATGACGGCCCAGCCCGCCTTTGGCGGCCGCTTTAAGTACGGCGAGTGGCTGCCGGTTTTTGTGGACATGGCCAACTCCGGGCCTGACCTGCTGGGCGAAATCCAGGTTACAATCACCAACCCGACCGGACGTCTCCATTTTGCCCTGCCTGCCGAGCTGCCCAGCGGCGCGCGCAAACGATTTACCCTTTACATCCTGCCTAACAATTTCTCCCGTTCGGCCACAGTTGAATTTGCCGCCGGCGAAACCCGCTTGACCCAAACGATCAAACTGGCAGTGGTCCCCAACGACCGCTACATCGTTGGGGCGGTGATGGCCCATGCGGAGGGGCTGGCTGCCGTGAATCCCCCTCAGCTTAGCGGACGCCGGGAGCGGGTTGATCTCATCCATCTCACCCTGACCGATTTACCCGAACGCCACCAGGGCTGGCGCATGCTGAATGCCTTGATTTTGAACGACGTAGATACCAGCGGGTTAACTCCCGCCCAACGCGCCGCCCTCAGCCGCTGGGTCGCCGAAGGGGGCCGGTTGGTGGTGGGCGGCGGCAGCGGGGCAGGGCGCACCCTGGCCGGCTTGCCGGCCGAGATGCAGCCGGTGACGCTGGCTGATCAGGTGGAAACAGCGGCGCTGCCCGGCCTGGAACGTTACACCGGCAAGACCATTCTGGTTCCCGGCCCGTTCCTGGTAGCCGCATCGCAGCCGGTCGCTCAGGCCGCCGTCTTGCTGAATAATGAGGCTAAGCTGCAAACCCAGGATATCTCAGCCTTAGCCTCAGCCTCAGACTCAACCCTCCCCCTCATTGTCGAACTGCCTTTTGGGGCCGGCTATGTAGACTTCATCGCTCTTGATTTGAGCCAATCTCCCTTCGATGCCTGGGCCGGGGCGACTGAATTTGCCGAGCAGCTCCTCTCGCCGGGGGCAGCCTGGCCGCAATATTTGCCGATGGATGTGGCGCCGCAGCAGATGAGCGACAGCCAGATCTATTACGCCCTGACCAATTTGCCCTCCCTGGATTTGCCCTCCATTCGTTTTTTGGGATTGTTATTAATCGGCTACATCTTGCTGGTGGGGCCGGTGAATTATTTTTTGTTACGCTGGCGGGACCGCCTGGCCTGGGCCTGGGTTACAATTCCGCTTTTAACCGTCGTCTTTTCCGGCCTGGCTTATGGCCTCGGCTTTAGCCTGCGGGGCGGTGATATCATTGTCAACCAGATTTCGATCATCGAGATGGGGCAGACCGGCCAGATCAAGCGGGCCGATACTTACGCCGGCATCTTTTCGCCGCACCGGCAGAGTTATGCGGTAGAAATTGATGCTGAAAGCCTGGTCCGGCCGATTGGACAAAACGCCTACGATCCGTGGGGTGGGGCGGTGAACAGCGGCAGCGCCCTGCGCATAGTCGAAAGCAACCCCACCCTTTTACAGGGATTGGCCGTTGACCAGTGGTCCATGCAATCCTTTGTCGCCGAGACGAGCCAGGTCGAGCCGCCGGGATTAGCCGTCCAACTCACCGCCGAGGCGGACGGCCTGCGCGGGCAGGTGAGCAATCACAGCAGCGCCGCCTGGGAGGATGTCATCTTTATCTTCAACGGCCAGTTTCAAAAATTGGGTAATCTCATGCCTGGGCAAACCCTTCCCATTCGCCTTGATGCTCAAAATACCACGGTGACAGGATTTGGCAGTTACATGTTGTACCAGGATCAATCTAACCCGGCCGGTGAACTTAGTCGGGAGATTACCTTTAAGCAAAGCGTGCTCGACGGCATTATCTTTAATGGCAACCGGCCTGATCTAAATGACAAGCCTCTCCTGATCGCCTGGCAAAAGAATAACAGCCCTTTAGCCATCCGCCTTGAGGGGTCCCAGGTCAACCTCCAGGCCACCAGCCTTTTGTATTACCCGCTCTCTCTCGATTTTGAAGGTGCTCAGGTCGTCGTCCCGCCGGGCTTTGGCCGGCTGGAACTGCTTTCGACCAGTGGCGATGCCAGCCCATGCAGTTATGGGGCCGGCCTCGATGGCTCGTATGTCTATCAGGGCACGGCTGAAACCAGGCTTTCCCTGCCCTATCAGTTATACGGGACTCAACCCAGCCGGCTCGATCTGTACATTCGCAGCGATGGAAGCTGGCCGACGCTGCCTTCCATCGAACTATATGACCGAACCGAGGAGAGTTGGGTCGTCTTGAAAAACGCCAAAACAGGCTTTAATCCTATTCAGGAAATCCCCCGTTTTTACAATTCCGAGGATGCCTCGCTGCGCGTGCGTATTTCCAACAACGGCGTTAATGCCGGCGGCTGTCTCTTTCTTGATCTGGCCCTGGAAGGTGAGCGCTTATGACACCGGCGGCTGCCCCCCAGCGCGTCGTCGAGACGCGCCAATTGACCAAACGGTATGGCCGTTTTACCGCGCTGGATCAGTTGGACTTGCAGGTGGAAGCAGGCGCTTTATTTGGCTTTATTGGCCCCAACGGGGCCGGCAAGACCACCACTTTACGGATGCTGGCTGGCTTACTGGAACCTAGCAGCGGCCAGATCAGCCTCAACGGCCAGGACATCAGCCACGATGTCAGCGCGGCCCGCTGGCTGGTCGGCTATATGCCCGATTTTTTTGGCGTTTACGAAGACATGAAGGTCTGGGAATACCTGGATTTTTTTGCCCGCTGTTACCGTCTCGACGCCAGGCGGCGGACGCGGGTGGTTAACGAGCTGCTGGAGCTGGTTGACCTGGCCTCGCGCCGCAACGCCTGGGTGGAGAGTTTGTCGCGGGGGATGCGCCAACGCCTGTGTCTGGCCCACGCCCTGGTCCACGACCCGCAGATTTTGCTCCTGGACGAGCCGGCCTCCGGCCTCGACCCCCGCGCCCGCATCGAGATGCGTGAACTGCTCAAAGAGTTGTCCACCCTGGGCAAAACCATTATCATCAGCTCCCATATCCTGACCGAGCTGGCCGAAATGTGCAACCAGGTCGGCATTATCGAGCATGGCCGCCTGTTATACCATGGCCCGCCGCAGCAAATCAGCCAGCAGCAGCACGGCCACCGCCAGCTTTGCCTGTGCACCCTGGCCGCCCCAGAGGCTGTCGAAGCTGCTCTGAAAACCTATCTGGGCGTGACGGATTATCGCCTCGACGGAACGGGCTGGCAGGTCAACTTTAGCGGCGACGACGCGGCCCTGGCCGGCCTCCTGGCCCACCTGGTAGAGCATAAGCTGCCTGTCATCCACTTCAGCGAAGAAATCAACGATTTGGAAGCCGTGTTCATGCAAATTACGAGCGGAGAAGTGAAATGAAGCGTGATACGTGATGCGTTAGATTTTCTCACGCATCACGTATCATAAGGTGATCCAGTGAAATTAAATTACTTCAACCCCAACCCGATCATGGTCAAAGAGTTCCGCTCGCGCATGCGGGGCTGGCGCGCCTTTGCCGTGCTGACGGTTTACCTGGTTTTCCTGGCCCTGTTTAGTTACGGCGTCTACCGGCTCATCCTGATCACCCCGCCTTACACCGGCGGTATACCGCTCAGCCCGTTTGTAGGCCAGGCGCTGTATGCCGCCATCGTCAATTTGAGCCTGTTTTTTGTGGCTTTTCTCACCCCGGCCCTGACGGCCACGGCCATCAGCAGCGAGCAGGAACGGCTGACCCTGGAAATGCTGCAGGCGACCCCGCTGGCTGCCCACACCATCCTATTTGGTAAACTCGTCTCGACCGCCGGCTACATTTTTCTACTGTTGTTTGCCGCTGTGCCGATTGTCAGCCTGGTTTTTATCTTTGGCGGAGTCGCCCCGCTTGATTTATTCCTGGCCGCCCTGATTGTCTGGGCCACGGCGGTCACCTTTGGCATGATCGGCCTGTTTTGTTCGGCCTGGCGCAAACGGACGATTCAAGCCATTGTCTTAAGCTACCTGGCGGTTCTGCTCTTTATCATTGGCACGTACGTGGTTTATATCTTTGTCGGTGTCATCACCCAGGATTTCCCGCCGCGTTGGATTTTGGTCGTGAACCCGTTTAGCGCGCTGGCTTCGGTCCTCTCGAGCAGCGGCAGCCAGGCGGGTGTAGCCACCTTTTTTGGCCTGCTGGCCGGCTGGGGGCCGAGCATCATTCAGGGCGACGCGACCCAGCTCCAATCGCTGCGCCCGCTGTGGCACTACACACTGGCCTTTGACCTGGTGTTGAGCACGGGCCTTTATTTGCTGGCCACCCGCTTTGTCAAGCCGGTTCAACCCTGGCGCATCGGCTGGCGGGGGATGAGCCTGGTGATCTTGATCGCCGGCCTTTATTTTGTTCTGGGTGCAACCATCTTTTTCAAGGACATCCGTGAAACGATTTACCCTGTTTCTCCGGTTCCGACTCCTACTCCTGTACCTGCTTTCTTCTCTGCGCCTGCCCGGCCGGTCGCTCCGCCCGAACCTGTGGCTATCCCCACGGAGGAACCCGCCGATGAGTGACAGCCAGCGGCTCCATACCCACTTGACCCGCCTGGGCCGTCACCTGCGCTGGCGCGACGCCCTGCGGCTGGCCGTTTATACCCTGGGACCGGCCCTGTTCCTGGCCGCCTGTATCGAGGTGGCAGCTCGCTGGTGGCCCTTACCCGACCGCCACCTCTGGGCCGCGTTGCCCCTCGAAATCTGGTTGTTGGGCGTGACTCTCTACAGTTTGCTGCGCCCGCTGACCCCCTGGCAAATCGCTCGCCGCCTGGATGGCGAGCTTCGCTTGAAAGATCGTTTAGCCACAGCCTTGGAACTGGAAGAACGAAAAAATGGAAGATTGGAAGATTGGACAAAAACCTCCCCTTTCCAACCTTCGAGCCGAAGGCCCCCTATGGGCAACCTTCCAACCTTCCAACCTTCCAACCTCCTTACCCTCCAACTCGCCGATGCCCTATCCGTAGCCCAACGCCTGACACCCGCCATGCTGCCCTGGCACATCCCCCGCCGCCCGCTCTGGGGGGTGGGCGCATTGCTGGCAGTCACTTTGCTCCTGGCCTTCTTACCCAACCCGATGGACGCTATCCTGGCCCAACAGGCGGCCATCCGGGCCGCCGCGCAAAAACAGGCCGAGGCTGTCGAAGAAGCCCGGCGTGAGTTAGAAAAATCAACCGAGCCGACTGCGGAAGAGCGCACCGAAGCGCTGCGGGCCTTGGCCGAACTGATGAAAGAACTATCCGCCAACCCCGGCGACCTGGAGCAAGCTCTGGCCGATCTCGCCGCCACGCAGGCTCAGCTCCGCCAGCTACAAGACCCCCAGGCCGCCGTGCGCCAAAATGCCGCTGCCCAACTTGCCGCCCAGTTGACGGCTCTGGCCCGCGGTGAAACCCAGCAGAGCACCGATTTGAACGAAGCCGCCAGCACCCTGACCGAGTTAGCCGCTGCTCTGGGGGCAATGGACGCAGCCAGTCAGGCCGAATTGGCCCAGGCCCTCGAAAGCATGGCCGGCCAGGCCGCCCCCACCGACGCCGATCTGGCCGAGAGCTTGCTCGATATGGCCCAGGCGGCCCGCGCCGGAGATGTGGGTCAGGCCGTCCAGGCCGCAGATGCGGCGCAAAGAGCCTTGGCTCGCTCTGCTCAGTCGGCTGACTTGCAGCAGGCGCTGGCTGCGGCTCAGGCTCGCCTGGAAAACAGCCGCCAGCAGTTGGCTCAGCAGGGCGCTTTGGCCCAAAACCAGGGGCAGGGACAAGGTCAAGGACAGGGTCAAGCACAAACGTCAGGCCAGGGACAAGGGCAGGGACAGCAGGTGGGTGGCGGTGGCGGCTCAAACGCCGACCACCTCCCCGCCGCGAATCGCACCGGTGCGGCTAACGCGCCGACCCAGCCCAACAAACCGGCCACTGTCACCGACGCGGAGAAAGTCTACGCGCCCGGCCAGGGGCAGCAGTTAACCGGCGATTCTGAATTTGTGGCCGGCCAGGAGGGTTCGGCTGGTGAAACGATTATCCGCCAGGAGCAGTCACCCCAGGTGGGCGCAACCAATCCCTCGCTAGTTCCGTACCGCGAGGTCTACCAGAATTACGCCGATGCCGCCGCCGAAGCAATAGAGCAGGAGCGCATCCCGGCAGAAATGCGGGATTTGGTGCGGAATTATTTTTCGCAGCTAGCGCCGAAGTGAGGAGTTTTTCTAATATGTCCCAATCAAACCTAACCCCCGACGAATTCCGCAAGACTGCCACCGCCATCGAAGAGGCCGTCGGCCAGGTCATCGTCGGCCAGCGCGACTTGATCCGGGGAACGCTTGTCACTCTGCTGGCCGGGGGCAATGCCCTGCTCGAAGGCGTGCCGGGCCTGGGTAAAACCGTCCTCGTCCGCACCATCGCCGAGGCGATTGACTGCCGCTTCAGCCGCATCCAGTTCACCCCCGACTTGATGCCGGCCGACATCGTCGGCACGCACATCATCAGCGAGGACGACAGCGGGCGGCGGGCTTTCCGTTTTGAGCCGGGGCCGATCTTTGCCAACCTGGTCCTGGCCGACGAGATCAACCGGGCCACGCCCAAAACCCAGTCGGCCCTGCTGGAAGCGATGCAGGAGAAAAGCGTCACCGTTGCCCGGACCACCCACCGGCTCGAAGCGCCCTTTTTTGTGCTGGCCACCCAAAACCCCCTGGAAATGGAGGGGACTTATCCCCTGCCGGAAGCTCAACTCGACCGCTTTTTCTTCAAGATCGAAGTGCCTTACCCCAGCATCGAGGAACTGGTCGTGATTGCCGACCGCACCACCGGCACAACGGCGGCCCGCCTCAGCCCGGTGGCCGATGGAGCGGCTATTGTCGCCATGCAGGAACTGGCGCGGGCTGTGCCCATCGCCCGGCACGTCACCGAAGCCGCTGCCCGCCTCACCCGCGCGACCCACCCCGATGACCCCAACGCCCCGGAGGAGGTTCGTCGCTACGTGCGTTACGGGGCCAGCCCGCGCGGCATGCAGGCCCTTATCCTGGCCGGGAAAATCACCGCCCTGCTCGACGGCCGCTACAATGTCGCCGTTGACGACCTGCACGGTGTTGCCAAACCGGTCCTGCGCCACCGCCTCATTCTCGGCTTCGAGGCCCAGGCGGAGGGAGTCACGGCGGATAGGGTAGTAGAAGCAATTCTGGTAAGACTGGAAGACTGGAAGACCTTATGACTTCTAATTTGCCTTTCCAACCTTCGAGCCGAAGGCCCCCTATGGGCAACCTTCCAACCTTCCAACCTTCCAACCCTCTCTTCGATGAGTCTTTTCTTCGCAAACTCGAATCTCTTACCTTAATCGCTCGGCAAGCCCAGCGCGGCCAGTGGCAGGGAGAGCGGCGCAGCCCTAAACGGGGCCAGTCGGTGGAATTTGCCGATTACCGCAACTATGTCCCCGGCGACGATTTTCGCCTGGTGGATTGGAATGCCTATGCTCGCCTGGAACGGTTTTTTCTCAAGCTCTTTGTCGAGGAACAGGACCTGACTGTGCATTTTCTCATAGACATCAGCTCTTCTATGAATTGGCCCCCAGAAAACACCGGACAGCCTACCCACAAATTTACCTATGCCTGCCGGGCGGCGGCGGCGCTTGGCTACATTGCCCTGGCCAGTTTGGACCGGGTCACCGTTTCGGCCATTGGCGAGAGGGTAGGGGAGACTCCATTTTTACCTCATCGCGGCCGCCAGCAGGCCTTTGCCCTGTTCGACTATTTGACCGGACTATCCGCCGCCGGAACAACGAATTTAGCGCAAGCCCTCGCCCAATACGCCGCCCAGGCCCGCCAACCCGGCCCCCTTCTCATCTTCTCCGACCTGCTCGACTCTGCCCAATCTTCCAATCTTCCAATCTTCCAACCTTCCTTTTCCCCCGGTTTGACTGCCCTCCTGGCCCGCCGGTTTGAAATCAGCCTGATCCACCTGCTCGCGCCTGATGAGGTGGACCCGCTCCTCAGCGGCGATCTGCGTTTGCTCGACGCCGAAACTGGCCAGGCTGTGGAGATTACCGCTGATTATGAGGCGTTAGCCCGTTATAAAGCTGGCTTGACCGCCTGGCAGACCGAAATTCGCAACTGGTCCAGCCAGCGCAGCATCACCTATGTGCCCGTCACCACCGATGTTCCTTTTGAAGAGTTTATCTTTGCCTTTTTACGCCAGCGAGGGCTTTTGAAATGACCCTCTTATCTCCCCCGGCACTGCTTCTGCTGGCCCTCATTGCGCCAATTATTGCCCTGTATCTGCTCAAACTTCGCCGCCAGGATCGTGTTGTTTCCAGCACCTATCTGTGGCAGCGTTTTGTGCGTGATGTCGAGGCTAACGCGCCCTGGCAAAAACTGCGGCGCAATCTCCTCCTGCTGCTGCAGATTCTGTTCCTGCTGTTCCTCGTTCTGGCCCTGGCTCGCCCGACCACTCCGGCAGAGGGGGTGGCCGGACAGGGGGTCGTGCTTATTCTTGACACCTCGGGCAGCATGGCGGCCACCGATGGCGGAAACAACGGCCAGACTCGCCTCGACGCTGCCAAAGCCGCTGCCCGTGATCTGGTAGCTAACCTGCCGGATAATGCCCGGGTGACCGTCCTTGCTGCTGCCGGCGGTGAAGTGGAAACCCTAACCTCGGCCAGCCAGGACCGGCGGCAGGTGTTAGAGGTTATTGGGGCGGCTCAGGTTACGGCTCTGAACAGCAACCTCGACCCGGCCCTGACTTTGGCTGAGGCCATCGTCGCCCGCGAGCCGGGCGCGGACATTGTGCTGCTGTCGGATGGGGTGGTGGAGTTGCCCGAGCGACTGTCAGCGCCGGTGCGTTTTGTCCCGGTAGGACAGAGCGGCGCCAACCAGGCTATCAGTGTTCTCTCGGTCACGCCAAATCCCGGGGATGGTTCAACCATGTTTGTTCAGGTCAGCAATTACAGCCAGCAACCGGCTCAGCGCCGGCTGGCTCTTTACGTGGACGGTACTCCCTTTACTGCCTTTGATCTGGCTGTGCCGCCCGGCGGGCACGTCGAGCACTCCCTTGAAAATTTACCCGCTGCGGCCCAAACCGTCGAGGCCGTCCTGGCCCCTTCTGAAACCGATCCCTTCACCCTGGATGACCGGGCCTGGGTTGTCGTCCGTTCCTCGGAGCCGGTTCAGGCTACCTTGATTACACCCGGCAATTTTTTCCTGCAAACCGCACTCGGTTTGCTTAAGGATCAACAGTTTGGCTCCGGGCTTGAACTTACAGTTATCAGCCCAGAAGATTGGCAGGCAGCCAGCCCACCCGACAATTCCCAGTCCTCCAACCTTCGAGCCGAAGGCCCCCTTTGGGCAACCTTCCAACCTTCCAACCTTCACATCTTCGACTCCACCGTGCCCGATCAACTCCCTCCCGGCAATCTGCTCTTCATTGCCCCACCCGCAGCCGTCCCCGGCCTGTTTGACGTGATGGGCCAGATGGCCGGTCCAGCACCCCAACCTGTCCAGGCAGACGACCCGCTTCTGCAAAATGTTGACCTATCCGTAACCCAGATTCTCACGACGACGGTCTTATCGCCCACCAACTGGAGCCGGACTATCGTCGCCGCCGAAATTCAACCCAACCTTCCATCCTCCATCCCCCTCCTCCTGGCTGGAGAACTGGAAGGACGCCGCGTTGCCGTGTTATCTTTTAGTCTGCAACAATCCGATTTGCCGCTGCGCCCGGCCTTCCCAATCTTAATGGCGAATTTGGTCAATTATCTGGCTCCCAGCCCCGGCGCGCTGATCCCTGCGACCCTAGCTCCTGGCGAAGCGCTGTCAATCTCCATCCCGGCCCAAATAAAGCGGGTTCGACTGACCCCCCCTGCTGGCGCTGGTACTGTTCTACCGACGCAAGCGGGACGGGCCAGCCTGCCGCCGCTGTCCCAGCTTGGACTCTACACTGTAACCTTTGAGTCAGCCGATGGAACGGTCAGTACAGCCCGTTTGGCGGTCAATTTCTTCGACCCCTTGGAATCGGCCATTGCTCCTCGCCCTGCGCTGGAGTTAACCAACCCGGCAGAACCTGGCCCTGCCTTGACTTCCCTCGCTCCAGCTTATCAAGAGTGGTGGCGGCCGCTGGCGTTTGGAGCGTTGGTTTTGTTGGTGATAGAATGGCTGGTCTACCAGCGCAGTGCTGTTTTTAGGTACTGGGATGTAGTACTTCGTCGGCGTGCCAGTTAACCGATGTTTGGGCCGCGATTAGGAGATTTGGGGATGAAAGATAAGGAGAAATCCTCTAATCCCCAAATCCCGGCGAATTTTTCTAGTAGGCTGTATAATTTGGTGTCTTTGTGCTTTTGTGGTCTTTAGTTTGGTGATGAATTCTTTTTTCTCTGTTTCTTTTCTATATCCTGTCTTTCTCTGGCTGCTGCTTCTGCTGCCGCTGTTTTTGGCATTGGGCTGGCCGCCTCGCTATGCCCCTGACCGGCAGCAGCGCTGGCTGGCTGTCGCCGTGCGGCTGGTGGTCCTTCTGGGCCTGATTCTGGGTTTGGCTGGAACCCAACTCGAGCGTCCGGCGGACGTGATCACCACAGTCTTTGTCCTGGATGCCTCCGATAGTATCCGGGGGGAGGATCGCAGCCGGGCTGAGGCCTTTATTCGTGAAGCCCTGGCCGAGAAGCCGGAGAGGGACCGGGCGGCGGTGATCCTTTTTGGCGGCGATGCCCTGGTTGAGCGGCTGCCCCGGCCTGAACCGGCTCTGCCTGCTCTGGCCTCGATTCCCCTCAAAAATGCGACTGATATTGAAGAGGCTTTACGTCTGGCCCTGGCCCTGCTGCCGAACGAGGGTGGCCGCCGCATTGTTCTGCTCAGCGATGGCCAGGAAACTGAGGGAGAGGCCCGGCGTTTGTTGGATTTGGCGGTCGCCCGGCAGGTGGAAATTAGTGTTTATCCCTTGGGATTGACCGACGGAACCGGGCAGCCGGAAGCGCTGGTGGAGCAGGTCACTGTGCCCAGCCAGACCCGGCAGGGGCAGGTCATCCCGGTTGAGGTTGTGGTTGCCGCTAATGGGGCGGGTGAAGCCAAGCTGCGTCTGCTGGCCGATGGCACGCTCGTGGAAAGCCGAGGGGTGCGGCTGGCGCCAGGGCGCAACCGTTTTGGCTTCAACCTTCCGGCGCCCGAAACCGGCTTCCATCGTTTCCGGGCCGAAATCGAAGCGCCCGCCGACACGCGCCCGCAAAATAACTGGGGCGCTGCCTTTACCACTGTTTACGGCCCGCCTCACGTGCTGGTGGTCGAGGGCCAGCCGGGTGAGGCTGCCGCCCTCAATGGGGCGTTGGAGGCTTCTGGGATCAAGTCAACGCTGACTGCGCCGGCGGCGCTTCCTGGTACGCTGCCCGGCCTGGCCGCCTATGACACCGTCATTCTAAGTAATGTTCCGGCTAAAGCTTTACCCGATGCCACCCAGGAGGTATTGGTCACTTTTGTGCGCGATCTGGGACACGGGCTGGTGATGGTAGGCGGGCCGGAGAGCTATGGCGCTGGCAGCTATCTCCGGACGCCGTTGGAAAAAGCTCTGCCGGTTGAGATGGAGGTCCGCAGCCGCAGCCGCGAGCCAAACATTGCCCTGGTGTTAGCGGTAGATAAATCGGGGAGTATGGGCGCGTGCCACTGCGACAACCCGGATTTGAACCAGACTTATACCCGTGTACCGAGCGGCCTGCCCAAAATAGATATTGCCAAAGAAGCCGTTTTTCAAGCAGCGGCGGTGCTGGGCAAGATGGATTACCTGGGCGTGGTTTCGTTCGACAGCAGCGCCCACTGGGACCTGGAACCCAGCCCCGGTGTTAGCCCCGGCGCCCTGGAGGCGGCGATAGGCCAGATGCCCGCTAACGGCCAGACCAATATCTATGCCGGGTTAGCGGCAGCGGAGGAGTCGCTGCTGGCTGTTCCGGCCCGGCTCAAGCACATCATTCTGCTGACCGATGGCTGGTCTCACAGTGGGGCTTATGATGAACTTACGGTCCGCCTGGCCGAGCAGGGCATTACTTTATCGGTTGTCGCTGCGGGTGGGGGATCGGCCGAGTATCTGTCTGACCTGGCCCGCAAAGGTGGCGGGCAGTATTACCCGGCGGCCACGATGAGCGATGTCCCCCAAATTTTTCTCAAAGAAACGGTCCGGGCAGTCGGCAGCTATATTATCGAGGAGCCGTTTAATGCCGTGACGCTCACCGATACGGAGGGCCAGGCGACCAGTCCCATTTTGGCCGGGCTTGACCTGGCTAACTCACCGCCGCTGCTTGGTTATAACGGCACGACCCTCAAGACGGCGGCTCGTCTGGCTGTGCTGACCCCGCGGGGTGACCCGCTTCTGGCAACCTGGCAGTATGGACTGGGGCGCTCCGCGGCCTGGACTACAGACTTGAGCGGGCGTTGGGCTAAAAACTGGCTGGACTGGCCTGATTTTGCTCGCTTTGCCAGCCAACTGGTCAATTGGACCTTGCCCCGGCCTGGTGATGAGCAGCTTGATTTAACCGTTGCTGTGAGTGGCAATCAAGCTATTCTGAGCGCGACTCTGAGTAACGAGACTCAGGGAGCTTCCTCAGCCCAGGTGAGAGCCAAGCTGTTGACCCCGTCCGGCGAGGCAGTTGAAACTGAGCTGCGACCCAGCGGGCCGAATCGTTACCAGACGACGATAACCTTGCCCGGTGAGGGAGTCTACCTGACCCAAGTGACTGCCTATACTTCAGATGCGCCTATCGCCAGCCAGACCACCGGACTGGTCGCTTCCTATTCTGCCGAGTATGCTCATCTGGCTCCTGAAGGAACGCTGCTGCCTGATCTTGCCACGGCGACAGGCGGGCAACTCTTAAGCGATCCTCGCCAGGCCTTTCTTCACAATCTAGCCGTAGGCCGGCAGATCTGGCCGATTTGGCCGGGGCTGTTGTTAGCGGCGGCTTTGCTTTTTCCGCTCGATGTAGCTTTACGCCGCTTGCGGCTGGGGCAGCGAGAGTGGAAACAGGCCCGGCACTGGCTAAGAGAACACTTACCCGGCCGGCGTTCAACCTCGGCCGCTCCTCTTGAACCGGCTACCGCAACGGTACAAGCCTTCCGTCAGGCCCAGCAACGTGCCCGGCAGTCTGCCAGCACGCCGCCTCTGGTCAGCTCCACTTCCCCGTTCACACAACAAGCAAGCAAGCCGATCGAGTCTTCCACTGCTTTCATTCCACCTGCCGACCCATCGCCTCCCGCGGCTTCTCCCACGGAAGACGATACCATAACTCGTCTACGGGCTGCCAAAAAACGTGCCCAAAGATAAAAAACTGATGGTACGCGTTAGCTTGTGACAGCTCCTTCCAACATTCGCTGGATTTGAGCTACAACCATCTGGATGCCTTTCAAGTTTTGGCCTCCATGCGGAATAATCACATCAGCATGGCGCTTGCTGGGTTCGACAAATTCCAGGTGCATGGGCCTGACCGTAGCCAGGTATTGATCAATCACATGGTCTACCGAGCGGCCCCGTTCTAGGACATCGCGTTTTAAGCGCCGGATAAAGCGCAAATCATCGGGAGTGTCCACATAAATCTTGATGTCCATCAGCTCACGCAGGGCCTTATCCACAAAGATGAGAATCCCCTCGACCATAATGACGGGCTGGGGTTCAACCAGCCTGAGCTGATCGGTGCGGATATACTGGGCGAAATCATAAACAGGAACCTGTATCGTGTGACCGCGGAGTAATTGTTCCAGGTGGTTAATGAGCAGCTCGTTTTCCAGGGCATGAGGATGGTCAAAATTGAGCGCCTGGCGCTCAAGCAGGGGAAGGTGGCTCAAGTCACGATAATAAGCGTCGTGCTGCAGATAAGCCAGACGAGCAGGGCCGACTGCTTCCAATATTCTTTCTGAAACGGTGGTTTTACCGGAGGCCGTACCTCCGGCGACACCGATAATCACGGGTTTTGGCATACATGAATAACCTGTACGGGTATTATAGCACAAGAGGGCTGATTGGGGATAAATTTTGTGGGATAGGGGAACAAAGGATGGTTCTGATAAGAAGCCTAAGATGAAGCGTAGTCAGGGCAACAATACTATTGATTGGAATGATGCCAGAGGTGGCTGAAACTTGTTTCATGGAATACACAAATACCAATTTTAGGTGGAGGTGAGTTTGTATTTATGCAGATCGTGGGTTACGGATTTATTTCATTATATTTGGCCGGAGTTTTTGAGGGTTAGGCCGGAGGAAAAATGCTTTTGTTGTTTGTTTTGGGGGGAGATAGAATCATTTACTATACGAATAATCACGATAGGCGATAACAATCAGCCGATGGGTGGCATCAGGTCGGGCACAGGTAACTAAAGTCAGCCGTTCATCTGATGTGGGTAAAATGAGTTTAGCATTTTCGACCCGCTTTTCAACGGAAACCCCCTTTTCCTGAACAAGAAATTTTGCCGTCACAACGTAAGCGTAGACTTGATCACCGGCAAAAGCAAGAATTCTATCACCAATTGCTACCTTGCCCAGATCGTTAAAAACTTGAGCATATAAATTGCTGTGGCCGTTGAAGACACTGTTGCCAGTCTCTCCCAACGGCGCTGAAAGGTTGTGCCAGCCGACCAAATTATTATCTACCTCCCATTGCCCATAGGTTTGGCCATTCACTTCAACTTTTTTCCACCCAACAGGTACCACATCACTGTCGAGGTGAATGCCAGGAATAACAAGCCGAGTAGGAACAGTCGAAGTAGCGCTGGCCGTTGGGGAAACCGGCATAATGATAGTGATGGAGGCAAAAGATAGGTTGAATAATAAAAGAAGTGAAATTTGAGACAGTCTAGATCTATACGAATACCCTAGCCTACAGTTAGCTAAACCAAATTTTGATGAAATAGAACATATTTTCTTGTTTTTGCAGAAGGGAAAATAGTGGCAAGACCAACCCCAAACAGTAGCAGCGAAAAACCAGAAGAGGGCCTTAAGCAGTAATTGCCCGGATAAACCCTGCGATACCTCGCAGAGGGCAGAAATTGTAGCCGCTGGACGGCTATCCCAAGCAACAGATTCTGGTGGAGTCACAGGATGACTCATCGGATTAACCACTACTAATTCGGGTTGGTAAAGAGCAGCGCAGGAGGGGGTCTGGTCTTAAGAGGCCCGAAGTTGGCCTCAATTTCTCCTGCGGAGGTTATTCAACTTTTGTGGTCACAGCATAACACAGGGATAAGCTACCAGCAATAGCGAATCTGTACCAGGAAATCAGTTTTATCTTAGGGGCGGCTGGTAGCAGGAAGCAATGTTCGCTCTAACCAGTGGCCGGTATAACTGGACTTATGGGCGGCTATCTGTTCCGGGGTGCCGGCAGCAACGATGTACCCGCCGCCCTGCCCTCCCTCCGGGCCAAGATCAATGACCCAATCGGCGCACTTAATGACATCCAGGTTATGCTCGATGACTATCACCGTATTGCCGGCATCAACCAGGCGGCTCAACACGGCTAACAGCCGCTCAATATCGGCAAAATGGAGGCCGGTCGTGGGTTCATCGAGGATATAGACTGTTTTCCCGGTAGAACGCCGGCTTAATTCTTTAGAGAGTTTAACCCGCTGCGCCTCCCCACCGGATAGGGTGGTGGCCGGCTGTCCCAGAGTAACATAGCCTAGACCGACAGCTTGCAGAGTTTCTAACTTGTTACGAATAGCCGGAATATTGGAGAAAAATTCCAGGCCTTCGGCTACCGTCATATCCAGGGCTTCATTGATATTTTTGCCCTTGTACTTGATTTGCAGGGTTTCGCGGCTGTAACGCTGGCCGTGACAGACTTCACAGGGCACATACACATCCGGCAGGAACTGCATCTCAATTTTGATGATGCCATCGCCCTCACACGCCTCACAGCGCCCTCCCTTGACATTAAAGCTGAAGCGTCCGGCCTTGTAACCGCGCAGCTTGCTTTCTGGTAAACTGGCATAAAGGTCGCGCAGCGGGCCAAACAGGCCGGTGTAAGTGGCAGGGTTACTGCGCGGGGTCCGCCCAATGGGACTTTGGTCAATGTCAATCACTTTGTCAATATGCTCGATGCCGGTGACCACGTCGTGACGGCCCGGTTTTGTGGTAGCGCGATACATCACCTGGGCTAATTTGTTGTAGAGAATATCTACTACCAGGCTGCTTTTGCCGCTGCCGCTGACTCCGGTGACACAAATAAACTTACCCAGGGGGAATTTTACGTCAATGCCTTTGAGATTATTTTCTCTGGCTCCCCGGACCACAATTTCCTTACCACTGCCTGGCCGCCGCACCGCCGGAATCGCAATGGCTTTGTCGCCGCGCAGATATTGGGCCGTCAGCGAGGTGCTCTCGGCCAAAAAAGAGTCGCGTTCGGCGGACCAGACAACTTCTCCTCCATACTTGCCCGCGCCAGGCCCCATATCCACAATCCAATCGGCACTGCGGATAGTATCTTCGTCATGCTCGACCACCAACACGGTGTTACCGAGGTCACGCATTCCCTTAAGGGTTTCAATCAGCCGTTCGTTATCGCGCTGGTGCAGGCCAATGCTCGGCTCGTCTAAAATATAGAGACAGCCCATCAATTGGGATCCAATCTGGGTAGCCAGCCGAATCCGCTGCGACTCTCCCCCGGAAAGCGTGGCCGCAGCCCGGCTCAAGGTCAGATAATCCAGGCCCACATCTCGCATAAATTGCAGCCGGGCGATAATCTCTTTGAAGATTTGGCCGGCAATACGCAGTTGTCGCTCACTTAGCCCATCTGGTTCTGCAAGCGCGGGGCGACCATTGGGTGGCAGTGTGGGGGGTTGGCCAGTGGCCAATGTTTTGAACCAGGCCAGGGCTTCGGTCACAGCCAGGTCGCTGACCTGATGGATACCCAGGCTGGCAATCGTGACCGCCAGAGCTTCCGGGCGCAGCCGGTGGCCGCCACAGGCAGGGCAAACGCGGGTGGACATGTACTGCTCGATCTCGCTGAGGGCATAACTGTTGTTCGCGTTTGCAGCTTCTTTATAGCGGCGCTGCAAGTGAGGAATGACCCCTTCAAAAGCAGTGGTGTAGCTACGCAGCTCACCCTCGGCGTTATGGTAACGCAGCGTCATTTGATCACCGGCCTTGCCACCGTACAGAATGATGTCGCGCTGCTTGGGGCCAAATTCGGAAACAGGCGTTTGCGGCGGTAGGTTGTAATGACTAGCTACAGCGGCAATCAATTGGGCATAATAGCCATCTTTACTGCTCTGGCTGAGCTTAGCCCACGGTCGGATCGCGCCCCCAGCCAGGCTCTTGTCAGGGTTGAGCACCAGTTCAGGGTCAACCTCCAATTTGACCCCCAGTCCCCCACAGACCGGACAGGCGCCGTGAGGGCTGTTGAAGCTAAACAAGCGCGGCTCGATCTCCGGCAGGCTGATACCGCAGTAAACACAGGCAAAATGCTCGCTAAAGAGACGATCCCAGGGCTTGTCCGGGTTGGTCACATCCTGGACGATGAGGGCGCCGTTGCCCAGCTTCAAAGCGGTTTCAACCGAGTCGGCCAGGCGGGTAGCATCACTCCCATCTGGCTGGTCACGCCGGATGACCAGACGATCCACCACGGCTTCGATAGTGTGGAGTTTATGCGGCTCCAGGTCAAAATCCTCATCCAGGTCCCGGATAACCCCATCCACGCGGACACGGACAAAACCGGCCTTACGGATGTCTTCAAAAACCGCTTTATGTTCCCCTTTGCGTTCCCGTACCAGGGGGGCCAGGAGCATAACCCGGCTGCCGTCCGGTTTGTCTAAAATGGCATCCACAATCTGTTGGGTCGTCTGGATATTGACTTCCCGTCCGCAGTTAGGGCAGTGGGGTGTACCAATCCGGGCATACAGCAGGCGCAGATAATCATGCACTTCAGTCACGGTACCGACCGTCGAACGCGGGTTGTGGCTGGCGCCCTTCTGATCAATCGAGATGGCCGGGCTGAGGCCCTCGATCTGGTCTACATCAGGCTTGTTCATCTGGCCCAGAAATTGGCGGGCGTAAGCGGACAGGCTTTCGACATAGCGGCGCTGCCCTTCAGCGTAAATCGTGTCAAAGGCGAGGCTGCTCTTGCCGCTGCCGGACAGACCGGTGATGACAATCAACTGATCCCGGGGCAGTTCCAAATTGACGTTTTTTAAGTTGTGTTCGCGCGCACCCCGCACGATGAGTTTCTTTTGGGTCATCTCACCATCCTTGACGGCTGGACCCTCACTCCATCCTCCCCTTATTAGAGGGGCCAGGGAAGGGGTCTGGCCGCCATAAAAAAACGCAATTTATTACTGTACCATCAACGACACGTTTTGGCAATGAAACCGGCTGTAATTGAATCGCCTTGCGGCCAGGGGCGTGGTACAATACCGCCCTAAACAGTGCTGTTTAAGTCCATCTCCACGAGGAGTAATTGATAAATGCAAGCATCAGATTATATTGCGCTGGAAGAACAGTACGGCGCCCACAACTACCATCCCCTTGATGTAGTATTGGAGCGTGGTGAGGGTATCTGGCTATACGATGTGGCCGGAAATAAGTATATGGACTGCCTCAGCGCCTACTCGGCGGTCAACCAGGGCCACTGCCATCCCCGCCTGACCCGGGCGATGATCGAGCAAGCCCAACGCCTCACCCTGACCTCACGCGCTTTTCGCAACAACAAACTGGGCCAGCTTTACCAAAGCCTGCATCACCTGACCGGTTATGAGCTGACCTTGCCGATGAACAGCGGGGCCGAAGCTGTCGAAACAGCCCTCAAGGTAGCTCGCAAATGGGGTTATCGCGTAAAACAGGTTGAACCGGAGCAGGCCGAAATCATTGTTTGTGAAGGGAATTTCCACGGGCGGACCATCGCTATTGTCGGCTTTTCGTCAGAAGCGCAGTACCGGGAGGATTTTGGCCCCTTCCCACCTGGCTTTAAGCTCATTCCCTACGGCGATGTCCAAGCCCTAGAAGCAGCGATTACCCCCAATACCGTCGCCTTTTTGGTCGAGCCAATCCAGGGAGAAGCTGGAGTGATTGTCCCGCCAGCCGGTTATCTGAAAAGAGTCCGGCAAATCTGCGACCGGCGCCAGATACTCTTTATGGCCGACGAGATCCAAACTGGGCTGGGCCGTACCGGCCAACTTTTTGCCTGCGATCACGAAGGAGTCCGGCCCGATGTAATGATTATCGGCAAGGCCCTGGCCGGCGGCTTCTATCCGGTCTCGGCGGTGCTATCTTCTCAGAACGTGCTGGGCTTGTTTCGGCCCGGGGACCATGGCAGTACCTTTGGCGGTAACCCACTGGGGGCAGCGGTAGCCATCGAAGCATTAGCCGTGCTGACTGAGGAGAGCTTGATTGAGAACGCGCACGAATTAGGCGAATATTTCCAGGAGCGGCTGGCCGAAATACCCAGCCCGCATGTGAAGGAGGTGCGCGGCAAGGGCTTATTGATCGGGGTAGAATTAAAGCCGGAAGCCGGCGGGGCGCGGCGGTTTTGCGAGGCGCTGCAACAGCGCGGTATTCTATGCAAAGAGACGCACCAGCATGTCATCCGCTTTGCTCCACCGTTGGTGATCAAGCGCGAGGAAATTGATTGGGCGCTGGGGCATATCACCGATGTGTTGAATATGGAGTAGTAATCTGAGTTCGGAGATTAATCTGGTTCCCAAACCCGGTTTGGGAACCAGATTAACGGATTACCGTTAGTTTTGGGCTTCAACAGGGGGAACTTTGGTCATGGTCAGCAGCCCATAGTAGGCCGGTGCGGTTTGCAGTTGGGGATAGCCCGGATAGACAACAGACCAGAAAGTTTGCTCATCATGCCAATCCCACTGCGGATTGGCGATGTAAATGAGGCTCATCAGGCCAATCCAGGGCTGCCAGTTGGCCTGGGCATAGGCATAGGCGCGCTGGAGATACTTGTCCTGCTGCTCAACAGTAACGGCATGCCAGTGGTACGGGGATTTTGGACGAGGGTCCACGGTCCAGCCCACTTCAAGGACCACCACTTTTTTAGCCGCATCGCCATTGTGGACCATAATGGCGCGTATATCTTCGACATGGCGAAAGCTGTAGACCCGGCGTAGTTCCATGGGCGCGGTATCACCATTGGTCAAGCTTGGATCGGCGGCGACCTCTGCCGGGTCGGCCTCCGGGGGACTTTTGTAGCCCGCCGCGTGGACGCCCAGGGCATCAAAATAAGCTGCCGCCCCTGCCTCATACATTCCCTGCACAAAATAAATGTCCGGTATAGCCTCGCCGTCATGGCGGGTGGTTGGAGCCAGCCCGGCGCTGATAACGATTGCCTGGGGATCGGCGGCTTTGACCGCCTGGTAGCCGATTTTCAGCAGTTCGGTGTACTCGGCCGGGTTGGGCGGACGATTCCCCCACTCGCGGGCCAGGTTTGGCTCGTTCCAAATCTGGTAGGCTTCGATCCGGCCCCGGTAACGGCTGGCAACGGCATAAACGTAGTCGTAAAAATCCTGCAAGTTATCGGGCGGGCTGATAGCTGGAAGCTCAGTACGAGAAGCCCAGGCCGGCTGTGACCCCAGCCGCACCACCACCTTTAAGCCATAGGCATCAATTTGGTCCATCATCCGGTCAGGGATGTCCCAATGCCAGGCTCCTTTGGCATGCCCTTCGACCTCGCGCCAGGGAATTTCTTGCTTGACCCAACGAAACCCGGCCTCTTTGACCAATTTCAGGTCCCGGTCAGCCACCTCCTCACGCCAATACAAAAAAACCTGCATGCCGTAATCGGGCGAGGACATCACCTTAGCTACGTCTACGGTGGGTGTATAAATCGTAGCTTCTGCCGTTTTTTCTACGGGTAAGGCCGCCGGTACAGAGGCAACGGGAGCAGGGGTGATGTCAAAAGCCGCGGTGTCATCAGCTAACTGGCAGGCCGATAACAGGATTGAAAAAAAGAGACAAAGGCCGCTAATAAAAATCAAACTTAGGGTATCTCTAGCCGGGCGGGGCAACTTTTGAAAGAAGGACAACTGTTTTGACCTTTACACTTGTGATTTTTGCTTCTTGTATGGGTAGAACTATCATATTCTATGTACATCTTGGTCGGAGGTCAATTGTGGAAAATGCGCATGAAATCCCTGAACAGTCAGAGCAGCGATTTCGCCAATTGTTAGAGGCTGCGCCCGACGCCATGATCATTGTCAATGAACCCGGTGAGATTACCCTGGTCAATTCTCAGACGGAGCAAATGTTTGGGTACACCCGTGAAGAGTTGACCGGCCAACCTATCGAAATATTGATACCCGAACGTCTCCGGGACAGCCACGAGGTGCACCGCCTGCGCTATATGGATAGCCCTTATATTCGGCCCATGGGCTCCGGTTTTGATTTCTATGCGCGTTCTAAAGAGGGCCGTGAATTTCCGGTAGAGATTAATCTTAGCCCTCTGGAGACGGAGGAGGGCGTTTTGATCATTAGCGCTATCCGCGATATAACCGACCGGAAGCAGCTAGAGAAGATGCTCCGCCAACAGGCCCAAGTATTCGAGAATATTTATGATAGTGTTATCCTGACCGACCAGGCCGGGCGGATCATTGATTGTAATCCGGCTACGGAAAAGCTGTTCGGTTACACCAAAGAGGAGCTAATAGGCCAGCCGCCGCGGATCTGGCACCGGCCTGCCGAGTCCGCGGAACTGACTGCGGAGATTATTGAGGGGTTAAAAGAGCGCGGTCGCTGGTCGGGCCGGATTAACTTTGTTCGTAAGGATGGCAGCGCCGGCATGGGTGAGGTGGTTGTCGTGCCGGTGTATGACGAGAACGGCCAACAGGTGGCGACGATCGGTGTTAGCCATGACATCACCCGGCAAACACAAGAAGAAGAGGCCCTGCGCCAACAGCGGGCCTTCCTCCGCCAGGTAATTGATCTTAGCCCCAACTTCATTTATGCCCGCGATCGCCAGGGACGCTTTACCCTGGTCAACCAGACCGGCGCCAATTATTACCAAACAAGCGTGGAAGAGTTATTAGGCAAAACCGACGCCGATTTTATGGTAAACCCCGCAGAAGGAGACGCTATTCTTAAAGAAGACCTGAGCATTATGGACTCGCACAAAGACTTTGGTCCCGAAATACGCCGGATCAATGTGCAGGGGGAGACGCGCTGGCTGCAGGTGATCAAACGTCCGTTGCTGGACGAGCATGGCGTCGCAAACCAGGTATTGGGTGTAGCAACAGACATCACTGCCCTCAAGCACACCGAGGAGATTTTGCGGGAGAGCGAACGCCAATACCGTTCCGTCGTTGATAATGTTAAGGAAGTGATTTTCCAGGTGGATACGGCCGGCTTATGGACATTCCTCAATCCTGCCTGGACTGAAATTACCGGCTTCTCCATTGAAGAAAGCCTGGGGACCAACTTCTTGGATTACATTCAGCTTGAGGACCGCCCGCGCGTAATAGAGCTGTATCAAATTTTGCTGCAAGGAGAAATCGAATATTACTGGCACATGCCCGGCATTATCACCCAAACGGGCAGCTTACGCTGGCTGGAAATTTACGCTCGCCCAACCCTGGCCGACGACGGCACTATCACCGGCATGTCGGGCACGCTTAACGACATCACGGACCGCCGGCGGGCCGAGCAGGCCCTGCTCGCCAGCGAAACTCGCTTTCGCACCCTGGCCACACATGCGCCGGTGGGTATCTTCCAGACCAACGCCCAGGGCGAGTGTATCTTTGTCAACAAACGTTGGGTCGAGATTACCGGAACTTCGTCCGTTCGCGCCATGGGCTATGGCTGGACCGAGGGGCTGCACCCCGACGACCGGGAGGCGGCTTTGGCCGAATGGCAGGCCGCAGCCCGGTCGGGGCGCGAGTTCTCCCAGGAATATCGCTTTCAAACTCCTGAAGGAAAAGTTACCTGGGTTTTTGGGAATGCCACCCCGCTGCGCGATGAGAAGGGGGAAATAACGGGGTATCTGGGCACAATTATGGACATCAGCGAACGGAAGCGGACTGAACTGCTGGAAAAAGATCGCAACGGGGTATTGGAAATGATCAGCCAAAACAGGCCGCTCAAAGTTGTCCTGAACGCCCTGGTCCAATTAGCCGAACGCCAATATCCTGAACTCCTTGGCTCGGTCTTGCTTTTGCGGGATGGGCGACTTTACCACGGCGCTGCGCCGAATCTACCCGAAAGTTTCACCCAACTGGTTGATGGGCTGGCCCTCAGCGCTATTTTGAAAACACAAGATATGGCCGCCTACCGGGGTGAAACATTGATCGTTACCAATATGGCCGATAAACCAGACAAGGATGGCTACCGGGAACTGGCGCTCCAACACAAGCTGCGGGCTTACTGGTCGGCGCCGATCTTTTCCAGTGATGGGGCGCTGCTGGGTATTTTTACCAGTTACTACCGCCAGCCCAATAAGCCAACGCCGGAGGAACGGCAACTGGTCAGGATGGCCAGCCGGCTGGCAGGCATCGCCATCGAGCACCACCAACTCACCGAACAACTGGTCTATCAGGCTCAGCATGATGCCCTGACCGGGCTGTCGAACCGGTCCCTTTTTGAAGACCGTTTGCAGCAGGCTATCGCTCACGCCCGCCGCAATGATTGTTTGGTTGGCTTACTGTACCTGGACCTGGATCAGTTCAAGCAGGTCAATGACTCCTTGGGGCACATAACCGGTGATGCCTTACTACGGCAGGTGACCGAGCGTCTGCAAGGCTGCCTGCGCCAGGAAGATACGCTGGCCCGGCTGGGTGGAGACGAGTTTGCTGCCGTACTGGCCGAACTGGAAAGTCCGCATGCCGCTGCCGTAATCGCCGAGCAAATTCTTGAGATTACGTCTGTGCCCTTTACCATTAGGGGTCAGGAGTTAAAGGTAACGATCAGCATTGGTATCAGCCTGTATCCTGCCGACAGCCTCAGGGCCGATGAACTGTTGTCTATGGCCGATCATGCCCTTTACCGCTGCAAACAGCAGGGTAAAAACTCCTACCAATTTTACACCCTGGAGATAGGTGAAATAGTCCACCGGCAGCGCCTGGCGGACTAGCCGACCTGGCTGGGGGGTCAGTTTGTGCCCTCGGCCAAGCTGATTTACAATAGCCTCCCAAAAAATTGTAGACAGCAGACAGTAGACGGTAGACAGGGAATTACCCATAGGGGGCCTTCGGCTCTGCATCCTTGCTACCCTGCTACCATAATCAGAGAAGGCATCATGAACAAACAAGAAATCTTAGAAAAACAGCAAAAATATTTATGGCCCAACCACATGCTTTACTACACCGAGCCGATGCCGCTGGATCGCGGCGACGGCATGTATGTCTGGGATGTGGACGGTCAAAAGTACCTGGACTTTTTTGCCGGGATTTTGACCACCAGCGTGGGCCACAATCACCCCAAAGTGACCCAGGCGGTGCAAGAGCAGGCGGGTAAACTGCTGCACTCGTCCACCCTTTACCCCAACGAAAACCACGTCCGGCTGGCCGAAAAGCTGGCCGAGCTGACCCCCGGCAAACTGCAAACCTCGTACTTTACCAACTCCGGCACCGAGGCCGACGAAACGGCGGTCATGCTGGCCAAGTGCTACACCGGCTACCAGGAAATCATTGCTTTGCGTCACGGCTACAGCGGGCGCTCGCCGCTGGGCATGAGCCTGACCGGCCAGGCGAGCTGGCGCATCGGCGGGACGCACATCCTGGGCATCAAGCACGCCCTCAACCCCTACTGCTACCGCTGCCCGCTCAAAATGAACCCGGAAACGTGCGGGGCGGCCTGCGCTGAGGATGTCGAAGAGGTCATCAAAACTTCGACCTCCGGCCGCATCGCCGCCTTCCTGGCCGAGCCGATCCAGGGCGTGGGCGGCTTTATTACCCCGCCGAAGGAGTATTTCAAGATTGTGGTTGAGATTGTCCACAACTACGGCGGGCTGTTCATCTGCGATGAGGTCCAGACCGGCTTTGGCCGCACCGGCGGCAAATGGTTCGGCATCGAGCATTGGGAGGTCGAGCCGGATATTATGACCATGGCCAAGGGCATCGCCAACGGCCTGCCGATGGGCAACACCATCACCACCGAGCAGATAGCCATGGGCATGGTCGGCCAGGGCTTGACCATCAGCACCTTTGGCGGCAACCCGCTCTCTACTGCCGCCTCGCTGGCAACCATCGAGGTGATGGAGAGCGAGGCTACCCCCCAGCATATCGCCGAGGCCGGCGGGCTGCTGCGAGCCGGGCTGGAACGGCTCCAGGAGAAGTACCCGCTCATCGGCGACGTGCGCGGCATGGGCCTGATGCAGGGGGTCGAGCTGGTCAAGGATCGCCAAACCAAAGAACCCGCGCCCGAAGCCGTCGTGGCTGTCTTTGAGCAGACCCGCGCCCGCGGCCTGCTCATCGGCAAAGGAGGGATGTACGGCAACGTCCTGCGCATCGCCCCGCCGCTGATTGCCAAAAAAGAACACGTCGAGGAGGCGCTGGGCATCCTCGACCACGCCTTTGCCCAGGTGCAGGAGATGAGCTGGTGAGCGTCACGAGAACACAAGGTAGGAGGAAATTATGGAACTGGGAGCTTTCTCTGTTAGTTTGGCCGTAAAAGATATCGAGGCATCCAAGCTCTTTTACGAAAAGCTGGGTTTTACAGTTTTCATGGGAGATCAAGCGCAGAATTGGCTGATTATGAAGAATGGCGATCACGTTATTGGACTATTTCAAGGTATGTTCGATAAGAACATTCTCACCTTCAACCCGGGCTGGAGTAACGATGCTCAGCCACTTAAAGAATTCACGGACGTTCGGGAGCTGCAGCACCAGCTTAAAGAGCACGGCATCCCCATTATTTCGGAAGCAGACGAAAACTCTACTGGCCCGGCCAGCTTTATGATAGTTGATCCAGATGGAAACTCGATTCTGGTAGATCAACACGTTTAGGCAAGTAGATTCTTTTTACAGGGAAGGCTGGAAGGTTTTTCCATCCTTCCAACCTTCCAGCCTTCCTCCAGTCTTATTCACGCCTGGCTTACTTATGATTGGCGGGTATCGGCGTGACTTCTAATGTCTCCACCGTCGCAGTTAGCCCGGCGTGTTCGCGGGTGGCCTGGATAAAGGCAGAGAAGAGAGGATGGGGGCGGGTCGGGCGGCTTTTGAATTCGGGGTGGAACTGGCTACCCAGCATAAAGGGATGGTCCTTGATTTCGGCAATCTCGACCAGCCGGCCATCGGGCGAAAGGCCGCTCAGGGCCAGGCCGGCCTGCTGCAGCACCTGGCGGTACTCGTTGTTGAACTCAAAGCGGTGGCGGTGGCGCTCGGTGACTAGATCAGTAGTGTAAGCCTGTGCGGCAGCACTGCCCGGCTGCAAGCGGCAGGGATAGCTGCCCAGCCGCATGGTTCCCCCCAGGTCGGCGATGTCCCGCTGGTCCGGCATCAGGTCAATCACCGGGTGAGGGGTGGTCGGGTTGAATTCGGTTGAGTTGGGGGCGTCGCTCTCGTACACCTCGCGGGCCAGCTCGATGACCATGACCTGCATGCCCAGGCACAGGCCGAGGTAAGGCACCTGGCGCACACGGGCAAATTTGGCCGCGATAATTTTGCCCTCGATGCCCCGCTCGCCAAAGCCGCCGGGGACGACAATCCCGTCCACCTCCTCCAGCCGGTCGAGGCCGCGGCCCTTCTCCAGATCTTCGGAGGCGATCCACTCGATCCTGGCTTCGCAGTCTTGAGAGGTTGCCGCATGTTTCAATGCTTCATAAACACTAATGTAGGCGTCTTCCAGATCAATATATTTGCCGACAATACCAACCGTTACTGCCGGCTTGGGTTTTTTGATGTGCTCGACCATCCTGCGCCACTCCTCCAGGTCGGGTGGCGCGCAGTCGAGGTGCAGGCGCTCGCAGATATAGTCGGCCACGCCCGTCTTCTCCAAAATCAGGGGGACTTCGTAGATGGTCTCGACGGTGGTCAGCGGGACAACCGCCTGCATGTCCACATCGCAGAAGAGGGCAATCTTTTCGCGCAGTTCGTCCGGCACGGGCAGGTCGGCCCGGCAGACAATCATATCGGGCTGGATGCCGATGCCGCGCAGTTCGTGAACGCTGTGCTGGGTCGGCTTGGTCTTGAGTTCGTTGGTGGCATTCAGATGAGGCAGCAAGGTGACGTGAATGTAGAAGGTGTTATCACGCCCGGCGTCTTTGCGCATCTGGCGGATCGCTTCCAAAAAGGGCAGGCTTTCAATGTCGCCCACTGTGCCGCCCACTTCGACGATAACGATGTCGGCCCCGCTGTCGCGGGCCACGTGGGTGATGCTGGCTTTGATCTGGTTGGTCACATGGGGAATCACCTGGATCGTTTTGCCCAGGTAGTCGCCCCGGCGTTCGCGGTTGATGACCTGCTGGTAGACCTGGCCGCTGGTCAAGTTGCTGGAGCGGGTCAGATTTTCGTCAATAAAGCGCTCGTAGGCCCCCAAATCCAGGTCGGTTTCAGCTCCGTCTTCCAGGACAAACACTTCACCGTGCTCATAGGGACTCATCGTGCCGGGGTCCACGTTGAGATAGGGGTCTAACTTTTGGACGGTGACAGCCAAGCCCCGGCTCTTAAGAATCCGGCCAATCGAGGCCGCTGTGACCCCTTTACCCAGAGATGAAACCACCCCACCCGTGCAGAAAATATATTTGGTCATAACACATCTCCTCCTAAATTTAATTAACCCAACTAAAAATAAAGTCCCCAAGAGGGACCCTCTTGGGGACGGATGACTACGGCCGTTTTTTGCTGTGAAAATATCAACTCCGTATACACGGGCTGTTATTATAACTCACGGGGAGGAAAATGCACAAAATTTGGCCTGCCTTGCCGCCCAGATACGCCTCGCAGAACCTCTGCGGTCTGTCTAAAATCTGGGACAGATCCATTTTCTTCATACTTTTTGACAGTTCAATGAGCCGTGATATAATCAAGATGCTTCATTCATAGCGACCTGCTGTAAGTTTTGCCACCCTAGCTCAATCGGTAGAGCAGCTCTTTCGTAAAGAGCAGGTTGTCGGTTCAAGTCCGACGGGTGGCTCTCAAATCAACCCAAACTATTCCCCACTCACCAACTTCTCCCGCCCCTTCCCGGCGACTTTCCAACCTCTGGCCGGCACTCTATCGTGCAGAAAAGAAGGGATAGCCGTATGCCTGTAAAAATCAGTGCCAAGAAATTTGAAGCCCTGGTCGTGCAGGCGTTAGAGGAGCTGCCGGCATTTTTCAAAGACCGGCTGCAAAATATCGAAGTCCTCATCGCCGATTGGCCGACGGAGGAAGAGTTAGAGGAGGCCGGGCTTGGGCCAGATGATCTGCTGCTGGGACTGTACCAGGGTATCCCCCTGACCGAGCGTACGGGCGATTACGGGATGGTGCTGCCGGATACGATTACCCTCTACCGCGACTGCATTGCCGAGGTTTGCGATACCCCGGAAGAAGTCATCGCTGAAGTTCAGCAGACAGTCAAACATGAAATTGCCCATTATTTCGGCATCAGCGATGAGCGGCTGGAAGAATTGGGCGCTTATTAGATTTTTGATTGATGTTTACAGCTTGTTAATTCCAAACTCGAAAGCTTTTGTCTCTAACCTTTACGGGCAATTCTCCTACCTCACCATGTCTATTTGGTACGGCCTGCGCAGTGTGCGCGCGACCGGGATATTGCTGCTGATTTTAGGAGTTGTGACGGGTTTAAGCCTGGTTATTCCCCAACAAGCTAATCCAGTGACGACCACCGCTGCCCGTCAGGCCTGGGTGTCTAACCTGCCAGCAGCAGTGCAGTCGTGGGGAGAACTGCTCTATTCGCTGGGTTTTGCTCGTCTATTTGACTCGCTGTGGTTCTGGCTGCCGCTGGGGCTGCTAACGCTGAACAGCTCAGTTGCTCTGGCCGATTACGGAGCCGCCGCATGGCCGCGGCTACAAGCCCGCATGCCCAACCTTAGCCAGCAGCATCCCCTGGCCCGGCGGGCGGAGCAATCCACTCGTTTGCCCGAATCTCCCGACACCTTTTTGGATGAACTCAGGGCATTGTTGACTACCCAGGGTTTTTATCTCTATCCCCCCCTTGAAACAGAGCCACGCTTAGTCGGCGCGGCCCGGCGGCGCTGGGCATGGTTAGGACCGGCCATTTTTTACGCCGGCCTGCTCATCGGGATTAACGGCCTGGTGGTTAGCCACTTTTTTCTACAAAGTGATACCTTAACGCTGTGGCCACACGAACCCAAAAGCAGTTCCCTTCTTGAAGGCCAATTTGAATTAAAGGAAGTTGATCCCAGCCAGCGGATTGGCGAGGTGGATTTTACAGTTGAAGGTGCGGAGCCATCTACCTTAACCTGGCGGCTTTATCTGCCCACTTTTTTCAAGAACACCCTGTTCTGGCCACGGGCGATGGAGCCAGTTTTGACAATCGAGGCGCAGGATGAAACGGGTGTACTCCTACGCTTGATCCCTTCTCAAGAAAATCTCTTTCCGGCCGAGCGACTGCACCTCCCCCTGGCTGAAGCTGATACACCGGTTTATTTTCTTATTCCTGCGGCAGGTTTGGCCTTCCAAATTGTGCCTGATTCCAATAACCTAGAACTCTTCGAGGTTAAGGTACGGCATGGTTCAGAGCCAACCCCAGCGGAAGAAATCAAGGTCCAGGCGGGAAAATCCTTCACCATTGAGGGACTGACAGTTAGCATGTCCCTTAACTCCAATCTTTTGGTGCTCGGCTATCGTGACCCGGCCCTGCCGTTTTACGGGCTGGCGTTAGGTTTCATCTTGGTAGCCGGTGTTTTCATTTTCATCCAACCACCCCTCCAAGTCTGGATCATTCCGGAGGTCAAAGGGCGTGGTGGACAACTTTACGGCGTAGTCGAGAAATTCGGCTCGGCATCCGAGATACCTCAATTCTTAGCCGGGCAGTTGAACAAGGGGGGTGATTTTTAAGATGGCTCTTTGTCTCGTCACTGGCGGTGCAGGGTTTATCGGCTCGCATCTGGTCGAGGGATTGCTGGCGCAGGGGCAGCAAGTGCGGGTGCTGGACAATCTCTCAACCGGGCGCCGGGGTAACTTGGCCGGAGTCATGGATCAGATCGAATTCGTTGAAGGCACCATTGAAGATCAAGCAACCGTTGCGCGAGCGGTCGCCGGGGTGGAGGTTATTTTTCACCTTGCCGCCATCGTTTCCGTGCCCCACTCTATGGCTGAACCGGCCCAGACGGAACAGATCAACACGTTGGGAACATTGAATTTGCTTCAAAACGCTAGGGCAGCCGGGGTTCGCCGTCTCGTCCTAAGCTCCACCTGTGCGGTTTACGGTGACGAGCCTACCCTGCCCAAAACTGAAATGATGTGCCTTCAACCCAAGTCACCTTACGCAGTCAGCAAGTTAGCGGCTGAATACTACTGCCAAATTTTTTGGGAGGCTTTTGGCCTGGAAACAGCAGTGTTACGTTACTTTAATGTGTTTGGGCCAAGGCAAGATCCGTCTTCGCCCTATTCGGGGGTTATTTCCATTTTTGTGGATAAATTATCACAAGGACTCGTTCCCACCATCTTCGGCGATGGCCAACAAACCCGTGATTTTGTGTTTGTGGAGGATGTAGTTCGGGCCAATCTTCTGGCCGCTACAGTACCTCAGGCCGCTGGTAAAACGTTGAATATTGGCACAGGTTATCCGATCAGCATCCAGCAACTTTTTGAAACGCTACGCCAAATTCTTGAGCGTGAAGTAGTACCCACCTATGGTCCTGCCCGCAGTGGCGATGTTATGCATTCCTATGCTGACCCCAGTCAGGCCAGGGCAATACTAGGCTGGGAGGCTCAAATCATGCTTGAAGCCGGTCTGACGCGTCTGGTCATCTCATAGACTCTTTGACCTGTGGCCCTCAATTAATGTGACTTTAGGGAAAGTCACACGTGGCTTATGGCTGGTTTGATTGATGACTTTTGCCCCTTCTCTCTGACCCTCCTTTTGTTGTATCCTACAATTGCTCGTCAACCTCCCGCACTTCTATATTCTGGTATAGTCCTTTGGTCATATTTGTTTTTTTGTTTTTATCACTTATAATTCAAATAATGAAATTCAGTTTTTGAATTATAATTGTCAATAAAACACGGTGAAGCAGTCCAAAAATTACGATCTGGAAATTTTAAATCATATCGAGGAAAACCCGGATACTACCCAGGCCGATTTAGCTATTCAATTGGGAGTGGCGGTTGGGAGCGTCAATTGGTATCTTAAACGGCTGATTAACAAAGGCTATATTAAAGTAACCCAAATGCAGCGCCGCCGGTTGCGCTACCTGCTCACGCCCAAGGGGTTGGCGGAAAAGGCTCATTTGACGACATCTTTTATGCAAGCCTCGCTGCACTGGTATCGAGAGACACGGGAAACATCAAAAGAGTTGCTCGATAAAGTTAAACAAGCAGGTTATGATACAGTGTGTATTGAGGGTGATGGGGACTTAGCCGATATTATTCATTTGACCTGTTTGGAGGCGCACATTAAGGTCAAGCCAGAGATGGATCGGGTCTACCCGGTGTTCAGGGTTGAGGGGTTTAAGACGGTGTTGGATTGGCCGGAAGAGGAAGCAGGAGTGGATCGTAAAGAGTTATGAAAATATGTTATCTTGCTAATGGTAACTCTATTCATACTCAAAAATGGGTCAACTTCTTTGCTAACAAAGGTCATGAAGTTTACCTAATCTCTCTCAGGGCCAATGGTGCTGATAACCTCCAAAAGATAAAGTTATATCCACTTAAATTGATTCGAACTACAGGAACAGTAGAATTGCCCCATTCCATCCGTCTTATGAATTTTCCTTGGGTGATAATACAGGTGAAAAGAATTATCAAAAAGATAAGACCTGATATCTTGCATGCTCATTATGCCACTGACTATGGTTTCATGGGAGCACTTTCTAGCTTTCATCCATTTGTACTGACCGCTTGGGGTTCTGATATTTTGTTTGGGCCCCAAGAGTCATCCTTTCAAAGGTGGGCAGTTAGATTTACGCTCAAAAGAGCCGACTCCATAACTTGTGATGCGGATCATCTCACCGACGCGGTGGTTGATCTTGGGGCTATCGCTGAGAAAATCGAACTCATTCATTTTGGGATAGATACAGACAGGTTCAAAGCTAGACCCAAAAATGAAACTCTCCTGGCAAAACTACAATTGGCTCCAAATACGCCAACAGTAATATCTTTGCGGAGTTTGAATCCTATCTATGACCTTGAATCCTTAATCAAAGCCACTCCGCTGATATTAGCCCAGGTACCTGAAACAAAGTTTATTATTGTCGGAGATGGAGAGCAGAAGGCTTATTTGAAAGAACTTGCCGTGTCTCTGGGGGTGGAGGGGAAGATTAATTTTGTTGGTTTAATCCCTAACAATGAACTTACTGACTATTTAAGTCTAGCCGATGTCTACGTTTCTACTTCACTCTCCGATGCCGGCTTAGCTAGTAGTACTGCCGAAGCAATGGCTTGCGAATTACCGGTCGTCATTACCAATTTTGGCGATAATCCCAAGTGGGTAAATGAGGGGCAGGGAGGGTTTCTTGTGCCTCTCAAGAGTCCTGTAGCACTAGCCGAGAAAGTCAGCTTTTTATTAAAAGATGAAGAAACTAGAAAAAAGTTTGGTCAAATCAATCGTAGTATCATTGAAGAAAGAAATGATTATTACCGAGAAATGAAAAAAGTGGAGTGCATTTATCAAACCTTAATCGAGGGAAGTAAGTCATGAGGATCTTGATTACCGGCGGCGCAGGTTTTATTGGAAGTCATCTCTGCGAGAAATACACCAAAGAGAAACACACTGTACTTTGCCTTGATAATTTTATGACCGGCAACCTCACTAGTATCAGGCACTTACTTGATTATCGAAATTTTAAGCTCATAAAAGGCGACATCCGCGACTATGATCTTTTAGAAAGAATTATGAGGGATATTGAGGTAGTTTTCCACCTGGCTGCTCAGGTTCATGTGGACCGTTCTTATATTGAGCCCAAACTTACTTACGAGGTCAATGTTATGGGCACTCAGAACATCCTAGAAGTAGCCCGCATTCATGATGTACAGAAAGTTATCCATGCATCCAGTAGTGAAGTTTATGGTTCCGCTCGCTACGCACCTATAGACGAAGAACATCCCCTCAACGCCCCTCACCCTTACGGGGCCAGCAAAATAGCCGCTGATAGAATGTGTTACGCTTATATCCAAACTTATGGAATGAATATCTCCATCGTCCGCCCATTCAATATCTTTGGGCCGCGGCAGCGAGATCTAGGGTATGGTGGAGTGATTTCCATCTTTACACGTAGAATTTTGAGTGATACACCGCCTGTTATCTTTGGAGATGGGCGGCAGACCAGGGATTATACGTATGTTGCTGATGTGGTCAAAGCCTACGATTTGATTTTAAAGCACAATGAACCCTTGACTGAACCGATCAATTTTGGTACGGGGGATGAGATCAGTATCACGGATTTAGCCAACATGATTATTACGATGGCTGGAAAGCAGGATAAACTACAACCCGTCTACATCGAACCCAGAATGGGAGAGGTGAAACGACTGATTGCCAATGCCAGTAAAGCCAAAAAGTTGCTAGGCTGGAAATCTGACTACAAATTTAAAGATGGATTACGCAGCTTTATTGACTGGTACAGCCAGTACGGTTTTGAAGAACGAATTAAGATTGATTAACTGGCGGTTACACTATTTGGAAAGGTGTAGTTGAATGGGAACGAATTCATCGAATGACCACGATCAAGGCACAAGAGGTATTTCACCCGAATTATTGCTCTCCATGTATTTGACGATGCTCAAAATCCGAGAGGCTGAGGAACGGTTAGCCGACTTGGTCGCCACTGGAGAAATCAAGTGCCCAACCCATCTTTACATTGGGCAAGAAGCCGTGGCTACCGGAGTGTGCTATGCTCTCAACCGTACCGATTATATTTTTGGCAATCACCGCTCACACGGTCACTATCTGGCTAAAGGTGGCGATTTAAATAGGATGATCGCCGAAATCTTTGGCCGCGAAACCGGTTGTTCACGAGGTCGGGGTGGTTCGATGCACCTGGTTGCGCCGGAAGTAGGGCTAATGGGGACATCGGCGATGGTAGCAACGGGTATTCCTTTGGCTGTCGGTGCAGCTATAGCCTTCACCATGCAGGGCCAGGGCCAGGTTGCGGCCGTTTTCTTTGGGGATGGGGCTGCTGAGGAAGGAGCCTTTCACGAGTCCCTAAATCTGGCCGCCTTCCGAAAAGCACCGGTTATCTTTGTTTGCGAGAACAATTTGTACTCCAGCCATGTCCATCTAAGAGACCGTCGCCCGGCGAATAATCTAGTAGAAATAGCTGAGTCCAACTGTATTACTGCCTTAAGCTTGGATGGCAACGACGTCGCTGCCGTATACCAGGCAACGCACCAGGCGGTGACCCGGGCCAGAGAGGGACAAAGTCCATCCTTCATTGAATGTCGAACCTACCGCTGGCGTGGTCACGTTGGCCCTAATTATGATCTAGAAAAAGGTCTGCGCAGCCCGGCTGAGTTGGATGAATGGATGGCTCGCTGTCCTATTAAAACCCTGGAGACTCGGTTAATTAGCAACGGCCTGTTGACCAAGACCGAAGCAGAGCAGAGACGCAGCCAGGTTGCCGGTGAGGTCGCCGAAGCTATTGCTCTGGCTCGACAGAGTTCGTGGCCCGATCCAGCGGAATTAACTGAGTTTGTGTTTAAGCCTCGGAGTACCCCCCATGCCTAGAGAACTGTCCTACGGTTTAGCTATTAATGAAGCGCTTCACCAACTTATGACCGAAGACTCTAGTGTATTTTTAATGGGCCAGGGCGTCAACAGTCCCTGGTATGTAGGGAGTACTACGGCGGGTTTGCATGAAAAGTTTGGCTCGGCGCGAGTATTCGACACGCCGGTTTCGGAGAATGCCATTACCGGGGCCGGCATTGGCGCAGCTCTGGCTGGAATGCGACCGGTAGTTATCCATCCACGTATGGATTTTGCTCTGCTGGCCGTTGAACAGATAATTAATCAAGCTTCCAATTGGTATTATATGTTTGGGGGTAAAGTCAGCGTTCCTATGGTGATGAGGGCTATCATCAACCGAGGTGGTGAACAAGCAGCACAACACTCGCAGGCTTTCCAGGCGATGTATGCCCACATTCCCGGCTTGAAGGTGGTTATGCCCAGTACCCCTTTCGACGCTAAAGGATTAATGGTCGCCAGTGTGCGTGATGATAACCCGGTTATCTATATTGATGACCGCTGGTTGTATGAGCAAAAGGGTGAGGTTCCTCCCGAATTGTACGAAGTGCCCATTGGTCAAGCTGCCGTGAGAAGAGGGGGCCAGGATGCGACGATTGTGGCTACTTCTTATATGTCAATACTGGCTCTACAAGCAGCCGGAATATTGGCCAGAGAGGGGCTTGAAGTTGAAGTGATTGATCTACTATCTTTGAAACCACTGGATGAACAGACAGTCTTTGAGTCGGTACGTAAAACCGGCCGGTTAGTTGTTGCTGACGCAGCATGGCTCACTTGTGGTTTCGCGGGTGAGATTGCCGCCCGCATGGCTGACCAAGCTTTTGAATTCTTACGAGCGCCCATTCTCAGAGTGACCTTACCCGACACGCCTGCCCCTATGAGCGCTTCCTTAGAAAAAGCCTACTATCCAACCGTTGCTAGTATTGTGACGGCGATTAAACGGGTCTATGGCTGGGAACGTTCGGCTTAACTGATAGGAAAGGAACAGGAGAAATAACGATGGCCTACAAAGTTCGTTTTGTTGAACCAGATGTTCACTATCAATACTTGAAACCAGAGATTGATGCTACCATACAAGATGTTCTAGCCAGGGGTGATCTGATTTATCGCCGTGACTTGAAAGATTTTGAGCGTAACCTGGCCGATTTTGTAGGGACACGCTATGCGGTTGGCCTGAACAGTGGCTTTCATGCCCTGCATTTGTCCATGATTGCCGCAGGAATTGGCCCCGGCGATGAAGTGATTGTACCCGCTCATACCTTTGTGGCCAGCGTTTCGGCCATTGTGTTGGTGGGAGCCAAAGCGGTACTGGTTGACGTGACTGAGGATTATAATATGGATATGGCCGCGGTTGAACAAGCCATAACGTCCCGAACTCGGGCAGTAATGCCGATTCATCTAAATGGACGCTTGTGCGATATGGGCCGCTTGATGGCCCTGGCTGAACTACATAACCTTATTGTTATCGAGGATGCTGCTCAAGCTCTGGGGGCAACCTATAAGGGTCGGATGGCCGGTTCATTTGGCCTGACCGGCTGTTTTAGTTTTTACCCTTTCAAAGTGCTGGGGTCTTTTGGCGATGCCGGAGCAGTGACCACGAATGACGAAAAAGTAGCGACAATGATCGGGCGGCTGCGCTACAATGGCGAAGACCGGGAAACCGGTGAGTACCATCATCATGGATTTACCTGCCTACTGGATAATATTCAAGCAGCCGTACTGGATGTGAAACTGCGCTATCTTCCTCAGTGGTTAGAGCGGCGGCGCTACGTAGCGGGGTTGTATCGGCAAGGCTTAAGCGGCGTGGGTGATTTGCGCTTGCCTCACTTCAAAGGTGACGAGTATCACGATATTTTTCAAAACTATGTGATCCGCACCCGGCAACGCGACGCGCTGGTAGAGTTTCTCCAGGAAAATGGCGTAGAAACTTTGATAAGCTGGCGCAAACCTATGTGGGAGCATAAAGATTTGCAGTTGGGCAACCCTCATCTCTCCGAAACCGAGGCCATCTGTCGGGAAGTCATCTCGCTGCCGATGAATCCGGAGATCAGCGACGAGAACGTGCAATATACTATTGAAGTAGTACGCCGCTTTTATTCACGTTGAGTCTACAGGGCTAAAACTCAAAGTATCAGGTAACAACCCAACACAGGTTCATCACCAGTAAAGGAGATTTCATTGATGCTATCCAAAATGCAATCCTTTCTGTTCTCAATACTTACAAAAATTTACCGTCTCCTTTCAGGAAAAGGCTTGAGCAAGATAGTCCCTGGAGGCCATGCAATTTACGATTTTTTGTTCCGAGTGTTGTGGCCCAATAAGAATACGGTAGAGGTTCAGGGTAGTAAAATGTATGTAAACGTTTTTGATCCTGATCCGAGTATGCGGCGCACATTTCGGGCTTACGCCCAAAATCGAATTCACGAAGAAGCAACGACTGAGTTATTTCGCAAAATTATCCATGAGGGTGATGTAGTCATTGATCTAGGTGCGAATATTGGGTATTTTTCCTTACTGGCAGCCAGCCTTGTCGGCAAAAAGGGTAAGGTTTATGCTTTTGAACCGGAACCTCGCAACTACAGCTATTTGTGCAAAAACATCCAACTCAATGGCTATGATCAGGTAGTAGCCTTGCAGAAAGCAGTTGCTGACAAAGCAGGCACACTTAAATTATATATTTGCTCTTACGACACCGGACATCATACGATTCAACAATATAATGGAATTAAGGAATATCGCCCTGATCTTGCCAGTGATAAAGAGGAGTCAGTTGAGATTGAGGCGATACGATTGGATGACTTTGTCAAAGAGATAGGAAGACCAATCAATGTGATTAAGATGGATATTGAAGGCGCTGAAATGCTGGCTTTATCCGGCATGGAATGTGTAATCAAGGAGAATGAGGATCTGAGTCTATTGGTTGAGTTTTTTCCTCTCTTAATCAAAGAAATGGGCCAGTCGCCCGAAGAGTTTGCCCGTAGACTTCTGGAAGATTTTGGTTTTGATGTGTTTGTGGTGGGACATGATTACTCTATGCATAACAAGTCTATTAATGAAAACTCCCCCCCTATTCATACCGTTGAGGAGTTGATGAGTCTGTGCAATGAACGAAATGATCACCTAAACTTGTACCTTAAAAGATCTCGAATTAATAGCAAAATAGGTAATTTTCCAAAAGCCTAACGAAGATGCCAGTATCTTTTTTGTCTGAAACAGAACTGCCCTACCGAAAAGTAAATCTTGACACGCTACAGGTTATTGCCCATCGTTATTATTGGGCTTCTCAATTCCTTTCTGGGAAAAAAGTGTTAGAGGTGGGTTGTGGTCCGGGTTTTGGCCTTGGCTATTTGGCCCAACATGCTGGCTGTATTATTGGGGGAGACATTACCAAAGATAGCTTGAAGCTCGCTAGAAATCATTATGGCTCAAACATTAGCTTGGCTGGTATGGATGCTCATAGATTACCTATTCAGGACGGGGGACTGGATGTAGTGATATGTTTAGCCGCGATTATTTACATGAATTTGCCCACTTTTTTGGATGAGTGTCATCGCGTTCTTAAACCTGGCGGGTTACTTCTTATCAATACTCCTAACAAAAATATACCGGCATTTCGTCCCAGCCAGCTAAGTCGTAACTATTATTCAATCCCAGAATTAAATTCGTTATTAAAGATGCATTATTTTGATACCGAATTTTTTGGAGCATTTACAGTTCCACAAGGGTTAGCCGGAATTCAGCGGGGATTATTCTCGACCGGCAAAAAGTTTGTCGGCAAAATACTAAAATTTCTTAAGTTATATGAGGCAATAAAGCAAACAGTTCATTCCGAAGCTGTGGTTACTGTGCCGGAAGAACTTGAAGGGGAAATGGAGTTGGTTAAAGATCGCCCTATTGTACCTTTACCTTATGATTTACCTGATACTCAACATAGGATTGTGTACATTATAGCTCAGGCAAAGTAAGGTGCAGTTTGCATCAGATGATCAAAACTCTATTGCAAAAATTCTTAACCTATGGAATAGGCAACATCTTCCAAACTGCGCTAAGTTTTGTTCTCTTGCCGCTTTACCTGCAGGTTTTCTCACCTGATGAATTTGGGGTTATTTCCGTACTGACGGTAATTCTGGGGTTGCTCAACCTATTCACCGGCGGCGGAATGATGAACGGGCTAATTCGCCTCTACTACGAGACTGAAGGTAGAGAGCGAAAAGAATTGGTGGGAGCTGCGTGGTTATGGTATTTGGCTGTGGCGAGCGTCGGCGGAGTCATATTGTTGGCGCAAGCATCCCTGTTTTCATTCCTACTATTCCATACCGCAAGTTATGTAACCTCGTTTCGGCTCCTTGGCCTTATTTTCTTTTTTATGATGCTGCGACAGGTACCTTTTAATCTCGTAAGGCTCGAAAAAAAAGCGAACCTATACGTTAGCTTTTCTCTGTTCAATTTTTTAACAGATTTTATCTTAAAGCTCTATTTTATTGTCTATTTGGAGCGTGGAGTCAGCGGCTTTTTTGAGTCCGGGATTATCAGCAATTTTTTAACTTTAGCCGTGATGTTACCTTTTACGCTCAATCAGGCACGGTTTACTCTCAATATCTCCTACCTCAAACAGCTTCTTCGACTTGGCGGTCCTTTCGTATTCAGCGGACTGGCAGCGTGGACACTGGAGGTCTCAGACCGCTTGCTCTTAGGCCGCTTCTCCGGTGAGGCGGCGGTGGGGATATATGCCTTGGCCTATAATTTTGCCAATATATTCGGCATCTTATTGGCCACGCCGGTTGCTCTGTTGATGGACCCATTCTTCTTTGCCCAGGCGGCAACAAGATCAACCGACGATACCAAGCGACTGTTACGGCGAACATTCATCTATTTCGTGTTAGCCGGTGGAGTGGTATATCTGGCGATTACGCTGGGCAGCGGTGAGCTATTGCGCGCCTTCACCACTCATTTTGGAGCAAGAGGCGATTATCTGGAAGCGATCAAGTTGATCCCTATTCTTACCTTGGCTCCATTTTTGTATTTCATTAGCTCTCAAGCTTCGCTGGCCGGGCTTCAAGCCAAGAAGCCGGAAATAGCTTCAATGGTCATGGTTATCGCGGCGGGGGTTAATGTCGGGCTAAATTTCTTTATTATTCCCGTGTGGGGGACCTTTGGGGCAGCAATGACGACCCTGCTTGCTTACCTCCTCGTCTTTGTTCTCCTTTATTTTTGGGTCGGAAAAATTTACCCGGTCGGCTACGATTGGAAAGCCGCCGGCGGTGCGTTTATTTACCTGGCAATTGCTTTGGCCATTGGCTGGCTGATCCGATTAGAGCCGCCCCTTCTCTCTTTATTGGTTAAAGTACTAACTTCCATCGCTGTCTTTATCTTACTCAGCCTGCTCTCCAGTGGTATCTTGACGAGCTATGAACGGGATATCCTGTTTACTTATTTATTGAATAGTAAACGTAAACTTGTAACAATGTGGCCTAGATTTTGAGAGAAAAAGGTACAACAGCTTTGCCCAATAACCAGTCAATTTGTTCCTCAGCTGCTAAAAACCAGCCGACTTCATTCTTGAAACTTCTGAGCAGATATTACGCCATATTTGCCTCATTGTTCACGAATGTTCTTTTAACCATGGTAGTTGTTTTGGCGCTCATTCAGTGGGTACTAGATATAAGTAGTGAATTGAGGCTAAAACCCTTTTACTCGCAAGCATTTGCCCTAGACTCATATATCCTTACCGATCATGCAGCAGCTATTCAGGTAGGCCTTGAATTTGATCAGATGGGAGAACAAGAATCCTATGAGTTCTATCCCTGGACAGTTTTTATGGAACGCTCCTTTGCAGGTAAACTACTAAATATTGAAACCCACTCTAATTATACAACTCGAGCCACAAAATCAGCGCTGCCCCTGGGAGAAAATCAGAAAGATTTGCTAGTTTGGACTTTTGGAGGCTCAACCATGTTCGGCTGGGGTATACCTGATAACCAAACAATCCCTTCTCATCTCCAAGAGCAGCTTCAGGCACGCTTACCTAAATATAGGGTGCGGGTGATTAATCATGGGCACAGCTACTGGTATAGTTCACAAGAAATAGCCCACTTCATTGCCTTATTACGAAGTAATGAACCACCCGATGTTGCCCTATTTTTGGATGGCATAAACGATACGGTTCAATTGAGTCAAGGTAATGATGTACCTGTGCTCGCCCAGAATGCCTATGCTGGATGGGAATTAATACGTCAGAAGCGTTATTACGGGGACCGTAGTTGGATAACTCTAAATGGAGCATTTCCCCTCTTACGCCTGGTAAATTACTTGCAAACACAACCTTCGCCACATTCTTCTGATCTCACTGCTGATGAAGATGTCGATAAAAAAATCCTCGATGTTTACCGCTTTAATCGTAAACTGGCCGCTGCGGTAAGCAAGAATCAAGGGGTAGACACTTACTTTTTTTACAACCCACATCCGTGTATACGCCTTCCAACAAAGTTATGCCACATACTCCCCCGGGTCTCATAGAGGTCTATGATGCGCTTATTTCAGAAGCGGAGTCAGGCTCGTTTCATAATTTTTACACTCTACATAACACCCTGTGGAAGGTAGACAGAGCTTATGTAGACAACGCTTCTCATTACAGTGATCTGGGTTGTAAGATAATTGCCGAACGTATTGCTGAGATTATTGCCCCGGCATGGAAGAAATAAGTACACCTGAAGGGGAGCCGGATGAAGAAAGTTCTATTTATTGATTATTTTTTTCCGCCTATGGCCGCTGACTGGCGAGGGGTAGCATTTGCCAAATTTCTGCCTCAGTTCGGTTGGCAACCTGTCGTGGTTTCGGCGGCTGACAGCGTTAATTATGACAAAGATTATAGTCTCTTGCAGGAAATTCCGAGTGAAACTAAAGTGTGCCGGGTAGGTCACTTTGAACCTCCAAAGTCCTGGCTATATGCCCGCCGCCGCCTAAAGCTGGAGGCCGATTTTCCCGATTACTACAAAAGTTGGCAGCGTCCAGCTTATTTAGCTGCCAGAGAAATTCTGCGTCAGGAAAAAGTGGATTTAATTTATAGCGCTTCTCCAACTTTTACGACTGCATTTGTGGCAATGCAACTGAAACAAGAATTCGGCATTCCCTGGGTAGCTGATTTTTTGGATGGCTGGTCGGTGAATGATTTTCTGAATGTCCAATTCGACCAATATCTTCTCCAGCCTTTGCGCAGGTGGCATAAAAACCGCATCAGACGAGCAGAACACAGCATTCTGGAAACAGCTGACAAAGTCACGGTAATCCATCCGCACATTAAACAGCGCTGGGTTGAGTTGCATAAAATCGAAGAAAGTAAAGTAGTAGTAATAACTGATGGTTACGACGAATCGGCCTTTGCGGGATTATCACCCAGATTTCAGGACTCAGACAGATTGACGATTGTTTTCCTGGGCAGTTTTTACGAATCTTTTAGGGAACCGATTCGTAATTTTTTAGCAGCGCTCCACGAGGTAGATGAAAATGCCGATGCCGTCTTCATAGGACGGGCTGCTACCTATATCCAAAAAATGAATGCGCCAAATTCGACCTGCATCCTGCACCTACCTCGAAAAAAAGCGTTTACCTTCGCCTTGAGTAGCCATTTTCTGTTTGAGGTGATGCCCGAGTATGCCAAGTGGTCTCCTACCAAAACTTACGATTACCTGCGTTTGGGTAAGCCAATTCTGGCTTTAGTTCCTAGAGATGGGGATACGGCCAAGATCATTAGACAAGCTAAAGCTGGCTTTGTCTTACCTTTTGATCAGGCGTGTATGAAACAACAACTCCGGATGATCTTTGATGAATGGCGGCGGGGCGAACTCAAGGATTTTCGACCTGATACACAGTACATTACTCAATTTGAACGCCAAAACATCACCGAGCGGATGGTTCAGGTTTTTAATGAGGTTGCCCTCTGAGGTTGCCCTGATGAACAGCAGCACTAATTGGACCAATTACATTTTACAGTTGGACGACATACCTCCGCTAGTTCACCTATGGGAGCAGGAGCTAGTCGCTGAACTGCGCCAGTTGATTCCCCAACAGCGTAATCTGAGTGTACTGGAAATTGGTTGCTCTAACGGACGCTGGCTACGTTGGTTTGAGCAAGAATATGGCGCAACAACTTTTGGGATAGATTTAAATGCCGCTGGCGGCGTACTAGTGAACAATTTTGTTTGGGGAGATGGTCTCCGCCTGCCCATAGCCGATGGTACTTTTGATATAGTTTGCTCCCTGGGACTGGTAGAACATTTTGCCACCCCCCACCTCAGGCGTACTCTTATTGCTGAACATGTCCGTGTTGCCAAACCACAAACCGGGCTGGTTTGGTTAGAACATCCTAACATGAATTTCTCGCTCAGTTGGCTTTGGACTAAATATTACTACGATGGAAAATTGGGCATTCGGCATTATCGCGTAACTGATCGGGAAATGCGCCAACATTTCCAAAGTTTGGGGGTAGAAATCCTGACCACCCGGTTTCTCGACTGGTTTCCCGGTTACATGGTAAAGATTGTAGATGCTAAACTCCACAAGCACTGGCCTTGGCTGCCTAGAATACCAGAAGGTATTTGGCAACGTAAGTGGTTTGAACATTCACTAACTGCCGATGATTTTTTGATTATTGGGCGTCGTAATAAGGTGAAAGACATTGCAAAATAATATTGCCCCAACCGCTATCATCCATCCCAACGTTTCACTCAGTCAAGCTACTATCATTGATGAATTCGTCCTCCTTGGCGTCGCCCCACGAGGGTACCAGCCCGGTGACTTGGAAACCCGGATTGGTGCAAACGCTCACATCCGTTCTCACACCGTCATTTATGCCGGTAATATCATCGGCGCTCATTTTAAAACAGGGCATGGCGTAATGGTCCGCGAACTTAATCAAATTGGTGATGATGTCAGCATCGGAACTCATTCAATCATTGAGCATCATGTGCAAATCGGCTACCAGGTGCGTATCCACTCTAACGTTTTTATTCCTGAATTTTCAATTTTAGAAGAAGGCGCCTGGGTTGGACCTAACGCGGTTTTTACCAACGCTCGCTATCCACTCAGCCCGTCAGCTAAAGCCAATTTGCAAGGCCCCCACTTGTTGCCGCAGTCAAAAATCGGCGCAAATGTTACCCTGCTGCCGGGTGTCGTAATTGGCCGAGGGGCCTTGGTGGGGGCGGGCAGTGTCGTCGTTCGTGATATACCCGACGGAAAAGTGGCAGTGGGCAATCCGGCTCGTGTTATCGGCGATATTAGCCAACTTGCCGCCTACCAAACTAACCAACTCCTCAACACCGGAAAGGAACCTTAAATTTATGTCTATCCCTCTTGTAGATTTGAAATCCCAATATCAAACCATTCGCCCCCAGGTAGATGCCGCTATCCAACGAGTTCTGGAAAACACGAACTTTATCATGGGCAGTGAAGTCACCCAATTTGAGCACGCTTTTGCCGACTATGTTAGCGCGAAAGAGGTTGTTGGCGTCGCCTCGGGAACAGCCGCACTTCAACTTGCACTCGCAGCCTGTCAGGTGAAGCCCGGCGATGAGGTTATTACCACCGCCCACACCTTTATCGCCACCGCCGAGCCAATCTCCTATCTGGGAGCCAAGCCAGTTTTTGTGGATATTGACCCGCGTACTTATAACTTAGACCCTAACCATGTTGAGGCCGCCATCACACCTCGAACTCGCGCAATTATCGCCGTTCATCTGTACGGTCACCCGGCTGATATGGGGCCGCTGCTCGACATTGCTAAGCGCCACCAATTGTATTTGATTGAAGACGCTGCCCAGGCGCACGGAGCCAAATATCACGGGCAAGCCTGCGGAAGCATGGGTCATCTGGCCTGTTTCAGCTTTTTTCCAGGCAAAAACCTGGGCGCCTATGGCGATGCTGGCGCCGTATCTGGCAATGATTCGGAATTGATGGCTCGGGTTCGTCGTTTACGTAACCACGGTCGCACCAGCAAGTATGAACACGAGGAGGTGGGCTACGGCGAACGCCTGGATACCCTCCAAGCGGCGGTATTAAATGTTAAACTAAAATGTCTGGAAGCATGGACCGAAGCCCGCCGCAGCCATGCCCGACTTTACAGTGAATTTCTGGCCGGCCTTGAGCTGGTTACGCCCTGGGAAGCACCGGACGTGCGCCACGTTTATCATCTCTATGTACTGCGGTCTGCTCAACGGGATGCGTTACTGGCACATCTCAAGGCAAAGGGTGTTGAGGCGGGAATCCACTACCCGGTGCCGCTCCATCGCCAGCCGGCTTACTTAAAATTGGGTTATAGGGATGTCACCTTAGCGGAAACAGAACGAGCAGCCCGCGAAGTTTTATCATTACCCATGTACCCGGAGTTGACCGCCGAACAAATTAATTATATTGCGGAACAAGTAAAGGAATTTAACCATGGCCGTTAATGTTGCTCTGGTTGGCCTGGGTTACTGGGGTCCCAATTTGGCTCGAACCCTGGCTTCAGTGGATGGAGCCGCGCTACGGATGCTGTGTGATGTTCGACCTGAACGCCTGGCTCGCTTTAGCACGCAGTATCCGCAAGCGCAGGCTACCGCTGACTATCACGAAGTTCTGCAGGCCAGCGATATAAATGCCGTTGTGCTGGCCACACCGGTTCACACCCATTTTGAGCTAGCTAAAGCTGCCCTGGAAGCGGGCAAATCGGTGTTGGTGGAGAAGCCCCTGGCGCAGACCAGCGCTCAATGCGAGGAACTCATCAACCTGGCTGAACACAACAACGTGATCTTAATGGTGGGACATGTCTTTCTCTACAACGCCGCCGTGCGCAAGGTGAAAGAATACATCCAGCGGGGCGAATTGGGCCAAATTTATTATATCTACTCTCAACGGCTTAACCTGGGCCAGGTACGGCAGGATGTGAATGCCTTATGGAACTTTTCGCCTCACGACCTTTCCATCCTATCCTACTGGCTTGATGCGCCGCCGAGTCGGGTTATCGCGCGCGGCTATTCTTACCTCCAACCAGGCATCGAGGATGTAGTTTTTATGACCCTCGATTTCCCCGGCGGCATCGGGGCGAATATCCATATCAGTTGGCTTGACCCGCAAAAGGTGCGCCGGATGACCATTGTCGGGAGTGAGAAAATGCTTGTCTACGATGATGTAAACGCCGACGCTCGAATTATGCTCTATGATAAAGGGTTCACCAAACAACCTGCCACTAAAGCAGTTGATCCCACTAGCGTCTCTTTGGGGCGTTACGAGACGTTTGCCGAATTTCAACTCTTGACCCGTGCCGGCGACCTGCTCATCCCCAAAGTGAGCTTTACCGAACCCTTGAAGTTGGAATGTGAAGATTTTATTCAGTCTATCCGTACTGGCCAGCGGCCCTTGGCCGATGGGTATGAAGGCTTACAGGTTGTAAAAACATTGGAAGCGGCGCAGGCATCTATGAGTCAGCATGGCCTAGGCATGCCCATCTGACAGGCATACATTGAAAATCGTCCATCTGATTGACTATTTCCAACCCGCGTTAGGTTATCAAGAGACCTTTCTGGCCCGCGAGCAGCTCCGCCTGGGGCATGAGGTGACGGTTGTCACCTCAGACCGATATGCCCCCCTGCCCAACTACGCCAGCACCGTTCAACCGCTGCTGGGCGAGCGTATCCGCACCCCAGGGCAGTTTGTCGAGGCCGACATTCCCGTTTGGCGGTTGCCGGTCCGGTTTGAACACGCCTATCGCTGCTGGCTTCAGGGTTTGGGAAAAGTGCTGGCTGCTTTACATCCAGATGTCGTTCACGCTCACAACGTAGTCAAGTTTAGCACCTTGCAAGCGGTTCTGTTGAAACCCCGGCTGGGGTATTGGCTGTTGGCAGACGATCACCAGCATCCGATTGATCTCAAAAAAAGTCGAGGAGGAACCTGGTTCTACCGGTGCTTTAGAGTGATACTGGCGCCGCTGTTTCGCCGCCGGGTTGATGCCCTGGTCGGCGTGACCGCTGAAATTGCCGGGGTTGTGCGGGATGTTTATGGCTTAAGCCAGCCCCCTGTTCAGGTCATTGAACTGGGTGTAGATACGGGGCTATTCCGCCCCGACGAGCTTGTTTGCAAGTCGAAGCGGACAGAATTAGGGCTTGGTCCTGCCGATTTTCTGGTTATTTATAGCGGCAAAATTATTCCGGCCAAAGGGGTACACTGGCTGTTAGATGCTTTACCTCACTGTCCGCCCCACCTCAAGGTGTTGCTGCTGGGCAACCCTCCTGCCGAGTATCGCCGGGAACTGGACGCAGCAGTCGCAGCTTTAGGGCTGGCAGACCGGGTAATCTTTCATCCGGCGGTGAAACAAACAGATTTGCCGGCTTACTATGCGGCCGCTGATGCTGCCTGCTGGCCCCGGGGAGTTTCTATCGCTACCCTGGAAGTAGCAGCCTGCGCTTTACCCTTAGTTATTGCCGCTCAAACCCTGCCGGAACGAGTCAGCCACAACAATGGCCTGGAATATCAGGAAGGCAATGTGGCCGACCTGGCTCGCTGTCTCACCCAACTGGCCCAAAACCCGGAACAGGCCCGCCGGATGGGCGTGCGAGGCCGGCAAATGGTCGAACAAAATCATAGCTGGGCGGAAATTAATCGTCAATTTATGGCCGCTTACCAGCATTCAGCCTATCAGTTTACTGCTTACCCTGTCAATGATTACTATCGTTAAAAGAGTGGGCCGCACCTTAAAGCAAATTCCCGACCGGTTGAAATATCCCAAACCATCGCCAACTTTTTATCGCCTTGGTTCTGAGTATGGCGGCTGGTGGATTGAAACTGTCGGCCTGGATGAAAATTCCAGGATTGTCTCTGCTGGCATTGGCGAAGATATTACGTTTGACCTTGCTTTGGTAGAGCGATTTGGCTGTCACATTTTGGCGCTTGATCCAACCCCAAAAGCGGTAGCTTATGTCGAAAGGGTGAAGCCGGGCAGCAACTTCCGTTTTCAAGCCTGTGGGTTAGCCGAAAAAGATGGTAATATCTCTCTGGTTCCGCCTAAAAACCCTAATTATGCTTCTTATTCGCTAACCCAAAATCCAATGTTCTCCCAAATTGTTTCATTCCCGGCCAAATCACTCAAAACTGTTTTGGCTGAAACCGGTTGGACTGCTTTTGATCTGGTTAAAATGGATATTGAGGGCAGCGAATACGGCGTAATAGATAGCATTATCCGTAATCAAGTCTCTATCAAGCAACTATGTATCGAATTTCACGATAAAATTGCGGCAGGAATGGGTCGAACCACTGCTGCTTCGGTCAAACAGTTAGAGGAGTATGGTCTCAAGCTAATCTTTAAAGAAAACCACAATTTTACTTTTTGGAACACTTGAGTTTTACGAGAATGACAACAGCAGTAACTTTTTTATCCTCTGCCTGTTGTGCGAGAGTCATGCGCAAAATCTACTTCATTTATGGCAGCGGTCGTGGTTTTTCTGGACAGCGCTTTGCCTCAGAGATGCTGGTTGAGGGATTACGTCGGCGAGGCTGGCAGGTAGAGGTTATTCAGACGCCAGTTTTGGACCGGATTAGTGAATCGAGCCGTGAGAAAGGGTGGAGTGAGTTGCTAGTATTGGGCCTCCACCTGCTCGCAGCCTGGTTAAAGGGCTTGTGGCTTGTCCCAAGACGGGAAATGCTGCACGTCAATCTCGGGCAGACTCGGTTCGCTTTGCTCCGGGATGGGCTGCCCCTACTGGTTAGAAGCATATTTGGCTCTTCCCAAGCGATTATCTCACTGCACGGAAATGTTTTTATGAGTTGGGACAAGCAATCTTTGGAAGTGCACTTGCTGCGCCGGATGGTCAGAGCGGCTCGTTATATCACCGTATTGGGGCCGAATCAACAAAGACGTCTTGGCGATTTCGGTATCCCGACTGAAAAAGTCATTCAACTGGACAATACCTGTTTGATCACGCCCGTGACTGAGCAGGAGTGTACAGAGAAACAGGCTATTCCGGTAGGTCAACCTCTAAAAATTCTTTTCCTGAGCAGTTTGATTGAAACAAAGGGCTACCCTGAATTTGTCGAAGCAATCAGCCGCTTGGCCAGTGAGGATAACTTACCCGTCGAAGCGATCTTATGTGGTAAAATCACGTCTGTCGAGTCGGATCAACGCTTTCCAACACGTACAGCAGCTAAAAATTGGCTAGAAGACCAGCTTAAACAAATTAACCAATCGAGACAGGTGCGATTGCACTGGATCAACGGCGCAGAAGGGTGGGCTAAAGAAAACCTTTTGCGTGAGGCGCATCTATTTGTTTTGCCCAGCCGTTACAAGGTCGAAGCCCAGCCGATTGCTATCCTGGAAGCGCTGGCCAGCGGCTGTGCCGTCATTACTACCCAGGCAGGTGAGATTCCGGCGATGTTAAACTCACAAACGGCTGTACTTTTGGATGAAGCCGCTCCTGTCGCAATCGCCGGAGTTGTTGAAAAGTTGTATCGTCATCCCCAAAATCGCCAATCTCTGGCCTTAAATGGGCTAAAGCTCTTTAATGATCGCTTTGCTTATTCCAGGCATCTCGATCAGTGGGAACAGTTGCTCAATGAATGATCCCCTTTCGGTCAGCGCCAAACTGAAGACAAATTACGAGGATTTTTACGAGGGAGAGTCAGAGTGGCGGCGTTTAGGCGCGGTTGACAAAGCAAAAAATATCGTTTCTCTGTGCACCTCCTATCCCCACCGGACGATTTTGGAAATTGGCGCGGGTGAGGGAGCCATTTTGCAGAGGTTGTCAGATTTGGGGTTTGGCGAAGCTCTCTATGGGTTAGAAATATCGGCGAGCGGAGTCAAAGCCATCTCGCAACGCAGCATTAAAGCGTTGATCGAGTGCCGGCTCTTTGACGGCTATACCATTCCTTACGATGATAAAAAATTCGATCTGGCTGTCCTGAGCCATGTGGTGGAACATCTTGAGTACCCGCGCCGCCTGTTGTACGAGGCCAGCCGGGTAGCCCATTTTGTATTTGTCGAAGTGCCTTTGGAAGATAATTTGCGGTTAAAAAAGGATTTTGTGTTTGACCATGTCGGGCATATCAACTTCTACTCACCTAAAACCATCAGGCAGTTGGTTCAATCTTGTGATTTGGAAGTCCTATCTCAGGTCGTCCTCCACGCATCCTATCCGCTGTATCAATATCAATACGGTTCAAAAGCCTGGTCGAGATATGTTCCCAAAGAATTGCTCCTCCGCCTGGCGCCCCAACTGGCCCCTTTCGTGTGGACCTATCACTCGGCCATGGTGTGTCAAAAGCGTGTCTCTTGAATTAGCTGCAAAAGCATGAATTTAGAAATCGGGAGTTTATTAATTATGACCATTGCCATCATCACCGGCTCAGCCGGCCTCATCGGTTCTGAAGCGGCTCATTACTTTTGTGAGCTGGGGTTTGAGGTGGTCGGCATTGACAATGACATGCGCCAGACCTTTTTTGGGGCAGAAGCCTCGACCGCCTGGAACCGAGAGGCGCTGGAGCGCCGTTTTCCCCAACGGTATCACCACGAGAACGCCGATATTCGGGACCAGGCGGCCATAGAACGACTCTTCAAAACATACGGAGCGAATATTGAGCTGGTCATCCATACCGCCGCTCAGCCCTCTCATGATTGGGCCGCCCGTGATCCCCTGACCGATTTTACGGTCAATGCCAACGGTACCCTCATCTTACTTGAAGCCACGCGGCAGTTCTGTCCCAACGCTGTATTTATTTTTACCTCAACCAACAAAGTTTATGGGGATACACCCAACCGGCTGCCCCTGGTTGAACAGGAGACGCGCTGGGAGATTGAGGAGAATCACCCCTTCTTTATTGGCATTGATGAAAGCATGAGCATTGACGCTTCCAAACACTCGCTGTTTGGCGCATCAAAAGTCGCTGCCGATATTTTAGTGCAGGAGTATGGTCGCTACTTTGATATGCAGACAGCCGTATTCCGGGGCGGCTGTTTGACCGGTCCCAACCATTCCGGAACCGCACTGCACGGCTTTTTAGCTTATTTGATGAAATGTGTCTGCACCGGCACCCCCTACACTGTTTACGGTTACAAAGGCAAGCAAGTGCGGGATAATATTCATAGCGCCGATCTGGTTTCGGCCTTTCATCATGTTTTTAACGCTCCGCGTATAGGCGAGGTTTACAATATGGGCGGGTCACGCTATAGTAACTGCTCGATGAAGGAAGCAATTTCTCTATGCGAAGAGATTAGCGGCAAGCAATTGAAATGGACCTACACGGAGGCCAATCGCAGCGGCGACCACATCTGGTACATCAGCGATATCCGCAAATTTCAAGCTCATTATCCGGAGTGGCGGCAGCAATATAACCTGCGCCAGCTTCTGGAAGACATTTATTACAAGAATATTGAACGCTGGACTACCGCAGCAAAATAACCTATGGCCCACATCTTATTCCTGTCATATTTCTTTACACCAGATAGTCTCTCGACTGCCTCATTAATGTCCGAGCTGGCTCAGGATCTCCGGCAGATCTACGGTCACCAGGTGACTGTGGTCACAACTACCCCCCACTACAACCCGCTGCCCGAGTCGCTGGCCAAACAACCTTTACGGCCCCACTGGGGACAGTGGCTCCAGGAAAGCGAAATCAATGGCATTCGGGTCCTGCATGTGCAGGTCGCTCCGAAAGGGAGTCGCGTTTGGGCCAGGGCTTTCGACTACCTGCGTTTCCATGTATTGGGTACATTGGCCGGATGGTGGCTGGTTAAGAAACCAGATATCCTGCTGGTCCCTTCGCCGCCGTTGACGATTGGCCTGCAAGCATGGCTGCTGGGCCTGCTGCAGCGAGCGCCCTACATTTACAACGTGCAAGAAGTTTATCCCGATGTTGCCGTCAGGTTGGGCGTGCTGCGCAATCGGCGGGTCATTCGTTTTATGGAATGGCTGGAGATTTTTATCTACGACCACGCCCGGATGATCACGGTCATCTCGGAATGGTTTCGCCGGGCGCTGCTGGCTAAAAATGTTCCGGCTGACAAAATGCGAGTGATCTCCAATTTTGTAGATACCGATTTCATGCAGCCAGGCACGTGTCCCAATGAATTCTCCACGGCGCACAATTTGGATGGCAAATTTGTAGTGATTTATGCCGGCAATGTCGGTCTGACCCAGAGTTTTGAAGCCATGCTGACCGCAGCACAAAACCTGGCCCATTTATCAGACCTGCATTTTGTGATTGTTGGCGGAGGGGCACGCTGGACTTGGCTTGAAGGGGAACTGGCCCAAAAACAGATCAACAACGTAACGCTGTTACCCTATCAACATCGCTCACGCATGCAGCAAATCTACGGCAGCGCTGATCTCTGTTTGGTGCCGATGAAGCCGGGCATGGCTCAAGAGACCTTTCCCTCCAAGATTTATGAAATTATGGCCGCTGGCCGGCCGGTCATTGTTGCTGCCGAAACTGATTCGGAATTGGCCTGGATTGTGGAAAACGCTCACTGTGGCTGGGCTGTTCCTCCAGAAGATGCTCCGGCCCTGACCGCAGCCATCGAGTATGCCTATCACCACCGCGACGAACTTAAACAAAAACAACAACTAGGCCGCGACTATGTTGTATCACACAATTCTCGCCGGGCGGTAGCTCAGCAGTATCACCACTTAATCACCGAATTAATTGATTTTCGTTAGGAATCAGGTTATGATATTGGAGTTTCACCCTGAATTCATTACGACGCTGGGCTGCCCTATAAAGGAATAAAGATTGAATAAGACAAAGCTCTCTACTTTTTGTGACAAGATAATCGAGGCTGGCTGGCTGGCCGCGGTCATCACCGTCCCGCTTTATTTCAACATTTATTCTGCCCGCACCTTTGAACCTGATAAGATTACTCTACTTCGTTCTCTTGTTCTCATCATGATCCTGGCCTGGCTGATTTCAGTTATTGAGAAGGGGATGAGCGACCCAGGTGAGGCGGGCTTATCTATAGGCGAGCGGGTACGGCAGTGGCTCAAAATTCCCCTCTTTCTGCCAACCACCATCCTGATCCTCGTCTATTTGATTAGCACCATTTTTTCCCTTACCCCCACCGTGAGTCTGTGGGGCTCCTACCAGCGCATGCAAGGCACGTACTCGGCCCTCTCCTACATGGTGGTCTTTGCCCTGATTGCCGGCAATTTACGCACCCAGGAGCAGGTCGAACGGTTGATTACGACTATTATTGTCACCAGTGTCCCCATCAGCCTATATGGTATTGTGCAAAAATATGGCCTTGACCCCCTGCCCTGGGCCGGTGATGTAACCACCCGCGTCGCTGCCAACATGGGCAACGCTATCTTTGTCGCCTCGTACCTGATCATGGTTGTCCCGCTTACCCTGACCCGACTCATCCAGTCCATGACCGCTATCATTAAGGAGGAACATGCCTCCTGGGGACACACGATTCTGGCCGCAGTTTACATCTTTACCCTGGCTATTCAAATCATCACCATTATTTTCAGCCAAAGCCGCGGCCCCATGCTGGGCATCCTGGGGGCTATTTTTGTGATGGGCTTGCTCATCTTCTTACTGCTCCGCCAGCAGCATCCTAATCGAAGCCGTCTTTCGCTTAAGGAAATTGGCCTGGGATTGGGCCTGTTAGGTCCGCTGGGGATTGCTACTGCTGCGGGAGGTGGGCTTGGTTTTTTGATTGGGCTGGTCTTACAAAACCTCCTGACTACTCTGAACTATCAAGGGGAGATGGTCCCTCTCCTCGGCGCGGCCATTGGCGGCCTGCTTGGCTTTTTTGGTTTATATATTTTTGTGCTTGCCAGCGATACCGGCTGGCGCTGGGTCTGGCTCAGTTGGTTGGGTCTGGCTGTGCTGGCCATCGGCTTTGTGGTCGCCTTAAACCTGCGCGGCACCAGCCTGGACCCCTATCTGGACCCCCTGCGCGGGCTGCCCTATGTAGACCGCCTCAGCAATGTGATCGAAACAGAAGGCACAGGCAAAGTTCGGGTGCTCATCTGGGATGCAGCTATACGGCTAGTCGCCCCTCATCCGCCTTTGGGCATCCCTGGCGACGATATCGCCCCGCCGGACCGGTTTAATGCGATTAGACCCATCCTTGGGTATGGCCCCGAATCCATGTTTAACGCCTTTGCCTACGTCTACCCCCCGGAACTGGCCTATGTGGAAAATCGGGGCAGCTCTGCCGACCGCTCCCACAACGAAACGATGGACAGCCTGGTCATCACCGGTGTTTTGGGCTTTTTAGCTTTTTATTTTCTGATGATCAGTCTGTTTTATTATGTCCTCAACTGGCTGGGCTGGACGCCCAACGTGGCAGCAAAACGGCGTCTGATCGCGCTGCTTATCTTGGGCGGTATCACCGGGGCGGTCACTGCCTATCTTGCCGATGGCGGCATGACCTTTACCCCGTTGGGTTTGCCCTTTGGCCTGATCGCCGGAGTGGTCATTCACTTAATTTGGCAAGGGTTTATCGCTCAACCCGACACCCCAGGCAATCAACTCCAAACCTTTAGCTACGCCATCCTGTTGATCGGCCTGCTGGGTGCTTTGATCGGCCACTTTATCGAGGTTCACTTCGTCTTCTCCATCGCCGCCACTTATACTTATTATTGGGTCTACGCCGGTCTGCTGGTGGCGGTATCGCGTACGGCGCAGCCGTCCTCTCAGACCGTGAGCGAGCCGGCCAGGGAAGCAGAGCCAAGCGAAGCAATCGCAGCCGCAGAACCCGCACTGGTGGAAGAAGCAGCTTACGAAACCCGGCGGCAACGAAGAAATCGGCAGCGCAAAGCCGCTCTCAACAAGCGGTCTGCTGTGACCGCTACCGTGAGTCAAGGCAAAACCCGTGAAGCCCTGACTCGAGGTGAAACGTTAGATACCTGGGTTGGAGGCCAGGGTCTGGCAATGGCCATCATTTTGATGATCCTGGCTTTTGACTTTTTCACGCCTCAATTTCAATTCACCGCCGGCGATCAGGATAGTATGAGCCTGCTCTGGATGCTGGTCATCACCTGGCTGGTTGGGCTGGCGATTGCCCTCTCGGATTTAGCGGTACGGCGGGCCAGTAACGATCGCCCGATTAGTTGGCTTCGGGCCACGGCGCTTTATGGGGTTATCTCTTTGAGTTACTTCTTTTTCTACACGCTGGCCCATCAAATTCAATTTGGACAGCGAGTTACGATAGCGAGTATGACTGATGTCATCGCCGCGGCTAATATCCTGACGAATGGTCTTGTTCTTTTTTACATATTCCTCTTCCTCCTGATGGCGCTCTTTGCGGTAATTCTGTCGTGGGGCCAAACCAGGCGGCTGCCGTTTTGGCGGTCCGAAAATTGGTGGCTTTACCCGCCTCTGGCCTTGGCTGTTATCGCCGTGATTTGGTTCAAAAACATTGATGTCGTTCGGGCTGATATTTATTTAAAAGAAGGGGAGCGTTATCGCAGCAGCGGCCAGTGGAATGAGGCTATTGCCCTGCATGAAAAAGGCCGCTCCATTGACAGTGACGAAGACTTTTACTATTTGATGTTAGCCCTTGATTATCAGTTGATGGCCCAGGATAATCGCATTGACCAGCCTCAGCGCGAGGCGGCCTGGAAAGAGGGTGAACGCATTGCCCTGGAAGCCCGCCGCATTAACGGCTACAACCCGGATAACACCGGCAATATGGGCCGTTATTATTTCACGCTCGGCCAGGTTTTCGACCGGGCACGCTTCCAGGATGCCTTGAACTACTTTGAAAAAGCGACCGTTCTGGCCCCTTCTAACGTTATTTACCACAATCTGTGGGCGCAGACCTATTATATTTTGGCCGACTACGCCAAAGCGGTAGAGCGTCTGCAAGTCTCCATCTCGATTGACCCCAAGTATCCCCCCACCTGGGTGTTGCTGGGCGATACTTACGCCGCGATGCAGAATGTTGACGAAGCCCTCAAAGCTCACAGTAAAGCTATCACCCTATCGAGTGATATTTTTGATCAATTTGTAGATCAACGCTTTAATTTCTACGTCTCGGCCGGTAAAATGGGTAGTCTGCTGGAAACTATGCAGCAGACCGCGTTGGAAAGACCCACCGATACGACCTTGAAATGGGCCATTGGGCATGCTTACAATCTGCAAGGCAAACCCGAACAAGCTGTCCCGTTTATTCAGCAAGCAGTCACCCTCGGCGATGAGTCAGATCGAACGCTCCGCGAGTTAGGTAATCTTTACCTGGGTCTCAAACAATTCGATCAAGCGCTCTCCCTCTACCAGCGCCTTTTGCAAACCAATCCTAATGATATTGAGGCCAACAGCGCTTTAGCCTTTATTTACGCCCAGCAAGGCCGCGTGGATGAAGCTATTCAGGCCAACCAGCAGGTGTTGCAACAAAAGCCCGAGGATTATGACAGCTTGAAAAACCTGGCTATTTTGTACCAGCAAAACGGGCAGTTGCAGGAAGCTCTCAACGCAGCCAAGCAAGCTCAAACTGTTGCTCCAGCCGCAGAGGCTGCCAATTGGGAAAAATTTATCAGCGATATCGAATCCCGTTTAGCCAATGCCGGTTAAGTTTTGGAGAAGATTTCCTCAATGCACAACCAGTTACTGACCAAAATCAAAGATAAATCTGCCCGTGTCGGCGTGATTGGCTTGGGTTATGTGGGTCTGCCTCTGGCCACCGGCTTGGCCAAATCCGGATATTATGTTATCGGGCTGGATGCCAGCCAGGCCAAAGTTGACTTTCTCAACGGCGGCTCCAGTTATATCCCCGATGTTCCCTCAACTGACGTCGCCGCGCTAACCGAAGCAAACCTGCTCACCGCAACCACCGATTACAATGCTTTGCATGAAATTGACGTTGTTTTTATTTGTGTCCCCACGCCATTTGACTCGATGAAAGCGCCCGACCTCACCTTCGTCCGCCAGGCGGCTACCGGCATTGCCCCGCGCTTGCACAGCGGACAACTCATTGTCTTGCAGAGTACGACTTACCCTGGCACCACCGAAGAGGTGGTCCAACCTATCCTGGAAGAAACCGGCTTGACCGCCGGAGAGGATTTCTTTTTGGCCTTTTCGCCGGAGCGGATTGATCCCGGCCGCACCGATTTCACCGTTGAGAACACACCCAAAGTTGTCGGCGGCATTAACCAAGAGTCGGCCGCGCTCACCGGGGAGTTGTTAGCCTACTTGACCCCCCACATTCACCTCGTCTCCTCCCCCCGGGCAGCCGAGATGACCAAACTGCTGGAAAATATCTTCCGCAGCGTTAACATCGCCCTGGTCAATGAGCTGGCGGTTCTGTCTGAACGGATGGGGATTGATTTTTGGGAGGTTATCGAGGCGGCTAAAACCAAGCCTTTTGGCTTTATGCCTTTTTATCCCAGCCCTGGCGTCGGCGGTCACTGTATTCCGGTGGACCCCTACTATCTCTCCTGGAAAGCTCGGGAGTACGATTTTTACACCCGCTTTATCGAGCTGGCCGCTGAGGTGAATGGGGACATGCCCTATCACACCGTCGAGCTTATCGGGCGGGTGCTCAACCAGGCCGGCAAAACCCTGCGTAATGCCGGTGTCCTTATTCTCGGTGTGGCCTTCAAACCAAACATTGACGACGCCCGCAACTCGCCCGCCGAACGGGTCATCGAACTGCTTATCCGCGCAGGCGCCAAGGTGTCTTACCACGACCCTTATGTACCCCATTTCAGGGTCGGCGGCGATATTGTGCTCAAAGACAAACTCACCTTTACCAATACCCCTCTCACTGAAACCACGCTCAGTCAGGCCGATTGTACTGTCATTGTCACCGGGCATCGCGATATTGACTACAAGTGGGTCGTCAATGCGGCGGCGCTGGTGGTGGATACGGTCAATGCGACCCGCCACGTCATCGAAAACCGGCATAAAATTGTCCGCCTGGGTGCGCCTTTGGAATTAAAAAGGGAGTAGGAAGTAAGGAGTAGGGAGTAGGGGTTTTCCCTTACTTCCTGCTCCCTATTCCCTACTTCCAAATTTATATAAGGAGAATGCTGTGACTAAAAAACAATATAGTAAATACCCGGATATGGTCATTGATGCCAACAAAAAGTATCAGGCGACCATCAAGACGAACAAGGGTGATATTCAGTTGGAACTCTTTGCCAAGGATACGCCTAAAACGGTCAACAACTTTGTCTTTTTGGCCCGCGATAAATTTTATGATGGCTTAACCTTTCATCGGGTCATCCCTAACTTTATGGCCCAGGGCGGCGACCCGAACGGCGATGGCCGGGGTGGTCCCGGCTACCGCTTTGAGGATGAAACGCGCGGCAATCCCCGCCAAAAGCACGAGACCGGCAGCCTGAGCATGGCCAATGCCGGTCCCAACACCAACGGTTCCCAGTTTTTCATCTGCCACGGCCCACAGCCCCACCTCGACGGCAAGCACACCGTCTTTGGCCAAGTCACCAAGGGCCAGGACGTGGTCAACTCCCTCAAAAACGGGGATGTGATGAACGAAGTGGTCATTACCGAGAGTTAATCTAAGGGAGTAAGGAGTAGGAAGTAGGGATACACTCCCTACTTCTTACTCCCTACTTCTTACTTCCACGCCTTTACTTTCTCCATAAACTCTTTCACCCGTTCAAAATCTACCGTCTGGGTCCAGTGACCGCCCTGTTTGAAATAGGAGCCAATAATCAGGGCGTCGGCTACAGCCAGATAACGCTCTACATTCTCCACGGTCACGCCGGAACCCACCAGCACCGGGATTTGCACCGCCGCTTTGACCTGCTGCAACTCCTCCAGGCTGGCTTCCGTGCCGGTGGCGACCCCGGTGACAATGACCCCATCGCTCAGGAAGAACTCGGCGGCATGGGCCGTCTCGACAATATCCACGTCGGCGGTAATGGCATGAGAAGAGTGTTTTTTCTTGATGTCGGTCAGCACCAGGATGTGATCGGCGCCTATCTGCCGCCGGTAGCGCAGCACTTCGCCGGCAGAGGCATCAATGTAGCCCTCGTCGGCTACGTGGCCGAACACAAACCCTTCCGCCCGAATAAAATCTAACCCCGCCGCCAGCGCGACCGCCAACCCTTCTTTATTCGCTCCGGCCAGTATCTGTACCCCGCAGGCCAGCCCCGTCGCATTTTTGACCTCATATCCGACCACCGCCATAGCCGCCGTGATCTCCGGCCCAACTTTTTTGTTGAGGTAGGGGATGTCATGCATATTTTCGATGGCGATCACGTCTATCCCGGCCTCTTTGTACAGCAGCGCCTCGGCTTTGGCTTTGGCGACAATGTCCGGCATGCTGCCCTTGAACTTCGGCGTTCCCGGCAGCGGTTCGACATGGATCATTCCGATGACTGTTTTTTTGTCTTTTAGAAAATTACTCATCTGAAGTTGCTCGTCCTCGCACCCGGTTGAGGCCGTTCAGCGCTGCCACGCGATACGCTTCGGCCATCGTCGGGTAATTAAAGGTGGTATTAATAAAGTACATCAAGGTATTCGCTTCGCCCTTTTGGGCTAAAATAGCCTGCCCGATATGCACAATCTCCGAAGCCTGCGCGCCGAAGCAGTGTACTCCCAGGATTTCCAGGGTCTCGCGGTGAAACAGCAGTTTGAGCATACCGGTCGTCCTTCCGCTGAGCTGGGCGCGGGCCAGGCTGCGGAACAGAGAATGGCCAACTTCGTAAGGAACTTTAGCTTCGGTCAGCTCCTGCTCGGTCAGGCCGACCGAACTAATTTCCGGGATGGTATAGATGCCGGTCGGGATATATTTAACCAGTTGATCCTCACATTTGCCGGAAATCAGGTGAATAGCGGCAAAGCGGCCCTGGTCATAGGCGGCGCTGGCCAGGCTGGGATAACCAACCACATCGCCGACCGCATAAATGTGCGGCTGAGCCGATTGGTAATTCTGGTTGACGACAATGTTGCCCCGGCTGTCGCACTCCAGGCCAATTTCCTCCAATTCCATATTGTCAGAGTTGCCGGTACGCCCGTTGGCCCACAAAAGATAATCACTGCGGATCTGCTTGTTGGATTTGAGATAAAGCGTCACGCCGTCATCATCTGCTTTCACCCGGTCATACTCCTCGTGGTGCCGGATAAGCACCCCATGTTCGCGCAGATGATAACTGAGGGCATCCACAATTTCGTCGTCCAGAAAAGCCAGCAGCCGGTCGCGGGTGTTGATCAAGTTGACCTTGATCCGCAGCCCGCGGAAGATAGAGGCATATTCACAGCCGATCACCCCCGCCCCGTAAATCGTCATCGAGCGCGGCGTCACCTTGAGCCGCAGCACCGAGTCGCTGTCGAGGATGCGGGGATGGTCAAAATCCACGTCGGGCGGGTGGTAGGGCCTGGCTCCGGTGGCAATCACAAAGCCGGCCGCCGTGCAAGTATGGGTCAGGCCAGTGGGTGCTCTAATCGAAATGGTATGAGGGTCCGTAAAAGCAGCCCACCCATGCAGCACGTCCACCCCGTTCTTGTCATAAAAACTCTGGCGCAACTCAACCTGCTGGCTGATGACCGAAGCCGCGGATTGCAGCAGCGCCGGATAATCTACCCGGCGAAAATCCCGCGTATCCTCCATCTGCTGGATGGCCTGGCGCAGCGCCTTACTGGGAATCGTCGCCCGGTGGGTGCAGTTGCCGCCCACCAATGGAAAATCATCCGCCACCGCCACCCGTTTGCCCGCCTTGGCCGCCTGCATCGCCGCCCCCTCTCCGCCCGGCCCGCTGCCAATAACGATGACATCGTAGTCGTAGTTCATTGAAAGTTATTCCTCATCTATTTCACCGGTCCCCGGCCTGTCCTAAGCCAAGCCAAAGGGTCCGGTCATTTTTTGCACACCTGCGGCTCCCGCCCCGCCAGATACGGTTTCAATTCCGCCTCGTCAAACAGCCCGCTGGCAAACGGCCCTTCGCAGGCGATGCGCACCAGTTCTTGGATGGACATCTCTCCTGCTTTGCCCCCCATCGCCCGCAGCCAGGCTAAATCCAGCAGGTAGGCCCGCCCATCTCTGTACCAGGTGATGAGCCGATCATTTGTCACATCAAAATGAAATCCTTCCTGAGACGGGTTCCCTAAACCCAGCCCCAATTTAGCGAGGCGGCGTGGTTCGTCATGAACTTGCCACAGTTCACATTGACTGTCAGCGTAAGTTACGACGAAGTAAGTCCCGGCCTCATCCGGACTGAAGTTCATATCGTAAGCAGGGCCGGACAGGGGTATGATTTTACCATCGGTAGTACGTCGCAATTCGCCGAAATCGTTACCACTGTAGCGCACGAAAAAGTAAGTGTGGGCTTTATCTGGGCTGAAGTTTACACTGTGGACTGGACCAGATAGGGTGGCGATGACCTTACCATCGGCAGTGCGGCGCAATTCGTTAGGAGTGTCAATAATATTGCTGCTTACGACAAAGTAAGTTCCGGCCTCGTCTGGGCTAAAGATCACATTATAGACTGAGCCGGACAGGGTGGCGATGACCTTGCCATCAGTCGTGCGGCGCAATTCATCGGGAGTACCATCGTCGTAGCCCACGACAAAGTAAGTTCCAGCCTCGTCTGGGCTGAAGATTATATTGGAGACTGGGCCGGATAAAGGTACAAGCTTACCATCGGCAGTGCGGCGCAATTCGCCGGGAGTACCATCGTTATAGCGCACGAAAAAGTAAGTGCTGGCCCCGTCCAGGCTGAAGGTTATATCAGAGACTGGGCCGGACAGGGTGGCGATGACCTTGCCATCGGCGCTGCGGCGCAATTCACCAAGAGAGTCATCGCCATAGTACACGAAAAAGTAAGTGCTGGCCTCGTCCGGGCTGAAGGTTATTACACTGTAGGCTGGACCGGACAGGGTGGCAATGACCTTGCCACCGGCAGTGCGGCGCAATTCGGCGGGAGCGTCCCTGCCGTAGCCTACGACGAAGTAAGTCCCGGCCTTATCCGGGCTGAAGATCACACGGAAATAGTCGGACTGGCTGGATAAGGTCTCGATAACCGTACCATCGGCGCTGCGGCGCAATTCACCGGGAGTACCATCGTCGTAGCCCACGACAAAGTGAGTTCCGGCCTCGTCAGGGCTGAAGGTTACACTGTAGAGTGGACCGGACAGGGTGGCAATGACCCTGCCATCGGCAGTGCGGCGCAATTCGGCGGGAGCGTCCCTGCCGTAGCCTACGACGAAGTAAGTCCCGGCCTTATCCAGGCTGAAAGTTACCTCAGTCTCACTAAACGGGTACGGGATGGTTTTATTGAAAATCGGACCGGACAGGGGAGCGACAACCTGGCCATCGGTAGTGCGGCGCAATTCCCCAGGGCTGTTCGCCCGGTCAAGAACAAAAGTTGAAACGTTCTTATCAGGGGCATAGATGGCCTCAACATCGCCCTGGCCCAACGTCAAAAGCCGGCCCTGCTGCGCCATCTCGTGGATGAACTGATCAATTTGATCATACGCGGACGACAGCGCCCAGCCTTCCAGCGCCAGGCGCAGCCCTAACAGCGGGTTTTCCTCAAATAGCAGCCGCCCTTCCGCTGCCAGCCGATGCGCGGTCGCCCGGTCAGCCTGTTCCCTGGCAATGGCTTCTTGTCGCTTGGCTTCAGCTTCCCGTATCGCCGCCCGTCCACCGTTTACATTGGCTCGCCAACCAAAGTAACCGGCGGCAATAGCCGCAAGGAAGGCAACCACGCCAACAGCGGTAGCAATCAGCGCCCGTTTCTTCAGTTTAGCGGCAGCCTGCTTTTGTTCCTCAGCCCGCTGTTGTTCGGCCTCAGCCCGCCGCCGTTCTGCTTCGGCCAGCGCCCGCACCCCCTCCAGTTCGCGCAGCCGTTCATTTTCCTCGGCCTGCTTGCTGGCGGTCAGGAATTGCTGCTCCAGGGCATTCAGTTCCCCCGGCTGCTGTTCGGCCCATTCGCCCGCCTGGGCCAGTTTAGCACCCCGGTACAGCACGCCAGGGTCGCGCTGCATGCGCTGCCATTCTTGGGCGGCTTCACTCAGGTGGCGGTGCAGCCGCAGTCCCTCACGGTTGTCAGCCAGCCATTGGCGCAGGGTAGGCCATTCCCGGATCAGGGCTTCGTGCGCCACCTCAACGGCCTCTTTATCGGTGGTGACCAGGCGGGCATCGGCCAGCACCTTCAACACTGGCTCTGTCGTGGCTTCCTCTTCCGGTCGCGGGTTGAGTTCCGCCAGAGTGGCCCGCCGCCGAGTATCCTGCGCCCCCTCGCCCAGTTCGGTCAGGCGCAGAAAGATGCGCCGGGCGATGGACTGCTGTTCGGGGGCCAAGCGGCCAAAAACCGCCTCCGCAGTCTTGGCAATCGCTCCCCGCACCCCGCCCGACTCGGCGTAACCGGCCAGGGTCAGGAGATGGCCCTGCCGCCGCCGCCACGTTTCCAGGAGGGCGTGAGAGAGCAGGGGCAGCGCGCCCGGTTCGTCGCCCACATCGCGCAGAATCAGTTCAACCAGCCCCGGCTCAAACTCGTGACCGGCCTGCTGGGCCGGGAGTTCAATCGCCCGGCGTAACTCCTCCGGCGACATCGGGCCAATGTATTCCTGTCGCCGGGCCAGCGCCTCCCGCAGAGTCTCGTACTGCGCACAGTGAGCGTAAAAGTCGGCCCGCAGGGTGATAACTGCAAGCGTCGGCCCGGCCGTCTCCGGGGCCATGGCGGTCAGCAGGTTATCCACAAAAGCCCGCCGCTCCGCTTCATCCCGGCACAGCGTAAAAAGCTCCTCAAACTGGTCAACGACGAGAAGAAGATGCCGGGGAGCAGGGGTGCTAGGGAGCAGGGGAGCAGAAGAAATTTCACCCCTGCTCCTCCGCTCCTCTGCTCCTCTGCTCAGCAGTTTACGCACATACAAATGCAAACTGCGCGGGTCTTTAGCCATATCGTCAATCAGGGTAATGGTGGCAGAAACGGATTCCGCCTCGCGGGTCAGGGTGGCGGCCAGCGCTTCGAGCGGATGGACCGTTGGCGTAATCACGTGGATAGGCCATTGGCTGCTGCCTTCGGGCGGCAAACTACCATCGGCCAGCCGTTGGCCGTGCTGCAAAGCCGGCACTAAACCGGCCCGCACCACCGACGATTTACCGCTGCCCGACGCCCCAACAACAGCCAAGAAACGCCCCCTGTCTTCACTCCCTCCCCCTGCTAGGGGGAGGGCTGGGGAGGGGGTCAGCCGTCCAACCAACCTAGCCGTCAGCAGCTCCCGGCCAAAAAAGCGGCCGGCGTCGCCCACGTCGAAATAGTGCATGCCGGGGTAAGGGGAAGAAGCGGCGCTATGATCGTAAAGGGAAGATTCGTACCGGGCATATTGGGCCGGGTTGGAACGTTTCGCTAACTCCAGTAGGCGCTCAAGCTGGCGAGTACGCTCGGCGTATTCCAAAAGCCGGCTGATAATTTCAGCTTTGCCCGAATTGTGCGCCAATTGATGATAAACCGGCCTAAAACCCGGTACATCAAAGGCCAGTTCGCGCAGTTCTTCGTCACTGAAACTCTCGGTCAGGAGTATACGGATTTTACCCGAATCATAAGAGGGGCTCATCACTTCTGTCTCTTATCGTCATTATACTTGAAAAATGGATAGAGCGTCAAAGTCTCTTTGGCAGTGCCTCAAATCTGTGCTAAACTCGCTCTATGCAAATCTCCTCCCACGTCGGCTTGTGCGCCGCCTGCCGGCACGTTAAAGTAATTCAGAGCGCCAGAGGCAGCTTTTTTATAATGTGTGGCCTAGCCAAAACCGACCCACGCTTCAGCAAATACCCTGTTTTGCCGGTTCTTCGCTGCATCGGCTATGAACCACAACTAGAAGAAAAAACTGGTAACAGTAACTCCTCATCTATCACCTCGGATTAAAGTAGTAGGCTAACGCTTAAGTCTACTTTCGTTGGCTAATGAGTAGTGCGCTTCAGCGTACTTCTACTTGTCAGCCCTGAGCTTTAGCTCGGGGCGAGCGCCAAAGGCCGAGCATTAGTATTCTGTTTTAAGCCTCTTCTCAGAATTTATTAACCCTCTTTTAACCTTTCTCACCTATCCTTCAAAAGTTCAGCGAAAGAACAGTTTGACAACTGGCCTTGACTTGTCTATAGTCTACATTATCCGTCATTCAAAAGAGTCAAAGCTGGCAGAAAAGAAAGTGAAGGCGACTATCTCCCAACCCTCCCGCCTTCCATTGAAGCAGGAGAAATGAACTTGCCTAAAAAATTTCTGGCGCTGCTGCTGCCCGTCCTTTTTTTGATGTGGCTGCCCGGCCCGGCCCTGGCCCAGGAGCCGCTTCGCGAAACTGAAGATATTGACTGGCAAGAGTTAAAAACCGAAAAATTCATCATCGTCTACGCCGACCGCGTTTCCGGCCTGGCCAACCTCGACTGCTCCTGCGGCGTGGACGAGGCCGAACGCTACGCTGAATTTAGCGACCAGATTTACGATGACCTCGTCGCTATTTTTGAGGTCGAGATAAATACCCCTATCAACCTGCGCCTCTTTCCCACCGAAGAAAGCTACTACGAAGTCAATCCCCTGGCCCGCCAACTGACCGGTGTCATTGCTCACGCCCTCAACAGCCGCGACGAAATCGCGATAGCCCTACCGCGCACCAAAAGCCTGACCGATGAAGAGATCGTCAACAACATCCGCCACGAATTGACCCACTTCTTTGCCTCGTATTTATCCGATGGCAAGTTGAAAGCGGGCTTTCAAGAGGGCATCGCCCAATACCTGGAAAAGCCTACCGACCGGGCCAATTACGACCCGGCCATTTTGCAGCAGGCTTTTGAGGCCAGCCGCCTCCTGACCTGGTCTGAACTGGACCAGGCCGAGTCCGTTTACAGCGACCCGCAGGTGGCTTACCCGCAGAGCCTCTCTATTGTTTCATTCCTGGTAGACCGCTACAGCTTCCCCACCTTTGTCAAGTTTCTTAAAACCAGCGCCACCGAGCCGGGCTTTCGCAGCGCTATCCAGACCGCTTACGGCAAATCTGCCGATGAACTGGAGCAAGAGTGGCTCGCCTATCTGCCCGAATACTTTGCCGGGCGCTGGCAGATCAATGCCATCTACGCTTATGATCTCAGCCGGGTCACAGAGCTGGTCAACAAAGCCGCCTACACCGATGCCGCCACCGAGCTAACCGAAATCGTCACTCTGTTGGAGACAACCAACCAAACCGACACCCTGGCCAAAGCTGAAGCCCTGTTAGCCCGCGCTCACCAGGGCCAGACCGCCGGTACCCTGGCCGACGAAGCCCGCCAGGCGCTGCAAACCGGCAACTATCCCCTGGTCATTGAAAAGGGCAATGCCGCTATTAACACCTACGAAGCCCTGGACTATCGCCAGCGTATCCCCGAAATCCAGGTTTACATTCATCGGGCCGAGTTAGGCCAGGGGGCGCTTGACCAACTCAGCCGGGGCGAACGCCTGCTGGACTCCTTCCGCTTTTTCGAGGCCGAGAACCAGCTCCAGCAGGCTACGGTTCTGCTCCAATCGCTGGGCAATCAAGCCGGGGCGGAACAGGGCCAGGCGCTGCTGCTCCAATCAGCCTGGCAGCAGAGTCTGCTGGCTTATCTACTGCTGGCCGTTGGTCTGGCCATTCTCGTCTTTAACGGCCTGCGCCGCCTGATCAATCGAGTTAGCGCCGACCCGTTGGAGATAGAATTTACATGAGCCACGCGGCTAGCACCCCTCCTCTCTTAAGGTCGTTACGGCGGCTGCGCGGCGCCTTCTGGCGGCGGCGAGTCGCCCTCTGGCTGATACGCGCGGCCTGGCTGGCCCTGCTGGTCCCCATCGTCTTTATGGCCGGCTATCTCTGGCTGGGTTGGCAGGTGCGCTGGCAGGATTGGTTGATTCCCATGGTGCTGGTCGGCCTGTTATCGTTCCTCTGGTCTATGCGGCCGATCCGGCTAAACAGAATGACCGAACGGCTCGACCGGCGTCTGGGTCTGCGCGCCCGCCTGATTACTGCTTATGAAGTGGGCGATAGCCCCAGCCAAGCGGGTCAGGCTGACAATCTGGTTGTGCAGCGTCTCTTGCAGGAAAGCGTTAATATTTTGATTGGCTTGCGCCGCCATGTCCACAGCTTTAGCCGGAGCTTCTGGGTTGAAATGCAGGCGCTTATCGCTGTGGCGGCGCTGCTCGCGGCGCTGCTCATGCTCGACGCGCTCAGCCCTCGCCTACCCAACGCCACCCCGGTCGAACTCCCGCCCAGTTGGGAGGAGCCAAGAGCCGACGCCGTGCTTCCTCCCGACGCCGAATTGTTCCCGCCCCCCTTTCAACCCGAACCGCAGGTGCAGCAGCCGTTGAGCCAGGAGCAGCTTGAGCAATCCCTGGAAGCTTTGGCCGACGCCATGCGTGACCAGGCCGTTACCCGTTCCATTGCCGAGGCCCTGGACCGGGGCGATTTGGGTGAGGCGGCGGCCGGTCTCCGCCGTCTGGCCGATCAATTGGGTGAACTTTCCGAGCAGGCGCGGGGCGAGTTGGGCCAGTCGCTGCAAGAGGCCGCCGAGAGTGTTGGCGGGAACGCACCGGATTTGACCGAGCCGCTCCAATCCGGCAGCAGCGCCTTAAGCCAGGACAATTTACGCGCCGCCCAGCAGGCCCTGGAACAGTTGGCCGAAGCGATCGAGTCGCTCCAGGAAGCGCCCCAGGAAAGCGCCCAGGCGCCGCCGGAAAGCGGCGGTCAGCCCCAGGAAAACAGCGAGTCGCAATCTGGCGAAAGCCAGGAAGCTCCGGCCGAAGAAAATGAGGGCGACCAGCCGCCGGAAGGAGGCGGCTCTGGCGCGGGGGCGGGCGCAGAAGGTGAAGGCAGCGACCAGGCTGCCAGTGAAGAGGAACGCCTGGCCGTCGAGGGCCAGCCGTTGGAACTGGAAAGTGACGAGGAGCAGGAAGAACGAGTCTTGCAGCCAGCCGAACTCAGCGCCGAGGCCGGCGACGAACGTACCCAGGACTCACCCTTTGCCCGCCAGCCAGCCAACCGCAACCCCGGCGATCTCGGTCCCGACCCGCTGGCTTATCCCTGGGAGAAACGTGATGTGATTCGTCGCTATTTTACGCCATAACTGCTACCCCCTCCCCTACGAGGGGGAGGGTTAGGGTGGGGGTGGCAGCGATCAAGTTTCGGCTTCGACCAGGTTCTTTAAATTCGTCAAACGCTTCTGCACGGTCATGCGATTGCGGCCCAATTTCTGCGAGAGAAACATGAGCCAGCCCTGGCCCTGGAAGGTATGATTAATGCGGGCCGTTCCGCGATCAGTCGCGACAATTTGCCAGCGGCTGTCGCCGGCAATGCCCGTCGCCTGGCCGCGCCAGGTAATACTCTTCCGCGGTGGGTCGAATTCTTTCACCGTCCCCAGGGCATCCAAGACTACCCCCGACCACGTTTTGACGGCCAGGATAAACTGCCAGCCTTCTCGTACCGGGCCTTCGCTGACAATTTTGATGGTCTGGGCCGGGACGTACCATTCCGGCAGGCGTTTCAAATCGGTTAAAACTTGCCAGGTCTGTTCCGGGGAGGCGTTGACTTCAATTGATTCGGTGGCGCTGTGCACGGGCTAATCCTCGGTTTAAGATCGGATTTTCGGAGTGCAAAAGTGCACTTTTGCACTCCGGTGTTAAGGTTCAAACTTTAATCCGAATTTTTGAAACTGACAAATTGGATGAGATTTCGCAGGCACAGGTATGGCTCCTCTAGGCAAAGCAATTGTGGGTATTGGCGCGCTGGTAATTATTATCGGCCTGGTTATTTGGTTGGCCGGCGACAGACTGAGCTGGTTTGGCCGCCTCCCCGGCGACATTCGCATCGAGCGGCCCGGTTTTAGCTGCTTTTTCCCGATCACCACTATGATTCTGGTCAGCCTTGTTTTGAGTGTTTTACTCTCGCTGTTGAGCCGGTTCTTTAAGTAGAGAGTAGGGAGAAAATGACAGGTTGTAGGTTACAAAGTAGACACAAAATCATCACACATCACGCATCACGCATCACTTTCTATGCGTCTAAAAACTCTCTTTAACCGTAACCCAAAAGAATCCACCCTGCCCCTCTTCGACGAGGGCTTTCTGCGCCGGCTGGAACGGCTCAGTTTCCGCACCGTGCCGGCCCTGCGCGGTTCGCCGCTGGGGGAACGGCGCAGTCGCAACCTGCGCCCGGCCCTCGATTTCAGCGACCACCGCCCCTACTCCCACGGCGACGATTTGCGCCATGTGGATTGGAATGCCTATGGCCGCCACGAAGAGCTGTTTGTAAAATTGGGCGAAGCGACCCAGAGCGTCAACATCCACATTCTGCTGGATTGCAGCCGCTCGATGGCCTGGACCCCGGCCGCAAAGCCGTCTGACCAGCGCCCGGCGACCTACAGCAAGTGGGACGCAGCCCGGCGGCTGGCCGGGGCTTTGGGCTACCTGGGCCTGGCCGGGGGCGAGCGAGTGGAAATTGCTCCCTTTGGTCACACTTTAGCCGAGGGTTTTGGCCCCACTGAAGGCAAGCGGCGAGTCATTCCTGTCTTAAAGTTTTTATCCCAGGTCACTCCCCTGCCTTCGACTAAAGGAGAGTTAGAGGCGGGTGGGTTGATCTCCAGCCTGAATAGTTATGCCCGCACCCACCCGGCGGGGGGCCTGCTGGTGCTCATTTCGGATTTACTGGATACCGCCGCTGTTCCTTCACCGGAGGCAACAAGGGGAAGCGAGTTAGCCGAAAGCCTGCGCCACCTTGTTCCGCCGCGCTGGCAGGTGCTGGTCGTCCACCTCCTGACAGAAGAGGAACTCCATCCTACCCTGGAAGGTGATTACGATTTGCAGGATACCGAAACCGATGAGAGCCTGCCTTTTCATCTGAATGAGGCCACCCTGACCCAATACCGCCTGCGGGTGCGCACCTGGTGCGCCGAACTGCAATCGGCCTGCGCCCAGCGCGGCGCGACGTATGCCCGCATCCTAGCCGAGTGGCCGTTGGAGCAAGCCGTTATTCCCTACTTGCGCCAGCGAGGAATAGTCCAGTGAATTTTTTAGTTCCCATCGCCGCTCTGGGCCTGCTGACCTTGCCCATCATCTTGATCCTGCATTTATTACGCAACCGGCGAGAACAACTGCCCATCCCCAGTTTGCGCCTGTGGCGAGATTTGCAGCAAAAAAAACAGGGAGCGCTGCCGCGCAGCATCCCCTTATCGCTTATGCTGATGCTGCAACTGCTCAGCGCCACTGCCCTGACTCTGGCTCTGGCTCGACCCGTCTTTTCCTTTTTGCTCGACCAGCCGCGCCAGGCTGTTTTTATCCTCGACACGACCACCAGCATGACCGCCGAGGATGCCGCTCTTGGTCAATCGCTGCGCCGTTTTGACGCCGCCCGCCAGGAAATTCGCGCTCAAATTCAAGCCCTGAGCGACCGCGACGCCTTTGCCGTCATCGGCCTCAACCCCCACCCTGAAATTCTGTCCAGCGGAATTGGAACGCAGAAAAGCGAAGCCCTCTTGACCCTGGATAATCTTGTCCCCGGCGCAACCGGCGCCGACCTTCACGCCGCCCTGACCCTGGCCGACGGCCTGCTTGACCCCAACCGGCTCAACCAGATCACCGTTTTCACCGACGGCGACTACACCGTCCAACCTAACTCCCTCCCACCTGTTTCGGCACCTATTGACTGGCAAATCATTCCTTCCAACCTTCCAACCCTCCAGCCTTCCAACCAGGCTCTCCTCAACGTCTCGTCCCGTCCTCTGCCCGATGGCCGCCACCGCCTTTTTGCCCGGGTGATCAACTACAGTGATGCCCCTGTTGCCCGCACCGTGCAGGTTTTTGCCGGGGAACGTCTCTTTGACGAAACAACGGTGCAGCTCCAGCCGCAAGGTGAAACCGCCCGGGTCTGGACCCTGCCTGAGTCGGCGGAGACGGCGCGGGTGGAACTGGCCGAAGCCGATGTGCTGCCGTTTGATAATCGAGCTGAGCTGCTGCTGCGAGATACCAACCGCTACCGGGTCTTACTCGTATCCGATACCCCCGATAACCTGGCCCGCGCTCTGGAAGCTCAGCCCGGCCTGGAGTTAACCGTTGAGGCTCCTTCCGCTCGAGTCCACGATCCCGCTGCCTTTGACCTGACCGTCTTCGAGGGACAGGGGCTGCCCTTAGATTTGACCGCCTGGCCCAGAGGTAATCTGCTGGTGGTCAACCCACCGTTAGGACACCCTCTCCTGCCCGCCGACAACTTCAGCCGCAACCAGCGCCCCGACCCCGCGACCGGTTCAGCTCTGCTGGCCGGGGTTGACCTGTCAGGAGTCTACTTTAATCGCGTCCTCCGGGTTGCTCTCCCCAAATGGGCCGACGTGGACCTACGAGCCACGAGCGGGTCGGACGAAGCCGCCGGGCAGCCGCTTATCTTTCATGGTGCAACCGGCGGCAGCCGGTTGATGGTCTGGGCTTTTGATTTAGGGGCTAACGCCAGCAATCTAACGGCTCGGCTGGCCCTGCCCTTGTTGATGGCCAATACCCTGCAGACCCTCCTCTCGCCTGCGCCGGAGCCCGTGGTGCCGCTGGGTGAACCGGTCGTTATCAACGGCAACTTCAGCGTGGAGCTTCCGGGGGGACGCCGGCTCTCGCCCCTGCAAATGGTTGGGTCGGGCGGGCGCTTTGCCCAGACGCAACTGCCTGGCCTGTACAAAATTTATAATGAACAAAAGGATCTGGTCGCCGGTTTTGCCGTTCACGCCGGCTCGGCGCTCGAATCAAATCTCACCCCGCAGCTTCAGCCTGAAACCTTTAACCTGCAGCCCGCAACACTTAAAACCCTTCCCCCGGAGATCGAATATTACGAAATCTGGCCCTGGCTGGCGGGTTTGGTGATGGCAGTGATGATCCTTGAAGGATGGTTGGCATGGCGGAAGTAATTCTGCAAAATCATTGGGCTTTATTAGCCCTGCCGCCGCTCTGGCTGCTGCTGCTGGCTTTGGCCTGGCGGCGGCGCTTCAAACCTTTTGGAGCCTTTTTACTGCGCCTGGCGATCCTGGTTCTGATCGTCCTGGCCCTCTCTCGCCCGGTTTTTGTGCCACCGGGTGCTGTCGCCGAAGAGAGTAGAAGCCAGGAGCGGCAAATCCTGTTGGTTGACCAATCGGCCAGCCTGGGCCTGGCCGGTCAACAAGCTTTGCGCGCCGAAGCGGCCCGTTTGGTCCAGGAGTCGCCTAACAGTGTTATTCTCTATTTTGCCGACCGGGCTTTTGTCGTCAATCAATCTGCCCCGCCCTTTGAGGGCGGAAATACATCGTTCGACCCTGAAAGCTCCAACCTCGCGGCCGCTCTGGCGACAGGACAACAGCTTCTCAATAACCAGCCGGGCCGGTTGGTGCTGCTGTCTGATGGGCTGGCCAACCAAGGTGACACTCCGGCGACAATCACTGCTCTGGCCCGGCAGGGCATCCCCGTGGATGTGCTGCTGCCCGGCGAAGAAACCCTGCAAACCTGGCGTGGCAGTCAAAATGAAGTCAGCCTGATCCAATTAAGCGTGCCGGCAGCACTGCGGCAGGGTGAAACATTTGGGGTTGAGGTGACAATCCACAGCCTGGCCTCCGCCGAAGTCACGCTCAACCTGGCCCAGGGGGAAACAACGCTGGCCGAAGATGTGGTTTCATTGGAGCCAGGCCCAAACCTGTTTACCTTTGAGACGACTGCCCAGGAGGTTGGCCCGCAGACTTTTGAGGCTGTTGTCGCTCCGGCTGAAGGGGCTGACGGCCAGGCTGCCAATAACCGCCTGGCTGCTTTTACCCAGGTTTACCTGCCGCCGCAGATTTTGGTAGTTAGCGACGAGACTGCTCCGGCAGGTCAGTTACTCCGGCAACTGCGCCAGGCCGGCTTCGCCGCCGAACGGAAAAGTCCGGTCGAGTTGCCCACTCGTCTGTCGGAGTTGGAGCCTTACGATGGCATGGTTCTGGCTAACGTATCGGCTCAGTCGCTCAAACTGGAGCAAATGATTGCTGTTCAGGAGTTTGTCCGCAGTTTGGGCCGAGGTTTGCTGGTAACGGGCGGGCGTGACAGCTTTAGCGTCGGCGCATATGAAGATACACCCCTGGCCGACCTGCTGCCGCTGACCCTGGAACCGCCCCCGCGTGAGGAACGTCCTCCGGTCGCCTTGTTGCTGATCATTGACCATTCGGGCAGTATGCTGGAAAAGAGCGAACCGGCGACCAAGCTGGCTATGGCCAAAGAGGCGGCGATCCGGGCCACTGAAATTTTGGGGCCGCAGGATTTGATTGGGGTGCTGATGTTTGACAACGAGTATCAGTGGGTCGTGCCTTTCCGGCGGGTCAGCGATGGAGCAGAACTGCTGCAAATTCAGCGCGACATCGCCACCATTGAAGGGGGCGGCGGGACCCGTATTTTACAGGCGTTGCAGATTGGTTTGCCGGCCCTGGCCGCGCAGCAAAATGCCAGCGCGGCGCGGCATGCCGTACTCTTGACCGACGGCAAATCTTTTGATGGCATTGAGGGCCTGGAAGCTTACGATACGGTGGTGGATCAGGCCCTGGAAGCCAATATCACCCTGTCTTCCATTGCTATTGGCGCCGGGGCTGACCAGGAACTGCTGGCCCACCTGGCCGAGCGCGGCCAGGGACGCTATCATTTTGCCGCTGTACCGGATGAATTACCGGCCTTGACCATTGCCGAGAGCGACATCTTACGCAGCAACGCCTTGCAAGAAGGCGAATACCGCCCGTCTGTCTTTGCCCCGCATCCCATCCTGCGTGGCCTGCAGAACTCCAGCCCTGCAGACCCGGCTGAACTTCCCACCCTCACCGGCTACCTGGCCCAGACGCCCAAACCCAGAGCCGAAGTCGCCCTGCAAGTTGGGCCAGGTGATCCGCTGCTCACTGTTTGGGGTTATGGCCTGGGCCGGGTGGCGGCATGGACTTCCGACCTGGGCAAAGAGTGGGCCGCGGACTGGCAAAGCTGGCCCGAAGCCAGCCGTTTCTGGGGCCAGGCTGTTGGTTATACCCTGCCTGCGCCGGGGTTGGGCCTTTTGCAATTGACCCCTCAGGTTGGCTTGGACGGCGTTGTCACTATCACTGCTGATGGGGTTAACGCCACCGGTCAAACGGTTGACCTGGCCCGGACAGAGGCCATTCTGACTGCTCCTGGCGGGCGCGAAATTCCGCTCACCCTGCGCCAGATTGCGCCGGGCCGCTACCAGCAGCAGGTGCGCCTGCCTGATCTGGGCGCTTACCGCTTAAGCGTTACCCAGGCGCGCAGCGACGAGCCTGAAGAGACCGCCACCACCGGTTTTGTGGTAGCCTATTCCCTGGAGTATGGCCTGCCCCTGGAAAGCACCGGCGCCGATTTACTCCGCCAAATCGCCGCTACGACCGGAGGACGCACGTTTACTCTCGGCGAGGCTTTACGGGTTGCAGGCTGCCAATCACAAGCTGCCGGCTGTCCCGAAAACGAATCCCAGAGTGCAGCGCCAGCCTCGTGGATCGAAAATCTCAGATCTCAATTCGCAAATCCAAATTCCAAAATCGAACTCTGGCCCTGGCTGCTGCTGGCGGCGCTTATCCTGTGGCCTTTTGAAATTGCCTGGCGGCGCTGGGGCCGCTTGCGTATCCAATGATCAATTTTAGGGAAGGTTGGAGGAGTGGAAGCATAGAAGGGTGGACGATTGGTAAACCTGACCACTCTTCCAACCTTCCAATCCTCCTCAGGTTCATCGAGGTTACCGATTTTGAAACTCAAACCTTAGATAAGGAAAAATAAATGACTACACCCTATCTTGAACAGGAATATAAACCCACCGCCAAGCCGGTTGAACCCCAAATTACCGTGGACGGCTTTCGCCAGACCGTTGCTGCCGTTGAGCAGGAAGTCGGCAAAGTCATCGTCGGCCAGCAAACGCTGGTGCGCCAACTGCTGCTGACCCTGCTGGGCGGCGGCAACGCCCTGCTGGAAGGAGCGCCCGGGCTGGGCAAAACGATGCTGGTGCATACGCTGGCCCAGGTGATCCACTGCGAGTTTAGCCGTATCCAGTTCACCCCTGATTTAATGCCGGCAGATATTGTCGGCACCACCATGATTGCCATAGATGAAAATAACCAGCGTTTCTTCCGCTTTGAGCGGGGGCCAATTTTTGCTAATATTGTCCTGGCCGACGAAATCAACCGGGCTACGCCCAAAACCCAATCCGCGCTGCTGGAGGCCATGCAGGAGCGCAAAGTAACGGTAGCCAAAACGACCTATCCCCTGGAGCAGCCCTTTTTTGTGCTGGCTACCCAAAACCCGATTGAGATGGAAGGCACCTATCCCTTACCCGAAGCGCAGCTCGACCGTTTCTTTTTCCAGATTCAGGTGAACTATCCCAACCACAACGAATTGATCGAGATTGCCAACCGCACCACTGGCGCCGACGACAGCCGCCCGGCCACCGTGGCCAGCGGCGCGACGATTGTCGCCATGCAGCGCCTGGTGCGGCAGGTGCCGATTGCCAGCCATTTGACCGCCTACGCCGTCAGCCTGGTCGAAGCAACCCATCCCCATCAATCTACTGCACCTGATTATGTACGCCGCTTTGTTCGTTACGGAGCCAGCCCGCGCGGTCTGCAAGCCATGATCCTGGCCGCCAAAACCTTGGCCTTGATTGATAACCGCCACAACGTGGACCACCGCGATTTACAGGCGGCCATGCTGCCGGCCCTGCGCCATCGTCTGATTCTTAATTTTGAGGGCCAGGCTGAGGGCATTACCGCCGATGAAATTTTGCGCCAGGTAATCCAACGAGTCCCCCTTACTTAAAAGCCCTCCGAAAACCCCAACGGCGAGGTGGGAACTTCACCCGCCAGTTTTCGGATAGGTTTTTAATCAATGACAATCCAATCTGGACAAAGTACTGTCCTTATGATAAACTCATGCATAAGAAGTTTCTGTATCCCCTTTAGGGGGAGAAGTTTCCATGCGGTTGATGGGCCTCACATTTAATTCCCCATCAATCAAATTTCAAATCTAAATTTGTCCACGCGCCGGCCGCTTTTTGAGTCCTGAGCGGTCGGGATTGGGCGGCGGGCGGGCAATCCCGACCATACGAGTTATGCAAATGCTCAGGTGTGGATGATTTCGTTTGGTGTTACCTGCTTACTATTGGGTGACTGAATTGGTGCTGTACCCTGCTTTGGCGGCGGGCAGTATCAGTTTCAGTCATCCAATAGTGGACAGGTATTGGGTAGGTGACTTGAGCCGGCAGGCTCAGAAGTTGAGCCTACTCAGCCGGCTGATCTGGTCTATTATTCCACGGGAGAGATTGGCCTGGAGGATGTTCTGGTGAGTGATAGCCTTATTTTATCAGAATAAGGTTTGAAATTGGTTTGAATTTACAGGTATCAATCCGCTCCTTTGCGGTCTGGTATGCCTCTCCCGGCGCTTGCTTGGCGGCGGGGCCGGGTGGAGGCAAAGGGTTAAGCGGGGATAAAAAGACCGCTAACACTACGGGAAGCTCCTGCGCATCAGCGTGGGGGCTTTCTACTTGTGTTAGCGGTCTCCGTTTTGTCCGTGGGCGTCGTCGGGAATGAACTCGAACAAATCGCCTACGGTGCAATTGAGTGCGTCGCAAAATGCAGCCAAAGTTTCAAAATCAATCTGTTGCGCTGTGCCTTTCCAGAAGCGTTTGGCCGTGTCATAACTGACCCCGGACGCTTTTTCCAGGTCACGAATCTGCATCTTCCGCCGCCCTGCCACTTCAGAGACCTTATTGATAATAGTCCCTGACATCGTTTGATGTTGTATAGCAAGGGTGCCGATCATTTGCACCGCCGCCTAACCTCCTTTCTTAAACTTCGCGTTCGCTAAAATACTATCATACATCCAAGAAAGTGTCAATATATCCGCGAATGAAAAACCCGTTTTTTTAATGTGATATAAAAACGCTCGTTTACAAATCGGTAATTTTCGGCTATACTGGATCTAAACCGGCTCTCATCTACAGGAGGTGTCTCGTGTCCGCCGCTAAGCCTCTGAAACCCCTCAAGCCAAAAACAGCCCCACCCAAGAAAAAGCCATGGCTATGGTACATAATTGCCGCAGCAGCCGCTATTGTAGTTGTGTGCTGCGCCGGAGTCTTCCTGCTGGCCGTGGCCGATGTCGGAGTTCGCAAGGTCGGTCTGCTGCCCACCTACACCCCTACCCTGACCCGGACCCCAACACCTTTACCACCGACGCCTACAGAGACCGCTGTGCCTACGGCAACGGGCACGCCTGAGCCAACGGGCACACCGACCACGCCGCCAACACCACTACCCACCGCTGCTCTGCCGGAGCTAGGACCCCCTGATCTAACCTTGAATCTAAAAGATAAAGGCTTTACCTGTACCGGGGCCGAGGAGCGGGAACTATTTGACCTGACCTACTTTGTCTGGTCCTGCCAGGGCAGCACGGGCGGGATCAGGATGACTGCGGACGCCTATGCCCGCCGGCTGGCGACGGTGGATTATGTCTCGGCCAAAGTCTACTTTCCCGACGCGGCCATCGCGGCGCCTTTCTTGGGCTTTGTCGCCACGCTGCCCTATGCCGGCTCGGAGCCGGTCGCGGCCAGGCAGTGGGTCGAAGCCACACTGCCGGAGATTCAAGACGAGATCGCTTTCAGGGAGGCCACCTTTGGCGGAGTGACTTACCGGCTATCGGGCAGCGTAGTCAGGCACTTGGAGATGGGCGATATGGCCGGAATCTGGACGAGAGAATAATAATATTTTAAGAACCTCTTAAGAGCCGCTGTGATACCAGCGGCTCTTTTTATTTGTCTCGTTTCTAAATACATAATTTAGTATCAGCGCACATATTCGTAGATTTACGAATATTTTAAGATTTCTACCTTGACATTTATTCTTATATATGTTAATCTATACTCGTATCTGAGAAATAAATTATCAATAAAAACCCTCCGGCTGCTACCGCCCGCGAAGCTTTGGCAACCGAAGGGCCATATCTAAGGAGACATCATGATAGCACAACCAAGAACCGCCGTCAAAACCATCATTATCCTCTCCAACGATGCCTGGGTCCGCGTCCCTCCCGGTGCTGATCCCGACGCCTATCGCCGCGAGCAGGAATCCCGGCTGGCCCGCCCCGCCCCAACAGCCCCGGTTACTGCCCCTCGCCAGGAGGTTTACCTCTGATGCAGCCCTACTTCTCCACCATCCCAACCCCCAACTTCTGCCCTTCGCCGGCCCACCGGCCCTTCGACCGCGCTCAGGACAGGCCCACCCTCTCCCTGGATCTGGATAATGTCATCCGCGACCAGATCGGCAGCATTATCGCTGCCGTCGCCCGGCGCTTCTGTATCGGCCTCACCCGTGACGCCTTCTCTTGCTGGGACCCGCCCCTGGGCCAGGCCCTCGGCATCCCCAATGAAGAGTTCACCGCCTGGGCCTGGGCCGACCCAATGATCTTTGCCGAGGCCAGGCCAATGCCCGGCGCTGTCTGGGCGCTGCACCGCCTGGCCCGGAAAAACCGCCTGGTCATCACCACAGCCACCGCCTGGCCGCAGCTCACCGAGCCGTGGCTGAGGCGCTGGAACATTCCCTTTAACGCCATCATCCATACGACCGATAAGGGCAGCGTAGCCTTTGACTGGCACATTGACGACTCGCCCGCCACCCTGGTCAAACTTTCCAAGGCGGGCCGGCGGGTCATCCGCTTTGCCCTGCCCTGGAATGCCCATCTTGACACCCTGCCCGGCCTGGCCGATTGGCGCAGCTTAGGAGATTTGCTATGACCAACCGCACCGAATACACCGAAACCCTGGTCGAACCGACCACCAAAGAGCAGGAAATCCTATGGATCGCCAACCTGCTGGCCGAACTGGGCCGGCCCCGGACCATCCATAATGCCCAGGCCGTGTTATCCCTCGGCCTGCAAAATGCGCCGGACCGATGGCTGCTCACCCTGGCCGAACTGCCGGCATTGTGGGAGAAATTGGTCCCGGAGCAGCCTGTTAAAGGGGCTTAGCTCAGCGGAAGAGCACTCCGCTTGAGGCGGAAAGGTCAGAGGTTCGACCCCTCTAGCCCCTTCTGATAAATTATCAAACCGCTCAAATAGCAAGGAGAGAGCAAAAATGAGCACAAACATTTCGCAGCAAATTCAAGACCCCATCGAACTCCTCAGATCCATTGTCCCGGCCCTGCAAAACGGGCAAAAAGAAAAACTGACCCAGGCCGCGACCCTGGTCAAACAGTTACAGGCCGAGCACGACCAGTTAAAACAGGCCCTGGAAGCCGTACCCCTGCCCGAAGCCCCGGCCAGCGTCAACTTCCGCATGGTCCACACGATTACCCAAACCGAGTGCCTGTTCACCCTGCGCGGCCACAGTGAGGCCGATTTGCAACGGCGGCTGGAGCGCCGCATTTCCAGCCTGGTAGACAGTGGCTGGGTCGCCTTCGACGTTTATGTGGACCAGCGCCGGGCCGAGCGGGAAGCGAACGGTAATGGCAAGGCCGCTCAAACTCCTCCACCCGCTCTGCCTGCCGTTCCAGCCGTTGCTGCCCCGCCCATGGCCCCACAGCCAGCAGGTGAACTGACCTTCCCGGCCAAAACCCTGGCTGCAACCGTGTCAGGTGGTAAGGCTTACTGGAAGGTCAAGGGCGGCAAGTTTTCCACGCATGGCGTTTCAATTTGGCCGGAAGCACTGGCCGAAGCCGGCTTTGACCCGGACCAGCTTGATGTAATGACCGTCTACAATCTTGAAGGCTACACCGTCACCTACGTTACCAACGATAAGGGCCAGCCTCACAAGGTTGTCAAGTTGGCCCGCTAACAGGAAGATGCCGGCCTGGCCCTCCCACCGGGCCGGCAGGAGCAACGACTGATGACTACCGCCGCCGCCAAGTCCCTTGGCTATCTGATAATCTACCGTATGGCCGACATCGCCGCGCCCTACGCTGCCCTGGAGGCCCTGGCGCAGCAGACCGGCTTCGATGCCGCCTACGTCCCCCGCCCGCCCCGGCCTCACGACGCCTGGGAGAAAGCGACCAATCTCAAGAAGCAGAAGCTCCAGCCGCCCCAGGACTTCGTGAGCAAAATCAAAGCCCAGTACGGCTGCGAGCCGCTGGTCTGGGCCGAGACCAAGATCGTCTCCAACGACGAGCAGTACGGCGCCTGCCGGCACCTGGTCCGCAGCGTCGTAGTCAAGGCCGCCGGGGAGAAGGACAAGCAGCTCGATATGAAGTCGGTCGCCATCCTCAAATTCGACGCCGACGCCCTGAGCCTGAACGATAAGTTCATCGGCCTGTACCACCCCGATTTCGACCCGCTCAGCGCGACCAACGGCAATATCAAAATCCTGATCAACCGTATGCAGGATGAGTACGAGCGCCAGCTCGTGATGGCCGATGGCCAGGACGTGCGCAACCAGTTGCGGCGATACCTGGACGGCCAGCTCCGGGCCAAGTGCCTGGCCGACGGCACCTATTTCGTCCGCGACAACGTGCCCGGAGCCGCCGATAAGCTGGAAGCTTTACAAACCTTCATCCTGAGCCTGGGCCAGTACAAAACAACCGACAACGTCCTGACCTGCCAGGTCTACCAGGTCGCCGACGACGGCAGCGCCTTCGCTGCCCGCAACAGGGCCGAGATCACCGCCGGGGTCATTGACCAGTTCAAAAAAGAGCTAGCCGGGCTGCTCAGGGAGTTCAGCGAGCCGGACGGCCGGGGGCCGCAGGCCACCGAGAAGCGGGTCAAAGAAGCCGGAGCGCGGTTTCTCGAACTCAAGCAGGACTTAAAACTCTTTCAGGAGAGCCTGGGCGATGAGCTTCAGGCACTCTCGGACTATGTACAAATGTGCCAGGGGGCCATGCTCAAGGCTGCGGATCAATAATTAGCAATCAGAAAGGAATCCTACCTATGAACAAGCAGCAAGCGTTGAACACTATCGTCAAGGCTCTCAAAAAGCCCGACTATATCGGCAAGTATGACGAGCCGATTACCCTGATCGAGCACCCCTTCATTCCCAGAACCGACCCGGCTCATCCTGACCTGATAGACTTCACCGGCTTTGGCTCCGACGATATTTACCCCTTCCTGGCCTGCCTCCTGGGGACTTACCAGCCGGTCACTCAAATTATTCTGTGGCTGTGCCGGCAGAAAGACGAAGTGGCTCACCATCAAATCTTTGCCGAGGCCCGGACCGAGTTCCACTGCTACCTGGTTTCCGGGATGACCGACTACTCCGGCTCCGGCTCCCACGCCTACCGCGAACTCGGCAATGCCCTGGAATTCCTGGCCGAGTTTTACGGGATTCAGATCGAGCGCCGCGAGCTTGAACCGGGCCGGGATGATCATGCCTGGAATCTAATTAGCTACTACGGCGAGGCCCAGCGCGCCGAGGAGGCTGCTCATGGATGAAATTGTCGTCAACCACGCCAGGGAAACCATCATCTACGAATACGGCCTGAACGTGCCTCAGTACAAAATCCTCAAATTCGTTGCGATTGCCGGCGAGGTCCACTACCCCGACGACCGGCTGAACCCGTTCTCCGGCCAGCCCGCCAACCAGTTGCGCCACCTGGCCTGTGACCTGACCCTGCTCGACGGCCCGACGCGCGGCAAGCCCATCCGGTCGCAGCCCTTCACCGTGACCGGCGCGGGCCGGGAACTGCTGGCGAAGATTGACCGGGGGCTGCACACGCCGGCCTGGCTCTCCGAGCATAAGGTCAAGGCCCTGCTGGCCCTGCCGGCGAGTGGAGAGCGCGTCCCATTCACCGAACTAAAAAAGCAGGGAGTTCGCCGGGTAACGCTGGGCAGCCTGGCCGCAGCCAGCTACATTGGCAACATTGCCGACACCTGGTATTACCTGCGCCCGCTGGGGCAGGAAGCCCTGGCGGAGTGGCAGAGGAAGGAGAAAACTGATGGAATGGGTAACTGACCAATATTTACAGGATGATGACTGTTTGTCGGCCCTGAACGAGGCGATGACCAGGCTGGGGACAGCCTACTATCTCGGCATTGCCAAAAACGAGGTCGGGCAGTTAGGGGTCGGCATCCTGGATATTTCCAAAAATGAACCGGACCCGTCCCTGGTCCAATTCATCCCTGTCGCCGAACCCGGCGACCTGGCCCGAATGGTCCGGGTCTATTCTGAGGTCTACGGCTGCCTGGCCGCCAACCTGGACTTTGAATATTTGACCCCGCGAGGCCAGGCCATTGTTCTTTGCAAGCAGGCCGGAGAAGCGAGCAGGACCGATGCCGAACTGGCCTTCTATGGGCGAGTCGCCCTATTCGCCCATAGAGTCGGCGTCAAAGACGCCGAACAAATTTTAGGGATACCGCCCAACTACGCCGCCCTGGAAGCGCGGCTGGCCGAGATCAAGTACCTGGCCCTGACCCTGGAAATGCCAGCCGAAGCGGCCCGGCGCACCCTGTCTCTGTCAAAGGAAGTCCTGGAATCGCTGAATATTATCAGAGTTCGCCCGGTGCCGGAGGAGTGAGCATGCAGCCCGTTATTTATAACACCGCCAACAACGCCATTATTCAAGAGATGCAAAAGGGAGGCATTTACGACACCTTCATGCAGCAGATCGCCCGCGTCCCCACCGGCCCGCAGCAAATCTTCATCTTTATTGATGCCGCACCTGACCGCCTCATCTTCTACCTCTACCACCGTGGCTTTCTGCTCGAAACCGATAACGGTTTTAGCGCCATCACCATCCAGGACCCGGCCGGCTGCCCTGAGTTGGTCAAGGTGGTCGAAGCGGAACTCAAAGAGACGCTCACCTCGGCCATTACTACTCTCTGGGTGGACAATCCCCAACGGAGGAACTGATGGCAACGAAACTCACCGGCCTGATGTGGAGCGCCGACGCGCCCAGGGAAGCCATAACCCTCACCCTGGCCAATGCCGTCGCCTGCTTTGAACAGAAATTCGGCTACCCGCCCGATGCCGCCTACCTCAACGAACGGCAGTTCGACCCGGCGATAGCCGTCGCGGGCATCCGGCTCCACCCGGCCAGGAACGTCCTTAAAAACACGGTCTTCGTAGTCAGGGAGGGAATGCATGGATAAGCTCAAAAATTTAACCGCTGCGGCAGTCGTTGATTTTTTACTCAATTTCGGCAACGAGGCGGTCCGGCTGATCGGCGGCTATGCCGTCATCCTCTCCCCGGCGACGATCCCGCTGGCCCCGGTCTCGATCATTACCCTGCTGCTTTACAACACGATCCTCGTGCCTATCGCCGACTGGCGGCTGCGTCTCCTGATCTCGCTCCTGATCGGCCTGGCCCTTGAGTCCTTTGCCCTGGCCTGTCTCATTGTGAACCGCCACGCCGAGGAATTCAATCTGACCAGGGAGCCGGGCGAGCCGGAAATGAACCAGGGCGCGGGCAAATGGGCGCTGGGCGCTTACATCATCCTGGGCATCAGCATGGTCATTGTCGGCGAGATCCTGCCTCATTACCAGTGGCTTGAGAACGCCCAGATCGCCCGCTGGACCCTGCTCGGCTTTTTCGGCCTGGCCCCCTTCGGCCATTGGATCTTCGCCACCGAGCACAATATCCGCCGCCTGGAGGCCCGCCGCAAGCAGCGCCAGGTTGAGGCCCAGGCTTTGCGCGAGAGTGACCTGCGGCAGGCCGAGCAGGAAACCGTCCGGCGGGAGCGGGAAGTGGCGATCCGGGAGCGGGAAGCCCAGGCCGACGCCATCAGGGCCAGGGCCAGGGCTGAGGAGCATCAGGCCGAGGCCGAGATCATCAAGCGGCAGGCTGCACTGGTGCGGGCCGAAATAAGAAAGGAACAAGGGGTGGAACGTTCCGGCCAGGCAGTGGAACATCCCCGCATCGTTCCTGAACTAAACCAGGAGCGCGAGGAACAATTAGCCCGCGTGCTGGGCAGTGGCCGGCACGAACCCTTTGGGCCGCCGGAGGCAATGGAACGAGCCGACTTGACCCGCAAACAATTCTATAACCTGATGGAATATGCCCAGGGGCGCGGGTACGTGGAACGGATTGGCCGGGGACAATACATCTATCGCAATGGGAGCACCGAACAATGACCATCGTTGATTACGTCCAGCGGGCCATCATCGCCCACCAAATCATAATGGTCGCGGCCGTCCTGCTCCTGCTGCTCGGCACGCCGGCTGCCCTGCTGGCCCTGCTGCGCGGTCTCTCCTGGGTCATTCACCAGATTTGTATGGACGCTATTAAGGTCTACAAAAATCTCAAACAGGAGCAGCTCAACGCCGCCATCGGCCAGGCCCAGCTTCAGGCCGCCCAGGACAGCGCCCGCCAGGCCCTGCTTGAGCGCCGGGCGCTGCTCAAAAAAGACCAGATCGCCGGGCCAATACCCATATCTGCTTTGCAAGGTGAACTGCGCCTTGACAAGAATTTATTGCAGCCGGCGCCCTCTCCAGCAGGAACCGCCGAACTGTGGCAGGACTACACCCGGCTCAGGCTGGAATACCGCCGGCTGCAACTGCTCATGGCCCTGGATCAGGAAGGGGCCTGTCCTGAGCAAAGTCGAAGGGCCGGCCAGTCCGAAAGTCAAGGGTTACGGGTTACATAGCTCCAAAACATATATCTCAAAACGCGCTTTTGTAACTCAAAACGCACGTTTATAAAACCGCGTAACCCGTAACCCTATTCGTAACCCTTCGATAAACTCAGGATGTACCCAGGGGGTCATCACGATGAACGATTTGTTATACAGGGTGATAACAAGAATTTATGACACCACCGGCCTGCTCCCCAGTGGGGCGCTGCCGGCCGTTCCGGGAGATTACACGCTCAGGAATATGATCGTCACG
>JAHDWA010000043.1 GCA_023382535.1 Anaerolineae bacterium | reverse complement strand
GGCTGAAACCCCAAGCTGAGAGGGCAAAGGACGCTCAAGCGCCCTAAATTTGAGCCTCCTTCAGGATGCTTTACCTTTTCAGCCTGATGGCTTCAGCCTCAGGCTCGCAGGCAAGGTTAGGCTGCGATTACCCTGTTTCCTTGCCTGACAGCTCTGGTCTAACTCTATCCTACTACGTTTCTGTCTACTGATAACACCCCAATTATGAGGGGTTTTGGACGGAGCAAGATGCGATCAAGATGCGATCATGATGCGATCAGGATGCGATTAAGATGTGAGCAGGGCCGGTATGCCAGGGGGAAGAGAGCACGTACCAGCTACTGTCAAATTACTTGCCCAACCTTCCCCTACCGATTACAATATTCGGCATGTCTCATAACCACCCCCTCACCCGCGGCCTCGCGCCGGTGCTCTTGCTGCTCATTCTGGCCGCTGCTGCCGGCCTGCGTTTTTATAACCTCGCCTGGGATGGCGGCACTTATGCCCACCCCGACGAACGCTCGACCCTGCTTTTTTACGCCCCGACCATCCGCTGGCCGGCGGACAGTTCCACCTTATTCGACCCACGCGCCTCGACCCTGAACCCGTTTTGGGATGCCAGCCAGCAGAGCCGGCGCAGCTATACCTACGGCCACTTCCCGCTTTACACCCTGGTCCTGGCCGCGCACAGTCTCAAGAGCCTGGCCCCCCTCACCGCCTCCTTCCTGCCCGATGCCTGGACCCACTTTTTGGAGCAGAGCACCTCGGGCCGGGGCTACACCCTCGTGGGCCGGTCGCTCATGGCCCTGGCCGACCTGTTTTCGGTCTACCTCCTCTTCCTGCTGGGCCGGCGGCTCTACGGCCTGTGGGGGGGACTGCTGGCGGCGGCCCTCTCGGCGTTTACCGTGCTGCAAATCCAACTGGCCCACTTTTTCGCCGTTGATCCCATCTCGACCACCTTCACCCTCCTGGCCCTCTACGGCGCGGTTTTAATGGTTGACCGTCCCTCCCGGAGCGCGGCCCTGATTACCGGCCTCGGCGTTGGCCTGGCCGTCGCCTCCAAATTCAGCGCCCTGCCGGTGGCCTTTGCCCCGCTGGTGGCCGCCTACTTTGCCGCAAACCGGCCAGCAAAGGATGAAGGCGGAACACTTCGCGTGAAGGATGAAAGAGAGATTTCTTCTTTTTCCGCCTTCATCCTTCATCCTTCATCCTTTACTCATATATTCGGTCTCGCCGCGCTCGCGCTGCTCACCGCCTTCATCATCTTTGCCGTAACCTCCCCCTTCGTTCTGCTGGATTTTGAGAACTTCAACCGCGCCGTCGTCGAAGAGCAGGGCAACATGGTCAGCGGCCTGGCCGATTTCCCCTTTACCCGGCAGTACCGTGGCACCTGGGCCTACGGGTACTTTATTGACCAGCAGCTTCGCTGGGGTATGGGCTGGCCGCTGGGGCTGCTGGCCCTGGCCGGCACGCTCTGGGTCGTCTTCAAAGCCATCCGGGGCAAAGCGACCCCCGGCGAGTGGATTGTCCTTTCCTGGATTGTCCTCTACTTTGGGCCAACCGGGCTGTTCCTGGCCAAATTTATGCGTTATATGGTCCCGGTCGTGCCGCTGTTTACCCTCTTCGGCGCGGGGCTGGTAGCGGCGCTGTGGCGAAGAGGGGAAGAGATGCAGGGGAGCAGGGGAGCAGGGGAGAGCGAGATTTCTCCTCTGCCCCCCCGCGCCCCTGCCCCCCTGCTAGCGAAAGCGCTCAGACCGGCGGTCATAGTTCTGGCAGTTACGGTTCTCGCCGGCTCGGCCTTCTGGGCGCTGGCCTTTGTTAACGGCGTCTATGGCAGCGAGCATCCCTGGGTCACGTTTTCCCGCTGGACCTACGCCAACGTGCCCGATGGCTCTTGCGTCGCCCGCGAGCACTGGGATGAAGGCATCCCGGCCAACCTGGATGAGCCAAACGGCAACCCCCTGGCCCACGCTTATATCCAACCCGAGCTGCCCATGTACGAAGAGGATACCCGGGAAAAGTACGAGACCCTGCGCGGCACCCTGCTGAACTGCGATTACATCGCCCTGGCCAGCAACCGCCTCTGGCGGACGATCCCCCGCCTGCCGGAACGCTACCCCATGAGCACCCGCTACTACGAGGCTCTCTTCTCCGGCGCGCTGGGTTTTGAGCAAATCTACAGCGTCGAGACGCCGCCGCGCCTCGGCCCCTTTATCATTGACGACCAGTCCGCCGACGAGAGTTTTACCGTTTACGACCATCCCAGGCCGATCCTGTTCAAAAAGAGCCGCCAGCTTTCCCTGGAGGAGTGGGATGCTTTGCTGGGCAATACCTGGCAGGGCGCTGTCCCCGGCTACACCGGCTCGCCGACCCTGCTGATGCGGCTGCGCGGGGCGGGCAGCCCGGCCCCGGCTCTGTCCCTGCCCCTGTCCGAGGAACGCGAGGGTAAATCGCTCATGCTGGACCGGCCGGTTGACCAACTGCCGCCGGTCAACGATTTTCGCTGGAACAGCCTGGCCAATGAGTCCACCCTCGTCGCCGTGATATTCTGGTGGCTGGGGGTCACGCTGATTGGACTGCTGGCCCTGCCGCTGACCCTGCTCCTCTTCAACCACCTGCCGGATCGCGGCTACGCCCTGAGCAAAAGTTTGGGGCTGCTGCTGGTCAGCTACTTTGTCTGGCTCAACAGCAGTCTGGGCTGGTTGAACAACACCGTTACCACGGCTGTGATTGGCCTTGTCTTCCTGGCCGGCTTCAGTTTGTGGGGGGTGGTTGGGCGGCGCTACCCGTTCAAGCAGTGGTGGCGCGAGCAGCGCACCCTTATTTTGACGACCGAAGCTGTTTTCAGTCTGGTTTACCTCTTTTTCATCTACCTGCGCCTCCTCAACCCGGACCTGTGGCAGCCCTGGCTCGGCGGCGAAAAAATGCTCGAAATCGGCTTTCTGCATGCCGTGGTTAAAAGCGCCCAGATGCCGCCTTACGACCCTTTCTTTGCCGGGGGTATTCTCAACTACTACTATTACGGCCTGTTCCTGGTCGGCATTTTAATCAAGCTGACCGGCATCCAGCCGACCATTGCCTTTAACCTGGCCGTGCCCACCCTGGCCGCCCTGACCGCCGTCAACGTCTTCAGCCTGGCCGGCAACCTGAGCCAATCGTCAATAATTAATGGTCAACTATCAATTGTTAACGGTCAGCCAATCGTAAATCGTAAATCTAAAATCCTAAATCTAAAATACATCGTCACCGGCCTGCTCGGTATCCTCTTTGTCGTCTTCATCGGCAACCTGGAGGGCGCGGCCCAATTTATGCGCGAGCTGGGCAAGGTGAGCCAGAGCGACTTTCAAAGCGCCATCCCCGGCCTGCAGACCTTTGTACTGGCGGTGAGCGGCCTGGCCGAGGTTTTCAGGGGGGCGAGTGTAGCCGTTTACAATTACTGGGACCCCACCCGGGTCATCCCGGCCACCATCAACGAATTTCCCTACTTCAGCTTCCTCTTTGCCGACCTGCACCCGCATATGATCGGCCTGCCCTTCACCGTCCTTTTCCTCAGCCTGGCTTACAATTGGCTGGCAAATAGGCAAACCCGTAGGGCAAGTGTGGCGAATGGCGAAGAGGTTGGTGAGCAGCCGGCCACAGAACTGGAGGATCAGGAGATTAATCGAGAAACTCAACTCTCTTTTCTTACTTCTAATTTATCATTTACTAACCCGCTGACGCGTTCTTTGACCGCCTCATTGACTCTCCCGTTCGCCTATTCGCTGATGCGCCCATTCCTTCGCTGGCTGGCCCTGCCATTTGTCTTGGGGGCAATTGCCGCGATCAACACCTGGGATTTGCCCACCTACCTGGGCCTGATGGTGGCTACATTTCTCCTGGGCCGCTATCTGCAGGAACGCGAGACGCCGGCTCCGGCCCGGATTTTGCTGCTGTTGGCCGGCGGCGCGCTGTTTGGGGCAGCGCTGTTAGGGGTCACCTACCTGCTCTTTCTGCCTTTCTTTGCCAACTACCAGCCCCCGGCCGAAACGGGCCTGGGCCTGGTCCACACCCAAACCGCGCTCGACCAGCATTTGAAAATTTGGGGTTTCTTCCTTTTTATCCTGGCCTCCTGGCTGTGGGTGTCGCTGCTTTACCCGGGCAGCCGTAACCCGCTGCTGCGCAGTCTAAGCCTGGGCCTGCGCCGCTGGAATGTCTGGCCCCACCTGGCCGAAATCTACCGGGCGGTAGTCAGGGTGCCTGAAGGCCAGCCGGTGCTGTGGGGGGTGGGACTGGTGCTGTTGAGCGCCATCGCCCTGGCCCTGCTGGGTTATCCCGTCCCGGCTTACCTGTTGCCGCTGGCGGCGCTGGCCTTGCTCCTCCTGTTCCGCCGCGAAGCCCCTGCCGGGGTGGCTTACCTGGGCGTGTTGCTCTTCACCGGCCTGCTCATCCTGCTGGGGCTTGAATTTTTCTTCCTGCGCGATTTTCTGGGCGGCAGCGAGTACTACCGCATGAACACCCTGTTCAAGTTCTACATTCAGGTCTGGGTCATGTTCGGGATCGCCGCGGCGGTCATCCTGCCCCGGCTTTGGCTGTGGAGCGAGCGCTGGCCGCTGCCGGGCCTGCTGTTGTGGCGGTTCAGCCTGGTCAGCCTGCTCATGGCCTGCCTGATTTATCCGGTCCTCGGCACCCGCACCCGCCTTGACGACCGCTTCCCCGGCGAGGAGAATCGCCCGCCCATTGGCACGCTGGACGGCCTGGCCTATATGACGGTAGGCACCTTTGAGTGGCCCGCCGGCAGCCCGATTCACCTCAGTTATGATTACGTAGCCATCCGCTGGCTGCAAGAAAACGTGCCTGGCACCCCCATCCTGGCCGAGGCCAAAGTCGGCTACTACCGCGAGGGCGGCATGCGGGTGGCGGCCTACACCGGCCTGCCGTCGGTGCTGGGCGGCCTGCACCAAAACGAGCAGCGCTACCCCTGGCAGGTCGGCGACCGGGATTTCGTCGTCAATGAGTTTTGGTCCAGTCCCGACCCGGCCCGTACCCTGCAGCTCATTCACGAGCTAGGAATTAGCTACATTTACGATGGCCAGATCGAGCGCATTACCCACGGGGCCTTCATCAGCGATAAATTTGAACAGCTCCGGGCGCAGGGCGCGCTGGAACTGGTTTTTGAGAACGAGCAGACGAGAATTTATAAAGTGGTTAAATAAAAAACGACCTCGTGTTGCGTATTCCGTTAAATCTACGCAGTACGTAACCCGCAACACGAATAATAGACCAGTGAGGTAACACAGGAGAAATTGTTATGTTGACTCTAAACAACACCGCCCTCGTGGTTATTGATGTGCAGGGCAAATTGGCCCAATTGATGGCCCAGAAAGAAATCCTTTTTGAAAACCTGCAAAAGCTCATCAAAGGCGTCCAGGTGCTGGAACTGCCGATCATCTGGAACGAGCAGTTACCGGAAAAATTAGGGCCGACCACGCCGGAAATCGCCCACCTGCTGGCCCAAACCACCCAGCCGATTGCCAAATCCAGCTTTAGCTGCTGCGGCAACCCGCCTTTTATGGGGGTGCTGAAGGCAACCGGGCGCAAACAAGTGCTGCTGGCCGGCATCGAAAGCCACGTTTGCGTTTACCAGACCTGCCGGGATCTGCTCGATCTCGGTTACGAGGTCCAGGTTGTCGCCGATGCCGTCTCATCCCGCGCGCCGGAGAACCGGCAGATTGGCCTGGAGCGGATGAAAGAAGCCGGAGCGACCGTGACCAGCACCGAAATGGCCCTCTTTGAGCTGCTGCGCGTGGCCGAAGGGCCGAAGTTTAAGGAAATTACGAGGATTGTAAAGTAGCTTTGATCCATCTTGCGTGTTGCGTCAGTTAAACGGAACACATAACACACAACACGTCTTAATATCTGTAAGGACTCACCCAATTGGAGTTGTACCCTATCCTCATCTGGTGGTTCGTCATTCTTATCTTTGGCCTGGTGGGCTGGACCCTGGCTTTTAGCTTACTACGCTATCTGCCGGACCGGGGCTTTGCCTTTGCCCGCCCGCTGGGGCTGCTCATCACCGGCTATGTTTTGTGGCTGGGCGGAACGTTCCGCCTGCTGCAAAATAATACCGGGGGCATTGTCGTGGCGCTGGCGGCGGTGCTGGTCCTGGGGCTGATCTGGCGGCGGCAGCAGCTTCGCTCCGGCAGCTTGGCTATGCTGGCCTGGCTGCGCCGGGAGTGGCGCTATGTTTTGAGCGTAGAGCTGCTTTTTACTATCGCTTTTATCGGCTGGACAATCTTCAAAGCCTACAATCCCAACATCGAAACAGCGGGCGGCGAAAAGTGGATGGAGATTACCTTTATCAACGGCACGCTGCGCAGCGACTACTTTCCGCCGCAGGACCCCTGGCTGTCAGGCTTTGCTATCAGCTACTACTATTTTGGTTACGTCCTGATGGCTATGGTGACTCGACTGACCGGCCTGGTCTCCACCACCGCTTTCAACCTCTATATCCCGACCCTGTTCGCCTTGACCCTGACCGCTGCTTTTGGCATTGTCGCCAATCTCGTCAGTCTGTACCAGACTGCCACCCACTCTGGCCCAACCCTCCCGCCTTCTCACCTGCCAACCCTTCTGGCTGAGCCTGAGCCACAGGCCCCCTATGGGCAGGAGGAATCCTTCCGATCTTCCGACCTTCCAATCTTCCAACCCTCCAACTCTCCAGTCCTCCAATCCTCCGCCATCCTGACCGGCCTCATCGCCGCCCTTTTTGTGGCTGTCCTGGGCAACCTGGAAGGTCTGCTGGAAGTATTCCACAAAGCCGCCCTGCTGCCAGCCGGTTTCTGGACCTGGCTCGACATCCGTGACCTGAAAGTACCGCCCGCCGGCCCCGGCGATAGCTGGATTCCCGATCGCTTCATCTGGTGGTGGCGCGGCTCGCGCGTATTGACTGATTACACCCTGACCGGCCACGAGCAGGAAGTCATTGACGAATTTCCCTTCTTCAGCTTCTTGCTGGGCGACGTTCACCCCCACGTTTTGGCCCTGCCCTTTGTGCTGCTGGTAGTAGCCCTGGCGCTGAATTTGATCAGTAAGCAGAAGCCAGTAGCCAGTAGCCAGAAGTCAGAGGCGAGCGATGAACTTCAGATAGAGGAACTGTCCCCTCAGCCCTCAGCCATTGGGCACGAACTAGCGGCGGTCGGCGGTCTGTGGTCGGCGGTCATAGCTGACAAAATATGGGCAGGTTTACAGAATACCTGGTCGGAGCTGCTGGCGGCGACAGGCGGGCGGGCGGCCTTTTTGCTCTACGCCGTCTGCCTGGGCGGCTTGAGTTTTTTGAATACCTGGGATTTTCCCATCTATTTAAGTGTGGTTGGCCTGGCTTTTGTCGTTTGGTTATCACACCAAGAAAAGGCGGAAGGCGGAAGACGGAAGACGGAAACTTTCATCCTTCGCGGTATCATTGGGATGGGGATGTTCGGTATAGTTGGAGTGCTGCTCTACCTGCCTTTCTATGCCACGTTCCAATCGCAGGCCCGGGGCATGCTGCCCAACCTGTGGAACCCGACCCGGCTGCCCCAGTTTTTTGTCTTTTTTGGCCCATTTCTGGTCGCGGTCATGGCCCTGCTGACTGTTTTGTCGGCCCGGCATCGTGCCTGGCGGCAGTCTCTTGGCTCAACCCTGATGATAACCATCCTGGGGCCGGTGCTGGTCATGCTGCTGGCCTTGACCGGGGTCCTCCTCAGCCCGGCCGGGCGGGATTACGTGCAGGGCTTTCTGAATGATCCGGCGGTGCAGCAGGTGTTAGGTGACGCAACGGTCAGTTCGCTGGTGCAGGCCGCGCTGTGGCGGCGGCTGGTCAACCCGTGGACCTTTATCTTTGTCGGGGGATTATTAGGGTGGGCCTTAGCGTTGTTTTTGGGAAGGTTGGAAGGCTGGAGGGCTGACAAGTGGGAAGCCTGGCAAGTTGGAGAGGAAGCGGCGAGGGAGCGAAGCGGCGAGGAAACGAGTGGGGCAGACGCCGTATTTGACGCAGAAAAGGAGTCACCGGGGCTATTCAGCGGCCGGCGGCCGGCGGCCGGCGGTCGTCTAGCTGTGCCGGAACAATTCGTCCTCATCCTGGTCCTTGTCGGGCTGGCCCTGCCGCTGGCGGTGGAGTTTGTCTACCTGCGCGATAACTTTGGGACGCGCATGAACACCATCTTTAAGTTTTATTTTCAGGCCTGGGTCTTGCTGGCCCTGGCTTCGGCCTTTGCCGTTTATTATGTTTCCCACCATTGGCGGGGCGGCCTGCGGCTGGTCTGGCAGGTCGGTATGGCCCTGCTGGTGGCCGGGGGACTGGTCTACCCGGTGCTGGCTGTACCGAACAAAGCCGATTTCTTTAAGAACGAACCCACCCTCAACGCCATTGCCTGGATCGCCGCTTACCAGCCCGGCGACTACGCCGCCATCGAGTGGCTGCGGGCCAATGCTCCCGACCAGGCCGTTATACTGGAAGCGCCGGGAGCGCCGGCGGGCCAATACGGCGCTTATAACTACTCCGGCCGCATCTCGGCCATGACCGGGCTGCCCACTCTGTTGGGTTGGGGCGGCCACCAGAGCCAGTGGCGGGGCAATTATGATGAGCCGGCCCGGCGCGAGCCGGACATCGCCCTGCTCTATAATTCGTCCGATGTGCGCCAGACCCAGGCGCTGCTGGATAAGTATGGCATCACTTATGTCATTGTTGGGGCGACCGAGCGCGAGCGTTACTCGCCGCAGGGCCTCAACAAGTTCGAACAATTTATGGATGTGGCCTTTCAACAGGAAGATACCACCATTTACCGGCGGCGATAAAAGGTGTGGTCGTAGTGATACTCTGGTCCGTTCGGCGTATAAATCATAGATGTGCGCCAGTGTGATGAACAAGAAGAATTTTTGGCTGGACAACTTCCTGACCGGGCAGATGCCGGCCAGCCTCGACGCCGAGGCTTTTGCCGAGTTGTACCGCACTCATACCTATGCCGTGTTCAACTATTGTCTCTTCCGCGTCAGCGACCGGGTGGTCGCCGAAGATTTGACCGCCGATACCTTCGAGCGGGCCTGGCGGGCGCGCGGCAGCTACCGGCCTGACCGGGCTGCCTTTACCACCTGGGTATTCTCTATTGCCCGACACGCCGTCACCGATTGGCAGCGCCGCCGGGCGCGGCGGCCGCTGTTCAAACTTAACCCGGAGCAGCCGAGTGAGACACCTCAATTAGAAGCGCAGTTTGAGGAAAGCGAGCAGCAGACCCGGTTGCGGCGGCTGGTCCAGACGCTGGCAGCGGACGAGCAGGAGCTGATTGCCCTCAAATTTGGGGCCGGGATGACCAACCGCCATATTGCCGAGGTGCTGGGCAAAAGTGAAAGCGCAGTCGGTTCGGCAGTGTATCGGATTATGCAAAAATTACGTATGCAGTGGGATCAGAGCGAATGACGCCCACGGAGATTGAACCCGCGCCGCCGGAATTCTCGCCGGAGGAGGCCGAGTTGGCCCGGCAGCTTCTCAGCCTGCGCCAGCCGCCCAGCCCTACCCTCCAGCGCCGGGTCCAGGCGATTCCCCAGCCGGAGACGCCGGCCCGGACTGTGCCGCTCGGCCTGGTTGGTGGTATAATTGCTCTGGTCGTCGTGGCGTTGTTGTTTGCATCGCCGCCGGTGAAAGCCACCCTCGATGAGGTTCAAAAAGCGATGGGGCAGATCCAATTGACCATCCGCAGCGTCTGGCCGGCTCCTACCGCCACCGTCGTGCTGCTGGAAACAGAACCAATGCCGCTGCCCGAAGCCCAGGCGGCCGTGCCGTTTGACTTTGCCCTGCCCACCTACCTGCCTGCCAGCCTGACCAGCAGCGACGACGAGGTGGAGGTGGCGTGGTCGCCGGTGGCGCTGGTCAAAATGCAGTGGCGCGACACCCAAGGGGGCGTCGTCCAACTCAGCATCCGGGCCGCCGGCTCCGAAAATCAACCCGGCCAGACCCTCATTGGCCCGGAAAGCAGCGAAACGATTCTGCTCAACGGCCGGGAGGTGGTTTTGGTACGAGGCGGCTGGGATAAGGAAAGCCGCACCTGGAGCCATCAGGATCAAGTGATAACACTCATCTGGACGGTCCACGATGTTCAATACCGGCTGCTCTCCTACAGCGATGCTGTTTCCTTGACAGAACTTAAAATGATGGCCGCGTCTATCCGTTAAGTTCAGACCCTGAAGGTCTTAGAGGCCTTTAGGGTCTTGGAACTGCTTAAATAGATCAATTTGGGGTTTAACTTTGACCACTAAGACGAGACGAAAAATCATGCCGCCGCCTTTGCCGGTGGCCGTTCCGGTAATTGAAGATGAGCCAAAGGTAGAAACCTGGCCCGAGGCGGAGCCTGGGCCGTTGCCTTTTCCCTGGCTGACGCTGGAAACCGTGCTCTATGCCCTGCTGTTTATCCTGGCTCTGTCCCTGCGCCTGTGGCGGCTGGATCACTATCCCCTGTCTGACGCCGAGGCGGCCCAGAGCTGGCCGGCGCTGCAACTTTACCGGGGGGACCCGCTGGGGGTAGCCCTCTACAGTCCCCTGCTGCTCTCCTTGAACGCGCTGACCTTTTTCCTCCTGGGGGTGAACGACTTCACCGCCCGGCTGGCTCCGGCTCTGCTGGGCAGCCTGATCGTTATTCTGCCGGTTACGCTGCGCCGCCAATTGGGGCCGCGCGCCTGCTTGCTGGCCACTGCCCTGCTGGCCTTCTCCCCGACAGCGATTTTCCTCTCCCGAACCTTGAACAGCGAAATCGGGCTGGCCGCCGGCGCTTTGATGGTCGTCGCCGGTTTCTTCAATTGGGCCGAAGAAGGCCGGCGAGGCTGGCTGCTGCTTGCCGCCGCGGGCCTGGCCCTGCTGCTCACCTCCGGGCCGATGGCCCTCTCCGTTTTGATTGTCTTTGGCCTGATCATTGCTCTTAAATTCTCCGCCTTTAAAGCGTTGTGGCTCCAGGGCCTGGATCATTTGACCGCAACTCAGACCGCCTTGCCGGAAAATCAAGCTACCAGTGAGGACAGCCAGCTCTCTAATCTCCCAACTTCCAATCCCCAATCCCCACCCCCTGACCCCTATCTCTCCCCTCGTCGCGCCGGACTCTTTTTCCTGATCAGCCTGGTGCTGCTGGCTACGGCGGGTCTGTTCAATATCGGCGGTTTGGGGATGTTGAGCGGTTTTTTGCCGGAGTGGGTCAGCCGGTTCAGTTTACAGGGACGGCCCGATGCCGGCTTCAATGCCGTCTTTTTACTGACCATTTACGAGCCGCTCCTGGTCCTGGCCGGCCTGGCGGGCCTGGCTTACGTCCTTTTAGAGAAGGACCTGTTCAAGCAAATCCTGGGGGGCTGGTTTGCCGGTTTGATCATCCTGGACCTGGTCATGTTTGGCCGGCCCAGCAGCCATGTTATTTTGGCCCTGGTCCCGCTGGCTTTTTTGGCCGCCATTGCTCTGGCCGAGTTGTGGCACAGCCTGGCCTGGGAAGGCAGTTGGGGCAACGAGGGCCTGCTGCTGGCAGCCGGGCTGGTCATCGGCAGCTTTAGCTACATCGGCCTGACCGGCTGGCTAGTCCGTACCTGCAACTCCGATGACACCATCTGCGAGTACGCCTGGCTCCAGCCGATTGCGGCCCTGGGGCTGTTTATCATCATTACCATCTTTTTCGGCTTCATGACCAACAGCGGCGCGGCGGCTCGCGGCGCGGCCCTGGCGGGCACGGCGATTGGCCTGCTGGCGGCGCTCAGCATCGGCTGGCGTTTGAACTACGGACCGTTGATGGACCTGGCCTACCAGCCCCTGGCCGGCATTCCCCCCTCGACCGGCCTCATCGCCCTGACCGAGACCTTGACCCGCCAATCGGCGGAACGGACCGGCGGCCAGCAAACCGCCCTGGATACCACCCTGGCCGGTGTGACCAGCCCCGCTCTGCTGTGGCGGCTGCGCGATTTTGAGCAGTTGACCCAGGTCAGCTCCGCCGCCGAAGCTCAGCCCACGACGGCAATTATTACCCCGGCCAATGTCGAGCTGGGCATGGGCCAGCCCTACCTGGGCCAGGGCTTCACCCTCGACGCGCCCTGGTCGCCGGTGGGCCTGCCGGCCAAAGAGTTGGTCAATTGGCTCCTCTACCGCTCCATGAAGCCGCCGGACCGGGAAAATCAGGTCATCTTGTGGCTCCAGCCGTAAAGGATTTGAAGTTCTCATCTGATTTTATGTTTTTGAGGAAAAGTAATGACTGTTAAAACCGATTCGCTGCAAAGAAAATTTAGCCTGGATACGCCCGTCTTATCCCTCTTTATCCTGAACTGGGAGCTAATTCTCTACGTCACCTTCTTCATCATCGCCGTGATGACCCGCTTTTATATGCTCGGCGCGCGGGTGATGAGCCACGACGAGAGCCTGCATACGCTCTACTCCTGGAATCTCTACGCCGGGAAGGGCTACCAGCACGATCCCCTGATGCACGGCCCGTCGCTGTTTCACATCACGGCCTTGATGTATTTTCTGTTTGGCGACAACGACTTCACCGCCCGCATCGGCCCGGCCCTGTTTGGGATAGCGATGGTCATTTTGCCCTACTGGTTCCGGCCCTGGCTGGGGCGATTCGGTGCGCTGGCCGCTTCGTTCATGATCCTTATTTCACCCGGCCTGATGTACTACAGCCGCTACATCCGCCACGACACCTTTTTGGACTTCTTCACCCTGTTGATGTTCCTCTCCTTTTTCCAGTACATGCGCACGCGGGCCAACCGCTGGCTGTACATCGGCGCGGCGGCGGTGTCGCTGATGCTCTCGACGATGGAGGCAGCCTATATTCATGGCTTTATCGGCGTAACCTTCATCCTGCTGGTCTACATGTGGGAAAATTTATCGGCCAGCAGCCGCCGCCTGGTTACGTTCGGCCTGCTGGGGCTGATGGTGATTGGGGTTGCCGTTGACGCTTACCTCGTCAGCCAGGCCGAAGTTTTAACGGCGGGCCAGACCGAGGGGGACAGTAGTCTGAAACCCTGGGAAATCGTTGATCTCGTCATCCTCATCCTGGAAATGCTCGGCGCGGCCGCGCTGGTCCAGTTGGGGGTAGATCGCACCAACAAGCCGGTGACCCAGGCGCTGCTCAGCCTGCGCACTCGCTTCGGCACGCTGGGCAAAGCCGCGCTGGTGGCAGTCATTATCTTTGCCCTGCTCCACACCACCTTTTTCTCGAATATTCGCGGTCTGTACACCGGCAGCATCGGGGCGATCGTTTACTGGCTGAGCCAGCACGACGTGCAGCGCGGCGGCCAGCCCTGGTATTACTACCTCTTCCTGGTGCCGATGTACGAGTTTCTGCCGTTCTTTGTCGGCATCGGCGGCGGACTGGTTTACCTCCTCCGCCGCAAACCCCTACCCGCCTACGCCGACCTTTCACAAGGGCCGGATACAGTGCCAGCGTCTTCTTCAACACCAGATAACCAACCTTCCAACCTTCCAACCTTCCACCCCTCCGACGGCGGCACTTTTGCCGTCTTTACCATCTACTGGGGTCTGCTGGCTTTTGCCATTTACAGTTGGGCCGGCGAAAAAATGCCCTGGCTGACCGTCCACATGACCCTGCCGCTCATCTTTTTGACCGCCCACGTCTTGCAGAGTGCGCTGGGCCGCTTCAACTGGACGGCTGCCCGGCAAAGAGGCGGACTCATTTTGGCCGGGGCGCTGCTGCTGGTCATCCCGGCCGTCGTCGCTATTTTCACCGCCGAACCCTTCGAAAGCCAATCGCTGCAATCCATCAACGAAACCCTGCAATTTATCGCCGGAATCGCCATTCTGGTTGTCCTGGGCGGGGTGGTCTGGCGGTATGGCCGGCAAATGGGCCGCAGCCTGGCGGTGCGGACGGCCTTTGTGACCCTCCTGGTTGTGCTGACCCTGCTGACCCTTCGCTTCTCCTGGATGCTGTCGTTCATCAATTATGACTACGTTAACGAAGTCCTGGTTTACGCCCACGGCGGGCCGGATGTCAAACTGGTGCTTAATCAAATTGACGAGATCTCCCGCCGGACGGTCGGCGATAAGATGATTAAGGTTGCCTACGACAACGACTCGACCTGGCCGCTGGAATGGTACCTGCGCGAGTATCCCAACCGGGCCTACTACGGCGAGAATCCCAACCGGGACAACCTGGACGCGCCGATAGTCATTGTCGGCTCGGCCAACGAAACCAAGGTCAAGCCCTTTTTGGGCGATAAGTATACCCGCTTCAGCTACCGCCTGGTCTGGTGGCCGATGGAAGATTACAAAAATCAAACCCCGGCCCGGCTGTGGCAAACTTACGTCAGCGGCCCCCCACCCGAAAACCCGCAGGCCGATACCGCCGAAGCGCAGCAGGCTCGCCGGGAGACGGTGCGGGCTAACTGGAAAAATCTGTGGAATATTCTCTTTTACCGCCATTACCAGGATTACCAGCTCAACGAGTGGCCTTACCTTCATCGTTTCTATGTCTACATCCGCAAAGACGTGCTGAACGAGGTTTGGGATTACCAGAGCGGCCCGGTGCAATTAACCCAGGCTGCGGTGGTGGACCCCTACGAGGGTAAGCGCCTGGAACTGGCAGCGGCCAAAATGTGGGGCAGCAACGGCGCGGGCGAGGGCCAGTTTGTCACCCCGCGCAATGTCGCCGTTGGCCCGGACGGTTCGATCTATGTCGCCGATACCGGCAACCATCGCATTCAGGCCTTTAGCAGTGACGGTGACTTTGTCCTGTCGTGGGGCAGCCAGGGAACCGGTCAGGGCCAGTTCAACGAACCCTGGGGGCTGGCCGTCGCTCCCAACGGCACGCTTTACGTCGCCGATACCTGGAACCACCGGGTTCAGATCTTTAGTTCGATTGGCAAATTCCAGGGGGAATTTGGCGGCTTTGCCAATGTGCAGCAGGGCGACCCCCAGGCCGAACTCGGCAAATTCTGGGGACCGCGCGACGTGGCCGTTGACGCCCAGGGCAACGTTTATGTGACCGATACCGGCAACAAGCGGGTCGAAAAATTTACGGCTACCGGGGAATTTTTACAGGCTTGGGGCGGCGGGGGAGTTATCCCCGGCGCGTTTGAGGAGCCGGTGGGGATTGATATTGACCGCGAGGGCAACGTTTACGTGGCCGATACCTGGAACCAGCGCGTGCAAAAATTCGACGCCAACTTCAATCCGCTGGCCCAGTGGGATGTGGCCGGCTGGGAGAGCGAGAGCGTTATTAACAAGCCTTCGCTGGCCGTTGACGCCGAGGGCCGCGTCTTTGTCAGCGACCCCGAAGGGTTTCGGATCATTGTCTACGACAAAGCGGGGCAGGTGTTAGGCACGTGGGGCCAGTACGGCCAGGACCCGGCCTCGTTTGCCCTGCCGAACGGCCTGGCTTTTGACCGCCAGGGCAATCTGCTGGTCGCCGATGCCGACAACAACCGGATTATGCAGTTCGAGCCTCCCGCCTTTGAGGAGAGCAGCCAGTAAGGGTAAAATGAAACGTGAAGAGGTAATCCAAATCATAGAAGCTGCGCGCGACAGGGGCGAAGCGCCCCATTTTCGCGGAGCCAACCTGAGCGGAATTGACCTGAGCCAAACCGATCTATACGGGGCCGACCTGAGCGAGGCCGACCTGCGCGAGATCAACCTGAGCAAGGCCAATCTGGGGGAAGCCGACCTGGGTGAATCGGACCTGCGCCAGGCGAACCTGAGCGGCGCGAATCTGCACCGGGCCAACCTGATTTTTGCCAACCTGCGCAGCGCTAATTTGCGGGGAGCCATCCTCAGCGAGGCCAACTTGGGCCATGCCGTTTTGATTGAAGCTGACCTGCGCGACGCCGACCTGGGCTATGCTAACCTGATCAAGGCCAACCTGCGCGGCGCTGACATCGGTGGAGCTAACCTGCGCGGCGCAACCATGCCTGATGGGACGATCCAGCTATAACAGAATCTATATCCTCCTTCTATATCTGTATCTATGGCTATTGCTCCTCATTTCAATTAAAGTGAAGCTAATACTTTACCAACAATGAAAGGTAGCAAGGTCGCAGGGTAGCAGGGGTGTATTTATTTCCCCTGTCTAGAGCAGAAGGCCCCCTGTGGGCTGTTTACCGTCTACTATTTTTAAGGAGGTAATGAGCCATGACCCAAAAATATACCGCTTCAAACGGGCTGCGAGTTGTCGGGTTGGGATTAGTCGGAGGGATGCTGCTGTGGTGGGGCTTGCGCCGGCGTCACGTGAGAGAAATGAGACAGTTCAGCCAATTTAGCCCAACCGAGTCGTCTGCGCGGACCCGCACGGCCGCCCCTGACCGGGCCGCACAACCGACAGTGTCGTCCTCCATTACCGAGACTGCCTGGGCCAATGCTGAACCGCCCACAGAAAGCCAGCGGCCAGAACAAGCGCAGGACCGGGGACCGGCTCGAGGGGAAGCCCTGGCCGACCTGGCCGGCAGCGCCTCCAGTCAGGGGTGGGAAGAACAAAGGCGGCTAGAACAACCGGAGGGGCAAGAATCGGCCCGAGGGGAAGCTTTGGCCGATCTTGCCGGCAGCGCCTCCAGTGAAACCTGGCATGAACAAAGCAGGCCGCCAGAACCTACCCCAGGCGTTGAGCCGGCTCGCGCTAAAGCGCCAGTAACCGAAGAAACAGCCAAGTCTCCCAAGGCTGGACCGGGGGCATCTGAAGATTTGACTCCGATTGAGGGGATCGGCCCCAAGATTAACCAGGTGCTACACGACGCCGGCATTGCCACCTTTGCCCAACTTGCCGAAACCGAAGTCAGCCGGTTGCAGCAAATTCTCAGCGATGCCAACATCAGGTTAGCCAATGCCGACACCTGGCCGGAGCAGGCCAAATTGGCGGCTGTGGGCGATTGGGACGAGTTGGAGCGGCTGAAAGATGAGCTTGACGCGGGCGTGAGGCGGTAAAGATAGGGCTTATTCCGAATTCAGGTTATTGTAAAAGCTATCTACTAATTATCCGGCGCGCCAGCCTCGACCCAGGCGGTGATGATCTCGATGTCGGCGTCAGGTAATTTCGGCCTGTCTTTAGGCATTCGGCCGGAAACAATCTGCTCAATCAGGTAGCTGTTTTCGACATCACCCGGCTCGATCACCGAGCCGTTCCACGAACCGGCCATCACCTCGGCGTGGCTGGTCAATCTTAAGCCTTCCTTGGGTTCATCCCCGCCGTGACACTCTGTACAATGCTGCTCAAAGATAGGCAGCACGTTATTGGTAAAGCTGACGTTCGCCAGGTCAACCGTGGGCGCGGGGGTGGCTGTCGGCGTAGGGGGAACGGCAGTTGCCCCCGGCTCGGGGGTAGCGGTGCTGGTGCTGGTGGGGGTCGGGGTGGCTGTCGGCGTGGCGGTTGGTTCGCCCACCGGCAGGCCGCTGTCGGCAACCAACTCCATGGCTTGACCGATCGGAATTCTGGCTACGCCCGCCTCCTTATCCACCCAGCCGTAGCTGTTAAGCCGCGCCTGTTCGTTTTGGCGGCGAGCCGCCACTTCCTCAGGCGGAATCATATTGTCCAGGGGGGGCAGGGTCAGCCTCGCCTGTGGATCTTCAAAAACTCCCAACCAATTCAGGCCAAAAATAAGACCTCCCAGGCAAGCCAGCAGCAGCACCCCGCCGAATACGGCCAGGGCAACTTTTAATCCGCTGCGCTGAGAGGAAGATTTTGTTTTACTCATGAGCAAATGCCTCCTGGAAGCGCGGGTCGTGCCGGGGCAAAAGCGACTTGCCGGCCAACTGCCAGGCAAACACAGCCAGCCAGAAACCGCCCAGGGCCACAAGCAGCACGCCGTCCAGCCAGTGCAGGTGCAGGCCGTCCGGGTGAAAGGCGGGCACGATCAGCCAGTACAGGTCAACCAGCCGCATGCCCAGCAGCAGAACCGCCAGGGCTGCCATCAGGAAAGCCTGGCGCTTGGCCCGGCGCGAGAGCAGCAGCAAAAAGGGCAAAGCAAAGTGGAACAGGATCAGCCCTAGTCCAACCCACTGCCAGCCGCCCTTGCTGCGATGGTAATACCAGATGGCCTCTTCGGGGATATTGGCCGACCAGATAATCAAAAATTGGGAAAAGGAAATATAAGCCCAGATCATGACAAAGCCGAGCATAAAATTACCCAGGTCGTTAAAATCGGAGCGGCTGACCGACTCGGCCAGGGACTGCCGGTTTGACCCCCAGCGCAGCATGATTACGGCAAAGGCAAAGGCCGCCAAAACCTGCCCCACAATGAACAGAACGCCGTAAATAGATGAATACCACTCCGGCTCCAGCGACATCAGCCAGTCATAAGCGGCAAAGGTCGCCGTCAAAACGTAAAGGATCAGGCCCAGGGCGCTCAGGCGGCGCATGCGGCTGGCCAGGCCGGGGTCGGCCGTTCGATCCTGGGCCAGCGACCAGCGGCTCAAGCCGTAGGCCAGGCCGATCCAGATCAACAGGTAGAGCAGCCCGCGGGCCAGAAAAAAGGGCCGGTTTAAGTAAACACTTTTATGCTGGAGCAGTTCGCTCTGGGCCACGGTCTGCGGGTCAGTCCAGCTATACAGTGTACTCATGCCGAATATCAACGGGACAAAGAGGACCGCCATGAGGGGGAGGGTCATCGCCCCGGCTTCCAAAAAGCGCCTTATCACAATCCCCCAGTGACCTCCAACCAGATGGTGCAGCATGACAACGGCCAGGCAGCCGAGAGGAAGTTGCAGCCAAAAAACGTAGGCTAACAGGTACGACTGCCAGAACTGGGCCAAATCAAAAAATGCGCCGGCCACAGCCAAAATCAGGCCGACCCCCCCGGCCACAAGGCCCCCCAGCCGCCAGCGGGTCAAATCCGTATGAGAGCCGAACGAGTCTGTCTGCTTCATCTTGTGATAACTTCCGTATTATCGAGATTCGGAACTTCCTGCGCCGGCACATTCGAGAGGTCAGAGTTTTGGCTCAGTTGCAGGGCGCGAATGTAAGCGATAATGGCCCAGCGGTCGGCCGGGGGAATGCGCGACGCATAACTGGGCATCACCCGCGTTCCCCGGCTAATTACGTCGAAATAAAAGCCGGGTCGTTCGTCGCGCATCTCCGGCGTATGAAAGGAAGGCGGCGCTTCCAGGCCGTACTCTACCACAATGCCTTGCCCATCGCCCAACGCACCGTGACATGGCCCGCAGAAGATGTTATAGCGCTCCTGGCCCCGCTGCAAAACTTCCAAAGTTACGGTAAAGGGAAAGGTGGGGGCCAGTTCTCCGTTAAGCTGCCCGCTCGCTAGGTGCTGATCAAGTTCGGGCTGGCTGCGGTCCACGGTATTGGCAATATGAGGCCGGGCAGACAGGGCATTCCCCGCCAGGCTGCTCTTTTCCAGCGGCTCGTAGCGGGGTTGGTCATACATATCCATAGCGCAGCCCGTCAGCAGGATCAGGCAGGCGACCAGCCAGCTTATTTTGATAGCAACCTTCAAATCTTGAATACTCTTGATAATTACCATTTGCGACGCTTTTTTATCACAAAGTACAATGACAACTGCTCAGGCATCCATAGGACGCAAGCAGTGTCATTTCGACCGAAGGGAGAAATCCCTCATACCTGTGTGGTACTCCAGAGATTTCTCGGCCTATGGCCTCGAAATGACATAGGGCCTGAGTAGTTATCCCCCTTGATTTTATTTCTCCATTTCTCTACGTCTCTGCGGTTCCAGTTTTATTGGATTTTTAGCCACCTCGACCACCTCGTTTGGCCCTAAACCGGCCAAAAACTGCCGGGTTCCATTGAGATCGAATTTAGGGTCGCTGGCTTTAACGCACAGGAAAAAGCGATCCTGCGAGGCCAGCTTGAAACGGGGCGCGTTAAAAACAGGGTGGTAAAGCATGGGCAGTTTATTGGCCACCAGCAGAGCGACCACGCCCACCACCGCGGCGACCAAAATCGTTAACTCAAAGGTAACAATCATAAAAGAAGGCCAACTGTTAAAGGGGCGACCGCCCACATTCCAGGGATAATCAATCACGGCGGCGTAGTATTGCAGGAAATACCCGCCTAGAGCGCCTAAAATACCGCCCAGCAAGACCAGCAGGGGCAGTTTGCTCGGGCGCAGGCCGATGGCTTCGGACAGGCCCTCAACCGGGAAAGGGGTATAGGCGGAAATTTGGCGATAACCGGCGCTGTAGGTCTGGCGGGCCTTCGCCAGCAGTTCCTCCGGCTCGTCAAATTCAGCCATGAGGCCGTAGAGCGGTCCTTCGACCCGTCCGGCAGCCAGGGTTTCAGCCGCCTGAGAGAGCTTGGCCGAAGCAGACTGGACGGCTGCCTGGCCATGCTTTTTGGTTTCGGTCAGGAGGTGGCGCATCTCAAACATGGAAATCATCGGCAGAACGCGAATGAAGACGAAAATCGCCGTGAAAAAGAGGCCCAACGACCCCAGCAGGGTCAGCCAATCCCAAATAGTGGGATAAAACATGCCCCATGAAGACGGCAGGTAATCCCGGTGCAGGCTGACGACGATGATGACAAAGCGTTCCAACCACATGCCGATATTGATAATGATCGAAATGACGAACAACAGGAACGGATGGGTTCTGACCCGGCTGAACCAGAGCGCCTGCGGCACGAGGATGTTACACAGGATAAGGGCGCCGTAGACCGGCGCATACGGGCCGGCCAGCCGGTTCAGCAGCACAAAGCCTTCGTAGGTGCTGCCGCTGTACCAACCGGTGAAAGACTCGGTCAGATAGCCGTAAGCCACGATTAGGCCGGTCGCCAGCATGACCTTGGCCATGTTGTCCAGGTGGCGAGAGGTGATAAAATCTTCCAGCCGGTAAACCTTGCGCAGCGGAATCAGCAGGGTCAGCACCATGGCCATGCCGGAGAAAATGGCCCCGGCCACAAAGTAGGGGGGAAAAACCGTGGTATGCCAGCCGGGAATAACCGAAACGGCGAAATCTAAACTGACCACCGAGTGGACCGACACCACCAGGGGGGTCGCCAGGGCCGCCAGCAGCAAATAGATCGTCTCATAGCGCTGCCAGTGCCGGGCCGACCCGCGCCAGCCCAGCGACAGCAGGCCGTAGAAATAGCGGGCAAAGCGGTTGGTCGCCCGGTCACGCAAAGCGGCCAGGTCGGGCAGGAGGCCGATGAACCAGAACATCAGCGAGACCGTGCCGTAGGTGCCGATCGCCACGGCATCCCACAGCAGCGGGCTGCGAAACTGCGGCCACAAGTCGTAGACATTGGGGTAGGGAAAGACCCAATACACCAGCCAGGGACGGCCCACGTGAATCAGGGGGAACAGGCCCGCACAGGCCACCGCAAACAGGGTCATTGCCTCAGAAAAGCGGTTGATGGAGGTGCGCCACTCCTGGCGGAGTAACAGCAAAATGGCTGAGATGAGCGTGCCGGCGTGACCAATGCCAATCCACCAGACCAGATTGGTAATGTCGAAGCCCCAGCCGACCGGAATGTTCAGCCCCCAAATACCCACACCAACGGCAAACAAATAAGTAACCGCATAGATCAGGATCATCAGCAGGATAAAGCTTACCGCCAATCCCAAGAACCAGGAGGTCGGAGCCGTTTTGCTGAGAACTACGTCGCTAATTCTGGCGGTGATTGAACGATAGCTGTGTTCCGGCCCAAGTAAGGGCGGCGGTTTAAGTTGACTTGATTTTTCTACACGTCCGGCTTCCATACTTGCTTCTTATTGGGTTTCACCCCTTTCCAGCTCTGGATTTGGATTTCTAAGTTTCGCCAGGTAAGTGGTCCGGGGGTGCGTATTTAACTCGGTCAGCATTCCGTAATTGAGCGGCGACACCTTTAGCCGGGCCACCTGGCTGTTCGGATCGTTGATATTCCCAAAAACAATCGCTTGGGTGGGGCAGGCCGCCTGGCAGGCGGTCACCACCTCACCATCGCGGATCTCCCGGTTTTCTGCCTTGGCGGCGATACGGCCGGCGCTGATACGCTGGACACAATAGGTGCATTTCTCCATCACGCCGCGCGAACGGACCGTTACCTCCGGGTTGCGCTGGAGCTTCAAACTTTCCGTATCCAGGTCGGTGAATTGCAGGAAGTTAAAGCGCCTGACTTTATAGGGGCAGTTGTTGGAGCAGTAGCGCGTGCCAATGCAGCGGTTGTAGACCATCACATTCAACCCTTCCTGGTCGTGCAGGGTCGCCCCGACCGGGCAAACCACTTCACAGGGCGCGTTGTCACAGTGCATGCACAGCACCGGCTGGTGATGGACTGCGGGATTATCCACTTCGCCTTCGTAGTAACGGTCGAGGCGAAGCCAGTGCATCTCGCGCCCATTAAGCACCTGTTCCTTGCCGACCACCGGAATATTATTTTCAGCCTGGCAGGCCACCACGCAGGCATTACAGCCCGTACAGGCGCTTAAATCTACCACCATCCCCCAGCTATTATCGTTGTACTCAAATTTGGGATAGAGCGAAATGTCGAGGCGGTGGGCATCGGGTTTTTGGGCAAAATCCGGCTCAGCCCGGAATTGTTCAACGGTGCCCGCCCGGACAAGATCCCGCCCTTCGATGGTTTGGTGAATTTGAGTGCTGGCCAGGGCGTACCGCTCCTCAGTCCGGCCAATGGTCAGACCGGAACCAAACCAGGGCGCGTCGGCAGTGCGGAGGGTGTAAGCATTGAACCCCATGCCTGTGCCGACCCTGCCCGCGTGCGTCCGCCCATAGCCCAGGTAGACGGTGATCGAATCTTCGGCATGACCGGGCATGATCCAGACCGGCGCAGCCACGGCTCGACCTTGATACCGAAGCTCTATTAACTCCTCGCTGGTGAGTCCCAGGCTGGTGGCGGTAGCGGGACTCATCAAGGCGGCATTATCCCAAGTCAGCTTGGTGAGTGGTTTGGGCAGTTCTTGCAGCCAGCCGTTATTGGCAAAACGACCATCCCAAATGGATGGGTCGGGCCGAAAGATAATTTCCAAATTGTCACTGCTCGCTGCCGAAGTTGATTGGTCAAATTCGGCGCTGAGCGAGACCGCTTTGGCGGGAAACGCCGTTTCTGCGATCACTCCCCTGTACAGGGCGTCGTGCCAAAACTGCTCAAACGTCTCGGTGCTATTCTGGCCCTCCCAGTAGGTGCGCACCCGGTCATGGTCCGACTGGTCAGCCTGGCCGAGCAGCGCCGCCAGCACAGCAGACGCCGTGCGGCTGGCGTACAGCGGCTGAATGAGCGGCTGGATCAGGGTGACCGTCCCATCGTAAGCGCGCGCATCGCCCCAGGTTTCCAGGTAGTGCGACTCGGGCACGTGCCAATGACAGCGCGCGGATGTCTCATCCTCGTATAAGCTCAGGTGAACGCGGAACCTGACTTGATCGAGCGCCTCGGCAAAATTGAGGTCCGCCGGCGCGGTGAAAACAGGATTGCCGCCCAAAATGAGCAGCAGATCCACCTGACCCGTTGCCATGGCCGCTGTGAGTTCTCGGAACGACTCAGTTTGATTGGCCGGACTGGCTGCGACCGGGTCGGTGTAGACGACCGTCTGCCCTCCGTTTCCCAGCGCGTCGTTGATAGCGTGGACAAGCGCGTGGACCGTGGGCGGCTGGTGATCGCCGGCGATGACCAGGCTTGAGCCGGGCTGAGCTTGGAGGTCGCGAGCAACGGCCTGAATCCAGTTTTCCGGGACATTAGCCAGCCCTGCCCCCTCTCCCGGCGTCACGGTGATGCCCAGCGCCGGGGCAATGGCGCGGGCGAAACTTTCAACGTGCTTGGCCGGTAAGGGCAGGCGGTGGTCGGCGGCTGCCCCGGTTGGGGTTGGGGTACTCTCGACAACGTAGAGACGGTGGGGCAAGCTGCCTTCTTGTTCGACAAAGGCCCGCCGCCTGCCGGCAAAGTCGCGGGCGTAGCGGACGCTGCCGGGGAAGGTCGAGAGAAAATCGGCATCGAGGCTGAGAATGACTCCGGCCTGGTCAAAACGATAAATTGTTTCCACAGCCTCGCCAAAAGCCAGTTGCGCGCCGGCGTAGACATTATCCCGATTAATCGGTTCGTAGGCGTGCCATTGGGCCGAGGGAAACTGGGCCAGAAGCCCCTGCAACTGTGCCGCCAGGGTCGGCGAGGTGACGGTTTCGGTCAAGATACGCAGTCCGGCCCCGCCGCTGGCGCGCTGTTGCTCTAATTCAGCCTGCAATTCGCTGAGAAAAGCTTCCCAACTGCTGCTTTCGCCCTGCCTGATGACGGCCTGCGAGCGATCGGGGTCATAGAGAGTCAAGATGGAGGCTTGAGTCAGGGCGTCGGTTGCGCCGAGGCTGGCCGGGTGGTCCGGATTGCCCTCGATCTTCGTCGGCCGGCCCAGATTACTCTCAACCAGGACCCCGGTGGCATATCCACCCAGAGTCATAGCCGTTGCATAAAACAGTGGTTTGCCAGGCACAAATTCTTCAGGCGCATCTACATAGGGGACAATGGCTTCGGGAGGCTGGCTGGAACAGGCAGTCAGGCCGGCCAGGGCCAATGATGCGCCCATGAGCTTTAAGAAATGGCGGCGGCTCAGCGAGTTAGGCCATTCCGCAGCCTGGCGCGGAAATTCCCGGTATAAAAAATCTTGAAACTCGGCGGTGTTCGCCAGCTCCTCGAGGCTGCGCCAGTAGTGAGGGCCGCGGGCCTGAGCCAGGTGGGCGCGAACAGAAGCCAGATCAAGTGGTTTGTTAGCCATTAAAACCTATTCTCAAAAAGGAACTCTCAGGAACTCAAGGGAGCTGAGGGGCGGAGTTCCAATGAGTTCCCTGAGTTCCCTGTAGACGCTAAAAGTCTGGCCGACTTTCAGCCTATGAAAACGAAGTTAGCGATGGCAGATCGAACAGTCGCTGAGCTGGTCAATCTTAATCCCATAATCTGCCACCAGTTGTCGGCCCAGCGCCGTTTGGTCTTCGGGCGGCTGCCAGCCCAACGTGTAGATCTGGTCAAGAGGCCGGAGAAAACGTTCGGGGGCGCGGTGACATTCCAGGCACCAATCCATTTGCAGCGTCTCGGCCTTGGCCGTGAGCGGCATCTGGTCCACCCGGCCGTGGCAGGTTTCGCAGCCCACCCCTTTTTTCAGATGAATAGCATGGTTGAAGTAGACAAAATCGGCCAGGTCGTGCACTCGAATCCACTCCAGTGGCTGGTTATTTTGGGCGCTGGCGCGAACCGGTTCCAGCAGCGGGTCGTCCGTAGCAAAATGGCCGTGACAGCCCATGCAGGTTTCGGTAGGAGGGATACCGGCAAAATTAGATTCTTCGACCGAGGCATGACAGTAACGGCAGTCAAGCCCCAGCCCTCCGACGTGCTGCTGGTGGCTAAACAGCACCGGCTGGGCCTTAGCTATCCCCACTCCCGTTTGGTAAGGAGACCTGACATAGAGATAAGCCAGCCCGGCCAGCCCGGCCAGGCCAACGACAACCGCAAGGATTGCCACTCTAACGATGATATTTATACTGGGGGAAAATATTTGGGACATAACAATAACGGGCCAGCGTTCCAAAATGATAAGGGAAAAATTAAGCGCTTCACAAAAGCGCAACGAGAGCCAGACCTACAGCTTCATGGTAAGACAAGGATTGGTTTAATTTGACAGGAGATGGAAGTTTGGGTATCACCCGCGTAGAGTGATGTTCAAGGTAATCAGAGGTGATTTGGAGGTTCAATTCGTTGCGGTATCAACCGGTTCGGGCGTCAGTTTTAGCACTTGAATTGGTTATCAAGCTGAGGAAAATAGGTTGTCCCCCTGCGGTGTAGAAGTTAAAGCCTCGATAGATGAGAAGCGCTGCAAACAGTGCTCCTCATCTATCAAATTATAACACCTGGATTAATGCTTGACCATTCGCCGACGCAGGGCGAGTCCGGCCAGGGCCAGTCCCCCCCCGACCAGTAACAGAACCAGAGGCAGGGTGTTGGCAGAAGCCTCGCCGCCGGTTGCGGGCAGATTAGCCGCCGGGGCCGGCGTGGTCGCCGGGGCTGGCTCAGCCGGCGCCTCAGACGGCGCTGCAGCGGTTTGATTAGAGACGAGGCTGGTCAGGTAATCGGCAATTTGAGCGGCTTCGTCATTGCTCACTTGGGACTCGCTGTAAGCGGGCATGTTTTCAAACGGCGTGCGCAGTTGATCGAGGACGACCTCGGTAGTGGGAATGACGCCGCGCTGCACAAATCCCTCAATAATCCGTCCCTGACCTGTTTCGACTACGTCTCCATGGCAGGCAACACAGTTCTTTTGGAGCATGAGTTCTTGGCCGGGATGAGTAGCGGTAATACCCGGGTCTTGGCGCTGGAAATCGCCGGTTGGGTCGGGCAGGGCCGTAATGTAGGCATGCATATCCCTGATTTGCTGATCCGACACCTGATCTTGGGAGAAGCTGGGCATAAAACGGCGGGGGCTGCGGACCTGATCAATCCATTCATCTTCAGTCAGGGTGCTGTTCGACAGCGGGCGGGCGAACATTCCCTCGCCCTGCGCCCCATGGCAGCGCGAGCACTGCCAAACCTGCTCTTCCCAGGCTGTTTTGCCAGCGTCCGGGTCCTGGGCAAAGGCCGCTGAAGCAGTCAGGCTAAGAAAAACTAAGATAGCCGGAATTAAAATAATTAATTTACGCATGCTGTTTAATTTCTCTCCTCTCTTTGGATATGGTTAGAAGCAAAAGTAAGCTTAGTACCAACAGAACTTTTCTTTGGCCCCACCCCCTTTGACCAAGAATTTGCCCCAGTATTACCACTTAACAAGTCTCGGAATACGTTCTAATAAGCGGACTACAGTCCAAATTATTAGCGCGGATTATATTGACTGCCGCCCGCTTGTCAAAAATAGATACGTAGCCCAAACGGTTTTGGATTGGATTTTTAACGATGAATTGGGAATTTGTCTGGAACTTTATTTGAGCCGGCCGCCCAGTACCCGCTCGCCCGTCATGGCAGGGCTGCCGCCGGCCGGTTCAATGCTGATGTCGCAGCCGGAATACTCAAAAAGATTTTGGGGCGCTCTGATCCGGCCTCCGCCGTAGCCGTACTCATCAACCGAGAAGACAGCGCCGCTGGTTCTTTGTTCATTCTGAGTCAGCCACAACTGGTACTGCCGGTCCGGTTCAAGCGTAGGCAGCGCATCAACGATGAAAGCGCCATTCTGGCCATCTGCCCCAATAATCACAAAACCGGCTGCACCCGGCACCAGGCCGGTATTACTTAAGGGGATGGCTCGCATCCCACCTGACCGGAGCGCTTCCAGCCGGGTGACTCGCTGCCATAAGAATAAGTTACTGGCGAGCAGGACCAGGATTAAGAGGAAACTGGCCATGCCCCAGGCAAGGGCAGGTCTTTGGCTGAAATTGGGCAAATATCGCCGCCAGGAAAACCGTGTTTGGTTGGCATGGGGGGGCGGTGATGCAGGCAGACGGGCCAGCAAGCGGCGCTTCAAATCGGGTGAAGGCCGGGCCTCAGGCGCAGCCAGAGCCAGTTGAGCGGTCAGAACCTGATATACACTCAACTCAGCCGCGCACGTAGAACAATCGGACAGGTGATCGGACACCAGCCGGCGCTCTTCTTCATCCAGGCTGCCCAGGGCGTAAGCCGGCAGTAATTCGAGAACGTGTGGATCGGCGGACATACTTGCTTACCTGATTGAATCCCTTATAGATTCATACGCAATCAAACAAATTTTGGATTTATTCAACACCAAACTATTCATCCTGTAATAACTGGCGTAATTTCTGCATGGCAGAGCGTACGCGCGTTTTAACTGTGCCCAGCGGCTGCTGCAATATTTCCGCAATCTGGCTGTGGCTGTAACCTCTAAAGTAGGCCAGGGCCAGGGCCTGTTTTTGCTCGGCGGGGAGTTGGGCAATCGCCGCGCGGACGCGGTCTCGTTGCAGCCTGACTTCCACCACATCTTCCGGGCTGTTGAGCGAGGGGTCGGCTGGGAGTGAGATATCGGCCCAGCTCAGACCCTCTCGGTCCGGGCGAGCCTGCTGATGGCGCAGCGCATCAATAGCGCGATGGCGAGCCAGACTGAGCAGCCAGGTAGTCACCTTGGCCCGGTCAGCCCGGTAAGTCGCGGCCTTTTCCCAGATGCGGGTAAAAACATCCAGGGTTACTTCCTCGGCTGTGGCATAATCCAGCACCATATTCAGCGCCAGGCTAAAGACCAGGCGATGATAGCGGTCGTACAATTCGCTCAACGCATCCGGCTGGGCACAGGCGACGGCGGCAATAAGCTCAGTATCGTCCAGGGTTGAATAGTCCACTTAGAGTCTCATAGCTTAAGAAAGGTTAGCCTAACTCCTTTAGACGTTCCCAAATTTTGGCCGCTTGGAGTTCAAGGTTGGTCAGTTGTTCGCGCTCTTTTTCAACCACCGCCGCGGGGGCTTTTTCGGTAAAGTTCGGATTGCTCAGTCTAACTCTGCTGGCGGCAATCCGCTTTTCAAGCTGGGCGACCTCTTTGTGCCAGCGTTCCCGTTCCGCGTCAAGGTCAATCATCCCGGCCAAGGGCAGATAAATTTCAATCCCCCCGCTGACAACCTGGGCCACGGCCTGCTCCGGCTTCCTGGCCAAAGTTGGGACGATATGCAGCTCGTCCTTCTCCAGCCGGGCCAGGGCCACCAGAATCTCCTGGTGCTTGGCCAGCAGGTCGGCATTAGTCCCGGCGGCGATATGGGCCGAAATCTTTTTGCCCGGTTCCACGTTGTATTCGGAGCGAATGTTACGAACAGCCCGGATAATCTCGATCAAGAGCGTCATCTGCGCTTCCGCCTCATCGTCAATGCCGGTGTGGCTGGGGTGGGGCCAGGTGGTTACCATCAAGCTCTCACCCTCGTGGGGCAGATGCTGCCAGGCGGCTTCGGTGACAAAAGGGATGAAGGGATGGAGCAGCCGCAAGACGTGTTCCAGCACGTAAACCAGGACCCGGCGGGCGGTGGCCTGGGCGCGTGGGTCGGCCCCATAGAGCCGAATCTTGGCGATTTCAATGTACCAATCGGCAAACTCGCTCCAGAAGAAATCGTACAACTGCCGGCCCGCCTCGCCAAAGTTATACTCATCAATCAGGCGGGTCACGTCGGCAATCAGCCGGTTGTGCCGGCTTAAAATCCAGCGATCGGGCAGGGACAGCCCGGACAAGTTCCACGTGCCCGCCCCCGATTGAAAGGCCGTGCCGGTATTGCTGACCACAAAGCGGGTCGCGTTCCAGATTTTGTTACAGAAGTTGCGGCTGGAGGCAATCCGCTCCATGGACAGGTTCATATCGTTGCCGGGCGCGGAGCCGGTGAGCAGGCTAAAGCGAAACGCGTCGGTGCCGTACTCGTCCATCACTTCCAGCGGGTCAATGACATTGCCGGATGTTTTGCTCATCTTGCGGCCATGCTCGTCGCGAATGAGGCCGTGCAGGTAAACGGTATGGAACGGGACCTGTTCGGTATATTCCAGGCCGCTCATAATCATCCGCGCCACCCAGAAGAAGAGGATATCGTAGCCGGTCTCCATGACCGAGGTGGGATAGTAGCGGCGCAGGTCAGGCGTATCCTCGGGCCAGCCCAGGGTAGAGAAGGGCCACAGGCCGGAACTGAACCAGGTATCGAGCACGTCAGGGTCCTGCTCAATGTTTTTGCTGCCGCAGCGGGGGCACTCGCTTGGGTCTTCGCGGGCCACAATCATCTCGCCGCAGTCAGGGCAGTACCAGACCGGGATGCGATGGCCCCACCAAAGCTGGCGGCTGATGCACCAATCGCGGATATTTTCCAGCCAGTTGTTGTAGATCTTGGTAAACCGTTCCGGGATAATCCTGACGTCGCCGTTAGCCACCGCTGCCAGGCCCTTGTCGGCCAGGGGCCGCATTTTGACAAACCACTGGGTCGAAACCAGCGGCTCAACCACCTCGCCGCCGCGCTGGGAACGCGGCACTTGCAGCCGGTGCGGTTTCACATCGAGGGTCAAGCCGGCCGCTTCCATATCCGCCCATAACTTTTGGCGAGCCTCGAAGCGGTCCAGCCCGGCGTAGGGGCCGGCGTTGGCGTTCATCGTGGCGTCTTTGTTCATCACATTGATGATGGGCAGGTTGTGCTTGCGGCCTATCTCAAAGTCATTGGGGTCGTGGCCCGGCGTTATTTTGAGCGCCCCGGTGCCGAACTCACGGTCCACATAGGGGTCGGCAATGACGGGGATGGGGCGGTTCAACATCGGCACAATGGCGCTGCGGCCAATAAAGCGCTGGTAGCGTTCATCATCCGGATGGACGGCCACCGCCGTATCGCCTAAAATGGTTTCGGGGCGGGTTGTGGCCACGGCGATATATTCATCCGCCTCCTGCCCGGACTCCGCCGAGGTGGGGTCACTTCCCAGCATATATTTGAAGTAATAAAGCTGACCCTCTTCCTCACTGTATTCCACCTCCAGGTCGCTGACGGCCGTTTGCAGGCCGGGCGACCAGTTGATGAGATACTCCCCCCGGTAAATCAGGCCGCGCTCGTATAAGGTCACAAAAGCTTCGCGCACGGCCCGTGAGAGACCCTCGTCCATGGTAAATCGTTCCCGGTCCCAGTCGCACGACGCGCCCAGGCGGCGGTGCTGCTGCTGGATGGTGCCGCTGTACTGCTCTTTCCAGGCCCAGGTCCGCTCCAGAAACTTCTCACGGCCAATTTCTTCGCGGCTGGTACCTTCGGCGCGCAGGGCGCGTTCCACTTGCAGTTGGGTGGCGATACCGGCATGGTCGGTGCCGGGCACCCACAAGGCGGCCTTACCCTGCATGCGCTGGTAACGGATCAGCAAATCTTCTATAGAGGCCGTGATGGCATGGCCCAGATGCAGCGCGCCGGTCACGTTGGGCGGCGGCATCGAAATGACAAAGGGTTCGGCAGCGGGTCCGGCAAATTCCGGCTTAAAATAGCCCTTGCTTTCCCACCAATCGTAGATTGGCTCCTCGAACAGCCTGGGGTCATAAGCTTTAGCCATGTCAGACGGGTCAATCGGTAATGTTTTTGCCATATCATTTACTCCTGAAGCTGACCGCCGACCACAGACCGACGACCGCTGCTAGAAGTCCCTCTTAGAAGTACTCCGGTGGTCAGCGGCCGGCTGCCGGCGGTCTTCAACTAAAAATCCCTTCCATCCTCAAGGACGAAAGGGATTCCTTTTCGCGGTACCACCTTGATTATCAGTAGTTAAGTAGTCAGTAGCCAGTAGTCAGAAAAAATCTGGCTACTGATTACTGACATCTGATCACTGTATACTGATCTCTCTCGACGCGCTAACGGGCGAACCCGGAATAATCTACTGGGGCCTGCCGACAAACCCGTTGGATGATTCAACTCCCAGGCGACGTTCAGCAGCGATTACTGAGCAAGGCTTGCAGCTTATAACCTTGCCTCTCTGGCAGCTTCAGACTGCTTACTCTTCCTGTTCGACGTTTTTAACAGGGACATGAAGCCCTTCCAATTAGGGCATAGTATAGCCAACTCTCCACCGCATGTCAAGTGTAGTTTCGGACACGGGTCTGTAAAACAAGTTGGCAACTTGTCCTAAGTTAGATTTGGATGCACTCTTTGGATGTCATTAACAAGATAGCTTAAACCAGGAAGCGGAGCAGCCAGGTGGCCGAGTGGATAGCAGCCCAACAGATAAGCAGGGTTTTGATGCTCTTTCCGAGCCAGCAGGCCAGGATAAACTTATAATAGGGATATTTAGACGCGCCGGCAGCAAGTCCGGCTAAATCAATCAACGGGTTAGGAACAACTGAAAGAACAAAAACCGTTGCCATCCCATGCCGCTCCATCCAATTGTGCAGGCGGTCATATATGTGCCGTTTTTCGATGACGCCGCTGCCACCATAGCCGGCTAAATAGGCTGTTGACTCACCCAGGGCTTCGCCTATCGCCCCAACGAGCGCGACGAGCCACCACTCGTGGGGCAGGGCAAGCGCTGTGCCGATCGTTACGGCTACACCCGGCACAGGCAAAGCAATGGTCGCATTGGCGAGTAAGCTGGCAAAAAACACGCCCGGATAGCCGTACCGCCGCAACTGCTCAATATCAAATTGTGAGGCAAAAATAACGATACCAACCGTAATGCCCAGCGCGAATAAAAGCGACACCGTCCGAGCCAGAATATGTTGACTCCTTGGCCTTTGGCTTGCTGGAGATTTGATTGGCAGCGACTCCACGGAGGAAGTTGGTTCAGTCAGGGAAAGAATTCCTTCTTATTTGCAGGAGGATTTTACGCGGGTGTTAGTGTAGCATGGAAACCAGAAAATAAGAAATAAGAAAGAAATACTAACGGTTTCTTACTCGCAATTTCTTTTTTGATTGGATAAACTGGTTAGCGAGGATTTTAGACCATCATCTGGCTCGTTTGATAATCAGCGCCCAGTTATCGGCCGGTTCGTTCTTGAGAAAGGCGCTCCAGCCACCCGGAATCGGGGCGGGTTCCGCTTGACCAGACCAGGCCCGGACAAAATCGGCCAGGGGAACCTTGTCCATGCCCAGGGTGGAGCCGGCCATTTGCACCGTTTTGGTGCGGGTATTAATCCGGTCAACCAACAAAAAGTGACCAAAAGAGCTGGCGTAATCATCGGTCATCAGGAACTGGCCCGCCTCTTTCTTGACGCGCACCAAAATCACTATGACCGCTTTCTGCCGTAATTCCCTGATTAAATCGGCGGTGCGGTAGTTGTCGCCCTGCTTAATGGTTAAAGGGCGGCCTATTTCGTCGTTGAGAGTGGTCGCCGTGTTGATTAACCCCCACTTGGAAATACCTTCAGCGTCAAAGCCGTTGCCGACGGCGATATCACGCAGGCGGCCGTAGTCCACATCATAGCCCAATCCCTTGAAAGCAGCGTAAAGGGCTACCGGGCCGCAGGCGTTATTAGTGCCGGGTGGAAAAAAGGGTTCGGGATAATAAATTTGGTTAATTACCGGCGCGCCCACCGACCCAATGCCGCCAAAAAAGATTTGCGGCAGGGTAATGTAAACCGGTTCACGCGTCGGGCGGGGGGTGGGGGTAAAGCCCACCGGAAAACCGCTGACGGCCAGGGCATTGGTCGGCAAAGGGGTCGGGGGAAGGGTGGCAGTGGGGGTGGGTCGCGGGCCGGGGCCAGGCCAGGGAGTCGGGCTAACTATTACCGTAACAGCCACTATGGGCGGGGTTGGCAAAGCATCCGTTGCCGCCAGGGAGTCCGCCCCGGTTAGCACATAAGAAACCCCTCCGGCAATGAGCATGTCAACGACAATGACCGCCAGTAAAAAATATCTCCATTGGTGGGCTGTTAATTTTAACACGGTTCGTTACCCCGGAGCCAACGTTACATAATCTCAAATTTACCATAAGGTTAATTTTGAGTCAACCTTGAACCAGGAGGAATGGGCAGGTTGCCCAACCAGAGGAGACTTGGCCTCTGCGGGCGACGCCATCGGCTCGAAGGCTGGAAGGAAATCTCTATCCCTCTATCTTCCAGTTCACCTCCATTAACTGGGTCTAAAATGCTATATGAAATTCGTTAGAGATTGAGTAAGATGAGAGGGTAGACTTCGTTAAAACGAAGGTAAAAGATGGAGAAATTAAGGTGGTTGATAAATTGGCGGTAGCGCTCTTTCATGTCAAGGTTATTCTGGCAGGTGACGGGACGGTTGGAAAAAGCTGCCTGTTACGCCGCTATGTTTTTAACGATTTTGTCGAACAGCATAACATGACCCTCGGCATGGATACCCATACCAAGCTGACCAAAGTGCCGGGGCTGGGGCCGGTTAAAATTCATACCTGGGACCTGGCCGGACAGCCGCAGTGGTCGGTGGTACGGGAGAGCTTTTATCTGGGGTCGCATGCGATGGCCCTGGTTTTTGATGTCAACAATCCGGAGACAATTAAGCACCTGCCCGATTGGGTCAGCGAATGCCGCAGCAAAGCCTATGGTATTCCGGTGCTGGTTGTGGCTAATAAGGTGGACCTGGCGCACCGCGTGCCGGTAGGCAAAATCGCGCGCTGGGCCAGGGAAAATAATTACGAGTTTATTGAGACCAGTCCCAAGACCGGCTATAATGTGGATGCAATGTTTGAAAAACTGGGCATGCTGGGCGTTAACTTTGCCCTGAAGAGCCGCTGAACGGTAGTGGTTAAATTGTAAGTGATGGTTCGGGAGTCCATCACTCACTTTGCGGCCACGCCCCAGTGAGCAGTTGAGCCAGTAAAGACGCGTCTACATTGCCCCCAGAAATAATAACCCCTACTTTGCCACCCGACGGCCCCACCCGTTTCTGAAAGACCGCCGCCGGGGCGACCGCTCCGGTTGGTTCGGCCAAAATTTTCAGCCGTAGTAACAAGAATTGCATCGCCTCAATTACCTCAGTTTCGCTGACCAGCAAAATCTCGGCGACTTTCTCCCGGACGATGGGAAAGGTCAGTTCGCCGGGCTGCTGGGTACGCATGCCATCGGCGATGGTATCGGGCGGGGAGATTTTGACACGCTCATTGCGCTGAAACGACTGCCACCAATCATTCGAAGCAGCAGTTTCTACCCCAAAAATGCGAATGGTGGGGATAAGCGCTTTCGCCGCCGTAGCGCAGCCGCTGAGCAGTCCACCGCCGCCCACCGGCGTTACCAATACATCCAGATCCGGCACATCCTCGAGCAGTTCCAGCGCCGCCGTACCTTGCCCGGCCATAACGTGCGGGTTATCGTAAGGGTGGACAAAGGTCAGGCCGCGCTCGCGGGCCACCTGGGCCGAAATCTCCGCCCGCTCTTGGGTCAGGCGGTCATAAAGTACGATTTCAGCACCGTAGCCGCGCGTGGCGGCTAATTTGCTGGTCGGGGCGTCGGTGGGCATGACAATGACGGCAGAAATACCCAATAACTTGGCCGCCAGGGCAACTCCTTGAGCGTGATTGCCGGAGGAGTGAGTCACCACTCCCCTGGCTTTTTCTGCCTGGCTCAACCGCGAGAGCGCGTTGTAGGCCCCTCGAAATTTGAAAGCGCCCATCCGCTGCAAATTTTCACACTTAAAGTAAACCTGGTAGCCGGTCAATTCGTTGACGGTCCGCGAGGTGAGTACCGGAGTACGGTTGGCCACGCCCTTGATGGCCTGGGCGGCAGATTGGACATCGGCAAAAGAAATGGCCGGGTTCATCCTGTTAGCCCTTTCCATTGGCAGAAATATAAGCAACCGTATGGGATTCTCCCAGCGGCATTTTGGCATCGGTCAGGTTGAGGGGAATGGGGATTTTGTAGAAAAGCATTTCGCGGCCATAAGCTTCAAATTCATGGGCAACGTACAGGCCATGGAGCTGGCCAATCATCCAGCGCATGGGGCGGTTGCGCTTTTCAATCATAAAATTGGCCGACTTCAGGCCAATAAGGCCCCCCCAACCAAACATATAGCGCACCAATTCTGGCCCGACCCCATGGCGCATATAGTCCCGCTTCACCCCCAAAAAAACAACATCACACTCCCCGTCGGGGCTGTGGGTTTGCTCGGCGTAGCCCCAGCCCTGGACCGTATAGGTCAAAATTTTAGGGTGGCGTAAAATTGACAGAGCGACCGGGCCAGCCACCCGCCACAAATAACGTGTTTTGAATTCCGAGAAAAATTTAGCACTCGATATTGCAATCGCCGCCTGGGCCACCAGCCGGCCGTCATCAAACGCGCCGACACCCTCACTCCATTTGGAAGTATAAACAGCCCGGTAGAACTCAACCAAAAATCGGCGCCCCAGCAAGGTCAGGGTTGTCCCCGGCTGCCCCTCGATGTGAATATCTGCGGCGGCTTCAGCATCGGCTCGCTGCAAATAACGAAACTCGATCATCCTGACAAAACTCCTATTCAACGGCAATAAACAACAATTTGCCAGTATACTCTGATGTGAGAGCGTTGACAAAAGTGGGGAAGATAGTAGATCGAGAATAGAAGATAGAGGATAGAAGATAAACTACTATCTTCTATCTACCATTTACTATCCTCCCTCTTCTCGGTGGGGTTAACGTAGAGTTGCAGTAGAGTTCACGTCAAGTGAAGGGGGTAAAAAATGGGTACACTACAGTCACAACGGGTTAAGTTATTTACAACTAACCCAAAAGCAACCTCTTCTCCTCCTTTTTAAAAAGACTCGGTGAGGGCACACCGGGTCTTTTATTTTGCCTCGTTTTATGCAGGTCCTGACGGCTCGGGGGCGAGCGCAAGGGTCGCCGCTGCCATTACCAGTCTTGGTGGTCAAATTTTGTTGGATTTACTCCGGCCCCAGGTCTGTGACGCTGACGGTATCAATAACCGTTTTGCCGCCCTGGTCGGCCATAGGATGAAAGCCTTTGATAAAGATCGTCATGCTTTCGCCGGTGGCTGTCACTGTCTCTTCTGTCGGGTTCCAGGTATCCTCGGCGGGGTTGTCCCAGGCAAACCACTGCACCGTCGAAGCCGTCCAATCGCCGCCGCCGGTAAAATCAACACCCAGGGCCATCTGCACGGGCGCAAGGCTGCGATCATGCTTGGCATGAGCCACAATAGTGTAACGATGGCCCACTTTGGTGGGAATGGTCCGCAACACTCCAGAATTGGCGGCGATAAAATCAAAGGTCATCTCCTGGGATTTGAGGCCCGAGAAGACGTTGGGTTGGTAGAGGTTTTCGTTCATGCAGGATGAGCCATACGGTCCGTCCTCCACAAAAGCCGTCCAGCCGGAAGCCACCCGCGCCCCCGGACAGGGTTCACCGTAGGGGTTGGGCCAGGGGATAAAATCAGTTTCAAAATCCCAATCACCGCCCTGCAATGGCGGGTCCGGTTCGACCACCGGTTTGGGCGGGGGCGCGGCAGCCACTACCTCCTGGGTTGCGGCAACCGTTGGGGTGAGTTCTATGGTTGGGGTGATGACGGGCGTGAGTGTGGGCGTAGCCACGGGGATCAGCAGCGAAGTGGCCGTGGCATTGGGGTCGGGGGTATCGGTGGGGGCGCTGCCGAGCGGCAAAACCACCTGTGGCTCCGCTTGGGCCGGTTCAAGGGTAGGAGCCGCCAATTGCGGGTTGATTGTTGGGGTAGCGGTTTGGACTTCGAAACTGGCCGGCCGCCCAACCGGAATAGCTGTCCCCCCTGAGCCGCCGATGACACAGGCGAGGGAGGGGAAGAGGGCAAGGAGCAGGAAGGCAGCTAGAGGATGGAGGGTAGAAGATAGAAGATAGAAGATAGGGGTGAAGAGATAGCGGATGGCAAGGGGGAAATTTGTAAGAGTTACTATTTTGTTATCATTCATCTAACTTACTCCTGGCCCAGATCGGTGATGCTAATTGAATCCAGGCGTAATGTTCCCCCCGGCTCCGGGTAGGGATGGGATCCTTTGATAAAAATGGTCATGCTCTCGCCGGCAGCGGTGACGGTTTCTTCAGTTTTGGCCCAGGCGTCGTCCTTGTCCTCATCCCAGGGAAACCACTGGACGCCCGGTGCTTGCCAGTCGGTCCCGCCGCCAGGGTCCAGGCCCAGGGTTAGCTCCAACTTGGCCGGGCTGAACTCTCGTTTCATAAACGCCGTGACGCTGTAGCGATGGCCCGGCGTGGTCGGCACGGACTTGAAGATGCCGGCCTGGACGCCGACATAGGCAAAGGTAATCTCCTGGGCGCTCTCGCCGCTGTTAACATTCCCCTGCCAGACGGTTTGATTAAAGCAGGAGGAACCGAATTGGTCGCGGGTGGTAAAGGCATTCCAGCCGTTGGCCAGGCCGGAACCGGGGCAGCGGTCGCCGTAAGGATTGCCCCACTCGCTGAAACCGTCTTCAAAATCCCAGGCTCCTCCCTGGATAGGCACAGCGGTGGGGGCGGGCGGGGCCGGAGTGGGCGTATCGGGCGGAGCTGCCTGGACTGCCGCCACATCCGGCTCAGGGGGTGAGGTTGGCGGAGCGGCAGGCGCGGCGGCTTCTTGAGTGCCGGTGGGAGTCAGGGTGGTGGTGAGGGTCAAGGTCGAGGTGAGGGTTGGGGTAGCATTAGGGTCAGGGGTATTGGTGGGTGCGCCGGCCAAGCCCAGGACCGGGGTGAGGGTTGGCGTGGCAGTTTGGACCTCAAAGGCCAGTTGTTCGAAGGTGGGGGCCGGCTGAGGGGTTTGCTTGACCAAAGCACAGGCCAGCAGCGGCAACAAGTGCAATACAAGCGCCGCTCGCCTCCATACACTTAATTGTTTGCGAAGCACCAATAATCTCCTTTAACATTCCCGTCCGAATTATACCGGAAGAAATAAAAATGGCGAGTTTCATGAGTGATACTCGCCATTGGGAAAATCCTTTTGGAATAGGGAGGTTGTTATTTTCGACCGCCGACCGCTGACGGCAGACGGCGGTCGGCGGTCTGGATTGTTGTTTTATTTACACCGAAGTGTATGAGCTGCCGTTGATCTCATGGTCACGCTGAAGTAATCCCTTGACCACCATCAGCACGGCAAATGAGCAGCCGACCAGGATGACCGCCAGGGTCAGGGCCACGTCGAGGTTGAGTTCAAAGCCAATGTAAATCGCCAGGGGCATGGTTTGGGTGCGACCCGGATAGTTGCCGGCAAAAATGATGGTCGCGCCGAACTCGCCCAGGGCGCGGGCCCAGGTCATCACTGCGCCGCTGAGCAGAGCCGTCCAGGACAGGGGCAGGGTGATAAAACGAAACACCTGTCGGCTGTGAGCGCCGTCGAGCGCCGCCGCTTGCTCCAGATCCTTATCTACGCCGGCAAAGCCCAGAGTGGCTGCTTTGACATAAAAGGGGGCCGCGACAAACGTCTGCGCCAGAATCACGGCGGTTTGGGTGAAGGCGAGATGGATGCCCCAGTCCTCCAGCCAGTCGCCCACCAACCCGCGCCGCCCAAAGGCCATGAGCAGAGCGACCCCGGCGACAGACGGCGGCAGCACCGTCGGCAGGTCGAGCAGCGTGTCCACGGCGCGGCGAAAAGGAAAGTCGCGCCGGGCCAGCAGATAGGCGACCGGCGTGCCGAAGACCAAAGTAACACCAAGTGTCACCAGGGTGGTCATGAAGCTCAAGCTGATGGCCTGGAACACCTGGGGATTGCTGAGATTGGCCAGCAGATTGGCCGGGGGAGTCCGCAGAAACATGGCCAATATCGGCAAAGCCAAAAAAAGGAGCAGGGGCAGGCTTAACAGCCACCAGGGTTCGGGCATGGAGCGGGCAGCCGGAGCAGTCGAGCGGTTGCGCTGGGGCCAGGGCAGAGCAGATTGAGCCATTTTGACCTCGTTTGAGCAGAATAAATTTAGGGTTGGGCCACAGGGACCGACAACACTTCCTGGCAGGTATCGAGCCAGGCCAGCATGGCCTCGATCTGGCCAACGCGAAATTCATGCACCAGCCACTCGTAGGGCCGAGCGCCGGGTAAAGCTTTGACCGCTTGCTGCTGGGCGGTAAGCCAGCTCCGGCATACGTCGCGCTGTGTTTCGATCAGGCGCAGCGCGACCTCCGGCCCTTCCCGCTGCGCAAAATAGAGCTTGGCCAGAAAATCCAGGCGGAGCGTGCGCCCGTGCGGGACCGGGCTTTCCACCCAGGCCAGAAAAGCGGCCAGGCCCGCCTCGCTAAGCTGAAAGATTTTGCGCGGCGGGCGCGTATCCTGCAACTCCACGGTGGTAGTCAGATAGCCCTCTTCCTCCAATTTGGCCAGCAGCGCATACAGTTGGCTCTGTTTCAGCCGCCAGACGGCCCCCAGCCCCTCGGGTTCGGCCAGGCGCTGGTGAATTTCATAGCCGTGCATGGGCTGCTGGCGTAGAAAGCCGAGCAGGGCGTGTTCGGTTGTCAGGGGTGAACTAAGGCGGCTCATTGCTTCATTTATTTAATATTCAATAAATGAGTATGTCGCCATTATAATTCGGAGTCAGGCGGTTGTCAAAGTCAGGAAGATAATCGCCTTTAACAGGGTCTCTGTTTTCCTTCATTTTGTTACAGCTATGAAACCATACCTGGCTAACACCTCTTGCCCTGCCGGCGAGAGCACGTACTCGACAAAGGCTTGGGCCTGGGTGGGGTAGGCGCTGTCGCTGATGGGGGCGATAGGGTAGCTGGCAATCACGTTCACATGATCAGGAATATCCAGCCGGCCGACCTTGTCCACCTCCGGGCCGGTAATATCGCTGGTGTAAACAATACCGGCATCCGCTTCACCCAGGGCCACTTTGGCCAGCACAGACCTCACGTTTTCCTCATAGGAAACCACATTCTTTAGAACATCATCCCTATAAGTTGGGCTAAAAGCAGGATCGGTTATGGCTTTGTTTAGAAAATCCAGGGAATACTGCCCCACCGGCACTTCTTTGGCCGCCAGGACAATCTTGAGATCCGGTTGGGTCAGGTCCTGCAATTGGGTCAAATCCGCCGGGTTGTCCGCCGGAAAAATCACCGCCAGGCGATTGCGGGCAAAGGTGCGCTCCGTGCCGCTGATCACCCGGCCCGCCTCCACGATGGCGACCTCCATCTGTTTTTTGTTGGCGCTGGCAAAAATATCGGCCGGCGCACCCTGGCCGAGCTGCTGGGCCAACTGCTGCGACCCGGCGAAATTGAAGGTAAAAGCAACGCCGGGGTACTCCGTCGAGAAGTTCTGCCCCAGCTCGCTAAAAGCGTCGGTCAAGGAGGCCGCGGCGAACACGGTCAGGTTGGCCGGTTCCAGGGGAGTCATAACTGTTTCAGGCGTAGTGCTCTGCAGTAAGGCTTGCGCATCCACCGCTCCCGGAACGCATAATTTCCAGCCGACTTCAATCAAATCGGGATTGGTTACTTCGGCAAATGAGGTATCGGCAGTATGTTTTTGGTTGGTGGCGGCGATAATGGCCGGATAGGCCGCTACGTCCCCCAACAGTTTGTCGGCGATTTTACTGAGCCAATCATCGGCCTGAACCGTATATTCATCGGCGCAGATGATTTCCTGGGCGGTGGGCGCGGCGATGATTGTCAATGGTCCCAGCGCGGCCAAAATGGCGGCAAGCATCAAACCACTGAAGAGGTACAGCAGCTTCGTTGGCATGGGTCTTCTCCTGGTTGATAAGAGATTTTTGTTTATTCTGTGATTATTCAAAAAATGAATATGTAATCCATTTTAACGAAGAGTTATGTGGCTGTCAATTCTCAGAGCTTTCCCAATCGAGCCGCTGAAAATACTGAAATGGCCCTGAGGAGACTGACGTGATGATTTATTCAGCGTATTCAGTCCCCTCAGCGGCCTCAGCGATTCGGTGAATTGGCCGTAATTCCGCCCTCAGATTCCACCGTGTTCCTGCTCCAAAGGGCTTCTTTTGCGCCCCGACTTATGGTATACTGGCCCTAGGACCCGACAAATTTAGGCAACGAAGAAACAGGGTGAACCACGAAACCCGCGATAAACACGAAGAACACGAAAGGGCCAAGCTCTACTTTCGCGCTTTTCGCCCGTTTTGTGCCCTTCGTGGTTCACTCCCCCCAACTTATGGTATACTGGCCCTATGGCGCGACAATTTTAATCCCACCCGCAGCGGAAGGACTCCGGCGATGAGCGAAACATCCAAATCTATCCGGGCCAGAATACGAGAGGCTAAAGAGATACAGCTTAAACAACTAGATTTAAGCTGGAAGTGGGGTAGACCAGGGGGTGAACGGCTAACCCGAATCCCCAGTGAAGTATTCGAGTTGACCCAGTTGGAAGTGTTGAATTTAAGCAACAATTACCATCTAACTACCCTCCCCGCTGCGATTGGCCGGCTGCAAAACTTGACCTCACTTGATTTAAGCGGCAATCAATTAACCATCCTCCCAGACACGATTACCCGACTGCAAAACTTGACCTCACTTGATTTAAGCGATAATCAATTAACCACCATCCCCGAGGCAATTACTCAACTGCAAAACTTGACGTCGCTTCATTTAGGTGGCAATCCATTAGCCACTCTTCCCGAAGCGATTACTCAACTACAAAACTTGACCTTACTTAACTTAAATGCAACAGGTTTAACTACTTTGCCGGACTCTCTTTGCCTACTAGAGAATTTAAGTGAACTGTACATAGGTGTGAATGATTTTGTTACTATTCCTGACTCTATTTCTAAATTACATAACTTAACAAAGCTTGTATTAGTCTATTGTAATTTGGCTTTTATACCTGAATCGATTTACGAGTTGGAGTCATTAGTACAACTGTATTTAGGAATGCTAGGTACAAGCAAAGGAAGTTACAAAAACCAAATCAAGGAAATATCTCCCAAAATCCTGCAACTGAAAAACCTAAAAGAATTGAATTTAATGGACAACCCAATTGAGATTCCTCCGCCAGAAGTCGTGAACCTTGATAAGTATGGCAACGCAGACATTGAGAGAATCAAGGAATACTTCCGCCAACTCGCAGCCGCCGGCAAAGATTATCTCTACGAAGCCAAGCTGCTCATCGTCGGCGAGGGGGGAGCGGGCAAGACGACGCTGGCGAAGAAGATCGAGGATGCGGGCTACCAACTGCGCGAGGATGAGGTTTCGACGAAGGGGATTGAGGTGATCCGGTGGGAGTTTCCGTTTAGCCCTGCCTTAAGCCCCCCCTCAGTCCCCCCCAGAGGGGGGGAAGGGTCTGCACTCCCCCCTCCGGGGGGAGTTGGAGGGGGGCCGGGGCCAAAGACCTTCCGCGTCAACATCTGGGACTTCGGCGGGCAGGAGATTTACCACGCCACCCACCAGTTTTTCCTGACCAAGCGCTCGCTCTATGCCCTGGTGGCCGATACGCGCAAAGAGGACACCGATTTTTACTACTGGCTGAACGTGGTCGAGCTGCTGAGCGACAACAGCCCGCTGCTGATCGTCCTGAACGAAAAGCAGGACCGCCACCGCGAGATCAACGAGCGCCAACTGCGGGGGCAGTTCACCAACCTCAAGGAGACGCTGGCGGCCAACCTGGCGACCAATCGCGGCCTGCCGGACATCTTAAGCCAGATGAAGCATTACCTCAGCCACCTGCCGCATATCGGCACGGAACTGCCCAAAACCTGGGTCAAGGTACGGGAGGCTTTGGAAAACGATCCGCGCAACCACATCAGCCTGGAGGCGTATCTGGACATCTGCCGGCAAAACGGCTTCCAGCAGCTCAAAGACAGCTTGCAGTTGAGCAGCTACCTGCATGACCTGGGGGTGTGCCTCCACTTTCAGGCCGACCCGCTGCTGAAAAAGACGGTCATCCTCAAGCCGGAGTGGGGCACGGCGGCGGTCTATAAAGTGCTGGACGACAAGACGGTGATGCGCAACCTGGGCCGTTTCAACCGGGCCGACCTGGAAACGATCTGGCACGAGCCGACCTATGCCGCCATGCAGGATGAACTGCTGCAACTGATGATCAACTTCAAGCTGTGCTACCAAATCCCCGGCAGCGGCGACTACATCGCCCCGCAACTGCTCAGCGCCAACCAGCCCCACTACGATTGGCCCGACAGCAACAACCTCATCCTGCGCTACACCTACGAGTTTATGCCCAAAGGCATCCTGACCCAATTCATCGTCGCCATGCAGAAATGGATTGCCGACCAGCGCACCGTCTGGAAAAGCGGGGTCATCTTAAAGAAAGATCGCACGGCGGCGGAAGTGATCGAGTATTACGACCGGCGGGAGATCAGAGTCCGCATCATCGGCCAGCACAAAAAAGAGCTGCTGACGATCGTGACCTACGAGCTGGATAAAATCCATGACAGCTACCGCCGCTTGAAGGTCAGCAAATTGATCCCCTGCAACTGCGCTGGCTGCAAAAACAGCCAGGACCCCCATTTTTATCCGTTCGAGGTGCTGCAAAAGTTCACCGAAGCCAGGCAGGAGTACATTCAATGTCAAAAGAGTTTCCAAATGGTCAATGTCTGGGGCTTGATTGACGACGTGCTGGATAAAAGCAGGTTGGTGAGAGAAAAAAGAGGGCTTGGCGGCGAGTGGCCAGAGCGGGAGGCGCGCCGGGAGCATTTGCTAGAGCTGATTGACATCCAAACGCGCAAGCTGCGGACTCTCGAGGTGCAGCGAGCCAAGTACGGCTTGGATGTACCCTCGCATATTGTGCGGGAAATCGAAGAGGTCGAAGCAGAGCTTAAGAGGCTGGAAGCCGAACTTCAAGAAATTACACCAGCCTGAACCGCCCCGGCATTAATGCCAGGGCTATAAAACAGCGCCGAGTGAACTCGACTTTAGCCTGACGCTTTGGCGCGGGGCTTTGTCCCCTGCTGGTACACCCTGCGCGTTTCCTCGCGGGCCGCATGTTCTTTCTCCTGGCCCCAGCCGCCTTCGACCATCGCTTTCATAATCAAGTCGCGCACTTCCTGGGGGGAGTCGGCGACGACGATGAGATCAAGGTCTGCCGGGGAAACGTTGCCTTTGGCCAGCATGGTCTGCCGCAGCCAGTCCAGCAAGCCGCCCCAATAAGCCGAACCAAAGAGGATGACCGGGAAGTTGCGAATCTTGCCGGTCTGGATCAAGGTCAAGGCTTCAAACAATTCGTCCAGCGTGCCGAAACCGCCGGGAAAGATCACAAAGGCCTGGGCGTACTTGACAAACATGGTCTTGCGGACAAAGAAATAGTGGAAGTTGATGGGAATTTTGACATAGCGGTTGGTCCCCTGCTCAAAAGGCAGCTCGATATTGAGGCCGACAGAAACGCCGCCGCCCTGCTGCGCGCCTTTATTGCCAGCCTCCATGATCCCCGGCCCGCCGCCGGTGATAACCGCCAGGCCGGACTCGGCCAGCAGGCGAGCCGTTTCGACGGTTGCCCGGTACATCGGATCATCCGGCGAAGTCCGGGCTGAACCAAAAATGCTGACCGCCGGGCCGAGTTCAGCCAGCTCTTCGAAACCGGATACAAATTCTCCCAGAATTCGCAGCACCCGCCAGGGGTCGGTATTGGTAAAGATTTTGTGCTCCGGTTGGGGCGTCTCTAAAAATTTCTCATCCTGGGTTGCTTGTTGGGTTCGCGCCGCCCGGCTGAGGGTAGGATTTTGCTGAGATTTACCGGCAGGGGTTGGATTCATTACTTCATCACTCATCATAAAACCACCTATCACTACGTTTTATTCTTTTGATACCAATCACAAATATCCGTTAACGGACATTGTTCGCAGCGGGGTGTGCCCCAGATACATATTTTCTGGCCGTGCCGGAGCATTGAGATATGAAAGTTAAATAGAACGTGAGGGTCTTTTGGCAGCAGGTTGAGTAAAAGTTTGTGGGCAGCCTCAGGATTGACTTTTGGACCAATTAAACCGAGGCGCTGGCTGACCCGATGAACATGGGTGTCTACCGGAAGGATTTCCTTACTGAAGCAGAAAAGTAAAACCAGTGAAGCTGTTTTAACGCCAACTCCCGGTAAAGACATCAACCAGGCCAAGCCTTCTTCCACAGGCAAATCGGCCAGAAAATCAATGGAAGGCTCGCCTCGCTCTTCAATGATACGTTGCAGCGTTTTTTTGATGTTAGGGGCTTTAGCCTCGGCAAAATTGGAGGGAGCAATCGTTTCGGCTAACTCGGCGGACGGCGCGGCGCGGATGGCTTCCCACGAGCCAAAATGCTGCCACATCTGCTCAAAGGCGGTAGCTTCATTTTTCTGCGTGGTCCGGTGGGAGAGCATGGTTGAGATGAGTTCGTGCATCGGCTCGCGCCGGGGTTTGAGCGGGCGCTCGCCATAGGTTTGGAGGAGACGCCGGTAAACTTCCGTGGTCTTAGTCTTTAACAAAGCATCTGTTGTAGCCGCCATAGCTTCTTCCCCTCAATCGCCTGCTTAACGACAAGCCGTGAAAAGGATAGTATTGCTTGAGCTGCCGGAAATAACAACTTCAGACATCCAGCCAATAGACCAGGGCTGGTCTTTATAGTAAGGTTAGAGCCTGGGTAAAATTGCTCAAAATTAACTATTCCCCTCTGGATTTTCTCCGTTGCTTTCACCATCTTAGCTTTGCGACCACCGCTGATATAGGGTCTGAATCGGCTGGCCGACATCCACCATTGTTTTGAGGCCGATGAACGGCAGCAAAAAAGCGTAAGTATGAAAGGGCGCGGCGCAGACACCGGCAAAAACGGCCAGGTACAGCAGCGCCACCCGGCCCATACTTTGTTCCAGCAGCTTTTCGGCCTGCGCCAGCGACAGCGCCCGCAGCCAGACTACATCGCCCAGCAGATTCAAAAGTTGAAAGGTGAATATCCCCCCCAGCCCGGAACGGAGCGCAGCCAGGTCTAACTCCACCCGCATCACCATGAATAGAAAAACAAGCATAAACACGGCTGTTGCCACGGAGAGGCTGATGGCGATCAACAGGTAGCTCTTGAGCATCTCCGTCCGGTCATATAACACGCCGCCAGGCGTGGGCCAGGCATAGCGTATGACTTTCGTTGACGTCCGCTTGCCAGTTGAAATTTCGGCTGGGGGTTTAGGCAACGAAGCTCCAATCACCTCTTGTCTCGCCGGCGCCAGCAGGCGGATGCGCAGCACCACCAGCAAGATACCGATCAGGGTTTCCAGCAGGTAAAGCAGGATGGTATTTTCCCAACCCCAGCCCAGGCCAAAAAAACCGACGAGCGGCACGGCGTTGATGCCCAGAGCAGACAGCACTTTGGTCAAGAAGCCTAATATTGAATTCTTAGACAAGGTTCCTCCAGGGAAAGGTTTTTCCAGAACATATCTCTTTAGCTTGGGGGCAGGACTTCCTCAACCAACGCTGCCAGCGTCAGCGCTTGTGCCCGCTCATGAGCTGCCGCTGCAACTTCCGGTGGCAGCCCGGTCTCCTCTAACTCGGCCAGCAAGGCGGCCGCCCGATCGTAAGTGGGGCGCGTAGTGGCAGGGTGGTTCAGCACCAGGGTCAGGCGGGTAACAGCCCACTCCAGGTTTTCTGGCGAGGGTGGAGCTTGCTTGGTCAGGAGCAGAGTCAGCCCCACCAGAGCCTCCAGCGCCATCGGCAGGATAGGCTGCTTCGTAGCTGACTGTAACGCCTCCCGAAAAGACCGTTCAGCCTCATCATACTCACCTAACCGGCAATAAGTATAACCCAACTGACTTAACGAAAGGGCCACACCCCAATCGTCGGCGTTGTCCCGGCAAATAGCGATGATTGTTTGCAGCATGCGCCTGGCTTCGTGCCCTAACGCCGCATCCATTAAACCGGAAATCCCACGGATATGGTATAACATGTGCGGAATCGTACGCGGGTCGCCGATAAGCTCTCTCTGGCTCAGACATTCCCCCATCAACCGCTTCGCTTCTACCAGGTGGCCCAGGGCGTGCATGGTCCCGGCCAGATAACCCAGGCCAAAGTGCCGGTAACGCAGCTCGCCGAACGATTTCAAAGTGGCGATGCTCTCGCTCAACAACTGTTCAGCCTGCTCATACTGCTTAAATTCGTGCGCTACCATTCCCAGAAATAACTGGGTTTTGGCATAACTGACAGGACTCTTGGCCGGATCGAGCAGGGATAAGCTTTTAGCCAGGTAGGCCGGGGCCAGGTCATACTTCTCGCCAACATAATTTAAAGCGCCCAGCCGGCGCAGGGTGGCTGCCTCGTCACGGTCGGCTCCTGTCCCTTGCAGCGCCTCGAGGCTGCGAGCACACAGCGCTTCGGCTTCGTCGAAGCGGCTGAGATACTGGCAGAGCATGGCCTGTTGCAGCAGCAAACGACCATAAACAATGCGCTGCCGGGCATCGTTCGACCCGGCTACTGCCGTTTCCAACCGGGTAAGGGCCTGATCAAATAAAGCTACGCCTTCGTGGTACCAGCCACAGGCGCTGTAAAAGAGGCGCATGGCCCGGACATACTGCATCAGGCCGGGGATAGCCATAGGCCAGTCGGAGGTGACCGCTCGTTCCCAACCGGCTCGAATGTTATCCGCTTCGGGGAGAATTTCGGCCAGCTTGGCTGTCCCTTCTACATTTTCTAGTTGTTCTTCATGCCGGGCCAAAAAATCCCCGTAGTAGCGGCAATGGGCATCGAGAGCGGCTTCCCGTTCTGCGGGCGTCTCGGCCATTTTTTCGGCGGCAAATTGGCGCAGCAGTTCGTGGCTTTGGTAGCGGCCCGAGTCGGTGAGCCGCAGCAGCGATTTATCCACCAGGCCGGTCAGGATCAACAGCGACCCGCCGGCCACTTCCTGAGCGGCTGACCGGCGGAAGCCGCCCCGGAAGACCGACAAGCGCCGCAAAACGCCTTGCTCCGCCTCTGACAGTAACCGCCACGACTGCTCAAAGACAGCGCGCATACTGCGATGACGCTCCGGCACATCGCGCAGCGAAGTGGTTAGAAAATCCAGGCTGTGCTCGATTTCCTGGGCAATTTCGGCGCAGGTCAACACCCTCAGCCACCTGGCCACCAGTTCCAGGGCCAGCGGGGAACCTTCGACCAACTGGCAAATTCGGGTCACATGCGGCGCTTCGACCTCGGTCAGCGTAAAGCCATCCCGCACCTGCTGCGCCCGCTGGATAAAGAGGGCTACGGCGCTATATTGGCCGGAAGCGGGGGAGGTCGCCCCCCCAGAGGGGGCCTTTGGTTTTAAGGGGCCTTCTTGAAGGTTGGAAAGCGGAAAAGTTGAGACACTGTCTCTGTCCAACAGCGACGCCTCCGCGCTTCCACGCTTCCACACTTCCCTGGGGTACTCCAACCCCTCCACCTCCACCACCCACTCCTCGCGCAGGTTGAGCCGTTCGCGTGAAGTCACCAGCAACTTAACGCCGGGTGCATTTTGCCACAGCTCAATCAGCAGGGTAGCTCCGGCCATTAAGTGTTCAAAATTATCCAACACCAACAGCACCTGCTTCTGGCGCAGGTACTTGAGCAGTTGGCTCATCAGGTTGGTTGGCCCATAAAAAGAGAAGTTGAGCGCCTCGGCGATGGCTGAAGCGAACAGGTCAGCCAGATCGGCCGGGTTTGGCTCACCGGGCCGGTCTGTCCCCCCCCCAACCGGAGCCAGGTTGACAAAATAGACCCCATCGGTAAATCCGGCTTCACTCAGCGCCGGCTCCGACCGGGTACAGTGCCGGGCGGCCTCAAGCGCCAGACTGGTTTTGCCGATGCCGCCCGGCCCGACCAGGGTCAACAAACGGCAGGACGGGTTGAACAGGTGCAGTTCCACCTGCTTCAACTCGGCCGTGCGCCCTACAAAGGAATTGGCGGGTGGCGGTAGATTGTGCGGCGGGGCAGCAGCCGCTTTAAGCCGCTGGTACAAGACCGTTGTTTCGGCCGCTGGTTCGATGCCTAATTCCTCGGCCAAAATCCGCCGGCAGGTTTCATACTGCGCCAGAGCCGCACTGCGCTGCCCGCTGCGAGCCAGCAGCAGCATCATCTGCCGGTGGGTCGCCTCCCGCCAGGGGTCCAGCGCCAGCAAACGCGAGGCGTACTCCAGCCCGGCGGCATCATCAATCTGCTGATCCGTATAAGCCTTAACCAGCAAGTCTAACCCCTGCAACATCATCTCGCGAAGCTGCTCACGCTGGCGGGTAAGCCACTCTTCAAAAACCAGCGCCTCCCTGATGTAGAACCCCTCCAAAAAATCGCCCCCATAGAGATTGACCGCTTTACGCAGCGGTGACAGGTCCTCCGGCTTGCTGGGTTCAAGCAAACTGCTCCCCTCGATGGCTGCCTGAAAAATGGTGACGTCCAGTTCATAAGGTTTTTCCCGGTTGAAAGCGATGCTTTGCCGGTCAATCAGCAAGTAAGGCCCCAGCAGGTGGCGCAAGCTGGACAGGGCTTTGCTCAGGTTACGTTTGGCTGTGGCCTCGTCCATGTCACCCCACAGCAAATCAGCCAGGGTGTCCCGGCTGTGGGCGCGGCCGGTCACGGCCAGGTAGTAAAGCAGCGCCTGGGCTTTGCTGGTCTCAAACTCCGTCAGGAGACGGCCGTTCAAATAAACTTCCGGTTTGCCCAAGAGATGAAGCTGCAAATTCTCCATTCTTCAAAAACTTCTCTGTAATTCGCTTTTATTTCGCAGACAGGGCGCATTTTTTTCGCAGCAGTGTGGTAGAGTGGGAGTATAACACAGATTTTTCTCAGAGACACATGGAGGAATCGTTCGATGAATATCGCACCCAGTATCAACAAGGTTGATTTTAAGCTCCGCCAGGCTCGGCGGGAGGATATCCCGGCCCTGGCCCGGCTGATTGAAGCTTCGGTACGCGAATTGGGCGGGCGGCATTACAACCCGCAGCAAGTCGAGAGTGCGCTCAAATATGTGTTTGGGATAGATACCCAGCTTATTGAGGACGGCACTTACTACGTGGTTGAAACGGACGGCCATGTCGTGGGGGCCGGCGGCTGGAGCCGGCGCAAGACGCTCTACGGCGGCGACCAAGTCAAAGACGGGACCGAGGACAATTTGCTCGATCCCCGCCGCGATCCGGCCAAAATTCGTGCCTTTTATGTGCATCCTGAGTGGGCCAGGCGCGGCATTGGCCGGCAAATCATGAGTGCGTGCCAGGACGCGGCCGGCCAGGCCGGCTTTACCCGGCTGGAGCTGCTGGCCACGCTGACCGGCGCCCTCCTCTACACCGCTTGTGGGTTTAAGGTGGTCGAGCGGGTAGAGATTAACCTGCCGGATGGCGTGATTTTGCCCACCGCCAGAATGACCAAGTACCTGAGCTGACAGGAGAGAACAATGATGAACCCGACGGAAGCAAAGGGTCGAAGGGAAGAGAATCTCCTGCTCGAAGCTAATTTGCTGGCCCGCTTTGTGTATCTGAGCGAGTCGGCCCACATGCGCTTTTTTGTCGAGCCGGAGATCAGTTGGTTCACCACCGACATCGCCTACCCCAACTACCTGTTCAACACGGTGCTGCGGGCCAACTTTACCACCCCTGAAGAAGCTCACGCCTTCATCAACGGTCTACTGTACGATGCTCAGTCGCGCCGGATGGCAATCTACTGGTTTGTTGGGCCAGCCACACAGCCGGTGCAGTTGGGCGAGTACCTGGCAACCTATCATTTTCAACCCGTTTTCTCACTGCAGGGGATGAGCTTGAAACTGGCCGATCTCAACGAGAATCTGCCGTTCCCGCCAGATTTTACGGTAAAACGAGTGGAAAACCTGAGCCAGTTGCGTGAATTTGTCACCGTGCTGGCTCGTAACTCCGGCACCCCGCCGGCCATCGCCGACGAATGGTTTGAGTTGGAGGCCAGCCTGGGTGTTGAGGACAGCCTGCCCTGGCAGCGCTTTCTGGGCCTCTGGCGGGGCGAGCCGGTGGCGGCTTGCAGTTTTGTGGCGGGGGCGGGAGTGGCCGGCTTGTATCAGGTGGCTACGCTGCCCCAGGCACGCGGTCACGGTCTGGCCACCACCATCTCTTTAACCGCGCTGCGCGAGGCCCGCCAGCGAGGATATCATACCGCCATCCTGCACTCAACCCCGCTGGCGGTCAACGTCTATCGCCAGCTTGGGTTTCAACCGGCGGCTAAATTAATGCTGTACCTCTGGCAGAAGTAAAAGAAAGGAGCAACAATCGCAGCAGGGTTTTGTTAACGATTTTATTTAGATTAGATCAGGCCCACCAGCGCGACAGCCGTGTAAACCAATAAGAGGGTGAGGATGATGTTTACCGCCGCTTGCCAACGAGGATGGTGCAGATAGCGCTTAATGGCTGTGCCGAACAAAGCCCAGACCGAAGTAGCGCTAAACGAAATCGCGGCCAAAAGGATCGCGGCCACCCCTATCAGGGTCACGTTATGAGTAATGGGCGCCAGAAATGCGGTAAAGAGGGTAAAGGCGTAAACAATCAACTTGGGGTTTACGAGCTGCAGCAGCAGGCCGTGGCCAAACCCGAGGGGGTTGACCTCGGTTTCAGTGAAAACATAACTGGCTTTTAGAAGCCCAAAAGCAAGGTACAGAATATAACCGGCCCCGATATAACGAAGCGCCGGTTCAAGGGCGGGAAAGAACTCCAGGAGGGTTGTGGAAAGCCAGCCGCTGAGCAGCATAGCGCAGAAAACACCTACAGCCAGGCCAATCTGGTAATTCAATGTGTTTTTGTAGCCGTGCAGAACGCCCATCGAAGCGCTGGAGACGTTGCTGGGGCCGGGGGTGAAGGTAGAAATCAGCACGTATGAGAGCAAAGGAAACAAATTAATCGCCATCATGACCTCTCCTTAGCATGGGCTAATTATCTAAGCTGTTGGGCGTATTGGCCCGGCGTCACCCCGATAATCTGCTTGAAGCGGCGGGTCAGGTGGCTTTGGCTGCTAAAGCCGACCTCAGCCGCTACCTCGGCCAGGGGTTTGCCGGCCTCGATGAGCCGCTGGGCCTGACGAATCCGCACGCTTTCCAGGTAAGTGTAGGGCGGCATCCCGACTTCGGCTCGAAAAGCCCGCAGCAGATAGTAAGGGCTGAGCGCGACGTGTTCAGCCAGTTGGGTCAGGCTGATGCCTTGCGCAAAACAGTCATCAATATAGCGGCGGGCGCGTTGGATGGCGGCTGGCTCTTTACCCAGCCGTTGTTCGGTATAGTGGATGTCCGCATAGCGCTTGATGAGCTGGGCCAGGATCCAGATAAAGCGTGACTCACCTTCCAGGGGACTCGCGCCTTGAACCAGGGCCTGGTGCAGCCCCAAAACGCTGTCCCTGACCCAGCGCTGGTCAACCCGAACATCTTTGAAAAACGGCAGCGCCTGCTCCCGCCCGGTCAGCTCAAACACTGCCCGCTGCATATGGCTGGTCGTGGGGTAGAGGGAACGCATCTCAAATCCCTGCGCATCGGCAGCCTCGCCGGTATGAACGGCCCCCGGATTGATCAAGATCACTCCACCGGCTGGAGTGAAATACTTGGTGCCTTTATGGGTAAAAGACTGGCGGCCCTGTTCGATGACACAAATCACGTAGTAATCGTGGCTGTGGCGGGGGTAAGCGTGATGAACGTAAAACGCCTGAAAAAGCCCCATCTCAAGCTGGGGGTTGTACCAGATTTTAGTCCATTCCTTACCTTGCATACTATGATTGTACCACAGGCTCTTGCCTGTTGTCTTGCAGGATATTGCCCTGTCTCACCTGTTGGACGCAGATTAAACGGATCGGACGGATTTAAGTCATTTTTATCCAAAAAATCCGTCGAATCCGTGTCCTATTCCCCACAAGGGCTAATTATGAGGATTATCTACTGCTTAAGAATCAAGGGGAAGTAAACTACGGAGGGTGAAGCCTCACAGATGGGCTGGAGCAGGGTCAGACGCCAGCCAGTCAGCACACCCCCATCAAAATCTGGCTCCGTATCTATGACCTTCAGCGCCCAGGCGCCATTGGTATTTGAGCCGTCGAGGAGGTTGAGCGGTTGTTCGGGCCGGAAGCTGCCGCTAAAAGGCGGCGCGCCTGAGGTGATCGGCGTGGCCGCTTCGTCGTCGAAAGTGGTACTGAGGTAGTCGTTACCGCTGCTGCCATTACCGCTGCTCAGTTCCACTTCTGTGCCCGTAGGCGCGCGCAGGAGGAGATCCAAATCAGCATCCCAGGGATGGTTAATCGAGAGAGTAACATTGACATCGGCGATCTTGGAGATATTTGTGATAGCCAGTGTGGAGGTGACGGCACTGACTGGAACCGGGAAGTTCTGGGGCACATTGCTGCTGATGTAAGTAAAGGGCGTGAACTGCTGGGCTGTAGGTATGGTGACCGGCACGATAAGATTGCCCTGCGCCGTGGTGATCGTTGCCGTCAAAAGCAGCGGATCCCCACAGGCGAACGAGGGACTCAGTTGGACCCGGAAAGGCACGGTGTTATGAACGGTTGCCCCTGGCGCAATCGTGGCATAACCGGAGGCGTTGTTCAGCAGGGTAGCCTGGGGATGAGCTGTCGCCACAACCCCGCTGACATTGGTGGCGGCGCCAAAGCCCAGATTCGTCAGGCCAAGGCTGACATAGGCTGTCTCATCCGGCTCCAGGGCGGCATCGCCGTCACCCCCTGAAACCTGGACGGTGGTGACCGTGAGCGCAGGCGCCCCAACCAGCGCCACATTCCGGGTGGTGGTGATATTGGCTGAAACAGAGATATTGTTGATCGTTTGGGTGAGATAACCAAAGGCTGAGACGGTTAAATTGTAACTACCTGCTGGCAGGGGAAGGGAGTATTTGCCCCCGGAGCCGCTGCTGGTAGCGAAAACCTGGCTGGGGCTGGCTGAAGCGACAACTGTGGCTCCGTTAATCGGGGCGGCTGTCGCGGCATTTGTGACCGTACCGGCCAGGATACCTTCAGGCAGGCTGGTACAGTTGGTACAGACCAGGGCAAAATCTTGATCGGTGGTATCGCCGTTGTAAGGAACGCCGTCTCCAGCCAGGTTGGTCGCCTGGATGGTAATAATGAAGCGGCCGCTTGGATTCTGGAGATAGACATTCTCCAGGTTATTGCGGGTATCAGCCGAACCCCCACTGGCAGACCAACCGCTGTTAAAAACATTCCCCCGATAAATAACGCCATTCTGATCGGCTACCCGCAGGTCCAAATTGTTGACCAGCGCCGGATTGGCTCCTACCGCACCGGGCGCATCGGTCCAGGCCAGGGTTATTTTGAGGGGCTGGCCGGGGTTGTCCACTTCAATCGCCTTTGCCCAGAGTTGGCCGGTCTGGCCAAAGGTGCGGGTCTGGTCGTCATAAAGCACATTCACACTGCTGCTGATGATACGGGTGAGGTTAAGGCGTCCCCACCCCTCGCTGGTGTTGGGAATATCGGCCGCGCCCATGTCCACAGCGCCGTTAACCAGCAGGGCTTTGGCCATGGCCGGGCTGGGGTTGGCCCCAGCGTTAAAGGTGCGCCACCACTGCGTAACCAGGGCCAGCGCGCCGGAAACATGCGGGGCAGCCATGCTGGTGCCGCTGCAGAAGGCATAGCGATTACTGGTACCGGCGATAGCCGTGGAGCAATCGCCCCCTAAATCATTGCGAGTGGAGGCAATCTGAGTCCCCGGTGCGGTAATGACCGGCACCCAGCGGCCATCCACTGCCGGACCCCGGCTGCTGCTGTTGGAGATGCTATCAATGCTGCCGGCGCGCTGGTTAAGACTATTTGCCACCGCAATGAGGTTCTTGGCATCTTTAGGTGAAGTCAGCGTCATGGGACTTGGGCCAGAGTTGCCGGCTGAAAAGACCTGGATAAGAGGCTCCGCTACCCCGGCCGTATCGAAGTTGCCATCCCGGACCATAATATCGTGCGTCCGCTCCGAAGCCTGATACCCATGGGCCGTGCCTTCGCCGGTTGTCCAGGAACTGTTACTGCCGACCGCCCCGCCTAAAAGAGAGCGCTTACTGTGTTCTTGCCAGCCTCCTATGGGGGGCCAACTAGAACCACACAGCGAATTTTGAGCAAAAATATTGACTTCTGGGGCAATACCCAACCCGTACCGGAAGCCGCTGCCGTCGGTAAAGCCGGCTGTGGCGTCGCCTCCAAGAATCCCGGCCACATGGGTTCCATGGCCGCCAATGGTAGCACAATCCTCGCCCGGATTGGTTGTGGGCGCGCCGGGATAGCTGAAGCCGCCAACAATCCGGCTGTTCAGGTCGGGATGGTCATAGTCAACCCCGGTATCAACAACGGCCCAAATCACCCCGCTGCCGTCAACCCCGGCCTGACTCAGCCAGGTGTTAAAGCCGGTAAAAGGAATTCCACCGGGATGATTGCCGGCGAGGATCTGGCCGGACATCTCGTCGTCCAAGACCGGGACAGGGCTGGAATAACCCAGCCACAACACCGTCTCCAGTTGGGCGACATCGGCTAGAACGCTGGCGTCGAGCTGGAAAATAGCGTTGTAAAATAACCGGTCGGGCTGGGAAGGGTAATGCTGCAGTTCAACCCCACCCAGGCGGCGGATTGCGCCCAGGGTTGCCTCGATGTCGCCATCGTTATAAAACATAATATCAACATTCTCAATCCGGCCTTGCTTCTGAGCCAGCTCCGTGTTGGTTTTATAAGCGGGATGGAAAGGACCCTGCCAGCGGACAAAATCGAGGGCTTCCGTCGCCCTGGCCTGGCTTTGGCTGGCCCAAACCAGGTAGCTGTGGTGAGGATAATATTGCAGCAGCCGCATACCGGCCGCCTCGAGCCTGGTTAACCACTCATCCTTAATGGGGCCGTTAAACTGGACCAAGCGGAAGCCCGGACTGGCCGCCTCCGTTCTCATCTGGGCCGGCAGGGCCGGCTCACCTGCCCGCGCCGGGTCAAAGGTAAAGTTCATGAGCCTGAGTTGTCCCGCCTCCAAATCTTCCTCAAAGGGGATATTGCTGGCCGAGAGCCGGGCAAAATCGGCGTCGTTTAACTCGAACCAGTAAAATGAGCCGTAGTCGAGACTTATTTGAGGGGTCAGACCCAGGACGTTAAAGGCCGGCATGGCGGCAGCCGGTAAACTGACAAAATGACTCCCTGAATTCGTTCCCTCGGGTCGCTGGGCGCCAAGTGGAAGGGGAAAGGCCAAAAAGAATACGAGTGAAACCAGGATAAGCAGGTAACAAGCCAGCCGTCGTCGCATGCATCCTCCAAGAGCAGGGCAGAAATGGGTTGAATCGGCCTATGGCGCGGCTTATTTTGATTGGGTCAAATAAGCCAGATCAGCAAATAATTTATGAGACAATTGAAAGGGGAAGATAACTAAAGTTGCAGCGACAATAGTCTAACATAGCTTGATTATTTTGACCAGAACAGGGATGGTGATAGCGGGGCATGGTTAAGACCACTTGACCCTCCTGACGAACTTCACAAAAACGCCGTTTTCGAGTATGCTGGTTGGCAAGGTTAACAAATTGAAGGTCCGGCCCAACCGGGCCAATGAGGGTGAGTCCCCCTCTGGCTCCCCCCAAGGAGGAAGGACGAGATAAGTCCTCCTCAGGGGGATTTAGGGGGCCGCCTGCTCACGAATGGCCTGACCTCACGGGTCATAATTGGAGCTTGACCCGGCCCTCAGACTGGTGTAATGTTCCATCACCGTAACCGTGTATAACGGGGCAAACTACATCAGCACCTCTATTGAAACAATCTCCCTCCCCGGGCTGCCCCATCTCGACGGAACAATAGTAATAACCGCCAAGTCGTACGCAAACCAGGCGCTTGCCCTGGAGCTGAAAGGCAAAGCAGCGACGGGGCCCATCATCATTATGCAAAACGGGGTTGGGGTTGAAAAGCCGTTAGGCTGACCCCCACCCCTCGGAGGAGAGAGGATGGGGTGGGAGTTTTCGAAGGAGGGCGACTTGCCTATATCAGAGGGAACTAGAGCAGGCTTTGCTTCAATCAACGGCATTGAGATGTATTTCGAAACAAAAGGAGAGGGAAAACCTCTTTTGCTGCTTCACGCCGGTGTGGCTGACAGCCGCATGTGGGACAGCCAGTTTGAAGAGTTCTCGAAAACACATGTTGTGATCCGCTGTGATTTGCGCGGCTTCGGCCAATCTGGCCAGTCAGCCGGTCTATTTGCCCATTATGAAGATATAGCCGCCTTGTTGGAGTATCTAAAGGTTGAACAGGTCGGTATCATGGGGGCTTCTTTTGGCGGCTCTGTCGCCCTTGATTTTGGGTTAACCTATCCCCAAAAGGTTACCGCTTTGGTGCTGGCAGCGCCTGCTTTAGGGGGGTATGAGTTCGAGTCGGCAGAAATGTTGGAATTTTTTAGGGCCGAGGCCGAAGCCCTGGAGCGAGGGGACGTGGTCACAGCCACAGAAGTGAACCTCCACATGTGGGTAGATGGCTTTCAGCGGAGTCCTGGAGAGGTTAGCGCTGGCATTCGGGAGCAGGTCAGAGAGATGCAGTTGAACATATTCTCTCAGCCCGAAGTTGCGGGGGTGACAGAGAAAGAATTAGCGCCGCTGGCTATTGACCGGTTAGAGAATATTGTGATGCCCACCCTGGTTATTGTGGGGGATAAGGATGCGGCCGAATTTCAAGCCATCTCCCGGCTAATTGCCGAGAAGGTCCAGCATGGCCGGCAGGTGGTAATGTCCGGGACAGCCCACCTGCCGAGTCTGGAGAAACCGGCAGAATTTAACCGGCTGGTCCGGCATTTTCTGTCATAACGGTTGTACTGGTATATATTCGCAGGCGGGGGTACTTCCAGGCTACCCAGCCGGTCAACAAGACCGTAGCTATGCCGCCCGAAACGATGGCGAATGGCACCCCGAAAACGGCGGCCACCAAACCCGCTTCCAGCTCACCCAATTGCGGCCCCCCCATGAAGAAAATCATATTGACCCCAATCATCCGGCCCCGCAGGTGATCCGGCGTCATTACCTGGCGCAGCGTGCCGCGAATGACTGTCGAAATGGTGTCCGCCGCGCCGGTCAGCGCAAATAGGAAATACGAGAGAGTAAAGATGGTTGAAATGCCAAAAAAAGCCGTCGCCAGGCCGTAGATAACCACACTTACCAGCAGCACGACCCCCTGGCGGTGAATCTCGCGCCGCAGCGAGAGAATAGAACCGGCCAATACCGCCCCAATCGGCTGTGCCGTGGCCAGCAAGCCGTACCCTTGTACGCCTACTCCCAGCACGTCGCTGGCGACAATGGGCAGCATGGTGCGGGCAGAAGAGAAAAAGGTGGCAAAAAAGTCGAGCAGCATAGTGCTCCAGATGAGACGAGATTTATAGGTGAACCGTAGTCCTTCAACCAGGGCTGGCCAGCCGAAACTGGTATTTTGGGCGGCGGCCTGCCCGCGATAACTCATCATGAATAAGGCCATCAGAACAGCGACAAAAGACAAGGCATTGAGAACATAGACCAGGCCGATATTAAAGGCTCCCACTAAGAGGCCGGCCAGCGCCGGGCCAACAATGGTGGCAATCTGCCACATCAGCGTGTTGAGGCTGACTGCATTGGTCAAGTGTTCGCGGGGAACCAGGTTAGGTACCAAGGATTGCCGGGCCGGGTTATCAAAAGCCGCCGCAGCCGCCCCGGCGGCGGTCAGGAGATAGATAGCAGCGACACTTTCATGATCGGTTAAGGTGATTACGGCAAGAATAACCGCAAAAAGAGCAGCAGCGCCCTGGGTCCACATCATCAATTGGCGGCGGTCTCGCGTGTCGGCCAGCATACCCCCCAGCAAGGCAAAGACGATTACCGGTAAAACGCGCATCAACCCCAATAATCCCAGCCCCAGAGCTTCCGCTTGTAAGGGGATTTCCCACCCGAACAACGAAACAGTGTAGGTCTGACCTTTGAGCAACTGATAAATATGCCAGTCAACGGCAACTAGCTGCATTTGGGTGCCGGTAATAGAGATCAATTGGCCCACCCATAAAAGTCTGAAGTCGCGATGTTGGAGCGCCACCAAGCGTTCGGTAGATAAGTACATAGCGTTTAGGACCTTTGGAAATGGATTAGAAATGAGTGTGGCAGAGCGTTATCAACTGGCGCCGGTGGTGCGGCGCAGCCAGGGTCTGGACTCCGTTGCCCCAGGAAACTACGACTGAGGTGTGGCTGAAGATTGGCCCTCGGCGGGTGGGGTTTGCGGAGCCGACTCCAGGGGAAGCGGGGTTTCGCTGCCGGGTGGAGCCGGCGGCGTCGCCGTCGGCGAGAGGCTGTTGGCGGGGTCAGGTTGGGGGGTCAGCGCCGAAGGATCATCCACCTTCTCCCAAATCTGGTCAACTACCTGACCTTCGCCGCCCATCACCCCGCGATTGATCCCGTTGACAATAACTTCCACTCCCCCGGCATTGCCGGCGCGAATGGCGACCCGGCGCTGACCGGTCCAATTTTTGCTTTCGCCCGGTTGCAGGATGCCTTCAAAGGTTTTGACATCGTCCACCAGAATTTGGATCCAGGAAGGCTGCTTGAGCTGCAGCTCGACGGTGACGCCGCCGTAAATAATGGGGGTAGGGGTGTCGGTGGGCGGCAGGGGGGTGGGGGTGCTGGTAGGCAGGGGAGTGACGGTGGGTAAGAGCAGCGCGGCATCTTCGCCCAGGCCGGCGGCGCTGGGGGTTTTGGTAGGGGTGGGGGTCAAGCCGGGCTGGATGACGGTGGTATAAGTGATGTAACCAAAACCGCCGATAACTCCCAGAAAAAGAAGCATGCCGATAATAAAATCCCAACTGATGAAGGGCCGGGGAGCCATCGAGAGGTTCATAAACTCGATGCCATTGGGAGTCAGGCGCTGCCCTTTGACCGGCACAATCCCGTTGCCATCATACAGGGTCAGGGCTTCGATTGGGTCAAGATTAAGGTATTTGGCGTAATTACGAATCAGGCCGCGCGTAATCACCGGGGAGGGAAACTTTTTAAGCTCATTGCCCTCCAGGGCTTCCAGTACATGGCGTCGAATATGAATCGCTTCTTCGACCTGCTCCAGCGTAAGGCCCTGTTCCTCGCGCGCCCCTTTTAGCAGCTCACCCAATCGGGTCACAATGAGTCTCCAAGAATAATGGTCAATAATCAATGTCAGCAGTTAATAGTCAATAATCAACCGGCAGCTCACCACCTGTTAATCATTGACTTTAACTATTGACTGTTGACAATTCTTACCGGGGGCTTCCTTCCAAAAAGACACATCCCGTAACAAATCGCGGCCTTTATCTTACACGGGTGTGGGCAAGAGTCAAGTTTTATGAGGATGAGAGGCGAAGAAGCGAGGAGGCGCTGGCTCGTCTTTTTCATTTCCTCGCCTCACCTATCCTCGCCTCCTCGTCTCATCCAACCGCGCAGCCGGGGCAGGGCCGCGCTGAAGGCCCAGTACAAAGCCCGGTTAACGGGATAATCAAACGCACCGAGGCCCTGCATCACCTGGCCGCCAAAACCACTTTTGAAACGATAGACGCCGTTCATCCGGTCGGTTTCGTTGAAAACATCCGGCGCGCCCCACATATCATAGCTGAGGCAGCCCCGTTCTCTGGCCCGGCGGATGGCGGCCCATTGCAGCAGGTGATTCGGCATGGCCTCGCGGCGCTGGCCGGTGGAGGCTCCGTACATATACCAGGCGGTGCGGTCAAAGAAAAACAGGATCAATCCGGCGACGATCTCCCCCTCGACCGAGGCCAGCAGCATCTCCGCCTGCCCTGTTTGCAGAAATTGCTGCCAGACATCGTGGTAATAGGCGGCGGGGCGAATAAGAAAATCATCGCGGGCGGCGGTTTCAGCGTACATGCGGTAAAAAGGGGCAATGTCAGCCTCGCCGCCGGAGCGAACCATCACCCCTTTGCGCTCGGCCAGGCGAATGTTGTAGCGCCACTTGCTTTTCATCGCCTCGAGCAGCGCCTCCGGCTCAGGGGCAAGGTCAATGACGACCGTATTGCGGAATTGGATTTGCTCCGGGGAGAAGCGCCAGCCGCGCCGCGCCAACAAATCGAGCATGACCCGGCCGGGCGGTTCAAGCGGCTGGTCTGGCTGCGGCTCGCCGTAATGGCGGGGGACATCGGGGTCAATTTTGATAAAGAGTGCCCGGTTTTGGCGGGCGTAACTTTCCAACCCGGCCAGAACCTGATGAGCCAGGGAGGCATCGGCATAGTTCAGGGCCGGACCTTTGGTCACATACAGAAAACTCCAGGGTGTGCGCGAAATCGGCCGCCGCAGAATTTGGGCGGCAGCGACCGGGGAGACCTCCGAGGTTTTGAAAACCTCGGAGGCCGGGTTAGATTCGACCCACAGCAAGCGCTGCGCCGACCAGCCCCAGCGGCTCTTGAACTCGCCCCACTCCCAGCTTTGCAGGACGTGTGCACCGGGGAGGGAGGTCAGGGCTTGATCCCATTCAGTTTGATGGTGGATGGTATTGAGATAGGTCATAAAGTGGGACGAGGAGGCGAGGCGGGCTGCTTAAAAGTTTTTAAGCAGCCCACCAATTTACATTCTTCAAGAAGTGGAACCTCCAGTTTTTTCACTTAAGGATTTTACTCTTTCAGCGGCTGTATCCAGGCGCGCTTGTAAAATATTCAGCCTTTGTTTATCCCGGAAATCAGAAAGAGCATCTTTGGCCTGATTGTAATTCTCGATGGACAGTTCAAAATACTTTTGGGCCTGCTCAATTTGCCCTTGGGCTTCCTGCTCTTCCCCCCATGCTTCATAGATCTGGCCCAGACGACCGGATTGAATTGATGCCCCTTTGTTATCACCGATCTCAAGCGCAATTTTCTGAGCTTCTTGGCAGAAGGCGAGAGCCTGCTCAAACTGTTTCACTTTGAGGTAGGCGCTGGCCAAATTACCGGAGACAACTGCTTCATACCAACGATCTTTTTCACGGACGATCTCCAAGGCGTTTAGGTAATGCTGGATAGCCTGCTCATACTGCTTCCGGCAGTAACAAACGCGCCCTAATCCGCCGATGTTTCGCCCTTTTTCAACATCATTGTGCGCAGCCTCAGCAATTTCGATAGCGCCCTCATAATTCTTAATGGCATTCTCATAATATTCATTAGCTTTTTCAAAATTCTGATTATCTTCCTCCTCACGCTCCCCCTGATAGCTATAGGTCCAACCCAAGCCTCCCATCCAGATACCTTTATGCTGGGTGTCGTTTATCTCATCGGCAATGTATAGAGCTTTTTTGAGAAATCGGAGGCAGTCATCAAGCCGTCTTATAAAGCCGTAGGCTTCGCTCAGACGGCCAGACCAGATACCCACATTTTTTATGGCCTCTTTTACGTGAACGGAATTTTTAAGATAGATATCGCGCAGCCGGCCAGGCTGGCTGCCTGGCTTGTCAAGAGCATCTTTCACCTCATCAGGATTGTCGCTACTCATGATGGCGAAATTTTGAGCGTCCTCAAAGGCCCTCTCGAAACACTTGACAGCTCCTTCGTCATCCGTACCTTTATCCTGTAGAATTTTCCCTATGATGAGATAGGCGCGGCCCAGATTCCCTCGATTGACTATTTCATCAAGGTCTTTTAGGTTATTTACCAGTTTTTTCCTCAGTTCGGCCAGACGGGCTCCATAGCCCCACAAAAGCAAGCGGTCGCCAATCGACTCCAGTACTTGGTAGGCGTTCTCATAATCTGTGGGATTCCCAGCATGAACGAGGTGGTCAAATTCGGCTAGCTGAGGGGCTAGGTCTATTATGGATTTCCACTCACTGTCAGGTTTACGCATGTCAGCGTAGAAAGCGGCAGCTTGTCGTTCCAACTCTTGCCGGGTAGGTTTTGGCTGTTGGCCTTGATCGGTGCTCACCGTTCTTGTCTCCTTTCTGATATCTATAACACTTTTATGGTTGTGCCCCATTCGGCCGGTCGGGGATTTGGCGATAAGCGTACTCACGGTCGAGGGGGTGCAGGCTATATTGGCCGGTGACGCGGTTGGCGCTGACAAAATTTTTGTTGGCCAGCCGGCGCAGGCAGGCCTGGACATTGAGGCCGGGCGACCAGGGGTGCAGCAGGTAGGCGATGGCCGTCTCGCTGACCGGCCGGTTAAAAACGGCCAGGGCTTCCATGACCTGCTGCTCCTCCTGGCTCAAGTGGCGGTAACCCTCGGCCACCCACTGCTCGACCATCTCTGTTTCGGTTGAACGGGCGGCTAGCAAGCGCGGCAGGCTCATGGTCGGATCCTCCAGGATGCTGGTTAGGAGTTCCAGGGCGCGGGGAATACCCATGGCGATCTGGGCGGCGCGGCGCAGGTCGGTGTCCGGCGCGTCTTGCAGGCCCAGTTGGCCTTGCGGGTCCAATTCGCGTAAGAGGGCGATGGCCTCCTCTTCGGGCAGGCCGTCGCGCAGAAAAATCTGGCGAACGCCGGGCCGGGTCGTCGGGGACAGCTTAATGACCTCCCGCGAGGTGACAATCAGCCGCACCCCGGTCGGTTGCGTCAAACAAGCTTCGATGAACAGGCGCAACCCTTCGTCGGTAATGGTCCCATCGTCGTCCAGCTTGTCTTCCAGGTTGTCCAGCAGCATCAGGTAGACGCCGTTCCGTATCGTTTGCAGCAGGTATTGCACTTTGGCCGGCAGGGGCAACATGGGGTTAGCCCAGCGGGCGGCTAGGGCGCCGGCCACCGGCTCACCAAGCATGACTCCGACATCGCTGTAGATCCGTTCCAGACTAAGACCTGTGCTGCGAGCGCTGAGGTAAATAATGCCGTCAATGGCTAACTCTTTTGACTCGTCGGGAACCGGCAGTTGGCCCCGTTCCAGTTCGCCCAGCACCCGGCTGGCCAGGGCCGTTTTGCCCATGCCCCCCCGCCCAATCAGGCTGACCAGGCGGACATTGTTGGTCGCCAGATGATCCTGGAAAGCCTGCTGCTCGCGGATACGATTTTTAAAGGTGTACGTGTCGGAGGGGGGCAGGTTCACAACGCGCTGCCGCTCACGCAGTTGGCGCTGCCGCTCGTCGGCCTCGGCCCGCTTTTCCCGCAGCGACCGCACATCATCTTCCAATCGCGTTTGCGCCCATTGCTCAACGGCGGCGTCAACACCCTCGGCCAGTTCTTCCGGGCTTTTAAAGAACTGTACGCCGGGCAGGGCGACCAGTTCGGCCCGCAGGGCTTCGAGCCGCTCCGCGCCGGGACCTCGTTCGATCCTGCTGCGCAGCCAGGGCGCTTCCTCGTGCAATAAGAACATAAAACAAGGCCGGCCGGCCTGGAGCGCCTGCCGGTACTCCATTTCGATGATAGACTGGTTTTGGTCGGGGGGAATGTAGCCGTAGCGCCAGGCTATGATCCCGATGTAAACGTGGCAGGCGGCCACGTCGGCCAGGCGTTGGGTCAGCGAGCGAGTATCGGCTGCCGCTTCGCTGGCCTCCGGGACGACATGGTAGCTCTTGGCGCTTAAGACGTCGTAAACCTGCCGGCGATACTCCGGGAGGTCCTGGTAGGTTGAGGAAATGTAGACCACTTTTTGCGGCTGCCCACTGACCCGGATACGCTCCTCGTTGATCAGTTTTTCAAGTTCCTTTTCCCACCGGCTCAAATCATTCCCAACCTGCTCCAGCTCAGTCTGAATCTCACCAATTGACCGGCGCAAGCGCTGCTTTTCCTCACCACGAGTTTCAATGACCAATTCCTGGCGCATGTGGCCAAGTCTCTCACTCAAAAGATCCCAGTATTGCTGGAGTTCAGCTGTCTGTATACGGGCTCGTCTGATGGGATTCATACAGATTTTCCTTTCCTCAGTTTAAGCTCGATTTGATCCAAGCTGGCTTCTATTTCATCTCGCAACCGTTCGTCGTTTTTGATAACTGTCTGCAAACGCAACCGTTCGTCGCTGCGAGTTTCCGCCGCCAGGTCGCGGCCCAGGCCGCTGATTTTTTGAGTCAGAATTTCCAGGTTCGCTTCTAAATCCTGCTTCTGCCGTTCCAGTCGCCGGATTTGTGACGGAGTGAGGGAGGAGTCCACCGGGAAAGTGGCAGGAATATTAATCACCGTCCTACCTGATTCTACTTCTGCCTGCTCTAAGGCCTGGGCCATCTCACCCGCTGCCGGATAACGGGCGGCCGGCTCTTTGCTCATCGCCCTGATAATGACCTGCTCAACTGCCGCTGGTAATTGGGGATTGAAACTCGCCGGGGAGGGTACCGGCGTGTTAAGGTGTTGTAAAATGATAGCCAGAGGGGTATCGCCGCCAAAAGGGATACGTCCGGTCACCATCTCGTAAAGAACTACCCCCAGGGCGTAGATGTCGCTGCGTTCATCTACTGGTTTGCCCTGGGCTTGTTCCGGCGACATATAAGCCGGCGTGCCGACAATCGCATTGGTCACGGTATGACCGGGGACGCTCATGAGGCGAGCAATGCCAAAATCGGTTAGAACGACCCGCCGGTTGGCCGTAAACATAATATTACCCGGTTTTACATCCCGGTGGACGACTCCCTTCCCGTGGGCGTAGTCGAGGGCGCTGGCCAATGCTCTGAAGATGGTGATTGTTTCAGCCAGAGAAAATAGCTGATTGGCCTTCCGGCACTGCTTCAATTCTGCCTCGAGGGTAGGACCGGCGACAAACTCCATTACCATGTAATGGATGTCCTCGTCCCGGTCGAAGTCAAAAACCTGCACAATGTTGGAGTGGTGCAAACTGGCAACCGCCATTGCCTCTCGCTCGAAGCGCTCGACAAAGTCCTCATTCTCAATGAGATGGTTATGGATTACTTTGATGGCAACAAAACGCGACAGGCTCAACTGCGTGGCTTTGTAGACCTCGGCCATCCCGCCCTGGCCCAACTGTTCGATAATATAATACTTGTCGCGGAGGGTACGGCCGATCAAGTCATCCCGGCCGATAACGACCAATTCATAATAGGGTTGGTGTTTGGCATATCGAGCCGGGTTGCGTTGGCCGGCCAGGGTCAATAATTTATCAAGCTGCAAGGTTTGCTCGGCATATTCCAGCAGACGGTCAATAATTTCAGCTTTGCTGTTACTCTCGGCCAATTGATGATAGACCGGCCGGAAGTCAGGTTCATCGTAACAGAGGCGACGTAATTCTTCCTCACCGAATCCTTCTGTGAACAAGTCGCGGATATTTTTTAAGTAGTAACGCTTGGTCATCGGTTTGCCTCTTTCACCTGGCTGATCCGCTACCCTTCCTACTCCTGGTAGGGGTGACAGGTTCGGCCTGGCCTCCTCTGTCATGGGCGCTGAGAGCGGAACAAGCGCGTCTGGAGAGGGTAAAGAAATGACTGCCTTCACCGCTGCTTCCACCCCGGCCTGGGCCAGGGCTTCAACCAGGGCTGCTCCGCTGGGGTAACGTGCTTCGGGTTCTTTAGCCAGCGCTTTGAGAATAACGGCTTCAATTTTAGGGTTAAGGTCAGGATTCAGTTGGCAGGGTAGGGGCGGAGGCTCGGTCAGATGCATTAAGGCGACATCGTGGGGATGGGGAGCGTCGAAGGGAACTTGACCCGTTACCATCTCATATAGAATGACTCCAACGGCGTAAAGATCACTTTGCGGTATGGCCTTGGCAGACGAGATGGCCTGCTCCGGGGCCAGATAGTGGGGTGAGCCAAAAATCTCACCCCTGGTTCCCACTGCCGTCAAAAGCGCCAGGCCAAAATCAGTCAAAATCGCATTGCCCTGTTTATCCAGTATTACATTAGAGGGCTTAATATCACGATGAATAACACCGTGGTGGTGCGTATAATCCAGGGCCAGGCAGAGGTGATGAATGATATGGCTGGCCTGTAGCCACGGGATAAGCTCTTGTCGTGCCCGGTAAGCGGCCAGTACAGCCGCCAAATCAGTGCCTTCGATATACTCCATAGCCAGATAGAGCAGACCGTTGGCCTGACCCGAGCGATAGATGCTGACAATATGGGGATGTTTTAATTGAGCGATAGCCCGGCCTTCGCGCTCAAAACGAGTGGCATAGTCGGCATCGGCACGGAACAGGGGATTAATTACTTTGACAGCCGCGAGGCGATTGAGCCGAACATCGGTAGCGCGGTACACGCAAGCCATACCGCCCTGCCCCAATAAAGTATCAAGGCGGTATTCATCCAGTTGTTGGCCCAGTAGACTGTCAGCTACAGTTTCAGTAGGCATAGCTTCGCTCCGGTTGCCGGGCCAAGTTTTGCCACCAGCTAAAGAGTATGCTCCCCTACTTTAGATGTGACCCCCTCGCCTTAGAACCCCACTTTTAGTATAAGGCAGAATTAAAAAAATGCCAAGTCATTTTTAATGAAAGATTAATGAAGAGGCGAAACTGTAGTGTTTTGTCCAAGCAATGGCTCAATAAGGACCAGTAATTATTCATCGTCCCTTGCCCTTTGGCGGCGTCCCGACTACGGCCTCAATTGCCCGCAGCCAGGAGTCGCCCTCGGGGCCATAGCTTTCATGCTGAAAGCGATGATCCTTTTTGCGGATAAATTCGCTCAACTCGGCGCTGAGGCGCTGCCAGACCGCTTTTTGAGCTTCAACCAGGACAGTCAATGTTTCCCGGTCGGTTATTTGAGCCAGGACCCGCCGAAAATGGGGCAGGCACAGGCCCGCCGAGGCTTGATAGGCGGGGGCCAGGTTGTCGGGGCCGATCAGGTGCTGGCGCAGCGCCGCCACGTAGTAATCTTCGCTGGTTTGAACTTTGACACAAACGGGGCAGGGCGCCTGGGGCGCGAAATCGGCGGCCAATTGGGCGGCAGCGCCGGGTTGGGTCGAGTTGAAACTTTGCCACATTTGGCGGAACGAAAAAGAAGAGGGCGACTCGGATGGCCCGGTGCTGGCCACCCGAACGAGTGTATCAATAATATCTTTCATCATAATCGCCGCACCCAGCGAGGCCCCATGGCGCACCAGCAGCCAGGCATGCTCGCGGCAGTAGCCGCGGGTCTGGTTCAATTCCTGGCGCAGTTCCGGGTCGTTGACCAATTCCCAGAGCATGCCGTCAATGTAGCTATCGGCGGTCTGGGCCAGCAAGCGGCACAAGGCGCAGCCCGGTTCGCCAAAAGCCTGGCGCAAATCGTAAAAGCCAGCAGACTTTGTCATAGTAGATCTCAGGTTTTAGGATTGCGGGGCACGGGCGCGCTCCTGGGCCACAGCCTCAAGCTGGGCCAACTCCTTTCTGTAGATGCGCGGCAGCATTAGCCTGGTGAGAAAGCGTTCCAGCAGGCCCGGCAGACCCCCGCGGTCAGGCAGCTCGGTGGCAAAAGTCACCTGGGCGGATTGCCCCCCCTCGACAGGGTCAACGGTAAAGGTGGTTACGCTGCCCTGGGGCTGATTGCTTTCCACCAACACCCGGCCAGGCTCCGGCTCGGTAACGGTTGCCCGAAAGGTTTCTGTTTTTCCCAGGACCTGCATTTGGAAGCGGATGATCGTGCCCTCTCCGACACCCCCTTGCTCCACTTCCAGATTAAGAAAATAGGGCTTGGGCAATATGTAGGGGTGGCCGTTATGATAATCGGCGATTATATTGTAAACCAGTTCTGCCGGCGCTTTAATCAGGGCCGATTCTGTGACGTAATACGAGTTCATTTCATCATCCTTTCTAAATTTGTTGTTAAAATTTCTCTTTGACGTGACCTACACTATATCATATAATAGCCGCCGACGGGAAACTTTAAGTGATACAAAATGAATTTGAGGAGATCCATAACCTGTGAAATCATTGTCAAGCCCTTCTGGCGACCTGCCGATCATCCTTTTTGAAGGGCAAAAGGAGTGGGCGGATTGGCTCGACCAGCACCACGCGGAGTCAGCCGGCATCTGGCTGCGGCTGGCCAAAAAGGCGTCCGGCATCCAGTCAGTATCATACGACGAAGCAGTCGAAGTTGCGCTGGGCTATGGCTGGATTGACGGCCAGAAGAAAAGTTATGACGAAGCCTCTTGGCTGCAAAAATTTACGCCGCGGGGAGCCAAAAGCATCTGGTCAAAGATCAATCGCGAAAAGGCCGAACGGCTGATTGCCAGCGGCCAGATGAAACCGGCCGGTCTCCGGGCTGTTGAAGCAGCCAAGCAGGATGGGCGCTGGGAGGCGGCGTATGATTCACAAAGCAGGGCCACTGTGCCGGACGATTTTCAGGCAGAACTGGATAAGCATGCGGAGGCGAAAGCCTTTTTCGCTACCCTCAACAGCGCCAACAGGTACGCTATCTTATGGCGGATCCAAACGGCCAAAAAAGCTGAGACGCGGGCCAGGCGGATTCAGCAGTTTATCGAAATGTTGGAGAAGGGGGAGAAGCTCTATCCCTAAACAGAGACTGGCAGGTGTATTACGCGTTTTTTACGAGTGAGGGATGACAAATGTCACTGTAAATTGACGAACCTTGTCACTGTTTTTTAGCAATGGGCTGTATTAGACTCAGGTCTGTTCTTGATTTAAGTGCTGTAATCCAGATTATCCCAAAATTCTTCAAATAGGGGCACTTTTATTTATACAACCTATAAATCCCTCAAACTCATCGCCGTTTCCAGCCTGGCCTTGATCCTACTCACCCTGTTGTCATTGGGTACAGCGGGCGCTTCCCGTTCAGGAAACGTTACAGATTTTAAGGGGACAGCGGGCCATGCTGAGTCGGGTACCGCTTCACCCAAATGGGGTCTCTTGGCAAGTGATCCCTTTGATCACCAGCAGATCAAGGGCGTTTACTTTTTCGCCGGGAATCCACGCTGCTGCCAGGGATTACCCCCCCGCCAATACTACGAATATCCGATTAGCCCCAATGAGAGTCTCTACACAACCCATCCCTCTGACCCACGCCACCTGGCATGGTCTGAGCAGCCAGAGAATCCGGCCTTTGCCCTGGATACAATGATTGAAACCGGGGCCAATGTGGTCCTGATGTCTTACTGGGGTGAGCGAGGCTCTGACCGGTGGGCCTATTGGGCGCCGATGCAGACCTCGACCTTTGCCCATGATCAGCTCTTCAGCGCGGCTGTTGGCAAAAATATCTTGATCATGCCGGCCATTGAATCGAGCGACGCAACGATTGGCTGCGGGGGCCATTCTCCCGCCTACCATTTTGCCTCCGATTTCCCCGGCAGTCCGGCAGAACCCGCCCCCCAGCTCGTTCTGCAAATCGAAGATTTAGTCCAGCGGTATTTGCTGGAACCCGCCGATCCTGCCTGGGCCAGCCAATGGGTTCAAATGTATGACCGGACGGGGAGTCCGCGTTATGCCATCACTATCCTGCAGGTCGCCTCGAACAGACTGGACCCCGATGAGCACGAACGATTCGCGCAGGGTTTTGATCGGGTCGCCAATAAGGTTTTTCAAGACACCGGCATACGGGTCGGGTTTACCCTGGACCTGCTGCCGGAGAAGCACACAGTGAATATGGCTAACTGTGGGGAAAAAAGAGAGATAACTGACACCTTTACCCCTTCTCCTGAAACAACAGGGCCTTACCTCCGCCGACAAGCTTCATTCCTGGCCGTACAAGCTTTCATCCCTGAAATATGGACTCATCAGGGGAGTGAGGAACAGCTCGTCGCTTACAAGTCCAATTACCTCAAACGCTGGCTAAACCAGCAGGTTCCGGTGGTGCTTGATGTATCCCCCGGCTATGATGCCCATCTGGTTTTCCCCGGTTCAAAGCGATACGGATTTAACGAAGCCTGGCGTATTGCCTTGAGCGGCCTTTGGACGGAGCAGGCCGCCGGCATCACCTTCAACACCTGGAACGGATACACGGAAGGCTATGCCGCTGTATCTACCCTTGAACACGGAGAGGCCACGTTCCAGTGGATCCAGGAACTGTTCAAAGATACCTCCCCCTAAATTCGTCTTCACTGAACCCCTTAGTTTCAGAGACCAGGCAGCGCCGTTTACCCTCCCAAAATACCGCCTTTCAGCCGACAACTGGTATAATAAAAGCACCTGGAAAACCCGGAACTGGAATTACCGAAAAATGCATGGGCGACATTCGTATCTCTTTATCTTAGCTCTATCCGGTTTTGAGACTTCCTTATGGCGAAAAAATGTTAAGCAAACTTTCTCTTTTCCCCTTAACAACCACAATTGACTCGACCGGCCACCTGACCCTGGCCGGCCACCGCGCCGGCGACCTCGCCGCTCAATTCGGCACACCGCTGTATGTGTACGATCTGCGGACTATCCGCAGCCAGATAGCAGCCTATCGGCGGGCACTGGCCAGTTACCCGGGTCAAGCCCATCTGACCTACGCCAGCAAAGCCTTTCTCTGCCCTGCCCTGGCCCGGTTGATGGCCGCCGAAGGCGTAGGGCTGGACATCGCCTCCGCCGGAGAATTGTTCATCGCCCGGCGCGGCGGAGCCAACCCCGCCCACATGCACCTGCACGGTAACAACAAAAGTCGGCGGGACCTGAGCGACGCCCTGCAAGCCGGTGTAGGCCGGATCGTCGTAGACAATGCCACGGAGCTCCAGTTACTGGCCCAACTGGCCGCCGGGCAGGGACGGCCAGCAAACATCTGGCTGCGCGTCACCCCTGATGTTACGGTCGAAACGCACCATCGCTACACCGTGACCGGCTCAGCCGACAGCAAGTTTGGTTTTCCACTCAAAGAGGCAGAGGCGGTGGCCGGGAACCTGCTTGAAAAACAGCAGGGGAGCGAGGGGGCAGAGGGGCAGGGGAGAGAAAAAGGTGCTCCCCTGCTCTTAACCGGTCTTCATCTCCATCTTGGCTCTCACTTTCACGATGTCGAGCCGGTAGCCGAGGGGGTGGAACGGCTGCTGGATTTGGCGGTGCGCCTGCGTGAGAAGTACGGCTGGGAGATGCGGGAATTATGCCCCGGCGGGGGGTGGGGGGTGCCTTATCACCCCTCCGACCCGCCCATGCCGGTCGAGCCGTTTGTGACCGATCTGGTCGCGGCCACTGCGACGAGCTGCCGCCGCCGCAATCTGCCGCTGCCCGAACTTACCCTGGAGCCGGGCCGTTCGCTGGTGGCCCAGGCGGGCGTAGCGCTCTATACCGTCGGCGGGCGGAAGGTGATTCCGGGGGTGCGCACTTATGTCAGCATTGACGGCGGTCTGACCGACAATCCCCGCCCGGCGCTGTACCAGGCCAAATATACCGCCCTGCTGGCCAATCGCGCCGGCGAGGCCGAAACCGAAACGGTAGCCATCGCCGGCCCTTTCTGCGAGTCAGGTGACGTGCTCATTCAGGCGGTTGACCTCCCGGTCGCCGCGCCGGATGATTTGCTGGCCGTACCGGTAGCCGGGGCCTATCAGTTGTCCATGAGCAGCAATTACAACGCGGCGCTGCGACCGGCCGTAGTGTTTATTGACGGGAAAGAAGTCAAGCTGGTACAGCGCCGCGAGACGTTTGAGGATTTGGTTGCGCGGGATATGGTAGATGAGAATTAACGCCGCTCTAAAGCCAGGCGCACCCCAAACAGAATAAGGACCGCCCCGGCAAAAGCCTCAATTTTACGCTGCACTTGAGGTTGTACCAGCAACGCCTGTGCTCGTCCGGCCAGGGTTGCCACCAGAGTCAGCCAGATAATCCCCATCACAAAGTGAATCACAGCCAACAACAGCGATTTAGCCAGCACCGGGTCGCCCGGATTGATGAACTGGGGCAAGAAAGCCAGGTAGAAGACTGAAACCTTTGGGTTGAGGACGTTGCTGACCAGCCCCTCGACGAATGATCGTTTCTTGTTTCTTTCAGGGAGGGTCGTCATCGCTGCCAGTTGAGCTGGCTGAACAGAGGCGTCAGCGTGTTTGCCAAACGCCTGCCAGAGCGATTGGCTCCCTAAAAAGATAAGATAAGCTGCCCCCAACAGCTTGATGACCTCAAAAGCCGTCGCCGATTGAACGATGAGGAGGGACAAACCCAGCGCCGAAAACGTGGCATGGATGAACAGGCCTGAACAAATACCCAGCATCGCCACCAGCCCGGCCTGCTGCCCCCGGGTAAGCACACTGCGCAAAACCAGCATAGTATCAGCTCCGGGCGTGATGGTCAGGATAAAGGCGACGCCAATAAAGGCTAAAATCTGCGAGTCGAACATAATCCCCCCTTTCTATTCCCTGTCACTTAATTTGTTCTTACCGTCTCTTTCCGGGCTGCTTCCCAGCCCAGGATAGCCCGCTTGCGGGTCGGGTTCCAGTGGTAATCCCCAATGGCCCCAATCTTGCGGATGACCCGGTGGCAGGGAATAACATAGCCAATCGGGTTCTGGGCCACCGCATTACCGACGACTCGCGCTGCGCCGGGCTGGCCGATCAAAGCGGCCAGTTCATCATAAGAAACCACCGCACCCGCCGGAATTTTCAAGAGGGCCTGCCAGACTTTGATTTGAAAATTGGTTCCCTTGAGTACCACCGGCAGGGCCTGTCTATCCTTGACCGGGTTAAAGATTTGCTCGACAAAGGGTTGGGTCTGGGCCGGGTTCTCGACAAAAGCGGCTTTTTGCCAGTTGCGCCGTAGCTCATCCAGGACAACCGCCCGGTCGCCCTGTTGGACAAAAGCCAGGCCGCAGACACCGCGCTCGGTGATCGAGAGCAAACACTCGCCAAAGGGGCTGGGATGAAAACCATAGGTGATGGTCAAACCTTCGCCCTTATTTTTGAACTCCCCCGGCGTAATCGCCTCACAGGTCACAAACAAATCGTGCAGGCGGCCTGGGCTGGACAGGCCCGCCTCGTAAGTGGCATCCAGCACACTTTTCGACTCGGCCAGTAACTCCTTGGCGTATTCGATGGTTAAGAATTGGAGAAAGCGCTTGGGGCTGATGCCGGCCCAGCGGCTGAACATGCGTTGAAAGTGGTACTCGCTCAGGCCCACCCTGGCGGCCACTTCTTTCAAATCGGGCTGCTGGCGAAAGTTCTGTTCCAGAAACAGAATGGCCTGCTCAATGCGGCTGTAATCTTCGGCTAACTGTCCATAATTGGTGGCTGCCATGATTTTTCTCCTAAAGCTTGTTTAATATTATCATCTACCGGCCAACTTTCCAAGTCAACCTGGCAAGACTTACTTTAGCTGATATTCGATCCAAAAACCACCCGATTCTTGCTCATTTCACGACTCAAGTGACTGGCACTTTTGCTTCATTAAATTACGTAATTAAGGCAAATTCAAGCCTCATTTATCCTATTGAAGTGCCAGTCACCTAGTAAGCTGAGCAGCTACCAAAAATTAGCCAAATTTCGGATTTCACACTATTCTAATCCAAAATCCACGTCCGATGCGGGGGCAGTCAAAAATTAGCATGGCTGAGAAGAAACTGTTACGAGTGATTATCGCCGACGACGAAGCGGTCATTCGGATGGGGTTGAAGGCGCTGGTGACGTCATTGGGACACCAGGTGATTGACACTGCCGCCAACGGACACGACGCCCTGGAAAAAACCAAGCGGCTCAAGCCCGATCTGTTGTTACTGGATATTAAGATGCCCGGCCTGGATGGGATGGCCGTGGCCGAAACCCTGGCCGCCGAAATGCCACTGCCCATCGTGATGCTGACCGCTTTTTCGGAAAAGTCGCTGATCGAGCGGGCGGCCAATGCGGCGGTGATGGGTTATCTGGTCAAACCCATTCACGAAGGCAAATTGGGACCAATGATCGAAATTGCCGCCGCCCGCTTTGAGACGATGCAGGCGACAGCCCAGGAGGCGTACAAACTGCGCCACCAGTTGGAAACCCGCGAGCTAATTGATGCCGCCAAAAAAATCCTCATCGCTACCGGCTTATCGGAGAGTGAGGCTTATAACCGGCTGCAAATGACGGCGCGGGAAAAACGCCGGACCATGCGCGAGGTGGCCGAGGCCATCCTGCTGGTGGGCAGCCGGGGGCCTGATAATGATCCCGCTGCACCTTCCGAACCTTAAAATTCTCAAAAAAGCCTCGACAATTGCTGTAAAACCCTTGACAACCGGCCAGATTCCTGTTATCATCTGCCGCGTTAATTAACAAACCAAACACTTTTTTGAGCGGCCGCGAAGCCCTCAGCCACGAGTCAAAACTCCTGGTTGAGGGCTTTTTATTTTACGCAAAATTTAGCAGAATTTTAGCGAGGAGAAATGTTACGATGAAGCACCGTCTATTTTCTCGGGGTTTACCTCTGGCTGTATTACTGACTTTTGTTGTAGGCGGCGTGGCCTATGCTCAGGGTGAGGAGCCAACTGTAACCGATACGGTTCGGCAGATTGATACGATCTGGTTATTGATCACAGCTTTCCTGGTCTTTTTTATGCAGGCTGGCTTTGCCATGGTTGAAAGCGGCTTTAGCCGGGCCAAAAATGCAGCTAACTTGATGTTGAAAAATCTCATGGACTTCGCCGTGGCCTCTATTTTATTCTTTGCCATCGGCTACGCCTTGATGTATGGGACCTCCGTAGCCGGCTTTATAGGCAGCGATAATTTCTTTCTGACCAGTTTTGGTTATGATGTTGATAGTACCTATAATTGGGCCTTTTTCCTCTTCCAATTAGTCTTTGCCGGTACGGCGGCGACCATCGTTTCCGGGGCTGTGGCCGAACGTTTCAGTTTTCCTGCTTATCTGATCTACAGCGCGGTTATCTCAGCCGTTATCTACCCGATCGCCGGGCACTGGCAGTGGGGCCTGGGTTGGTTGTATGAGCTTGGTTTTATTGACTTTGCCGGTTCTACCATTGTCCACAGCATCGGCGGCTGGGGCGCGCTGGCTGGGGCAATGTTGGTCGGCCCGCGTATTGGCAAGTTTAACAAAGATGGAACGAGCAATGTCATCCCCGGGCACAGCCTGACGCTGGCGGCCCTGGGTGTCTTTATCCTGTGGTTTGGCTGGTTTGGCTTTAACCCCGGCAGCACCCTGTTTGGGATGAACCCTGCAATTGGCTACGTTGCAGTGACCACCAATATAGCGGCTGCGGCTGGCGCTGTTTCGGCTTTGATTACTAACTGGGTCCGCACCGGCCATCCTTCCACCGAAATGGCGCTGAACGGGGTCCTGGCGGGCCTGGTGGCCATCACGGCTGGCTGCGCTAATGTTACCCCAATCGGCGCTTTGGTTATCGGCTTAATTGCCGGGCCGGTCCTGGTTTATGGTCTGATCTTGATTGAAAATGTACTCAATGTGGACGACCCGGTCGGGGCGGTAGCGGTTCACCTGGGCAATGGTATTTGGGGCACTCTGGCGGTCGGTTTGTTTGCCGCTCCCCAAGTGGGCCTGTTTACCAACATGGGTGAAGTGGCCGGGCTGTTCTACGGCGGCGGCCTGACCCAGCTCACCAATCAAGCGATTGGCGTGCTTTCAATTGGGGCCTGGGCATTTGGGCTGATGCTGTTGACTTTCTACACCTTGAAAGTCACCATTGGCATCCGCGTACCGGCCCAGGTTGAACTGGAAGGTTTGGATATCACCGAGCACGGGACGATCAGCTACCCCGAATTCGGTTCCCGTGTCATCAGCGCCAAACCCGGCGAGCGCATCCTGATGCCGGTCGGCGATATGCCCAGTTAGGCCAGTTTAATGAATAGCACCGGCTGAGTGGGCTAGAGCTGTCTCGCTCAGCCGGAACCGGCCTTTGCATCAGAAGTTAAGCCAGGAGCTTTTTATGAAAATTTCTCTTGAACCTAATGCTAGTATTGAGAGCAAGGATATACCCTATCTGATTCACGTTGAAATTGACACTTTGACCATTGACAGCGGCAGTGTTTTCGACGTGCCCATGCATATTCATGGCAATGGTCGAACTTTATACAATGCTGAAGTATGCGGCTTTCGGGCCGAGGGCCGGCAACCCGACGAAGTAGTTACCTTAGTTTCAAAGTTAATGTCTGGTCTGGTCAATGTGGCCCGTCTGCCCACATACGTCTTTATTGCCCGGCGGTCGCACCAAATGTATCCGGTTTATACGGTGGGCGATGAAGTCCTGGCAACCACGCCCGGTGGACCCGCCTTTCGGCATGTTGAATTGGCCAAAGTGCGTGATTATCTCAGTGACTATCTGCACCTCATTGGCGAATTGGGTGTGCCCGGTAAGAGTGAAAAACTCCACGTGCGTGGGGTAAGCCGCAAGTCGCTGGCTCTGGTACGACCCATCTTTTATCTTAAAAAGCGGCCCATGAGCGATGACGAGAATGAATTTTGGGCGCCGGTCTTTATCTCCAGCAGCGGCGACAGCATTTATACCTACGCCGCCAGCGGCCGCCGCGAGGTGGATATGAATAATGGGCGCGAAGCTCTCCTGCTCCAATCTCAGGTAGCCCAGGCGCTCATCGCCGATAAACGGCTGAAAGATACCTACAACCTACGGCTAGATCGCCTTTTGCCGGATTACTGGCAAACTATCAAGACTACCCTTCAGGCTCACCCGGCCAAACTGGTGTATGACGATGCGAAGCTGGGTAAAGTCAAACTGGATATGTATCGTAACGGCAAGTTCGTAGTGGCTGTTGAACACCGGCAGGGTGAGGATCGTTACAGCCTTTTCTTGGGCCGGAATGAGACGGACCTGGCTGATCATGCGATTCAAGATCTGGTGCGCCGTGGTCTAATCGCCAACCCAACTTCGATCCGTATCGAAAATTAGCAGCTTGTGATCAGGCAAGGAGGTGATTTCCAAAAGATTGAAATCTTAGGCCACGTAAAATTAAGTTAATAGCAAGCGAATCTCTTGCTTGCATAGCAGCAGTCGGGCCGCTGCTGCCCCGTCAGAGGTGACGGGTAGGGCGATAGTTGCCCAGGGTCGCACGCAGTTCAAATTTGTGCGAGGTTAAAAAAGGAGATAAAAGATACCTCTTATGGAAGAGCTACAATCTAATGTTGCTAGTTTAACGGTTTCGGCTAATATTCTGTGGGTTTTGATTGCCGGCTTCCTGGTGTTCTTTATGCAGGCCGGCTTCGCCCTGGTCGAATGCGGTTTCACCCGGGCCAAGAATGTGGCCCACACCATGATGATGAACATGATGGTCTTCTGCATCGGGGCCATCGGCTACTGGATTTGTGGTTTTGCCTTTCAATTTGGGGCGGTTAACTTCACCTACCCCGAAACGGCCATCAGTACCACCCAGGCTTCAGCCACCTGGGCCTTCTCGCCGATTACGCTAGGCGCCTGGGGCGACAGCCTGACCACCGGCCTGCGCTTTGCCGACCAATGGGGCATCATCGGCCTGTCGGGCTTCTTTTTACAGGGCATTCAGTTAAGCGCCGCCGGAATTTTTGCCTTCTTCCTGTTCCAGATGGTCTTTATGGACACGGCAGCGACTATTCCCACCGGCTCCGGGGCCGAGCGCCTTAAGTTCTTCGGCTTTGTGTTGATGGGCTTTTGGGTCAGCATGTTCATTTACCCGCTCGTCGGTAACTGGGTCTGGGGCGGCGGCTGGCTGGCTAACCTGGGCCGCACGTTGGGGCTGGGCAACGGCGCGGTTGACTTTGCCGGTTCCGGCGTAGTGCATACCACTGGGGGGGCCGTTGGGTTGGCGGTGGCGATGGTTCTGGGACCACGCCTGGGTCGTTTTAACGATGACGGCAGCCCCAACGCTATTCCCGGCCACAACATCCCGATGGGTGTATTGGGTACCATCATCCTGTTCTTTGGCTGGTTTGGGTTCAACCCCGGCTCGGCCCTCGGTATTCAGGGGGCTTTCATCAATCTGGTTTCCCTGGCCGCCGTCAATACCCTGCTGGCCGGCGCAGCGGGTGGGATCAGTGCCATGGTCTATATGTGGTTCTTTGGCCCCGGCAAAAAGCCCGATCCTTCCATGTCGGTTAACGGCGTCCTGGCCGGGCTGGTGGCTGTCACGGCCCCTTGCGCTTTCATCGAGCCGTGGGCGGCGGTAGTCATTGGCTTGATCGGCGGAGTGATTGTCTGTCTGGCCGCAGAGTGGCTGGAAAAAGCCAAAATTGACGATCCGGTGGGCGCGGTACCGGTCCACTTTTTTAATGGTCTCTGGGGCGTTATCGCCGTCGGCCTGTTTGCCAGCGGCAACCCCGACACCACCGCCTGGAATGGCATGGATCAGGCTGTGACCGGGTTGCTTTACGGCGGCGGGGCGGGGCAGTTGATTGCCCAGTTGCTCGAGGCAGGCTCCATCGCCGTCGTCGTTTTTGTTACCTCCTATGTCTTCTTTGTGATCCTGAACCGCTTCGGCGTTCTGCGCAGCGAGCCTTCGGCCGAGGTTATCGGGCTGGACATCCCCGAAATGGGGGCGAAGGGTTACTGGGAAGGCGCACATCCCAATCTGCGCAGTATGTACTCAGCAGGCGGCAAATAAGCAGGTAGCGGGTAGCAGAGTCATAAAATTTCCGTACCGAGGGTAAAAATGACTTTCTGGCTACTGACGACTGATTACTTTTTTCTCAGGAGGTAAACAATGACCAAAAAAATCGAAGCGTTCATTCGCGAAGAAAAACTCGAAGATGTAAAAAAAGCTCTCTACGACATCGGCATTGTGGGGATGAATGTGTTTGAAGTACATGGGCATGGCCGGCAGGGTGGCATTACCCTGGCCTGGCGCACCAGCACCTATAAAGTGGATATGCTGCCCCGCTACCAACTCAACATTGTGCTCAGCGATCACAATGTGGATAAGACCATTGACACCATCTGCAAAGCGGCTCGCACCGGGCAGCAGGGGGATGGCCTCATCTTTGTCTACCCGGTCGAGGATGTGATCCGTATCCGCACCGGTGAGCGCGGCCGCGAAGCCTTGACCTACGAAGGTGATATTGATACAAGGCAGGCTGTGTCGGTCAAATAGAACCAATCCATTAGTCTAACCATGTCTAAGCTGGGCTGTGCTCTCTGAGCGCATCTCAGCTTATGCTTGCTTAAAGTCAAAAAAATTTATTATTAAAGAATTAGGAGCATCAAGTACAACAATGAGTGGAAATTTAAGCCGGTTGCAAGCCATTGCGGCTGTGACCAACTACAAACCGAACGGCGCGTCCCTGAACTTTGCCGAAATCACGACCGGCGAACTATTTGGGTCCAATGTCTTCAGTATGGCGGTCATGAAAGAACGGCTGCCCAAAGCCGTTTTCAAATCCTTAAAGAAGACGATTGAAAACGGCGAAACGCTCGATGTTTCGGTGGCCGATGCGGTTGCAGCGGCGATGAAAGATTGGGCCATTGCCAAAGGCGCGACCCACTACGCCCACGTCTTTTATCCCCTCACCGGTCTGACCGCCGAAAAGCACGACAGCTTTTTGGAGCCTGATGGCAACGGTGGGGCCATGGCCGAATTCAGCGGCAAGCAGCTCATCCAGGGCGAGCCGGACGCTTCCAGCTTCCCCTCCGGGGGCATCCGCAACACCTTTGAGGCGCGCGGTTATACCGCCTGGGATGTTACCAGCCCGGCCTACATTCTGGAAAACCCCAACGGCACCACCTTGTGCATTCCCACCGCTTTTGTCTCCTGGACCGGCGAAGCGCTGGACAAGAAAACGCCGGTGCTGCGTTCCATGCAAGCCCTGGATGCCCAGGCGCAGCGGATTCTCAAGCTCTTTGGCCACACCGACATCACTAAAGTCTCGGCTACGGCCGGCCCTGAGCAGGAGTACTTCCTGATTGACCGCAACTTCTTCTTCGCCCGGCCCGATTTGCTCAACGCCGGCCGGACCCTCTTCGGAGCCAAACCGCCGCGCGGCCAGGAGTTGGAAGACCACTATTTCGGGGCCATCCCGGAGCGGGTGCTGGCCTGTATGCTCGAAACCGAGCGGGAACTGTACAAGCTGGGCGTGCCGGTCAAAACGCGCCATAACGAAGTCGCCCCGGCCCAGTACGAAATTGCCCCGGTTTTTGAAAACGCCAACGTCGCCACCGATCACCAGCAGTTAATTATGATTACCCTCAAACGGGTGGCCCAGAAGTATGGCATGGAATGTTTGCTGCATGAGAAACCGTTCGCCGGGGTCAACGGCTCGGGCAAGCACCTCAACTGGTCGCTGGGCAACAGCACCCAGGGCAACCTGCTCGATCCGGGCGACACGCCCCATGACAACGCTCAATTCCTGGTCTTCTGCGCGGCGGTCATTCGCGCGGTCCACAAGTACGGTGCCTTGCTGCGGGCCGTGGTGGCCTCGGCCAGCAACGACCACCGCCTGGGGGCCAATGAGGCACCGCCAGCCATCATCTCCATTTTCCTGGGCGATCAATTGACCGATGTCTTTGAGCAGATCAAAGCCAATGGCGGCGCCAGGTCCTCCAAAGCTAAAGGTACATTGACCGTCGGGGTTGACACCTTACCGCACCTGCCCAAAGACGCCGGCGACCGCAACCGCACCAGCCCCTTTGCCTTTACCGGCAACAAATTTGAATACCGGGCAGTAGCTTCCGGCCAGTCGCTGGCCGGGCCGCTGGTGGCGCTCAATACCATCGTGGCCGAATCGCTGGATTACATTGCCACTTACCTGGAAAAAGCCACCAAAGGCTCGCCCGAAAAGTTTAACGAAGCAGTGCAGGAAATTCTCAGCCAGATTATCAAAGAACACCACGCCATCATCTTCAACGGCGACAATTACTCGGAAGCCTGGCACCAGGAAGCGGAAGCGCGCGGCCTGCCCAACCTCAAAACATCGGTGGATGCGCTGCCGGTCATTGGCAGCGATGAGGTGGTGGCCCTGTTTGAGAAATACAACGTGCTCTCCCGGCGCGAACTGGAAAGCCGCCGCGACATCTACCTGGAGCAGTATTGCAAGGCCATCAATGTCGAAGGGCTGTTGATGATCGAAATCGCCAAAACCAAGATTTTCCCGGCGGCGATCCGCTATCAAGGGGAGCTGGCCGCCACCTGCGCCAACCTCAAAGCCGTCGGCTATACCTTTGACACCGATACCCTGGACAAAATGACCGACCTGGTCAAGTGCCTGCAAGACAGCATCGCCGACCTGGAACGGGCGGTGGGCCACAACGGCAGCGACAGCCTGCTGGCCGAAGCCAAACACTTCCGTGATGAGGTTTTGCCGGCCATGGCGAGTGTCCGCCAGTACGCCGATGCCCTGGAAGGCATGGTCGCCGATGATCTGTGGGCTTTGCCGACCTACCAGGAAATGTTGTTTATCAAGTAATTGTTCTTTCAGACCCTAAAGGTCTTGCAGACCTTTAGGGTCTTTAACAAAATTTATCGTACGGTCAGGAGGATCAAAAAATGAGTTCAATCAGTACCCCCAGAGAAGCGCTGGAGTTCATCGGCAAAAATGACATCAAAATGGTGGACCTGCGCTTTGTTGACTTGTTTGGCGTGTGGCAGCACTTTAGCGTGTCTACCAAAGAAGTCGGCCCGGATTTGTTTGAAGACGGCATCGGCTTCGACGGCTCCTCGATCCGGGGCTTTCAGACCATTGAGGAGTCAGACATGCTGCTCATCCCGGATGCGACCACGGCCTTTGTTGATCCTATCTTCGAAGTGCCGACCCTGGTCATCATTTGTGATGTGTTTGACCCCATTACCCGCCAGGCTTACTCGCGCGACCCGCGCAATGTGGCCAAAAAAGCTGAAGCTTACCTCAAGCAGACCGGCATTGCCGACACCAGCTTCTTTGGTCCCGAAGCCGAGTTCTTTGTCTTCGACAGCGTGCGCTACGGCGGCGGCGCCAACTCCAGCTTTTACTTCCTGGACAGCGCCGAAGGCTGGTGGAACAGCGGTGCTGAATTGAGCAAACTCGGCCCCAATTTGGGCGGTCAGATTCCGCCCAAGCGCGGCTACTTCCCCGCGCCTCCCACCGACACCCTGCAAGACCTGCGCAGCAAAATGGTCCTGGCCATGGAATCCACCGGGATCGAGGTCGAGGTGCATCACCATGAAGTCGGCACCGCCGGGCAGTGCGAAATTGACCTGCGCTTCTCCCCGCTGACCCATATGGCCGACAGCCTGATGATGTATAAATACATTGTCAAGAATGTGGCCCGCCAGCACGGCATGACCGCTACCTTTATGCCCAAGCCCCTTTTCGGCGATAACGGCTCTGGGATGCATACCCACCAGAGCTTGTGGAAGAACGGGCAGACCATCATGTTCGACGAGGCCGGCTACGCCCAGCTCTCCCAGACTGCGCTGTACTACATCGGCGGGCTGCTCAAGCATGCCTCGGCTTTGCTGGCCTTTGCCGCGCCGACCACCAACTCCTACCGCCGCCTGGTCCCCGGCTACGAAGCACCGATCAACCTGGTTTACTCCCAGCGCAACCGCTCGGCCATCTGCCGCATTCCAATGTACTTCTCCAGCCCCAAGGCCAAGCGCATCGAGTTCCGCGCGCCCGACCCAAGCTGCAACCCCTACCTCTGCTTTGCCGCCCTGCTGATGGCCGGTCTTGATGGCGTTCAAAACCAGATTGACCCCGGCGCGCCGATTGACAAGGACCTGTACGACCTGCCGGCGGAAGAAGCGGCCAAGATCACCAACACCCCCGGCTCCCTGTCGGACGTGTTGGACGCCCTGGAAGCCGACCACGAATTCCTGCTGAAAGGCGACGTCTTTACCCCGGATTTGATTGAAGCCTACATCAACTATAAACGCGCCGAAGAAATTGACCCGGTCCGGCTGCGCCCGCATCCCCACGAGTTTTACCTGTACTTCGACGTGTAAGCATCTCACCAGACCCAAGTTGAATCAAAAGAGGAGTCCAAAGCGCATTTTGGACTCCTCTTTCTTTAGAGGGATTTCTCGGCCTCCGGCCTCGAAATGACATGAGTCTACTTTCTATACGGTCCTGAACTGGCCTCTTCGGCGCTATTGAGGCCGATGATGTAGTAAGGCGGCACCACCTCCACCCAGGTGTTGCCGGGTTTCAGGCTGTAGGGCCGTCCGTCCTCGTAAGTAAAGAAGGGCGTGCGCGTCCCGTCGGTTTCCCAGAAACCTTTGTTCAGCTTGCCGTCCCGGAAGAACCAGGCCGGCCCCCGCCCGTTGACAAGGATGCGAACGGAAGTGGCCCCGTTGCTGTCTTCCACAATATCCGTTTCCTGGTGTTCGGCAAAGTAGACAATCACGTTGGCTGCGCTGACCTGCTTGCCGTCAATGGCGTCCATCAGCGGCGAGCCGATGAGCCAGCGCTGGTACTTGCCGCTGGCAGCGTCATAATGCCACTCGGTAAAACATGTGCTGCGCGGGTAGTAAATGTAGATATTTTCGCCCGGCTCGCCGCCCTCGACCGTATCGCTGAACAAAAAGCCCTGCAAGGGGACAGCCGCTTCCCACCCTTTTTTAACCAGATAGGTCCGGGCCACTTGTGGCTTGAAAACGGCGCGGGTCTGCCAGCCTTCGTTGGGCAAATGTTCGTAGGGGTCAGGGCTAAAGTATTGGTCCAGGTTGGTGATGGGCGCTTGCGAGATTTCCCAGCGGACCGGGTCGGAGCCGCCGGAGTGAGCCAGCGCCGCCCCATACTGCGGCGCGAGTTGGAGGTTAATCAGCCGGGCGGAGCGAACAGGGCCGACCATTTCCGGCGTTTGGGACAGATAAATGGCGCTGAAACGGGTGATCCACCACTCGGTAATCTCCTCGTAAACCATATCGGCCTCATTGAGACCGCGCTGGGGCCGGGCGCCGACATCATTGCCAATCCGCACCATCAGCGGGCGGCGCTTCAACACTGAGGGGTCGGGCACGGGCAGTCCGGTCAGCGGGTTGATGCCCTCGGCGTGGGTAACGGTGGGCAGCGGCGTGGCCGTCGGCTCAGGGGTCGGCGTCGGCGGCGGGGGCGGCGAGGTCGGGGAAGGCGAGGCGGTGGGCGTAGCGGAGGCCCGAGGCGTCGAGGTAGCGCGCGGTGAGGCAGCGATAGTGGCCGCAGGAGGAAGTGCTTCAACTGCCGCCGCCGTGCCGGTCTGTTTGGCGCCAATCGGCGTGGCGGTGGGAGTTTTGACCACGCGTGTCGGGGTAGAGGTCGGCGGGCCAAGCGTCGGGTTGGGCGTCCGGGTGGGGATCGAGACGGTGGGAGCCGGGGTGGAAGTGTTCGTCGCCGTTGCCGTCGGATTTTGGGCGACGACGGTCGGTGGGGGGGCGCTGGTGCAGGCCGCCAGGGCCAGGAAGACCAGGATGATTGCAGTGGGTAAGGTAAAAATTCGACGCATTTCTCCTCCGTACTTCTCATAAAGCGGGCGACTATTATAACACAGGCAAGTAAAGATGCGAAGATTTCCCTTACATTTGCAATCCCTTCCCTTATTCCCGACCCGGTGATATAATTGTGAACAGATTCGCCCCTAAAAATACAAGAAGGGCTTGCACAATGGCAGAGCTTTTGGATTCTTTTGCGGACTACAAGGCCGAAGGACACACTTGGATAACCCTGGCTACGGGAGAGTATTATCCTGACATTCTGGAAGATGCTTGCAAACTCTACCAACCTGTTTTAGAGTTGTTCGGGCAAATCCTGAAATCTTCTGCATCCTCAGAAATTTTGTTTATGCAGATTGTTGACATTAAAGAGTCTTGGATGCGAGTACAAGTTTCCCGCGCATTTAGAAAATATGTCAGCCCAGGAACACCTGTAGAAATGCTAAAAAGGAAATCAGATGCTAAATTGATCTGTGAACGGTTTGGCAAAGGCTTCAGACCTATTCAAGAAGTTCAAGCGGCTTTTAATAGTCGGCCTATGCCGGATGAAGCACTTTGCGCGGTACTGTGGGAATATAAGAGTCGGGGAATGAAGGGGTATGATCTCACTGAACAATTTTTTACCCTGTTTCGTTCCACTTTTCCAGATCTATCAATCAAAGGGCCTGAGCGAGCCGGCAAAGATATTCTCATGAGCAAGGTATTTAGCGATTATCCAAATCCGACCCGCCCGGTTGATTTTGTGATTTACGACAAAGATGAGCAAGATATTTTGGCAATAGGATTAGCTCGCTACGATTCTGACCGGGGCGGCGCACAAGAGGATGATCGAACTGGAGGCTACGCTAACGTAGCCAATGAAATCCTGACCTATGCCAAAGACTATAATTTAAAAACCAAAGTGATCTTCCTCAACGATGGGCCAGGGCTTTTGCTTGGCTCAATGTGGAATGATTATGTGGCGCTTGAAAAAAGTTGGCCTGGTAAAATCTTAGTCACCACCTTACGGATGATTCCAACACGCATCACACGTGAATGGCTGCGGGCTGAATAGGAAGAGAAATGGCAACAGGTGTACCAAAAACAAAATGGAGCGGCAATAATAGCAACCCGGCCCAGGTGAATGGTCTGCCGGAACAACCGCTTGATGTATCCTTATCCTATGAGGGCAAGCAGGCCAGGGAGGAAATCCTTGCCACTACCCCGGCTGTAACTAATATATTGTGGCAGAGCGATAAAAGTGAAAACCGTCTTTATTATGGCGATAACCTGCCCATTTTGGCCTCGTTCTTAAATGATGATTCCGTTCGGGAGAAGGTACGCCTCGTTTATATAGACCCGCCTTTTGCCACGAAAAGCATTTTTCAATCCCGTTCCCAATCTGATGCTTACCTCGACCTGCTGGCCGGGGCGCACTATATCGAGTTTATCCGCCAACGCTTGATCATCCTCAGGGAGTTGCTGGCCCCGGACGGTTCAATTTATGTCCACCTTGATGAGAATATGGCTTTTCACATAAAGATCATCATGGATGAGGTTTTTGGTGCGGGCAACTTCCGTAACTGGATAACCCGTAAAAAATGTAACCCCAAGAATTACACCCGGAAAACTTATGGCAACGTTGCTGACTACATCCTCTTTTACACAAAATCTGATAATTATGTTTGGCATCGGTCTTATGAGGAATGGACGCCTGAGCGAGCCGATAAAGAGTACGAATATGTTGAGGCAGAGACAGGCCGCCGTTATAAAAAAGTTCCTATTCACGCGCCAGGAGTAAGAAACGGCGAAACGGGAAAGCCCTGGCGAGGAATGAATCCCCCACCCGGCAAACATTGGCAGTTCCCCCCAAAAACCCTAGACGAGATGGACGCCAGAGGGGAAATATATTGGTCGCCCAATGGAAACCCGCGCCGAAAGATCTACCTGGACGAAAGTAGCGGGGTCCCGGTTCAAGACATCTGGTTAGAGTTTCGCGATGCCCACAACCAGAATATTAAGATTACGGGTTATCCGACTGAAAAAAATCCTGAACTTTTAGCCCGGATCATTGAGGCGTCTTCAAATCCGGGCGATCTGGTATTAGATTGCTTCGCTGGCTCCGGCACGACATTAGATGTGGCCTCCCAATTAGGACGCAGATGGATAGGCATTGATAACAGTCCTGAAGCAATTGGGACGACTCTACGCCGGTTTGCCACAGGCTTAGAGCGAATGGGGGATTTCGTCACCCAGCGGCGAAGCTCTCCTGTTCAGCCTATGCTGCCAAATCTCGATGTAGCTGTTTCTACTGTAGTTAAGGATTTCTCTCTTTTGACCACACTTCCCTACAGCGGGGATCTGGGCGAGGCCCTAAAACAATGGGGTAACTCTCATGCCTCGTAAGATATGATAATTAGACCCCATAGCCAGACAGATTTATCTTGCTTAATCTATCTTCAAAAAGTTGTCTCTTTGAGCCAGACCTGACAGGTTTTGAAAACCTGTCAGGTCTCTGGACGCGCCTCCACAGCGAACAGATGCATTTCCCTCCTGTTTATGGTAAACTATAAAGGATTTATGGCATCCGTGCTATAATTTGAGAAGAGTATCTACCTACCTTACGCCTGAGATTGAAATCTCAGGCTGATACCGTAAGTCGGCTGAAGCCGACTCGGACTCCGGGCAATGGTTCGCTCTTTAGTATGCTTCAGCATACTTCAGCGACCAGCCCTGAGTTTCAACTCTGGTCCATTGCCGGGGCCGAAGCCTATCATTGGTGAGCCGTAGAAGCGAGGCAGTATGACGAGCCATCAAACGAGAGATCGCTTCAAAAGTTTACCCTGGATCATCCTTCTCTTAACCAGCCTGGGCCTGACCCAGTGCAATCGCCTGGCGGCGACGCCTGCGCCCGCGCCGGAAATCCCCATCGAAAGTCAGGTGGGCCAGTTATCGGCCAGCCGGACGACCCTGCCCGGCGGCGAAACCGCCGACATCCGGGTGGCGGTGGTCAAAGTGCTGGGCGAGGCAGACCCCTTTGCCTACCAGTGGACCACCACCGGCGGCGTTATCCTGGCGGGTCAGGGCACTTGCTGTATCAATTATCAAGCGCCCGACACCCCCGGCGCGTTTGACGTTCAGCTAACCGTTAAACGCGATAACCAATCGGTCCAGCGGTCCATCACGCTCCAAATTACTGTTCCCCCCACGCCAACCCTTGAACCCACCGTTACGCCCACCTCCGGGCCGCCTCCTGTTCCGACGGACACGCCGGTTCCCACGGCTTTCCCTCTGCCCGACGCCCTGGCCTACTTTGAGCGCGCCCAGGAAAATTACTTCAAGCGGGATTATGTTCAGACCCTGGCCGATTACAACAAAGCCATCGAACTCAACTACGACCCTCTCAGCGATGCCTACTACAATCGCGGCTACGTCTATTATGTCCAGCAGGATTACACCCAGGCCATCGAGGATTTCAGCAAGGCGATTGAGCTCAATTACGACCCCATCGGCCTGCCCTACTACAACCGGGCCAACGCTTATTATTACAAAGGCAGTAATGACCACGCCATCGCCGATTACAGCAAAGCGATTGAACTGGAGTACTACCCGCTCAGCCTGCCCTACAATAACCGCGGGCTGGCCTACCGTAAGAAGGGCGATTATGATAGGGCTATCGCTGATTACACGAAAGCCATTGAGCTAAAGCACGACCCGCCCACCTGGCCCTACTACAATCGCGGCAACGCTTACGCCGACAAGGGCGACTACGACCGGGCCATCGCCGACTACAGCGAGGCCCTGCGCCTCGACCCGAATAACGCCAGCGCCTATTACCAGCGCGGGCTGGCTTACAAACTAAAGGGCGACCTCGCCACCGCCGCCGCCGATTTCCAAAAGGTCCTCGAGTTGGGGAACGACACCCTGCGTTCCGACGCCGAGGCTCAACTCCAGGAATTGGGCAGCCCGTGAAGGCCAACCGGGTGAAACGAACCCCCGACCTGACTCCGCCGGGTTACTGGCGCGGGGCCGGCCTGACCTGGCGGCAGCCGGTTCGCCGCGCCCGCCGCCAGCGTTGGATGGCGAGTTTGTTGGTTTTCCTGTCAGTAGGCATTGTTTTAGGCGGCGGAGCGATTTTGGCCGGGTCGGTGACCTACTTTTGGATCGCCTCGCAGTTGCCTTCCGCCGCCGAGTTACACGCCCGCTCCTTTCAATTCGCCACTACCCAAATTGTGGACCGCGAGGGTAACCTGCTTTGGGAAATCATTGATCCCAGCGGCGGCCGCCGCACCGACGTCTCGCTGGGCCAGATTTCGCCCGACGCCATTAACGCCACCATCGCCACCGAAGACCGCTACTTTTTTCTGAACGTCGGCGTGGACCCCATTGCCATCACCCGGGCCGCGTTCGACAACTTCAGCGAGGGCCAGATCGTCTCCGGGGCCAGCACCATTACCCAACAACTGGCCCGCAACGTTTTCTTAACGCCGCAAGAACGCACCGAAAAGAGCTTCTCCCGTAAGCTCAGGGAGGCGGTCCTGGCCATCGAAATCAACCGGCGTTACACCAAGCAGCAAATCCTGGAAGTCTACTTTAACCAGATTTACTACGGCAACCTGGCCTACGGCATCGAAGCCGCTGCCCAAACTTATTTTGGCAAATCGGCCCGCGACCTAACCCTGCCTGAAGCGGCCCTGCTGGCCGGGCTGCCCCAATCGCCGGCGCTGACTGACCCCTACATCAACCCGGAACGGGCCAAGTTTCGCCAGGCCGATGTGCTCAACCTAATGATCAAAGCCGGCTACCTGACCTACGCCGAAGCCAAGGCGGCCTATGAGACGGAGCTGGCTCTGCGCGACTTGAATTTTAACATGAAAGCGCCTCACTTTGTATCCCTGGTGCGCCAGGAGCTGGAGCGGATCATTCCCCCGGCCTACCTCTACCAGGCCGGCCTGCGGGTGCAAACCACCCTCGATCCCCGCCTGCAAGCCATCGCCGAAGCCGAGGTCCAGGCCCAGGTTAGCGCCCTGGCCGGCCGGCACGTCACCAACGGCGCGCTGGTGGCGCTGGATGTCTCTACCGGCCAAATCCTGGCCCTGGTAGGCAGCAGCAATTACCGGGACAAAACCATTGACGGCCAGGTCAATATTGTCCTCAGCCCACGCCAGCCCGGCTCGACCATGAAGCCGCTGACCTACCTGGCCGCCTTTGAGGCGCTCAACTGGACACCCAGCACCTTGCTGATGGACACACCCGTCGAGTATCCCGATTTTGCCGGTCAAATCTACCGGCCCCAAAATGTGGACCTTCAATTTCGCGGGCCGGTGTCCGTTCGCGCGGCCCTGGCCAATTCGTACAACATCCCGGCGGTCAAAGCGCTGGAGCAGGTCGGCCTGGCGCGGCTGAAGGAGATGGCCGCCCGTTTGGGTATAACTACCCTCACCGGGGATCAATACGGCCTGTCGCTGACCCTTGGCAGCGGCGAGGTTTCCCTGTTGGAAATGACCGGCGCGTACCAGGCGATGGCCAACGGCGGCGTTCTTGTCCCGCCGACCGCCATTCTGAAAATCACCGACGCCTTTGGCCGGGAGATCGAGCCAATCCGGCCCCAGCCTCGGGCGGTCTTGCGGCGCGAACATGCCTACCTGATTACCGACATTTTGGCCGACAACGAGACGCGCATCTCCGGCTTTGGCCCCAACAGCCCCTTAAAACTTACCCGGCCCGCCGCCGTCAAAACCGGCACCAGCAACGATTTTCGGGACAACCTGGCCATAGGCTACACTCCCGATGTCATCGCCGGGGTGTGGGTCGGCAACGCCGACAACACGCCGATGAACAACGTCGGCGGGGCGAGCGGCGCTGCCCCGATCTGGCACAACTTTATGGAGCAGGCGCATGACGGGCAGCCGGTCCACCGCTTTAGCCGCCCGCCCGGCATTGTCGAAATCGAGGTTTGCGCCGACTCTGGCACCCTGCCCAGCGAGGTGTGCCCGCAGCGCCGGATTGAAATTTTTGCCCAGGATCAGCCGCCGCTCGGCCCGGAACACGATATGCACCAACTGGTCGAGATTGACCGGCCCAGCGGCCTGATGGTTAATGAATACTGCCGGGCCAACATCGAGCGGCGCTATTACCAGGTCTTTCCACCCGATGGTCGGGAGTGGGCTATGAGCCACGGTTTCCCCCAGCCGCCCACGGAGTACTGCCCATCGGCCCACCTGCTGGCCCGGCTCAGCGCGCCGGCAGACGGGCAGGCCGTGCGCGGGGCGGTCCGGCTGGAAGGGTCGGCGGTAGCCCCGAAATTTTCACATTACCAGTTGGAGTTAGGGCTGGGGACAACACCGGAGAGCTTTATCGTCATTCAGGGCGCTATTACCCAGACGATGCGGAGAAGCCTGCTGGGAACGCTCGACACCCGCCAGCTCGAAAACGGGCCGTACACCCTGCGGCTGGTCGTGTTTGACCAACTGGGCGGTTTCACCGACGACCGCGCCCTCATTCTGGTGGACAATCCGCCTGACTCAATCGCCGCCCGCACTCCGGTGACGACTCCCCCCTTTACCCCCACTCCCGCGCTCACCGCAACCCTGGCCCTCACCATCCCTGTTGCCCCTGCCGGCACCCCACCCGCGCCGACGCCGGCCCTCCTGCTCGATTCTGCTGCCCAAGTCTTCACCGTCCCGGTCAGCATCCCCCCGCAGCCGCCGCCGGCCCAGTAAGCCAATTAATTGCGAAGGATGAACAATGAATTGAATTGTGAACGGTCTATAAACATTTCGTTAACAATTCACAATTGACAATTTACTATTCACAATTCTCTGCCTTCTCTTCTCAGCTTCTCCAGATGCGCCTCGACTTGCAGGGTGGCGATGTCCAACGCCTCAGGCCGGTCGGCGTAAATCCGGGCGGCAATCTCGGCGGCAGTGGTATAGCCCTGGGCCAGCCAGTGAAGAACCTGCTGCTCGCGCTGCAGCCGGTGGTCAATGTATGCTTGCAGCAGACGGGCGGGGTCGGGGATGACCGGGCCGTGACCGGGCAGGATCGCTGCCGGAGCCAGGGCCAGCATCGCCCGCAGCGAGTCAAGGTAAGCCGCCATGTCTCCATCCGGCGGAATAATCAAGACCGTGCCTTCCCCGGCGACCAAATCTCCGGCAAAGAGCAGGCGCGGCGCGGCCAGCCACAAACATATGTGGGCGAAGATGTGGCCGGGGGTGTGTAGGACAGTTAAGGCTGAAGGATGAAGGATGAAGGATGAAGGTGGGGAATCATCGAGGTTGATTTTGTCGTCAGGTTGCAGAGGATGGCCGAAGCTGAGGAGGGGGACCTTCAGCCGGTGGGCCAGCGTTGCTGCGCCGCCGCTGTGGTCGGAGTGGGGGTGAGTGACAACAATCGCCTCTGCTTCGGCCTGGAGGGTTTGCAGGGCGGCGATAATGCTTTCCCGGTGAGTTTCGTTTTCGGGGCCAGGGTCAATAATCACCAGCCGCCGCCCGCCGACCAGGTAGGTATTTGTCCCCGGCCCGGTCATCGGCGAGGGGTTGGGGGCAACCAGCCGCCAGACGTTAGCAAAGAGTTGGTTCAGGCTGCGCTCGACGGTCATTGTCTGTTCAAGGATTCAAGACTCAAACAAAGTTCAAACTTTGACATGTTATTATGGTATGCGCCTTTACAAATCTGGCTGGAGAAGTAATGCTCTCTACTCTATCTAGTGGCCATACGCGCCGTTATGTTTTGTTAATTTGTTTGATTTTATTAGCCGCTATTCTGATGGCCAGTCTGAGGGCCTGGCCTTATCCGGCCCATGCCGCAAACATTCAGACGATAGCCCGCAATGACGCGCCGATAGTGGGCTTGACCCAGGTCTTGTACGACGGGGTGTTGGGCGGCACGCCGGATACACAGGGTTTCTTTTATCTCCCGCTAGGGCAGGCGAGCAATACCTGGGCCGGAGGCATCACCACGCTCAACACCTTTACGGCTACGACGACTCAAGCGGGCTATGCTAACGCTATTCCACCTCTGGTTCCCGTCCCAGCCTCCTTCCCCATCCTCAATCGCGTCACCGGCTACACTCTGCGCTTTTCGGTCCAAGTCATCGGCGAAGCCCACCCCGTTGCTTCAAGTGATAGAAACGGCGATGGCATCGGCGACCGGGCAGGATTCAACGTGATTGCCATCAGCAGCGATGGCCAGCGGGGAATTGAACTGGGCTTCTGGACCGATCAGATTTGGGCGCAGAACGGCGGCGCGGCGGAACCACCGCCCAATTCGAACACGCTTTTCACTCACGGTGAGAGCGCCAGCTTTAACACTACTGCCGGCCTCATTCCCTATGAACTGCGGGTTTTGGGCGGCGCTTACAGCCTGGCGGTCGGCAGTACCGAAATTCTGAGCGGCAGTCTGCGCGATTATACCGCTTTCAACGGTTCCCCCGATGTTTACGAAACCCCCAACTTTACTTTCTTTGGGGACAACACGGGTTCGGCTAAAGCTATTGTCAAATTGTCGCACATCTCGGTCATTACCAACGCAGCGCTGCCCAACCGTACTGCTGCCGGCAAGACCCCTCTGGTGATTGACAATCTTGGCTTAATGGATATAGACGCAGGCGGCCAGAATGTCATGATGACCCTAACCGCCAATAACGGTACTTTGACCCTGACGTCTACCGCGCCCGGCGGCTTGATGGGGGGTCAAATCAGCGGCAACGGCAGCCCTACGGTCACAGCCACAGGCACGCTGGGGCAAATCAATACCTCGCTGGCCTTTACCCCCGCCCTGATCTATCGCAGCCAGACCGGTTTCTTTGGCGTGGACAGCGCCACTATTGCCATTAACGACAAGGGTCACACCGGCAGCGGGGGTGCTCTCATCGGTCAGAAGAGCTTTAACATCATCGTTCAGGCCCCTGACTCCACTTACTTACCGGTTATTCTCCAGCGTCATTGACAGCGGTTAACTCTTCAGGAGGGGGATTGAGTCGAAAGGGGCAGACTGAACACAAAACGATTGCCATCGCCATCTTCGCCAGGCTCAACCCAAATTTGGCCGCCATGCGCTTCTACGGCCAGACGACAGAAGGCCAGCCCCAATCCAGAGCCGCGCGTTCTTAGGCTAGTTCCAGAAATTTGAGTAAAACGATCAAAGATACGTTCCCGATCCTCCGGAGGAATTATTGGCCCGGTATTGGCCAGACTAACCAAAACTTGTTCATCTTGAACTTCAACCGTGATAGTAACCTGCCCTCCGCTTGGAGTAAATTTAAGCGCATTATCTATCAAATTACTTAGAACGCGGTCAATTTTTTCCTCATCGGCTTTTATCAACGATAGTTCAGCCGGCAGAATAATATTCCAGGTAAGGTTTTTACTTTGCCTCAGGCTGGTCATTCTGTCCATCACGTTTTTTATTAGATCTGGCAAATTGATCGAGGTGAGGCATAATTGCGTTTCACCATCTTCCAGCCGGGCACTATCTAGTAAGGAGTCGATCATCCGTTTCATCCGTTGACAGTTGATATTGGCCACCTCAAAAATCTGCCGGTTAGCCTGCAAAATATCTTCTGGCAACACCATCTCCAGCACGTTGATGGCGCCAGCCAAGAGGCTGAGCGGACTGCGCAGATCATGCACAAGGAAATCACTGCTTTTCTCACGCAACCGCTGCAATTCAAGCAACTGTTCCTTTTCCGTCTGCAGTTCCGAGATCTGCCGGGAAAGAGATTTCTCGGTCAATAAACTCTCGCTCCGAGCTTCGTCGGCAGCGCGCAGGCGGGCACTCAGCGCCTGGGAAATGCTCATTTCAAAGCCGGAGCTGCCATCCCGCAAGGCCTGGAAATCGTCGCGGCCAATTCTTAAAAGATATAAATCTTCTACGGCTATAACCGAGGCAGAGCGCGGTTTGTTTTCTAACAGAGCCATCTCCCCGATAATTTCACCCACGCCTCGGTACCCGAGAATGGTCGGCGAATTTAAGTTACCTTTTACGACCACCACCCGCCCCGCCCGGATAACGCCCATCGCATCGCCGGCATCGCCTTCTTTAATAATGACGGCGCCAGGGGGATAATGATGCTCCGTCATTATTTCGGCCAACAACTCCCGCTTGGTCGCGGCTAAAAGACCGAGAATGGGAGAATTTAGCCCGGCTGGGGCTGGTTCTGATGATAATGGAGCGGCTAAAAGGCGATCAAGTTCTTGGGGGGTTAAAAATTGAGTAGTCATAGACATCCAGGGGTTCAACTACTGTCATTAAAAACAAAAATAAGGCATTACCGAAGCCAGGCTAGGC
>JAHDWA010000042.1 GCA_023382535.1 Anaerolineae bacterium | reverse complement strand
TCACCCTATTTATGCAAGTTCGTTGCCACTATTTTGGCCTAAATTTTGGTATTTAGCTTGCCTCTGGTCTTGTTCCTTCACGGCGCTGTGCTCGCTGCCACAGCGTAGTTTGGCCGCCGCTTACGCTCCGGTACAGACCGACAAGCGCGGCCATATTGCTGTTGACCAGAAAAGCGGGTAAGTAAAGCAGCTTAGCCAGTCTGCCTCGGCGGTTGCTCCGCTGGCCCAGCCAGGCCAGCCCGTAAAAAAGTAACTGCCCCAGCAGCATGATCCAGTTAAAAGGCGGCCCCAGGCGAAGCAGCGCCCGCCTTCCTGGCGGCGGCCGGAGGACTGTCACCACATTGCTGAGCAATGCGCCGATCATTGCCAGCGGCACCAACGGGCGCAAAAATTTGTGCGATACTACCTGCCAAACCAACACCGGCTGGCTTAAGGGCAGCAAGCGGGGAGCCAGGGCCATCGCCTGGTACCGGCCCGCTACAATTCGCGCCCGCCGGGTCATCTCGTCTTGGGCCGAGAGCGAGACACGCTCCCACGAGCGGGCCTGGGGAGTGTAGACGACACGATGACCGCGCTGAATCAGGCGGAGGGCCAGATAAAAATCGTCGTTGATGATATTGTCCGGCGGTTGTTCAAAAAGATTGCGCCGGATAGCCAGGACTTCGCCGGCCACTCCCGTGCAGCAGCCCAGCCGGGTTTCTTGCTCTTTGATGAAAGACTCGTAGCGCCAGTAGAGTCCCTCCGACTCTCCCAGAGCGCCATCGCCGGCCACAATTGACTTGGCCCCGGTTACAGCCCCAACGGTGCTGTCGGCAAAAGGTGTGACCAACTCGCGCAGGGTGTGGGCTTCGTACATATTGTTGGCATCGGAGAAGACCACAATCTCGCCGCGGGCCTGGGCCATAGCCCGGTTAATGGCCGCCATCTTGCCCCGCCGGGGCGGACTATAGCTTAACTCTACCCCTCTTTCCCCATAGCCCTGCACAATTTCAGGAGTACGGTCGTCAGACCCATCGGCAGCCACCAGGATTTGGAGCCGTTCGCGCGGGTAATCGAGGGCTAAACAGTTATCCAGTTTCTCGGCAATAACCGCCTGCTCGTTATGAGCCGCAATCAGCAAGGTAACTGCGGGTGCAGCAGGCTGGTAACGCTTTGGCTTGGACCTGAGCCGGGCGAGTAAGGTCAACAGCAGGGGATACCCCACATAAGTGTAGATAATATTGCCGAGACATAACCAAAAGAATTTACCCATCACCTCTTACGCTCCGCATGTCATTTAGCTGGTTAACCGATAAATGGGACGCCCGCCGCTCTGCCGGCCCAGATAAGTAGCCTGTTTCAAGTTCGAGTGTTCCAGGATAAAGGCCACAAATTCGTTGGGCGTGGGGTTCCAGTAGGCGTTGCGCATTTGCAGGTCCCAGGGATGGGGCGGCTGAAAGTACAACTCACGCGTATCAAGTTGGGCCAATAGTCCCTTGAACTGGTGCAGCATATTTTCCGACTTGATGAAGTGATGAAATACGGCTAAGGCCAGCACGACATCATAAGTTCCAGGCTCCTGCTGCATGTAATCAAAAATCGAACCGTTGACCGTTTGAAAATTTTTATTGGCCGCCCGTTTGAGCTTCTCCAGGAAATAGAAGAGAGCCGGATCAAGTTCAACGCCGGTACAGGCAAAACCTATCTCTTCAAAGCGGTGGCAGAAGTAGCCCAAATTGCAGCCGATATCGAGCATAGTCCCCCCCCGACTCAGTAGAAATTTTTGGATAAAGTCAAAACGTTCGTGCCCGCGCTGGGCCGGAACCCAGGCTAAATCGGGATGGAGCAAGGGGGTGTAGACTGCTCCGTTGGGCTGTTGCCGGGTATACGCCATGATCTCGCGCTTGAATTGCACCCACTGCGGATGCCGCCCGGTAATGATAACCGGGATGCGCGGTAGTTCCAGCACTTTAGCTATGGCCAACCGGTGTTCCCCCTGGTTCAGCAGCATATCACCATGCCGTCCAATATTAACTGAGAGCGGGTCCTTAGGGTGATGAGCCAACCGATCCACCGCTGTAACGTGTTGAAAAAGCCGGTCAAGCTTCCGGAGACGCGCCTGTAGTTCCGCTTCTGTCCGGCAGCCCCAGGCCGCTTCACCCGCTTCAAGTTGGGCCAGAGTCTGCCGGTAAAAAGGTGTTTCGGGCCAGGTATAAATTTGGTAAACTACCGCCACAAAAGCTCGATAAAATTCAAGGTGCGCAAAAGGGATACTCAAATCGTCCCAATCACCCGCTATTACCTGGCCGCTTGTGTTAGCGTCAAATTTGTTTTGGCTGACAAAGCGAATCTCTTGGGGCGAAACCCACTTGACTTTACCTTCAGCACCCTGCTCCAGCCGGGCCAGCCAGTTGGGATCAAGATGCCGGCGGGTTAATCGGATCAATTTGCGCAGGCTGGTTCTGGGGTAAAGCAGGGCGTTATCCAATTTATTGGTGTGGGTGATCAGTTTTGTAATTGAGGCCAAAATTCGACCAGCCTTTCCTGCGATCTACTTCGACTTCTAACTATAAACTGCCAAAGTCCTGCTCAACATTTCAGCCGGGCTGAGACGCTGCTGGAGATAAGCAAAAGCTATCTGCCCCATACTCCTGGCTTCTTCCGGGTGGTCCATGAGCCAGCCCAGCCCCCGGCCCAGAGCGGCCGGATTGGCTGACGGCACCAAAAAGGCAGTGTGACCATGCGTCAGCAGTTGAGCCATACCTCCGACCTGGGTCACCAGCAGCGGCAGGCGCTGCGCACAAGCTTCCAGCAGCGCAAACGGCAGACCTTCTGAGAGCGAAGGCAAACAGAAAGCATCGCTGGCGCTTAATAGGGCGGGAATATCATCCCGAAAACCGGCAAAATGGACGCGCCCTTGCAGTTGAGCCTGGCGGGCTTGAGCTTCCAGGTCGGCCCGGGTCCGGCCATCGCCCACGATGAGGCAGCGCAGGTGAGGCCGTACGGGGGCAAGCTGGCGGAGCGCCTCTAACAAAAAAGTGTGCCCTTTGACCGGCTCAAGCCGGGCGACCACGATCACTACATACACCTCTTTGCCCCAGCCCAACGCTTGCATGAGAGGATGCTCTTCTCGCGCCGCAGGGAACGGGGCCAGGGAGAGGCTGTTATGAATCAGGGCAATCCTTTCCGCATGAATCCCCAAACCTTGTAAATAACTCTGGACAGCTTCAGAAACAGCCACAAACTGCGCGCCCCAGTGGGCATTGAGCCGCAACACCTGCTCATACAGCCGCCCCTTGAGCGAGCCGGCATGTTCCAATTTATAGGCGCTGTGTACGGTGGATATTTTTTTGGGCGCGCCGGCCACCAGGGCCGCCAAATGTCCCCAGAATTGGGATTGAACATTATGCGCATCCACCACCCGATAGCCTGCCTGTCGAATAGCACGGGCCAGGAAGACCAAAAGGCGGCCATCACCCCGGCCAAAAGGCACAGCCAGTGAAATCAGGCGGTCAGCCTCCAGCCGTTGGTGCAGCGGCGACCCGGCCAGCGTGGCTACGGCGTAGGGGTATCGCCCGTGCAGCGATTTGGCGGTATCAAGCACCCGTACTTCTGCACCGCCAAAGGCTTTGGCTAGGTCAATCAGGAGGATGGGTTGGGTTTGTTCCACTGTTTTAGAACCTCACCAGTGCTGCAACTTCCTGCCGGGTTAATTGCCAATGCTCTCCATCGGGAAGCCAGTCTCGCGGCAGGGTCAGATTATATTCGTCCGTTCTGTTTGAAGCCTGGGCTATCCAACAGAATTGAGAGTTTGTCCCGAGCAACTGGACAGGTATAGAAATCAGGACGCTTTGCCGGTCAACCCGGCTGTCTAACCGGGTGGCCTGGTCCCAGAGCCAATCATTTTGCTCCATATCCCAGGTGACGACGCTGGCCCGGTCTGTTTCATGGTTATATCTCACCCGATACTCCGCCCCCCGATATTTAACCTGTTCCCCTGTCTCGGCATAACAGTCACGATCAATGAAAAGGGTGTATTGCAGCGGCTGGCCGACCGGACCGATTGCGCCAGCAGTATTGAAAACAATATCGAACGTAGCGCCATTTGCTTGAAAGGCCACACTCGTTAAATCATAATCGGGCAAGGGGACATCGCCCCTTGGGTCAGCTACAGCTTGTTGGGGAGTATTTAACTGCACCACCAGGTCGCCGGAGATAAGCTCCTCCTGGGCAGGAATCACCAGCCCGGCATCGCGGCTTGAATTCTTCCAGCTTGCCTGAGCGTGGGTGGCGACGGCCGGCCGGGTGGGGTCCGTAATAGAAACTTTAAAGAGGAGCGGCTGAACTTCGGCCTGGCGGGCTAACTCCAGGATGAAAAAGGAGGCTTCTTGACCATCAAAGTTGGCGGTGAAGGGAGGCGCGGCCTCGGCCGATACAAAAGCCGTTCCTGCCGGGAGCGGCACGGTTATTTTTAAGTCCCACATACGGGGCCGCCCAACGGCTCGAGGATAGAGCGCGTAAGTGATCATCCCATCGGCCAGGGTAGCTTTCATGCCCAATTCCAAGCGGGAATCGGGGATTGGCTTCCAGTCTAAAACAGGCCGGGTGATGTCATAAGAAACTGCTTCAGTTAAGTGGCCGCCAGGATGATCTCCCTGCCAGGTAACCTGAGCCTGCGTGGTAAAAACTGTCAACGCCGGATCAGTTACCTGAACGGTGAAAAACGCATTTTCTATATACCGGCCGTAAACCGCAGTAGAGAATGTAACGCTTTGCCCATCACTGCTCACGTTGATCCCCGCCGGCGCATTGCCTTCCAGGAAGCGAGTCCCCACCGGCAGAGGAATCCTGATGGTCAAGTTAGCCAGAGGCCACTCAACCCGGCTGTACAAGTTTACTTCATAAGTCATTTTGCCGGCTGCATACTCTGGAATTAAGTCAAACCAGAAGGGGGGCCAGGGTTCCTGGGCCAAGATGCGCCCTTGCGGAGAAGCAAGGATGATCAACAAGGCCAGACTGCTCACCAGCAGTTTTAATTTGAGCAGATGGTCAGTTATAAACATTTTTCTATACTCCTTATTACGGCCCCCAAGATATTCGTTCATTCGTCCAGGCGCGGTCGCCGGCGCCCCAGGGGGTATCGGTGGGGAGATCAAATAACTTCTGAACCGGGCCGCCGGCGACAGGGGCAGCCCAGACCGCCCACGAACCCGCCCGATCCGAAACAAAGGCGACCCACTGGCCGTCGGGTGAAATTGCCGGGAGGCCATCCTGGGAGTTGGAGCTGTTGGACAAGTTCTGCAAGCCGGTCCCGTCCACGTTGATAAGATAAGCTTCCCAATTTCCGTCACGTTGAGACGTAAAGGTCAGCATGTTAAATTTGGCGTCAGCCGGAAGGTCGGTGGCGTGCTGCGTCAGTTGCATGGGCACTGCCCCGTCGCTTGTCCCCCTGCTGGCAGCCGCATCAACCAGATAAATGCCACAGGCCGAACCAGAGCAGGCTTGATAAGCAATCATGTCCCCACCGGTCCAGACCGGATGGCTGGTGGTTAGGGTGTCCGCCGCTGTGTGGAGAACCAGCAGGCCGAGGTCCGACAAATCCTGGCAAGGCCCTTCTCCTGCCTGTCGCGGCGGCAGCAAACTGCACTGGACAAAAAGGTGAGAAGGCTGGGCCAAGTCAGCCGCGTTTTGATACACAATCTGCTCTCCGCCAGGGCTGTAGAACGGAAAAGCGTCGAGTGAACCATCGCTCACTTGCTGCTCCAGCCCGGTCATGAAATCGTACTCGTGGATATTTTCAATTGCGCTGTAATTTTTGAGCACGTAACGCACGGTGCGGCTGTCGGTCACACCCTGCTCATAAAAATTTTCTGCGGCCACGCTCTCGTGGTTGGTCAGCAGTTTCTGGCCGTCAAAGCGAAAATTGGGCTGGCGCGCGTTGGGTATTCTGACCAGCTCCCGGCCAGCCAGCAGGGCAAAAACAGACACATCATAAAAGCCGCGCGCATTGTTAAGGGGTATCGCCACTTTGCCCCTGATCGGGTTGGGGGCAACGGAGCCAATTTCGTGCCGGGTTAAAGCGACAAAAGTTTCGTTAGGCAGCCAGTCGCTGGGCAGGTCTGCAGGGAGGGCTTCGGCGATAGGCCGGGTTTGAACAACCCAGCAAAACTGCTGATTTAAGCTGATTAAATGATATGGCAGCGCCAGGCCAATACTCTTGCCCTCAACCAAGGCGTCTAACCGGGCAGCCTCCTCCCAGCGCCAATCTTGTGCTGCCGTATCCCAGGGAGTAATCGTTGCCCGGCCGGTTTCAAGATTATAATTGACCCGATATTCAGCTCCCCGATTTTGGCGAAGCTCGCCGGTATTGCTGCTGCAGTCGCCATCAATGAACAGAGTATACTGCCAGGGTTGACCCACCGCCCCCACATTTTCCGCCAGATTAAAAATGATAACCAGGGTAGCGCCATTTTCCTGAAAAGCGATACTGGTCAAATCATACTCTGCTCGCGGAACATCGCCAGCCGGGTCAAAAATAACGCGCTGAGGTATTTGGGGCTGCATCACAATGAGCTTGTCGCTGGCTATCTGCTCTTTGGCCGGAATAGTGACCCCAACCTCGCCCCCGGCATTCTTCCAGGAAGCCCAGACATGGGTAACCACCAAAGAATCAACCAGGCCCTGGGTGGACACCTTAAAGAGCAGCGGCTCGATTTCAGCTTGTTGGGCCAATTCCAGGGTAAAGTAGGACACCTCGCGGCCATCAAAGCTACTGGTAAAAGTAGGCGGCGCTTCGGCCGATAAAAAGGTGACACCTACCGGCAGCGGTACGTTAATCCGGAGATCCAACATCCGCTGCTGGTCTACCGCCTTGGGGTAAAGGGCATAGGTGATGACATCCTCAGCCACGGTGGTGCTGATTCCCAATTGGAGCCGGGAAGGGGCAGATGTGTTCCAACTCGACGGGAATTCTGGCTCCTGAGCCAGAACCGATTTTGGCCCTGAGACCAGGATTGCGAGAAAAATAATCAGGCCCAGCAGCAAGTTTTGGTTATTAAGGATTTTACGCTCCATGTCTCACCTCGGTCGTCCCAGCATGCGCGGCCCCCCCATTACTTTAGCCACGAAACGGGGGAGAGTATCTTTGTGATGCACAAAAATGCGCCGGATCGCCAGCGGCGTCTGCTGTGCCTCGCGCCAATGCGCCGGCCCAGGGATGAGGGTGAAGGCAGCTTCAAAACCCACCTGGCGGAGCAAGTTTTGCAGAGCCGGGCTAAAATCCGGCAGCAGCCCATTAGGATAGGCAAAAGCTCTGACCGGCCGCCTTATCTCCGCTTCAATCCGCCTTTTGGACCCTTCAATCTCGGCGCGAGCCTGGGTTAGGGAAACGCGGGACAAAATAGGGTGGCTCTGGGTATGGGCGCCCATATCTATCCCGGCTGCCACCAGCAGCCGGACTTGATCCCAGCTCAGATGCAGACCGGCAAAAGCATCCACGGGCAGCGCTACCCCCAGCGACCGGGGCAGTTCTTTGACGGCCCGCGATTTGTCCGCCTCGGGAACTCGTTTCAGCAGTTTCAACCAGTTTGCCATCACGGCGGCCCGGCTTTGCTGATCGGACCAATCTTGACGGCCCAGCCAGGGTAAATCGGCTCCTGCCTGGGAAGTGTGATAGAAGCAGTAAGCAATCAGGTCCCAATAGAAAGGCGAGCTTTGCCCCATATAATCGGTGGCTAAAAAGATCACCGCCGGCAGGTTTCGCTGCTGCAAAACAGGCAGCGCATGATCCAGATTATCGCGGTAGCCATCGTCGAACGTAATCAAGAGGGGGTTAGGCGGTAAGAACTGCCGCCCCGACAGCCAGCCCAACACCTCGTCCAGGGCTACCACGTTAAAATGCTGCCGAACGAAATCCATTTGCGCGGCAAAGGCAGCCGGCGTCGCGCTGACATTCGGCTTGAAGGTGTCAAAGCCGGGGGCATGGGGGTCGGCAATGCGATGGTAAGCCAAGACGGTCAAACGGTGCGGCCAGAGTCGGTGCGTAGCCTCGAATAAACCTACGCGAAAGAAAAATTCCATGATTTTAGTCGAGTTTTTCTGATGACTGAGAAGCGAATAATGTAGCTTCACTGCTTTGCCTCCAAACCCTGGCGTATTTTGTTGGACTTTGCCTGCGATTGCGCGGACTTTGTTTTCTGGATCGGCAGGCGCTGATAGACGGTTAAAATTCGGTTGGCAATAGGCTCCCAGGCATAGCGCGTTTCAGAAAGATGCCGGGCATAAGCACCCATTTCTGCCCCCAACTGCGGGTAGTTCACAATTTTCAGGATTGCCGCCGCCAACGCTCCGGGGGAATTGGGCGGAACCAAAAAACCGCTCTGCCCTTCCTCAACAACCTCCGGCAGACCCCCCACCTGAGTGGCGATGACCGGCCGGCCAAAGGCGTAAGCAACTTGCAAGGCTCCGCTTTGGGTGCTGCTCCGGTAAGGATAGACCACCCCTCGGGCCAGGCCCATCAAAGCCCCGACTTCCTCAACCGGGATATAGCGGGTATCGAAGATGACCGCTTCCGCGAGGCCAAGCGCAGCCGCCATCACCCGCAGCTCGTTGACATCAACAAACTTGGAGGGAAAGCCGGCCACAACCAGCCTGGCCTGGCTCTCCTGGCGGACCCGCGCAAAAGCCTGGAGCAGCTCCGGCAGCCCCTTGCTGGGGGTCAAGGTGCCAAAGAAAAGGACGACGGGTTCATCCGAGGCCAGGCCGTAGCGCTGCCTCAAAACTTCAGGGGGGACCGGCTCGGCGGCGGAAGTTAAGAAAAGGGTTTCGTTGCCATGCGGAATCACGTGAGTCAGGTCCGGGGGGACCGGAAAAAGCGACAAAAAACGCTGCCGGTTGTTTTCGGCGTGGAGAAAGATGGCCGAGAAATTGTTGTAAATACCGGCGTAGAACGGGTGGGTCAGGCGGGCCCACAAACCGTTGCCTCGCTCGCGCTGCTCAAACTCGTGGCAAATCTGGGTCAAAATCAAACCCTGCCGCCGGAGTCGAGCCAGAAAGAGGGCCTCAAAGGGAAAACCGATGCTGCCAAACTGGACCAGATCGGGCTGCTGCGCCAGCAAATAGTTCATCAAGCCAAGCCACTGGTGAATGAGCTGAACTGCCCGTCCCCCCCGGCGTACCGTCCGGTAGGTTTTGCGCCAGGCCGCCGCCAGGCGACTCCGGGGGGGATGCATGGATTGGGCATCCCGCGCCCACAATTTCAGCCGCGGCTCGACGGTAAAGTTGTGGGGGAAGGAAGCCAGTTCGTAATCCTGACTGGTCACCAGGGTGACAGAGGCGCCCTGCCGGGCCAGCGCCGTACAGAGCTGATAAGCGTAATGAATCATGCCCCCGGTGGCCCGAGGCTCCACGACAAATAAGCGCATTAGTTTCTTAACCTCCCTCGCTGCGCCAAGAGTTCTTCATAAAGTCCGCCGAGCTGCTGCACTTGCGCCCGAATGTTAAATCGCTGTTCGACAATCTGCCGGCCTGCCCGCGCCAGGCTTTGGGCCTGGACTGAATTTTGCAGCAAGTGCAGACAGGCTTCAGCCAGGCGGGCCGGGTCGGCGGGCGGGACGAGCAGGCCGTTGCAGCCATGCTCGATCATTTCCGGAACGCCGCCAACATTGCTGACCACAATGGGTTTTTGGGCGGCCATGGCTTCGGCCAAAACGGTGGGCAGCGCTTCGGTTAAGGTGGGCAGAACAAACAGGTCACTCAGCGCCAACAAATTGGGCACATCGTGCCGCGCCCCGGTAAAAATAACCTGCTCGGATAATCCCCGGGTTTTAACCAATTCTTTTAGAGGCGCTTCGTGCGGCCCGCTGCCCACCACCAGGTAACGCGCCTCAGGTACAGCTTTTAGAATTGCCGGCAGCGCCTCGATCATATACTGGATTCCCTTCAGCGGCCGCAAGACGGCGACGGTAATAAGCAGGAGTGCATCTGGGGGAATACCCAGGGCCTGCCGTTCGGCCCGCTGGTGGCCGTTGCGGGGGTGCGTGAAAGGAGACAAATCAATCCCGTTGTATAGGGTCGTAATCTTATCAGGCGGCAGTTTGCCCCGCCGGATATGGTGCTGGCGCGTCCCCTCCGACACGGCAATGACTCGATCACAGAAATGCCGGAGCGACCACCACTTGAGCTGGTTCCGCCAGTAGCTCCGGCTGCCCGGGGACGGGTTATCAAAAGTGTGCAGGGTCGAAACCGTGGGGATATTCAAGATGCGGGCGGCCAGGCTGCCCAGGGTGTCGGCGAAACCGAGTTGGGTGTGGAGCAAATCGGGCTGATGCCGGCGAAGGTACTTCAACAGGCGGGACAGGCCCAGCGGGTCACGGAGATGGCGCAGCGAAATGGTATCCACGGGAATGCCCGCACGCTCAATATCCGCCGCAACCGGATTACCATCACGCGCATGCAGGGCGCAGACACGCGGCTCAAAGCGGGTCGTATCAAAGTGCTGCAAGTAGGCGGCAAGCAAACGCTCGGCCCCACCCCAGCCCAGGGAGTCAATCAGCCAGATAATACGCTTTTGTTTCATAGTTGCCATAAGTTGCTGTTTGTATGCCGTAAGGATCAGGCCGGGCATCTCCGGCGGCCCTGACCGTGTCCAGCCAACGGTTAACAATACGGCAAAAAGCAGGATTGATCAGCAGAGTGCGCAGGGCAGTCCCCATGGGCGCAGCCCGGCCCCGAAAGGTTTCCCGGATTACATTCAGGCTTTGGACCCACTTTTCAAAAATAAAACGCCCCTCGTAAAGCGTCAGCGGCAGCAGAGCCACCTCCTGTCCGGCCAGGTAGCCGGTCAAAAAAGCCCGGATTAAAGCGCGGCTGACAGCGGGTGGCGGCAGCAGGCCGCCGCTCAGAAGCATACCGCGCCGTGTCTTCAAATCGGCGATAAATTTACCCAAATCCAGGTAGGGACTATCTACCCGTTCCAAAGCTGTATCCAGACCCAGCACGCTGTCACCCGGCTGAACAACTAACACGTTGCGCAGGTGAAAATCGCCATGGGTCCAGACCTGCTCGTGGTGATTAATTTGCCGGAGAGTTGCCAGCGTTTCGACCCAACGGGGCCAGGCTTCAGGATTTACCCCCAAAGCACGCAGATTCTCTACCGCTGCCAGGAGGGCTTCAAATGTATGAGCCGGGCCAAAAACACGTTCCGGGGGGACATGTTCGAGGGGAAGATGATGAAACCAGCGCAGCCAGCGCCCCACCCGCTCCATGATTTGGAGGGCACGGCGTCGCCCTCGGCCCGTCAGGATTCCCCGGCCGGTAAAACATTCATCGTAAAAGGCCCGGCCGCTGACAAAGTCCATGACCACCGCGTTGATCTTTGGCAAATAAGCGCGGGGATGCAGTGCGGTTAGAGTCGGGTCCGGCTGCTGAGCGAAGTGATGGAAGACGCGGGTCAGGGTGTCGAACTCACGCCGGCCTCGCATCAGCAGTTCTTCGGATTGCCAGGAAACTTCCGGGCTGGTCTGGTCGGGAAAACGAGCAATTTTAGCCACCAGTTCATGCCGCTCTCCCACATCAACCACGGTGAGAAAATAGAGGGTGCTCCACAGCTTTTCTAATAAAAGCGGCGGCCCGGTCAAGTGCGGAAGGGGCGGGGTACGAGAGGCACGCTGCTGCCACAAATGGGCCAGGACAGCTTCGGCCACCGTTTGAGAACTCAGATAAGATAAGGTCAGGTTTTCCATCTTCATGTTTCTTTAACGAACAACATTTACCGGTCCAATTAAATAACGTCCCGCTTCATCCCGGCCAGTGATGGCCAGCGCCAGAACGGACTGCCGGGTAACCGGGTCAACAAAGGCCAGTCGCAAATGGTATTGGCCGGGCGGAAAGGTAGCCGGAAGAGATAATCTGGCCGGTAAGGAAATCGTCTTTCCCGGCAGCCAATCCTGTAGCTTCGGCTCCAGTTGCTGCTCCAGCACGGGCTGACCCTGAGCGTCAGTCAGCGATAAGACGAGAGGGTAAGTTTCACGGTAGAGCGGGGCAACTCCGGTGTTCCGCCAGGTCATTTCAACGGAAAGGGTATCGCCAGGGCTAACTTCCGAAGTGTAGGTGATCGCCCGAAGCACAAAGCGGTAACCGACTACTGCCAGCAGGTCCTCGAGCAATTTATCGCTGCCCCGGCCGGTGAGATTATCGTGAACGAGGGAAGCGTGCATTTCCTGGGCAAAATCACGCGCGCGGCGCAGGGACTCGGGGGTATCGGCCTTAGAGGTCAGCTCAAAAACGATGGGGGCGTGGGGCCATCGCTCTTCCACCCAGGTTCCGATTTCCCGGCTGTATCTCTGCTGGTGCTTGGCTGAGCCAAGCGCGTCGTGCCGGATACCGATGTCCTCGCGGCGGTTGAGCGCATAACGCAGTGAGTCGGCAAACATCGGCGTGTAGGGCATAACCAGTTGAGTATGTTGAAAACCGGTGTAACTGTAGAGTATATGCTCAATTTGCTTGTCAGAGTTCAGGCAGGGCCGCATACCCTGGCCGCCAAGGTACATATCAATGATGCGCCGGCGGGCATGCCAATCCAGCGAGCCGGGTTCCTCGTCATACTGCTCCGAGTCCCACTCGCCGTAGGTCCCGTATGAACCGATGTCTATAAAGGCAACCGCCGGGTCGCCGTCATAATGCTGGCGCAGAGCCTCGATGAATTGGCTGTGCGCTTCCAGAAAGAGGCAGCCGTTATAGACCGGCTCGGTACTTCTGACGCCCGCGACCTCGCTGTGACCGTCGGTAATGAAGGCGCCCTGTTTAACTAACCAGCCCGGCATGGTTTGGCCTTCGCCCCAGGGCGGAGGCTGCGCGGTGCGGATACGGAAGCTGAAGTCGCTGCCGGCGGGCAGTGTATCGCTCCGCAACTTTTCAATAAGACTCCAATCGAAAACACCCTCCGCTGGGTTCAGGGCGTTCCAGTTAAAGCGTTTGTAAGCTACCGTCTCCTCAAAGCGTTTGTTGTGGCGCTGGGTGTCTTGCCAGCCCATGCCTGGGTTGGGAATGTAACCGGCTAACTGCTCCGGGTAAATGGTCCGGACAGGGCTGGTTTTGGGCTGAGAAACTTTTGCCAGAGGCTCAGCTTTAGGACGGCTTTCTACCGTTGGAGCGCAGGCAGCCAGCAGCGACAGGGCGCTCACAAACAGCCAGACCAAAGGATGAAGCGGCCGTGATGGTGAAGTTGAGCCAAAGGGTTTCCGCAGCAAGTGGAAACGCCGTCCGAGATTACGGAATAGCCGGTACACGAACTCCTCCACCTCAGCCAAAAAGGGCCAGAGATCGCGCCAGGAAAATACGGCCTCTACCTTTGATCCCTGGTAAGAGCGCCACCGTTCCTTATGGGTCAGGCTGCCCTGCCGCCAACGAGTTAAAGCGACTGGCCCATCCCGCCGCACATGGAGCCACTTGACGCCTCGGTGCTGCTGCTCCCGGTTGGCCGGGAGGGGCCAGCCCCACATATCACAATCAAGACCAATCACGATGGCATAGGGTCGTTCACTATCCGAAATTTTCAACACCGTACCTTTCTCCTCTGAATACCAACAGTAATGTTGAGGACTTACTTACCGTTGGCTGCTTAGAGCAAGTTGGCGACCGAGAACGACACAGGTCAGAGCCGCACGCGCGGGTGTCCCAAAAATCAGGCGGGTTCGTAAATTTGGGACGCACCCGCGGCAAGGCTTCCTGCCGGCAGACCAGCTTTGAGCTGGCTTTGAAAGTCCTTGTTTTAATGGCTTTTGGCTTTACGCCGGTTCAGAAAGTTGCCCAGGCCGGCGACCACGAGTCCGGCTACAATTAATCCTAAAGTCAGCAGGTTGACATTGGTTTGCGAAGTGGGGTTTTGGGGTAAATACTTTTCGGGAAGCTCCACTTCAGTTTGCGGCGCCGGGGTGCTGGGTGGCGGAACCGGAGTCGGTACCATCTCCAAGGCTACCTCTTCTGGCGGCTCCGTTACAGCCTCAACTGCACTAGCCAGCGGGCCCCGGATAAATTTGGCTGAGTCGAAAGACTCGACCCGCTCTGCCCGGATAAAGGCCACATCGCCTCTCAAGTCGTTGTAGTAAATTGTGTCGTCAGTCAAGGCGTTAATGGCCCATCCGACTCCTTCAGGAGTAGTCCCCGTAATGGCCAATATTACTTTCTTGCCCGGATTCCAGGGGGCCGGTAAAACCTGTAACAGGCCCAGGCTAAACTTGTCAGGCAGGCGGTAAACTACATTACCCACTTCCTGGCGCAAATTATCTTCATTCGGCACAAAAGGCTGCGGCAAATTATCGTTTATTTCAGCCAGGAGAGGATTGGTCGTCGGCCGGCCAAGAACAATGACGTGATACTGCTCAAGGCGGGTGGTATCGCTAACCACGCCCAGTGAAACACGAGGCACAAAGCCAGCTCCTTTGCTCAAATTACCCAGCCAGCCAGCCAGACGAATCAGTCCCGCTAATTCTTCCCGGGTAGGCTTCTCAGGCAGCGAAAACCAGGTGTCGCCCAGGTCCGAGCGCGAAGCAAAGGGGGTGAGGGGCACGTCGAGCGAAGCCAGAATATCTTGTTCTTCGGTCTCAGTGTGCGGCAGTTCCAGTTGGCTGGTGTCATTGATCCGCAGCCAGGCTAAATCCAGGTCAGGGAGCGCGCACTCAGGCAGTTCTATGCTCAGGCTCGATTCAAATTCCAGCCGGTTATAAGCGCCCAATCGCAGGTCGGATTTAGGCAATTCAATAACTGCCTGGCGTTCGCCCAGAACTGTTTGATCAATAGGCGCGCTGCCGACAGGCTCATTATTGAGTTTAATAATCAAACTGGAAGCTCCCAAACGCAGCATGGTAGAGTGGGCATAGGATAGAAGAAGTCTGGGCTTGTCCGTGATACGCCAATTGGAGGGTATAAAAAAGCGGACCGACGCGCGCTGAGCATCAATGCCGGAAAGGGTTGTATCTTTGAAACCCAGTTCGGACAGGCTAAAAACGTCGCTGGATGGGGGCGTGGTTTCCGCGAGGATTTCGTGGAACTCTGAGATAACGACTAAATCGCCGGTAAAGCCATAACGCGGCATCGAGACTGAAAGCGCCTGAGCGGCATGGGTTACGGCGGCCTCGTTAGCGCCGGTAACGACGAGGTAAACATGATCGGGGCTGTAATCGGATAGAATCTCCTGCAGGACGCCATCATCCGGCAGAATGGGCTGATTGGCCGGGCCGGTAATAGCCGAACCATCCGGGGTAAGGGTAGTGGGCAGGCGGTTGCGCTGGTAGAGGTCCCCTATGAAAGTGTTTGTCTGGGGTTGACCGATAATAATAGCGCTGCTTTGGGCTAACCGTTCCGGCGTAGCCTCACTGGCGGTAATGATGTCCGAAGTTACTTCATTAAAAGTGCGATGACCCAGGGTGGCGGCAATCGAGGCAGCCGCCGCTAAATCGCTTTCGCTGTACTCGTCAGGGATAATCAAGAGAACCGACTCCGGTTCAAAGAGATCTTGCACCAGGGGCTGGGGAAAGTCAGCCAGGTTAATTTGCAGCGGCGCCAGCTCATAGTTGAAGTGGATAAAAGAGTGGTCGTGGACGACAAAGATCGCCTCTTCTTGAAACTCATCACAATTCCCGCTAAAGAAACTAAAGCGGACTTGATGCCTACTCTGGGCGGGGTTGCCGATAGCCTCATGCGGAAGGGGCAGGCGTAGGGCTTGGTTCATGCCTTCGGTGGGGATAAACGCGGTTAACAACGTGTCATTATAGTAGATATTGACCATCGCGTTGATTGAACCCACCCTGGCCGGACCCGCGGGTTCAGCGGTCTCGTATTGCAGGTCATAATGCACTTCCAGGTAGCTCTCGCCCCCGATAACGGTCCAGCGGTACGGGATATTGAAAGAAAATGATTGCTGGTCAATGGGAGAGCGTAGTTCCATGGTAGGTTGCTCGAGCAGGGTAAAGGTAACTTCGCTGACCCCCGCCTGGCTCTGCTCCGGGGGTACGGCCGTAACCGGGGCGACCGGCGTCACAAGGGCTGCCGGCGCTGGCTCCGGGGTTTGGGCATAGCCGGGCGATACAGCCAGGTAAAGCTGCGTTATGAAAAGTAACCCCAGGCAGCCCATTACTAAAAGTTTATAGCAGTGTTTCTTCATGCTTATCACTCCACAGCAAATGTATACCTAATTCACCTCAGCATCCCGTGCAGAACGCAAAGCCAGGGAAGGAACCGACGATTTGGAAGCTAAACCGGGCAAGCCCATCAAGCGGCCTGCCTTGAGTAGCAGTTTCCCCTCTAACAGCCACAAAACAGCCAGATAAGCCAACCCACCCATCATGCTCACCAGCAATAAGCGGACCAGGGGCAGGACGGCGCTGGTTAAATACAAGGTGGGCAGGACCAACAACGTTAGGGCCAAGCCTCCCCAGAACGCGGGCATGAGTTGCCGGAGAATATCCTCTATCTTAACCTGGACAAACCAGGTGGCGACCCACAAACGCAGCCCCATGACGATCGTTGCAGCTACTACATGGCCCACGGCCACACCGACCAGGCCATATTGAGCGCCATACCACAAAGCTGGAACCAGCAGGACCAGTTTCGCCAGACCCAGTTTAATTAAAATATCGGTCCGGCCCACAGCCTTATAGATGTCGCCCACATTAAAAGCAATAGAGCTGACCAGCGCGAACAGAGCCAGAACTCGCACCACCGGGATCGCTGCCAGCCATTTTTCACCAAAAATGACCTGCACCAGGGGTTCGGCGGCCAGCATCAGGCCCAAACAGATTGGAACCGTAAACATTCCCACAAAACGCACTACGGTTAGAAAACCCTGGCGCAGGGTATCAGGTTGGTCTTGCACCGCGGCATAAGTAGGGAAAATAACCTTGGCCATCACCCACAACATGTTTAGCACTAACAGCTCAGGCAGCCGATAGGCCAGGGTGTAGATGCCGAGGGCCGTATTGCCAAAGAACCGGCCGACAATGAGATAATCCAGGTTATCAATGAGAGTGGTGAGCGCCTGAATACCGGTCATTGACAAACCAAAACTCAACATCGTTTTGGCTAAGTCCCTCCTGACAGTCAGCCGGGGTCGCCAGGGGAAAACGGACCAGGCCAAAATCACCGTAGCCACGGCGCTCACCAATTGGCCGATGACCAAAGCCCAGACCCCATAACCAGCCAGGGCCAAGCCAATTGAAACCACGCCTTTGATAATCGAGTAGCCTATATCGGGGATTAACTTGCGCCGGAAATTTAGCTCGCGCTGAAGCCGCACGATATGAGTATCACTTAAAGCATTCAACACAAAGCTGAAGCTTAGCAGGCGTAAAATGGGAGTAACCAGTGGTTCATTAAAGTAAGCAGCAATAAACGGCGCGACCCCTATCCCCAACAGCGTCAGGCCAGAAGCTAACAGGAGATTAAGCGTAAAAACGGTATCGGCAGCTTCTTCTACATTTTGGCGGCGCTGGATCAAGGCCGCTCCCAGACCCAGATCTTTAAGAATGGAAAGGTAGTTAACCGCCAGAACGGCGAAGGCCATCACCCCAAAATCGGCCGGGGTTAACAGGCGGGCCAAAAGGGTGGTAGTCAAAAAAACCATGGCTTTGCCCAGGCCAAAGGAGGCATAGTTCCAAAAAACGGCTTGCCCAGCCTGCCGCGCCAGGTGCTGTTTGTCTGGCCGGGAGGGATTGAAGGTCATGCGACGGCCAGGCCTCCTTCGACTGATTGGGATTGAGCCTTTTTCGACAGATGATCGGCTAAGTGAATCAGGGCAACTCCCAGGGCCACTAACAACCATAAGTAACGGAGATAGTCACCGTGCAGGAAAAAGCTGCTGATCAGGTAAGCGATGATACTCATTTGTACCGACGTAATCCAGCCAGCCCATTGGGGATATTCTGCCAGGGCTTTTAACTTCCGGCGGGCCTGGACTAATCCCGTCAAAAGAGACACAAACACTCCCCCAAACGTAACCAGGCCAAACATGCCCGTTTCGGCGGCAATTTCCACATATAAGGAATGAGCCTTTCTATCGCTGGTGCGCTGCTCCAGCCCCAGCCGGCTGGCATACTCCTGATAGAAAACAGGATAATTGCCCACGCCAACGCCGAGGAAGGGATGGTCGGTAAACATATTCAGCCCAGTCTGGACCTCACTGCTGCGGCCTCGAAAAGAAACATCGGAATGAACCGTTGTCTCTTCATCGGTAAAAATGAAAAGAGTTTCCAGCCGGTCGGTAAAACCGGTAGGCAAAAACTGCCGGAGCAGCAAAGTTGTTAGGATGATTAAAAGCAGCAGCGAGAGGTTGACCCGCCGTTCAAGGGCAATCAGGAACAGAATTACCAGCAGTGCCAGGAAAGCGCCCCGGCTGTAGGTATTGAGGACGCCAAAAATTAGCAAAATGAATGATAGACCCGCAAAAGACTTCACCAGAAGCTGCCGCTCATCCAACAGACGATAGAGGGCCAGCGGCAGGACGGCCACCAGAATTTGCCCATAAAAGTTCGGATCATCAAGGGGACCACTTAAACGGCCGCGATCTTCAGCCCCGGCGACGATTTGACCTTGGATAAACTTGGAAAATCCCCAAAAGGTCTGGTCGGTATTACCGGTCAGGGCCTGGTAAGCACCCAGAGCAGCCAAAACTGTCGCCGCAATAGTGATTAACCAAATGGCGCGTTTCCAGCTATGTGGTTGGGCGGCCAGGGGGTAGAGTACGCACAGTAGAATCACGAAATCCTTGCCAAAGTTAACCACTTGCTCAAATGCCAGGTCTTGATCTTGGGCAATAAAGGTCGAAGCCAGCCAGGCAGCGCCATAAGCTAACATAAACCGTTCCGTCCATTTAAGAGGCAGCAGAGATTTACCAGCTAAAAGACGGTGCGCCAGGATACTCAGGAAGACCAAAACAATAAGCGGCTTATTGATGCCCGGCCAGCCTTGATCGGTAAGGATGCTGGACACGTTGGTAAAGACACTCAGTACCAAAATATACGCGCCCAGTTGGGGCCGCATCAAAATAGCTACGCCTAAACTTACCGCCAATAAACCGGCCAGGGCGAGGATACCTACAGCAGTGTGACGGTAGCCAACACTGAGCACCAATAAAACACTCACGCCTATGCCGACCAGGAACAGGCTAATCAGGTTGGCTTGGAGCGAAGTAAGTTGGGCGGGTGGTTTTGTTTCCAACATTTTTCACGTTCCCGGTTTCTGAAAGGTCAATTTTGGCAGGCGACGGATTGAGTATAAAAGGGCGTTGCCGGCCAACCGGCTGAGCTAAAATGCGGCGGAGAATGACAAAGGTCAGGCCGCCGAGCAGGCCAACTGTCGCCGCCAGCAGCAAATCGGTGAGGTGATCCGGAGCTATTGGCGCCGGATTGGCTAAAGCAGGATCGAGCCGGCGTAACTCGTAAACCTCTTGCAAATCCATAATATATTCAAGCCCAGCCGTGCCGATAGCATTGGCCAGATCGGCGGCCAAATCCGGCGATGGTCCCTCAACCTGCAACAGCAAAACATTGGAGTCGGGCAGGACCACCGAGGTGACTTTGTAGCTGGCCCTTAGCTGGGGTGGCAGGTTAAGGACGTCAGCCGCGTCCTCAAGAATAATGCGGCCTTCCAGGATGTTTGAGTAGGTAGTGGCCAGGCTGGTTCGGGCAGTCAGGGTGTTGATGGTATAGACCAGGTCATAGGTATCGGCAATACGCATGCTGGGGTTCACCACAAAGGTAGCCGTGGCCTCGTAAACCGGGGGTTGAGCGTAACTATAGGCCAGACCCACCCCCATAGTTATGAGCAAGATGGCGATAATTATCCACCAATCTTGCCGGATGATTTGGAGATATTGGCTTGTTTTCATTTTAATGTGCTCCCCGTTGCGTCAGGACAGCCAGAACTGTTCTGAGCAAAATCTGAAGATCGAGCCAGAGACAACGATGTTCGATGTAGAGAACATCCAAATAAACCCGGTCGGTAAATTCCATAGAGGCGCGGCCCATAATTTGCCACAGACCGGTAATACCAGGCGTAACATCCAGGCGTTCCGTTTGCCATAAAGCGTAGGTGTGTGAACTAAACGAAGTAGGACGGGGACCGACGAGACTCATTTCCCCTTTTAAGACATTAATGAGTTGGGGTAGTTCATCCAAACTGGTTTTCCGCAAGAAGCGCCCCATTTTGGTCACGCGCGGATCGTTGGTAATTTTGAAATCCGGCCATTGTAGTTCATTGAGATGAGCCAGGGTATGTTTCAACTCCTCGGCGTTCGCCACCATGGTGCGAAATTTATACATGCCAAAGCGCCGTCCCCCTTTGCCAGTACGTTGTTGGATAAAGAGAACCGGACCACGCGGGTCTTCGAGTTTAATCAAAACTGCACATAAGATAAAGACTAGGGTAACGATAGGCAGAACTGCCAGTACCACGAGCAAGTCCAGGCTGCGCTTGACGATTAAGTACGAACGGTCCTGCAAAAGACCCGGTTTGGAAGTGATTTGATCCAGCCAATGGTATTGAGTAAAAATATGCTCCTTAAACGTTAAGACAGACATAAGTACATTTCCCTTTTCTCACTAATAATTTATTTGACTTTACCATTACTTCCATTAGGGTGCTGCCCTACAAAAGCTTCTGCCGACTTCTCCAACCTGGTTAACTCCCCTATGCTGCTGCTGGAGCTACCATCTGGCTGTCGCAACTGGGACGTGGCGCGCTCGACCAATTCTTCAAAGGTGAGCGCTTCCTCCGGGAACGTAGCTATCCCGCAGGTCACCGTAGTACCAAGTTTCTTCTTCGCAATAGTCTGAATGTATTCAACTAACAGCCGCAACTCCTGAGCATTCGTCTCCGGGCAGAGAACAATAAAACGGCCTTGATCCCGCTCCTCCAGAATGAGGTCGGTCCGGCGTAAATATTTACTAATAGTTTGGGCCATACTATTCATCACGTAGCTGCGCAGCATTGTCTGCTGCACTTCCTGGACAGCCCGGTGTAATGTCGTTTGAATTGACTCGGGTTTGGGTTCAATGATAACCACGCTCAGGGGATGGTGGTTGTGCCGGCTGCGAAACATTTCAACTTGGATGTCCTCGGTGGCATCCTTCAGCCGCCGGACTCGCCGGTTCACCGGGCGGAACGTAATATTCTCTACGGCTTTTTCAAAGTCACGGATGGCGCGAGCAAGCGTGTGGGCAAGCCATGTAGAAATTGAAAGGAGAGTGACCTCGGTAATGGAAAGGTAGGTATAAAGACCCCCCAGCAGCGGGCGGTGGTTAAAAATTAATAACTTGCCAAGAAAATAGATCCCAATCCAAAAAGCAATCGTAGTGACCGCATGAGAACGCCAGAATACTGGTAAGATGACGATGACCACAGCAGCCAGGAAACCCAGCACGTAAACGAAAGAGTCGATATCTATTATGTTCTCTCGGCCAAAGTCCAATCGTTCAATATTAAAGAGCAGGGTCAGTCCAACAAGCGCCGCAATTGTGATCTGTCGCAAATGTTTCATCAGCTAACTCTCTCATCAGTACCCTCCCCCTCTTGGTAAAGACAAAAAAAGTTAGAAAAAAGTTAGAAATACTCTAAAAATTCAGAAGACCGGTTGCCTGAAAGCTACAACCACATTTAAGGCTTACAGCTTACAGCTAACCGGTCTACTGAGGTACAACTATCTTTGTTGTAGAAAGTGGCTTTAAATTAACCTTACAATCTTGAAGGTGTATAACGAGATTATCACCTATAATAATCGTTATTGCTGTTCCAGCCTACACTCGGATGGATGATTAAGAGGTACTAATAGGGCTATTTATACTTAGTATTGAGCCTACTCCCTACTAACCCCTGGTTCTAATCCAATTAGGCTACCCATTCTTTAGTTGAACTAATTCTTTGCGTGTGTTCATTATTTGTGCTATACTAAGAAAACGATTGCGCAATGGTTTGCGGGAGGTGAGCTATCATCACCATGCGGGACGTGGCGGAACGCGCCGGCGTATCTGTCACCAGTGTGTCTCACGTTATCAACCAAACGCGTCTGGTCAGCGACGACCTGCGTGAGCGCGTCCTGACTGCCATGAATGAATTAGGCTATCAACCTAATGCCCTGGCCCGCAGTTTACGTCGTAAAGAGACTTACACGATTGGCGTAATCATGACCAACAGCGCCGATCCCTTTTTTGCCGAGGTGACACGAGGGGTTGAGGATGCCTGTTTTGAGCAGGGGTATAACATCATTCTGTGCAACTCCGACAGCGACCTGGACAAAGAACTCTTTTACACCAATGAATTAATCAAAAAACGGGTTGATGGTATTCTTTTCCTGGCCGCCGGAGGCAAAAGCACCCAGCATATCCGCACTATGCAGCAACGAAAAACTCCGCTAGTGGTGGTTGATCGTTATATCCCCGATTTGGCGGTTGACACCGTTTTAATTGATAATGCCCGCGGCGGCTGGCTGGCCACCCATCATCTCATTGAACTGGGCCACCGGCGGATCGGCTGTATTACCGGGCCTTCTGACCTGACTCTGAGCGCTGAACGAGTGACCGGCTTCCGCCGGGCGATCCAGGAGGCAGGTCTCAAGGTAGATGAAAGCCTGATTGTCAAAGGCAACTTTCAGTATGAAACCGGCTATCAGGCTGCTCAACAATTTCTGGCCCAGCCCACTCCGCCCACCGCCGTCTTCGCCTGCAACGATCTGATGGCGATGGGAGTCATCAATGCCGCGGTAAAGCAAGGCTGGCCGGTGCCAGACCGGCTGTCAGTCATTGGGTTTGACGATATTCGGATGGCGGGCTATACCAACCCTCTGCTGACCACGGTGGCTCAGCCCAAGTACGAGATGGGTTCTATCGCCACGACCATGCTCCTGGAACGCATTCATAACCAGGAGATGGCCCCGCGCCAAAAGCTGCTGGACACCCAACTTGTCGTGCGCGAGTCAACCGCGCCACCCTGTCTTGTTTAAGAGGGAGATAAGGGATGAAGAAAATCGGGATTATCAACGGGCCAATTTCAGCCGTCACGGCCAGCCTGGGCCACACCGACACCGTGGTGATTGCCGACGCCGGCCTGCCTATTCCCAGCGGGCCAGAGCGCATTGATCTGGCCCTGAGCGCCGGTCTGCCCGCCTTTCTCGACACCCTGCGTGTCGTCCTGACCGAGATGCAGGTCGAGCGGGCGATTGTCGCCAGCGAGATGTTGGAAGTCAGCCCCACCGTTTACCAGGCTATCCAGGCCCTTTTGGGCCAAACCCCCATTGATACCCTGCCTCACGAGTCTTTCAAACAACAGACCCGCTCAGCGCGAGCGGTGATTCGCACCGGCGAGTTTACCCCTTACGCCAACATTATTTTAGTGGCCGGCGTGGTGTTTTGAGGCTGCCTGCCGGGCCAGTAGACGCCCCAGTGTTGGCGCTCGTTCGCTGACTTCCGCTTGAATTTCTTGCAGGCGGGCCTCGCTCTTCCCTTCAAAACGGACGGTAATCAGCGGCTCGGTTACGGAGGCGCGAGCCAGCACCCAGCCGCCGTCAAAGACAACCCGCACGCCATCCACCGTATTGATTTCGTGACCGGCAAAAGCTTCTGGCAATTCGGTCAAGACAGCTTCCCGTTCCTCCGGCGAACAGGGCAGCCGTAAATCGGGGGTAATGGGGTAGTAGGGAATGTCGGCCGTCAAAGCCGACAGCGATTGGCCGGCCTGGGACAAGATTTGCAGAAACAGCAGGGTCGCAAAAAGAGCGTCATCGCGGCCCAGTTCGCCAAAAAAGAGGTGGCCGCTGATCTCGCCACCCAACCCGGCCTGTTCCCGCAGCAGCGTTGTTTTGATAAAGGTGTGGCCCGAACGTTCCATTAACGGCAGGCCGCCCCAGCGTTTGGTTTCATCAGCCACGATGCTTGAGCATTTGATGTCGTAGACCACCTTGCGCTCATTGGGAGTCTGGGCTGCCCGGAGACGATGCCGGATAAACAACACCAGGGCCTGGTCGCCGGGCAAAATATGGCCGGACTCGTCCACAAACACCGCCCGGTCGCCATCCCCATCATAAGCGACGCCCAAATCGGCCCCTTCAGCCACAATCTGCTCCGCTAATCCCTTGAGGTGCGCGGCTACCGCCGGATTCGGATCGCGGTTGGGGAAGCGGCCATCAATCTCGCAGAAACGTTCAATTACCTGATAGCCCTTGCTGCGCAGGACTGCCGGGGCAACCCGCGCGAAGCAGCCGTTACCGGCGTCAACCACAACCTTGAGCGGGTGTCCTGCCGGGAAAAAGCGGGCAATATCGGCCTGGTACGCCTCCAACACATCGGCTCGATCCCAATAGCCATTGCCCTGGCGAAACTGGCCTGCCTGCATCTGCTGGCGCAGCGACTGCAGCGCCTCTTCCGTAATCGGCCACTCGCCGAGCATCAGTTTGAAACCGTTGTAGCCCGGCGGGTTGTGCGAGGCAGTCACCATGACCAGGCCGTCGGCTTTGAGCCACTGCCGGGCAAAGTACATCGCCGATGTCGGCGTCAGTCCCGTATCTAACACGTAACAGCCGGCCGCCAGCAAGCCTTCAATCAACGCCCCTTTCAGGATCGGCGTGCTGGGCCGGGCATCGCCGCCGACCACCACCCGCCCTCCGGCCAGGGCTGTCCCCACCGTCTGCCCAAAGTCGCGGGCAAAGGCAGGTGTTAACTCCTGGCCGTATAAGCCCCGGATGTCACAACTTTTGAAAATACTCATTCCAGATAACCTCGCGCCGCGCAGACTTCCTTAAAGCGTTGGTAACGGGTTTCATAGGCGCCGGCCAGGAAGGGGCGCGGCTCTATCTGCTCCACCAGGCGGACCATCGCCCGAGCAGCCGAAACCAGGCCGTCATACCACGTCCCGGCAGCGGCGATGATCGCCGCACCCATGGCTCCACCGGTCACCTCTGGCCGGACCAGGGTCCGGCCGAGAATATCGGCGCGCAGTTGGCTCCAGGCCCGGCTGCGCGTCGCCCCTCCGGCGCTGTAAAGAGTATCGCCAATTTCCGCGCCCAGGCCAGCCAAAACTTCGTAAGCCAGGCGTTCCACATAGGCGACACCCTCAAGGTGGGCCGTGTAATCGGAGGCCAGGAGGCGAAGGTGCGCGGACTCGGAGGCGCGACCGCCAGCGGGGGGCGGGGGATAGGGAGAGATCGCGCCGCTGGACAGGTCGAGCATAAACCCCTCGGCGGTGGGCTTGGCAAAGGGGAAACGTTCGCCTAAACGAGCCAAGGGATAAATGACAGTATCTGTAGGGGCAATATCGAGTACCTGCGCGTTGAATTCTGTCCACTTTTCCTGGGGAAAGCGCAGGGCGACGGCTTCGCCGCCGGTATTGCTGGCCCCGCCGGGCAGCCAGTAGCCGGCAGGGTGGCGGTGGCTGTAGATGCGCCCCTTGGGGTCGAGCAAAATTTGTTCGGTGACGCCTTTGACGACCAGAGTCGTCCCCAGGGTGCTGTTCCAGTCGCCGGGCGCGACCGCCCCGGTGGAGATCTGCGAGGTGCAGCCATCGGTCATGCCGGCCAATACTGGAATTCCTGGCGGTAAACCTGTTGCCTCGGCGCAGAGAGGCGAGGTATGGGCAATCACGGGGCCGGGCCGGACCACAGCCGGCAGGCGTTCCCGCGGGATAGCCAGCTTCGTCTCGATAAAGTCCGGCCAGCGCTCCTGCTGCACATCGTAGCCGGTTTTGAGCGAGTCTGAGAAATTGGTCATGCCGAATTCGCCGGTCAAGCGGCCGACGATAAAATCGGCGGCGTGGATAAAGCGATGAGCCGCCTCGAATAGTTCCGCTTCATGGTGGCGCAGCCACAAAATTTTGGCCAAGGCAAAAGAAGCGTTAAAGCGATAGCCCAACGCGGCAGCCAGCTCGCTTCCGGCAGCCTGAACTTCCTCGGCTTCGGCCTGGGCCCGGCTGTCGTTGTACATCATGGCCGGGCGCAGCGGTTTGCCCCTGGCATCAATGGGCAGGATCGTACCCGAAGTCGAAGTCACGGCCAGCGCGGAAATCGCCTCAAGGGGCTGTCCTTGCCGGCGCAGGTCTGCAATCACCCGGTGCAGGCAGGCGGTGACGGCCGCCCACCACATCTCCGGCTCCTGCTCAGCCCAACGCGGCGGGAGTTCCGGCCGGGCCGTTAACGCGAACGGTTCGGTAGCCTGAGCCTGAACCACTCCTTGTGGGTCACAGGCCACTACCCGTGCCCCCTGAGTTCCGACATCAATTCCGATAACAAACGTCATGGCTGACTCAACAACAATTTTTGCGCTGGTTACGGTTTTGAAACCGTAACCTACCTTCACCGGATTTTAAGCCGCCGATACGTTTTGGATGGGAGCAGGTATTCACCTCGTACCCCGCTGGGCGGCTTAAGCCGGTTGACTCCGGGTGGCGATGACATCATCGCCACCATCAAAAGTTTCTTTATAAGCTATCTGCCATCCGCTACTTCGGCAAGCCTGCTGCAAAAGCATCAATCTCCACCTGCGAACTCAGCACGCCGATTTCCAGTTTGTAGTGACGGCTCTCGCCCGGTTCCAGGAATTGCAGCCGGCCCTCGGCGCGCTCCTTGGCCCGGCCCCCGGCCCAGTTGGTGGTTGGTTCCAGGCCGCAGACATAAGTTCCCTGCCCCATCATCTTCCACTGCACCAGGCGGGGCAGTTCGGCCAGGGCAAAACGGACGTAACCGCCCAAACCCTGCCCGCCGCCAAAAGCCCGATTGACCAGCGCAGCCTCAGCATAGCCCTGGGCGTCGGCTTTGGGAGTGTGATAAAAAACCTGTTCCTCGTAACCAGGCGTAGGAGACTGGAAATGATTGTACCCGGACAGTCCGGCAGCGGCAACCTCGTCTCTCGGTTTCACCTCAACCGAGGCGGCGAGCAGTTCTGTCTCCCGGCTAACGACCGGAAAGCCAAAATTACAGTGGTACAACTGCATGTGCGGCGTGGATTGGTAGCCTTCGTTGGTAACGATATCTTCGATGAATAAGCGCGATTCGCCCAGGCGAGCCGAAATGCGCCGCTGCAGCACCAGATTCTCGCCAAAGACAACGGCCTGGCGCACCTGGCCGGTCAGCCACATCTCGTAGTCGTCGCCGTGCCAGTCGCCGCCATAGGCTACGTGCGCAGCGGGAATATAGGAAGCGCGGCCGTGCAGCCCTAACGGCTGGCCTTCGTCCGTGACCGGCGCGCCAAAATGGGTCAGCCCGCAGGTATTGACCAGCCCCCCATGAAAACCGCGCAGCCAGCCCAGGCCCTCCGGCTCATAATAGGCCGGGCCGACGGCCGTGGTCGGGGAGCGCCAGGAGAGCGACGCGCCGCCAAAACTGGCCCAGCCAATATCCAAGCCCCGGTCAAGGAGCACGGTAAAAGCCAGGCCGCTGCCGGTGCGAAAGTCGGCCACCCGCACGCCCCGCTCAAAACCATCACTCAATTCGCCCAGGCGGACACCGGCCAGTTGGCTTATATCGCCGACATGCTGTAATAAATCGGCGCGACTGTAGGACGTTCCGAAAAGAGTTGCCATATTTCCTCCATTAATGGGAAACTCCCAGCCACTCTCGACCCCCTCCCCGACCCTCCCCCTGATAGGGGGAGGGGGCAAGCAGTTCTCTACCTTGAAAAGATAGAGTTAGGGAGAAAGTTTCCGCTCGTTGGTTTATTTTTGTGGGGCTTCGGGGGTTGGGCCGAAGTGCTTGAGCATCACGATGGGGTCGGTGGCGCTGGGGTTGTGGATTTTAACGCCCTCCGCCGCCGCTCCGGCCGAAACAAAGTACTCGTCGTGGGTCAGTTGGCCAAAGCGGATCAGGGCCGGCGTTTCAATAGGCCAGATGCCCATCGTGCCGTGTCCCTGCATCATAATCAGACCATACGGGCCGGAATCGCGCACGGTGACGGTCCGTCCGGGCAGGATGGTCAGCTCTTTGGCGGCGACGTACTCATTGCCGTAGGTGATCCACTTTTCGATGTAACCCTCGGCCTCCATTTCGGCAACCGGCTTGACTGGCAGCGGCGGGCGGAAATACTGCTCTTTTACATCCGGGACGACGTTGGCCTCCCAATCAATCATGGAGATGATATAATCCAGGTCCTCCTGCTTGTCTGCCGGCACATTCTTGACCAGCAAGCCCCACTCAATCGGCACATTGTTGACCAGCGACTGGTACATGGCAAAAACGTCGCTGGCCCACTGCGGTTCGTAGGTGCAGAGGCTGCCCGGCGCGTGCAGCAGCCCGGCGGGAACGTACCAGCCGGTGCCTAGTTCCAGGCGATAGGCGCGGGAGATGTCAGTAACGTGGTTGTCACCCTGGTTCCAGATTTCCAGGCAGCGACGGACCTGCTCTTTGGTCGTGCCCGGTTCAAGACCAAAGAAGGTGTGGGGGAAATCGCCGCCATGATTATTGGCCTGGGGCGGGAAGTAGTAGGCTTCTGGCTTGGTCTGCATACCGACCAATCTGGCGTGCTGCTCCATTTGGTGCAGGTGGTGGGGCAGCGGCCCCTGGTTGTCGAAGAACTTGGAATACATCGGCCAGGCGTGGTATTTGTTCCACAGCCGGTCGCCCAGCAGCTTGGCCCCTAATTCGTCCACTACGTCTTTGAAGAGGATCTTCTCTGGCCTGTCCTCGTTACCGCTGACCACATAACTCAGACCCTCGTCGGGCGTGGTCAGCGGACCGTTGTCGGCCTTGGTCGTCGAAGAGAACCAGCGCTCGTCAATGCCGCCGCGATTGGCCCCGAAAGCGTAGTAATCGTTGGGGTGCAACTTGATCCGCTTGCCGGGAATACAAAAGGAGCGCGGCACCCAGTTGGGCGCCAGGCGGAGAATACCTTTACCAGCCTCAAAGGCTTCGTTGATTTGTTGCGTTTGACTTGCCATAGATTTTCTGCCTTTCTTTATTCTAAGAGTCTATATTAGCCAGGCTAAGGCTGAGGCTAAGGCTAAGATAGATTTGAACTTAGCCTCAGCCTTGGCCTCAGCCTTTTTATCCGGCAAATGCCTTGACCAGCGCCTCGCGCATAACTGCGACCGGCGCATCGAGGCCCGTCCACATTTTGAAGCCAATTGCGCCCTGGTAAACCAGCATGCCCAACCCGTCGAGTGTTTTAGCGCCCCGCGCCGCGGCTTCTCTGAGAAAAGGGGTGTTGGGCGGGTTGGGGATCACATCACAGACCGTCATCCGGGCGGTGATGGTACCGTAGTCAAGGTCAGGCTTGTCGTTGATATTGGGGAAAAGGCCAATCGAGGTGGCATTGGCCAGGACATCGGTATCCGGCGGAACGGTATACATTTTATCCCACGGCACAAACTCGGCTTGGATGGGAGTCTTTTCGTTGAGCAAGGCGACCAATTCCCGCCCTCGCTGCGATGAGCGGTTGACGATGGTCAGGTGGGCTGCTCCGGCCAGAGCCAGTTCGACCGTCATCGCCCGGGCCGCGCCGCCCGCACCCAGGACCACGACTTTTTTACCCTGGGGGTCAACGTGGGCGTCCTCGCGCAGCGAACGCAGAAAGCCCTTACCGTCGGTGTTCTCGCCGATGAGGCGCTGGCCTTCTCGCCGCACCGTGTTGACCGCCCCCATCAGACGAGCGTCCGGGGCCACCTCGTCCAGGTATTTTAGCACCTCGACCTTGTGGGGAATGGTCAGGTTGATACCCTGGAAGTTCATGGCTCGCAGCCCTTTGAAGGCATCGGCCAGGTGCTCAGGATAGACTTCAATCGTCAGGTAGCGCCAGTTCAAGTTCATCGCCTGGAAGGCGGCTTCTTGCATGACAATGGTCGGGTTTTCGGCCACGGGATGACCAAAGACGCCGACTAGCTCGGCTTTATAGTTGGGTTCTTGGGACATGGAACTCCTCCTTACGAAAATAATCCACAGATTACACAGATTTCGCAGATAAAAAATAAAAATCTGTGCAATCTGCGACCATCTGCGGATTTTCATTGTTGGTGATGCACGGCAGGTTCGTGAACACCCCTTTGGTTAGCGGTTACGCCGCAGATAGTCCAGGTATACAGCCGCAATAATCAACACGCCGGTCACGACATTCTGCCAGAAGGCGTAAACGCCCAGCAAATTCAAGCCGTTACGGATGGTAGCGATAATCAGCGCGCCCATCAGGGTCGCCAGGATATTCCCCTCGCCGCCAAACAGGCTGGTCCCGCCGATGACCACCGCCCCAATGGCATCGAGTTCCAGGCCGGTCCCGCCGGCAGGCTGGGTACTGTTCAGGCGAGCGGCCTCGGTCAGGCCGGCCAGGGCGGTCAACACCCCGCACAGCACGTAAATGCCAATCAAATAGCGCGAGGTGCGGACCCCGGCCAGCCGGGTGGCCTCCTGATTGCTGCCAATGGCATAAGTAAAACGGCCAAAGCGGGTGTAGCGCAAAATAAAATAACAGATAGCGTAGATAATCAGCACCGTAAGGGTCGGCACCGGCACCACCCCGCCAATCCGGCCCTGGCCCAGGTATTGAAACGAGTCGGGCAATCCAAAAATGGGGACGCCCTCGTTGATAATCAGGGCAAAGCCGCGGGCAATGCCCATCATGCCCAGCGTCACCACAAAGGGCGGCAGGCGCAGTCCCCCTACTCCCAGGCCGTTCAGAAAGCCAAAGGCCGCGCCGGTGGCCAGGCCCGCCAGCAGCAGCGCCGCCGTACCATAACCGGCCTCGGTCGCCTTGCCGGCCACCATTGTGCTCAGGGCAAAAATTGAGCCAACCGACAGGTCAATCCCACCCGACAGGATGACAAAAGTTTGTCCGGCTGCCACCAGGGCCATCACCGCTGCCTGAAGCGTGATTTGCAGAATGTTGTTGACGGTTAAAAACACCGGCGACAGGCGTGACAGAATCAGCCACATCAAAATGAGAATGGCCGCCATTGACAGAGCCTGGTTGTTAATGGCCTGCCGCCACCAGCGCCGGGCAGTTATCTTCCACGGGTTCTGGGCGGGAGTTTCGGGTTTGGTTAGACTATCCACGCTGGATAACTCCTTCTGCCGCCGCGACGGCATGCAGCATAATTTGCTCCTCGGTGGCTTCGGTTCGGTTTAAGACGCCTTGCAGGCGGCCCTGGGCCATGACGAGCACGCGGTCACTCAGTTTCAACACTTCCGGCAAGTCGGATGAGATGAGCAGCACGGCCCCCCCTTGCTCGCGGGCAAAGCGGACCACCAAGCGGTGAATTTCTTCTTTGGCGCCGACATCAATGCCGAGAGTGGGTTCGTCCAAAATCAAAATCCGGCAGCGAGCCATCAGCCACTTGGCAATAATCACCTTCTGCTGGTTGCCGCCGCTGAGGTAGCGCACCGATTCGCCCAGGTCGTGCGCCCGCACCGACAGTTCGCGGGCGTGAGCATTGGTCAGGCTGACCTCGCGCTGGCGGTTCAGCCAAAAGCGCCCCAGGCTTTCGCGCCAACGAGCCAGCAGGGGCAGGGTCATATTTTCGCGCACACTCAGGGCCAGGCACAGACCGCTTCTGGCTCGATCTTCGGTGGCAAATCCCAGGCCGTAACGGGTAGCGTCGCTGGGATGGCGGATGGCGGCGGGTTGGCCGTCCACATAAATTTGACCACTCGCTGCCGGAGCCGCCCCGGAAATCGCTTCGGCCAGGGCCGTCCGGCCTGCGCCAACCAGCCCGGCCAGCCCGACAATTTCGCCCCAATGCAGGCTGAAGTTGATAGCCTCAAAATGGCCGGGGCGCGACAGATTCTCAACCCGCAGCGCCTCACGGGCTTCGCCGGGCAGGGGGGGCAGGCTGGTATGCTGAATATCACGCCCCACCATCATGCTGACCAGTTGCACCACGCTTACCGCGCCGACGGGCCGCGTACCAATGATCTGGCCGTCACGCAGCACGGTGACCCGGTCGCCCACCTGCGCCACTTCTTCGAGACGGTGGCTGATATAAATGATGCCGACTCCTTTGGCCTTGAGCTGGCGGATTAACTCAAACAACCGGCCAGTTTCGCGTTCCGTCAGGGCCGCGGTTGGCTCATCCATAATCAAAATTCGGGCCTGGCGGCGCATGGCCGTAGCAATTTCCACCAGTTGTCGTTCGGCCACCGATAAGTTTTTGACGATGGCATCCCCGTCAATCGTAGCGCCCACCAGGTCGAGCGCCCGGCGGGCTTCCCGCCGCATCTGCGACCAATCTACCAGGCCGAGCGGGGTTAGAGGGGAATCGCCCAAAAAAATATTCTCGGCCACGCTCAGATGAGGGGCCTGGCTGAGATGCTGATAGATCGTACTAATGCCGGCCCGCTGCGCTTCCTGGGGATGATTAAAATGATACTCCTGGCCGTCCATGAGAATGCGCCCGGCATCGGCTTTGTAGGCAGCGCTGAGAATTTTCATCAAGGTAGACTTGCCCGCGCCGTTCTCACCCAGCAGCACATGGACTTCGCCATGATGCACATCGAAATCAACGTTTTTCAGGACAGGCACCCCAAAAAACGATTTGTAAATACCTTGCATCTGCAGCGCCAGGGATGGGTCAGCCGGACTCCCGGCACTGTTGTTAAGATCAGGGTTGCTCATTGATGTGATTTGAGACAGGAACACAAAGATGGGGGGCGCAGCAAGTCACTGCGCCCCTCATTCATCACAAATTACGGATTAATCAGCTTTTGGACTGCTTCGTCCTGGTAGTTATCCTGGGTGATGATAGTCACCGGGATGAGGGTTTGCTTTTCGGCAATTGTGCCGCCGTTGATAACCGTGTCAATGGCCTTGACGCCCTGATAGCCCATCTGGTACGGGTCTTGAGCAATCATGGCCTCGATGGTGCCATCCTCAAACAGCGGAATAACTTCCGGGTTCGGGTCGAAGGTGATGATACTTACCTGGTCTTGCAGACCCGCCGCTTTGACTGCCTGAGCGATACCGAGACCGTTAGGACCGCAGGCGCTGTAGAAGCCGACAATATCAGGATTAGCCGTCAAGATGTCAGTCGCTGCATTCAAGGCTTTTGCCGGGTCACAGCCGGTGAACTGGGTCGGCACAACTTCGACGTCAGGAAATTCTTCGTTCATCGCGTTGATGAACCCTTCGTCGCGCTCGCGCCCGGTTTGCGATCCGGCCAGGATGCCCAGGTTGCCCACCTTGCCTTTGCCGCCGATGGCGTTAGCCAGCCAGCGCGCGCCTTCCGCGGCGCCGGCCACGTTATCCGTGGCGATGTAGGTCAGCGGCGCATCGGAGTCAACACCGGAGTCAACTGTCACCAGCGGGATGCCGGCGGCAATCGCTTCCTCGACTGGGGGAACGAGCGCCTTGGTGTCGGTCGCCGCCATGACAATACCGGCTGGCTGGGTGGTGATGATGTTACGGACCAGGTCAACCTGCTGAGCGATGTCCACTTCGCGGGGCACGCCCTGGTAGTCAGTCGAGTAGCCCAGTTCTGCCGCCGCGTCTTCCACGCCCTTCTTAACAAAGAGCCAGTAGCTCACGTCGGTAGATTTGGGAATGAAGACGATGGTGCCCTTCTCACCCGCTGCCGGAGCAGCCGCTGCCTCTTCGGTCGCCGCAGGCGCTGCCACGCCGCCGATCTCTTCGATTCGCTCGGCCTCATTGATGTTGTCGAGGGTGATGAGTTTGGGGGTAATGAAGATGGTCTTGGAAGAAGGTTCGGTCCCATTGCGCAGGAAATCTGCCAGGGTCCGCAGCGCCGTCTTCGACTGCTCGCCGGGGAACTGCTCAACCGTCCCGTACAGGTCGCCCGCTTGCACTGCTTGCAGCGCTTCCGGTAAAGCATCATAGCCAATGATCGGCACTTCCAACCCTGCCGCTTTGGCCGCTTCCACCACACCCAGCGCCATGTCATCATTCGCCGCCACTATCGCATCAGGATCAGGCGTCGCCGCCAGGCAGTTCTCCGTCACCTTCAAGCCTTCTTCCCGCCGGAAGTTGGCCGTCTGCTCACAGGCGATCTGGATGTTCTCCACCCCGCCAATCTTGTTCTTCAAGCCCTTGTCCCGGTCAATCGCCGGAGAAGCCCCAGGCGTTCCCAACAGCTCGAAAATCGTCGCCCCATCCGGGAACATGTCCAGGATCGCCTGCCCTTGCTGCTCGCCGCCCAGCACGTTGTCCGCTCCCACGTGCGCCAGTACATCCACCCCGCTCACACTCCGGTCTATTGTCACCACCGGAATGCCCGCATCTATCACCTGCTGCACCGCCGGAGCCATCGCATCCGCCGTGATCGGGCTGATCAATAACCCGTCGTACTCCTGGGCGATCACCGCTTCCAGGTCCGCCGTCTGCTTCGGTACCTGGTTCTGCCCGTCCAGCGTCACTACCTCAACATTGCCCAGTTCCGCCGCCTGTTCCTGCACCTGCGTCTCCATAAACACAAAGAACGGAAACGCCATGTCCGGCAACGACAACGCAATCTTCAACGGTTTATCACTCCCCGCCGCTGCCTCTTCCGTCGCCTGCGGCGACGGCGCACCGCCGGCTTCCCCAATTCGCTCGGCCTCATTGATGTTGTCGAGGGTGATGAGTTTGGGGGTAATGAAGATGGTCTTGGAAGAAGGTTCGGTCCCATTGCGCAGGAAATCTGCCAGGGTCCGCAGCGCCGTCTTCGACTGCTCGCCGGGGAACTGCTCAACCGTCCCGTACAGGTCGCCCGCTTGCACTGCTTGCAGCGCTTCCGGTAAAGCATCATAGCCAATGATCGGCACTTCCAACCCTGCCGCTTTGGCCGCTTCCACCACACCCAGCGCCATGTCATCATTCGCCGCCACTATCGCATCAGGATCAGGCGTCGCCGCCAGGCAGTTCTCCGTCACCTTCAAGCCTTCTTCCCGCCGGAAGTTGGCCGTCTGCTCACAGGCGATCTGGATGTTCTCCACCCCGCCAATCTTGTTCTTCAAGCCCTTGTCCCGGTCAATCGCCGGAGAAGCCCCAGGCGTTCCCAACAGCTCGAAAATCGTCGCCCCATCCGGGAACATGTCCAGGATCGCCTGCCCTTGCTGCTCGCCGCCCAGCACGTTGTCCGCTCCCACGTGCGCCAGTACATCCACCCCGCTCACACTCCGGTCTATTGTCACCACCGGAATGCCCGCATCTATCACCTGCTGCACCGCCGGAGCCATCGCATCCGCCGTGATCGGGCTGATCAATAACCCGTCGTACTCCTGGGCGATCACCGCTTCCAGGTCCGCCGTCTGCTTCGGTACCTGGTTCTGCCCGTCCAGCGTCACTACCTCAACATTGCCCAGTTCCGCCGCCTGTTCCTGCACCTGCGTCTCCATAAACACAAAGAACGGAAACGCCATGTCCGGCAACGACAACGCAATCTTCAACGGTTTATCACTCCCCGCCGCTGCCTCTTCCGTCGCCGCAGGCGCTTCGGTCGCCGCGGGGGCGGCCGTCGGCTCTTGGGTCGCCGCCGGTGGTTCGGCTGCTTTTTCTTCAGTGGCCGCCGGCTTTTGTTCTGGAGCAGGCGTGGCTGCGCCGGTACAGCCGCTCAATACGAGCAGTAAAATGGCTAACAACGTCAACCAGGTTAAACTTTTTTGCACAACTCTGTTACGCATAAGTTACTCCTCCTTGGGGTAATTTAATGACTGTTGATCGTCCTACTTTGAACCTTCGCCACATGATTAAGTTTGCGCGTCGCTTCTCACCTCCTTTCAAAAATGACCGCTTGGTAAGACAAGTTGGCAACTTGTCCTACGCCCGCTTGACAGTCAGCTTACCGGCGGCGGCGTTTAATAAATTGGTCAAAGAAAACAGCCAAGACGATAATCAAACCAATAATAATCTGCTGGTAATACGAAGAAACATTCATCAGAGTCAGGCCGTTAGCCAGGACGCCGATCAGCACAATTCCGACCACCGTGCCGAAGATGCCGCCCTCGCCGCCAAACAGGCTGGTCCCGCCGATGACAACTCCAGCGATAACCGTTAGTTCATAGCCGACCCCGGCCACCTGCTCCGCCGAATTCAGGCGCGAGGAGAGCAAAAAGCCCGATAAACCGGCAAAGAAACCAGTAATCACATAGACGCTCAAAATCAGCCGGTCAACGTTCAGGCCGGACAGCCGGGCCGCCTCCTTATTACCGCCCACCGCGTAGATATGGCGGCCATATTTACTATAGCGCAGGATGATAAAAGCGATGATGGCAAAACTGAGGAAAATAATTACCGGCACCGGCACCGGGCCGATCAAACCCTGGCCCCAATAACGGTACTCTTCCCGGAAGGCGCTGATCGGCTGCCCGTTGGAAAAAACCAGGGCGGCCCCCCGGAAGGCGGACAGCCCGCCCAGGGTAACGATGAACGGCGGCACTTTCAGCTTGCTGACGGCGAGGCCTTGCAGCAGCCCGCCCAGCAGCCCCACCGCCACCGCCGCCAAAATCGCTGCCGGCAAGCCGTAACCGCCCGACTCACCCGCCGCGCCGCCGGTGAGCAGCCCGGTTGCGCCTTTCTCAACCGCCGCGCTGACCAGGCCGGCCAGGGCCAGCAGCGAGCCAATGGACAGATCAATCCCGGCCGTCAGGATCACAAAGGTCATCCCAATAGCCAGCAAGCCGTAGATGGAAACCTGGCGCAGCACGTTAAAAATATTCGTCGGTTTGAGAAACGCCGGATTTAACGAGGCAAAAATAATACACAGCACGATCAGAAAGATAAAGGCCCCAAAGCGGCTAAAATACGACAAAAGATCTGACTGCTTGCCCTTGCCTGTACCTTCCACGGATGGTGAACTTGTCGTCATGATAAAATTGCTCCCTCTTCTATAGTCTGACCCTGTTTTAAGGTACAGTAACGCATGACCCGTTCCGGGGTGGCTTCGTCGCGATTGAGTACCCCTGTCACCCGGCCCGCCGACAGGCAGACTATCCGGTCGCTCATCGCCAGCAGTTCCGGCAGCTCCGACGAGATCATAATAATTCCGACGCCACTCTGGGCCAGTTGGTTCATCAGCGCATAGATTTCGGCCTTGGCGCCGACGTCAATGCCCCGCGTGGGTTCATCCATGATCAGAATCTTCGGCTGCAACATTAACCACTTGGAAATGACGACCTTCTGCTGGTTGCCACCGCTCAAATTGAGAACAAGCTGTTCCAGGCTGGGGGTGCGAATCTGGAGGCGTTTGACATACTCCTGCACCTGTTCCCGCTCCTGGGACAATTTGACAAAACCAAATTGGGAAAGTTGATCCAGATTGGAGAGTGCGACGTTCTCCCGCACGGCCAGGCTGAGCACCAGCCCTTGCTCTTTGCGATCTTCCGGGACAAAGCCGATGCCGTGACGAATGGCGTCCAGCGGGGAACGAATGTCTACCTGCTCCCCTTCGATATAGATTTCCCCGGCATCGCTGGCATCCGCCCCAAAAATTGTGCGCACCACCTCGGTTCGCCCGGCCCCCACCAGCCCGGCCAGCCCCAAAATCTCACCACGCCGCAGTTGAAAGCTGATGTTATTTAACACAGTCGCGTTGGGGTCCAAATTACTGCCGGTGCGGGTCAGCCCGCGGACTTCCAGGGCAATATCGCCGACGGCCTCCCGGTCGGCCTGGATTTTATGGCTTTCGGTGTGGAAAAATTGATTGAGGGGACGCCCGACCATCAGCCGGATGATTTGGTCCTCGGTGGCGGTTTTGGCATCCATATCGCCCACGTTGCGGCCATCGCGCAGGACGGTGATGCGGTCACACAGGGTGCGAACCTCGTCCAGCCGGTGCGAGATAAAGATCACGCCGATACCATCCCGCTTAAGCTCCTGAACGACGCCAAACAGAATGTGAACTTCGGTTTCGCTCAGGGCCGAGGTCGGCTCATCCATAATGATAACCCGCACCTCCAGCGAGAGCGCCTTGGCAATCTCGACCATCTGCTGTTCGGCCACCGACAAATCACGCACCAGAGCGGTCGGCCTGAGATGGACACCCAGGCGGTCAAGCAACTGCTGGGTCCGATCCTGGAGCTGGCGGCGGTCAACAAACAAATAGCCCGGCTCACGGCCAATGTAAACATTCTCCATGACCGTCAAGTTGGGCATCAGATTAAATTCCTGGTAAATGATGGAAATACCGAGCTGTTGGGCATGGTGAGGATTTTGAATCTGGACAGGCTGGCCCAGGAGATAGATTTGGCCGCTGTCCATCTGGTAAACGCCGGACAAAATCTTCATGAGAGTAGATTTGCCCGCGCCGTTTTCCCCGATGAGGCCCAAAATTTCGCCTGCCCCCACTTCCAGGCTCACCTGGTCGAGCGCCTGCACGCCGGGGAATGATTTACTGACATTTTCCATATGGAGTAATACAGCCGGTTTATCCATACATACTTTCCTTGTCGTTAAGTCTAGCTTCGTTGACTAGATGATCGGGCTGTAACGCTGTATAGCTGCTCCAGTCAAAGAACGTGAAATGACCGCAGGTGTTATCAGGGCAGAAGTTAGCAAACGGTTGCGCAACCGTTTGCAAGCTTAATAATAACACAAATTAAGAATGTGTCAAAAGGTTAGAATAAGCGTGCAGTCTTACCGGTACTTCGGGGTAAAGCAGTTCGGTACTTCTGTCTCTGGATTTTTATCAATTTTTCAGTATAATTACAGTATTGAGTAACGGTTCTTCTTGAGTTACCTGGGTTTTCTGTTATCCTGCGTTTATCCTCTCTGGAATGAAAACGACTGTTAGCCTCTCTAATGGTCGCCGGGCTTTGGCCCTATGAACTGGACTCTCAAGCTCCCCAACCATAACCCCAATACGGGCGAATTGGGCTGCTAGCTACACTCAACCCGGTGTTTCTGGACTCAATTGTTCAATCCATCCGGGCAGTGAACATCAACCGGTCCAACGGTTTGGACCAGGTACCTAAGCTCAGGTCGTTAACGATCTGAGCCAACCAAACTATTCCAACTTAATCTAGAAAGGATCACCGATGACCACAACATCTCTTCGCAAAAATCTGGTACTTATTGGCGCTGGCAGCGCCATGTTCACGCGGGGGCTGGTGCAACATTTAGTTACCGATGGGGGCGAGTGGGAACTGCGTTTGGTGGATATCAACGCGGAAAATCTGGATATTGCCACCCGATTGTCCCAACGGCTCATAGAAATGAACGAAGCGCCTGTTATCGTGCGCGCTGCCGAGGATCGCCGGGATTTGTTAGCCGGGGCAGATGCCGTAGTCGCCTGCATCGGGGTGGGCGGCCGCCGCGCCTGGGAGCAGGATGTTTTCATCCCGCGCCAGTTCGGCATTGCGCAGCCGGTGGGCGATACTTACATGCCGGGCGGCATTTCCCGTGCCCTGCGCATGGTTCCACCCATGGTGGAGATTGCCAACGATATTGTCAGGCTCTGCCCAGAGGCGATCTTTATTAACTACTCCAACCCCATGTCTGTTATTTGCCGGGCCATTCGTCAGGCAACACCAGCGCCGGTCGTCGGCTTGTGCATTGGCGTCAAGGAAGTGCATGATTACCTGGCTCGCTTCCTTGATGTCCCGGCAGAGGCGCTCTGGTCGGCGGCAATCGGGGTGAACCACCTGACCTGGATCACCGAGCTGCGCTACCAGGGCCGGGATGCCTGGCCACTGGTGCGGCAGAAAATGGCCGAAAAACCAGAAGTGGTGGCTAAGAATCCGGTCTCGTGGGATTTATTCCAGGTTTTCGACGCCTTTCCGGCAGTTCTTGACCGCCACGTGGTCGAGTTCTTCCCCGGCTGGCATGGTCAGCAAGGTTATCATGGCCGGACTCTGGGAGTGGACGCCATCTCCTTTGAAGGAGTCATCGAGTGGGGTGACAAAATCTTTGAGCAAATGGCCAATGAAGCCTACGGATTTGTCCCGCCGGCTAAAGGGAACGAAGCAGGCGAGCATTCCCAACTGGTCGAGATTCTACGCGCCATCTGGAACGATGCCAACGGTTTCTACTCAGTCAACCTGCCCAACACCGGCCAGGTAAGCAACCTCCCGCCCGGAGCGGTGCTGGAAGGAACGACGCTGGTCAATGCTTCTGGGTTCCACTCGCTGAACTTTGGCGCTTTGCCACCGGGCATTACCGCCATCTTGCAGCGCGTTATTGGCGTGCAGGAATTAACCGCAGCCGCGGCCCTCGGCGGAGATTATCATCTCCTGGTCCAGGCCCTCCTGGCCGAAGGGCACGTTTTAACCCGCCAGCAGGCGGAAGCGTTAGCCGACGCGCTGCTGGCTGCCCAACAGCAATGGCTGCCTCGCTTCCATCACTAAACCCGTTTAACACCGGGGAAAAATCATCCTGCTGGTACTGCCGTCCTCAGACCAACCAACAGAGGGGCAACAGGCAAGCTAATGCCAGAGCAGACGCGGTTGCAGGTCAAGCTCCATGGCAGCAACCGTTTCGGCCCAGGATTGGCGCAGATTATGCGGCTGCCACGGGCTAACTTCGGCAACGGGCAGCAGCCAATCAGTCAAATCATAGTCACCTGGTTCCAGGGCCTGGCTGGGTGTGCCGGTGCCTCGGCTTTCGCGCAGAATAACCCGGTCGCCGGACTGGTAAGCGGGTCCGGCCTCGACCCGGATAAAGGCCGCCTTCTGCTCAAAATGAAACTGGCTCAAGTCGGCAATGGGTTCATCAAGCGGGTATTCCCAGTCATAAAAAATCAGCGAAGGCCACAACTGCCCAACCTGGTCGTACAGGCTCATCCGCAGCCGGTAACTGCTGTCGGGATTGGGGTTAGTAACAACTACCACGGCTTCGGCCCGCCCGGCAAAGCCATGATGGTCAAACAAGACGCTGTTTAAATCCACATCGGCGGCAATGGCCGGATCAACGGCCACTGCATCGGTGTGACTGAGCCTGGCCCGATCCAGCAGGCGAATATGGTCGCCGGTGCGATATTCCGGGCCGGGCCGCACGACGACCCGGGTAGCGCGATCGGCCACACCCCGCGGGTGCAGGTCAAAGAAGTATTGGCGGGAGTGCAACTCATGGTCGGCCAGGGTGCAGCACGGAAAACGATCGCCCACTTGCTCATACAACTCTATAAAAAGATGGGACATTTTAACCTCCTTTGGGCCGGGGCAGGCCCTTAAAAAAAGACAGCCTGGAAAGTTGGTTCATCCTCAGCCCCACCGAGTCCCAGCCAAAATTCACCCAGGCTAGAGCGAGCGGTGAGGCTGGACTGAGACAAACCTATACCTCGTGACCTTCTACCTTGAAAGAGACATCCAATTTAACCCGATAGATGACGTTGCCATCCTCAACTCTCAGATCAAACTGTTTGACTTCGGCCACCCGCAGGTCACGCACCGTTTGGGCCGTTGCCAGCACCGCCGCCCTGGCGGCATCTTCCCAGGAAACCTTGCTGGTGCCGACTAACTCAATGATTTTGTAAAAGCTATGCTCAGCCATGGCAATTCTCCTTCTATTCAATTTAAAAGTTATTCAATGGGTTGGTTAAATTCGATATTCTTTTGTACCCGTCATAAAAAACCTCCTTTTTCAATATTTGAATTAACCCTCATTCTTAAGTCTCACTCCGCATCATAGGCGGCCACTGCCATTGGCAGTGCCTGGACCACTCCATGGCCGGCAACCGGCAGGCCGACCAGGATGGCGCTAATAACCTCTTCCCGCGAAGCGCCGGCTCTTTTGGCCGCTTCCACGTGGAACGGAATACCGCTTTTTAGGCGCAGCGCTGCCAGGACGGCCAGGTAGGCTAGTTCACCGGTTTTCGTGTCCAGGGCGTTGGTCTGCTCAAGCGCCTGGCACATGGTCGCCCAGGCCTGAGCATGCCCGTGAGCTTCGGTCATAAACGTTTGAAATGCTTGGCTGATATGAGGGGAATGGCTGCTCATTATGTCGCTCCTTTTTTAGCAAAGACCCCTGGCCACAGCGTTTGGGCCGAGGGCCTTCGCGCTACCGTGAACACACCTTATTTTAGGAAAAATTACAAAGACACCTCGATCTCCCGGTCTTCACCCCACGGCTTTCAGCACCCGCAGCGCCCGCAGCGTGACCCACTTATTGGGCTGTTTCTTTGGCCCAAAGTCCACCCACGTCTTGCCGGCGTAGTCGTATTCCAACGGCCAGCGTCCATGCTCGTCCTGCTTGCCACGGATAAGAGTCAGGGAATTCGCCAATCTGGGATCGTACCCGTAGCCCAGGCCGACCAGCACCTCAACATTTTGCAGCAGGTCGGTGACATAGAACACCGGGAAGCCGAATTTCCACCAGTTGCCGCTCGGTTTGTCGCTGTAACCCGCGGGATAATCCGCCAGCGCCGGGTCCGTGCTGAAAAGAAAATCCACCCCCTGCCGGATGGCGCGGTCAATCAGGGCCGTGCGCCGTTCCAGCGGCCAGCGGCCAAGGGCCTGCATCACTTTGACCGCGCCCCAGGCGCAGGGCAGCCTGTTATTTGAACCGCAGGCAAAGACCGGGCCGCACTTACCGGCGTAGTAACGCACGGCGGCCTGCCGCGCTTCAGCCGGAGCCACTCCTTCCCCCGTGACGCTGCGGGCCATCCATTCAAAAGCCGGCTCCAGGCGCGGATCGTTACAGCCCAACTCGACCAGCGCCCAGCACAGGTTGCCCTGTAAGCAATCTGCCGTGCCCGACGGCGCACCCGAAGTGCTGAAATGGCCACCCGCTGTCAGGGCATGCTCCAGCAGATAGGCGCATGCCCGTGCAATCCGTTCGTCCTGCGCGGCTGACGCCCCCAGTTGAGCCAGCATAATCACCGCCCAAACGGTAGAGCGATACTTCGGGTTGTAACCGGGTCCAGGCTCAACCCAGTAGCCGGCCGGATTCATCTCGGCCAGAACAGCGGCGATGGGACCCTGGGTGTGCGCCGCTTGCCGGGCAGCGGCCAGTTCCGGATCGTTTTCCGGGCAGTCCACTAGGTCGCGCAGGGCCAGATAGCGCACGCCCGGCGAGTCAGACTCTAACAACCAGGATAACGAGTCACCTTTGAGTTGATCTTGCCACGACATCACTGCCTCCCTCATTCATGCCCATCTATAAACCTTAGCGGCGAATGACCGGCAAATACATCATGCCGCAAAAAGAGCCCGCCGCCGGTGCCGAAAAAGCAGAGGTGTTGTTTTCACTGTCAATGGCGGTGGCGGTGAGATGCGGCCCGTGGAACCCTCCGGTGTAGACCCACTGGCCGCTGCTGTTGGCCTGCGTCTCGCCTTCATAGAAACGACCCTCGTCGGCCTCATCGGAAAAGATTTGGACTTTGCCGTTCGCCGGAGCGCCGACGCCGCTCACCTGCGGGCATTGGACCTGGGTGATGCTCGGGGCAGCCAGGTTTTTATTGCCGCCGTTGGTCAGGACGATGCCGGGGCCGGTATTATTATAGATGCTGTTAAACCAAATCCCATCGCCGACGGCAGCGGCTTCGCTAATCCACACCCCGGCCGGGACGCCATTGTAGGCGATGACGTTACTGTGAATGGTATTGCGCGGACTCCCGATCACTCCCACCCCGTAATAGGTGTTGCCCAGCGGCTGGCCGTTTGGGGTCAGCCCGATGTAATTATGGAGAATGGTGTTGTCAGAACTGTTACTATTAACAATAACGATCCCGCCCTCCTTATTTTGGGCGATGACATTCCCTTCCACCCGATTCGACCGGGCGCCATTATCCAGCACCAATCCGTGTTGGCCGTTGCCCAGGCCGGCTGTGCCGGAAGCATCGGTGCCAATGAAGTTGGATAGAATATAGTTCTGATAAGTCCTCACTTCTTCCCAAAGATACACGCCCGACTGAGTATTGCGCACAATCGTATTGCCCTGGATCGTGTTACCATTTGCGCTGGCAATTGTAATGCCGTCCGTATTGTTGCCGGCGATATTGTTCCAATTGACGCTGTTATTATCCGACTGGGTAATGTTAATACCGCCCCCATTATTATCAGAGATGTCGTTCCAATTGAGCCTATTGAAACTCGAAAAACCATTCAGCATTACGCCATCATAACCGTTCCCTGAGATCCAGTTGCCGGTCTCAGATGATGTTCCCCCCACCTGATTATACGAGGCCCTCCAGAAAATCCAGACCCCATACCCTCTGTTGCCAATATCACCATCAAGCGTACCGATCCCGATTCGATTGGCCTGTACGGTATTGCTCACTGCATTACTGTCTTCAATCCAGACCCCGTGCTCACTGGCGCCGATGAGGTTGCCTTCCAGTGGTCCCGTTCCCCCAATTTCATTAAAACGACCATCAACAATATAGACACCGGCCAAGCCGTTGGGCTCTGGCAGGTTACCCGTCTTACTCGTGCCGATGTAACAGCCGATGACCCGGTTGCTATCGCTGTTTTGGATTCGAATAGCATGACCAGAACAGGCTCGAATCAACATGCGGCCGCCAGGTGAGCCAGCGCCGATAGTATTGCCATTGGCCCTGTTGCATGGATCATCACCTTCAGAGATACGGATACCGGTCTCCAAGCCTTCAATCAGCAACCCCTTGATGAGGCAGTTGTCGGCACCCTTAATATGCAGGCCTACGGTGGCGGTGCTGCCGGACGCATTTTTGGTGAGGCCGATCCCCGGCTCGCCTGTCGGCCAGCTCCCGATCCAGTTGGGACTGGCGTCAATCGTCGTGCCGTTGTCGGTCAGGGACGGCAGGTTGCTGTTGAGCAGGATGGTTCTGCCGGTCAGGTTAGAGTGAAAGCGGATGATATCCGGGCCGGGGTGACTGTTGGCATACTCTATCCCCGCCCGCAGCGAGTAGGGGCCGCTGTCAAGGGTCTGGGTGACCTCAAACGGGACAGGCGCGGCGGCCTGGCCCGGCCACGGCAGGCAGACCAGGAGCAGCAAGGCCAACATGATTCGCCGGCTCACATTGATCCAGGAGATTTTTTGCGCTTTCATCATCCACCTCCTGTGGGCGGCTCTGCCGTTACCCCCGGCTGTAACTTACGCGGTGAGCCTAAGCATGTCATTTCGACCGGAGCGGAGCGGAGGGACGCGAAGCAGTCCCTAATGCCTCGTCTTGCAAGAGCCGTTTTGAGAGATTTCTCGCTCCTATCGTCGCTCGAAACCTGTCCTGAGCGAAGTCGAAGGATGACATGACCGCGTAACTCCTGTAACTTAGGATTTGCGCCAGATGAGCGGCAGGTAAAGCCGGAACACCGGCACCGGCAGCTCATCAGCGCCCATCGAAACGCTGCCGCCAAAAATCCGCGTATCGCCGTCAATATCCAGCGGCGGCGCCCAGGCGATTGAGCCGGCCGCGCTCACCGGCGAGGTCGCCTGGATATGGTAATAAGCTCCCAGGTCAGGCCCCGCCGCCACGAACTGGGGATTCAGCGCCCGATCATGGACGCCGGCCGTCAAACCGACATAGGCCCGGCCGTTGCCAAAGAGATCGTTGTAGTCGGCCGTATAGCTGGCCGTGTCATTGTTCCAGTTTTCGATGCCGTCGCCCGTGTGGCCGTAGATGATGTTGTTGGCGATCACCACCCCCTCGGCGGTGTTAAACCAGACCCCGTCGTTTTTATTTTCGGCCAGGGTGTTGTTGATGATCCGGACCGGCGATTCGCTGATCTGGATTCCGCCGCTGGCCAGCGGGGCCGTGGCCACATTGCGGGCCACGATGTTGTTGACGATCATGGCCGGCCCAGCCTGGTCCAAGAAGAAGCCGCCGCCGAGCGAGGCCGTGTTGCTGACAATGGTATTGCCATCCACCCGCGGGGCTGCGCCGGTTTGCAGACACAAGCCACCACCATGGCCGGCCAAGTTGGCTTCAAACCAGTTGCCCCCCAGCGTCAGGCCAGGTGAAGCGGAGACAACACTGACCCCGCCACCCCCTACGCCCGCACGGTTGCCGTTCACAATATTCCACTGAAACAGGCCGGCCGCCTCGCCAAAGCGAACCCCGCCGCCGTCATAAGTAGCCGTGTTCTCCCTGATCAGGTTGCCGGTAATCTCAAGCTCGCCGGGATCATGAACATGGAGCCCGCCTCCACCGTGCAAAGCTGAATTGCTCGAGATGTCGTTGAGGGTGAGAGTTGCACGATGGGTGTCCTCAATGTACACCCCACCCCCGTAGCCGGCCGTGTTCCACCACACCCGCAGCCCGGTCAGCGTGCTCGTCACCCGCAACATATAAATTCCACCGCCCTCCGCAGTGGCCGAATTGAACCAGATGGTGCCGTTGAAGTCCACGAAATCGCCTGTCATATTCACCATGGCGCTATCCAGATAAAGTCCACCCCCATATAGGGCCCGGTTATTCCAAATCAGGACATTGCTGAACGAGGGCGCGCCCCCGAAGACCAACACCCCCCCGCCCCGTTTGGCCGTGCAACTGTAGACCGACGTATTCACAATGGACGGCGAGGCGTACTGGATGGCAATCCCGCCCCCTAGCCCGGTGGTGGTGGCGCCATTACCTCCGCCCGTAACCTGCACCCCGGATAGAACGGTGCTGGCCGACACACCCGCCGGGATATTAACGGTAGGCTGCGCGGCGGAATAATCCCCGTGAAGGGTCGTGCTCAACCAGCCCTGGCCGTGAATCGAAACTCCATTCTTCATGGTGATCCGTTCATGGTAGACCCCCGCGGCCACGTTGATCACATCGCCGTAGCTGGCGGCATTGATAGCGGCCTGGATGCTGGCATAACAGCCGCCCGTACCCCCCGGATTGACGCAGCGAATACTGCTGGCAGGAATCTGGGGGGCGTCACCCCGAACCGGCTGTCCGAGCAAGCCTATGAGCATTATTTGGAAACCGAGAGCCAGAATGAAGGGCAAAACCAATCTCCGCAGCCTGACAACCTCTTTTGAGGAGGACAGGCCGCCAGCTTGGGTTATCATCTTGCTCACCTCTCCCGCCAAGGCCAAGACCCAGACACCCCCGAGCTAAGGCAACTGCTCGACCAGCGCCGCAAACTCGGCCTGGGTAAAGGCTCGGAGCGTTGCCACCTTGACATTGCCCTGCGCAGCCAGCACCAGGCTGAAGGTTGCCGCCGCTTCGTCGCTGGGCGCTTCGCCAATGGCTATATAATCGTACTCGCCCATGACGGCATAGAAGCCAAGAAACTTGCCGCCTGTTGTTTCCCAGGCTTTGATGCTGGCTTCGATTCGCGCGGGCGCGGTTTTGATCGTCTTGATGCCCTGCTGGGTCAACTTCATTAAAAGGACATAGGTTGTCATAAGGCCACTCTCCTTTTTGTGGAACGATGTTCTGGTGTTTACCTAAATCCATTCAACCCTAATTGCTTATTAACCGAAGTTTTTCAAGAATCATATAGCCCTCTTTTTCAGCCGATCAATCAACAGATCATTTTTACTTCATCTCTCGCTTTCTGCCCCGGCAGTACATCTTTATTTCACAACAATGGGCAAAAATACCTTAGCTGTTTCCATCGGCAGGTGCCCTGTCCCCAATTCTTGAGAGCGCCAGCCGGCAAGCTTCGCCTTCTTGCCTCAGTTGCAGCAGCTCGTCCCGTAAACCTCACCTGCCGCCACGGTGAACTCGAAAGCGCGGTTGCCGCTGCCATCGGTGATGTAGTAGCCGGCATCCATCGAGTGGGCCTGCCAGGTGTACTTGCCCGGGTCAATCACCATCGTAGACCGGGTGAATTTCTTGTCCGGGGTGTTGGCCGGGACTTCCAGCCGGTACGGGCCAATATCAACAACCCAGGTTTCGCCGGAGTAATTATCAAAAACAAACATGGCTTTGCCCGGGGGGATCTCCGGTAGAGCCGCCGGCCCGGAAGCCAGCATTTCTCGTAATTTCTGAATGTCAGCTTCGACCTGGGCCCGGTCAAACGCCTCGGGCCACAATTGCAGGTATTTCTCCAAAGCAGCGATGGCCTTCTCGTAATCGCCGGGACCGAGCGCGTAGCTGTAGCCCAATAAACCATAGTACAGGCCAAATTCCGGATTGAGCCGGATGGCCTCTTGAAGTTCAGCAATGGCCTCGTCATACTTTTTCTGCTCATAGTACTGATAGGCTTGCTCGTAGTGGGCCTCAGCCAGGCTGGCGGGGTCGGGGGTTGGAGTAGCTGGGATGAGGGTAGCGGTGGGCGGCAGCGGGGTGTTGGTTGGAGTAGGAGTGTTGGTTGGGGTAGGAGTATGGGTTGGCTTGGGTGTTGGAGTAGGTGTGGGTGTTGGAGTAGGCGTCTGAGTTGGAGTGGCAGTAGGTGTGTCGGTGGGCGGGATGGGCGTATCGGTGGGGGTAGGCGTCTTGGTTGGGATGGGGGTGCTGGTTGGGGGGATCGGAGTAGGTGTGGGAGCCAGGGTAGGCGGGATGGGTGTATCGGTGGGTTGGGCCGCTTGAGTAGCAGCCGCAGCGGCCTGGGCTGTAGCGGCGGCATCGGGCGTCGGCTCGGCGGCGCAGGCGGTCAGCCCTAAACTTACCGTAAGGAGAGTCACCTCTCCCCATATGCCGATGATTGAAACTAAGCTTTTCATTGTAAATACTCCTTCCCCTAAATTACTCACCCTCGAACAAAAGAAAGTGGGGATTATCTCGACAGTAACGGGTACTCACTGGGGTACCGGGGTGCAACCGTTCGTAAAATGACTTATTCACGCAGGTCTTAATCAAGATCACTCCAAGAATTCAAGCGTATAGATAGCGGACTGACGTGTGTAGCGGTTCGTACCCACAACCACCAATGTCAGTAAAATGTCCTCGTCCGGGACATTGAACGGGATTTCAACGGCGTTATTGATCCCTATTGGGATAATCTCCACACCTATCGCCTCTCGTTTCGCCAAGGGTTGATTCCTTTGCGTGACTAAAGCCAGTCGGAAGGTCTGGGGCAGAGTATTTTCTACCCGCACAAAGCCTGCTCCTTCCCAGCCGCCATTATTTTCTTCAAGGTCAGAAAAGTAGTCTATCTCTGGAACTGCAATGTCATCGAGGACCATGCCCTCACCCGTGTTGAAGTCATTGGTCACATACTCAAACCGTAGCTGAACTTGTTGACCGGCAAATCTGGACAAATCTACCCTCTCTTCAACCCATTGACCCTTTGGCGACCTGCCGGTAATACCCCAGCCATAGTTGTTGCCATTGGGATCATCGCCGGTACCGGACGGAGTCTCCAGAAACTCCCAGCTTTCTCCATCATTTGAAGCCAGCAAAAAGACATAATCGTTATCCATTTCGAGATCGTGCCACATCCAGAATGATAAGGTCAATGGCCCGACAGAATCCGTAAAATCAAATGTTCGAGTGAGGGTCATATCCGATCTTTCCCCTCGGTTTGACCAATAATAGTAATGGCCTGAGTGGGGATCAACGGGCAGGAGGGGTGTTTTGGCTGTGCCGGCAAAACGAAGCACATGGGGGCCAGGACAACGGATGCGGACCAGGTCAACCCCATATTGCCGCACGTCAAGCTCTATGGGGCCAGACTCGCAGTCTTGCACAGCTTCTGTCGCGCCTGCTCGCGGCGCCTCAGGATAGTTGTGGTAGAAGTATCGTCCGTCTCCAAGCTGCTCGTCGCCGGCCAGGTTCGCAATCGCCCAGTCCAGCACTACGTCGTCAGCCGTAAGGGTCTGACCTGTCTCTGGATCGCGCCGGTCGAATTCTTGCAGCACCTGGTCAACGCTCTCCAGTCCATTCGCCGGGTGCGCCGCCAGGGCTTGCACTGCTTCCTGGCCAAAACGATCCAGGAAGTAAGTCATAAAAAGGAATGGGGCGCCATAGTCAGCGAGGTTCCCGCCATCACCAAAATTGTTGAGCTGATGATCTGGATAATTGGCATACACTCCATCCTGGGTGGAGATGAGGTCGCCAAGCAAAAACTGGGCTAATCCTGAACAGCCCTCATTAATCCACACCTCCTCGTTGGGATCAACGGCAGCATGAATCATGTGCTGGTACTCATGGGCCAACGTATAATAGGTGTAATCGCCGGTTATCCTCAATTTATCTATGTTCAGGACGAACATCTCGTGGGCATTCGAAAACTCATATATGAGCGGGGAATACAAATCCCATGGGGAGAAATATGCATCTATATGGCTACCCAGGTTACGGGCAAACAGGATGTAGAGGCGTGGGTCGCCGTCAATACCGGGCATCGGTTCGCTACCAAAGAAGGACCGGGTAGTAGGATAGATTTGCTGTTCAAAGGTGCTTGCCAACATCTCTACGTCTTCCGGGTTAAATTTGATTGTGTCCTCCAGCCAGTAATAGGCATGATCGCTGATGAAGTGCAGGGTTGCCTCAACCGGGAACACCTTGTTAGATGAAAAATTGATCACCCAGAAGGACTGTTTAGCGCCGACCGGAAGCGGACTCGCCGGCGGCGGGTTGGTGGGAACATCTCCCCGTAGCCCGCTCAACCGGCGAGCGAGATCGCTGGGTTCAGCAAAGAGAACCTCGGCGCTGCTCAGGACTGCTTCTGTTGCACTGTCAACAGCGGTGGGCGAGACGGTTGGAGCAGGGGTAGTCGTGATGGGTGAGGAAGTATTGCAGGCGGGCAAAAGGCCCATCAATATAGACAATGTGATAAGAAATAACTTGCCAAGTCTATAAATTGTGGCCATAACACCTCCGATATACAGACTTACGGATATTCCTCCCCGTTATTCAGGGCGGTAAGGCGCTTGGGTCTGGATGTCGCCCACAAATTCCGGCAAATTGCGGTGGCCTAACATTTGGCGGATCGCCAGCGCCTCCCCGAGATGATACCAATAGTGGTAAATAACCCTTGTAGCATGGTGCCGAGGTTATAATGAAACGGCTGGCCCTCCACGAGCATGCGGCTCTGTAAGCTTTCCGTCGTCAACGTGTCCAGGTAGGGATCGGCGGCCTGGATGATCGCCTGCCACGCCTGCCACATCTCGGCGAGGGGGGGGAGTTGAGGCGGGCCGGCCGTAACCCACCAGGTCGTCCAGTTCGGATACAAGAAGCTGCGCCCTGGCTCGTTTGAGCCAGTACAACTGTTCCTGCCAGGCCAGGTGGCCGATCAACCAACTGATGCAGTTCATCAGCTCCAGGCGGCGGCGAGCCTCGGCATCGGTCAGGCCGTCCAAGGCCCGCTGCCATTCGCTGCGGGTGAAACGCAATTGGGTTACCAAAGGATGGGCCTTTATTTGTCTCCCAGCTCAATGGATCATTCAATCGCCCCCCAGCTTAATAGCCAAACGAAACCAGGAGCTTGCTGCGAGCCGCGAAGCTCTGCCGTACGGCGACGAGACTCATTTCGACGTATCCCGGTAATCATCCCGCAGCGCCAGGATGCACCAGGCTGGCTAATGTACCCGGTGACTTTTGACCTCATGTGCGGCTGCTTCCATTGCTTCAAACATGCGCTGCGCTTCAGGCGGGGTGAGTCCCACCTCGAGAATCGGCAGGTACACTTCCTCTTCTTTGGCAAAGTGTACTTTGACCAGCGCGTAAAGGCCATACAGAACCCGGCGCAGAGCCTTGACCTGGGCCACATCGAGATTCAGGTCGACCAGTTCTAACCGGAGCGAGGCCAACTCTTCGGTGAGCCGGCCCACCTCGACGTGGTCCCGACTCATCGTCGCGGTAGCCTGCGCTGCACCCATTATCTTCCCCACCACCGGATAGAGGGCCTTATCTTCGGCCTGGGCATGGGGAATGAGGTGATGCGTTAGAAACTCATACACTGCGTCAACCCCCTGCCGCACCTCGGCCATAGGCGCTTCACCAACTGAGTCGGCCACCGTGCGCAGCATTTCAATGTGCGGCAGCAGTTCTTTGTGTTCTTCGCGCAAAGGTTGAGTGAGTGTTTTCATTTTTGCCTCCTTAAGGCCATAAAACTCACTGCCCTGGCCGAATGGGTTTGGGAATGACTGGCGACGGCCCCCAAAGTTCATCGCTGTAGCCGGTTGCGTAGAGGCGGAGTTCATTTCTTGTTTTCTGGACATCCTCATTGGCCCACCAGGCTGCCCAGGCCGCCATATCGGCAAATTCATAAGTCACGATCACTTGCTGCGGTGTACCGACCGCCGCCCGGTACGCCCGAAACTCCACCACCCCCGGCACAGCCAATTGGCGCTGGTTCGCGCCCCCAACCCACTTTGTGTAGGCTTCAACCTTATCGGGTAAAATGTCCCACTTCGCCACATAGAGAACCATCATCATTTACCTCCTCGTATATAGTTTTTAATCAACCCTGAACCGGAATCACCCCGAGCTGCTGAAGCATGCCCAGGCGTCATAGCTCCACCCACATTCACGATTTGGCCACCGGCAACTGCCCCACCGCCTTGACGATCAGTTGTGCCGCCGCCTCCAGCGACCACTTGCCCAGGTTAATCATCAAGTGATACCACTGCGGGTCGTCCGGCTGGACCTTGAACATCTCGCCCAGGTACTTGGTCATGCCCCGGTCTCGTTCGACAATCAACTCCCGTGCCTGGGCGGCGGTACAGCCATGCTGCTGCTGGATGCGATTGACCCGGTCCGCCAGCGGCGCGACGAGCCGCACGTGCAGCACGTCGGGCTTATCCGCCAGTAGCGCCTGGCCGCCCCGGCCGACAATGACCATGTCGCCCCGGTCATAAGCACCCAGAATCACCCCCTGGATCAGGTTGCCGAATTCCAGCTTATCCAACCGTTTGATGAATTGGGGCACCTCCCCGCCGGGGTCCTGCGTCCAGGCCGGGACTTCGACCATCACATAGGGGCCGGGCCGGAAGAGCTGTTCCATAAAGCTCTTGCCTTTGTAATGCTCCTCGGAGAAGCCCGCCGCGCGTTGAAACGCCCGGCTACCATAGTATGGAAGCCCACTGAAGCAGGCTGCTGAACCGCTTTTAAGCGGTTTTCACCTATTGTAGCCGGGGGCTTCCAGCCCTCGGCGGACAACGATGAATTACCGAATACTCTCAAATAAGGAAGAACCAGGTAACAGGCACTTTTAAATACTAAATAGAGGCATGTTTTGTTCAAATAAGGCCAATTAGTAGTCCGATAAGTGCCTGTCACCTTAATCCAACCTGTTTTCTCGACGGCCGGTGGTTGAATCTCACCCCATCCGCGCCGACAGATAACTAACCAAATCCTGCAGCGAGACCAGCTTGCCGTAGTCGGCCTCCGGCACCTCGACCCCTACCTCTTCGTTCAGGCCAATTAGAAATTGCAGAAAATCAAAGGAGTCGATATCCAGGGCCGCGCGGATATCCTCTGCCGGAGCCAGCGTGCTAAAATCCGCTTCCGGTGCAATCCGCTTTAATAGTTTAATGATAGTTTCTTTGATTTGGGTTTCGGTTAAAGATGTTGCGACTGTCATTGTGTCCTCCATAAACATTTAAATGAGGGGACGTGGTGCGTGATGCGTTCAAATTTCACGCACCACGTACTAGATTATAGCTTCTCAGGCTCCTGCAACTGCCGGTTCAACGCCTCCAAAAACTGGCCGCCGCGATGGCCGTCGGTGGCGCGGTGGTCCCCGGCCAGGGTCGCCGTGACTACCGGGCGCAGGCCGAGCATGCTGTTCTCCACCCAGGGCTGCTCGCTGATCTTGCCAAAGCCGACCAGGGCTACCTGCGGCGGGTAGATCACACCATACACTTTCTCCACGCCCAGGTCGCCCAGGCTGGTCAGGGTGATGGTGGAGTCGGTCAGGTCGGAGCTGCGCAGCTTGCCGGCCCGGGTGCGCATGATAATGTCACGCATATCCACCATCAACTCGTCCAGGCTTTTCAGATCGGCGGTATGGATGGCCGGGGTAACCAGCCCGCCCTGCCGCAGCGATATAGCGAAGCCGATGTTGATCGCTTCCTGGGGTTGAAGCTGGTCGTCTACCCAGAAGCCATTCAACTCCGGCACGTCCACCAGCGCCCGCGCCGTCGCTTTGATAAGCAGCACGACCGGCAGCAGCCGGTCTTTGATGGACCGTTTCAGGTTCTCGGCCTCCAGCCAGCGCAGCGCCCGGCTCATGTCAATCCGCATTTCCAGGTAGTAATGGGGAATGTCGCGATTGGACCTGGACATAGCCGCGGCGATGGCCCGGCGCATGCCGGCCTGGAAGTCAACTGCCGGTTTGGCCGCCGCCGGCTCTGGCGGCGCCGGCGGAGCGGGCGCGACCTCAACCGGAGGTGGTAGCGGCGCTGCCGGCTTTGGCTCGACCACTTTCGCCTTCAATTCTGCCGCCGCCCGCTCGACATCAGCCCGCTCGATGGTCCCGTGCGGGCCGGCCCCCTTAACCGTGTTCAAGTCAACACCAAGCTCGCCGGCCAGCTTGCGGGCCAGGGGCGACACGCGCAGCCGTTCCCCCGGCGCGGCAGCGGGTAGCGGAGCCAGCGGCCGCTCGACTTCGGGAACGGGTTTCAGGATTGGGGCAGCCGCTGCCGGGGCTGTAACCGCAACCGGCTCACCCTCCGCCCGGATCAGGGCCAGGACCGTTCCCACCGGTACCTTTTGGGAGGACTGGATGAGGATTTGGTCAAGCACTCCGTCCTCATAAACCTCAATATCAATAATGCCTTTATCGGTTTCCACTTCGGCAATGACATCGCCCTTCTTGACCCGGTCGCCGGGTTTTATTTTCCACTCGACCAGCGTCCCGGCAGCCATGTCAGCGCCCAAGCTGGGCATGCGAAACTCACTCATGGGTCACCATCCTTCTGACTGTACTCACGATTGTTTCCACTTGCGGCAGGGCAGCCTGCTCCAGGTGTTTGGCGTAAGGCATGGGCACCTCGGCGCTGCAGATACGCTCAACCGGGGCATCCAGTTCATAAAACGCCTGCTCCATAATCCGGGCGCTGATCTCCGCGGCGATGCTGCCGCTGCGCCAGCCTTCGTCCACAATGAGCGCGCGGTGGGTCTTGGCCACCGAAGCCAGGAACGTTGCCTCGTCCAGCGGACGCAGGGTGCGCAGGTCAATCACTTCGGCCTCGATCCCCTCTTGAGCCAGAAGCTCCGCCGCCTCCAGGGTCTTAAACAGGCTGGCACTATAGCTCATGAGGGTAATATCGCGGCCTTCCCGGAGCACCCTGGCCTTGTCAATGTCTACCGGCCCAGCGTTAGCCGGTAACCGCCCTTCCATGTTGTAAAGAGTATTGTTCTCAAAGATCAACACCGGGTCCGGATCTTCCAGCGCCGTCCAGAGCATGCCGCGCGCGTCTTCCAGCGTGGCCGGGGCCAGCACCTTGATGCCGGGAATATGGGCATACCAGCCTTCCAGGCTGTGGGCGTGCTGCGCCGCCAGTTGCCGGCCTGCCCCGGTAGCCATGCGAATGACCACGGGGATATTGAACAGGCCGCCCGACATGTGCAAAATGGTGGCAGCGTTGTTGAGAATCTGGTCTAAGGCCAGCAGGCTAAAATTGACCGTCATCACCTCCACAATGGGGCGCATGCCGTTCATGGCCGCGCCAATGCCCATGCCAACAAAGGCCGATTCCGACAGCGGCGTATCGCGGATGCGCTCTGGGCCGAACTCTTGCAGCAGGCCCTTACTAACCGCAAAGCAGCCGCCGTAACGGCCCACGTCCTCACCCATCAGAAAGACCCGCTCATCCTGACGCATCGCCTCGCGGATGGCTTCACGCATGGCCTCCCGATAGGTCGTTTGGATCATTTGTTTACCGTTGTTGCTCATAGCGTCCTCCAATTTTACCGCTGACCACTGACTGCTGACCGCTGAAAGAATGACTGAGGCACAATTTTGCGGCGATCGGCCGTCGTCCGTCAGCAGTCGTTATTTTTCAGAGTAGACAAACCGGGTCAAATCCTCCACCGGCTCCCAGGTGCCGGCCTCGGCAAATTCGACCGCCGCCTCTATTTCGACGGCGACCTCCCGCTCGATTTCATCCAGGTCCTCCGACCCAAGCAGCCCCTGTTGCTGAAGGTGCTGGGTGAAAAGCAAAATCGGGTCGCGCTTCTTCGCCTCCTCGACTTCCTCCTTGGCCCGGTAGAGTTCGGTGTCAAAGGCGGAATGGCCCCGGAAGCGATAGGTGCGAAATTCCAGGAAGTACGGTCCCTGGCCGCTGCGAACGTACTCCGCCGCTTTTTGGGCCGCCGCTTCCACCGCCAACACTTCCATGCCGTCCACGGTTTCAGCCGGCATCTTGTAGGTCACGGCCCGCTTGGCTATTTCGGTTTCAATTTGGGCGCGGTGCAGGGCCATCCCCATTGCGAACAGATTGTTCTCACAGACAAATAGGATCGGCAACTGCCACAGCGCAGCCAGGTTCATCGTCTCGTGAAACTCACCTTCGGCCACGGCCCCATCGCCAAAGAAACAGCAGGTCACCCGCTGCTGGCCGCGCATTTTGTCGGCCAGGGCCACGCCCAGGGCCAGGGGCAGCCCCCCGCCGACGATGGCGTTGCCGCCGTAAAAGCGGGTTTCCTTATCGAACAGGTGCATCGAACCACCCCGGCCCCGGCTGCAGCCCTCCTGCTTGCCGTACATCTCGGCCATAATCGCCGCCGCCGACACGCCTCGGGCCAGCGCCTGGCCGTGCTCGCGGTAGGTGGCTACCACCGCATCATCCGGGGTCAGGGCCTGCATGACCCCCACGGCTATCGCCTCCTCGCCGATGTATAAATGCATGAAGCCGCGAATCTTCATGGCGCTGTATAACTCGGCCGATTTTTCCTCCAGGCGGCGGATGCGCACCATTTCGCGCAGCAGGTACAGGCCGTGGGCACGGTCAACCTGGGGTACGCCTTTTGCCGCGGGTTTCTTTTTTGATTGTTCTAAAGTTATTTTTTTCATCACTCACTTCCCTCCAACGTCGAGATATCCCCTTCCGGCAGACCCAGCTCGCGGGCTTTGAGCAGGCGGCGCATGATCTTGCCGCTGCGGGTCTTGGGCAGGTTTTGATTAAACTCGATTTCCTTGGGGGCGACGGCTGAACCCAACCTGGTCCGGGCAAAGCCGATGATGTCCAGCTTCAAATCCTCGCTTGGCTCGAAACCGGGCTTGAGCGAGACAAAGGCTTTGACCAGCTCCCCAATCAGCGGGTCGGGCTTGCCGATGACGCCGGCCTCGGCCACGGCCGGATGCCCCAGCAGGGCGCTTTCTACTTCAAACGGCCCAACCATGTGGCCGGAAGTTTTGATAATGTCGTCCGCCCGGCCGATGAACCAGAAGTAACCGTCGGCGTCGCGCCGGGCCAGGTCGCCGGTGATATACCAGCCGCTTTTGAAGGCTTTGTGGTAACGCTCTTCGTCGTGCAGGTAGCCCCGGAACATCGAAGGCCAGCCCGGCTTGAGCGCCAGGTCGCCCTCAACGCACGGCTCCTCAACCACCTCTACTGAACCGTTGACTCGATGAACAATCGCCGCTTCGATGCCGGGCAGCGGGCGGCCCATCGAGCCCGGCCGGACTTCCATCGCCGCAAAGTTGGCAATCATAATCCCGCCGGTCTCGGTCTGCCACCAGTTGTCGTGGATGGGCAGCCCCAGCGCCTCCAAACCCCAGGCTACGGCTTCCGGGTTGAGCGGCTCGCCGACGCTGTGGATCAGGCGCAGGTAGCTCAGGTCGTACTCTTTACGCGGCTCGACCCCCAGGCGCATCAAGCGGCGGATGGCCGTGGGCGCGGTGTACCAGACCGTCACCTTTTGCTCTTGCAGGATGTGGCACCAGCGCTCGGCGTCAAAATCGGCCTCGTCAATGATGTTGACCACCCCGTGAGCCAGGGGCGCAATCATGCCGTAGGAGATGCCGGTGACCCAGCCAGGATCGGCGGTGCACCAGAAGACATCGCCAGGATGGAAGTCCATGACATATTTGCCGGTCATGTAATGGGTCAGAATAGCCTGGTGGACGTGAACCGCCCCCTTGGGCATGCCGGTCGTGCCGCTGGTGAAGTGCAGCACAGCCATATCCTCCGGGTCGGTCGGGGGAATGGTAAAATCGGGCGAGGCAGCGGCCAGCAGTTTTGGCAGGGACAACAGGTCGTCGCTTAAATCTTCCGCCACGTCGGTCAGCAGGACGTGGCGGAGCTGCGGCAGGCGCGGGCGTAAGTTCGCCACTTTTTGGCTGTACTGCCGCCGGGTCGTCACCAACAGCTTGCCATCGCCCAGGTGCAGGCGCTGGTAGATCGGCTCCGGCCCAAAGGCGGAGAAGAGCGGGCAGAAAACGCTGGTGTTCTTCAGCGTGCCCAGCGCAGCGATATACAACTCGGGGATGCGCCCGGCCAGCACAAAGACCCGCTCCCCCTGGCCGATACCAAAGCCGCGCAGCACGTTGGCAAAGCAGTTGCTCTGTTCCCGCAGGTCCGCGTAGGTAAAATCACGGACGGCGCCGTCTCGGCCGAGCCAGCGCAGGGCCAGTTGATCGCGGCGCGGGCCAACGGCGTGACGGTCAACGGCTTCGTGGGCAATGTTCAAGCCTTGACCTCCCGGCAGCCCGTCCAATTCTTGCCGGATGGTCTCCCAGGAGAAGGCGGCGCGGGTCTGGTCATAATCCCGAAGATTAGGCTGCACTGCCCACTGTTCAAAAGATTTTTTGATGGGTTTCCAGTCCATATTTACCTCCATTGCTGCATGCCAAACAACTTTAGCCTTGTCTTAATGCAAGCATCGAACAGAGGACTTATTGGAGCTGAAAAAAACGATGGGGAGGTGTTTGGTTGAGATCGCACCCGTGCTAACAGGTGGGTGAGCACGTTGGGCAGCGATAAGAAGATTTTTAGGGGTCAAGCTTGAGCGGAAGGTGGAGCCAGGGGTGCAAGGGTAATGCCGGAAAACAAATAGGCTTTGGTTGGACCATTTGATACCTTTTCGACGGCCCGGCAGACCTATGTCAGCTCGAGAGCATAAATCTGCCACCTATTAGTATACTCCTAAACGGGCCGATAAGTCTAGTGACAAATGTCACAAGCGGCTAGACTGGAAGCCTTTAATGATTCGCCAGTGGTTGCAAAGAAGGGAGGGAGTCCCAAGCTCCGCTTGGGACTCCCTCCCTTACAATTTAACCAACACCCCTGATTCAAGAAAACCTGTCAGGCCTTCGAGGCCTGACAGGTTTGAAAGAAGGCGTGGTTCACCCGATCAGCCGGCAAGTTGACGGGCCGGGAAGGTATGCTCAAAAACGTCCTCCACCTCCACAGAGGCAGACTCATCACCTGGGTCACGGAGGTGCTTGAGCAAACGGCCGGAGCGGAGACCAAAACCAAAAATACTAATGGCTATATTCGCTCCAAGCAGGAAAACCCCTAAGATACCCAGGTACCAGGCCATAATCTCAATATAGGACAGCGACAGACTCTTCCAGGTTCCCAGAATTATGGCAGCATACCAGGATAAGGCCGAAATGGTACCGGCCGAAACCAGCAGCCGGAGGTGGGCCAGAAAGGTGTCTGATAGTAAGGGAATCTCTTCCTGGGAACATTTCTCAAAAACTGGGAACAATTTGCGGTGCATGATGTAACCATTCATCACCGCAATGCCAACAACGGTCATCTTGGCCCAGAAGCGTTCGCTCGGCACGTCTCCGACCAGGAAAAATGCGCCGCCGGTGAAACATAAAATGACCAGACCCAGGACGACGATCTTCGAGGCAACTTTCAGCAGCCTGCACTCCGAAGCATCAATATAATTATCGCGGACACTGGTCAGAAAAAGGGTGTCGCTCATCGTTGCACCGCCGGCCCCCATGGCCACCCCGATAATGTGTCCGATCAATAACGCTGTCTTCAAACTCATTTGCCACTCCATAACACTTGCTCCTATCTATCTATAGGTTTAGGAAATTGTCGTCTATTCTATCGGAATCAAAAAGTAAAAAATAGAGGCGAAGGTTGTGTTATTGATAAACCAAAGGCCGGTTTTTGCAACCGGCCTTTGGTAGGGGCAAAACTAAACTAAAGATAGTCAAGGGCTGAACTTTAGTTTAGTCAATCTCATCCTTGAGAGGAACTTGCTCTTGAGGAAGCTGACCCGCCGCCAAGAGAGCCACCTGCGCCCGGTTGTTCACCTGCAACTTGCCCATGATGTTGCTGGTATGAGACTTGACCGTACCCAGGGATAAAGACAGGCGTTCACCAATTTCTTTATTGGATAAACCCTGAGCCACGAGATTGAAAACCTCGAGTTCCCGCTCGGTCAGCGATTCGATTGTGACAGGGCCGTAATTGAGAGGAGCGGTTTCCTGCTGAAGGACATAATCTACTAAAACATCTACAACGGTGGATGATAAGGCGCGCTGTCGTTGGGCCGCTCGATTCACCACCTGTTTTAATTCAGGCGCAGTCACATCTTTTGTCACCACACCCACCGCGCCATGACTTAAGGATTGAGTAATATGGGTAATATCGTTTTCTTCGGTCATGACCACAACATTAGGCGAATCCTCGGCCCTGCAAATTTGCCCCAGCATGTCGAGTTCCCCTGCTTTCTGGACCAGGGAGATGTCCAGCAAAACGACATCGGGTTGCCTTTCTTTGATCAGCTCCGGAATATTTTCGCCCTCGTCCGCTTCTCCGACAATTTTGATACTTGAATGGGTTCCATTCAGAAAACTCCGCACACCCGCTCTAAAAATCGGGTTGTTATCTGCAATTAAAACGTGGGTTATGTGACTCAATTTACCTCCACTATTTCGGCAACCTGGTTAACTCATTGGATCTGAATTATTTCCAGATGCGCCTACCTAATTACCGGTTTCGGTTTAAAAACCCGGCTTTTTAGCCTTTGGGGAGATCTCGCTTGGCTAAAAGTCCCTCTATTAAACGAAGAACCTGGCAGTTTTGTTACACCGGCACCTTAAAATTTACTTATCAGGCCGATCAGTACAGAAAGAGGTAATCCGTGTAATCTTTTGGTTATTGTTAAAGTTGCCTGTTAGCTGGCTAATTCTGCCAATAAGAAAGCCCCGCCTCCCTTTCAGTAGATTGGATGACCGGGCTTTTCCTACTGCTTTACTATCTTCATCCAAAGGATGGAGAAAAGATTTTAGCTTGCCCTACTTAACTTATCAAATTGTCAAACGCTATTTATAATAACAGAAATTCCAAGAGCGGAAGAACCTGTAGAGATGAGAGGCCAGTAAAAAGTAACCATGAAAATCCTGATTCTGGGCAGCGGCTTAATGGGCCCGGCAGCGGCGTTCAACGCGATGAACGAGCCAGAGGTAGAGCAGGTTTTGATCGGCGATGCCAGCCCGGCGCAGCTTGACACGGCCGTGCGCAAACTGGCCGGAAAGCCGGGGGTGGAAAAACTCAGGCCTATTCCACTTGACTTAAACGACGGGGGTGTGGCCAGCGAACTGATAGGTGCTTGTGACGCCGTTGTCGCCGCGCTGCCCCGGTCGGCCAGCATCCTGGGGATTCGGGCCGCTTTGCAGGCCGGCGTGCCCCTGGTAGATCTGACCTGGCCCGCCGAGGAGCACATGCCGGGACTGCGGCAGGAGGTTGAAGCGGCCCGTGGACTGATTATCCCCGGCTGCGGCGTCGAGCCGGGCCTGACCGAAATCATGGCTCGCCACCTGGCCGAGCAGCTCGACCGGGTAGACGAACTCCACATCAAGTGCGGCGGCATCCCCGAAATCCCGGCGCCGCCCTTGGGTTACAAAATCGTTTTTGGCGGGCAGCAACTGCCGCTGCGGGAGCAGGATGGGCCGACGGTTGAGGCGGGCCGGCTCAAACTGGTGCCGCGCTACTCCGGGGTCGAGGCCGTCACCTTCCCCGGCGTGGGCGAGCTGGAAGCCTGGCACGAAACCTTTATGCCCTGGCTGCTCGATTTGCCGGTCTTCAAAAATCTGCAAACCGGCACGCAGAAGACGGTCCGCTGGCCCGGCTTCGCCGCCAAAGCGACGCTGCTCAAGGAGCTGGGCCTGTTGAGCCTGGAGCCGGTTGAGGTGGAGGGGGTCAAGGTCGCACCCAAGAAACTGCTCGATGCCCTGCTCTACCCGCAGGTAGCGCTGAAAGAAGGCGAACGGGACATTACCGTGCTGCGGGTGGAAGTCAAAGGCGAGAAGGACGGCCAACCGTACACGTATAAAGTTGAAATGGTGGATCGCTACGACGAGACGACCGGGTTTACCTCGATGGCCCGGACCACGGCCTTCACCGGGGCTATCATCACCCGGATGGTGGCGCGGGGCGAAATCCCGGAGCGCGGCCTGCTCACGCCGGAGCAGGTCATCACCGGCCCAAGGTTCGAGCGGCTGGTGGGGGAGTTGGCGGCGGCGAAGGTAAGCTTTACCCTGACCACCGAGAGAGTGGAGACGTCAGCTTAGGCGGAGGGTTGTTTTAAGGAGTAAATTGTGATAAACTGGACGAAGTAAGGATTTCAGGCCAGTGTTGGCCTAAAACTTTACTTCCGACTCGTTGGTCTAATAGTTGCTGGGCGGCTAAAGGCAATGCATCGCTTACAAGATTGGATAACTTATGGCTAAACCTAGAAGAAAAAACTACTCTAAAGATCAATTATGGCTTTTTGCTGAACTGGCTGAGGAAGCAGATACTATCTCAGACATTCGGGCACGTGAGTCACAATTAAGGACGGAAGCTGAAGTTCGTATCACCGAACCCGTGAGCCATAATTTCCCACCTTTAATATTTCCTCAACGTTGGGAACTTTTAAAGGCAGAAGCAGAAAAACGTAACGTTCCTATTAAACCTCTAATAATGCCTGTGCAACAAGCACTCATTGAAATAGAAAAAGAACGCCAGCAAATTGAAGAAACTGGTATGGGACGATTATTTATTATGAGTGGTGTTTCAGGTAGCGGAAAATCCACTTTTCTCAACTCACTCGACTTATTTATTGAAGGCGTTAGTGTTCACACTATCACTATTCGAGCAATAGATAGGGCAGAGGTTATTGAAGATAAACTTGCTACCTTAAAGCGTGAGAAAAGAAAAATGGCGGTAGTTGTACTCGAAGGTAAAGAATCCCCCGGTGCATTAAAAAGTGATGAATTGGATATTTTGTTAACGACACTCAATGCCGATTTTCGACGAGGTGCAGGAAAGCAAACATTGTTTGTAATACCTACCACGTCACAAGCTGTCGCACAAACTATAAGTCAACGAGCTTCCGACATTGGCGGTATGACTACACGTTCTCGACCGTTTTATGTGTATGTAGGCCCGCCTCGCAGCGATTATGAACAAATTACTGATAAGATGCTTCGTGCATTGAATGACTCAAGAGGTCTATTTGATTATGGAATTACCTCTCAAACAGCAAAAGGGATAGCTGAGTCATCCGAGTCAATTGGGCAATTTATGATTAGTTGTTACGAAGAAATTAAGCGCCAACAAGATGCTTTGAAAGCAACAGCATTTGAGATTAAACGAAAGAATCTGCATCTTTGGATGATATTTTGTTCGTTCGAGGAAGATAACCGGCGAAATTATGACATCATCAGGTCTTTAACTATCAGCAATTACCAATATGCTCAAGTTGGACGCATGCTTACTGGAGATTCTAATGAAATCAAATTCTGGGAAGGAAGGCAGGCAGCGTTTGCGTTAGCAGCGCAATATTTAGATTTACGAGTGATGTATATGCCTATGAGAACTGCGAACGCGATTGTCACGGCTTACGGAAGTAAAGAGTTGATTGACAAGTTAAAGGAAATTGAATTATCAGATGGAGAAGCCGCTGTCAAACGCGAATCAGTTCGCGCAATTGCTCAAGAATCCATTATGGGTATTGCAATTGGTACATATTTACGTAATGAAGAGTTTATTGAGCGTGACATTGTCCGGCGAAATAAACCTTCCGAGCGACATAAAATTCTTTTCAGAGAGTTTATGAAACTTTCAAATGATAAGGACCTCAATGCACTTGTTGCCCAGACATTGCGGGACTCGCTAAAAACGCCAGGTTATAGCGTTTACACCGAACTGTCGTTAGATGAGAATGGGCATCTAATAACAGATATTGCAGTAGTTACACCTACGGATATTTTTTGTTTAGAGTTCAAGTGGCGATCATCTCTGCTTGCAGAAAGTGAAATTACTAGAGAAACAGTAGGAAGAGTAAAAGATTTTGCCATACAGTTACCTGAATTGCGAAATGTTCTTGGTCGGTTAGATTAAACAGTGTAGTTAAAAATCCCGCCCAACAACAAATCGTTGCCCTTGATGCCTAATTTTGGCTTATTATCAGTCTCGGTTGGGCAACGAAGATGTTTTTAATTGGAACATCCGGGGCAATCCCGGTGCAAGTGACCACAAGCGTTACCCCTGATCCCTCTCAGAGAAGTTATCAACATTGCCTATACTTATTAGGGAAAAGACTCAAAATAAATTCCCCGCCGGGCAAAGCAAAATTTCAGGGCAAAAATTAGAAGGTTGCTATCATCTCCTGACCTTCTCTCCTTTCGCATCCCACAGTTGCTCACTGGCAACTACCGCCTCAATCCGCTCGCCTATAATCTCCCCCTTCAATGGTATACCGGCAACCGTCGCTATTCCGGCAGCGCGCTGTCCCCGACCTCATACAGCCCAAAGGGTAAAGGAGCGCCCTCGTGCCAGGTTGACTCAAACTGGAAGCGCCGCCCGGTTTCGCGGGTACGGGCGACCAACCTCTGGCCTAACTGAAGCTGGCCAGGCTCCCAGCGGCGCAGCGCCGCGATCACATCGCCGCCTGCTTCGGCCACCGCCATACTCAGGGTCCAGGCGTCTTCCGCCGCCTTGGCCGTTCCGGCAGCCGCGTGCGGACGAGCCACAAAAGCGGCATCCCCGATGAGACAGACTCGCCCAAAGGCCATCTGCGGCGGCTCCAGGTCAACAATGGCCTGGATGAAAGGGTGGGCGGTCGCCTGAATAATTCCGGCCAGCGGCGGCGGCAGCCGGACGGCATCGGCCCGCATCTGGGCAAGGTGATTTTCTTGAACCATTCCCGGCGGCAGGGAGATGTCCCGGACCACTCCGGCCCGGTCTGTCATGAGATCGTCAAGCGCCGGGCCAGGGGCGACATTGCGATACCAGAGCCAGTTAAGGTGCAGTTGAGGCGCTGTTGCGCCGGGGGTTTGATCAACCACCGGGATGGGGTAGACCAACAGATGCCCATCCGGTCGAATATGGTAAGTAACAGCCGGGTGCAGCGCGGCATAAATCTGAGGACGCAGCTCGGCCGGGCTGACCGTCCCACGCCAGGCGATATATCCGGCGTAGGCCAGTTCCAGTCCGGGTAAGAGGAGCCGCCGCGCCGTCGAGCGAATGCCATCGGCGCAGACCAACAGGTCACAACGATCCCGCCGGCCATCGGCTAACCGGACGTTTACCCCATCATCATCTTGGTCAAAGCCAATCACGGCGGCATCGAGGTAGTAACGCTCCGCTTCAAAGCAGTCAAGCAGGCCCCGGTAGAGCGCATTGTAGGAGCTAAACCGGTAAGGGCAAGGCGACTCGTGGGCCGTCCCTCCCTTTTGATCTATGTAACGCACCCAGCGCGGGGCGATGCTGAGTGAATTGAGGTCGAAGCCAGGGCGGGTGGTCAAGTAGCGGACGGTGGCGGGATTCAGCACAATCCCGGCCCCCTGGCCGACCAGCGGCACCGGCGAACGCTCGTAGACCGTGACCTCACAGCCAGCATCGCGCAGCGTCAGCGCCGCGGTCAGGCCGCCCAGCGACCCACCCATCACGACGACACGGGTCATGCTGCCGTCACCCCCTTAACAATAAGCTGCCCCCGCCTGATTTTTATGATCGCCCGGCCCTGCTAACCGCCGACCGGGCCAAAGGTGATTATGCGGGTTGGCCGTACCCGGTAAAGGACCCGCACCTCGCCCTCATCCCGCAGAGGATAGGGGGTCGCGCCCAGGTAGCTCTGCGATAAGGCGTCAATACTTTCGGTGGCCAGATGCCCCTGGGCTGGATCATCCTCCTCGATAATCTGCTCAATGGTCCCATACACCGTGATCCAGTGGTAGGGATTCTGGGGATTCATCAGCATCACGGCCACCTGGGGATGCGCTCGATAGTTGCGGTCTTTTAACCTGCCGCGCACCGAGTTGAGATAGATGAACTCGCCGTCATGGTTCACCCAATTGGGCGTCAGTTGAGCCGTGCCGTCGGCATTGACCGTAGCGACGGCGGCAGTGACGGGTTCATCCAGCAGCGCCAGATGAACGGCTGGCAGGTCCCGTAAACTGGCTCCGGCCGTGCGCTCGCCAATGGTGAAGGCCCCGGCGTGACCAGGGGTAATGACATCAGCAATCTCAAAAGACATGGGTGGCTCCTTTCTGTGCCTTTGGCGGTCATAACTGGACCGCCACTAAACCAATGAATATGAATCCCAACATTCCTCACTGACCGTGAGACATAGGCGCTCGCTCTTCCACCGGCATGGTGGAGGTCTTGTCCCACACAAAAAATTCAAGGAAGTTTCCATCCGGGTCGAGCACATAAAGCTGAATGGCCCCGTCGCCGCGGGCCAATGGACCGCCAACGATCTTGACCCCATGAGCACGCAGATGCGCTTCCGTAGCCTGCAGGTCGCTGACCTCAAGCCCCAGATGGTGGGCCAAGCCGCGGGTTGCGCCGCTGCCAGCATCGCCAAAGCCGGCCGCGGCGGTGGTGTCGGCCGCCAGAATCAGATGAAACTCGAAACCCGGCCCACGAAACCAGCAGCCACCAAAGGTAAAATTGGAGGGGCGGGGGATTTCCTCCAATCCCAAAACTGTCCCATAAAACCAGCGAGCACGTTCCAGATCGCTCACCACCAGCGCACTGTGATCAAGTTTTTTTATCTGCACCCTGACCTCCTTTAATAGTAGATTTGTATCTACTCAGCCTCAATGTCATTTCGAGGCCGAAGGCCGAGAAATCCCTAGAGCGCCACTAGGCATTAGGGATTTCTCCCTTCGGTCGAAATGACATGCCTGAGCGGTTACGTAACTTTACCGTATTATAAAACGATGGGTCCCACTCAAGAATATGGTCAAAGCGACCTGACCCGCTCCCCCTTCGGATCCCACAGCGGCTCCGCCGCCACCACTGCCGCAATCCGCTCGCCCATAATCTCCACGTCCAGCATGGTGCCAACCGGCGTGTAGGCCAGCGGCAGATAGGTGTAGGCAATGCTTTTGCCCACGGCATAGCCATACCCGCCCGACGTAACCCAACTGACCACCTGCTCGCCGGCTCGAACCGGCTCGTTGCCGATGGCGATGGCGCTCGGCTCGGCCAGAGTCAGGCAGCACAGTTTGCGCTGGATTCCCGCCTCTTTTTGCCGGAGTAACGCCTCGCGGCCAACGAAGTCGCCCTTGTTCAGCTTGACCGCAAAGCCCAGCCCGGCTTCATAAGGCGTGTAGTCCGGGCCGATGTCCGCGCCCCAGTAGCGGTAGCCTTTCTCCAGGCGCAGGCTGTCAATGGCCCGGTAGCCGCCGGCCACTAGTCCTTCCGGCTGGCCGGCCTCCCACAGCGTGTCCCACAGACGCTGGCCGTACTCCATGCCGCAGTAAAGTTCCCAGCCCAGCTCGCCCACATACGTGACCCGCAGGGCCAGCACCGGCACATCGCCGACGGTCAGATAGCGGGCGGTCATGTAAGGGAAAGCAGCATTGGAGACATCGCTCCGGGTGACTTTTTGCAGGATGGTCCGGGCGCGGGGTCCCCACAGGCCAAAACAGGCCCGCGTCGAGGTGACATCGTCTACCCAGACCGAACCACGCTCCGCGTCGGGCATATTCAGCCTGATCCACGACAGGTCGTGCTGGCCAAAGGCCGTGCCGGTGACAATGAGGAAGCGGTCGGCCTCCAGCCGGGTCACGGTGAAGTCGCACTCGATACCGCCGCGGGGGTTGAGCATCGAGGTGTAGACCACCCTGCCTACCGGCTGGTCCACATTGTTGGCGCACAGGCGCTGCAGCAGAGCCAGCGCGCCCGGCCCGCGCACCTCGATCTTGCTGAACGAGGTTTCGTCAAACAGCCCGGCCCGCTCCCGCGTGCCCAGGTGCTCCACCCCAATTGCCGGTGACCAGTGATGGCGCGCCCAGCCTTTGGGTTCGTGGCCGTGCGCCGCCTCTCCCTCGTAGGGCGCAAACCAGTTGGGCCGCTCCCAGCCGGTCTTCTCGCCAAATACCGCGCCCAGCGCCTTGAGCCGGTGGTAAGCCGGAGAGAGACGCAGCGGCCGGGCCGACTGCCGTTCCTCGTTGGGGTAGTGGATGTCATAATATTTGGCGTAGGTTTCGACCGTGCGGGCCACATTATAAGCCTGGCTGGCGTAGTTGGCCCCAAACCGGCGCACGTCCAGCCGCCACAAATCCCACTCGGGATGGCCGTCAATAATCCACTCGGCCACCGCCTTGCCGATGCCGCCCGCCCCGGCCAGGCCGTGCGCGCAAAAGGCGGCGGCCACCCAGAAGCCCTTGACCGCCGTCGGGCCAAGCAAATATTCGCCGTCGGGGGTAAAACCCTCCGGGCCGTTGAGCAGGGTCACAATTTCGGCGGTTTCCAGGGCCGGAACGCGGCGAATGGCGTTTTCCATTAATGGGGTAAAGCGCTCCCAGTCCGGCTCCAGCAGCTTGTTGTTGAAATCGGCCGGGATGCCGTCGAGGGCCCAGGGGGCCGGCTGGCGCTCATAGCCGCCCATAATCAGCCCGCCGACCTCCTCGCGGAAGTAGACCAGCAGGTCAGGGTCGCGCATGGTGGGGAAGCTGGCCGCCACGCCGGCGATGGGCTTGGTAATGAGGTAGAGATGGGCCATCGGCGTTACCGGCAGATTCAGTCCGGCCATCCGGGCGATCTCGCCGGCCCACTGCCCGGCGGCGTTAACCACGATCTCGGTCTGGATCGTGCCCTTGTCGGTGACAACAGCGCTGACCCGGCCCTCGCTGAGGGTGATGCTCTGCACGCGGGTGTGGGTCAAAAACTGCGCCCCCCGTTCTTTTGCGCCGGTTGCCAGGGCCATCGTCAGGCCAGTCGGGTCAATGAAGCCGTCGGTGGGCAGGTAGACCGCGCCGCGCACGTCATCCAGAGTCATCAAAGGAAAGAGGTCCTGGGCTTCTTTGGGACTGATCAGCTCCAGCGGCAGGCCAAAAGAGCGGGAGACGGCGACCAGCCGCTTCAATTCCTCCAGCCGCTCCGGCGACGAGGCCAGGCGCAAGCTGCCGACTTCACGCCAGCCGGGGTCGCGCCCGGTTTCGTCTTTGAGCCGCCGGTACAGGTCCGTGCTGTAGCGGATCATCTTGGTCAGGTTGCTGCTGGTGCGCAATTGGCCGACCAATCCGGCGGAGTGAAAGGTTGAACCGCTGGTCAGTTCGTTCCGGTCCAGCACCACGATGTCTTGCCAGCCCATGAGGGTCAGGTGGTAAGCGATGCTGCACCCCCCCACGCCGCCGCCGATGATGACCACTTGCGCCTGTGAAGGAAAATTAGACACGATAGGTTATCTCCTTTGTGATGCTGTGATAAGATTGATACGTGATGCGTGATGCGTAATAATTTCACGCATCACGTATCACGCATCACACAACCTGAGTCACTTCTTCCAACCACTGCCCGCAGCGCGGGTCTTGGAAATTCTGGGCCATGCGCTGGAAGTGCTTGTCGGCATAGTCACGGAAGTCGAAGTCGAGCTGGGAGATGCCGATTTGGACCATGCCCCACATCGCTTCGCGGAAATCGGACATGATCTTCATTAATTTGAGCCGGGCCAGGCGAGCCGGGGTGGCCTCGCCAAAATAGGCTTCGAGCAGCAGGCGGTCCTGTTCATCGCCGAAACTGTGGTTGACCGAAAAATTGGCCAGGTCGAAGAAGCGGTCGCCCATCCCGGCGTATTCCCAATCGAGAATGTGCATCTGGCCGTCGTGCAGAAAGTTGGCGTTGAGCAGATCATTGTGGCAGGGACAGGACGTAAAGGGGTCTTGCAAAAAGGCAGTTTCGATGTCGGCCATGCGGGCCAGCAGCCAGTCGAAATTAGCGGGGAAAGCAACGCCGTAACGCCGGGCAGTTTGGGTGTAATCCTCAACGACACGGAAGGGGGAAAACGTGCCGGGGATGGCCGGCATACTGTGAACTTGGTGCAAGAGGGCTGTTACCTGCCGAATGTTCTCCGGCAGGACCATCTCTTCGGGCGGCACTGGCCGGCCGGGGATAAAACGGGAGACAATATACCCTTCCGGCTCGATGAAGCAGAGAATTTCCGGGGCAATGCCGAGCGCGGCGGCGGCCTGGTGGGCGGCATGCTCGTTATGGCGGTCAATGCCCAGCAGTTCGGTGTTGGCCCCGGCAATGCGTAAGACAAAAGACTCGCCGCCGATATCAATCCGGTAGTTTTGATTGGTGATGCCGTCGGTCAGCAGGGTGGTTTGCAGGCTGCTCATCCCGGCCCACTGGGGCACGCGGGCTAAAGCTTCTTCGAGGGAAAGCGGCATTAAGCACCTCCGTCTTTAGTTTGATACTTCTTTATAAATTTGAGAACGAACTTTAAATGACTTAATGCATTATCCTCCACAACCTCTTCAATACTGTGAAAGCGATCAATTCGACCAAACTCTTCTTCCACCCAAGCAATATCATCTCGTTGGATTACAAAGCGCCGCACAAGTCCATGTGATAATGGTATTCGCGTGTTTTTATAAAAATCTAAAACTGCGTCTGCATCCTTGTTTGAAATAACCCGATTATCTACCAGTGTCTTCACCAAAGCGGAAAATGTTGCTTTACGATCTTCTTCAAACTCCCTTTGGAAAGTTCCCACTATCCTGAACAAATCACGGCGTTTTATCCTTTCGACAGAACTGGATTGGTCTCTTAATTCAAATTCTTTGCGTATGGCCAAATCACGGACAAACAATTCAAGTAGGGAACAGGCAATATGAAGTGCTGCAAGTAATAAGCCCGCATAGAGACAACGTTGTAACTCATACACTTGATACTTGTAGTCACGATCAGTGGATAAAAGCTGACTAAATCCACTTAAAAGCATTTCGATTTGTCTTTGTCTAGCTTTGTTGAATTGTTCAGTATAGGGCCGAAAAAGATTCGATTGCACTAAAACCTATCTCCGACCTATCAAATCAACCCTGGTTCGACTATCTTGGCTACAATCTCCAAGGGGGCATAGAGTTCATAGTCTAGCGTACTAAACCGACCGTTTCGGCAAACTTACGAATAGCCGCCAAGTGAGCCGCCGAAGTATTCAAACCCGCCCCCATGGAGTTGAACGAGACGTGGGTTGCGCCGAGGGCCTGCCACTCCTGGAGCAGGGCGGTCCACTGGGCAGGATCGCCTGGACCGTAAGGGACACGGCCTTCCACGCCAAAGCCAGCGCGAGTCCGGCCAGCTTCGGCCAGGTATTGATCCACTTTCTCCAATTCCGGCCCGGCTTTTTCCGGCGGATCGTTGACCAGCCAGCCATCGCCCAAACGAGCCATGCGCCGCAAAGCCGGTTCGGCGCGCCCGCCAAACCAGATCGGGATGGGACGCTGCACCGGCAGAGGGTTGAGACCCGCGTCGGGGACGGTGTGCCACTCGCCGATAAACGTAACCAGCGGCTGGGACCACAACTGGCGCAACAGCTCTACCTGCTCCTCGATGCGGCGGCCCCGGTTATGGAAATCTTCGTTCAGGGCGGTATACTCCACCTGGTTCCAGCCCAGGCCCACGCCCAGGCGCAAACGCCCGCCGCTGAGCACGTCCAAGGTGGCGGCCTGCTTGGCTACCAGGGCCGTCTGGCGTTGAGGCAGGATAATAATGCCCGGCACAAAGCCAATTTTCTGGGTTAGACCGGCCATGTAGCTGAACAGCACCAACGGTTCCTCAAAGGCCGACTGGTGGGTGTACGGACCTTTCCAGCCGCCGGGCCGGTCGGGGTTCGCCCCCAGGACATGATCATAGGCCACGATATGGGTAAACCCCAGGCTCTCCGCTGTTTGGGCATAATCGCGAATTGCCCCAGCATCGTGGCTGAATTCCGTTTGCGGGAAGATAACGCCAATGTTCATCATTTAGCTCCTTTACAGCTTTGCCGACCGCCGACCACAGACCGCGGACCGCCAAAAAGCATGGCCGTAATTACTGCGGTGGTCAGCCGTCGGCAGTCTTAGAGGCGGTCAGATTTTACAGCGCCTGCCAGACCGACCCCGGCTCGGCCATTTCGGCGACGATATCGGAGGTTGAGATAAGGCCAAGCGGCATCGAATCGGGCTGGTCAGGGTTGACTACCAGCAGCCGGTGAATGTGGTAATAGATCATCCGGTCTGCAGCTTCGCGCAGGGTGGCGGTAGGATGGATGGTGACCGGCGGGCGCATCACGGCTGAAACGGGCTGATCGGCCTGGCCGGCCTCAAAAAAGGCCAGCAAGTCAAAGCCGGTCACGATCCCGGCCGGCTGGCCGTTGCTCTCGACCACCACTACCGAGCGAGAGCGCCGGTCGGTCATGGCCCGGGCGACGGCGCTCAGGGGTGTATCGGTCAGGCAGACCACGATCCCGCGCGACATGACCTCGGCCACCGTGCGCCGTTCCATCGAGGTATGGGCCAGACTGGCCACCAGGTTAGAGACCGAAATGACCCCCACCGGCCGGTCCTTTTCGACGACAAGCAGGCGATGCAGATGCTCGGCCTGCATCCGAGCGGCGGCCTCGCTGGCCGGGGCATCTGCTTCGATAGTGGCCGGAGGGCTGCTCATCAGTGTGTTTACCTCCAGCCGGCGCATGGTCTCCAGGTTGATGGCATCGGTGGAAAGCCATTCGCCGGTCAACAGGTCAATGTCAGAGATGATCCCCAGAACTTCATCCCCGCGGGCGACCAGCAAGGCATGGACGCGCTCTTGAGCCAGCAGCACCGCCGCCTGCCCCAAAGTGGTATCCGGCGAGCAGGTGATCAGGGTGTTCCGCATGAGATCACGAACCAGAGTTGTCATGGTGGAGCCTCCTTACTGACCCGCGCCCTCACATAAACGAAACGGAATCCAAAATCTCCTGATTTTGGTCGAAGTCAGGAGACTTCGGACTCCTTAAAGAACAGGGGGGAGGGTCATTTGACTTCATCTACATCTTTATACCACTTAATCCGGTCGCCGACGCGGGCGCGGAGTTTCCAGGCCAGGGGCTTGGGTTCGGCTTCAAGGCGGGCCAGGGCTGTTTCGACCTGCCGGGCAACGGTGGCTTTGTCGGTGCTGGAGAGCTGCGGGTAGGTTTCGGCAATCTGCCGGACTTTCTGCAAATTCATAGTGGTGGTGCGCCACAAGCCCCAATCGGCGGCACACAGACGAGCTACCTGGGCCATGTTGATAGTTTCGGCGTCCGTATCGCCGAGCGGGTGCTCCAGGAAGAGCATGATCGTGTCAATCAAATCTTTTTCATTGATCTTGACAATCTGCATCTTTTCCAGAAGCATCTCCGCCATTGGAATAGTCGGCCAATCGGCTTCCAGCCGGCCGTTCCAGCGGATCACATGGCAAAAATCAAGCTTCTCATAAAAAACATCCACATGGATGCCATTCGCGGGATTTTCAAAAATGGCCCGGCTGCCCTCGGTGAGGACAAAAATTTCGCGATCTTCCGTATAGCCCAGGCCGGTGAGCATCTGGCTAATCGGCTTGGCCTGTTTGGCATATCCGGCAAAATCAATGTCGGTATAAGCCCGGCCCAGTTTAGCCTGGAGGAAGCCATACTGCGGACAGTGAACCTGAAAGGCCAGCGAACCTAACAGGCGCAGCATCAAGCCGCCCTGCCTGGCCGCTTCGGTAATGCGCTTTACCTCGTTTTCAAACTTCTCACGCTCGGCGCTGTCTTGAGCGCCCATTCCAACCGCGTTGTTTGACATAGATTACCTATTTAGATGTGAGAGTAGTGGTCAGGAGCCAGTTGTCCGCCGCTTGCCGCTAAAAGGTGACAGCTAACAACGGACGATTAACTGTTAGGGCGTGGAAGCGGCTATTATATCGAAAGTAATCATAATTTGCAAAATAATCCAGATTTTATATAATTGGCACGCCCATTCACTCAAAATCAATCATTATTGTGCATCGAACCGGCTAGGGTAGGGTAAGAGGTCTGCGGTGACCAAAATTCTTATTCCGGCACAGCGCCGTAAACGCATCCAGGAATTTCTGGAGGTTCACCAGGTAGCTCAGAGCACCTTTCTGAGCGAAATGCTCCAGGTTTCCGAGGCCACCATCCGGCGCGACCTGGAATGGCTGGAGAGCCAGGGTGTTTTGGAGCGGACTCACGGGGGAGCCACCCTCAGCCGGCGCCTGCCGGTCGAGCCGGAATACAGCTTCAGCGCTCAGACCCATCCCCTGGAAAAGCAGGCCATCGGGGTCAGGGCGGCGGCCCTGGTTGAAGATGGCGACACCATTTTTGTCAACAGCGGCACCACCGCCACCCAGGTGGTTCGCCATATCCGCGACCGGGCCAGGGTCACGGTCATCACCAATAATGTCAACGCGGCGCTGGAAGCCCAGGACGCCGATTTTGAGATCATCCTGCTGGGAGGGTCGTTTCGGGCGCGGGCTAAATCGGTGGTGGGACGCTTTGCCACCGAAGCCCTCCGCCAGGTGTATGCCAGCAAAAGTTTCATCGGCGTAGACGGCCTGAGCCTCAAATACGGCTGCACCACCCCCATCAACGCCGAAGCGGAACTGGCCCGGCTGATGATTGAGCGGACTCACGGTTCAGTCGTGGTGGTGGCCGATCACAGCAAATGGGGCACTGTCTCCAATTTTGAAATGGCCCGGCTTGATCAAATCCATATCCTGGTCACCGACGAAGGGTTTGACCCCGGCGGGCAGGCGGAACTGGCTGCCCGGTCGGTCGAGATTCTGATCGCCAGCCTGGAGACGAATGGACGCCATACACTGTAGGACAAGCTGTTAGCTTGTCCACTGAGACAAACTAACAGTTTGCCCTACCTGAAAAGGAGCCGCATGAAATTTTTCCAAAAGAAGCCCCCCAAAAAACTCACCCGCCTCTTTTTCGCCACCGACCTGCACGGGTCGCAACGCACCTTCCGCAAATTCGTCAATGCCGGCAAATTTTACGAAGCCAATGTACTGATTATGGGCGGCGACATCCTGGGCAAAATCACCGTTCCCATCATTCACGAGGGCAACGGCCACTACCGGGCCACCTTGCAGGGCCGCACGGAGCGGGTCGAAACCGAAGCTGAATTGAAAAGCCTGCTGGAGAAAATTGGAATCCTCGGTTTCTACAGCCAGATCGTGGAGCCAGATGAGTTTCAGGCTATCCAGGCCGATCCGGGGGCAATAGATAGCCTGTTCCACCAACTGGCCCGCGAGCGGCTGGAAGAGTGGGTAGACCTGGCCGAGACCCGCCTGGCGGGTACGGGTATCAAATGCTTTGTGACCGGCGGCAACGACGACTACCCGGACGTTTTGGAAGCGCTGCAACGACCCGGAGCGCACTCTATTTCTGGCTGCGAGGGGCAGGTCGTCCTGGTAGACGACGACCACACCATGATCAGCCTGGGTTTCAGCGGGCCGACCCCCTGGCGGACCCCACGGGAAGTACCCGACGAAGAATTAGGGGTCATGATTGAACCGATGCTGGCGCAGGTGCCCGACATGAGCCGCTGCATTTTCAACTTTCACGACCCGCCGGTTGACTCCACGCTCGATACCTGTCCGATGCTGGATTGGAACACCGATCCACCCAGCCAGATCGTTCGGGGCGGGCAGTTGGTGCTGTTTGGGGCAGGCAGCGCCGCGGTCCGCCGGGCCATCGAAACCCACCAGCCGCTGCTGGGCCTGCACGGCCATATCCACGAGTCGCCGGGAGTCATCAAAATTGGCCGGACCACCTGCATTAACCCTGGCAGTGAGTACGGCGAAGGCGTTTTGCGCGGCTGCCTGGTCACTTTGAGCAACGGCACAGTAGAAGGGTATCAGATGACGACGGGGTGAGAGGCGAGGAATAGTGAGGCGAGGAGGCGATAAGATAACTTTCTTCGTCTCCTCGCCTTTTCGCAGCCTCGCATCCTTGAAAGGAGGGATGAAACGGGGGAAATTGTCAATTTTCAATAATCAATAGGCAATTGTCAATTATTTGATAAGGAGGGATCAACGATGACTGTTGCAGCAGCAAAACCTGAGGTTTTCACCCGCAAAGCTTCCGGGTTGGTGCGGGTGATGTCGCCCTATGCGGCTTTTGTCTATAACATTTTGACCATGGGTTTGATTTTCCCCTGGACCTACTTGTGGGCGCCGGGGGCGCTGCCGGGGGGCAATCTGTTCTGGGGGATTATTCTGGCGATGCTGATTGAAATTCCCATCGCCTTCACCTATGTTTGGCTCTCCACGGCGCTGCCCCGCTCGGGCGGCGATTATGTCTTTCAGAGCCGGGTTTTTGGCGGGGGCTGGGCTTTTACCATCGTCATGTCCGGCTTTGTCATCTGGATTTTGCAATGGGTGGCCCTGTCCGGCTGGCTGGTATCCTACCTGGGTTTTGCTCCGCTCTTTTTGGGCCTGGGCGCTACCCTGGGCAACGCCAGCCTCTCCAACCTGGGGGTCTGGTTTACCACTTCCGCCGGTATTATTACGGTCAGTATTTTAAATGCCCTGCTTTCCCTCGTTCTGCTGGTCAGCGGCTTCAAAAATTACGTCAAATTCCAGCATGTGATGTGGTGGGGCACGCTCATTGCCTTCGCGGTCATGTTTGTTGTCCTTTTTGCTACACCCCCGGCCACTTTTATTGACAGCCTGAACGCCTTTGCCGTTGCTTCTGGAGGCGCGCCCAACTTTTACCAAACGGCGGTTGATGCGGTCACGGCAGCCGGTATTGAACTCAACCCGCCCTTCAGCCTGATGGCCACACTCCTGATTGCTCCCATTGCCTGGACCTCTTTGCAATGGGCCACCTATTCGTCTCAGCAAAACGGCGAAATCAAGGATGCCCGCTCTTTCAAGAGCCAGACCTTTATTATGGTCGGCTCGCTCGTTCTGACCGGCATTCTGCTGGCGCTGCTGGCCCTCGGATTGCAGCGCGTGGCCGGGAGCGAGTTCCTTTATGTCGCCGGGGCCGGCTATTGGTCGCTTATCCCCGAAGCGACCGTGAATGGCTTCTACCTCTGGCCCAATATCGTGGCGGTCGCCTTGACCGGCAGTCCCCTGATTGTCCTGATTATCGGTATTGGCTACATTCTCAACTCCTTCCAGATTGTCTGCAACTGCTACATCGGGATGACCCGGGTCATGGTGGCCATGTCGCTCGACCGGCTGCTGCCGGCCTGGTTCAGCCAGGTCCATGAGAAGTGGCGCACCCCGCTCAACGCCCATTTGGCCTACTTTTTAGCCAGCATCCCGGTGATCCTGGCCTATAACTTGGTGCCGGGCTGGGTCGGCTTGACCCTGGGCGTCACTTTTGGCTGCGGTTATGTGTTTGTGGTGACGTGCATTGCCGGGGCCTTGCTGCCCTACCGGGCCAGGGAGTTGTACGAGGCCTCGCCGGGGGCGCAGTACAAACTGGGCGGCATTCCCCTGGTGACCGTGTTGGGAACCATCGGCGGCATTTTAGGCACACTGATGGTCCTGGCGTTTCTCTTTTCACCCTCGCTGGGAGTGCTGGGCAACTGGAACTTTGAGGACTTCCCCGCCAATTTGTGGGCGCAAATCATCGCCTTTGCCATCATTCTGGTCTCGGCGATTTGGTACTTCCTGGCCAAAAACGCCCAAAAAGCCCGTGGTATCAATGTCGAATACGCTTTCAAGGAGATCCCGCCGGAATGAGGGGGAAGATTGGCAGGATGGAAGTTGGAAGATTGATAGACAAGCTTTCACTCTTCCATAATATATTCTAGTCAACCCAATCCTCATTCATCAGGCGTGATCACAACCGGGCCGGAGATCAAGGGCGCTCTCCGGCCCTCTTAAATCGTGGATCGTAAATAGGAGATAGAAGATGGTAGATAAGTACGATTTTCCATCTTCTATCCTCTATCTTCTATCTACATGAAGTAACGGGAGTTCTGGATGCAAAATCAAGCCAGGGTGGTTATCATTGGCGGAGGGATTACCGGGTGCAGTATTGCTTATCACCTGGCCCAAATGGGCCGGACCGACGTGCTGCTGTTAGACAAAGGCGAGCTGACTAGCGGCTCGACCTGGCACGCGGCCGGACTGGTGACGCAGTTTCACACCTCGCCCACGCTGATGCGCATGCGGATTTACAGCGTCAACCTGTACCGCCGGTTGCAGGCCGAAACCGGCCCTTCCGTCGGCTGGCATGAGGTCGGCAGCCTGCGCCTGGCTTCCAGCCCCGATCACTTCAAATTCTTGCAGCGGCAAATTGGGCAGGCCAGGGCCTTGGGCATGGATGTCGAGATGATTTACCCGGCTGAGGCAATGAAGATTTTTCCCTATATGTCAGACAAAAACCTATACGGCGCGCTCTACCTCCCCGGCGATGGCCACCTTGACCCCAGCGGCGTAACCCTGGAACTGGCCCGCCGCGCCAGGCAGATGGGCGTGACCATACAGACCGGCGTCCGCGTGACCGGATTTGATTTTTCCCCTAGCGGCGAAGTGCGGCAGGTCAAGACCGACCAGGGCGATATCAAGACGGAAACTGCCGTCATTGCTGCCGGGATGTGGGGCCGGCAGGTCGGGGCAATGGCGGGGATCAACCTGCCGATTACACCCCTGATTCACCAGCACCTGGCCACCAAGCCCATCCCCGGCCACGAACTGCCCCACGATACGCCGGTGCTGCGTGATCCGTACTACCTCTTTTATATGCGCGAGGAAGTCCGCGGTTTTCTCATCGGCGGCTTTGAGGTCGAGCCAAAAGCCTGGTCGGTGGAGGGCGTGGCCTGGGATTTTACCCAAAAGCTGCTCCCGTCCGATTGGGAGCTGTTTGACCCAATTATGGAAGGAGCCATCCGGCGCGTGCCGCTGCTGGAACAGGCGGAGTTGCTGCACCTGATCAACGGGCCGGAAGGTATCACCCCCGACAGCCGCCCCCTGGTGGGACCGGTGCCGGGGCGGCCGGGTTTATTCGTAGCCTGCGGCTTATCCCATACCGGCTTTGGCGCGGGCGGGGCCTTGGGCGATATTGTGGCCCAGTGGATTGTCAACGGCGAGCCGGACAGCAACGTCAGCGAGCTAAACGTGCGCCGCTTTGGGCCAATTTACGAGGATCGGGTGTTCGCCGCCGAACGCGCCCGCGAGTCGTACAAATATTATTACGAACTGCGCTACCCCTACGACGAGAACGAATGGGCACGGGAACACCGCCTCAGCCCGCTCGACGCCCGGCTGCTGGCGCTGGGTGGTGTTTTTGGGGAAAAGAACGGCTGGGAGCGGGTCAACTATTTTGAGCCGGGCCGACCTGGCCGGCGCATGGGCGCCGAGCAAAAAGGCTGGGGCTGGGGCAAGCCGCCCTTCTTTGAACAGGTCGGCCAGGAGCACCAGGCGGTTCGGAAGCGAGCCGGCTTATTTGATCTAACTTCCTTTGGCAAGATCGAACTTCGCGGTCCCGGCGCGCTGGCCCTGCTGCAGCAGTTGGCCAGTAACCATATAGATAGGCCGGTGGGCAGCCTGATCTATACCCAGTTGCTCAACCCGGCCGGCGGCATCGAAAGCGATCTGACCGTTACCCGCCTGGGCCAGGATCATTTCCGCCTCATTACCGGCAGCAATTTCGTGGCCGGCGATTTGGGCTGGCTGACCATGCACCTGCCGCCGGACGGCTCGGTAGAAGTACGAGATGTGACCGGCGAATGGGCCTGTATCGCCCTGTGGGGACCGGCCGCCCGTGATGTCTTGCAGAGGGTGACAAATGATGACATATCGAACGCCGTTTTCCCCTATCTGACCGCCCGCACCGTTGAGCTAAACGGGGTCGAGGTGTGGGCCGGCCGGGTGAGTTATGTAGGCGAGTTGGGTTGGGAATTATACATTGCGCCGGACCAAGCTGGCCAGGTGTGGGACACGCTGCTGGTGGCAGGGCGTGACTTTGGCTTGCAGCCGTGCGGTTACAAGGTGCTGGACTCGCTGCGGCTGGAGAAAGGCTACCGCTACTGGAGCGCCGATATTACCCCAACCGACAACCCCCTTGAAGCCGGGCTGGGATTCTGTGTCCGCTTTGAGAAAGAAGATTTTGTCGGGCGAGAGGCGCTGCTTAAAATAAAGAGCGCCGGCTTGCGGCAAAAGCTCTGCACCCTGCTCGTCGGCGGGGAGGCGGGGCTGCTCTACGGCGGCGAAGCTATCTATGCCGAGGGCCGTATCGTCGGACGGATTCGCAGCGGCGGATATGGCTATACCATCGGCCAGAACATTGGCCTGGCCTATCTCCCCCTGAATTTGGCTGAGAAAGGAACCCGGCTCGAAGTGGAAATCTTCGGCGAGCGGGTTGGGGCGGAGGTCACAGCAGATGTATTGTATGACCCGCCGGGGGCACGGCTGCGAGCTTAGTTTCAAAGAGGGAGAAATGGAAAATCAAACCTGCCTTCGCTGCGGAGGCGAAGTGGATGAGGGTACGGTGTCTGTGTCGGAGGGGGTCAAATATGTTTCAAACCGCCAGGGCAGTATGCTCAAAGTGGTTACTCCGGCCCGACGGGCGCGGGTGTGCCTGGCCTGTGGCTACATCGAATTGTACCTGGATGCGGCGGAGTTGAGAAAGAAAATAGGAAAATGAAACCTGCCATCCGCCTCGCGGCCGCCAAGTGACCGATCCGGCCCTGGGCGAGATTGATTTCGACGAGGCCAGTTATACGCTGCAAAGCTGTATTCCTTTCGCGGGCGACCCACGGGTCGTGTACCGGGAAATGCTGGAGAAGGTGGCGGATAACGTGTGAATACAAGATTACCGTAGCTTGGCTAATTGGACGCGGATTAGCCGGATCGCGCGGATAAACCAGAAACATAAAATCCATCCAATCCGCACGGTCCGCGTCCTAATAGCTTCTTGCTTACAGCACAATTTGCGAGGGGGAATTTATGACCGTTACCATCGAGCAGGTGATCGAAGGTATTGGCGATTGGCGCGGAAAAGCAGTCACCGCCGAACCCATCAGCGGCGGGCTGACCAATACCAACTACCAGGTAGAGGTAGATGGCACGCCTTATGTGGTCCGCATTCCAGGCCCGTCCACCGAGCTGTTGGCGGTCAACCGGGAAAACGAGTATTACAACACCAAAGCTGCTTCCGAGGCCGGGGTGGGAGCCAAAATCGCCTATTACCTGCCCGATTTGCGGGTCATGGTGCTGGAATATATCTACGGCGAAACCATGTCTATTGCCGCGCTGCAGCAACCGGGCATGCCGGCGCGCATCGCCCAATCACTGCGCCGGCTCCATGCCGGGCCGCGCTTTCTCACCGATTTCAACATGTTCCGGCTGACGGAGTACTATCTGAAAATTGCCGGGGAATACGAAGTGCGTATTCCTACTGGCTATCCGAAACGACTGCCGGCCATCCGGCAAATTGAACATGCCTTGCTGGTCAATCCCCTGCCAACCGTCCCCTGCAACAACGACCTGCTGGCCGAAAATTACATTGACGACGGCCAGATATTGCGCACGATTGATTTTGAGTACAGCGGCAACAACGATCCCTGCTTTGAACTGGGCAACACCTGCCAGGAGCAGCAGTACGACGAGCCGCGCATCGTCGAGATGTGCGCCGCCTATTTTGGCGAGCCTTACCCGGATAAACTGGCCCGCATGAAGTTGAACATGATCATGTCCGATGTCGGCTGGGCGCTGTGGGCGGCGATCCAGGCCAAGATTTCGACGATTGACTTTGATTTTTGGGGTTGGGCCGTCGAGCGCTGGGGGCGGGCTGAGGCCAAGATGGACTCGCCGGAGTTTCCGAGCTGGCTGCGTGACGTACAGCAGCGCTAGTGACTATTCTACAACGGAGGAATCTATGACCGATCAAGAATTTAAACTGACCGAAATCGGCCAGATTGCCATTCCGGTCCATGATTTGGAGCGGGCAGTCGAATTTTACGAGCACAAATTGGGGCTGAACCATCTCTTCAGCGTGCCCAAGCTGGCCTTTTTTGATTGCGGCGGCATCCGGCTGATGCTCAGCGTGCCGGAAAAGGCTGAATTCGACCATCCCGGTTCGATCCTCTACTTCAAGGTGCCCGATATTCAGGCGGCGTATGCCAGCCTGTTGGCTCGTGAGGTCCAGTTTGAGGACACGCCGCACCTTGTGGCGGAAATGGAAAGTTACGACTTGTGGATGGCCTTTTTCCGTGACTCGGAGAGCAACTTGCTGAGCTTGATGAGTGAGGTAAGCAGGACCTGAACCCTTTGTGCCGGATTTTGGCTTTTGCAGTAAAATTGCCCCAAAAGGACACGGAGTCTCGCTGAGAAAACACGGAGGAAGAATTTTACTAATTTCTCGGCAAATCTCTGGATTTTCTCTGCGTTACTCTGCGATCCAAATTCTTGCAAAATAACAAACAAGGAGAGTACCATGCTTACACAAACCAAAGGCACCGGGGCCATCAATTTGAATGAAGTGGAAGACCTGGACGGCATCAGCGTTGTTCGCGGTGGGGGCGGCCAGCGGGGCTGGAACGGCATTCTCTACAAGCAGGGCCTGTCGGGCAAAAATGCCGGCTCGCAAAATCTTTCGATCAACGTGGCTACGGTTCCACCTGGAGCGATCGCCTACGCCCATATTCACGACGGTTTCGAGGTTATGTTGTTCATCGTCCAGGGCAAGGTCAAACACACCTACGGCGAAAACCTGTCTAACGAGGTCATCAACGAAGCCGGCGATTTTATCTACATCAAGCCCGGTGTGCCCCACGAGGTCTTCAACATCGGCGATGAGCCGCTGATTGCCTTTGTCGCCCGCTCCACCGCCGACGAGTGGGATAAAATTATCAATTATCCGTCGCAGTACCGGCCGGAAGAGGAAGCCTAACAACCATTAATTCTCCCAAGAGCTGGCAGATTCAAGCTTTTATGATACAATCGAGGTTAACCTGGTTTATTAAACCAAAATCAACAAAAGGCAATTATGTGGATTAAATATACAGCCTTCGTCTCGTTCATTACGCTCCTGGTTGGGTATTTCGCCGCCCTGTTTGTCGGCTGGAGCCTGGCTGAAGCCATTCCTCAGGTCAGTCCAGAACGCCAGCAGAATATCTTGGCTGTTAGCGCGGCCATAGCCATCCTCTTTTTGCCGACCTGGTTTATCCACTGGCGCTGGCTGCGACAAGATTGGTCGTGGGAGGCTAAGGGAGCGCAAAATTACCTGCTATTCTTCACGGCAATGGGGTTGGGGGCGAGCGGCATCATCGGCGTCCAATTGATTGCGCGGTTGCTGAACATAGCGATGGGGAGCATGCCGCTGGCCGGCTCGCAGCAATTCCTCTTTGGGGCGATCTGGTCGGTAGCCTGGTCATTGTGGTTGTGGATCTATCACGGCCGAACCTGGCTAGCTCATCGGCGGCGGCCGGTGGAAAGATCAGACCGACCAGTAGGGGGCATATAAGGATAAGCTCCCCTCGGCGGTGGCTAGTGCAGGGTAAGATCATGATCTGTTCATTGTAGTACCGATCAGGAGAAGAGGCTTGTAAGGGGGATTATGCTGACTTTAATCGTGATACTGCTGTTGATCGTCGTTTCCGGCTGGCTCGACTCACGTCTAAATTGGGGCCAGGCCGACCGCTACCAGGGGAAGGAACAGCCATGATTGCCGGACACTTTGGTTTGGCCGCTGGCGTTAAGGCAAAAGCGCCCCAACTGCCGCTCTGGGCGCTTTTGCTCGCTACCTTCTGGCTCGACGTCATCTTTATCATCCTATTTCCTTTTGGGATAGAAAGCCTGACCCAGGTTGATCCGGCTCACCCGGCCTATGGCGGCGCGCTAATTCACGCCTACTATACCCATTCCCTGGTCGGGGCTTTGCTTATTGCCGCAGTCACCGGCTGGCTCGCCAGCTACCGTTGGGAACAGGCCGGCGGTATGGTGATTGGCGCGGTTGTGTTCTCGCACTGGATCCTTGACCTGATAGTTCACCGGCCTGACCTGCCGATCTTGCCCGGCAACGCCGGCAACTTGCCACTCCTGGGTTTCGGGCTGTGGGAGTTTCCGGTGGTCAACGCCATCGTCGAACTGGCTCTGGTTCTGGCGGGTGCTTACCTGTACTATCGCCGGGCCGCAGCTCTGCCGGTCCCGGCCAATGCTAACTTGAGCGACCAGCGCCACCGGGTGTTGACGGCTAGTTCGGTGACAGCCGGACTGCTGCTCCTACTCCTCCTCGCCGATGTACTGGGACTATAAACGAGATGGAACTCTACCCCTACCAGGATAGCTGGGCTGGGGATGACCCCCACGCCAACTTCAAGGCCGAAGTAGCGCAGTACAGCCAAACCGACCCTTTACCCACCCTCGAAAATTTGAGCCGGGCGACCGGCATTCCGCTGCCCTGCCTGGTGCGCTATATCCTGGTAAAGTACGCCGTCTCAGGCGCAGAAGCGCTGCTGGCTATGACCCCCATCGTGCTCCGACAAATGGAGCAGCATGTTGAAAAAGCCGAGGCAGCCGGCACAGACGCAGCCAAGCTGGAAGCCTACGAAGCTCTGCGACAGATGATCGGCTGGTTAAGGCTTGGCGGGGAGTAACGCCATCTTTGTTAGCCATCTTTAGATAATGCTCATCATCCTCAGGAGACAATGATCTGATGCAACAAGTAAGCCCCCTCATGATTCTCATTGCCGGTCCTTATCGTTCCGGCACCAACGATGACCCTCACTTAATTGCGGCGAACGTTCAGGCAATGGCTGAAATGGCGCTGCGCGTATTTCGGGCGGGCCATCTGCCTGTTTTAGGCGAATGGTTCGCCCTGCCGTTAATCGAACAGGCCGGATCGAAGCAGGTTGGAGATGAAACCTTTAACGAAATTTTTCACCCGGTGGCTCGACGCTTGGTCGCCCGCTGTGATGCCTGTCTGCGGATTGGGGGACCGTCGAAGGGGGCCGATGAAATGGTCGAGCTGGCCCAGCAGAATGGGAAATCAATTTTTTACCGCTTTGAAGATATCCCCGGCTGTGCTTAACTATGATTGCGCATGTAGACCAGTTTACTAACTATTTCGACAGCATTCGCCGCCGCACGCTGAACTATGTCCGCGCTGTTCCACCGGACAAAATTGACTGGCAGCCCAAAACGGGCGAGCTAACCTGCGGCGATATTGTCCGCCACCTGGCGGCGGCGGAACTGATGTTTGTCGGGGCGGCGGTAGAAGGAAAATGGCGCTACACCGGTCACGAACGGGATGATGAACACGGCAGCCTGGTGAACGTCCTGAACACCCTCGAAACCAGCCACACAGCAGCCATGAAGATCCTGACCACCTTGAGCGACGCCGACCTCATCCAGCCGCGCCCCAGCCTCGCCGACGGCCCGCCGATCAAAGCCTGGCGGCTGCTCATGGCCATGGTCGAGCACGAGATCCATCATCGCAGCCAGTTAGCCGTCTACCTGAGCCTGCTTGGGGTCGAGCCGCCCCAGATTTACGGCCTGGGCGTCGAGGATGTTATCGCCCTGGCAACCGGCTAAGTCAAACTACAACGCCACCACTTCCCCCGTTTCCAACGACTGGCGCGCCGCCAGGGCGGTCTGAACGGCCAGGCGGCCTTGTTCAGCCGTGCCCTGCTCCGGGGCGCGACCGGTGCGCACACATTCCACAAACGTAGCGACTTGACGCTCATAACCGTCGCCGCCGGGACTCGCCAGGGGGCGCGGGTCTTGGCCGGACTCGTAAACCATCAGGCTGGTGCCGGCTGATGTCCCCGTCTCCACGCCGGCGCCGCCGGCCCGGAAGGTGTACTCCACCGAGCCGCGCTCGCACAACACCCCCAGGGTCATAGTAAAGGGATAGCCCGCCGGCATCAGCACTGTCCCCTCGGCAAACGCTTTGACGTCACCATAGTCTACCAGGGTCAAGGCGTGATCCCAGCCGCCGAACATGCCCTTCTGCCCGCGCGCGTACACGGTTTTGGGGGTCCCAAAGAGCCAGTTCAACGTATCCAGGTCATGAATCTGTAAATCCAATACCGCCCCGCCGGTCCATTCCGGGTTGTTAAACCAGTCGCCCCAGGTAGGCCGGGCAGACAGCCGCTTGGCCGTGGCTGACAGGGGTTTGCCCAATGCGCCCCCCTTGACAAACTCGACCAAAGCCATGTATTCCGGCCAGAAACGTAACACGTGAGCCATCATTAAGAGCCGCCCATTCTTCCGGGCCGCCTCCAGCATGGCGTCACACTCCTCAACGCTCAAACCCATCGGCTTCTCCAAAAAAACATGCTTGCCGGCATTCAAAGCGGCGATGGTCATTTCTGCATGTAAATGAGTGGGCAGTGTATTGCTGACAACATCCACCCGCGGGTCAGTCGCTACGGCTCGGTGATCGGCCACGGCTTCCGCCCCCACTTCTTTAGCCAGGGCCTCGGCCTTTTCCAACGAACGCGATGAAAGCGCCATTACCTGCACGTCCGGCAGTTTAGCGTAGGCACGGGCATGGGTGCTGCCCATAAACCCCGCGCCAAGTATTCCCACTTTTAGCATCGTCTGTCTCCTTGCTACGATAAGCCCAACTTCTGGAGATGCTCATAAGACACCTTCATCGAGCGATTCACCTCTTCCAAGGGCGGCCAGGGTTCGCCGGTAAATTCGATCTCCACGCTCAAAGGGCCGGTAAAGCCTTCCTGCTCCAGGCGTTTGAGAATCGCGCCAAAATCCAGCCGGCCTTCGCCCACCGCCGGGAAGCTCCACTCCCGCTTGCCGCCGCCTGTGTCTTTTAAGTGACAATGGGCCAGGTAAGGCCCCAGGCCGACCAGATCGTCCACCGCCTCGACGCCGCCGTAGAAAACACAGTTGGCCGTATCATAATTGATCCGCACATTATCGCGATTGATTTCCTGGATCAGCGGCAGCGATATCTGCCCGGAGGCCATAATGTCGCCATGCACTTCCAGGGCGATGGTCACCCCGTGAGCGGCGGCATAGTCGGCCAAATCCTGGATGTGGCTCATGAAGGCCGATTTGTCCTCGTCCTCGCTGTAGTGCCCGCCGATAGCCGTACACAAGATGTCCAGGCCCAGCTTTTGGCACAAGTCTACGGCCTTCTTACCCAGGGCCACGCCGCCGGCGGTGGTCAAATCGGAGTGCCCGCTCAGCGACGAGGCTTTCAGCCCCAAGCGGTGCAGCTTGGCCTGGATTTCGGCCAGTTGGGCGTCACTCGCCTCCAGCGGAACATGCTCGGTCCAGCCGCGCACCGCCGACAACTCGACGTACTTGAAGCCGGCAGCGGCAATGCCTTCCAGGGCCTCGTCCAGCCCATAGGTGTGATAGCTGTTGGTGTGACCTGCCAAAATGTTATTCATCGGTTTTCCTCCCACAAATAGATGATTTATAGAAGCAATATCATTGATATCGGTTGGAGGGAGGGAGGGTTGGCAAATGCCCAACCTTCCCTCCCTCCGATCCTCCGACCTGCCGTGATAAATTTAAGGATTAAGGGGATACCGCCCATACGTTTTAGCCGCCTGGACAAACGCTTCCAAATTCTCCGGTGGGGTGTCGCGGGGAACTTCGCAGCCCGGACTGACGATGAAGCCGCCGCCAGGACCCCCGATCTGAAGCGACTCCCGCACCGCCTCGGTAATACTCTCCGGCGTACCGTTGAGCAGCACCCGCACCGGGTCCAGGTTGCCCTTGATACAAACCTTGTCACCCATCATTTCCTTAACCTGGCCCAGTTCAACCAGCGAGTCGAGGTTGAGGATGTCGGCGCCCAGTTGAGTAAAGAGCGGCAGCAGCGCCCTGGTATTGCCGCAGGCGTGATACTTAACCCGCGCCCCGGCCTTTTTCAAGCGAGAAATCATTTCAGCCACGTAGGGGAAGTTGAACTTCTCATAATGTTTGGGCGAAATGAGGGTGGCAATCGCATCGCCGATGCCGATGAAACGCGCTCCAGCTTCAATCTGGGCCAAGCCAAACTCCAGTTCCATTTCCATGCTGAAACGCATCAAATCATGCACAAACTGCGGATCGTCATACACATCGGTCATCAAATAGTTGATGTTGCGCAGCATGGCCGACTCTTGAAACGGCGCTTCAACCCAGCCGTAAACCACCTCGCCCTCGCCCAGCTCTTGCTGCAAAATCTTGAGCGCCTTGATCTGCTCGTGCATGCGGTTGTCGCCCAGCGGGTTGGGCAGATGGAGCTTTTTAAGATCGTCCCGGCTCTTGATAAAAGGTTCTTCCGAGCCGGCCGGCACATCATCCTCCTGCCAAAAGACCGGCGCGCCCAGGGTTTGCGACTCGCGCACCGCGTCGGAAGTCACGTTGACGCTGTCGTAGCCAAAACGGCGAATACAGGCAAGCTGAGCCTCGGCCATTTTCTCGCCATACAGGCAGTATTCGCCGTAAGGAATACCGGTAAGCTTGGCCGCAAAGGTCATAATCAGCGGGCTGACCGGCGCCCGGTCCGGCTCGCGCAGGTCACATACCGCCTCGTAGCGTTCGTAAGATGTCATTTCTGCCATAATCTGTAAATCCCCCTAAAGTTGACCTCCGACAGCGGTCAGCAGTCAGTCGTCGGCGGTCATCAAGGTAACAATCGTTTGGCCGGTATTCGGCCCCAGGCGCGGACGCTTTGGAAGCCTTCGGCATACCTGGCTCCACATTGCAGCCCGCGAAAACGAGCGATCGTCTCAATAAAATCTAAAATATCCGTCGCGTGATGGTCCTTGAGCCAGGTAATCTGGCTAACGTGCTGGGCCATAGCTTGTTTCTTCAGTTCCAGGGTACTGCTGATATCCACGTATTCAGTCGGAGAAAAATCAATACCGGCCAGGGTGTCCATAAAATAAATAGGTGGAGCAAGGGGATGGGCCGGCTGGGTGGTGACATAGTAGGGTACAGTCGCCAGAAAACTGGCGTCGAGCACCAGTTTGGTCACGGCGTTGTGGTCGCCGTGGTAATCGTCCGGGTGGTGGGTGATAATCAGGTCGGGCTTGGCAATACGGATCATATCCACAAAACGGACCATAGCTTCTTCATTGGCATAGATTTCACCATCCAGAAACCCCAGCGACATCGCCTCCGCCCCGATTACCTGAGCCGCTGCTTTGGCTTCCAGGTCCCGCACCATCCCCACCTGAGGATGCGGGATTTCTCCGTGTCCCTTATCCCCCCGGCAGGCGTGGGCCATGATTACCTGATGCCCCTGGGCCGCATAACAGGCCAGCGTTCCCGAGCATAAAATTTCCAGATCATCAGGGTGCGCCCCAACTGCTAAAATACGCATTTATTGACTCCCTGTAACTTGAGTGATAGTCACTGGAGAATTGGAAGGCGGGAAATTTACCCACCTTCCAGTCTTCCATCCTTCCCTGAATGGCATTTCTGATGTCCACTGAACTTCAAGAGATAACCCGCTGCCGCTGCACAAACAGCCAATCGCTGGTCTGGCGCAGGGCGGTGGCAACCGCGCCCAACACTGCCGCATCCAGCCCCAGGTCTGACAGTATGATTTCAGGCGCTACCGGAATCAACCCCTGGATGCGCGCGCGGATTGGCTTGACAAACAGGTCACCAAACTCGACCAGGTCGCCGCCGATAACAATCCGGTCGGGATTAATGATGGCCGCCGCGTTAGCCACGGCAATACTCAGATAATCCACCGTCTCCTGGACTACCGCCTGGGCCAGCGCATCGCCCGCTCTGGCGGCGATTAAAACCATTTCGGGGGTCAGTTTTTTCAGGTCAGCCTGGGTCAAAATTGAGGGCTGGCCAGCTTCCAGTCGCTGGCGAGTGCGCCGAACAATGCCCGAATAGCCAGCCAGGCCTTCCAGACAACCGTAATCATCATAGGTTCGTCCCAGGAATTGTTCGTTAATGATCGTGTAACCTATCTCACCGGCAGCGTAATCAGAGCCTCGATAAAGCTGTCCATCGAGGATCAGGCCCGCTCCAATGCTGTCGCCAACCTGGATGCACAACAGATTGCGCAGCCCCTGGCCGGCTCCCCGCCAGCTTTCACCCAGAGTAATGAGGTTAACCGAATTTTCAATGAAGACCGGCAGGCCAAGTGTCTCTTCTAAACGGCGTTTGAGGGGTAAGTCGCGCCAGCCGAAACTTGGCGCCCAGGTGACAATGCCTTCATCAAAGAGCGTAATCGAGGGCACCCCCACGCCGACCCCCCGCAGCGGCGCCCCATAAGGCACAGATGCCAGGCATAATTCGCGAATAAAGTCAATCAAGCGGGCAATGCCCTCTTCGCCGGGTAGAGAGGGCAGCGTGCGCCGCTCAAAAATTTCGCCGTTAAGGTCGGCCAGTGCGCCGACCAGGTTTTGGCCAACATATACGCCGACAATCAAGCTGGCGCGGGAATTGAAGGTCAAGAGGATAGGCCGGCGGCCTCCTTTGGAGTCGCCCGGAGCGCCTTCTAAAACCAGGCCATCTTCGATGAGGGGATTAACAATACGGGTAATGGTAGGAGGGCTGAGGTGGAGCAGTCGAGCCAGATCAGAGCGAGAAATGGGGCCTCTTTCACGGATTAGCTCCAGAATGGCCGACTCGTTGACTTTACGCAGCAGGGTGGCGTCGCCGGTGTGGTTTGCATAATCTTTGTCCACGATTATCCTCTCGCCAAGCCTGCTCCTGGCTCTGCTTTGAGCAGAAGGGTAACAATAGGTCCGATGAAGTTAGTTACTTGCTGTAAGAAAAAATACTAGCATAGAAAGGATTTTTTGTCAAAACATTCTTTGTCCCGGTCGGTAAATAGCCGACGATATGGTATAATCTTGTACTACTCAGGAGACTGGCGCTTTTCTCCTTTAGTCCGACGCTGAAGCATCAAGTGTCAGTCGCCTTCTTTGTATCTTTGAAGCTTCTTTTATCACAAATAAAGATGAATAATCCTCAACAAGCTATTGTAGATTTTACGGCAATAATTAAGCGAGATGCGGCAAATGCAGCGGCTCTGGCGGGCCGGGGTAACGCTCACGCCGAATTGGGTCACTATGAGCAGGCGGTTACCGATTACAGCGCAGCCATCCAACTCAAGCCCGAAGGCAGCCTTTTTTACCGGCGCGGTAATCTCTACCGCAAAATGAAGGCATTCGAGCCAGCTCTGGCTGATTTCGGCCAGGCGGTTCAGCTTGAACCGGGCAATGCCAAAAACTGGGTTGGGCGAGGCAATACCTATTACGAGCGAAAAGAGTTTGAACCAGCAATTAGCGATTACACGACTGCCCTGGAACTCGACCCGAGTTACCCTGCTGCCCTCTACAATCGCGGCAAATGCTACGCCGAAATCGAGGCTGACGCAGCGGCCCTGGCCGACTTTGAGGCGGTGCTGCGGCTGAATCCAGAAGATGGGGCCGCTTATTTAGGTCGAGGCCGGCTGTACGCCAAAAAAGGTGACTACCGGCAGGCTATCGCCGATTATACCCAGGCTATTACCCTAGATCCGAGAGACAGCCTGGCCCTCGTTGGCCGGGGCAGCAGTTATGCCGAACTGGGCGACTATACCCTCGCCCTGGCCGATTTTGAAGCGGCCCTGCAGCTCGACCCGCAGGAAGCCCAGGCATTTATGGGACGGGGGCTGGTCCGCATGCAACTCGCTGACCTGTCCGGAGCTACTGCCGATTATGACCAGGCCATTCGTTTGCAGCCGCAAAACGTGGAGGCATGGCTTGCCCGTGGGATGCTGCACTTTCAGCAGGGCCAGGCCGAACGCGCCCTGGCCGACTTTGCCGAGGCGATCCGGCTTGAGCCGCAGGATGCGCGCGGCGCTTTTGGCCGGGCGCTGGTTTACAGCCAGCAGGGCGACCACGGCCGGGCGGTGGTCAATTTCAGCCAGGCATTGCGGCATAATCCAGAATTTGGGGCGGCTCTGGTAGGTCGCGCTAACAGCTACCAGCACCTGGGTGATTTTGAACGCGCCCTGGCTGATTATGCTCAAGCGCTGGCTTTAACTCCACTCGATGCCACAATCTTCTACAATCGGGGCTTGCTCTACCATCACCTGGGTCAGCCGCAGGCGGCGCTGGCCGACTATGCTGAGGCGGCCCAACTGGACCCGCAGGACCGTTTCGCCTTATACAATATGGCCTGTCTGTTCGCCGGGCAGGATCACCTTGACGAAGCTTTGACCAGCCTGCGCCAGGCTTTGCTCCTCGATCAGGAGGGTGAGCTTCTGGCCAACGCCCAAACCGATCATGACCTTGATCCGCTCCGGCTTGAGCCACGCTTTCAGGCTTTGCTGGCCGAGTTTTCCGCAGATTCCCCGGCTGTAAACGGCTGATCGCTAGGCACTCTTCTGGTTTGCTCAATCTACCGGCTGGCCTATAATTGGCAGAAGTGCCTGCCGGCACAGCAACTCATCCAACCGCTGCTGCATTAAACTCACTCTCAAAAAGGTTACCCGCCTATGGGCCACGCTCGCCGTTACCACACGGTTATTTTTGATATTGGCGGCACGCTGGTCGGCTTTGAGGATGACGCTCCCTTTGCCGAGTTCCTGGCCGGCGTCCAGGTGCCGCACCGTTTTGTCTCCCCAACCGATCTGCGGCTGAGCATGCTGCACACCTTGTCGCTGCGCCGCCACGAGGCGGTCGGTCTGGGGCTTGACGATACCAGCGTCAACAACTGGTGGCTGACCATTTTCAATGACTTGTTTCCGCACAGCCCACAGGTCGCCCGGCGCATGTGGGAATTATTTAAGCGCAACTACTTTGACAGTCTTTTCCCCGACAGCCTGCCTATTTTAGAAACTCTCAAGAGACGAGACGTGCCGCTGGGGGTGGTCTCCAACTACGGCACGCACCTGCTCGACCTGCTGCCCAAGCTCAATATCTTCGACTACTTTGATTTTATTATTGTTTCGGCCATTGTCGGAGTGACCAAGCCTCGCCCGCGCATTTTTGAGATGGCGATCGAAGAAGCGGGCGTGCCGCCCAGCCAAATCCTTTACGTCGGCGACAACCCGGTGGACGACGTAGAGGGAGCCAATCGGGTGGGGATTGATGCGGTCCTCATTAACCGGCCGGGTCGCGAACCGAACACCGCTGCGCGAATGATTGAAAGTCTACTGGAAGTAGAGCGAATCGTTTTCCCGGATGATTGAGGGTTTAGGCAGCAATCTTACGGTGTCGCCCCAAGTCGTCCCAGGGCCAGGCGCGCCATCACGACGATTTCGCCATCTTCACTATCCACGGCTAACTCACTGGCCTTTTGATAAGCAGCGACAGCTTCAGCCAATTTATCTTGAGCTTCCAAAGTTTGGCCCAGCAGAAACCAAGTTTTGGCTGAGTTTGGGTCGAGTTCTAAAGCGGCCCTGGCGTCGGCTTCAGCCTTGACCGGTTGGCCTACTCTTAATTGTAGCTGGCTGCGGATTAGATAAAAATCTAAAGAATCATTCAAAAGTGCCCTGGCCTGGTCAAAGGTAGCTGCAGCATCTTCCCCTAGAACTTCCTGTAATACCCCTTGTAGGAGCAAAAGTTCCGGGTCACCCGGCGCTTTTGCCAAGCCTTGTTCCACAGAAGCCACCGCTGCCCGGTACTGGCCCCTATCAATGGCCTCATAAGCATTGTTTTGGGCTTCCAGACGAGCCAGCACTTCCGGCGAAGGGGCGAGGACGGTCCGAAAAAGGACGACCAGGCCGACGACGAACAGGACAACGAGGCCAACAATCAACCCAACCTGGCGGAGCAAGCGCTGTCGTTGAGCCGCTGCCAGTTGGTCCAAATGCCACCACCATTTTTCGGCGGCTTGAGCTGGTGTAAGGTGTAAGGCGCTGAGCGCTATCGGTCCCCCGAGCAATCTCAAGAGGAGAGCAGCTTTTTTTTGGAGACGGCTCTGGAGCGACTGAAAACGGCCCTGCTCCGGCAGTAAGTCCAGGCCAGCTAGCTCCAGTTCATTAAAGAGGGCGTCCAGCCGGTCCAGGTCCAACAGGAAAGTTCGAGCCTGTTCGGCGTTAAAGGTCTTTAGCTGGGGCTGGCGTTCTTCCAGGCTGGCCAGAATTTCCCGTAATTCGTCAGCGGGATTTAATTTCTTCTGCTGTAAATAGTCAAGTTTAGACATAACAACAAGTAGCACGTATCAGGGTAGCAGGAAACTCTTTTCTTTGCTACTCTGCTACCCTGCTACTCTACTATAGTACTCCAGCCCTCATCATCATCTCGCGGCTCAGGCGGTTGTGGGTTTCGATGACCGGCTGAAGCTCAAACGGCAAAAATTGACCATCTTCGACCACAACCCGCCCATTAATCACCGATAACCAGACCCGGGGCGGCGCACAGGTTAGCAGAGCAGCCACCGGGTCTGATAAAGAGCCGGCGTGGGGCAGGTCATCCACCCGAAAGGCGACAAAATCAGCCGCGTTGCCGGGAATGAGCCTGCCTATATCGTCACGGCGTAAAACTTTGGCCCCGCCGGTAGTAGCCAGGGCCAGGGCTTCACGGGCGGTAAGGCGGTCGGCGTGGGACTCAAAACCAGGCCAGCCGACTCGCTGCAAAAGCAGGGCCTGCCGCGCTTCACCCAGCATGTGGTTGCCGTCGTTGCTGGCCGAACCATCAACCCCCAGGCCGACCCGCACCTTTTTATCCAGCATTTCCCGTACCGGTGCAATACCAGAGGCGAGCAGCATGTTGCTGCTCGGGCAGTGGCAGACGCCGGAATTGGTCTGAGCCAGCCAGTTAACTTCGGCGGAATTGGGGTGCACCATATGGGCAAACCAGACATCCTCGCCGGCCCAGCCGAGAGATTCCACGTAAGCGACCGGGCGCTGGCCAAACATTTCCAGGCAAAATCGTTCTTCATCTTTTGTTTCAGCTAAATGGGTGTGCAGGTTGACCAGCGGGTACTGGCGGGCCAGTTCTACCGACTCGCGCATAAGCTCCGGGGTAACGCTGAAAGGAGAGCAGGGGGCCACGCCGATGCGCAGCATAGAGAGCGGATTGGGATCGTGGAAGGTTTCGATGGCCCGAATGCAGTCTCTAATAATATCCGGCTCGGTATCGCAGACCCGGTCTGGCGGCAGGCCGCCCTGGCTTTCGCCCAAGCTCATACTGCCCCGGGTGGGATGAAATCGTACTCCCACTTCCTGGGCCGCCCGAATTTCGTCGTCAATTTTGCTGCCGTTAGGGTACAGATAGAGGTGATCGGCTACAGTCGTACAGCCGCTGAGAACCAATTCGCTCAAGCCAATTTTGGCGCTTACGTAGACTGCTTCCGGGGGCATCTCGGCCCAAATGGGGTAGAGGAATTTGAGCCAGTCAAAGAGAACCATCCCCCTGCCGGTGCCAATCGTCCGGGTAAGCGTTTGGTAGAGGTGGTGATGGCAGTTGACCAGACCAGGGATGAGCACACAGCCACTGGCGTCAATAACCTGATCGAAGCCAGTGCGGGCCAGGTCAGGTCGAGTCTCGGCAAAGTGTTGCTCTACTTCAGCCGTAGGGCCAACCCACAAAACGCGGTTCTCTTCCACGGCAACAGCGCCCTGTTTGATTTCATAGGAGGCTACCTCTTCTGAGGTTGGGCTGTCGCACCGGGTCACCAAAACATCAGCATTTTTAACAAGGAGTGTTGTCATTTAAGGTATTCCATTTCTGCAAGTAGTTTTCGCTATTTTAGCTCAAACAGATGGAGGGTCAAGTACGAGTAGCTTGGGCCGGCATGTTTTGAAAAAGTTATGAAATTCAAGAAGGATTCTAATGTTATTCTAATAGTTGGGTGATAAATTGGGCAAGTCAATAAGGATAAACACTCAATTTGCCAGCAGCAATTAGTTGAGGATAATCCCAAATCCATAAAGAATTCGCCCATAAATTTTGATGGGAAGTTCAGTGACAACCAAGAAGGAGAAGCAGGTCTGGTAGAAGCGACCCTATAAATGGTAATCAAATTCTATAAGCTTCTGCGTCTCCGCCGGCATAAGAGGTAAGAAATGCCGGCGTTTGTGTGTCTAAGTAAGTGCGAACGGACTTTACCAAGTTCCAGATTGCAAGTAAAATTATTCGATCTGGAATTTGCCAAAAAATCAGATTGAGGTATAATTCCGTTCAGAATTCTAACGTTAATCTAATAATTCTATGTTAGATTAGAGTTCTGCAAGCGGTTATAACTAACAAGAACTCGCCTGCCAGTGAGGCAGGAAGTTCAGTGACAACCAAGAAGGAGAAGCAGGTCTGGTAGAAGCGACCCTATAAATGGTAATCAAATTCTATAAGCTTCTGCGTCTCCGCCGGCATAAGAGGTAAGAAATGCCGGCGTTTGTGTGTCTAAATAACTGCAAACGAACCTTAACAACTGAGAAGTGACAGGAAGCAAGAGATTGGCTCACGTTAAAGAC
>JAHDWA010000041.1 GCA_023382535.1 Anaerolineae bacterium | reverse complement strand
GCCCTTTGACCAGGCGGCGCAAATATGCTACCATGCACGAAACAAACCGGGCTGGGTGCGCACTCACCTGATCCGGGCGAAGCCCCGTTGGCGCGGGGCTTTTTCATTGCCAGTATGATAACATACCTTGGTTCAATTGACAATCATCATTACAAGAGTCCCCTTCCGCGTGGAAGGGGACTTTACATTATAAGTTGTAGGCCGCGCCGCCACTGTTGCCAACCGGATTGGGAACACCCGGTAAGGTTTCCTGAGTAGCCTCAACTGGAGCCTCGGCCTGCACCTTGCTGTCCAGGTAAGCTTCGATGAGCTTCTGGACTTTGGCCTCGGTGTACTCTTTCAGCTTGACGGTCAGCTCGCCCAAGTTCCGCCCGCCGGCCTCACGGTAGGCTTCGGCAATTTTATCATAGGCGTTGACGCCCGGATCGCCATTCTTTTTAGTGGGCTGGGCCGCCGGGTCGCCGAAGGCGTAGAATTTGATCTCGTCCACCACTTGAAAGTAGTTGATCATCTCACGCACCGCATTCTGCCGGAACTGCGTGTCCGGTCCCTGGGCAATCGCGCCGGAGCCTTCCAGGTCAGCCTGTGCCATTGGCCTAGGCTCTAGCTTAGCCACCAAATCGTGATAGGTATCCTCGCTCAAAATACCACTTTTGTAAGCCTGCTCCAGTAGGCCAGTCTTCTGGCCCGGTCGTCGCTCATGAAGCCTTGCCTGCCTCTGCCTGTGCTTTCTCGGCAATTTTTTTGATGACCATCGCCACACCGGCGGCTGGATTGGTCAGGCAGGCAATCGTCACATCGCCGATGTCGGGAGCCATCTCTTTCAACGTTTTCAGCCAACGCTCGACTTTGGTGGGGTTGGCCTCTTCACCCTTTTTAGCTTCCTGCTCAATCTTCTGGACCGTCTCCTTGACTTCTTCTTTGTCCACATTCGGATCAGCAGGCCGGGTTTCGATGCGCTGGTAAACGGTCTGGAAGAGCTGCGCCAGCTCCGCGCCGGTTATGCCAGTGATTTGGTCGCGGCCTACAAAATCACCGCCGCCGGTGTTGATGCTCCCTTCATTGTACATTCCCCCGCCGGTGTTGATGATGCGATTCTGGCTGCCGGTGACCACCCTCCCGCCGACGTTACCGCCGACCATCACTCCCCCTGCACCCACAGCTTTCGCTCCTGGTCCTTGGGCAATTGCGCCAGAGCCTTTCAGGGTGGCTTTGTAACTGGTTCCGGGCTGCGCCGGGCGTTCTTTCGCTGCCTGCTCGTAGCGGGCCAGGAGGGCATCTAGCCGGGCCACCAATCCGCGATCCTCTTTCAGCAGGTCCACCAGCGCCTCCCTCAGCGATGCCTGGTGATCGGCAGGATTCGCCAGGTAGCGTTGAACCGTTTTGGATTCCTGGGCCTTCACCTGGGCCAGGGCCAGGTCTACAATCGCCTGGACTTCGGGAGCCAGCTTTTGATCCGGCTGCTTAACCGCCTCGTCCAACAGGTTGACCACATTGATAGTAATCTGGTTGGCATCCCGGCCGACAATGGTACTGTGCTGAATCGAGCCGCCAATATCGCCGAGAGTCACCCCACTGGCCGCTTCGCCGGTGCGGGCCTGAACGGCTACCAGCAGCGGCTGGAGTGCCTCACGCCATTCGGATTCACTTAACTCGCCCCGGCGGGCTTGCTCAGTCAGACTGATAGCTTGCTCGTGGTCATTAATCTGGTTGATGAATTCAAGCGGCGCGCTGCTGCCGTGCTTGGCCTCCCTCTCCCGCAGGAGATTTAGGTTGTCAGTCAGTTTGAGTAGAAATGCTTTGAAGTCTGTCATTGTTTAACCTGCCTTTCCTCCTCGAAAGGGATTTTCCACGTGGAACTTAACGGGGGGTACAAACAAACAAAAACGCCACCTTGACCGGGTGGCGCACCTATACTACAATAAATCACAGCTTGATTAGGTGTTTACGCCACCTGATCTCACAAAGCGCCCCAGTTGCGAATGGGGCGCTTCTTCTTTCCTCCAATAGTATCACGATTCGAGGGTTGTTACAACCTAAATTCCCGAGTCTAAGCCCCAAGCAAAAGGCCGAGTTACTCGCCCGGCTCCTCTTGTTCCTAACTTACAGATTTGTCAAATTTTGTCAAATTTTGTCAAATACGGTTCCACAGGACTTCAACATCAAACGAGGATACCCAAATGTTACTGCATCTCGGAGAGAGGCTGTTTCACACATAAAGGTTTTTAGAGTTGTGTGTGTGCGAGTAAACGTAGGGTACGTGCCCGATTCTGACCATCGCCCCTGTGTCCAGCTCTCTTTATCTGTTTTTACTTCTTATTTTCAGCAATGATGCTTTCGGGAAAATCTCGGTTCCAGATATAAAGCGATTGGTTCGAGGTGATGACTGGCGGCGTTGTTATTTATCTCTTTATGTACTGAATCGTTAACTAGACCCTCAGTTATTTTCTCCTCATCGTCTAATTATGCAGGTCCATAAATTTGTATCGAAAATGCCGTTGTTTGTGCAAAAACGAAGGGTCAATTTCGGGGTCCACTATAACCACATCATAACATCCATTACCGAAACAAACCCAGGTCTGCCCAAATTCATCCACAAAAGTTCCCTCTTGTCCTTGTTTACATTTCTCTCTAATAACTTCACTGGCTTTCCACTCCATCTCCACGTAATCTTTCAGTACCTTGGCTACAGCCGCTTCAAATTTTGGATCATTTGATAACCACCGTGTTATTGTACACCGATTCACTCCTGCCAATGCTGCTGCACCAGAACAATGGCATCCTTTCGAGAAGGCATAAAGTACCTTTGCTTTCTTTGGGTTGAATTCTTTACTTAAGCTCTCAACGTCAATCATTTCCTAAATTCACTCCTTCGTTAGCTATTTCTGCAATCTTAATGTACCGAAGCGGCATCGCTGGGCTGGACCAGCCGCCTGCTTGTTGTAACCGATCAATCTGGGTACCGTTGCGAGCTGCGGTTGTGGCCCAATAGTGCCGGCAGTCGTGGGCGCTCAAGCCTTTAACGCCTACAGCTTTCCCCAAGACGGCTACTCGCTTGGTAATTGCCCGTTCAGTCATCCCCGTTTCTCGCAGGAGATTACTTTTCCGGCTTCCCCGCAGGAGTGGCCCTTGCGCGAGAATATCCTGCTCAAAATAAGCTTTAGCCGCTCTGAGAGTGTCGGTTGTCAACTGGTGGCGCTGCACAAGATCAACCTTAGGACGATAAAAGACCAATTCATTCATTTTTAGATCCAAGTCAGTCACCTGTAATCTGGCCACCTCCCCACAACGTAACCCGTGATCCAGCAGGAGACACATCAACAGCGCATCACGGCGACCTTGCGGTGTATCCGGCTGGTTCTTCAACACTACCGCTGTCTCTCGCGAGAGATTTACAGCTTCAGTCTTTTTCGCGCCGAGTCGCTTATAGCGAGTTGGCAACTCAACCATAATACGAGCCTCATCAATCCGCTTACCCTCCCGGTGGCTGTAACCATTTACCGCTCGAATCAAGGCATATTGGGTTGGCTCTAAGGTGCAAGCTTTAAGAGCCAGCTTTGCGTATGCCTTCACCGTAGAGAGGCGCACGTTGATGGAAGAAACGGCAAATCCTCGCTGTAGTTGCCACCGTATGAATCCTTCGATCAACCCCCAAGTTACCCCAGTCCAAGCGTCAGGCTCAGTAGAGAGATTGCCTGTTGGCGCAGCGCCAACTTCTATGAGGAAATCTGTAAACAGAGCCAGATCATCATCCTGCCGAGTGATCGTGTTTTTAGCTTTGCGGCTGCGGTAGTCACTGAAACTCTGCCTGGCGGCAAACTGGTCAGCCACTTGACCAATAGTAAGCGATTGGTCCAATTCGTAAGTGGGTAGTAGGTCCATAATGAATGCCTTCTTTCGTAGTACCAGAGTAGATAAAAACTGATTTTGTGGTTAATTCTTTTACCGCCAGGTTTTTTCAAAATAGTATTCGGCGTCAATTAGTTACCGGGATTATTTAACGCTATAAAATTGAAAAATCTCTCTCTACCCGTTTCTCTTTTTCAGTATAAATACTTATTTGCTTAGATAATACGTACTTATAAATACATTAACTAACCCCTTATGTATTTACATAAGGGAAAATTCTAAATCGTCTCTCCGGGCCTGTGAGCAACTATTGTAGACCCCCAAAAGCTCATTTTATGAACTACCGGGGGGTCTTTCTAAAAAATTTCTACCCCTACCCCGGAGGGGGGAGGGGTAGTAACCTGGTGGCTACCGATGTTTCCTCTGAGAGGTATGTCCTCGAAATAGGTTAGAGTCTCAGCCGAAGCCCATCATCTATCCCTGTTGGGTGGTTATTTCTCTCGCGAGAGACGCCCAGGTGAAATCAGCAACGACACGCCAGATTGGGTTAAAAGTTACTTAGGCCGGCTGTGGTCGGCCTCTTTAATGATCAGGTCGCCCACGGCACAGTTAAAGAAATCGGTCAACCGTTCAATGGTATTCAACCCAACGTGCTTCATCCGGTTGTTAGCCATAGCTGTAACTGTATTCAGATTGATACCCGTTGCCTCTTTCAGATCGCGGTAGGTAATCTTAACACCCTCGCGCCGCTCTTTTTCTGCAATGAGTTCTTTTAGCCGGAACTTGATCGCCATTTTTCATCCTTCATCCCCTAACTGTATCAAAAGTAAGAATTAGTGTCAATGAAGTAAGGAATGAAGGAGCTAAATTTGCTCATATTGTTCTTAATATTATTGACAATCAAATACAATTATAATACACTGTTCCTAAATCTAGGAACAAATATCGTTCAAAGGAGACTAATTGTGAGTAATATCGTATCAGCTACCCTTAAAATCAAGGGCGTGCGTCCACTGCTCTTGAATGCCTTTACCCCGGAGGCGATCCCCTTGCAAAAGCAGGAAAAGACCGGCGTTGCCGGCAATGATCCTGAAGAGTGGCGCAAGCGGGTGCTTATCACCGAGAACCGCCAATTGTATGTCCAACCTGCTTACATCTTCGGCTGCTTACGTGATGGGGCCAAGTACACCAAAAAGGGGCGCGGCTCTCTCCAGCCATTCCTCACCGCTACCCTTCAAATTGTGGATGACCAAATCCTGATTGATCGCTTTTTGCCTGATGAAGGACATTTGACCTGTGACTCCAATCAGCCGGTTTACCTCGACGTGCGGAGTGCCAAGAATCCTTCCACAGGGGCACGAAATGTGCGCTATCGCATTGCTGCTTCACCAGGCTGGATAATTGTATGCACGATTGAATGGGATAAAACCGTCGTTGGCCGCGACGAGATGAAGGCAGTGGTTATTGACGCTGGCCGGCTGGTTGGGGTAGGGGATGGCCGAAGCATCGGTTTTGGCCGCTTTGCTCTTGTAGAATTTGTTCTTGTAGAAGAGGAATAACTCTTACGCGGCTCGGCTGGGCAAGGCTCGATGCGGCAGGGCTTGACTTGGTTTGGTTGGGCTCGGCTCGGTTGGGCGAGGCAAGGCACGGATATAAAATGCCCAAACATAGACCACCCAAAGAGGTGTGGCAAGAATTACGCCGGAAAGTCTGGGAGCGGGATGGGGGGCGCTGTCAAGGGCCTTACTGCCAGGAGGCGCCCCCTCTCCCCCTCAATCGCTGTCACATTGATCACATCCATTCTGGCAAACTGGCCCACAACTCTTTGAGCAACCTCCGTGTTTTATGCCGGCGCTGCCATGTACTACGGCTGGACCCACGCCACCGGGGGATGATTGCAGCGGCACTGCGGGACGGAATTATCCCCACCGACTGGCGTAGATTCACTTGGGATGATAGCAGTTGGCCCTCTCAGAAGACAATCGAGACTATGAGTCAATGGGGGAAATCGCGAAGAGAATAATACTATAGCCCAATTTCTATATGGATGGTTATTTGCTAATTCATTCTCTGAAAGAGATGGATAGTCTCCTCTCTAAAACTTTAGTGGTGGCCCCTAACGGGGGATTTTTGATCAGGATTCCAGAACATCAATATCCTAGATTCGAACTAAAGAACGGAGGACGCTACCACCCTGAATCCAATATTGTAGTAATTCGTGCCGTATGGCCCATCCCTATTGCGAAAGGCACAGTGGGCGTAGGGTGCACTGTAGTTCCATGAGCCCCCTCGCAACACCCGGAGAACTTTATTACTGGCCTTCAAATATTCTCGACCATCTGCTGGATTATAGGGATACTTGAAGTTCGGTTTTTCAAAATCCTCCCCCCATAAACTCCGAGTCCATTCCCATACATTACCAACCATATCTAGACAGCCGTACAGACTCGCCCCATTTGGAAAGATGCCGACTGGCGTCGTTTGCCCTAGATCAAGCTCAGTAGTATTACAGCGGTTCGGTTCAAACACGATACCCCAGGGATAAGCCCGATAATCTTCGTTACCCCGAGCCGCTTTTTCCCACTCTGCTTCGCTTGGCAAGGTGATAGTCTTGCCTGTCATTTGGCTAAGCCAGTGACAGTAGGCTAGAGCATCATACCAACTAACATTGATGACCGGATGGCTTTCTAAGCCTTTGGGAAAACGATTATCGTCCCAGTAAGTGGGTGTGTGATAGTCTGTAGCTTGCACAAATAGATGGTATTGAGTATTAGTAATAGGTGTGCGGGCGATCCAAAAAGTATTCAACGTTAGCCAATGTGGTGGTTTTTCGGCCCCAGATAAATGCTCACTACCTAACCAGACCTCTCCAGCGGGAATCTCTATCCATTCCGGTTCGCCATAAGGCTGAGTCCAGTAAGTTTCACCACCGATGAGCGCCAAAGCCTGCGCTGCTGCGATACGTCGCCGCGCCAAATCTTTAGGACTTAGTCCACGCGATAACCGAGTTTGCACCGTACTTAGCCACCCCTTTGGTTGCGGTAACTCTAATTCGGCCCGCAGGCGACGTTGAATCTCTTCCTGAAACTTGCCTTGCACCCGGTTACTTCTTACATCGCGTAAACAGTCAGCCGCTAACATCAGATTGTGATACGGCTCCGGCTCTGCTTTCAAATCCGCAATAGCCTGAATTAGCCGAGTGGTCCGCTCCCGACTTTGAATACTGAGGTAGCCTGCTGTCAGCAGAATCACCTCCCGCCACCATGGCTCTGCCACGTGTTTCAAAGCGTACGCCACGTAATCATCCCGCCCGGCCACGGCCAGAGCGGCTAGGTACTCTTGAAAGGTCAGATGTGAGAAAGCATAAACCCCTTCTCCTCGTGCTGCGAGTAAACCGGTTCGCTCCTCAATCACGTTCAAAAAATGACTGATGGCCCGCCTTGCCTCACGCTGGTCCTGGGTAATTTCATAAAACCGTTCCTCCAGCCAATGTCTTAAGTCATCAGCCGCGATTTCCTTCTGCTTTTGTTCGTGCATGTACAGAGCCAGGTGTTGCAGCATCAGCCGCTTATCGCCCGCATCAAACGGCTTGCCGTCCAGGATCGCCACCTCGGCTACGCCTTTGGCTTCCTCCCACTTGCCCAGGAGTACATCTATGGCTTCGGCATACAGTTCAGCCCGCCGGTCCGGCAGCTTGACCCGGTCGCGGTGGACCATGGCAATCACCGTCAGCAGCAGCGGATTGATGGCCAGCTCGCGGACGCGCTCATTCGCTTCAATCGCCTGGAGCAACTGCCGGGTTTGTTCGGCGGCGTAGGTTTCGGCGCTCGACCCCGGCCCCATCTGGCCGACGGCCACCAGCCGGTGCCAGTTGCTCAAAAAGCGTTCCACATCGGCCATCGTGAAGTCACGCACTGTAGTTGTGGTATACCTCGCCCAGGCGAGCAGGGCCAGTATAACCGACAATTCGGCTGGTGACGACGTAGCGACAGTTGGCGTAAGCCTGGGTGAAGGCTTCTACCAGCCGCGACACCCGCCGGCGCAGGTCGGGATCGGCCACTTCGTCCAATCCATCCAGCAGAATGACCGCGCGGCCGTGGGTGAGCCACTCGTCAAAGAAATCCTCCGGCAGGGGAATCCGTTCATTCTGCAGCGATTGCCGCAGGAACTCCAGCAGCAGGGCGTGGCCTTCGGTGCCGTCGTCAGGCCGGGTGCGCAGAAAGGTTCCGATCTGCCGTAGGGGTAATAAAATCGGCAGCCAGCCGCTTTCGGGCAGGTCCAGCTTGTCCGGCACGAGCGTGCCGTGTTCGGCCAAATCGCGGGCGTAGAGCAGGGCCAGGTAGCGTAACAAGGTCGTTTTGCCGCTGCCCGGATCGCCCAGCACCGCCAGCCGGCGCGAGGCGGCCAGGGCCTCGTTGACGCTGACCGTGACCGTTTCAGTGGTTGTCTCTCGCGAGAGACGCTGCCCTTCACCGGGAGCTAAGGTCGCTTCCCTGGCCAGCCAGCTTTCCTCTGCGGTCACCACCCGCTGCCGGGTCGCTCGCAGGGTGACGTAAATCTGGTCCAGTTCGATATTCACCAGCTTGCCCCCGGAGCGGATACCTTGGAGCTGCAAATAGCGGTTGCGGCTGATAACGTGCTGCAAGTAGCGCCCCAGGGCCGATTCGCGGTCTACTGCCGGCATCGCCACCGGCGCTTCGCCAATGAAGACTTTAGCTCCCTCTTTGGCAATAACGATGCTGCCGCCCACCGAGCCATCCACCAATACACCGCTCTCGCCCACGGCCTGCGCGCCTTCGCCCTGGGCTATGGCCCCGGAGCCAGAGAGAATTGCTCGGAGTTCGGCCTGTCGGGCCAGGAGGGGAGCCAGGGCTGTATCAAGAGCCTCGCCGCTGAGGAAATCGCACAGGTTGGCGATGGTTTGTTCAAGCTTGGCCAGTTCGGCTGGTAACTGCGGTAAGTTATCGCTCATTATTCTATCCTGCTTTATTTTCCGGCGCTGCCGGCGCTTTAGCCGGGCCGATTCAGTCAAAATTTTTGCGGCGACCCGGCTACCGCCGGGATTCCGGGGCAAAGCAACTCTCTCAGGACGTTGACTTTTTCCCTCTACCCCACTTCTTTATCTACAGGATTCCAGAAATTCAGAATCCCAGGAATCCAACTACAAAATGGGGGACACCACCACCCGAAAACCGAAGCCGTAGCTGTCCCTGTAACCGGGATAGTACCTGTTGCGGAAGGCGCAGCGGGCGAAGTCAACATCGTCGTCCCAAGAGCCGCCCCGCAGCACCCGGGCCGCATTGCCTTCAAGATAGACAGAAGTCCCTTCGTTTTCATCCGTATCATAGGGATATGGTTTAAATGGAAATTTAGTGGCGCACCATTCCCACACATTACCCACGATATCGGAGACCCCATAAGGGCTTTCTCCATTTGGGGAATAGTGTCTTACCGGCGTAGTTCGGTTTAATCCTGTCTTGGCATTGTTGCAACAGTTCGGATTCCAGGTGTCACCCCAGGGCCAAAAATTGCCAGACGATCCCCGAGCTGCTTTTTCCCACTCCGCCTCAGTCGGCAAACGATAAGAGCGCTCCGTCACCTTAGTCAACCAGCGGCAGTAGGCCGCCGCTTCATACCAACTTACCCCCACCACCGGACAATCTAGCTGATTCCACTTGACATTGTTCCAAAGGTGCGGCTGTGTCCAATTCTTCGCTGCTGCCCAGCCCATTTCGGTCCAAAACTCCCGCCAGCGGTAGCCGCCATCCTGGATAAAGCGGGCATACTCAGCATTTGTTACGGGATAACGGCCAATGGCGTAAGCTGACAGGTAACACTGGTGATAGGGTGTCTCTCGCTGCATCCAATCCTGCCATCGCACTCCCGCAAGTTCCAAAGTCAGGCGCTCACTCCCCATCCAGAACTTCCCAGCGGGAATCATCACCATCTCCGGCTCTTCAGGATGATGCTTTGTCCAGGTTTGGGGTTGAGAAGTGGATTGCTTCGGTTCGCTCATCTGAATGTTGGCCTGCTGCTCGTGACCGACAACCAGGCGCTGCAAAAGGGAAGATAGACTAAATTCTTTACCACCCAATCCCTGGGCCAGCATAAATAGGCCGGTCAGGCTAGGCAGAGAGATAGCTCGGCCCGCACGAGCCTCGCGGGCCAACGTTTGCCACAGCCCTTGTAACACTTGGAGGGTGAGCGTGTCAGAATCAGGAAACCACTGCCATTTATCTTGACCCACCTCGACAAGAAACTGTTCCACCTCTGCCTGGAGTGCCAGCTCGCTTTTCCTCTGGAAATATAACCCACTCACCTTTTCCCGATCTTCGTTGGCAGCTTGATGCTCGATATGGCGTGCCGGCACCCAGCGCCACCCCTGGACCAAGACCAGATAATCACTATGGCGCACGCTCGCTTCAACTTCAACCGGGGGCAGGGTTGCCTGACCTATTTCTACGTTAAAAGCCAGCATTGGATGGCCCAGGTAGCCGGCCAGTCTGTCCCGCTCGGCGGCTAAATCCGGACCATGGCAGCTCAGATAAATCTGGGGCGGATGGGGCACGTCGAGTCTGACTTCGGCGGTGATGTAACCGGCCAGAGCCAATATCCCCTGCCGCAGGTGAGGATTCAAACCGGGCATAGCATCCAGGACTTGCTCCAGTTTATCCTGCTGAGGTTGGGTCTCACCTTTGAGCCAACGGTTGAGGGTCGCCCGGTCAATCCCACTCTCTTTGGCCAGCCGATAGGCGGTCAGGTCAAGCGTATCCAGGATCGCATTCAAGGCAAAGGCCAGGCGTTCCTCTTTCGCCATAGTCGCTGCTTGATCCAAAATTTGTCGTGGGGTTAATGGCGCGATTTTAGCAGCAGTGGATGGTAATACCACTGGATCGAGTGGGCTAGGACTCTGACCCACTTCAGCAGATCTGACACCCCCCACCTCTGCTGAGACTAAAAGTGAATCATTCGGGGCGGTATTTTCGTCGTCCCTGTTGCTGCGTCTAAACTCGCGGATGGCTTCGCCCAGGCTTTTGCCTGCCTGGGGCAACTTGCCGATACCAAAAACCAGGATAACGATAATGAGAACAATGATCCATTCGGGCGAGATGCCAAACATATTAGCCTCTTGAGCCGATAATTAATCGTGCAACTGGTATGCAACGTTTTTTCTCTGGACCGTGCAACGCCTTTTTCGATAAGATGAGGACAAATGGATGGCCATCCAGAACTTACTCATCAAATCGAAGGAGATGTAACAGTGGCTACTGCAAGAGCAAAAACTAACAAACGCAAACAAATTACCAATAAACAGTTGATGGCTCTCTTGATCCTGACCGTTACCCTGGTTCTGCTGGCCCTCATTCTAACCAGTGGTCAGGCCTGGTTGACCGTTCTCGGCGTCACAATTACCCTGACAGTGCTGATCCTCTCCATTACCGGTACACCGGAACTGCTGCCCGGCACCCTCCGGGCCATTTTGAGTGAAATCCGGCGTTTAGTGCGCTCGTAACGTGAACATCAAGTGGCGTGGCTTCCTTACCGAAATTTTCTCAAGGAAGCCACTCCTCGTGGAAATCTCTCGCGAGAGGTTTATCTTCCAAAATATGTAATACATCCAACCCCCCAGAACTCTACCGGTCGTGGTTGAGTTGTAGGTGATGACTGAGGAAGCCAAAGCGAAGCTTTGGCACACCATCACTTACCCTGCAATCACTACCCTCTATCTTACCTCCACCCGCACCGATCCCCCCAGCCCCAACTCAGCCAAAATCTGGTTCAGCTCTGTAACAAGGCTTGGGACCAAGTTGGCATTCACCGCGACTGTAAACTCAACCGTCACCACGAGATCGATGCCCGACCGCAGCTTGGGGACCAGTTTGGTGCCCAGCCGATTCCACAGCTCTGGTGGCACGGGCCCAACCAGGCGGAGCGTTTTGGTCTGAACGCCAGGCTGGGGTTCGGGCGACACTGGTGGAGTCTCGCCGCCGGGTGGGGGTTCGATCGGCGGTAAGGGTGGCTCTAAAGGGGGCTTGGGCGGTGTAACGGGAGGTTGTGTTGGCTGGCGCTTCAGTTCTACAGCTCTGGCTTTGGTTAGCAGAAAGACGCCGGCCTCAAAAGCAACTTCCTCAACAGCAACCGGCTCGTCATACCAAACCCGGTCATAAGTGCCATCAGGGTGCTGGCCGGAAGCCAGACCGAAATCACCCTTGACCACAAAGTCCACGATTTTGCCCCGCAAAACGGTGTCCGGGTCCAGTAAGCGGGTTAGCGCACCGTTGAGGAAGCTCTGCCGCAGGCTGGCCAGAGGCCACGCTCCTGTGTCTTTGAGAGCGGGGGGCCAGTTTCGCTCCAGGTAGCCCGCCCCGACCGACTCGTTGAGCAGGGCCTGGGACTTGAGCGCGGCGATGATCCGGCCACACAACGTTTCGTTGCCGCCGCTGGAATGACCTGCTCCCAGGTCAATTACTTTGAGACCGTCCGGCTCCTGGTTGTCGGCCAGGACGATAAAGCGGTAGCTGGCCCAAATTTCGTCCCTGGCCTCGTCTTCAGCATCTTTGACCCTGGTTTTGATATCGGCTAGTTCAGCCCGATCAAAGGTGTCGCCTAAGGTGCCGGCGTCAATTTCGCGCTTGACCCGCTGCCAAGCCAGCCAGGTTTCGACTTTGTCTCGCAGTTCCCGGCCTGGCTTTTTGAAACACCAGACCAGTGCTCCCGGGTAGAGCCGGGCCGAGCCGCCGCGGCGCTTGGTCCACTCGGCCATTTGTGCCCGCAAGCCGCCGTTGCCACTCCATTCCATCTCAGAGGCTATGAGCACCAGGGTCAATTTGGGCGAGTCGGAAACTTCATCACCGCCAGTAGGGAAAGACAGCAAGGGAATGGTGCGCCCCCGGTCGAACTCGGTTCTGATCAACTCCCGCAGGGCCGGCTGGATTTCGTTTTTCTCGTCCAGAGAAGCCCGCCGGTCATTCATAACCTTTCTGAGAGTGGGCGTATGGTACACTTTGAAACCATCAGAGCCGACCCGGCGAATGAAGTAGGCCCGGGTTTCCAGGGACAGGGCGGCATTGTCCACCGAAGTGGTATCCACTTCCGGTTCGCCCAAGGCGAAGCGCAGCTCCGGCAGGTGAGCTACTTTATCTATCTGGCCGCCCGAAGACTCAAACAGGATAGCGGCCCCGACACGGCGATGAATATCACGCAGGGCATCTTTGGCGTCGGCGTCCAGGGCGCGAGCGTGGGCAAACTGGCCGGAAATGTCGGACTCGATGGCCGCTTCCAGGCGAGGCTCGCCCAGTTGTCCCAGGACGATGCTGCGAAATTCGCGCCCGTCCAGGGGGGCGGAGCCAAGGGTGATGAGGGGTTCGCGTCGGGCGCTGAGGAAGGCGTCACGGTAGGCCAGAGAAATCCACTGGGCCAGCATAGCCAGCGTGCCCCGCGTCTGCTGGTACTGGGGCAGAGCCTGCCATTTGCGTTGAAAGACCGACAGGGTGGCCGGGTGGAAGGGATAACAAGCTTCAAAACGGCCCTGTAGGAATTCCCTGGACCGGGCTTCGGTGGTGGCTGTGTCCACGGCCGTCCATTCAGGCGGCAATTGGGCCCGCCGTTCAAAACACCAATCGGCAAAGGCTTTGGCGATCTGCCGGCGGACCCGGTCGGGACCGATATTCTCAAACAGCCGCCGGCGCACCACTTCGGCAATCTCGGCCTCGTCCAGGGCAATCAAATCTTTGGCCACCCGCCGGACCACCTTGGTCAGTTTGTCCTGCCATTCCAGGTCATAACTGGTCATTTCGAGCTTGCTACGGGGCAGGCTGATCACGGCGGCGCTGCGGGCCGCGCCGGTCATGGCGACGGTCAAATTATGGATAAAAGCGTAGAACTGGTCGGCCTGGCTGCGGTGGCGGTTGACAAAGTTCAGCACCTCGTCAAACAGGATGAGGACCGGGCCGCCGGCGGCAGTAAACAGCCGGCCCAGGGCCTCGGTCCCCGGCGCGCTGCTTTGGGCGGTCAAGCCCAGCAGGGCAGCCCCCTCATCCCCGGCCAGTTGGCGGGCCACGTCCAGCCAGGGCGTCTCCCGGCCCGGCTGCGGATCCCAAGCATTGCCGACAAATACGGCTACTTTAGCCTTTGGTACGGCCTCCAGCTTCGCCTCCAGCAGAAAATCGGCAATGCCGGGATAACTGGCTGTAACCGGGCCATTATTAGCCAGGTGGTACAAAGCAGTCAGGGTGTGCGTCTTACCGCCGCCGAATTGGGTGATGAGCGACAGCACCGGCGCAGTATTGGCCGTTTCTCCGGCCAGCCGGCGTAAGACCATGCCCATGTGCTCATTCAAAGCACGGGTAAAGTAGGTCCGGGCAAAGAACTTGCCGGGCTGGCAGTAATCTTCCGGGGCGATCCCGGCCACGACCTGCTCCAAAGCGATGGCAAACTCGTCCGGGTTGAAGGAGCGCCCTTCGCGGACTTCTTTTCGGGGTACGACAACTTTGTACCAGGGGTCGAGGTTCATGGTTCTCTCCTAGGATCTTTTCATCGAGCAAACAGGTAAATAGAATATTTTATCACCAGGTACAGACCTATAATGCCCTCTTTCCGGACCTCAGAGTTATTCAACCAACTTGGCTCCTGCCTGCCCTGCGTCAAATCCTTTTGGCCAGATTGTATCTTTATCGTATTCGACTCCTTCCAATTGAGTTCTGTCATCAATCTCAGTCTCGCGCAAGTAGGCCCCGCGCAGGTCGGCCTCGCGCAAGTCGGCCTCGTTTAGGTTGGCCTGGCTCAGATTGGCCTTGAACAGGTCGGCATCGAACAGGTTGGCCCTGAATAAGTTGGCTTCACTCAGGTTGGCTCCGATCAGGTTGGCCTGGCTCAGATCGGCCCCTGCCAGGTTGGCCCTTGCCAGGTTGGCTTCTCCACTCAGGTTGGCCCCGCGTAGGTCGGCCATGAACAAGTCAGCCCCGCGTAGGTTGGCCCCTTCCAGATCAGCCTCAAACAGATCGGCCCAGAACAGAGTAGTGCTGATTAAGTTAGCATGGCTTAAGTTTATCTCTGTCAAAACAGCCCTACGAAGGTCACCCTCACGCAAGTCAACCCAGCTAAGATCAGGCTGATTTCCCATTATTCTTTCCATCTCCACAAACGCCTTTGTTGCCTCAACTCGCGCTCGAATACTAGCTTGCAAAGGACAATCTTCACTATTCTCAGCGCCGCAATCTGTCCTATCATAAAGCGTCGCCAATAATTGGGCACGGCGGTTGATGTCATTCAATTGAGCTTGTTGCTCAATCTGGCTTCGGATGAGGGTATTCTGCTGTGTCAACAAGAACAATGTCAGCACAGGTGGCACAACCGCTATCAACGCAGTTAGCCCAATTTGCAATACCCAACGCCTGAGAATAGCCGCGATTAACTCGTCTGTCTCCTGGTCGGGTATCCGCTTTTGTTCCCACGCCGCCTTGCGCCAGGCTCTAATACTGTGGGTTAAATTCTGACCTAAGAAAAAACGAAACCCGATCTTGGTCAGCCATAACCCTACTTTGCCTTCGGTTTTCAGGATAGTTTTGAGTTGTTCGTTTTCTGCTTCAAGTTTAGTAATCTTGTGTTGAAGATGTTCAATTTCCTCACTCGGTTCATCAGACATAAGTTGTTATCCGTTGCTGCATCTGGGTTTCATCCAATACTTTACCGTCTATGATAGAATGTTTTATCTGCCCTAATAGGGGCACAACCTAACTGAACATCAGTCCAACTGCCTGAATGGTTGAAAGGCCCAATCTCAGCAGGAAAATGTCGCCAGACTGAACTTCCTGAGCAAAGCGACGCACAAAACCACCGTCGAAGGCTTCGTCCGTTCGATCAGGTTGCCACGGACCGGCATCACCGGGGCCGATCAAAGCCACACCATATTTCAGAAAGACATCTGCATAAGTCCGGTTGGCCGGACCGCCGGAAACCTGCCAGACGTTAGGCATGGTCAACTATGTATTCTTTACTTCGGTATTGCCAACAGCATCGCATCCAGCAACCGCTTCTCCTCGCTCTCGCGCGGATACAGGGCCGAAAGAGCATTGGCCAGGCGCACAAAGTCAGGGCTGCGCTCCTGCTCGGCTTTGAGGAGGGCGCGCAGGGCGTTGGCTCGCCCGCTTTTTTGTAATAACATAGCCGCATGGACCCGGTCGAGGGTGGTGGCCTCGTGGCGAGTCCGCAGCGACTCATCAGAAATGGCGGCCGTACTGCGGCCGCGCCCCCTGATCCGGGGGATATCGGCCTGCTCCGTTTCAGCAAATAATCGCAACTGCACCGCACCAGCGGGACTGCGCTCGATCTCGCTGGCCACGGCTTGGGCGCCTTCCTCGCCAAAAAGCTGCTCAGCCCGCTCCGCCACCGGCAGCAGCCGGACCACGCCTTTGCTGGTCTCGATAACGCGCCCTTCCCAATCGGGCAGGTGGATACCCAAGGGCTGGGCAAAACGGCGGGCTACGTCGAAGACCAGGCTGTAGCCGCCGGTTTTTCGACGCGGCGCGGCTCCCTCGTCATCTTCAGAGGCAGGTTCTTCATCCTCTTCCGCGGCGACGGTGTTGGCGGCCGGCTCACCGCTGCTTTGCAACGTCCAGAGGAAAAGCGCGGTCAGGCGGGCGTCCTCTTCTAGCACGCCGGCGGCCCCATTACGGGCGCGAGCTTCCTCGGTGCCCAAAATTTGCTCCAGGGCGGCCCGGCCCACCGCCTCCCAGACTTTTTCCAGGTATTCGGGCAGCTTGACCTCCCGCCCTTCCGGCGTTTCCACCCAGCGGTAGCGGCTGAAGATTTCCAGAGCCGGGCCAATGCAGGCAAAGATCAGGTCAGCCCCGCGAATGCCCTCGCCTTGCAGTAGCTCGATCCAATCGGCCACCCGCCCCGGCAGTCCCCGCAGCACATCGGCCCAATCGCCGATGGGAGCATCTTCAGGCCGGGGGCGGCAGACCAGGTGGACGCTGGTGGCTAGGGCGGCAGACTCACGGGCGCGGAGACGAGTTACACTCTCGGTCGCAATTGGCCAAGAGCCGGTAATAGTCCAGCCTCCCTGAATCATGCCAGAGAGCAGGGCTTCCCATCCTTCGGTGGTCTTGTGAGCAAAGACGACGCAACCTACTCCGTCTTCCCGCAGCACCCGGCGACCCTCGGCAAAGGCTTGGCCCATCTTTTCTTCAAAAAAAGTTCGATCTTTGGGGCGGTCATTGACCCGCTTGACTTCATCTTGCACAGCTTCGCGGGTTTTGGGCGTAAGGGGGTTGTGCTGGTCAAATGGATCGTGCAATAGCGGATTATTCGGCAAAATCCTTTTGAGCCAGACAAAGAAAAAATCCGACAGGTCTGAATAGGGAATGGCGTCATAGTAAGGCGGATCGGTAAACCAAACGCTAACACTTTCATCCGGTAGCGGCGACTCGGCCGCATCAGCTAATTCTACTTGACCTGTTTGGTCTTTAGGTAAAACCTCAATCACTTGAGCCATAGTGCCCAGGGTAACGGTATAATCACCGGCCTGCTCGCCCAAAAAATCCGCCTCGGCAAAATCCCACAGCATTGGGAGAGCTTGTCGAGTAAATAAATGACGTACTTGAGTCTTTGTGTTTTCCCACTGGCAGAAAGCATTACTAATATCTGCAAAACGACTCAGGGCCAGACCAGAAATTTCGCCGAGAATGATGTTATCAGATGAGATACTGGCGATAGCATTACGAAGCGTTACCAGTGCTAACTTTTGTCGGGCTGTAAAAAGATCGCCCCATTGTGTCATGCCATAGCGTTGTACTGAAAAGGCCCGGCTTGCACCAGAGCCGCCCCCGGCGGGAGTTGGCTCGTCTGGTACAGGCTTGAGGCCATTGGGTAAGAGATGGGCAGCCACTTCGGTCAATCGCTGCTGTACCCGCCACACACTCCGGTAATCAGTGGTAGTAGGCAGACGATACCGTCGTCCTTGTTCACCCGGTTTGAGCGTGACCACAACCAGCAACCTGGCTCCGCCCACTCGTTGGCCCTGTGCGTCAAAAATCACATCCGCACCGCCACACTGCTCGACTAACTGTGCCCGCACCCGTTCCGGGGACAAAACTACACCGCAGCACAGACAGGTGGCCCTAGCTCGATTGACCGTGCCGGAGGGCACATCTCGATCACTGCGCGGCTCAAAAATCTCAAATTCAACCCGAGGCGGCTCATCCTGCGGGCGCTCAACCCAATAACGCAGCGCCCGTTTGCGGCTTTCTTTTTTGCTCAGCCAGCAGGATCGCATCAGGGGAATTTCGGCCCCACAGTTGGGCGCTTCGCAGCGGACCGTCCGCGCCCAGAGGTAGGCGATAGGCCGTGCCCCATCCGGGTCGGGTGGGTAAAATTCGGCCAGTTCCTCTTCCGCTGCCTGCTTGATCTCGGCTCCCACCCGGCGCAGTTGGTCGGCCAGGCCCGGCCCATAGCGGGGAATATCTTCCAGCATAACCTTGAGGATCAGCCCGGCCACCGGGTTGAGGTCGCTGGCAAAGGCTTCGCAGCCCAGCCGCAGTGCTTCCAGGGGGATCGAGCCGCCGCCGGCGAAGGGGTCTACCACCAGCGGCGTTTCGTCGGGATGGGCAGCCTGCACCAACTGCCGCGACAGCGCCAGGTAGGTCGGGTCGGCGGCGTGGTCCCAGTTGGCAAAATCGGCGATAAAATCCAGCAGCACTTTGCGCAGCCCCTTATCATCGGCCACCAGGCTGCTCCAGCGCTGCGGCGCACCCAGCAGACCGGGCAGCAAGCGACGAGCCATCTCTTTGAATTCCGGTGGGCAATACGGGTCCGCCGGATCGGGCAGGAGCAGAGCCAGCAGCATCGCCCGGCAGGCCGCTAGCGGTCGCCGCGCCCACCACAGGTGCAGCGTCGAGGGGTGACCGTAGCGGATAGATTTCTCGCGGACCGCGTGTTCGCTCACCCGGGCAATGGGGAAGTCTACTTCGGCCAGGCGTTTACAAGCTTTGGGGATGGGCATAGTTATTCTCTGGGCCGGCGGATGCCGCCTTTGCGTTTGAGATCAAAACCGTATAAGTAAATATCGGGTACGTGGATGCGCTAATTTTCATTTTAAGCTAAACAAAATCTTGTAAATCAGATTCATCCTGTCAAAACTCTGCCGCGGCAGGAGCATCCGCCGGCGCGCCTGCTCCCGCCGGCAGGTTGGGACAGGTACGATGGTACGTCTCGCCGAGCAGGTATTGATTCCACTCCACCTGGCTGAGGTTGCGGCGCACTTTTTGGCAGGCTAACTTACCCAATTTGTCAAGGGTAGGCCACAGATGAACTGATTGATCCCGACCGCCAGAGGCAAGGGTTTGGCCATCGAGGCTGAAGGCCACAGACAGGACCGGACCTGCGCGACCACGCAGGGTGACCGGAGGCGCAGTCAGGTTAGCTAAATCCCATAGGCGAATAGTTGTGTCCGAGCTGGCAGAGGCGAGGGTCTGGCCATTGGGGCTGAAGGCTACAGAGAAGACCATATCTTCGTGGCCGGTCAGGATGTGCGTAGTTTCGAGGGTAGCTAAATTCCATAGATAAACAGTATTATCCAGACCAGCCGAAGCGAGGGTCTGGCTGTCGGGACTGAAGGCTACAGCCCAGATACCTTTCTTTGGGCCGGTTAGGAGAGTGGGTGGGGCTTTCAAGTCAGCTAACTTCCATAGACGAACAATCCCATCTCCACTAGCAGAGGCCAGGGTCTGGCCATCGGGACTGAAGGCTACAGACAAGGTACCAGTTAAGACGGTCGGAGACGCGCTTGGGTCAGCCAAATTCCACAAACGAACATTATCACTAGCAGAGGCCAGGGTCTGGCCGTCGGGACTGAAGGCTACGGAGAAGATAATATCTTGTTGACCGGTCAGGATAGTATCCTCACGGTTGGTCAGGGTAATCTTCTTGCCGTCAGCCAAGACGGTTGGAGACGCTTCTAAGTCCGTTAACTTCCACAAATGAATAGTCGTGTCCTGACCAGCCGAGACGAGAGTTTGACCGTTGGGACTGAAAGCCACGGACCAGATACGGCCTAAGTGTCCCATTAGAGTTGTCGGAGACTCCGTCAGGTCAGCCAAATTCCATAAGCGAATAGCCGTGTCCTGACCAGCAGAGGCCAGGGTCTGACCATCGGGACTGAAGGCTACAGACATAACAATATTCTTGTTCTCTCCAAGACTGACCGGAAGTGCGCTCGGAGTACCTAATTCCCACAGGCGAATCATCTTGTCCTCACCGACAGAAGCCAGGGACTGGCCATCAGGACTGAAGGCTATGGAATAAACAACATCCCCGTGGCCGGCCAGGATAGTTGGAGACGTCTTCAGGTTAGCTAAGTCCCACAGGCGAATCGTCTTGTCCCAACCGGCGGAAGCCAGGGTTTGGCCATCAGGACTGAAGGCTACGGATATGACATAATTCTCGTGGCCAGTCAAAATAGTTGGAGACGCCTTCAGGTTAGCTAAGTCCCAAAGGCGAATCGTCTTGTCCCCACTGGCGGAGGCCAGGGTTTGGCCATCAGGACTGAAGGCTACGGACATGACAAAATTCTCGTGGCCAGTCAAAATAGTTGGAGATGCGCTTAAGTCAGATAAATTCCATACACGAATCGTCTTGTCGTCAGCGCCGGAGACTAGAGTTTGACCGTTGGGGCTGAAGGCCACAGACAGGATATTGCTTGAGTGTCCCACCAGGACGGCCGGAGACGCCTTCAAGTTAGCTAACTGCCACAGGTGAATAGTTTTGTCCTCACCGGCGGAGACCAGGGTCTGGCTATCGGGACTAAAGGCCACGGATATAACAGTACCCTTGTGCCCGGCTAAAATAGTGGGAGATGCCCGGAGGTCAGCCAGGGTCCACAGGCGAATAGTCTCATCCTCACCGGCTGAAGCAAGTATATGACCGTCAGGACTAAAGGCCAGAGACCAGACACGGCCTTTGTGACCGGTCAGGATGGTTGGAGGCACACTTGGATCAGCTAATTTCCATAGACGAATAGAACTGTCTTGACCAGTGGAGGCCAGAGTTTGGCCGTCAGGGCTGAAAGCCACAGAGTAGATACTGCCTGTGTGGCCCTTTAGAGTAGTGTTAAAAAAAGGAACACTTAGAATACCGCGGAGGGAACTATCAATCAATGCTTGAATATTACCCTTCTCTTGACGGTTCAGGTGTAAGGCCTCTACAGCCAACAAAGCTTTTAATTCAGTATCACTAGGGTCAACAATATAAGGAGCCGGAGCGGCCAGGGATTGAGCCAATAAAATTCGGCTTTGCCTTTGGGCAGCAACTTTTTCAGCCTCGGCGGTGGCTTGGGCAGCTATGGCATTCGCTTCTGCAGTACTACGCGCGACGACCTCGGTGGCGCGAATATTGGCTTCGGCCTGGGCGGTTTCCTGGGCGGTTACAGCATTCGCCTCGGCCGTGCTGCGTATTGCTACCTCGTTGGCGCGGGCGTTGGCTTCGGTCTGCGCAGTCTCCTGGGCAGCTATAGCGTTCGCCTCGGCGGTCGTGCGGTTGATTACCTCAGTAGCGTGAGCGTTGGCCTCAGCCTGAGCTTGACGCTGTTGGCCAACAGCATAGATGAGGCTGATTACCAGAAAAATCACCAGAATGGCAATTACTCCAGCGGCAATTTTGATGCCAGGCGGCACGGTATCCCACCCCCGGACCGGCTGGTGCTCTTGGATCCACTGGGCGTTGAACACTTCGGCGTAAATAGGATTGCGGAGCCACAACTGACCCTTCTCCCGCCGGACAATGCCAGACAACTTCAAATGGGCCTTGACCCGCGACTGTTCCTCGTCGGCTACCGGCCGCCGACCCAAGCGAATCTGGCGGTAAACAGTTAGTACCGCCGCGGGGTCAAAGGCACGCTTGGTCAGCATGTCGCGCACAAATTGCAAGTTGTGATCTTGTTCACTCATGCGGCCCAAAAAAAGGGCGGCGACGGTGCGCTCCACTTCGGCGTCAGACCAGTCGGTACGGCGCTGCTCGGCCAGCGCCCGGCACAGCCGTTGGGTCAGGTAAGGATGACCGCCGCTCCAGTGAAGAGCCCAAGCGAGCACCTGCTTTGCCTGGTCAAGTGGCAGGCCCAGCCCTGTGGCCAGGGGCAGGGCCTCTTCAAAGCTAAAGTCACTCAAATCTACCTGCCGGCCAATGTTGAAAGGTGTACGGTGAGGGTCGACAATCAAGTCGCCGGGGGTAGCCACACCGATCAACACAAAAGAGAGACGCTGCAAGACAGGGGTAATAGCCCGGGCGTTATACAGGTAGCGAATAGCGGTATAGAAATCGTCGGTAAAATCCAGGCCGAGGGTGCTGTCAATCTCATCCGCAAAGATGACCAGGGGTGTGGTAATCTCGGCCAACAGCACCTCCTGGCAAAAAAGGGTCAAGCGCTGGCTAAAGCTTAGATGGCTGCGATCCTGCCACCACTTGACAGTATCCGTTTCTAGGGTCAGGTTGTCCTCCAGGGCCGTCAACAATCCCAAATACCAGGCTTCGGCGGTCACCTGCGTGCCAACCTGGGTTAAGTCAATCAAAGCCGAACGGATGCCCTCCTCGGCCAACCGTTCAGCCGTACGAATCATTAGGCTGGATTTGCCCATTTGCCGCGAGGTTAATACATAGGCAAATTCGCCAGCCCGGCATAGGGTTAATAATTCCTCGTCAGCCTGGCGGGCCAGGTACAGACCTCCACCGGCCTGCACCGTGCCGCCAATAGTGAATAAAGCAAGATTAGTCATCGAGTCGCTCCCGGAAAAAATTGGCGTAGAGTTGGCAGCGCGGTAGCACCTCGCGCCCCTGGCGGCGCACTAACCCCGCCCCGCGCAATCGGAAGAAGATACGTTCATCAGCGCAAGAATGGTGACGAAGCACCTGGCGCATCCCGGTCATCAGTTCGGCCCGCTCTTGCAGCCGGAAGAGGTGATAGCGCAGGTGGTCGCCAAATGGCCCCCGATCGGCAGTGGCCTGGGCCAATAGGTCGGCCGGGCTAAGGCGCTGGCTGGCTACCAGATAAAGCGCCCGGCGGGTCAGGTAAGGCTGGCCATTCAGCAGGGCCATTAATTGCTGTTCCTGAGCCGGGGTCAGGGGCGATTGATGGCGGCGGTTGAGGTCACCGACTTGGTCGGCGGTAAAGTCGGCCAACTCAATCACCTCGCCCACGTTAAAAGGAGATTGGTTCAGATTCTCAATGAGTTGGTAGGGTTCGGTTGAGGTTACCAGGGCCAGGTCAAGTTGCTTCCAAATCAGGCCGGTTTGGGGCTGGCTGCGGTTGTTGTGCCAATTTCGCAGCATGCTAAAGAAATCGGACCGAAAGGGGGTGTCGAATACATTTTCAACTTCGTCCATAGCCAGCACGACCGGCTGGCCCAATTCTTTCAGCAGGTAACGTTCCACGTAGCGAGTGCAGCGCAAGCTGTTGCCGACAGGACGCTGCCAATATTCAGCCACCCGGTCCGCCAGCTCCAATTCATCGCTGAACCAGGCGCAGAATTGGCGAAAGAAGGTGTCCGCATCGGCCAAAGCCGCCTGGTCGAACAGTTGAAAATCCAGATAGGCGACCCGCTTACCCAGTCGGGTAGCGGCGTCTCTGAGGCGCATCAACAGAGAACTTTTGCCCATCTGGCGCGGGGCTTTGATGGTAATGGTCACACCCTGTCGTTCAATGGTTTCCAGGGCAATTTGGTCGGTGGGACGTTCTATGTAAAACAAAGAGTGAGGGTCCATCGTTCCTTCAGGCGATTCCAGGCGCAGCGGTTGAGCGGAGGCAAAAGGAGGCGACAAAGGCGAGGGCTGGTCAACGTGCAGCAGGCTGGCTTTGGCCACGGTATCGAGGGGCAGGTCGTTGCCGGCGATGGCCTGCTCCAGATCGGCAATTAGGCGAGGTGTGTCGGACTCGCCGGCCCAAAAGGCCCAATTAAGTGGGTCGAGATAAACATTTAAGGGGTATTGGAAAGGTTCCCGGTAGGCAAGACGTACAGGTAAAATAACGGGGCGACCGGCCTGCTCTTGGGCCAGCCTGTGTGCCGTTTTGATCTCAGCCAAGACCATCTCGCTGCCAACGGACTCGGCCGAGAGGAAAACCAGTAGGAAATCGGCCTGACGCAATTCGGTCTCAATGCGCTCGGCCCAGCGCGTTCCGACCAGCATGGTCTGATCAATAAAAACGTCGTACTGCTGGCTTAAGGCTTGAAAAACCTGCCGGGCGACCGGCTCATCGGGCGTGATGTCGCGTTTATAACTAATAAAGAGCCGGATTCGCGGCACGGCCACAGCAGCATGAGGACGAGTAATGGCCGGCTCAACAAGTGGGGAGGGCTGAGTTGGCGCATCTGCAAGAGCCTGGGCCAAGGCTTGGACCAGCGCGCCAGCAGTAGGGTAACGATCGGTCGGGTTTTTCTGCAAGGCTTTCAGGATGACCTGAATCACTGCTTCTGGCGTAGCGGGATTGATCGGTTTTGGCGGTGGAGGCGGTTCAGTAAGATGTTTCATCATTACCGCCAACGGTTCACCCTCAAAAGGAACTTGCCCGGTGACTAACTCATACAAGATTACACCCAGGGCATAGATGTCGCTGCTGGCTAGCCCTCGTTCGCCTTGCACTTGTTCTGGCGACATATAGGGAGGTGTACCCATAACGCGGCCGGTGGCAGTAAAAGGTGGGGCATTCGTTAGCCGGACCAGGCCAAAATCGGTCAAGACCACCTGGCCGTCGCTACGGAGCATAATATTGTCCGGCTTCAAATCATGATGGATTACCTCTTGGGTGTGAGCATAATCTATGGCATCGGCCAGGGGTTGGAAAAGGTGCAGAATCTCAACTAAAGTAAAGAATTGGCCTTGAACCTGACGATTTTTTAGCTCGGTCTTCAGCGTAACCCCTTCTACAAACTCCATCACCATATAATACAAGTCGTCTTCCCGGTCAAAGTCCAGTACCCGCACAATATGGGGATGGTGCAACTTGGCTATGGCGGCGGCCTCGCGCTCCAGGCGTTCGACAAATTCGGCCAGTTGGTCTTCATTGGTTAGATGACGGGGGTGGATCACCTTGATCGCCACATGAAGCGACAGGCCCGGATGGACAGCCTTGTAAACTTCCCCCATTCCACCATCACCCAGCCGCTCAAAAATATAATATTTGCCCAGGTTTTTGCCAATGAGGTTGTTCATGTCCGCCTCTTCCATATCAAGTATTGGCATAACAATATAAGTCTGCATTGTGGAGCAGAGTTATTTGGATTAGCGTAACTACTTTGGAATATCATTACTAAACTCGAAGCTAAGATTACTTAAGCATCCAACTCGTTAATCTGGATTCACGCTATAACGGGCTTTTTCGTCGCGTATCTGCATCGGTTGGGTCATGCTATCTACCTCAAGCCAGTAATGCTGCACTTTGATCACTTCATGCCAGGGGAAACGGGCCGGGTCTTTGATCGGCTCTTGCAACTGCGGCTCGCGCTGGCAGTTGGTCACGACGTAAAGCCAATAGCAGTCACGGCGGTCTTCGGCCACCCGGCGCTCGTTGGGGGTCAGCAAAATCTGGCCGGTGGCTGCGCCCAGCCCTTTGACCTCGATCAGGCGCAATTCGCCGGAGTTCAGGTCAATACTGGTCAGGTCGTAACCCAGGTTTTTCTCATGCACGTCAAAGACCTGCCGCCCCTGGGCCTCTTCGTATTCTGTCACCACCCGCATGGCCGTCTCTTCGGTTTCGCGGTTGGGCCGCAACCGGCGCACGTCGGGCGCTTCTCGCTCCGGGTGGGGCAGAATCAACACGCTGGCCAGCCGCTCGACTCCTTGCAGGGTCAGGCTGCGTTGCCGTTCCAGTTCCAGCCGGCGGCGCTCCCGGCGGGCCAGGAGTTCGGCGTGGCGATTTTCAGCCTGGGCCAGGCGGCCTTCCGACCCCTGCGCCCCCTGCTCAACATCCAGGGTGGCCCGGCCAATTTCCTCATCAGTCTTTTGCAGCAGCTCGGTCAGCGACAGCTCAACATGCTCAGCCACGCGCTCGACCTCGGCCAGCCGCTCCTGGCGCACCTCGTCCAGGAAAGGCCGCAGGGCGTACTCGTGCAGCCAGCCGGTCGCTTCCGGCAGCACTGCCAGCGGCGGGAGGTCGGCGGGCGGCTCGGTTACGACAAAGTTGCCCAGCATGGTTGGCTCGACGAGGCGCGGCTGGTCTTGCTCCGGGATTTCCAGGACAAACAGCCGTTCGTGGACCACCTGGCCCAGGCCATCCACGATTTTGGCCCGGTAGAAATCCAGGCGCACCGCCGAATCGTGCTGCAAAGAATAGAAACAGGCCCCCTGGCCAAAAACGTCGTGCGCCAGGTTGAGGGTGTGACGGCGCAACGCCTCAAACAGCGAGTGGCCCGGCGTAACCCATTCCAGAGCGTGGGCATCGGCCGTTTCCCGGTCGGTGGAGCAGCGGGGATACCGCTGGGCCAGGGCCGGCAGTCGCCAATCCGGGTCCTGCTCATATCGCCGCAGACCGGTCGGGGTGCGGCCCGGCTCGAACGTATGCAGCAAAGCCGGGATGGGCCGGATAGCCAGCCCGGCATAACCGGCGGCGTCGGCGATGAACCGGGCAATCGTTTCGGGCACGACTCGCCGCTCCTGGGCGCGGGCGCGGCGCTCGATCAATAGCTCCAGGTTGAGATTTTTGGCGGCCAGTCCTTCCAGGGCATTCTGGCAGATTGCCCGGAACTGGGCCTCGTCTACATTTTGCAGCAGGCGCTCCTCCAGGTCGGCGTCGCCCAGTTTGCCGGCATAATAATCGCGCAGCACTCGCTCGACGTGGGCCGCCGGCAGCACCTCGCCGACCACGTTGAAAACCGAGTCATCGTCCAGGGCGTTGCGGATTTCCTGAAGTTTCTCCAACAGCCGTTGCAGCACGTACCCCTCGATGGTGTTGGTCGCCACAAAGTTAAAAATCAAGCAGTTCTCCCGCTGGCCGTAGCGATGGATGCGGCCCATCCGCTGCTCCAGCCGGTTGGGATTCCAGGGGATGTCGTAGTTGAACATGATGTGGCAAAATTGGAGGTTGATACCCTCGCCGGCGGCCTCGGTGGCCACCAGGATTTGCACCGCGCCCTCTTTGAACTGCTGCTCGGCATACAGGCGGCTGCCCGGCTCATCGCGGGAGCCGATCTTCATGCCGCCGTGAATGGTACCCACCCGAAAATTCCACTTTTCCAGACAGCGTACCAGGTAATCCAACGTATCTTTGAACTCGGTAAAAATCAACAACTGCCGCTTCGGGTTGTCGTAGAAACCTTCAGAACGCAGCAGTGTGCCCAGGCGGAGCAGTTTAGCCTCAGTCTCAGACTCTTCGACCACCAGGGCTTCCTGGGCCAACTGGCGTAATTCGGCAATTTCGGCTCGCACCTGGTCGGCGTTTTCGGCCAGGCTGATCGCCTCCAGAACCTGTTCCAGCCGCTCGCGCTCGCTTTCTTCCATCTCCTCCAGTTCTTCCGGGTCGGGCAGGTCCGGCGGAGCCTGCCGAGCCATGGCCTGGGCGCGTTTCAAATCTTCTTCCAGCCGGCGGGCGCGGTTTTCCAGCGAGTGGCGTAGGGCATACACGCTCGACGCCAGTCGTCGCTGGTAGAGCGACATCAGGAAACCGACGGCGCGGGCGCGGGGATCATCCCCCCGGGCGGCGGCCTGGGCGCTTTGCCGCTTAACAAAGCGGGTGACCGCCCGGTACAGGTCGAACTCGGCTCCATCAATTTGAAAGTCCACGCTTTTGGGAATACGCTGGGTGAAGATTTTGCGGGCGGCCCAGCTTCCATCGGGCTGACGCTCCGGGAAATAGACCATGGCCTCTTTGGTCCGGCGTAGATAGAAGGGGGCGCGCCGGCGGCCCATCGCTTCCCGGATGGAACGGACTTCGGCGTAGGCGTCAGGGTCAAGCAGTTGTAAAAACAGGCTGAAGTTGACTGGGTCGCCTTTGTGGGGCGTGGCTGTCAGCAGCAAGTAATGGTCGGTGGTGTCTCGGAGCAGCTCCCCCAGGGCGTAGCGAGCCGTCTTGCGGGCAGGGGGGGTCCAGGACAGGCGGTGGGCCTCATCTACTAGGATTAGGTCCCAGCGTACCTGTTGCAGACCCGGTAAAATCTCCTCCCGCTTGGCCAGATCGAGCGAGGTAATGACATGTTTTTGTTCCAGCCACTGGTTGACCCCAAACTGATCGCGGATGTTACCGCCCTTGAGGACAATAAACTTCTCGTCGAACTTCTCCTTCAGTTCCCGCTGCCACTGAAAAGTCAGGTTGGAGGGGCAGACCACCAGGATACGATCAGCCAGGCCGCGCAGCTTGAGTTCGCGGATAAGCAACCCGGCCATAATCGTTTTGCCTGCGCCGGCGTCATCAGCCAGCAAAAAGCGAATGCGAGCCAGCTTGAGCATATAATCATAGACCGCCGAAAGCTGATGAGGCAGGGGGTCCACGCGGGAAATGGACAAGCCAAAATAGGGATCGAATTCGTAGGCGATGCCCAGGGCATATGCTTGCAGCCCCAAGCGCAACAGTTGACCATCGCCGCGATAGGTCGCCCCGGCGTCGAGGATGGTCAGCCCGGCCAGGTCCTGCACAGTCAGAGTAACACTGCGGAACCGCTCCGATTGCATCCCCACCAGGCCGACAACCCAAGTATCACGACCACCAGCGCGGATCATCTCAACCCGCATCGGTTCGTTGAATAGCGGCCCTTTCAAGATTTGGCCGGTCTGAAGGGGTGCATCATTGCTCACATTCAGAGGTCTCCTGAAATAAAAAACGCCACCTTGACCAGGCGGCGTGTCCATGCTAAGATGTTCTTAACAACAAGACAGGGCCAGGGATACCTGGTCAAAGCATTTTAGGCAGAGACCCCCAACGGTTTGGCGACCGGGGGTCTTTTGCTTATCCTGTACATTTTAGCACGATTCCATATTCCCTGGCAATCCCCAAAAAATTAAAAAGTGTTGGCCAAGGCTGAGCATCAAAAATCAACCTTTATTACCCCTCTTCTTGCCGTTCGCGCTATGAGGCGTCTGGCATTAAAAGGTTGAAGCCAAGGCTCTCTCGCGAGAGAAAAGATGAAGCTACAGAGCCAGTCTGATAAGTTGCAGTGCTAAATACAGTGTCCTATATGAGTAATATCACTCGACTGGGCTATTGCTATCAGCTTGATAATATGCTAAATTGAGAGAACTGTAGAGGAAGTGCGCACGGAAACCGAGCGCCCAACTCTATTCCAAAAAAAAATCTCAGAAATGCAACATAGTGTGTCCACTCTGAGATTTTTCAAGGGATAGGTTGGGCGCTTTTTATTTTTCCAAAATTTGGAGGTGGCTGGATGAACCAAGAAGAAGTTATTTATATTAGTGCAAGAGTTCCTGTTTCTCTTGATTATTGGGTCAGGATAGGAGCTGCTCAATTAAGATCATCTCGCTCGGAGTATATTCGCCAAGCCCTGGAGGAGCGACTGCAACGACAAGGACTAATAGAACTTGGAGCGAGCTGCAAATCCGATAGGTTAGACATGCTCCGAAGTGTGGCTACGTCGCCGCAGAAACAGCAGGAGGATATTGATGCCAGCTAATCTTGATGATGAGAAGTGTGATGCCGTTGCCGACGTCATCTCCTACTTGCTTAATCGTGCTGAAGAGCGTCGCCAGCAGAATCCAGATGGCGCTGCTAGCAGCACTCAAAAAGCCAATCCAGCCCTGACAGGCGAAACACTCCCACAGACCAAGTCTACAAAGATCGGGCGGAAAAGGAGGGTAAAGTGAGACATCGGAAATGAAAAAAAGGCCGGGGATAAGCCGACCTTTTTCGCGGGACAGTGTGGAACAAATTGAACTCGCACCTCAATTATACCCCCATATTGGTCCTCTGGTCAAGCCTTTTAAGCACAATCATACAAAAAATAAATCCCCTAAGCTTATTCAGTATTTTTGGGAGCGATTCAGTATGAACGTCGTTAATAACGACCCGTGTCTTTTTAATTTGATGAATACCTCACTCGACGCTGCGCATACACTGTCTAATCAGCCGGCCGACTTCTTTGCAGTGATCTATGGGATGCAGTGCATTCATTATCTGGTCAAGAAAGTTATCTATGGAGGTGGCCATGGCTCTCCCTGACACCGACAGTATTTCAGCAAATGACGTGGGCAACCAATCTTGGGCAGATAATATCAAGGATGGGCTTACCCAGACTGAATACGCCCAAATGCAGAACAGTTTCAAAGCTGATGAGTCACTGCTTTATTGGCCAGACTTGGAAATACCCAATCTCGGACTCAGAATAGTGAACGAACCTGATCTCAGCGCGGGCAAGTGGCTAACTGAGTATGTAAGCTACGCAAAAAAGTGCAGCCCTATGTCACCAGAAATTTTCCACGAAGCTGCTGGCCTGTTTTTACTGTCGGCCGCCGTAGCCAGGCGAGTCACTCTTAAAACCACTGTAGGTAACCTCTACCCAAACTTGTTTGTCTTGTTAGTGGGACCGCCCGGTATTATCCACAAGACAGGAGCCATCAATGTTGCCGACAACTTAGCAGACAAGGCTGACTTACTTCGGCTTTCAGCACTTGGTACTACCGAAAGCATGAGTATCGAACTTTCGTTCACAAAGCAGTATGGTGGGCTGGATAAAGATAGCGATCCCAAGGAATACGACCGTTGGTACAAAGAGAGAGCCTTAGCTGGCCAGCGTTCACTCATTATCCGTGAAGCGTCTGGTCTATTTGAAGCTGGTCGGAAAGACTACTTGGCCCAACTCCGGGAGTTACTGCTTCAACTGTACGATTGTCCCCCTAAGCTTCAGTTTGGTTTAACGGTCACCCGCGGCCGTACTACTGTCGAAAATGTTTACTTATCTTTATTAGGTGATACCACTCCGGCTGCGATGAGACCCTACTTTTCTCGAAACGCCCGAGAGTGGGCGGATGGAACATTTTCACGTTTCAATCTGCTAACACTGGAGACAAGGCCACCTTATCACTACTATCTCAACGCCAACGGTGACGATCCAACTATTCCTCCCGGCGACTTAGTAGAGCGTCTATCTTTCCTCCACTATAAATTCTTAAAAATGCCGGCAGTCACAATCATGCCACTCGAAGCTGACAAGGACCGTGAAGCTATCAGATCCCGCCTGGATGTTGAGCCTCTAACCGAAACTAGCGTAAAGCTTGGACCGGGTGTTGTTGAAGCGATGAGGCAACATCACAAAGCAATTTATGATGCCTGTTGGGATGCCTACAGTGGCCAAAGGGATGAAAAATTGCCTGGTGTTTATGTCAGGCTCCACGACACTGCTATGAAAATCGCCATACTGTTGGCAACTATAGACAGTTTAGACTCGGTTAAACCAGACATCGTTATTACCCTAGGCCATTGTGAACGGGCACAGTTCATTGCTGAACGCTGGCGCCGGTCTTTACACCGGGTTAACTCGCTCATCAGCAAGGACTTGGCGACGTCAGACTATCATGATCCTGTAGAGAAAGATGCCACCAGAATTGAAATGTTCATCAACAGTTGTGAGGGCAGAACTTGCAGTAATCGGGACCTTCAGCGCCGCTTCCCAGATTTAGCGAAACAGGGACGTTTCACCAAAGTTGTGGATTACCTCAAGGCCAGTGGACGTATTGTGCAAACGGAAGTCAAGCGGGAACGTGGTCCAACTGGAGTCGTTTTTAAAATACCTGAATAAAACTGCCTAATTGTCTAACTGTCGAAGTTATTGAAAATATTAGACAGTTTAGTTAGCAATTAGTGGAAAACCCTAATGGGTATAGGAGCAGCCGGACAGAAAAATTGTCTAAAAATTTACTTGAGTTAAACAGTTAGACAGTTAGACGGTTTCAGCGAAAGGGGTAGCCAATCTTTGTTAACCACCCAAGAGTTAAAGGCAAAAGTTAAAATCGAGAATATCATCAATCAAGATTTTACTCTGCGTGATCAAGGGCGCTTCCTTCGAGCAAAGGAACACGATTCGCTGATTGTGGACACCAGGAGGCAACTTTACTTTTGGAACAGCCGAGGTGAGAGTGGTGATGTCTATACTTGGCTTATGGCCCGACATAATTGGGATTTCAGGCAGGCTAAAGCGGAAGTAGCGAGACTGGCAGGCATTGCTGAAATCGAAGTCATTTACCATCCGGTGGAAGCAGACTACCAGTCGAAGTATGAAGTCACCCCTGACGAATGGCCTGAGCAGGGGTGGCAGGATGGGTTAATCAGGGTAATGATGGATTGTCAGAAGTGGTTATTTGAGCCGGTTGGGTCTAAAGCTAAAGGCTGGCTCAACGGACCGGACCGCCATTTGAGTGATGAAACCCTACAGCGTTACTGGCTCGGCTACAACCCCGAATCGCAAAGACTCCATGGTCATTGGGTTTACGCCGGTATCATCATTCCTCACTACTCTAAGCGACTCAATACCATTTTCGGTCTGAAAATTAGATTGAGCATTAAAGGTAAAAGAGACTGGGAGCGACACCACACAGACAAGGACACCGGTGAAGTCGAACCAGCTCCCAAATATTGTGGCGTTTCGGGTAATAAGATGAATTTATTTGGAGTTGACACCTTAGAGTATGGCGAAGATGACGGATTTTGGTTCACCAGCACTGGCAAGTTTAAGGAACATGTCTTCATTTGTGAAGGGGAGTTCGATGTAATGATTCTGAGTCAGTTCGCTAGAGACTTGGCTGGGGCTGTTACTTTGGGTGGTGCCAAATACCGCTTGCCTATTCGTTGGCTACCAGCTATAGCCCACACCAAACGCTTTCACATCGCTTTAGATGCTGATGATGCTGGGTATTTCGGAGCTGGCTACTGGCTGAGCCTCACGGCCAAGAAAGGCAGCCAAACAGTTCTGCCTCCTGGGATCAAGGATATTACTGAGCTGGTAAAAGCTGGCTACGACCTACATCAGTGGGTTATCAACGAAATGAAATACTGAATCAATTCAATTGTCTTCTTCGTGTTTGTTTTGATACAAAAAGCGCAGATAACGAAGTGCCTCTTTGCGCTGGCCAGGGGGTAGATTTTTTACGATGTCTTGAAGTTCAGCCAAGATGGAATCATCGTTTGAGGCTTGAGAGGAGGGGAGAATTTCAGCCAGCCTTAAGACCTTTTCAGGCGACTCTCCAAGCGCATGGGCGATCTTGTTGCAAAAGTTAATACTAGGCTTTGTGTCACCTGAAAGTATTTTGGATATGAGCGATTGAGAAATTCCGGCACGTCTGGCCAACTCTCTATAAGACCATCCCCGCTCCTTTGTCTCTTCAGCAAGCCAGACACTTAAGTTACTCATACACCGATTTTACTATATCAGTGCCATGAAAAAAAGTTTATCGAAATTAAATATTGACATTCAATAATTCTTATGATATATTGATGAATATTGTTCATCAATTTGAGTATTAAAATTCAATAAGGTGTAAATTATGTCAGAACCCACAACAATCTCATTTGTAGGTACTACTGAGCTAAAGGCAATGCTTGAACAATGGGCCAGGGAAGATGACCGCAGTATATCCTATGTGATGCGCCAAATTCTTATTCGAGAAGCCCAGCGCCGAATGCAGGCCCAACGCTCAGATTTAAAGCCGATTACTCAACAAACCCATTAAAAAGCGAGACGCGCTGCCGTGCGACCGGCAACGCGCCTCAACACCACACATTGGCGCTTGAAAGGGACAATGTGCAATGTCTAATCAGAATTTAACACAGAATCCTCTCGCCCGCAATGGGCAAATCTCCACGACTGCTACGCAACCCGATTCTTTCCACAGGACAATCTGCCGCATCCATTTGAATGACAACCGAATTTTGACTGGCTGGATAGCCATCATCAAACAGACTGGTGGGTCTCTTTTTACCGGAGGTGAGTCATGAACGCGATCACCATAACCGCCCGCATTGCCGTCGTGTGCGCCGCTCTGGTCATCTTAAGCGCCGGTGTCCTGGGGTACACCGCGCTTTATGACCTCTTTGTGAGCATCGGCCTCTTCGCCGCTTGGCTGGGTATCTTCTTCCCACTGCTGTTTGACTTGGCCGAAATCACCGCTGCGCTGGCCGTGTTCAACGCTAAGCTGCAAGGAGAAGAAGATCGTTTCGCCTGGATTATGGTTCTCCTCTTTACGGGTCTGGGAATTACTGCTAATGTGGGCCACGCGGTGTTTGCCTGGTGGATTGGCAAGATAACTACGCCTCAAGTCATCCTGGCTGTTTTCGCCACGTCACTGTTTCCTCTTTCCGTCGCCCTGGTCACTCATTTGATCAAACGGGTCATCGCCCAGGATATTTCCCGACGAGGGGTGATTAAGACATTGGCCGAACTTATTACAGAAATTGATTACAAGCGCGCAGAACTGGCTGAACTATTGAGCCAGAAACAGGATGAGATTGACCAAAAGCAAAGTGAAGTGGACCGGCTTAATACTCAGCTTGCTCAAACGAGTGCCAGGCTCGAGCAGGTCAGAAACGAGTTAAAAGCAGCTCATTTCCAGCAAAAAACAGCCTCTGTCGAGGAAATGAACGAGGCTCGGCAGGCCAAGATTGAGGCTCGGCGGGCCAATGTGCTGAACCTGGCTCGTGAGGGAATGAACCCGCAGAACATCGCCAGCAGCCTCAAAGTGAGCCTATCCACCGTCAAGCGTGATCTGAATACTCTAAATGGCAAAGTCAATGTGGTCCAAGAGAGGGGAGCTTTTGACCGAATTGTGAATGCGGCGCACGAAGCGGGTCGGGATGATGTAGCCCACATTCTAACCACGGCCAAGCGTGGCTGGGATCGGGTCAACGCGGAGGTGAAAGAATGACCACCGCCGTATTGCACAGTACCCGCATTGCTGTTCAAATTGTTGTTGACGATGACACGGACAGCATTGCTGCCCTGATCCTGGCTATCACCGCCTTGATCAACCTATTGCTTCAACTCGGTCACTTTGTGTCAAAAGTCGTGGTGTTGATTACTGATTTTGTCGAGGCTGCCCAATTTACCGCTGCTGTTTTCACCATCGGCTTTCGATCATTGGCCTGGGGAGTGGGGATGAAAGTATGACCCGCTATGTAATCATCGCAACGGCAACCGCAACCCTCATTCTTGCTGTCATCTTTTATCAGCCGATTGTTCAAGCCCTATTAGTAGTCGGTTACATTGCCGCTGCTCTGCTGGGCCTAGTCGGGCTGTTCGGATTGTTCTTTGGGTGCTGGTATCTGGCTGAGCGGATGAGAATGATCCGCGCCACCCGAATTGAAGCTGAAAAGCAAGCGAATGTGCTGGCCCTCACCAACGATCATGGTGTCTTCATCCGAGAAACAGACAAGCATGCAGCCTGGCTCCAGCTCCATCAAATGCCCCAGTGGAGAATTAATGGGACTCCGGCCGACCCGACCCCGGCTGAACTGGCGACTTTTCAAGCCTTCTTAGCCAGTCGCCATGCTCGGGCTGCTTTGCCAACGCCTGCTTCCGAAATTGTCATCGAGGCCAACCCCATTGATCTGCTGGAATTGATTGATACCTATCCCCACACCCTAGTTTGGGGCGGCTCCGGCAACGGCAAAACCTCTTTACTGCGGACGATTTCATATCGGCGCAAGCTGCAAGGGCATCGGGTTTTGATTCTGGACTCTAGAGAACACCCGGCAAAGTGGCAGGGACTAGACAGGATGGAAACTCCCGAAAAAATCAGCCGTGTAATTAGTGTCCTTTTTAGAATACTCAACCACAATGTTGAGGCTTTACGCACCGGCCAGGCCACAGAAAACGACTTTGAGAAGATTACGATTGTCACCGACGAATGGACCGAAATTGTGGCCGAGAATGATACAGCCAGGACCTTCATCGCCACAATGGTCAGACAGAGCCGGAAGTATGGCATCCATCTAGTTTTTGCCACCCAAACCAACCTGGCCGCCGATATAGGACTGAATGGGCGTTACAAAGCGATCAACGGTTTTTTGCAGTTGGAGCTGAAGAAACGACCTGATGGATCACGTATCGCCATCGCTGTTGTTGCCAACCAGAAGTTGGGCGAGTTTGCTGTACCTACACCGCCACCTTTGCCGGAACTACTACCGGCTGGCTATATTGCTCCATCATTAGATATGGAGATTGTTGAAGCCGAAACAGAGATCGAACCCGAGCCGACTGAGGAAGAGCAACTGATTTTAGACATGGCCACTGCTGGAGAAAGCTACCGTGATATTTCCCAGGTCATATGGGGCAAAGGCAAGTATGGTCAGTTCTACAACCAGAAAATTCAGGAAGTTTTAGCCAAATTTCAGGTGAGAAGTGAGAAATGAGCCGATCATGGTCATTTTTACTTTGTGTTTCTCACTTCTCGGATAGGAGCTTATAGCATGGATGGAACAGGATATATATCCCTCATGGCACTGGCATTGGTTGTTAGACTGGGTATTATTTATGCCCGTGTATCTACTGATGAGCAGGCCGAAAAGGGCACGAGTATTGACAATCAAATTGAAAAGGGGCTAGCCTACGCCGCCGCCCATAATATCTACGTACCGCCTGAGTTTATCTTTCGTGAAGACTACACTGGGACAACGCTTGACCGACCAGAACTTAACAAAGTCCTCAAGATTCTGCGGGCCGGACAAGCAAATACGCTGATTGTTTACAATGTGTCACGGCTAGACCGGAGTAAATATGGAGTCAACACTCTACGACTCATCGTCGAGTTTCAGGAATTGGGAATTGAATTTCATTTGAGCGAAATTGGGAAAAAGGTTGACCTCAACAATCCAATGGAAGTCTTTATGTACGGCAGTTTGGGCGGATGGAAAGCTGGAACGGACAGGGATAACACAGTGAAGAAACTGGCAGAGGTCAAACGAACCCGAGCCCAACAAGGTGGAGTAATTGTTTTTGGTCGTCCTCCGTATGGCTTTGAACTGACCAAAGATAAGAGAGGATATAAGACTCTCCGCAAAAGTAGTAAGGAGGCTCCAGTTGTCCGTCTGATATATCGTCTATTTCTCTATGGGGAGCGGAATAAGCTGCCACTGACAATAGCTCAAATTACACGTTACTTGAACACAAAAAAGATACCGCCATCAAGCGAGGGGAAACGAACTCAGGGAAGGTCGCGCAAACATCCACTCTGGACAAGTAGCACGGTTCACAGGATTCTATCCTCAGAAGTCTACAAGGGAGTGTGGCACTATGGCAAAACTACACGTATCAACGGCAAGATGGTGAAACGCCCAAAGGAAGAATGGATCGCCGTAGAGGTTCCACCAATCATTGACCCGAAAACGTGGGAACAAGCCCAGATGAAGCTACAAGAGAATAAAGAGCGAGTCGGGCGTAAGCCCAAAGCCAACTACTTGATGAGCAAGCGTATGCGCTGCAAATGTAAACACAGGATTTACGGTAGCAACAAAGGTAAACTTTATCTTTGCCCGAACGCCAAGATTTTTCCTTACCGGAATTGTGATCTGCCCTTGTATCCAGCCAAAGATATTGATGATTTCGTTTGGGATTGGGTTAAAGAGTTAATACAAAATGATGCGATTATCGAGCAGGGTATAGAGCGTTACCGCGCCCGGCAAAAAGATGTTACAACTCTCTTGGGCGAAGAATTGACTCGGATTAAACAGGCCATAGCAAAGTTAGAAAAAGACCTATCGCAAAGTCAAAAAGTGCTGATGGAAATGTTGAATAGTGGAGCTACGCGCACGATTTCCAGTACAAAAGCCGATATACAAAATATCGAAGCTCAATTAAATGAACTGGATCAACAAAAGACAGATATTGAGGCCAGTATAGAAGACATGACTACTAAAGCAGAGCAAGGCATACGGGACGCAGTTAACCGCCTTAAAGAGATAAAGGCCCAAGTAAAAGAAGCTCTCGATGATGCAAGCTTTGAGGACAAGCGTTACATCATCGAGAGGTTAAACGTAGAGGCTATTTTATTCACAGAGGACGGGGAACCGTGGATTGAGGTGAGGTGCTATTTAGACGAGAAGCGTAGAAATTGTTCCTTATCCCAAGAAAATCAAATGTAAATAGCCAAACCGACTCTTAATTGTTTCGCCGGCCCATGCCGACCAGGATAAAGATCCAGCGAGCAAGCTCAAGCAGAGCGGCAATGGCGGCGACAACATAAGTCCAGGCGGCGGCATTAAGCACACTGCTCACGCCTGATAATTCTCGCTGGTCAACAATGTTGTACTGGTAGAGCAGTTTTTTCGCCCTGGCGCTGGCGTCTAACTCTACCGGCAGGGTGATGACCGCAAAAAGCGCCACCAGGGCATATACAGCTACGCCAAACCAGGCCAGCGCGAGGCCCAGGCTGCTCAAGCGGAAGAGCATTTCCAAAAAAATACCGCTTATAATAATCAGCGGCCCCAGCCAACTGCCAAACTGCACGGCGGGAACCATAAAGCTGCGTAATTGCAGCGGCACGTAACCGGTCGCATGCTGCAAGGCATGTCCGGCTTCGTGGGCCGCTACCCCAACCGCCGAGACGGACGGCACACGAGCCACCTCGGGCGAAAGGCGCAGGGTGCGGCTGCGCGGGTCATAATGGTCGCTCAAAAAGCCCTGGGTCTCTTCAACCGTGACGTCGTGCAAGCCATTTGTATCCAAAATCTGGCGGGCCACCTGCGCGCCGGTCAAGCCGCGCATCGTCCTCACCTGGGCATACTGGTTGAATTTACTTTTGACCATCATTTGGACAATAAAGCCCAAAATCAGCGCCGGCAGCAAAAAACACAAGAAAGTTGAGTCGTAGAAAAACATAGCTTCTGCCTCCAAATCCCTAGATATGGTTGATTGTACTTGAATTATGTTAGAAATAAATTAGACCAGCGCAAACTTTTTAGATTTCCTCCCTTTCAATTTTAGGCAAAAAGAAGATAGCCGGGATAGCCAGCACAGAAATGAGCGCCGCCGCTAAAAAAGCAGTATGCAGCCCCCAATGATCGCCCATCAGCCCAACGGCAAAGGCAGACACAGGCCGGATCAGAAAAGAAAGCGAGATGAATATACCATTTGCCATGGCGCGATTGTTGGGCAAATGTTCCTGAGCCATAGCCAGCATGACCGGCGTGGTTGATAAGGAGGTAAAACCCAGGGCCAGCAAAATGGGTACAAACAGCCAACCCTGCACGTAAAGAAATAGCAGCATCAAGATCGAAGCGCTGCTCGTGGCGACCAGCAAAATGACTCTCCGGCCTACCCGGTCGCTGAAGGTGCCGCTGAACAAAACCCCCACAACCCCGGCCAGTTCCCACATCGAAAGCGCGGCCCCAGCCAGCCACAGGCTCGCCCCCTGGCTGTCCATAAAAGTGGGCAGATAATAGGCTAAGCCGGTCAGCATAAACTCGCGCGGAAATAGGAAAATCAGCATGGGCACAAATAACCGCCGGGCTACAGGCCAGAGCGTTCGCAAATCTTGCCGCTGGTCTGACCGGGCCGGAATGTTGTGCAAACGCCAGTATAAGATGAGCGAAGCTGCCCAGCCCAGCACCATGATGCGGTAAAAGTTATCCAAACTCCACCACGAAACCACCCACACCGCCAGCAGCGGACCGACCGCCCGGCCCAACTCGCCCCCGGCCATAAAGAAACTCATCCCCTTCCCCAATCGGCTGCCGGAAATCCGCCCGACCATGGCCGGAGCGGGCGCGTGGAAAGCAGCCGTACTCGCGCCGGCCACAAATAACAAAATAGCCAGAGCCAGATAGTTGGGCACAATTCCCAGCAGACTCATCGCCGTAGCGGTTACGGCCGGAGCCAAAATAACAAAATAACGCAGGCTGAGAATGTCGGCCATGTAGCCGATAAACGGATTGAGGAGGGCGGGCATCTGGATAAAGAGTTGCAGCGCCCCCGCCTGGGCCAGGGAGAGAGATAATTTATCAATCAGCAGGGGCAGTAATGGGGCTAAAAACGCCGGGTAGGTATCGTGCACAAAGTGCCCCCCGACAATGGTCAAAACCTGTCCGGTTTGAAATTCTCCTTCCACGGTTGGTGCGATCGGCTCGGTTCGAATCTGAGGCGCCATCAAGTTCCCCTTTTGCAGGAAATAGTTTGGATGGTTTATTGCTCCATCTTGGCCTCATTATAAGCAATAAATGGATTCGAGCCACTTAATCTTTAATGAAGTTTGACACTACTTTGGCTATCTACTAAAATACCTTTAACCTCTACCAGTAAAAGGAGTTTCGATGGCTGCAATGCAGGCTTTTTGGGCATATCGAACGAAACTCTGCCCGACGACCCCGACCCAATCCTTAAGGTAAAACCTAAGTCAAATTGACCACGTCGCCCGTCACAAAATTCTGCGGACGGGCTTTCTTATATTTTACCTTTTTGATGCGCAATTAAATTCTGTTGAGGAGTTGATCTTATGAGCGAGCTAACCAAAAATTCTCTTGGTACCCGCGCCAAGTTTAATACCGGCCAGGGCGAAGCCACCATTTATCGCCTGGACAAACTGGACAAAGATGTCTCATACCTGCCTTTTTCGATCAAGATACTGCTGGAAGCGGTTCTGCGCGAGGTAGACGGCTACGTTGTAACCGAGGCCGATGTGCATAAGCTGACCCACTGGAACGCCACCGCCCTAACCGCCGCCGAAATTCCCTTCAAACCGGCCCGGGTGATTTTGCAGGACTTCACCGGTGTACCTGCCGTGGTGGATTTGGCCGCCATGCGCTCGGCCATGGCTCGCATGGGCGGTAATCCGCAAAAAATCAACCCGGTTGTGCCGGTCAATCTGGTCATTGACCACTCGGTGCAGGTGGATGTGTTTGGCCAGGCCATCGCCCTGGAGCGCAATGCCGAAATTGAGTTCGAGCGCAACCGCGAGCGCTACGAATTCCTGCGCTGGGGCCAAAAAGCCTTCAATAATTTTGAAGTGGTGCCGCCGGCCAGCGGCATTGTCCACCAGGTCAACCTGGAATATATCGCCCGCGTCGTCTGGACGCGCCCGGAAGAAGATAGCCTCGTCGTCTATCCCGACAGCCTGGTTGGCACCGACAGCCACACCACCATGATCAACGGCCTGGGTGTGGTCGGCTGGGGCGTGGGCGGGATCGAAGCCGAAGCGGTCATGCTAGCCCAGCCGATTTATATGCTCATCCCGGAGGTGGTCGGCTTCAAACTGACCGGCCAACTGCGTGAGGGCGTCACCGCCACCGACCTGACCCTGACCGTGACCCAGATGCTGCGCCAAAAAGGCGTGGTCGGCAAATTTGTCGAATTTTACGGCCCCGGCCTGAGCCAGATGACCCTGCCGGACCGGGCAACCATCGCCAATATGGCTCCCGAATATGGGGCGACGATGGGCTTTTTCCCGGTGGACCAGGAGTCGCTCAACTACCTGCGCCGCACCGGCCGGCCCGCCGAATTGGTTGAACTGGTCGAACGTTACACCAAAGAGCAAGGCCTCTTCCGCACCGACGCCACGCCTGACCCCACTTTTACCGACACGCTCAGCCTCGATTTGAGCGAAGTTGTGCCCAGTATGGCCGGTCCCAAGCGGCCTCAGGACCGGGTGGCGCTGGCCGATATGAAAACAACTTTCCAGACCGCCCTGACCAATCCCATCGGGACGCAGGGTTACGGCCTGGATCAAAAAGCGCTGCAGCGCAAATGCGCGGTTAAGTTTGATGGCGCGGCGCAGCGGGAAATCACCCATGGGGCGGTAGTGCTGGCCTCGATTACCTCTTGCACCAACACCAGTAACCCTTCGGTCATGCTGGGCGCCGGTATTCTGGCCAAAAAGGCGGTGGAGCGGGGCTTACGCGTACCGACTTATGTAAAAACCAGCCTGGCCCCCGGCTCCAAAGTGGTGACCGATTATTTAAATGAGGCCGGCTTGACTCCCTACCTGGAAGCGTTAGGCTTCCATACCGTCGGCTATGGCTGCACCACCTGTATCGGTAACAGCGGCCCGCTGCCCCCGCCGGTTGTGGATGCGGTTACGACCGGCGACCTGGTGGTCTCCGGCGTGCTGAGCGGCAACCGCAACTTTGAGGGGCGGATTCACCCCTATATCAAGGCCAATTATTTGGCCTCGCCGCCGCTGGTAGTTGCCTATGCCCTGGCCGGGACGACCAATATTGATCTGACGACGGAACCCATCGGCGTGGACAAAGCCGGCGAACCGGTCTATCTGAAGGACATCTGGCCGACCCAGGCCGAAGTTGCCGCCGAGTATGACAAAGCGCTCAACCCGGAAACCTTCCGCAAGGAATACAGCGGCATCGAGCACAGCAATCCGAAATGGAACGCTATTCCTGTGCCCGAGGGCGCGCTGTATGCCTGGAATGAGTGGTCAACCTATATCCAGGAACCGCCCTTTTTTGTTGACCTCACCACCAATGTGTCGCCTATTCAGCCCATTCGGGCGGCCAAAACACTGGTCAAAGTAGGCGACTCCGTGACCACCGACCATATCTCCCCGGCCGGTTCCATTCAGCCCAACAGCCCAGCCGGTCTGTATTTGCAGGAACATGACGTCGCGCCCGCCGAGTTCAACTCCTACGGCTCGCGGCGGGGCAACGACCGGGTCATGACCCGCGGCACGTTTGCCAATATCCGTCTGCGCAACCAGATGGCCCCCGGCACCGAGGGTGGCTGGACAACCTACCTGCCCGGCGGCGAGGTGATGCCGATTTTCAACGCCAGCGAGAAGTACAAAGCCGACGGTACCCCCTTGCTGGTTATCGCCGGCAAGGAGTACGGCACCGGTTCCAGCCGTGACTGGGCGGCCAAAGGTACGTATTTGCTGGGCGTGCGAGCTGTGCTGGCGGAGAGCTTTGAGCGCATCCACCGCAGCAATCTTGTCGGGATGGGGGTGCTGCCTCTGGAATTTAAACCCGGCGAGAATGCTGAAAGTTTGGGCCTGACCGGCAAAGAAAGTTATACCGTTCATATTGACGATACGCTCAAGCCGCGCCAGGATATACGGGTGGATGTGACTGACGAAAAGGGTGTGACCCGCACCCTTGTCACCACCTGCCGGGTGGACACGCCGGTCGAGGTGGATTACTACCGCAATGGGGGTATTCTTCAAACCGTCCTGCGAAATTTTTTGAAGAGTTAACTCCCAATCAGGTTGATGACCCGAACATTACTTATTTGGTTGAGATCACCCTGCCGTTAGCCCAGGCGGTGACGGGGCGCAGCGATACGCCGCCAACACGATTATGCCCGCCAGGGGGTCTTAAGCCACCAGGCCCTGGCAATTCCGCTGCCCGTTCACGGTCAGGTGCAATTATTGATGGCCCAGGCGTGGCAATCGCTCTTTCAGCGCGAGGCCAGGCAGGCGGACGAGGCGCTTGATCAGACCCTCACCCTGACCGCGAATGATTTACGGGCGTTCAATGTCATCGCGCCGATTTTGAATATACATCTGGCGTTTCTCCCCAGCGGACCCAACCGGCTCGAACGTTACTGTGGTGAGGTCTTGACTCGTTTTGGGCAAGGCGCGAGCGCCATCGCTGCGGGTATGCTCTCCTTGCAGAGTTATCTTTTGAAATCAGGTTCAGAGTTCAGAGTTATGAACAAAAACCCTGAACCCTGAACTGAGAGGTTCTCCTGTATTGGGACCTGACTCCACTTACTTTTTATCCCAAACTCGAAACCTTTGTTCTATTGACAAACATTTTATCTCATGATACCATTCTACACGGGTAGTCTACTCTTGTAGATAAATCCATGTAGCTTCTATATAAGATCATCACCTGTATCTTCTTTCTACCACATTCCTCCCTCAAGCCCGTAACAAGTTGGACAGACCTATATCAGTTTCCGGGCCTATAAGGCTCAGGTGGGGTAAGATTGGGCGCCAGGAACTCATCATCATTACAAAATGATTCCAGCCCTCATCCTTTTACAGCCAGTAAAGGGGAACAGTTTGTCTGTGGTGGAGATTTATCCACCAGAGTCCTGGGAATGATTTAATAGCTTTGTCTGAATTTTCTGCCGAATGACGAAAAAACGAGCTACCCGTGATGATGTGGCGGCCAGAGCAGGGGTTTCTACAGCCGTCGTATCGTATGTCCTCAATAACGGTCCCCGGCCAGTTACGCCCGCAACACGGGCTAAAGTAGAAAAGGCGATTGAAGAGTTAGGCTATTACCGGAATGAATTGGCCCGAAGTTTTCGGGTACAGCAGAGCCTGACCATTGGTTTGATTACGCCCGACTTTACCAACCCGGTCTATGGAGAAATAGCCGAGGGTCTTCAGGAAATCTGTATTTCCAATGGATACATGATGTTGTTCGTCTACAGTGGCAGCGACCCGGAGCGAGAGAAAGAACTGGTGCAGATGTTCCGGGCTAAACACGCAGATGGCGTTATCATCCAACCGGTCACATCAAATCCTCAAGAGACGATTAAACCATTGCAGCAGGCCAAAATTCCGGTTGTTTTGCTCCAGCACGACTGGCCGGGAATGGACTGTGTAGTACTGGCTGATCTACAAGGGGGAAAGTTGGCGACACAACACCTGTTGGATTTAGGGCACCGGCGCATTGGATTTATTAAGGGCCGTCTGCCCAGTGCGGCCAGGGCTGATGAACGGTTAAATAGTTATTGCCAAACCCTTCGCGCCGGCGGTATAGAACCTGATCCAGCCCTGGCGATAGAAAGTGATGTTAATCAAAAAGCAGGATGTCAGGCGATGCAGCAACTATTGGCCCTGCCTGAACCGCCAACGGCTGTTTTTACTCATAATGATGTGTTAGCTTTAGGGGCGATGCACGCTATTCAAGCAGCCGGATTATCCATTCCCGGGGATGTTTCAATCGTAGGTTACGACGACACCGCTGGTTCTGCTTATTTAGCGCCGCCCTTAACGACGATAAGATTTTCCAGGTGGGAGATAGGACGCCAGGCAGCTACCCTCTTGTTTAACGCGATAGAGCAAAACGAGAGTTATAAGCCCAGCACCGTAGAAGTTCCGGTTGAATTGATCGTACGAGCCTCAACCGGTCCCGTTCCTTCAGCCAGATAACAGCTAACTAAGGATTAGAAAACTATTCACTATTTTCGAGGAGGTTCTCTATGTACCGTTTATCTATTTGTGCTGATACCGTTTTTCTGGATTTACCGTTTGAAGAACGGGTTAGAAAAATTGCCGACGCCGGCTTTCTGGTCGAGTTTTGGGGCTGGAAGGGACGCAACCTGTCGGTCTTCACAGACAACCCCAAGATCGAGGTCTGCGGCTTTTCCGGGACGCAGGGTGGCTCTTGCGTTCATCCCGATGGGACAGCAGATTACGTGGCCGGAATCGCGGAATCCACGCCGGTCGCTAAAAAACTCAAGGCCTCCTTCCTGGTTGTTCACGGCGGAGAACTTGGCCCGAACGGGGAGGTAGTCCATAAAATCTCGACCAGCCCGGTGACTCATTGGATCACCGCTTACAAAGCCTTAAGCCAACTGGCCCAATTAGGGGAAGAAAGCGGGGTGACTTACTGCCTTGAAGTCCTCAATACCAAAGTGGACCATCCCGGCTACTCCATCAACTATGTTGAAGATGCGGTGCGCCTGGTAAAAGAAGTTAACAGTCCTTATGTCAAAGTTCTGTGCGACATCTATCACAGTGCGGTTGAAGAAGGCAATGTGGTCCAGCTCCTGCGAAACTACCACCCCTATATCGGTCATATTCACGTGGCCGACCTCCCGGGCCGCCATGAGCCGGGTACCGGCGAGCTAAATTATCGCTTTGTGGCCGAAGCGCTGCATGAGATAGGCTATGAAGGGATAGTGGGCATGGAAGCCTATCCCCTCGCCGACAGCCATCAGGCGATGGAAAGCTTCCGCGCCGCTTTTAGCGTGGCTTAGGACGATGACCCTATAATCCGATCTGGCCGGCAAATACGCCCTTATTACCGGCAGCACCCAGGGATTGGGTATGGCAATAGTGGTGGAAGATCATCCAATTCGCGTGCCCTATAACTTAAAGAATACAATCTTTTTATACCAAATTGAAGGGGGAAAACAATATGCTACTTGGTAAATTTGCCAAACGGGATTACTCGTTGGTCAGTACCGGACGCAGCGCCGTTGCGCTTGATGATGATTTAATCGAAGAAAAGGTTGAAGGAGACTGGTGGTCTCCCGACATCCCGCGCCAAGAACTCAAAGCGCTGATGGTACGGAGTGACGGCCCGGCTCTGTTCCACTTTGGGCTGTGGATCCTGCTGCTCATCATCAGCGGCTGGTTGGCCGTCTTGTCCTGGGGGACCTGGTGGGCCATCCCCGCGTTTCTGCTCTTTGGCACCATCTATTCTTCGGCAGACGCCCGCTGGCACGAATGTGGGCACGGTACGCCCTTCAAAACCCGCTGGCTGAATGAGTTTTTCTACCAGGTTAGCTCCTTCATGACCCTGCGCGAAGCCCACCTGTGGCGCTGGAGTCACGCCCGCCATCATACCGATACCATCATTGTGATGCAAGACCCCGAAATTCAAGTCACCCGCCCCGCCGACCTGCTCAAAATCGCCGGTGACTTTTTCTGGCTGTACAGCGGTCCCTCTGAAGTGCTGCGGATTATCCGCCACGCTTTGGGCCAGCCGGATGCCAGTGTGCGGACTTACGTGCCGGAAACTGTCCGCCAGAAAATGTACCGGTCCAGCCGGATTTATGTCGGCATATTCATTGCCTTTGGGATTTGGTCCTACGCCATCGGCAGCTTTTTGCCAATGATGTTCATTGGCCTGCCCCGCTTTTATGGCGGCTGGCTGCACCAGCTTTTGGGCCTGACCCAACACGCCGGCCTGGCCGAAAATACCCGCGATCATCGCCAGAATACCCGGACGGTCTATGTCAACCCGGTTTTTCAATATCTTTATATGAATATGAACTACCACATCGAGCATCACGTCATCCCAATGGTCCCTTTCCACGCCCTGCCCAAACTGCACCAGGCGATTGTGGCCCAGACGCCGCCACCCTATACCAGCCTGTGGCAGGTATACAAAGAGATGATCCCCGCTTTGATCAAGCAGGCTTATGAAAACCCCGACTACTACATTGACCGGCCTTTACCCGCGCCGGCTGCAACCGAACTGCCGCTTGAAGAAAGAGGGAACGGGAAGAACGGTCACGTCGCTCTGGCCGAAGAAGCGCAAGCCCTGGCCGGCAATTGGGTGGAAGTGTGCGCGGTGGATGATTTGGACGAGGAAGAGGTCATCGGGTTTGACCACAACGGCAAAAAATATGCCGTTTATCGTTTGCAGGGTGACAACTTTTATGCCAGCGATGGCTTATGCACCCACGAAAAAGTATTGCTGGCCAACGGCTTAGTGCTGGACGGTTGTATCGAGTGCCCAATGCACAATGGCCGCTTCGATATAACCACCGGCAAAGCGGTCAAGCCTCCGGTCCATGAAGACTTAAAGACCTACCCGGCCGAGCGGTGGGGCGACAAGGTCTTTATCAAGCTGCCTGAGTGAGCCTGAGGAGCCGAAATGGATCGCCATCGCAAAACTGTTGCCGAAATGCTGGCGCTGGATACGGTCCCTCGATCCTGCGGATAAATCGAATCTGGAAAAAGAGGAAAACATGGCCCCCAGCGGTTGAAAATGAGCCTGGTTAAGCCGAAATTTGGGCTGACCAGGCTCATTTTCTTGGTTTGTTGGTCCACACTCTCCCCTTTTACTTACTTGGCGGCTCGTTCCAGGCCGTAGAATACGGTCAGGGCCACGAGATAGACGTAATGCTCCAGAAAGGCGCTGTTCCAACCGTCCGCAGACAGGCAAACCCGCCGCTAAACCAACAGGTTTGGCCGTGATTTGGTGATACTGACCAAAAGGGGTACCATTTCCCTTACCCTAACTAACGATTACCGAAGCATTGCATCTATTTTCTCGGGTTTGTCACAATGAATCAAAAGTTTCTCTTCCCCCTAGCCTCACCCGCCGGCTGGATAGCGCTTCGCATCCCATCGGGGATCGTTGGCAGCCCTCTGAGGCGGTTGTCCTCGGCAGGGCAACTCTTTTGATTGGCCTGACGAACGGGTGATGTGCTGACAACGGCTATCGCTGGCGAAGCGCGAGAAGATTTACAGTGCCTTTGCCTACCTGATGCTTCTAAGTGAGCAGGAAATATCATTACTAAGGGAGACAGCGAAAAATGACGGCACTTAAATTACGATTACCTGGCCTGCTCGACCGGCTGCAACCTTCTGAAACGGCGGTGCTGCTTACAACAGCCGTGGTCATTGGCGCAGGCACGGGGCTGGGCGCAGTGGTCTTTATCGAACTCATTGCTTTGATTCAACGGGTATTGTTTCAGGGCGGAGAGGCTGCCTTCGGTTTCCTGGGGCGAGGGTTATTTATCTTAGCGCCCGTAGTTGGCGGGTTAGTGGCTGGCCCGATCATCGCTTTCTTGGCTAAGGAAGCGAAAGGTCACGGTGTGCCCGAGGTGATGCAGGCCATTGCTTTAAGGGGCGGGCGCATCCGGCCGCGAGTGGTTGTGGCCAAAGTTATTGCCTCGGCCTCGTGTATTGGCAGCGGCGGTTCGGCGGGCCGCGAGGGGCCGATCGTTCAGGTAGGCGCGGCGCTCGGGTCAACCGTTGGTCAGTGGTTGAACTTCTCCGAGGCCCGCATCCGCAACCTGGTGGCCTGCGGGGCCGCCGCCGGGATTGCCGCCACCTTCAATGCCCCTATCTCCGGTGTGATTTTTGCTATGGAGATCATTTTGGGCGAACTCCACCTGGGCGACTTGGGCAATGTAGTCATCTCTGCTGTCACAGCGGCGACTGTAGCCAGAGTTTTTCTCGGCCAGCGTCCGGCCTTTGCTATTCCCAGGTATGGGATGCAAACTCCGTGGGAGATTTTCCTGTTCGTGGTGCTGGGGGTTCTGGCAGCGGTGGTGGCCGTGGTTTTTATCCGTCTGTTGTACTGGTTTGAAGATCGTTTTGATGAGTGGCGCTTTCCCGAAGCCCTCAAGCCGGCCGTGGGTGGGCTGCTGCTGGGCCTGTTAGCTTACTTTTATCCCCTGGTTTTGAGTGGGGGGATTGCGCCACAGGTAGAAGGTCAACCCGGGTTGCCCGTGTCGGCCAACTTGCCTCACGTCTTTGGCTCCGGCTTTCCGGTGATCGAAGGGGCGCTGCTGGGCCAACTGTCTTTTGGTCTACTCTTCGCCCTGATCTTCCTCAAGCCGCTGGCGACTTCGTTTACTCTCGGTTCCGGTAACTCCGGGGGCGTGTTTGCGCCGTCACTATTCACCGGGGCCGCCCTCGGAGGGGCCTTTGGCCGGGTCGTCGAATATTTCATGCCTCAAGCAACGGCTGGGCCGGGGGCCTTTGCCACCGTGGGTATGGCCGCCGTGTTTGCCGGGGCCGCCCGCGCCCCCTTTACCGCCATCCTGATCGTGTTCGAGATGACCGACGATTACGGCTTGATTGTGCCGCTGATGATCGCGGTCTTTATCAGCCTGATCGTGGCCGAGCGGCTGCATCGAGAATCCATTTACACCCTCAAACTGACCCGGCGCGGCATTCACCTCCGGCGCGGGCGCGACGTGGACGTGATGGAGGCGGTGCGCGTGGACGAGGTGATGGTCGCTCAACCGGTCACGGTTCCGGCTAATCTCCCGGTGAAGCTGTTAGTTAACGAATTTCTGCGCACCGGCCGGCACGGCTTTCCGGTGCTGGATGAGGAGGGCAGCCTGCTCGGGGTGGTCTCACTCAGCGACCACCGCCGGGCGATGATGGGGCAGGATGATTCAGCCGATAAGCTGCTGGTAGAGGACATTACCACCCGTGACCTCGTAACCGTCTTCCCCGATGAGACGGTGGGAACGGCCTTGCGGCGGATGGCTCCGCGTGACCTCTCCCGTTTACCGGTGGTGGCCCGCGAGAACCCCCGCCATCTACTCGGCGTTGTTCGCCGCAACGATATAGTCCGGGCTTACGAGGTTGGAGCCGTCCGGCGTGAAGAAGCCCGCCGGCGGGTTGAGGCCATGCAGACGCTCAATGATACCCAGGCCGAATTTGTGGATGTTTCCCTGTCACTCCACTCCTGCGCAGTAGGAAAAACCGTCGCCGAATTGAACCTGCCCCGCGAAGCCGTCCTGGTTTCGATTCGACGCGGGCGCGAATTGATTATTCCCCACGGCGATACCCGGCTGCAAGCAGGGGATACCGTCACAGCGCTGTGCGAGCGGGAATGTGTCCCGAAAGTCAAGATGACCTTAAGCAGTTAAAGTAATGGTAAGTGCAAGAACTACTTTCGCCGCCGCTAACCGGTTAGCCTCTTCCTCATCCAGTGGTAAAATGCGGTCCATAAATAAAATGAAGCTCTATGGATAGATGAGATACGATTAAATGGGGACAAGTTTACTTATTTTTCTGGTTGGCTTAACTGTGGGCGGGCTGGGCAGTATGCTCGGTATCGGTGGGGGCGTGTTGCTCATCCCCCTCCTGACCGGCCTATTTGGCATGCCCATCAAAACGGCGATTGGAGCCAGCATCGTCAGTGTGATCGCTACCTCCTCGGCAGCAGGGGCGGTGTATGTGGGACGGGGGCTGGCCCACACTCGCCTGGCGATGGTGTTAGAGATTGCCACAACCCTGGGTGCTTTGGCCGGGGGAATTACGGCTGTGCTGCTCAACGCCAACCTATTGGCCGGCATCTTTGGGGCAGCGCTCCTGTATGTGATTTACAGTATGCGCCAGCTGCCCTCGGACGATCAACCTGTCGAGCCGACCGGCTTGCTCGACACCAATTTTGTTGATCCTTTCACCGGACAGGTGGTTAACTACGGGATTCGCAACCTGCCCAGCGGGATGGGGGCGAGTTTCCTGGCCGGAAACATTTCGGGCTTGTTAGGTATTGGCGGCGGCATAATCAAAGTCCCGATCATGAGCCTGGTGATGGGCGTGCCGTTGCGAGCCGCCATCGGCACCAGCAACTTTATGATCGGGGTTACCGCCGCCACCAGCGCCATTATCTATTATCAGCACGGCTATCTCGATCCCAGCATTGCCATCCCTACCGCTCTGGGAGTGCTGGCCGGGGCGCAAATCGGAACCCACCTGGGCGGCAAGGTGCGCAGCCAGCGCCTCAAGCAAATCTTCCAGGGGCTGCTGCTGGTCTTTGCCGTGCAGATGTTTTATAAGGCCATAACAGGATGAGCGTGAACGCAGAAAAGCAACCTGAGGAAGCAGCCCCCTCGCAATCCGATGCAACCCCAGAAAGTCTACCGACTGAAGCAAATCCTTCTCTCCCTGCTTCGCCAGAGGCAGGGCAGATAGTTAAGCCGGTTGTGGTGCTCAGGCCTAAGGAAACGAGCAAACCAGTGCTCTCGTCGCCAGGAGCGCGACCCTCAACCACCTCGCCTGATCGTCCGCAGGTCCATGTGGCTCCTAATCTGCTCGACCTGGTCACCGGACGTTCAGTCACCCCTGACGAACAGCAGGCAGCCAAAGAGCAACGCGACCTCAACGAGATTGTCCACCAAATGCTGGTCATTGGGCTGGTTATCAGCACAGCCTTGATGCTTTTCGGCCTGGCGCTTGATCTTATCCTGGGACGCGAAGTGCCCACGGTCGTGCCTGATTTTGGTGACGTTTTCAACCGGGTCATCGCCCTGCGCCCTTCGGGTTTCCTGACCCTGGGTTTGTTGGTTCTTATCGCTACCCCCATTCTGCGAGTGGTCGGCTCGATCTTTGCCTTTCTCTACGAACGAGACTGGCGCTACGCCGGGATCACTTGCCTGGTCCTGGGGGTGGTCATGATCAGCCTACTGTTGGGTAAGGGGTAGTCCTGGATAAAGATACCATTGCCACAAGGAGCTTTTGAAAATGCAGACCTGGTTAGAACGTAAAGTTGATGCACTGTATGAGATTACGCGGGCCATCAATGACAGTCTCAATCAACAAGAAGTGTTGACCGTCTTGCTGGAACGGATTGTGACCGAACTAAATTACAAAGCCGCTACCCTGCGCCTGCTCGATGAAGAACGCGCTCAACTAGAATTGAAAGCCGCCTATGGTCTCAGCCAGGCTTACCTAGCCAAAGGCGCCGTGGCCGTATCCAAGAGCCAGATTGACCAAAAAGTACTGCAAGGAGAATGGGTCATGCTGGCGGACACGCAGCATGACGCCAGTTTTCAGTATCCCGAAGCCGCGGTGCGAGAGGGCTTAATCAGCATGCTGGCCGTTCCCCTAACGGTACGCGACCGGGTGATTGGGGTCTTGCATGTGTATACGGCCGAACCCCATACCTTCCGCCCGGCCGAGCAGTCGTTTATTGCCGCCATTGCCAACTTGGGCGCGCAGGCCATCCAGCGGACCCATTTGTTTGAAGCCTTCCAACGCATTGCCCACCTGGTCAATTCCACCCTCAAATTTGAGGAGGTGCTGACCACCCTACTGCTTGAATCGGTCAAAGAGTTGAACGTCAAGGCCGGTTCAATCCGCTTGCTGGGAGCCAAAGATACGCTCCACCTGGCAGCCGCTTATGGGTTGAGTGAGACCTATTTGCGCAAAGGTGTGGTGCAGGTAGCGCACAGTCCGATTGACCAGCGGGTCTTACAACAGCCCCAACCGATTGCCATTACCGAGTTGACGCCTGAGTCAGGCTTTCAATATCCCGAAGAAGCCCAGCAAGAGGGGATTCGCTCGGTACTGGTGTTGCCGCTCCGGGTGCGGGACAAGGGAGTGGGGGTGCTGCGGCTCTATTCCGGGCAGATACGCCACTTCAGTGCGGAAGAGATCAACTTTGCTGCCGCCGTGGCCGATTTGGGCGCGTTGGCGATTGAAAATGCCAAACTGCACGAGGCGCTCAAACAGCGCCTGGAGGCGTTGAAAGAGGATGCCGACGGCTGGTATCGTTTCCTGGCCTTAAGTTGAAGGTCATCGAGGCGCTACCCGCAGTCTCGGCGTCATGGAAGAATTTGTAAGCAATCTACCCAAAGAGGTGAACCAGGCCAAAACAATATCTTAAGACCTGGTTCACCTTTACCCTCTCCTTCGAAAGACATTTTCTCAAGGACACGCTACCGTAGGATTCCAGTCCTCGAACACGCGGGCCGGGTTGTGCCGCCAAATCCAGGCGTGGAGTACATACACGCCCAGGTTAGGGTTCAGATGGAGGTGATGTCCTAACACCGACGGTGGCTCACTGTGGCCCGCCGCGTCCCACTCCGCCGCTGGCACGATGTATTCGACGGCTCCCAGCTTGAGTTTCCCCTTTCGTCCAGGAGCGTAAACCATTGCCTCGGGTTGGAGCGGGTTTAGGGTGAGGTCAAGGCTGTCCGGGTTGATGTAGTGGAAGCCCATCCCGCCCACACCGGGATTGTCGAAGCAGTGGTCCAGGCCGGGCAGCAGGGCATATCCGGCGGCCTGCGCCGCTTCGACACGATGAAATTTCACCGTAGCTCGCCGGATACGGGCCAGGATGGGCCCAGTTTCACCTTCATCCTCGTAGGCCCAGGCCAGCCCCATTACCAAAAGTACAGACAATATCACCAGACCTACTTGAAGCATAAATTTAGGTTTCATTATTATCCTCCTGCTTCACCTACTCGGCCGTGGTGGGATCAATAATCGTCTTCACTTCTTCAATATGAGTGACCGGAAAGCCGCCCCGTTTGGCGTGTTCCAGGGCCGTCTCCTTGTCCGGGGCGATGTGGACGCAATAGAATTTATCCTCGGTCACAAAAGTCTGCACCCAGTGGTAGGGTACCCCCATCTCTTTGAGTACATTACACGACTGCTGCGAAATGGCCTGCAGTTCTTGAGCCGACAATTTACCGGCCTGGGGAATGTTTCGTTCGATAATATACTTAGGCATAGTTATTCTCCTTTTTTGTGGTAAAATTAATAAGATTAACTTATTCCTATTAAAGCAGCATCTATCCCATCTGGGGTAGCCTTTTAGGATACCAAAGGAATACAGGGGGGATACTAACACCGGATGGAGAACACGGTTTCGTTTGGCTATTGGGTCCGGCGGCAGCGCAAGGCGTTGGATTTAACCCAGGCCCACCTGGCTCGACAAGTTGGCTGCGCGGCAGTTACCATCAAGAAAATTGAACGGGATGAACGGCGGCCCTCCCGCCAGATGGCGGAACGCCTGGCCGACAGCCTGGCCGTTCCCCAGGAGGAGCGTCAAGCCTTTATTCAATGCGGCCTTGGCCAACAGGCCGTTGATACCCTCTCCTTGCCAGCCCAACCTATCGCCCCTTCAGAACCCGCTGTAACTACCTCCGTTCCCGCTTTTTTTGAACTGGCAGCGCCGGAACGGGTTGGCCGGCGAGTGGGGTCGCTTTGTTGGACGCGAACGCCAGTTAACGTGGTTGACGGACCACCTGGAGACGGCGTTGGCCGGAAGGGGCCAGGTGGTGTTCGTTACCGGTGAAGCGGGTCGAGGTAAGACAGCCTTGTTAGCCGAGTTTGCGCGCCAGGCGCAGGCGGCTCAACCAGAGTTGATCGTTTCGTGTGGCTACTGCAATGCCTATGCCGGCCCCGGCGATCCCTACTTACCCTTCCGCGACGTAGTGGAAATGCTGGCCGGAGAGGTTGAAAATCGCTGGGCCGCCGGGATTATCACCCGCGAACAGGCCCGCCGCTTGTGGAATTTTGCCCCTTTCACCGCCACTACCCTGCTGGAGACCGGATCCGACCTGATTGATCTCCTCGTCTCGGCCCAGACCTTACAGCAGCAGGGGCGGTTATCCTTCTCACTGGCCTCATCACCCAGGCCAACCAGTCAACTGGAACAACGCCAACTTTTTGAGCAAGTTACCCAAACCCTCCAGGCCCTGGCTCGCCGGCAGCCGCTGCTGGTGCTGCTGGATGATTTACAGTGGGCCGACGCGACTTCTATCAACCTGCTGTTCCACCTGGGGCGGCGGTTAGCCGGCAGCCGCATTCTCATTGTAGGAGCCTACCGGCCCAGCGAAGTCGCCGTAAGCCGCCTGGCAGAACCCGAACGCCGGCAGCAGCATCTCCTGGAGCCGGTCATCCACGAGTTCCGGCGCCAGTTTGGCGGTATTCAACTTGACCTGGAACAATTTGACCCGGTCGAAGGCCGTAAGTTAGCCGATGCCTTGTTAGATCGAGAAGCTCATCGTTTGCCGGAATCCTTCCGGGTCGCCCTGTTCTGGCATACCAAAGGCCACCCCCTCTTCACCGTCGAACTGATCCGGGAAATGCAGGCCAGGGGGGACTTGATCCAGGATGAAACCGGCTATTGGGTGCTCAAGGAAGAAATGTTGAACTGGACGACGCTGCCGGTGCGGGTGGAAGCCGTGATCGAACAGCGGCTAGGACGTTTGGACGAAACGATGCGCGAGCTGCTGCGGGTAGCCAGTGTGGAGGGCGAGCATTTTACGGTCGAAGTTGTGGGCCGGGTGCAGGACGTGAACCAGCGCGAGCTGCTGCGCTGGCTCTCTCAAGAGCTGGAAAAACAACATCGCCTGGTGCGAGAACGAGCCACCGTGGAGGTTGGGTCCCGGCGTTTATGCCATTACCAGTTTGCCCACGTTCTGTTTCAGCAGTATCTCTACCATCAACTCAGCCAGGGCGAACGCATTTTACTTCACGCCGAGGTGGCTGAGGCCCTGGAGGAGTTGTATCAAGGACAGACCGGCTTGATCGCGGTGCAGTTAGCTCGCCACCATGCCGAGGCCGGGCACAAAGGCAAAGCCATCCCTTATCTTTTACAGGCGGGAGACAGAGCGCGGGGCTTGTATGCGCATCAAGAGGCGATTAATTACTACCGCCAGGCCCTGGTTTTTTTGCAGGAGACCGGCCAACACGAACAAGCGGCTCGGACGCTGATGAAATTGGGCTTGACTCATCATCTTAACTTTGATTTTGAAAGCTCCCACCAGGCTTATGATGAGGGATTTAGCCTGTGGCAGCGGGCCAGAGAGACACAGTGGGAGTTGGCTCGCCACTTGTCGCCGGCTGCTCACGCCCTGCGCACGAACTGGCATGATCCGGGTACACTCGACCCAACCCGGCCCCGAACGATTTGGTCGGTTGGCCTGGCTCATCAATTGTTTAGCGGCCTGGTTGCACTTAGCGCCGAGTTGGATGTGGTCCCCGATGTCGCCCAGAGTTGGGAAGTATCCAACGGAGGTCACACCTACGTTTTTCACTTGCGGGATGATGTATTCTGGAGTGATGGTGTTCGGGTTACAGCGGCGGACTTCGAGTACGCCTGGAAACGGGCACTCGATCCGGCTGGGTCGGCCTCATTTGCCGGTTCGCTGCTCCGTGACATTAAAGGGGCTGGTATCTTTCATCGAGGGGAAAACGCCGACCCCGGCCAGGTGGCCGTAAGGGCTGCGGATACGGTTACGCTGATTGTAGAATTAGAAGGACCAACCAACTATTTTCCGCACCTGTTAGCCTTCCCTACCACCTTTCCCATCCCCCGTCATGTGATTGAGGAACAGGGCGAAGCCTGGGCCGAGGCCGGCCAAATTGTTACTAATGGACCTTTCAGGCTGGCCGGCTGGGAAAAAGAAGGAACCATGCGGCTGCGGCGTAATCCCACGTATCACAATCCCTTAAGAGGGAATGTCGAGTGGATAGAGTTGACCTTAAGGGATGATCCAACCGCCCTGCGGCAAATGTACGAGGCCAATGCCCTTGACTTGCTGCATTTGCATCTCCTGCCCGCGCCAGAGATGGAGCGCGCCCGGCAGTGGTACACCCCCGACTATATTTCGGGACGGCAACTTCTCACCAACTATGTCTGGTTCAATAAACTGGCCGGCCCCCCCTTCAACGATGCGCATGTCCGGCAGGCCCTGGCTCTGGCCATCAATAAGAAAGAACTGGCCCATGTAACGTTACGAGGGTATGTCTACCCGGCGACCGGAGGCTTTGTCCCACCCGGAATGCCGGGTCATACCCCTGGAGTCGGGCTGCCCTACGACCCCGAGCAGGCCCGCCGGCTCCTAGCTGAAGCCGGATATCCAGGAGGCCGGAATTTTCCCGTTTTGGAAGCGCTGAATCGGCCCGATCATGAGCTATTGGCCCGCTATTGCCGCCTCGCCTGGCAAGAAGTTCTGGACATTCACATTCCGTGGGAAACTGTACCGCTTAGCACGCTTCTTGAGCGGTACGATCACAGACCGCCTGATTTAGCTCTGGGTCTATGGGTCGCGGATTATCCTGATCCTGACTGTTATCTACGGGTATGTATAGAACCGGAGAACCCTGATTGGCGTAACCCAATTTATCAGCAACTGGTTGAAACGGCCTGGCATGTCACCGATCAGGCTGAACGAATGCAGCTCTATGAGCAGGCAGAGCAGCTCCTGGCGGTGGAAGTGCCGATCATTCCCCTGACCTATGGTCGGGTCCACCTGTTGTTGAAGCCCTGGGTCAAAGGCTACCAGTTGTCAACGATGAAAGGGCAGTTTTGGAAAGATGTTTTCATCGAGCCGCATTAGGCAACACCTGCTATTGCTTGACCACGCAAACCGTTTTCAAGCGGCCAGCGAACAGATCCCGTAGTAGGAAACAAGCTGAGGATGAAAATTTCTCTCAAGACATCCGTTCGCAATTTGATCGAGTTCGTCTTGCGTGAGGGCGATTTGTTCGGTAGCGGCTTTCAGGGGTCAGACCGGGCGCTGCTCGGCAGTCGGGGCCACCGCCGCTTGCAGAAATCACGTCCAGAAGGCTATCAGGCCGAGGTCGTCATCAGCCATTTGGTCGAAACGGCTGATCTCCGCCTGGAAATTTTTGGCCGGATTGACGGCATCTTCAGCCTGGGCGAGCCGGTTATCCTCGAAGAGATCAAGACCACCACTCAGGACCTCCAGCTTGTCCCTGCGGATAATCCGCTCCACTGGGGTCAGGCCCAATGTTACGCCTATATGTACGCTCGCCAGCATAACCTGATTGAGATGCAGGTCTTTCTGACATACTACCACCTCGACAGCCAGGAGACCGTGACCTTCCGGCGCAGTTTCTCCTTTTCCGATCTGGAACGCTTCTTTACGGATCTGGTCACGACGTATATCAACTGGATGCGCCGGGTCAAAGCCTGGCAAGAGCGGCGGGATACTTCCATCCACCAGCTTGACTTTCCCTATACGGCCTATCGGGGAGGCCAGCGGGACCTGGCCGTAACCGTGTACCGAACTATTCAGAAAAAAGAACAGCTCTTCGTCCAGGCTCCAACCGGGATCGGCAAAACCATCGCTACCCTCTTCCCGGCGGTCAAAGCCATCGGAACCGGACTGATCGCCCGGATATTTTATCTGACCGCCAAGACGCCAGGCCGCCGGGTGGCCGAACAGACGCTTGACGATATGCGTCAAGCCGGATTGCATCTGAAAAGCGTTACCCTGACGGCTAAAGAGAAAATCTGCTTTTGTACAGCAACGGGTGGCGAGCCGGAGGAGTGCCCCTTTGCCCGGAACTACTACGGCAAGGTTAAAACAGCCCTGGCCGAAACGTATGAGATTGAAGCTTTCACCCGGCCAGTCATAGCCGATCTGGCCCAGCGCTATGAACTGTGCCCCTTTGAGTTCTCACTCGATCTGGCCCTGTGGGCCGATTGTATTGTCGGCGACTACAACTATGTCTTTGATCCAAGTGTTTACCTGCGCCGCTTTTTTGATAACGTGGTTGAACCCTATCTCTTTCTGGTTGACGAGGCCCACAACCTCCCCGACCGGGCCAGGGCGATGTACTCGGCAGAACTGGACAAGCAGACTGTAGTGGAATTACGCAAAAATCTAAAGCCTCATCTGCCTGATCTGGCCAGGACTTTGAACGAGATCAACCAGGTTCTCTTAACCCAGGGTAAACAATGTACCCTCACCGAGCCGCCCGTTCTGGTAGAACAGGAGCGGCCCGAGGCTTTGCTCAAAGCCCTGCGCCGCTTTACCCACCAGGCCGAAGCCTGGCTCGCCTTGAACCAGAAGACGATTTTCCGGCCGGCTCTGCTCGATTTCTATTTTCAGGCCAACACGTATCTGCGCACCGCCGAAGCCTTCTTTGGTTCCGGCTATGTCTCCTATTTCGAGAAAAAAGGCCAGGGAGGCCTGACCGCCAAATTATTCTGCCTGGACCCGGCTCCGTTCCTGGCCGCTGTTTTGGAGCGAAGCCGGGCCACGGTCTCTTTTTCGGGCACGCTGCTGCCGCTGGATTATTTCGACCGGGTTTTGACCGGCTCGACTTCGCATCCCAAGCTGGTCTTGCGGTCGCCCTTCCCCTCAGAGAATTTGGCCTTGCTGATTCATAACCAGGTTTCGACCCGCTATACCCATCGGGCCAACTCTTATGAGGACGTCGCTGCCGTGATTGAGCAGGTCTGTGTGGCACAGCCAGGAAACTACCTGGTCTTTTTCCCTTCCTATGCTTATCTGGCAGCGGTCGCCGGGTTGGTCAAGGAACGCCGGCCCAAGTGGCAGTTCCTGATGCAGGAGCGAGGGATGACTGAAACCAGCCGGGATGCCTTTCTGGCTCGCTTCTCGGTTGTCGAGACCGGAACCCTGCTAGGATTTGTCGTGATGGGCGGCATTTTTGGAGAAGGAATTGACCTGGTAGGTGAGCGGCTCATTGGGGCGGTCATCGTCGGGGTCGGGCTGCCACAGGTGAGCCTCGAGCGAGATTTGCTCAAAGCCTACTTTGCCGAACACGGTCATAACGGCTTTGCTTATGCTTATCAATATCCGGGCTTGAACCGGGTTATGCAAGCCGCCGGGCGGGTCATCCGTACCGAACAAGATCGGGGTGTCATCCTCTTGATAGATGAACGTTTAACCCTGTCACGCTACACCCGCCTGTTTCCACCCGAGTGGCGGCATTTCCAGGTGGTACGGCATCACGAGGGTCTAGAAGAGAGATTGCGCCATTTCTGGCGGAAAAACGTTCGCTGAGGGAAGTGCTTAAGGGGGACAAGAGACGGTAGCCCTGGAAGAATCTGGATTGCTGTGGTCATTTCGATGTCCTTGAAAAGGAGCCAGCGGTTCTTTAAGTGGCGTTGGCTACGGGGCCAGGTTAACAGTGACAAACGTCACCAAGGTAGATGACAAATATCGGTTGACGCTGTCTTTACCGGCGTGTTACAATGTTCTTATGAAAATCTACCCGATTGGTTTAAATGACTTAAACCGGCGCCGCACGGTGGTTGTTGGTGGAGGCGAGATTGCGACCCGGAAAGTGGTGGGGCTACTGGAGGCCGGAGCGCAAATTTCGGTCATCAGCCCCTCTCTAACCCCGCAACTGGAACAACTGGCGGAGATGGGGTACATCACCGCCATCCGGCGGCTCTACCAGGAAGGCGACCTGGCCGGCGCATTTCTAGTTATCACCGCCGATGATCCAACCATCAATGAAGCTGTTTGGCAGGAGGCCGACCGGCGCGCCTGTCTGGTAAATTCCGTAGACGACCCCCCCCACTGCAACTTCATTTTGCCGGCAATAGTACGGCGGGGCGATATGGTGATTACGATTTCCACGGGTGGGGCCAGTCCGGCTTTGGCGCGGCGTTTACGCGAGTGGCTGGAGACCTTGATTGGCCCAGAGTACAGTGACCTGGTCAATTTGTTGGCCGAATTACGCCCCAGCATGCTGGCCCAATTTGAGTCAAGTGAAGTTCGGCTGGCAATGGCGCTGCGCTTGATCGACTCAGATTTGCTTGAGATTATCAAACGCGAGGGACCGCCCGCTGCCAAGCAGTACGCCGAGAAATTGCTCGAAAACCCCAATAACATCATCTGAGTAAAAGTAGCCCAGGGAAAATATATGGCTTCATTAACCACTCAAACCGGGATTGTTTATCTGGTGGGAGCCGGGCCGGGTGATCCTGACTTAATCACCATGCGTGGTATCGAGTGTTTGAAACATGCCGAAGTGGTGGTTTATGACCGGTTAGCTAATCCTTCTCTGTTGGCTCACGCCAAGGGTGCTGAATTGATTGATGTGGGCAAGCAGCCCGACCGTCACCCTGTTCCCCAATCCAAAATCAACACCCTGCTCGTCGAAAAGGCCCGGGCAGGAAAGGTCGTTGTTCGTCTCAAAGGGGGTGATCCTTATGTGTTTGGCCGAGGGGGAGAGGAAGCTCACGCCCTGGTTGAAGCCGGCCTGCCCTTTGAAGTTGTGCCTGGTGTGACCAGCGCCATTGCGGCGCCTACCTATGCCGGTATTCCTGTTACCCACCGTAATCTCGCCTGTAGTGTGGCTATTATCACGGGGCATCGGGCCGACGCTGTTCACGAATCGGTGTATGATTGGGCCAATTTGGCTTGTGGTTCCGATACATTGGTCTTTCTGATGGGTGTAGGCAATTTGCCGCTGATCGTTGAGCAGTTGATTGCCAACGGTCGCTCCCCTGAAACCCCGGTAGCCCTGGTCGAGCAAGGCACTCGCACCGTCCAAAAAACGGCGGCAGGTACCCTGGCCGACATCGTGGAACGGGCCGCCGACATTCGCTCTCCGGCAGCTATCATTGTGGGCGAGGTGGTTCGGCTGCGCGAAACCTTACGCTGGTTCGACCGGCCTGATCGCCGCCCACTGCTGGGCCTGCGAGTTTTGAACACCCGGCCCCTGGATCAAGCCGCAGATTTTAGCCGCCGCTTAACCCGTTTGGGCGCGGAGTCGGTGGAATTGCCGACGATACAGGTGGTTCCAGCCGTTGACGATGGCCCCCTTGACCGGGCGATTGCTCGCCTGACGGCTCCTGAGGCGAGTTACGACTGGATTATTTTTACCACCACCAACAGCGTCTTCTTTTTCTTCGACCGGCTGCTGGCGCTGGGCTATGACGTCCGTGTATTGGCCGGGGTAAAGCTAGGCGCAGTAGGCCGGGCTACAGTCCTGGCCTTGCGCAAATATGGGTTACAGGCCGATTTTGGCCCGCCCCATACCAGCCAGACCATCACCGCCGAGATAGGCCGGACTGCCAGGCAGCGGGTTCTGCTGCCGTGTTCCAACGCCGAGTTTCCCGACCTGGTCGAGTCCTTGCAAGCACAGGGCGCCGCCATCGAAATGATAATGACTTATGCCATTCAATCCGCTGAACCGGACCCTATTGGCCTGGCAACGTTACTGGGTCGGGAGGTAGATGTGGCTACGTTTATTAGCCCCTCCGGCCTGACCGGGCTGGCCACTATGCTCAATGGGCGCAAGCTGCCCGATGTTTTGGCTCCCCTGACAGTAGCCTGTATTGGCCCGGCTACGGCTGAGACGGCTCGGGCGCTGGGGGTGCGGGTTGACTTGGTGGCTAAAAAACACACGATAGATGGCCTGATTGAAACTCTGTTAGAATGGTATCAAGGTAGACGGTAATGAGAGGTCAGTAGCCAGCAGTCAGAAAAAATCTGGCTGCTGGCTACTGGGTACAGGAGTCAGTTATGCCTCGTGCGCTCGTCACGGGTGGAACGGGTTTTATCGGCTCAAATATTGCCCTTCGGCTGATTGAGCGGGGTTGGGAAGTTCGTATCCTGGAACGTCCCGCCGCATCCCATATTTTGCTGGAAGATGGCCCGTTTGAGTATGTCACCGGTGATGTCCTGGCGCCTGACACCCTCCTCCCAGCGATGAAAGGGATAGATATTGTTTTCCACGCCGCCGGCGTCGTTGATTTCTGGCGGCAGGGGGTGGAGCGGATGCGCCAGGTTAACGTGGAAGGTACCCGCTACGTTATGGAAGCTGCGCTCAAGGCCAGAGTAGAGCGAGTTGTCCACACCAGTTCAACTGCGGCAATGGGGATTTATCCCAACACGGTGGTTGATGAAACATTTACCTTCAACGTTAAGCCGGAGCAGTTTATCTACGGCTACAGTAAATACCTGGCTGAGGAAATTGTCCTGGAGGCCGTAAAGAAGGGCTTGCCGGCAGTCGTCGTCAACCCGACCACGGTTATTGGTCCCCGCGATATTCGCAAAGTTTCCAGTGGGGTTGTCGTGGAGGTAGTCAAACACTGCGCCCCGCCGCTCATCCCGCCCGGCGGCACCAATGTGGTTCCCATTTGTGACGCTGCCCAGGGACATATCGAGGCGGCTCTGAAAGGTCATGTGGGAGAGCGTTACATTCTGGGTGGTGAAAATATGACTCACCTGCAACTCTATCAAACCATTGCCGATGTGGTGGGGTGCGGCATGAAGCTCAAAGTGATGCCGCGTTGGCTGGTTTCGTTGACCGCCGGTCTGACCGATATGCTGCAGCCTCAAACCAGCGGCCCCGTGCCGCTGACCGGTACGCGTCTGCGTCTGGAAGCGCAAATGTTTTATTTTGACTCGGCCAAAGCGCGCGCCGTTTTTACCATGCCTAACACGCCCTTACGGGTTACTATTGGCCGCACCTACGAATGGTATGAAGCAATGAACGAATTTGCCGGCATCCACGAACAACTGGAATTGGATGGCGTGTGTAAATATTGTGGTCGAGCGCGTTATTGTAGTTGGCCAGTTCCCTCTGTCTCCGGCCGGATTGGGCAAAAAATGGAGTTGGGATAATGCTTATACCCGTATCATGGTTAAGTTGGCCCAAGCGATTAAAATTGAGGCTTGATAGGTGGGTAGGGCACAAATGGCTCAACATGGGCCTGCGGACCAAGATGGGCGCTATCGTTCTCATCGGTCTGGCTGGCCTGTTAAGTATCTTCGCCTTACTAGGCATCAGTACCAGCCAGGAGACGACCCAACAGGTGCTGCGTGAACGGCTTATGCTGGCCCGCTTGAGCGCCGCCAACCTTGACGCCACCTTTCACCACGTCGAAAGTGTTTTGACCATTATAGCTCAGGAGGCCACCTGGAGGGATCCAAAAGCCAACTTGACGGCACGAGTAAAACTTTTGCAGACCGGTTTTGACCAGGTTGACAGCTTCAGCCGGGGATTTTTTCTACTCGATCCGACCGGACGCCCAACCGCCTCGGCCACAGATCAGGCAGTCAACCTGGATTGGGAGTGGGTGGCGGCGGAGCATTATACCCTTAACAAGCAGCAGTTTAATCTCTCTATCACCCCCGGCGAGCATCCCCTGGCCGTCATTACCACCCCGGTGTATGACGGTCGAGGTGTTTTGTTGGGGTCCCTGGCCGCGCTGCTCGACCTGAGTGATCCCAAGCTCTCCCCGTTCAACCGGCCCTTTGACCTGGGGGCAACTGGCACTCTCGAAGTGGTGGATATGAGGGGTCAGGTACTACTGAGTACTCAGCCCGGTCGAGTCTTAACTGCCAACGAACAGGACAATATGCTCAGGTTACTAGGGGCGGACAAACCGATGGTAGAAACCTGTGACGGCTGCTCAACCGATATGCTGTCGCAGTCAGGCGATCAAGTTATGGCTTTTGCCCCACTGTCTCAAGTTCCCTGGGCGGTCATCATTCGTCAGGAGGCCGATGAGGTTTTTGCCCCGGTGCGCCGCCTCATGTTCCAGACCTCAATTCTGGGACTGGCTGCTGTGCTGGGGGCGATGGGCTTGGTTTGGATAACAACTAACAGTGTTATCAACCCGATGCAGTTGCTTATGGAAGCAGCCGGACGTATTGCCACGGGCGATCTAACCACCCCTATTTGCTGCCAGCGAGGTGATGAAATTGGTGCGCTGGCCTACAGCTTCGATACCATGCGGGCTCAGTTGAAATATTCTATCGAAGAAATTCAGGCCTGGAACCACGAACTTGATGCCCGAGTGCAAGAGCGTACTCAGGCCGCTCTAACTGCCCAAGTTGAAGCGCAAGCAGCCCACGACGACCTGCGGGCGATTATTGATGGCTTGAGTGATGAGCTAATTGTAGTTAGTTTGGATGGGCAAATTCAACTGATGAACAAGGCGGCTCAAATTCACTGCGTCGACTCCGAAGCAGTCTATAATCGTTTCTGCCACGAAGTTTTTCACCACGTACGGCCCTGCCGCCCCCCCGACCAAGCCTGCCCTATCTCTATCGTGATCGCCACAGATGAACCGGTCAAAATGACCCATATACACCAGGACCCAGGCACGGGTCAAAAACGTTACCTGGATATCGTCGCCTCCCCTATGTACGATTCGGCCGGTCGCATTACGCGGGTCATCGAGTTGAGACGCAATGTGACCGAGGAAAGGGAGTTAGCTGAGGCGCTCATCCGGCGGAATCAGGAACTGTCTATCCTGAATGCTGTAGCTATTACTGTCAACCAATCGCTCGATCTGGGCGAGATTTTAGATCGTACCCTGGCCGAAGTACTACGGCTAACTGAGGTGGACGCCGGGGCCATTTTTTTACTGGAAGAAACAGCAGGTAAACTGGAGTTACTGGCCCATCACGGCCTATCTGCAGAGGCGGCCCAGTTAGCCGCCCAGTTAGGCATGCTCGATGGCTCATGCGGCGGTGTAATAGAAAGAGGTCAAATTGTCATTGTGCCTGATTTGGCGCGTTACCGGGGTAAACGTGCCGAGTCATTGAAGCGCGAGAAACTGAAAACCCTGGTCCATGTGCCGCTCGTGGCTAAAGGCTGTACCTTGGGCAGTATTTGTATTGCTACTCGCTGTCCGCACGAGTTTAACACCGAAGAGCAGGCACTGCTGACCGCATTGGGCAACCAGATTGCTGTGGCCATCGAAAATGCCCGCCTCTATGCCGAAGTGCAGCACAAAGAGCACATGCGCGGTGAATTACTCAAGAAAGTCATTTCGGCTCAAGAAGAAGAACGCAAACGCATTGCGCGTGACTTACATGATGATACCAGTCAGACCCTCACCGCGTTGTTGTTTGCGGCGGAAGAGGCCATGGAGATGAACGCTCTGGACGAAATCAAAGAGCAGTTAGAGAATATGCACTATCTGGTTACTCTAACTTTAAACGGGGTGCATAAGCTGATTTTCGATCTGCGGCCAACTATGCTGGATCACCTGGGACTGGTGCCAGCCCTGCGCTGGTTTGCCGAGTCACGCCTGGAACAGGTCGGGGTACGGGTAAAGATTGAGGAGATTTCGACGGCCCGCCGCTTGCCGGCAGAAGTGGAAACCGCGCTTTTTCGAGTGGTACAGGAAGCTATCAATAATATCGCTCGTCACGCCGGAGCACGCAACGTTTATATTGCCTTTGACTTTGCCGATGAAACTACCAAGATCAAGGTAGAAGATGATGGCCTGGGCTTTGACCTGATTAAGGTGAGCCTATCGCCTGATACCCGGCGCGGCCTGGGGGTGATGGGTATGCAAGAACGGGTGGAGCTGTTGGGCGGCCAAGTAGATATTATCACCGCCCCCGGATATGGGACACAGTTGCATATCCAGGTACCTACTACTGTTGAACAAAGAATGGCCTATGTCTGATATTCGCATCTTAGTTGTGGATGACCACGCGATTTTACGTGACGGTATCTGTTCCTTGTTGGAACGCCAGCCGGGCCTTACCGTCGTGGGCGAGGCCGGTAACGGTCACGAAGCATTAACTCGGGCCGGGGAGTTGCTCCCTGATATTGTGTTGATGGATGTTGCTATGCCCATGATGGATGGGCTGGAAGCTACCCGGCGAATAAAAGAAGTTTATCCCCAGATCAAGGTCTTAATTCTGACCCAACATGATAATCGAGAGTACATTGGACCGCTGCTCCAGGCTGGCGCATCGGGCTACGTACTGAAACGCTCGGGCGGGCGTGAAGTCGTCACCGCCATTCGTCAGGTCTTTGAACAGGGAGTCTTTTTAGAGCCAGAGGTGACCCGCCAAGTTCTCCACGATTATATTCACACCGGCGACAACAATAAGGAAGAGACCCGCCACCTGACTGAACGCGAAGTGGAAATCCTCAAGCTGGTCATCCAGGGTAAAAGCAATAAAGCCATTGCTATGGCTCTGTTTATTAGTCCCAAAACCGTATCGGTCCATCGTACCAATATTATGGCTAAGCTGGGCGTGCACAACAGCGCCGAGTTAGTTCGTTATGCCCTGCAACATCACCTCATTGATGAAAGCGAAGAAAAATAAATGCACCCTGATCTAAAACTGGATTTTGTCCTCATCCCTGCCGGGGATTTCCTCATCGGTACTGATAGAAAGAAAGACCGGCTCCATCAGACCGACGAACTGCCGCAGCACCGGCTGGTTATCACCGACTTTTACCTTATGCGCCACCCGGTCACGAATGTTCAGTACCGGCTCTTTATGGAGATAACCGGACATCGTCCCCCGTTGTTCTGGCCTGATGGCCAATTTCCGGCTGATCTGGCCGAACACCCGGTAGTCGGCGTTTCCTTCAGCGATGCCACCGCTTTTTGCCGCTGGACGGCCACTGTAACCGGCCTACTGGTTCGCCTGCCGACTGAGGCCGAGTGGGAAAAAGCGGCTCGCGGTCCCGATGGCCGCCTGTATCCCTGGGGCAACGAGTGGCGAGCCGGAGCCTGCAACAACCGGGAAAGCAAATTGGGCCAGACTAGCCCGGTGGGGCAATTCTCGCCACAAGGCGACAGTCCCTATGGCGTGTCCGATTTAGCCGGGAATGTCCAGGAGTGGTGCGCTTCGCTATTTGGACCATATCCTTATGATCCAAGGGATGGCCGGGAAGTGCTGGTAGATGAGCCGGAAGCCGAGAGCTTACTGCCCCAGCTCCACGAAAGCGGGGGTATTTCCGATCCGCAGCGACTCGAAGCCTCGTGGGGCAAGCAAACGTTACGGGGCGGTTCCTGGCGCGAGTCGCGTACCCAGAGCCGGTGCGCCTACCGCAGTTGGGCCGCGCCTATGCACCGCAGCGTAGACACCGGATTTCGCTGCTGCTACGAACCGAGGTAGAAACAGAGGGTCAATTTTAGTTTATCTACTACCTGACCAATCCGGCGATCCCCAAACCGATGGCCGCCGCGATAAAGGTTAGGCAGCCGATGCCCTGCATGGCCAGGATAGCCAGGATGATACGGCGTTGGTCGGCCCGTAACTTGAGTAGATAACGGTCGGCCAACCACTTGATTTGCCGCTGCAACCAGCCGCCTCGTAACTCGGCGTAAAGTTTAATATTTTTGAGCCATTGGCGTACTGTCCCCCTTACCGATTGAACAAATTCATCATCCCCAGCCGCATCTACCAGGAATTCCTCATAATACATCAGCCGGGTACCCTGGGGCACCTCTTGAAACGTCCAAACCACGCTGGTACCACGCCCGACCATCAACTGGTAGGCAAATTTTTGACAGGGAATAAAACTGGTGACGACGGTCTCATACTCCTCTTCAGCATGCACCTTTTTAACTTGGTAACGACTTCCCTCCTGGGGGAAATCGGCAGAGACTTCTTTAATTTCAATAACTCCCCACAGGGGACTTAGTTGCAGCCGCCGGTCACAATTAGCGATAATGGCAAATACATCCTCGCGCGGCGCGTTAATATCAACCGACTCGACCACTTTCACCGTACGCATTTTTTCTTCCCCGACAATAAGTACTACGACGAGACTTTCAGGGCCATGGGCCAAAAAATCAACGCAAAGACACAAAGAAGCAAGAGCGCAAAGGTCAAAAACTAAAAACCTTGCGTCTTTGAACCTTTGTACCTTTCCGTCATAAAAGGCTTACGTCAAAATTTCCTGGTGGTATGAGTGTAGCCTAAATATCGTCTAGGACAAATACGGAAATTTTCTATTTGGGTCGGGAGATGGAGCAGCCGGAACAGTGGGTAGCTGAACATGCGGCACACCCTCTCGCACCTATAGCAGCCGTGCCACCGCTGCCGGTACTAAAGGCCATGACCGGCGTAAAAACACGCCGTACCTGGTTACTGGTACAGGTAGGACAAGCAACATTATCTCTTCCCTCATGTAAAGTACGCCGCACTTCGAAGCAGCGGTGACAAGCAGTACAGTAAAATTCATAAAGGGGCATAAGTCGCCTCCGCTGAACAAGTTTCCGCCCTGGCCACCAACCCGGCCGCCCAGCCGGGCGATCCGGCGGCATGCAGGTGAGTGTAGGCGGCCAGGATATTGCGATAAACCAGACCATCACAGCCACTGCCACACCCCTGGCCGCGTGCCAACCGGTAGGCAAAGGTTATTTCTTCGGCCAGATTGACCACTCGCGAATGGTGAAATTCGTGGCCCCGCATGGTCGCACCAAGGGGTAGGAAAGGATTTGGCCCCTTTGTTTCGGCCAGCACGTAGCCGTGCCCTTGAGGACGGCTGGTCATCTCCACATCGCAAGGCAGCGCCCCTACCATCTCAAAAAGATGCTGCTGCCAAATAATGCGCCGGGCCAGGTAAATCAACCCGCCGCATTCCGCATAAATCGGCAGGCCGGCTTCCGCCGCCGCCCGAATGTCATAGCGTAATCCCGTGTTAGCCGCCAGTTCTTCCATAAACATTTCAGGAAAACCGCCGCCAATGTAAAGGGCGTCTATAGGGGGTAAACCCGGGTCACTCAGGGCATTAATAAACACCAACTCCGCACCTGCTTCCACCAGGGCCTCCAGATTTTCTGGATAGTAGAAGGTAAAGGCCCGGTCGCGGATGACGCCCAGGCGGATTCTGGCCGGAACCTTGGTCTGGAGCAGCATTGATTCATCAGGGAGAGCAGGGACAGTGTGAGCGATATTGACAATCGCCTCAAGGTCAAGGTACTGCTCGGCCGCCTGGCGGCAAGCCTCAACAGCCGGGACCAACCTCTCATTTTCGGCGCGGGGAATCAGTCCCAGGTGCCGGTCGGGGATAGTCAACGCCTCGCTGCGGGGCAAAGCGCCGACCACCGGCAGGTGGCAGTGATACTCGATAGCACGGCGTAACTTGGTCTCGTGCCGCCCCTGGGCTACGTTATTCAGAATCACGGCAGCGATCTGTGTTTCCGGCTCAAAAGTTTGGTAGCCATGGACCAGCGCTGCCACGCTGCGCGACATTCGCGCAGCATTGACCACAAGAATAACCGGCGTTTGGAGCGCACGGGCCACTGCCGCGGTGCTGCCGCTGCCGTCGTCTTCCAGGCTGTCATATAGACCGTGGTTGCCCTCAATCAAGCTAAGGCCAGCCCCCTGTGCGCCCCTGTTAAAAGCCTGTCGCAAACTCTCTGGGGAAATCATAAAAAATGGGTCGAGAGTCCGGCAGGGACGGCCGGCGGCCTCGGTCAACCAGGAAGGATCAATGTAATCGGGGCCTTTTTTGAACGGTTGGATGACCAAGCCTTGACCGGCTAGAGCGGCGCACAGTCCCAACGTGACCGTTGTTTTGCCACTTCGACCCTGGGGCGCGGCCAGGACTAGCCGGGCTGGATGTTCAGGGGAGATTACGGAGGACATTCCGGCTTACAACTCCGTGACCGTAATGGCGCCCTCTTCACAACTAGACTCACATGACAGGCAGCCAATGCACTCATCCAAGTCCCCCGCAACCATGGCGTACTTTTTACCATTCTCTTCCACAACAGCAATCACCTGGTTGGGGCAGTTTTCGACACAGTCCCCACAACCCTGGCACTTCTCAATGTCAATTGTAACTATAAACATAACTAACTCCTGTTGATTTATACTCAGTAGTGATAACTGCAAAGTAAGTGATAGAATCCCATAATTTCGCTTTGGACTCTGCAGCCATCTTACATAACTACCACCTACTCAGTATATTGAATAAAGGTGGATAAATATAGTGTTACTTATCGTCGGTAATCTGGATGAATGTCACCAACTTTTCGCTGATCAGAAATTTAGCACCAGGTCCGACGCAAGCCCTTGAGTGATGAGAAACGAGGGGCCAACCAAGCTGTCCACTTCCTCGATCAGGTCATCGGGTGACATGTCATTCATTTTCAGCGCCGCATCGCAGACATTAAATTCGACCCCGGCTTTGAGAGCAGAGCGGATAAAGTCACTGATAGGACGACCGCCTTCCTTGGCCCAGAGATTTTCAGCAATGCCGGGTTTGAGCAGCAACGGGCTTTGTAAAATAAAGCAAATATTAACCCTAGCCCCCAAATCGGCTGCTTTGTGAGCGAAAAAGAAAAGGGCCGCGCACCGTTCGGGAGCTTCAGGGCCGGATGTAGCTACAATCAAAACCTTGCTGTTTCTGTAATCCACGCTCACCTCGCTTACCTACGCTAACGATTTTCCCTCGGCTCCTGCTGTCGAAGGGGATCAGCGCGGCCAGACAACAGCCGCTGCTACCAATTCGCTCAAATTTTGAATTTTCACAGGCAACTTATAATGGCGTTTGATTTCGTCCAACTGATCCAGGCAGTTATGGCAGGAGGTGGCCACGATTTCTGCGCCCGTCGCTTTAATCTGTTCGGCTTTGACTTTGCCGGCGGCAATCCGCTCCTTGGCAAATTCGGTCATAGACAGCATACCGCCCCCGCCGCTGCAGCAGTAATTTTCGCTGCCGTGCGGCTCCATCTCCACAAAATCCATCACCGTGCGATGCAGGATATAACGGGGTTCTTCAATAATCCCGCCGCTGCGGGCCTGGTTGCAGGGATCGTGATAAGTGACGCGCTTGGTGTTAACTGTCGGATCGAGCTTGATGCGCCCTTCCTTGATGTACTGGGCCTGCAGCTCGACAAAGCTGATGACCGGAAAGGGGTAGCTGTGACCCAGCCAGTTTTCGGCCTCCCAGCGCTGCGACCGGTAGCCGTGACCGCACTCGGCCATAACCAGTGTACTGGCGGCCAGGTTGTTAACGGCCCGTTCCAGGTTAGCGGCAATCTGGCGAGAGGCGGCATCGTCGCCGGAGAAAAGACCGTAGTTGGTGGCATCCCAGCTTTCGGTGCTGAGAGTCCAATCTTCGCCCGCAGCGTTAAAAATTTTGGCTGCCGCCTGGATGAGATAAGGAAAATATTTCACTTCGCGGGGGTTGAAGGTATAAATCACGCGAGCATGCTTTTTATTGAGCGGGATTTTAACCGTCGGATCATCCAGTTCCGCCTGAAGTTCTTCTTCCATCCATTCCAGAGTCTCAACGTAATCCTCTTCAGTCACGCCCATATTATTGCCCATATCCAGGTGAACGTTGACCGTGGCCTTGAGACCTTCGGGAGTCATATCTATCGCGGTGAGCATGGCCCGCGCGGTACGGATAATCTGGCGGGTATCAACTCCCATAGGGCAGTTGAGTACACAACGACCGCACATAGTGCAGGTTCCAAAAGCGGCGTACATCAGCTTTTGCACCATCTCCTGGTCCAAATTGGCTGCCCCGACCCAGCCGGGAGCGACTTGACCCAAGGCGTCGCTCAAGCCCCGATAAATCTGGCGCAGCTTTTCGGCACGGAAAGCCGGGACATGCTCCGGCTTGGGATTAGCCACGTAGTAGTGGCACGCGTCGGCGCAAAGGCCGCAGCGCACACACACTTCCAGAGCTGCCTCCAATTGCTGATTGAGGCGCTGGCGGAGCACATCGAGTGCCAACTCCGCCTTCTCATCGGTTAGCTGGAAACGTTCAGCGGTAAATTTCTCGTTAGACATGGCATCCCCTTAATCAGAGTAAGTACTCTTAGGCTGTCCAATCACCCCCCGGCGACCGAAGTTAAGCCCAAAGAAGAATTTAGCATAAAAAAAGTAGACACAGTGGCGGATTTTGCTAAATGGAATATAGGCCAACATAACCGCCGCGACCAGGTAAAAGCCGGGTAGAGTTACCGGCCACAGGAGGGCCGCACAGGCCAGAGCTACAAACAACGAGGTCAGGAAAACTGAAAAGTAGTCATCAGGCAGGCTGAGGACCCGCAGATTGGCCTCGGCCAGGCGCATCGGGATACCGGCAAATCCGGCTACCGCGCCAACCCCGGTTACGATGACGGCTAGCCGCAGAAGCAGCGTAGGGACAGATTCGAGCCAGGGGCTGGCAAAGAGGACGGCCAGGGCCAAAAACACACCAACATGAAAGAGAATCCCGCGAAAATAAGCTATCCAATGAATGCGAGTGCTCTCTTTTTCCCAGGGCGCCATGCCCAAAGTAAAAGCGTACAGAATACCTCGCCCGATGGAACCACGGGGTCTGGACAAATCTTTTTTGAACGGGCGATTAAGAATCTGCCGCAGCCGGAGGGTCAGACCTATCACGCATATCCCTAGGCCAGCGAGGGCGGTGATACGAGTTATCAAAACAAGATCCATCATTCACCTCTCTTATTCATTTCACCGAAATTTGCTGCGCGGCCTCATAAGCTTGAGTAAAAGCAGCCTCGGCTTTGATTGAATCAAGCGGATCAAAGGCTACAGCCAATGCCAGCGATGCTTCCACAGCCGCCAGGGCATCACCCCGCACCCGAGCAGCCAGGGCCATGCCCAAGGCCCGTTCAAAATGGTCCTCGTCGCCGGTTACGCGGGCAACCTCGCGCAGTACGGCGGCTTTATCGGCCTCACGTTCCAACTCTTCCACCACTCGCAGCGCCGCCTGTGGGTCGGAATCGGCCCAGGCAATACCCAGCGCACGGAGAGGATAAGTATCCTTTAAATGGGCGGCCCCGGCCCAGGCGGCCTGATACTGGCCCAGAGCAGTTAAAGCCTGGACCTTGTAGTAGGGCGACTCAATCGTTTGGGCCAGGGCTATATCGTTTGTGGTAATCGCTATATCCCGGAGGGCCAGGTCACGCAGCGTAGGATCGGCTATCTGGTGAGCGGCCTCGACATTAGCCCAACCTCCGGCGATAGCGGACTGCGCCTGAGCCTGCTCGAACGGGTCGGTAATTTTGCTGGTTTCAGCCCAGGCCGTCTCAAACTGTCCCAGGCGAAACAGGGCAGCAGCACGGGCAGCGGGATAAGCCGGGTCAATCTGGTCAACCAGGCCAGTCTGACCGGAAGCAGCAGCCAAGTCGCTGAGGGCATAGGCCAGCGCCGCACCCTGGACTTCGGCCAAAACATTTCGCGCTTCGTCAAACAGAGCTTTATTGCCGGAATGGACGGCAATTTCACGCAATAAGCGGGCATGAGATATCGGGTCTGCCACTTGCCGGGCGGCCTCCACCGCCTGATCGTACAGGGCAGCGTTACCGGTGACATCGGCTATCTCCCATAACCCCCAAGCACGCAGAGCCGGATCAGATACCCGTTCAGCAATGGTCAAACCCTGGTCCGAGTCGAGCGCCGCCCAGGTGACGGCGATGGCGCGCAAGTCCAGGTCGCGATAAAGACCGGAGCCGCTCTCGGCTACCTGCACCGCCTTGGCCAGGATTTTTTGAGCCTGAACCGGGTCAGTGGTCGCCCATTCGGCAGCGATCAGGCGCAACGCCCAGGCGCGCGAGTTGACCGCATCGAGGTGGCCAGCCACCAGTCCAGCCTTCTGTTGTGCCGCTGTGGAGCCAATTGTTCCTTCGTAAGCCGCCTGCATTTCGCCCCATAAAGCAGCAGTATTGCCTTCTTTTTCCTCCACAGCAATCAAGGCGGTAGTTAGGGCGGCTTCAGCTTGATCTGCATCAGTGTTGACCCAGGCTGCCCCCAGCCGGCCTAGCTCCCAGGCGCGAGCCAAGGCGCGGTCGGCCGCCTCAGCCGTGCGGCTGGCGGCATCGAGGGCCGTTTGGCGGGCCTGCTCCTCAACGCTGCTGGTCTGAATTTCACGCGGCCAGACCTGGAAGATAGGCAGGACAAACAGGATAAAGACTCCGGTGACAAAAAGCAGTGTTCTGAAGCTCAAGTGGAGCCGGCGGCCGTGCGCAAACGAGGCTGTCCGGCGCAATCCCCAGAACAGCGACCCCAACAGGAACAGGGTGATCAGCCCGGCGGCGACCAGCACGTAATCACGCTTGACCGAGTCATTGAGTTGATTAAGCTGGGTATAACTTTTGCCCAGCCGGAAACGAAGGGTTTGGGCTTCGGCGGTGAAGGCGGTAAGGCTGGAAGTCGGCGTATCGAGCAGGCGGCTGTAACCCTGACGAGCGGCAGCCAGACGGGCATCGGCCTGGCTTGCGTCCACCCAGCCGGGCAGGGCAGACCGGGCGCGGTCAACGGCCAATAGCAGCCGCTCGGTGTAATAAATCTCTTCATTGATTTTGTTAACCGCCGGGCAGGGGCTGACCACTCCTCGCCCGGCTAACGTACCACCGTTCCAGTCCAGCCCATGGGCTGGGCGAGTATCGGGGGCGGTGTGGCAACCGGCACAGTAGTTGCCCGGTTCGACATCAACCTGACTCAATCCGACGGGCCGTGTTTGAGCCAGGGCAGGAGCGATAGCCAGGAGCGTCATCCCCATTAAGGCGAAGACAAGTAACAAGCCTGGGACTTTCATGGGGTTTCGCCTCCTGCGGGAACAACGGAAGGGTCTGATAGGACTGGCCGCTCCGGGGGCGCAGCCTGAACCCAGCGCACGGTGAGGATGTAGGCGATGAAAGCGACGCCGGGAATCAGCAGGGCAATAAATGAGCCAACACCGGCTGTATCAATGATCCAATAGGCTAAAGCTGCCATGGCGGTTCTCCTTAACGGCCGGCCCCGGCGACGAACAACTCTCTGACTTTTTGCTTGATGGCTTCAATCGTTTCACCCTCTTCCACTTCCCAAAGCGAGATGATGGGGAAGAGTTTGAAGAAACCCAGCACCAGCAGGGCGAAGAGGGCCAATGAACCCAGGGTCAGGCCGATTTCGACCAAACTCGGCGTATAGGTCCCCGGTTCAAAGCCCAATGCGGGTCGGGTCAGGCTGGGAGCAACGATAATGTAGCGTTCGATCCACATGCCGATAACAATAGCCACCGAAACGATAAACGTACCAGTGGGCGTGCGTCCTTTACGCCAGGGCAGGATGAGCATAGGCAGGACAAAGTTGCAGACCACCATCAGCCAGAACCAGACGGCATATTCGCCCGTCAGCCGCAGTTCGACTACTTCGGCCTCGTGAACGAGGGTGGCATAGGCGGTGGTCAGATGTTCGGCGAAGGTAAAATAGCCCCACAGCAGGGTCAGGGCCAGCAGGAGCATTCCCAGGTAGTTGTACTGCTTGTCGCCAAACCACTTTTCCAAGCGCCAGGCCCGGCGCAGAATAGTCATCAGGATAAAGAGCATGGCAATACCGGAGAAAATGGCTCCGACCACAAAATAGGGTCCCAGAATCGTGCTGTGCCACATCGGCTGCATGGTCATGCCAAAGATCCAGGAGACAACACTGTGAACCGAGACGCCGATAGGGATGATGAGAACCGCCATCACACTAATGGCTTTTTCCAGGCGACGATGCTGCTCAGGACCGCCGTGCCAACCCAGGGCCAGCGTACGGTAGAGCCAGCGCCGCCAGGGCGGGACGCCGGTCACACGGTCGCGCAAGCGGGCCAGATCGGGCAGCATGGGCAGATACAGGTAAAAGCCGCTGCTAATCAGGTAGAGGCTGATAGCGGTCACATCCCACAAGAAGGGGGAGGCATAACGGCCCCAGATAAAAAGGTAGAAGAACCGATCCGGGCGGCCCAAATCGAACAAGATTTGCATGAGGCACATGACCAGCGCAAAAAAGGTGATCGTTTCGGCGATGCGGGTGATCGGTCGCCGCCACTCGGCCTCGGTCAGGCGCAGAATGGCCGAAATAAGGGTACCGGCCATACTGATACCGCTAAAGAAAACAAAGTTGCTGAGATAGACGCCCCAGTAGATGGGCCGGTTAAGGCCGGTAACACCCAATCCCAGCCACCACTGCTGCCCCATCGAAAACAGGCCCCAGAGCACAATCAAACCCAGCCCTCCTAAAACTACCCAAAACGGCATTGTGGTACGGCGGATAGACCCTAAAACGGTCCGTTCAAGTTCTGATTCGCGAGCTGGGTGGTCCATCGCGTTACTCCCGTGAAAATAGTAATCAATTAGCAGTGAACAGCGGTAGTGAATAGTCTGACTGATTACCGTTCACCGATCACTGCTTTCCCAAGTTACCCCTGTTTCAAGTAGTATACTTTCGGCTCGGTCCCCATTTCTTCGAGCAGGCGGAAAGCGCGGGGACTGGCGGCCAACTGTGAGACCAGGCTGGCGGGGTCATCCAGGTCGCCAAAGTAGCGGGCATGGCCGGTACAGGTCTGGACGCAGGCAGGCACATAGTCGGTGGCGGTGAAAGTATGTCCTTCGGCTTCGGCCTGACGCCGCGCTTTGATGAGACGGTGAAAACAGAAGGTACATTTCTCAACTACCCCTTTGGGCCGGGGAGCGACTTCCGGGTCGGGGTTGAGATGCGCTTTTAACTCCTCCGGCCATTCCGGCTCGTACCAGTTGAAGTAGCGCACCTGGTAGGGACAGGCTACGGTACAAAAACGGCAGCCGATACAACGCTCGTAATCCATCCGAACCAGCCCCTCTTCATCCTTGTAGGTCGCCTGTACCGGGCAGACCTTAACGCAGGGCGGGTTGTCGCAGTGCTGGCATGGCCGGGGAATAAAGGTCATCTTGACTTTGGGATACTTCCCTTCGACAAAAGGCAGAACCTCGTTCCACAAAATCGCCCGGCCTTGGTCGGCTTGATCGGGGCCGGCAATGGGCGTGTTGTTCTCCATCCGGCATGCGACCGTACAGCTTTGGCAGGCAAAACATTTATCCAGGTCAATGACCATTCCCCATCGAGTCATAACAAAATCTCCGTCTCACACTTTATAGATACGGACGCGGGTGGGGCTGGAAGCGACCAGGCCACTCAGCGGCTCGGTGCATGAGGGCAACAACTGGTTTGGGTTTGCCCCGACCACCAGGTTAGTTTTTGCACCGCGTCCCCACTTGATCAGGGTACGGTGGCCCTGACCGGGGGGAATAAAGGCCGCATTAGGCCACAAACCCTCGAACAGCCGCACCGGAACCTGCACCCGGCCTTCTGTTGACTCGACCCAAACCCAATCGCCATCTTGCACCCCCAGCGACTCGGCGGCGCGCGGATTGATCTCCACCCAACTCGACCATTTCCGGTTAGTTTGCAGGCCGTAGGTCTCTTGCAGAGTGGGAATGATCCCTTCCCAGCCCCGCGTTTGAGTGATAAGATTCTGTGTCACCAGCAAAAGTGGATAGGTGTTGGCACTGTTATCGGTCAAGATGGGAGGCAGGTCGAAATGGGGCAGGCAGTCCAAATCGGTGGGCGACTGAAAGGCGGCAAACAATTCGCGGGAGAAGAAATCGAACCGGCCATCTTTAGGCGCATTCAGCCGGTCGCGCCCAACCACTTGCGACCAAGCCGGGCTGCCCGGCTCGGCATGGAAATAGACCATTTCCGACCAGGCTCCATTGGCCTCAAATTTGGCCCAATCCAGGTCCAAGCCGGCCAGGCGCGCTCCGACCAGTTCCTTGTAACTCGACCAGGGCAAAGCCTCGGCCAGCGGCCCGCCGATCATCGCCGCCAAGTTCAACAGCACCTCGGCCGGGTTGCGGGTATTGTAGGCCGGCTCAACCACCGGCCGGCGCAGCGACACGCCGGCGTAACCGGTCCCTTCGATGTAGTCGTCGCCCCAAACTTCCAGAAAAGTGCTGGCGGGCAAAATCAGGTTGGCATGGGCCGAAGTCTCGTCCAGGGTCGAGGCAAAACTGACCACGAAAGGGATATGGGTCAGGGCCTCGGCCAGGCGCGCTCCATCGGGAGCATCATAGACCGGGTTGGTGTTGTACAGAAAAAGTGTATTGACCGGATAGGGCTGGCCGGACAGGAGGTACTCGGCCAAATTTTGCTCAGCCGACAGGGCCAACGGCAGTTCCGCAGAACCGGCCCCATCCCTTGCGGGACGCTGCGCGGAAGCGCTATCCATTCGAGGTTGAGCCAGGCTGGCTTTTGCTACGGCATCGAGGTTAAAATCCGGCCACTCGGCCAACTTGGGAAAGCGTTGTACTAACACTCCACCTGGCGCGTCAATTGAGCCGACCAGGGCGTTGAGCGAGTGGATGGCCAGGGCAGTGTAGAGACTAACGCCGCTGCCCAGGCCGCCAGGTTCGACGGGCAGCACAGCCAGGGCAGGCCGGTTAGTGGCAAACTCTCCTGCCAGGCGGGCGATGTCGGCAGTGGGCACGCCGGTAAGGGCCTCCACCCGGTCGAGCGTATATTGCTCCAGGACCAGGTTCTTAAAACCCTGATGCTGATTTCCTGCCTCGTCCTCGAAATCTTCAAACCCAAAGGTAAAATCGCGCACAAAAGCTTCATCATACAGGCCACTGTTGATGATAACGTTGGCGATACCCAGGGCTAACGCCCCGTAAGTGCCGGGACGGATAGGGATCCACTCGTCGGCCTTGACCCCGGTGAGCGACAGGCGGGGATGGACCGCGACCAGTTTACCCCGGTCGGGACGGCCACGGCGCAGAAAGGCCAGCGCCGCCAGGTGGCTGATGACATTGCGGCTTGACTCGAGCAGGTTGCCGCCAAAGGCGATGACATAGCGGGCATTGTTCAAATCGTAGACCGGCAGGCCGTTGATGCCCTGGGTCAAAAACATTGCCAGCCGGGCGGCCTGCTCGTCAAGACTGTGACGGGAGATGACGTTGGGCGAGCCGTAGGCAGTCATAAAACGGCTGATCAGAGCGCGTACCTGGCCCCGAGTATCGCCATGCAAAAAGGCGACGGTGTGAGCCTGGCCGTTCTGACGAAGATCGTGCAGGTGTTCGGCGACAAGGTCGAGAGCTTCTTCCCATGAAATCTCTTTCCAATCACCGCTGCCGCGCTGGCCGGTTTGCAGCCGGGGGTGGTGCAGCCGCTCCGGGCTGTAAAGCACTTCCAGGGCAGCCTGCCCTTTGAGGCAGCAGACGCCCTGGTTGAGGGGATGCAGTGGATTCCCTTCAATCTTGACCGCCTTACCGTTGACCACCCGCACGTCAAGGCCGCAGCCGGAGGGACATAAGGCGCAGGTCGTTTTGACCCAGGTTTCAGCTAATGGTTCAGCGGCAGCAGCTTGACCCTGTGGTGTTGCGGAGGCGCCAGTTTGATCGAGCAAAGCCCAGGTACCGCTGCTGGTTGCCACTATCGCCGCACCGATCGCCGTGGTTTTGGCGCTTAAATTGATAAATTCCCGGCGGGTCATCTGGTCCATAGCTAATTCCCCTCGTAATTCCTGAGCCACTCGTGAATCTTCCGGGCTTGACCGGCCTTAAACTGCAAGGGGGCCGCGGGGGGGATAGGCGCTGCCGGGGCGGTATAATCACTTTTGTTGGCTTCCAGGCGAACACCCAGCAAGGAGAGCGATTCGGTCAAATCCGGCACCTGGCCAGGCCGGTCTGCCCCAACCCAAGCTTGTCCACGGGGCGTGCGTAACCCACCGCCGGAGGGACTGAGGTGGCAGGTCCCGCACGGCTCGCCGGTTTGAGCGGAGTATTCCGGCAGGGCCTGGGTCGGTTGGCTGGTGAAGACCAGGCTTACCCAGACAATGATGATCAGGATGGCTGAGAGCACAATTAATCGCTGCATTATCCCTCCCCGACAATCACCCGGTCGCCATCCACTGCGACCGGAAATTGTTCCAAAGGCACGGGTGGTGGCCCGGCGACCACTTCGCCGAACTGATCAAAGTAACCTTCGTGACAGGGGCAGTAGAACTTTTTCTCTCCCTCTTGCCACTTGACTATACAGCCCAAATGAGTGCAAATGAGCGAAAAAGCACGGATGCTCTCGGCAGTACGGATAATAATAACTGGCACGCCGGCGTAAGTGATGTATTTAGCCGCGCCCACCGCCAATTCCGATATAGAAAACTCAACCGGACGGGCAGCCTGGCCCGTCTCCTGGGCAAAGAGTCTTGATTGCACCAGAGTTCCGGCCCAGGCTGCACCCAGGGCAACGATCCCTGCTTGTAAGAATTGTCGCCGTGACGCCAGGAGAGAGGGTTGGGCTAGAGTATTTGCTTGGGTTTCATTGGCTTCGGTCATCCCTAAAACTCCTAAAGCTAGCGAGGTACAGCTTGAAGCGGTAATTGAACGGGTTGTCCAGCGGCCGGTAAGGCAACCTCCTGAACACCGACATAGCTGTGGCAGTTGTTGCACGACGTTTGAGGCTCGTGGCAGTGAAGGCAGTCTGCCTGCATCAAGTCGCCGCGATTGACGACATCCATATGATGGGTTTGCCACCAATCGAGGGGATTGTGATATTCGGGGGCAGGGTACTGTGGGTCAATCCGAATGGCCATTGGCCCCAGGCCGTCTTTGACCGGTTTTTCAGTATGAGTTGGGAAAAAGCCGATCACCAGGCCAAGAATAATCAGGATAGCTGCTGCAAGGGTGATTTTGCGCATGGCGCACCTCACAATTTCAGGGCATTGGCCAGCAGGTCAATGACACCGCCCACTTGCACCGGTACATCCCAATATTTCATCACTTCCGGCAACTGCGCCTTGCAGATGGCGCAGGGCGTGGCCAAATAATTGGCTTGAACATGTTTGACCGCCATAGCTCGGGGCTTGCCGCCGGCCATCCGAATAGGCATTAACTCGTCGGTTAGCAGGCCGCCGCCCGCCCCGCAGCAAAAGGTTTTTTCGCGAATGGTATCGGCCGGCATCTCCACAAAGCGGTTGCAGGAGGCCCGGATAACCTCGCGCGGTTCTTCCAGCAACTGACCGGCCCGGGCCGGATTGCACGGGTCGTGGTAGGTGATCAAGAAATCGTCATTCGCCGTCTTATCTATTTTGCCATCCAGAGCGCCTCGGCGCAGCATATCCACGATAAATTGGCTGATATGGTAGGGATAAGGCGGGTCAAACATATCCATCGAGCCGCTGAGGGTGGGGGTTAAAATACCAGCACGCCAGGCGTGACCGCACTCGCCCCAGATAATCGTTTTGACCCCCAGCATGCGGGCCGCATCAATGATGCGCCGGTTAACCTTTTTCAAGTTGGCATAATTGAGAAAAAGGCCAAAGTTGCCGCCCTCGTTGCAGTAGGTGCTGGTCGTCCAGCGGATACCCAGCACGTGGAAGAGTTTGGCGTAACCGATCATTGTGTCTACGTTGGCAAAGTTGTCGGCGGAAGGAGGTACCAGCAGGATATCCGCGCCCTCGTCGTCTACCGGGAAACGAATCGTCAGGCCGGTTTCTTCCTGTAAATCATCCTCCAGGAACTCGCAATTGTCTTTCCAGGCGGCCGGGGGAATCCCCAGGTTATTGCCCATCTGATAGACTTTGGCGACTACTTCGGTAACATACTTGGTGGAGACGCCGATGCTGCACATAATTTCGCGGGCTGCGGCCGTGATTTCGGCGGTGTCAATGCCATAGGGGCAGAAAACGGAACAACGGCGGCATTCAGAACACTGGTAGAAATAGGTGTACCACTGGGCCAGCATCTCTTCGTCGAAGTCAGTGGCGTCGTTGAGGTTTGGGAAAAAGCGCCCGCCCAGGGTGTAGTAGCGCCTGTAAACCTGGCGCAGCAGTTCGGCGCGGGCGACAGGCATGTTGCGCGGGTCGCCGGTGCCCAGGTAGAAGTGGCACTTGTCGGCGCAGGCCCCGCAGCGCACGCAGATGTCCATAAAAACTCGCAGCGCCTGGTTCTTTTCCAGCAACTCACCTAACTTGGCGACACCCCGTTCTTGCCAGTTCGGAACACGCTCGGAAGGGAGATCAATAGCCTCGGTATCTTTGGCTTTGCTAGGCCAGCACTTGACGCTGGCCGTGGCGTGTTCGCGGATGGGTGGGGGTGTCACCAAACCCTCCTCGGCGGGGTCTTTGATAATTGGAGTTTCGTCGAATTTAGCCATAAGCGTTTCACGTTTTAACGTTTAACGTTAAACAAGATAATCCCAGGGATTGACATAGCGCTGGCCAGCCTGTTGGACCTGGTAAGGTTGGTTGCGAGTGGGGCTAAAGAAGATGCCACCCGCGTGCAGCAGTTTACTAAACGGAAAATAGAACAGCAGCCCAACCACCAGCAAAAAGTGAAGTAAAAATAAGGGGTGAGCCGGCGGCGCGACCGGGTGCAGGGTCAGCAGGCCCAACGTAAAGGCTTTAACATCCACCAGATAGGCATACCCCCAATATTTGAGCAGAATGCCGGTTGCAGTAATCGCTGCCAGCAGTAACAGGGCTGTGTAGTCAGGTAAGTTTGACAGGTAGAGAGGGCGCGGCAGAACCAGCCGCCGCCACAGCAGGTACAAGATAGCCAGTCCGAGAACGTAGCCGGTGACCAGAGCGACCTGTTCCAGAGCTACAATCATATCTGGTACAGGATAGGTAAAGTAGCGTAGGTGGCGCAGCAAGACGGTAAACAGAGCCGCATGGAAGATCCAGGCGCCGGCCCATAAAAACTTATCGGCTTTAAACAGATTAGGGAAAAAGGCTACGTCGCCCAGTACGCGGACGACAGCCCTGCTTTCGGACACAGGCGCAGGGGTCGTGGCTGCGGGCCAGGGCATCGGCGTGCGCAGGTAGCCGTACAAACGCCATAGCAGCCCCAGGATAAAGGTCAGGCCGGCAAAATAAGCCAATCCAATAAGGGCAAGAGAAAATAACAACCACAAAGCAGTAGGTGTATCCATACTGTTTCCTACAACCTGTCGTGAGGAGGGGCGGGGTTTGAGACCCGCCCCTCCTTTTTACAACGTTTTGGATCAGACGCAGCCGGTTGGTTTGGGCAGACCGGCGATTTTGCAGGCGCCTTTAGCCGGGCCGCTGGGGAAAAGTTCATAGATGTACTTGAGCTGAAAGCCCGTTTCCTTGCACAGCTTACGGATCATCGGGGCGATGCCAAACTGTTGGTAGTAACCGCGCAGGTAATTGATGACTTTCCAGTGATCTTCGGTCAGCTCTGCGACATCTTCGGTTCTGGCAATGGCGGCGGCCAACGCTTCATTCCAGCAATCAGGCTCCTGAATAAAGCCATCTTCATCCACGTCCACTTGAATACCATCAAGATCAATAACTGCCATGTTCTAATCCTTTCTTATCCTTATTGGGCTTCGGGGAGCTTGATGAAGGTGGCTCCGCCATAGGAGGTGAACTCCAGCGTACCGGTGTTCACCAGTTCAGTCAGCACTTTTTTGGCCAGCCGGTTATCCAGCGACAGGCCGGCGGCGACATCGCGGCTGGTCATCATTTTGTTCTTTTTCTTGAAGAATTCCACCACCTGGGTTTTTAGTTCTTCGGTTACTTCTTCAGCCATGGTGAATCTCCTTACCACTTGAAGGCAGGCGTGGAGCGGTAGGTCTCCGAGGCCAGGGTGAAGTCGTCAATTAACTGCACCGAGAAGGGAATGCCGGCCAGATCGAAGAAGCGTTCCCAACCGATGCGGTCAATCCATTCACCCATCCGCTCGTGCTTGTGGGCGTGTCTGGCCCACGTTTCGATAATGTTTTTAACTGCGTCCGTGACCTCCGGCCAGCGAGGCGGGTTGTTGGGCAGGTAGGGAATCACCAACCGGGAGAATTTGGGCGGCGTGCGAGCGCTGGATATTTTGCCGCCTACCCAGATAGACACGCCATCGCCAACCGGGTCGGCCAGGGGTAAGCCAGGGCACATGGTGTAACAGTTGCCGCAGTACATACACTTGGCTTCGTTGATGACCAATGACTTGGTTTTGGGGTCCGGGCGAATAGCTCCGGTGGGACAGGCGGCGATGACGTTGGGAATCTCGCATTTGGAGCGGACCAAATCCTCATTGATTCGAGGGGGCTTGCGGTGGATGCCCAGGATAGCCACATCGGAGCAGTGGACCGCGCCGCACATGTTTAGACAGCAGGCCAGGGCCACCCGGCAGTAGGCCGGTAATTTCCAGTCTACAAAGTATTCAAATAGGTCGTCCATCACTGCTTTAACAATGCCGGAGGCGTCGGTGGCCGGGGTGTGGCAGTGGATCCAGCCTTGAGTGTGAACCGGGTTGGTGACAGTGTGGCCGGTCCCACCAACCGGGAAGCCGTTGGCCTGCAGATGCTCAATCAGCGGTTCGACCTTGTCTTTGTCAGAAACCAGAAACTCAACATTGTGGCGGCTGGTGAAGCGCAGGTAGCCGTTGCAAAACTGATCGGCAATATCACAGATATCTTTGATCCAGTCGGTGCTGACCAGGCGGGCCGAGCCAACCCGCACTGTATACAGTTCATCACCCGACTCGGCCACATGCTTGAGCAGACCGGGCTTAACCCGCTCGTGGTATTTCCACTGGCCGTAGTTTTTCTGGACGACCGGCGGCAGCATATCTTTATAATAGGGAGGGCCAAAATCTGTTCTGGACATCTTACTTTACCTCCTCGGGATCCCAGAAGTAGTAGGGGTTGGCGCGCGGAGCACGAATCATTTGCGGGGTGGGCGGCAGGTCCATCGCCTTGAGAAAAGCGCGCATACCCAGGCGGTTGATCAATTCACCCAACCGCTCACGCATTTTGCCGTTTTCATCCCACCACTCCCAGATCCGCGAGAGCAAATCTTTGAATTCAGTATAGGGGGGTTCCATCTTCATAAAGGGCACGATGACCCAGGAGAGCAGCGCACCGTGAACAATCGGCGCCTTGCCCCCGACCAGGATGGTTGCACCCTTCTCGACGCCGGGCCGCAGCGCCTTCGGCATTACATTGATGCAGTGCATACAGCGATTACATTCGGCGTCGTCAATTGTCAGGGTCTTAGACTCGGCATCCCAATGGAGGGAGCGAGTGGGGCACATATCTACGATTTCAGTTTGAATGTTAATCCCGTTGTTAGCGTAGGCCGCGACCTCAACCGGATCAATGCGGATGGTATCACGCCAGGTACCGATCAGGGCGATGTCGGAGCGAGGGATGGCGGCGACACAATCGTTGGGGCAGCCGGAGATTTTTATTTTGGATTTGTAAGGGAACATGGGCCGGTGGAGTTCATTTTGATACTCCATGGTGATGTCGTAGAGAATATCCAGGGTGTCAATACAGGCGTACTCACAGCGGCCTGGCCCCACACAGCAGCTTGGGGTGCGCATGTCGCTGCCCGAACCACCGAGGTCGAAACCGGCCTCAGCCAGGTCATCAAAGCAGGGCTGCAAGGCACTGGTTGGCGCGCCGAGCAGAATAACGTCGCCGGTAGCGCCGTGCATATTGGTCAAGCCGCTGCCGTGCTTGTCCCACACGTCGCACAGTTGGCGCAGCTTTTCTGTAGTGTAGAACCAGCCGGAGGGTTGGTTAACCCGGAAGGTGTGAAATTCGGCCACGCCGGGAAATTCTTCGGGCAGGTCGGAGTAGCGGCCAATAACGCCCCCGCCGTAACCCTTCACGCCGACAATGCCGCCATGCTTCCAGTGCCCGATTTTGTCCTCATAGGATCGTTCAAGCTGGCGCAACAGATCTTTAGCTGCTTCTTTCTTCGCAGCGGCCCGCTTCATCTCGGAGACGAAGCTGGGCCAGGGGCCTTCTTCCAGTTGGTCGAGCAGGGGAGTTTCTGAATCTGACATAAGGTTTACCTCCATCGGTGTTTTGCTCCATGGAAGACGCAGGACACTCGACAACAAGTCTTGCGTAATGCGTCTTCCATTTTTTAAGTGCGGTTGATAACTACAGGGTCGGTGGGAAGAGCCAGCCGAAGATCAGCCAGGAAATGACCAGGGCCAGCAGCGTATTGAACACGGTCACAGTGAGGAAAACGATAACCGGCGACCAGCCCATCTTCCTGAACTCACTAACCGATAGTTCCAGGCCCATACAGACAAAAGCCAGGGCGAAGGCCCAATCCTTCATGGAGGCGATGGCATTGCCGGCCGTGGGAGCGTCCGTGCCCGCTTTGGGAATTATCCCAAAGGTAAATAACAGCGAGGCGATGATGAAGCCCAGCACAAACTTGGGGAAGCGGTGCCAGATGATAGAAGCACCCGGTTTTTCTTTCTTGCCCTCGACAAAGGTGGTGAAGTAAAGGGCTAACAAGAAGGCCACCACCCCAATCAGCGCATTCTGGGTCTGTTTGACGATACCGGCGATCTTCTGGGCCGTTTCGCCGTAGATGGTCCCTGCGCCAACGACCGCGGCAGTGGTGTCAATGTTACCACCAAACCAGGCCCCGGCGACCGGTTCCGGCATGTTCAACCCACCGGCAATTAAGGGGGTAATTACCATCAGCGGCAACGCAGTCACAATCACCAGGCCGGTGATGTAGGTGATTTCTTCCTTTTTAGCCAGCACCGAGCCGGCGGCGGCGATCGCCGCCGAGACCCCACAAATGGATACAGCAGTAGACATCACCGCCCGCAGGGTGTCGGACAGACCAAACTTGCCGGCCAGCCACCAGCAGAAGAAATAGACAGCGGCAACCATAATCACACCCTGCAGCACAGCGCCGCCGGCGGCCGTTACAATAACGCTAAAGCTGATACCCGCGCCCATCAACACCAGGCCGATCTTTAAAAACAGCTCGGTTCGAAAGCCAGCCCTAATCGGCTCATAGAGATTGACTGTTTTAAGGAGCCAGTTAGCTAACAGCCCGACCAAGGCCGCCCACAGGGGATACTCCAACACCTTGCCGGGAATTCCAAAGGGCAACTCGACGCCATAGACCTGGGTTTTTAAGAAACGGGCCACAAAGGCCAGAATTACCACCAAGGCCAGTCCGGCCAGGAATCCCCCCGATACAAATGAATTTTTTTCGGCCTTGACGGCCTGCGGAGAAGTAGTCATTTTAACCTCTTTGTAATTAAAATTTCGCCAAGACGCCTAGAATTTCATCCAGGAGGGACTGATGACATTTACCGCTGCCAAGACCATCAAGGCAAAGGCGATAATTACCGACAACCAATCTTCAGTGATTTTCATAGGGAATCCTCCTCTAAAGAAATAATAAATTTTTGAATTTTATCTGCCAGGGCCGAATCCGGCCCCGGTTGGCTCCAAAATTGGCATTAATCAAGTCCATTGTACTTTAATTCACATATATAAGGAATAAGGCTGTGACTTATTCAAAGATAAGGAAAACCTTAGTCGAAATAAGGTCAGGACTTATTGCCTGTATTTTTGAGAGAGTGATAGAATTACTATGCCTTTTTAGAATTTGAGGAGTATGCCCGTGAAAAATAGTGCGACCCACTCAATGCCATTGGAGACTTTGGCCAGCGAGTTCATGACCGACCTGGAATTGGGTTTGACCCCACCGGAGAGCGCCGCTCGGCTATCCCGGTATGGGCCGAATGAATTGACGGAGCGTCCCCGGCCGGGTTTTTTAAAGCTGCTGCTCGACCAGTTCAACAACTTCCTGGTTATTATCTTAATTGTGGCGGCGGTTATCTCTCTTTTCCTGGGTGAGGTAATTGATGCCTCAGCCATTATGGCCATTGTTATCTTAAACGCCGTGCTGGGAGTGGTGCAGGAATCCAAGGCTGAACAAGCCCTGGCCGCCTTAAAAAAGATGGCCGCGCCTAATACTACCGTTATCCGTGAGGGCCGCACGTTGACAATCCCTGCCCGTGAATTGGTCTGCGGCGATGTTGTGCTGGTGGAAGCGGGGAACTATGTGCCGGCCGACCTGCGTCTGGTAGAAAGCGTCAATTTGAAAATAGAAGAAGCAGCGCTAACAGGAGAATCGGTACCGGCCAATAAAGAAGCTAGACTTGTTCTGGAGGCGGATATTCCGCTGGGAGATCGAAAGAACTCGGCCTTTATGGGCACGTTGGTGACCTATGGCCGGGGTAAGGGCCTGGTCACCGCGACAGGTATGCAGACCCAGATTGGCCTGATTGCCGAGATGATCCAGTCTTACGAAGAAGAAACAACTCCCTTGCAGCAAAAACTGGATCAACTAGGCAAGTGGCTGGCGATTGTCTCGCTGGCCATTTGCGCCTTTATTTTTATTTTTGGCCTGGTCCGCGATACAGAACTGAGGGTCATTTTTAACCAGGGGGTTGGTGCCTACCTGGGTGAGTATCAAAGTGACATTATTGAACTTTTTATGACCGCGGTTAGCCTGGCTATCGCCGCAGTGCCGGAGGGTCTACCGGCTGTGGTGACCATCTGCCTGGCTTTGGGGATGCAGCGGATGGTGCGGCGAAATGCTCTGATCCGTAAGCTGCCTGCCGTAGAAACGTTGGGCTGCGCTACCGTGATCTGTTCCGATAAAACCGGGACTCTGACCCAAAATGAGATGATGGTTTTGCAAGGCTGGGCTGGCGGCAAAACTTTTAGTGTGACCGGCGAGGGGTATGATCCAATGGGGCACTTCTCCTATGACGGCCATCCCTTCGACCCCCGGCAGGAGCCTTTAGTCTCACTGCTGTTAAAAGGTGCATTGTTGTGTAATGACGCCCGGTTGGAAGAGGGGGGCGAGGCGGCCGGGCGGCGCACCTGGCGAATGGTGGGCGATCCAACAGAGGGAGCGTTGGTGGTGGCAGCCGCCAAGGCCCACTTCTCCCGGGCTGAGGTCGAAATGGCTTTGCCCCGGGTAATGGAGATTCCCTTCGATTCGGAACGCAAGCGTATGACCACCATTCATCACCTCCAGGCGAGTAATGGTCATCCCTCTGGCATCCAACCCATGCGCGAACCGTGGGTAGCCTTTGTGAAGGGCGCGCCGGATATTGTGCTGGAGTATTGTGAGTGCTTCGTTATAGAGGGGCGAGTGGAAGCCTTAACCCCGGAGAAACGGCAGGAGATTCTGGCAGCCAACAAGGCAATGGCCCGCCAGGCGTTGCGAGTGCTGGGCGTTGCCTACCGTCCCCTGGCCGAGTTGCCCGGCTCACCTTCACCCGACCAGGTGGAAAGACAACTTGTTTTCATCGGGCTACTGGGCATGATTGACCCGGCCCGACCGGAAGTCAAAACAGCAGTGCAGGTAGCCAAAGAGGCCGGGTTGAAGAGTGTGATGGTGACGGGTGATTACAAGGACACGGCGGTTGCTATCGCTCAGGAAATTGGCCTGCTTTCGCCAGGTGGACGGGTCCTGACCGGAGCAGAACTTGATCACCTGAGCGATGAGGAATTTGCCGCCATCGTTGAACAGGTAGACGCCTATGCCCGGGTCTCCCCCCAACACAAGGTCAAAATTGTGGAGGCGCTGAAGGCCAGAGATCACATTGTTGCCATGACCGGCGACGGGGTCAACGACGCGCCGGCCCTGAAACGGGCCAATATTGGCGTGGCTATGGGTATCACCGGCACCGACGTTTCCAAAGAAACCGCCGATATGGTCTTGACCGACGACAACTTTGCCAGTATTGTTTCGGCCATCGAGGTTGGGCGGGTTATTTACGCTAATATTCGCAAATTTGTCTTTTACCTGATTGCCTGCAACGTGGGCGAAATCCTGATTATCTTTCTCTCGATGCTGGCCGGACTGCCCATCCCGCTGCGACCCATCCAACTCTTGTGGCTGAACCTGGTTACTGATGGCGCTCCGGCCCTGGCCCTGGGCCTGGAAAAGGGCGAGCCTGACACCATGAAACGCAAGCCGAGGCCGCCCAAGGAACCGGTCATCAATCGCGATATGCTTGTCAGTATTGTGATTATCTCCCTGGCCGATACGATTGCCGTCCTGAGCGCCTTTGTTATGGCCCTGTCACGTTTCCCTGGCCAGCTTGAGGCGGCCCAGACGGTGGCGTTTACTACCCTGGTCTGCTCCGAGTTACTGCGGGCTTACACTTCTCGTTCTGAGTATTACTCGATCTTCTCGATTGGTCTCTTCTCCAACCGCTGGATGGTTTGGGCCACCTCAGCCTCACTGATGTTGCTCTTACTGGCGATTTATGTGCCTTTCCTGCAGCCCTTCTTTGGCACGATCCCGTTAAGTTGGGGTGATTGGTTGATGCTGCTGCCGTTTGTGTTTATCGCACCGGTAGCAGCCGAGGTGACCAAACTTTTCCTGCGGCGTAGGATGGTCGGCACGGTGGTGGGCGCTCGCTGATGCTTAACAGACTCGGTCGCTTCCTCAAACCAAACCTCCGCCGGCCTTACCGGCTTTTTCAAATCGAGTCTTCGCTGGCATGTAATTTAGCTTGTGTGATGTGCCCCTGGTCGCATATGCGCCCCGACCAGGGGCTTATGTCCTGGAATACCTTTAGCCGCATCGCCGAAAATTTCCATTTGACTGAGGGCGTTGATTTGACCGGCGGCGGCGAACCGACCATCAATTCCCGGCTGTTTGAGATGGTCCGTGTGGCTAAAGAGGCTGGCTGCAATGTCGGTTTCAGCACCAACGGTCTCAAGCTAACCGCCGAACTAGCCGAAACCCTCATCTCCCTGGGCCAGGATTGGATCTCTTTTTCGGTAGATGGAGCAACCGCTGCCACCTACAACAACATCCGGCTCGGTTCTGATTTTGATACAGTCAGTCAAAATATCAGGACTTTATATAAGCTTAAAGTAGCAAGGCATAGCCAGATACCCCAAATTATGCTCGTGTTCGTGATGATGGCCGAGAATTATCACGAGTTGCCGGCTTACGTGGATTTGGCCCACAGTCTTGGGGTTGAACAGATTATTGCCAAGAATCTGGATGTGATTCTACATGAAGAGGACGATACTCGCCGCCTTTTTAGCCATAATGAAGGCGCGTCCCCGGCGAACCTGGAATCCGTCCTGACTCAGGCTCAAAAGCATGCTCACAAGCTAAATATCGGCCTGCGCCTATATGCCCTGCAGCCGCAAGAATTGACTATCTGTGAGCAGAATCCCCTGCGTAGCCTCTTTTTTAACTGGGCCGGCGATGTTTCCCCCTGTATTACCCTGGCATATGCCGAAGAGCGCTTCTTTAACGGACAGCGTCACTCTGTCCCTTGCCAACGATTTGGGAACATCAACCAGGAGCCTCTGGACCAAATTTGGCAGAAAATGACCTACCGGCAGTTTCGACAGCACTATGAAGAGAGAGTTCGCCTTGACCGGGAAGCGATCCTTAACCTGTGGCTAGATCATTCGCCGGCTGAGACGCCCAGTAAGCCCCCTGCTCCAGAAGGTTGCCAGACCTGCTACTATCTCTATGGGATCTAGGTTTTTCGAGGATTTGTTTCCGGGCATTTAGCTTGCCACGACCAACAAACGGTCATTCCCCCGCGCTGGGCTACCCAACTGAGGAGGCTCAATTAATTATTGTGGCTGATTATGCGCCAGGAGTTATATAAGGTATATTACTGAATATACCCCTGTGCCTCCACGCATATTTATGAAGGGGATTGAATGCAAGTACCAAAAATAATATCAAGTAACATAATGGTTTTACTGATCGGGCTACTTGGGTTAGAAATTATTTTTGGACATTGGTTTAGCCCTGACAAACTCAGCAGGCTCAATCTAATCAGGGATGTTTCACTCTCTTACGATATTAACGGCTTATATCCTACAGAGAACAATACTGTAATCTATAAACGTGATCAGTATGGCCTGAGAGGAGTGTACACCTTAACAGAAGCTATAGATATCCTTACTGTAGGGGGAAGTACGACAGATCAAAGATATATAACCGAAGGTCAAACTTGGCAAGATATTCTTGCCAGGGAATTTCTGGCAAAAGGCAAGAGGATAAGTATTGTCAATGCAGGCGTTGATGGGCAATCAACGTATGGACATATTAAGAATTTTGACTGGTGGTTCCCGTTCATTCCAAATCTGAAGACCAAATATGTTCTTTATTATGTGGGACTAAACGACTTCTACAAAATTGATGAAAGTAGTAGGGATGATGACTTAGTCGGGGCTTCTTCTTTTAGTACAACAATAAAAGAAAATAGTGCTCTCTATTATTTGTACCGAACTATTAAGGGGATGTATGAAGCCAATTTGACGGCAAATATTGGCCATAGGGCAGTTAACTTTTCGGAGATTGAGTGGACGGTTCGTAAACCCAGTATACAGAATCACCAAGAACTTATGCAGGAACGCCTGCTCTCCTATCGCGACCGCCTCAAGTTATTAAATAAAAAAGTTAGGGAGCTGGGAGCTATTCCTATTTGTGTGACGCAACCATCACGAAGTTACAGGGTGCTTAATGGCGATATTATCGGGCGTTCAGACTTTTCCTATAAATATGAAGGTGTAGATATTAATGCTGTGGATTTTTTCTATATGCTGCAACTTTTGAATGAGACAACTTTGGAAGTATGCGAAGAAGTTGGGGGGATCCCGATTGACCTGGCGAATGGAGTTGACTGGGAAGATGCAGATTTTTATGATTTTGTTCACAATTCTCCCAAAGGTGCTGAGAAAATTGGGAGATACCTCTATGGGAGATTGCATTTTTTATTTTGAATATTGCAGGCGCGGCGCAGCTTCGGTACCCTCGTTCCCGGCACTCCGGCAGAAAACCCCATTAGCTAAGTGTAAACGAGGGTGAGCTACTCAATGAACGATCGTCTCACCCGCTTCCTGCAAGCCGTAGTTAGCCTAACCCATCCGCCGAATGTCGAAGAGGCGATGACGCGAGGCAACGAAGCTGTCCTTTTGCCTAACCTGGCCTCGAGTGAGGACCATCGCTCCATCTCACAGACCCTCACCTCTTCGCCGCCCCTCTCCTCACCTCCCCACCTTACCAGCTACCCGCCCCCTCAAAAATGGGATGACTGGACCGAGTATGACCCCCAAGCCTGGCCGGAGAAAAAATCACGCCGCTACATGCTCATCCCGACCGTCTGCTTCAACTGCGAGAGCGCCTGCGGTCTGCTGGCTTATGTGGATAAAGAGACGCTGGAGGTGCAGAAATTCGAGGGCAACCCGCTTCACCCCGGCAGCCGGGGCCGCACCTGCGCCAAAGGCCCGGCCACCCTCAACCAGATGTATGACCCCGAACGCATTCTCTACCCGCTCAAACGTGCTGGTCAGCGCGGTGAGGGCAAGTGGGTCCGCGTGACCTGGGCTGAAGTGCTGGACGACATCGCCGGGCGGATGCGCCAGGCGATCCTGGAAGAGCGGCACAACGAAATTATGTACCATGTCGGGCGGCCTGGCTATGATGGCACGGTCGAGCGGGTTATTCAAAGCTGGGGTGTAGATGGCCACAACAGCCACACCAATATCTGCTCCTCCTCAGCCCGGCTTGGCTACTTCTTGTGGGGCGGCTTCGACCGGCCCTCGCCCGACTACGCCAACGCTCGCGTTATTTTATTGGTCAGCAGCCATCTGGAAACGGGCCACTACTTTAACCCGCACGCCCAGCGCATTATGGCAGGCAAAATGGAGGGAGCCAAGCTGGTTGTGCTCGACCCGCGCTTGAGCAACACCGCCTCCATGGCCGATCACTGGCTGCCGGCCTGGCCCGGCTCCGAAGCCGCCGTGCTGCTGGCCATCGCCAATTATCTCATTCAAAATAACCTGTACGACAAAGAGTTCGTCCGGCGCTGGGTCAATTGGGAGGCCTATCTCAAAGCCGAGCGGTCCACCGAGGAGGTCACTTTTGATAATTTTGACCGGGCGCTCAAAGAGATCTATGCTCGCTTCACCCCGGAATTCGCCGCCGGGGAAAGCGGTCTGTCCTCTGAACAGATCATCGAAGTAGCCAAGCTTGTGGCCGGCTGCCAGAGTCGCTTAGCCGCCCATGTCTGGCGGGCGGCGGCCAGCGGCAACCTGGGCGGCTGGCAGGTAGCTCGCTGCCTCTTTTTCCTCAATGTGCTGACCGGCTCGGTGGGCACGAGGGGCGGTACCAGCGCCAATGCCTGGAACAAATTTGTCCCCACCCCCTTCGACATGCCGCCGCCCCAAAAAAAGTGGAACGAGCTTCTTTTCCCCAAAGAGTGGCCGCTGGCTCACTACGAGATGAGCTTTTTATTACCCCATTTCCTGCTCGAAGGCCGGGGCAAGCTCGACGTTTACTTCACCCGCGTTTACAACCCTGTCTGGACCAACCCGGATGGCTTTATCTGGCTCAAGGCTTTGCGCGACGAGTCGCTCATTCACTGCCACATTGCCCTGACCCCCACTTGGAACGAATCGGCCTGGTTTGCCGATTACGTTCTGCCCATGGGCCACGCTGGCGAGCGCCACGACCTGATGAGTCAGGAAACCCACGCCGGCATGTGGATTGCATTCCGCCAGCCGGTCCGCAGGGTGGCTATGGAAAAGATGGGCCAAAAGGTCAACTTCACCTATGAAGCCAATCCCGGCGAAGTTTGGGAAGAGGATGAGTTCTGGCTTCAGCTCTCCCGGCGGGTTGACCCGGACGGTTCGTTGGGTATCCGCCGGCATTTTGAAAGCCCTTATCGCCCCGGCGAGTGCGTCACCGTAGACGAATATTACCGCTGGGTTTTTGAAAACAGCGTCCCCGGCCTGGTAGATACAGCGGCCAAAGAGTTTCTCACTCCGCTGGAATATATGCGCAAGTATGGCAGTTATGAGGTGGTACGGGAGAATTATTTGCCCTATGAGCAACCCATTTTTGAGCAGGGGAGCGGGGGAGCAGGGGAGCAGGAGAGAGACTCTCTGCCCCCCTCTCCCAGAGGGAGAGGGGCTGGGGGAGAGGGCTTGCCAGGGGGCTACACCCTTGACGCCGAAAATCGGATCGTAAAAGACGGCGATACGGTCGGCGTGCTGGTGGACGGCGAGGCCAAAATCGGCTTCGATACTCCCAGCCGCAAACTGGAGTTTTACCAACCCACCATGGCTGAATGGGGCTGGCCGGAACCGGAGTATACCCTGCCCCACTATTTGAAAAGCCATGTTTGCCCGGATTTGATCAATCGCGCCGACGGGGAAATGCTTTTGCTGCCGACTTTTCGCCTGCCGACCCTCATCCATACCCGTTCGGCCAATAGTCTATGGTTATACGAAATCAGCCACAGAAATCCAGTTTGGCTGCACCCGGAAGACGCCCGGCGGATAGGCGTCGTTACCGACGATCTCCTCAAAGCTGAAACCGAAATTGGCTACTTTGTCAGCAAAGTCTGGATAACCGAAGGTATCCGCCCCGGTGTCATTGCCATGAGCCACCACTTGGGCCGCTGGCGATTGACGGATACCGGAAATCTTGGCCCTGGTGTGTCGGCTCTGGTTAAGTTGGAAGAAAATGGCAGCGGCGAATTTTCGATGCGCCAGTTGCAAGCGGCTAAAGCTTATCAATCCGCCGACCCCGACACGTCCCGCATCTGGTGGGAAGATATCGGTGTGCATCAAAACATCACCCACGCTGTCCACCCCGACCCGGTTAGCGGGATGCACTGCTGGCATCAAAAGGTGCTGAAAGTGAGCAAAGCAGGCCCCAATGACCGTCATGGCGACATTTATGTAGATACCAATAAGTCTATGCGAATCTACCACGAGTGGCTGGCACTGACCCGCCCCGCTCCTGGCCCTGGTGGATTGCGCCGGCCTTTGTGGTTTAAAAGACCCTTGAAGCCGGAGAAGAGCGTTTATTACATCATCGAGTAAGACCCTTTAAAGTTAATGGACCCCCAAGCTGAAACAGAACAAAGTCAATCATTCACCATCACCAAAGCCTTGCGGCTGCTGAGTCACTTCTGGCTGGAAGAAGTTCACTCAGACGACCTGGCCACCATCGCGGTGCTGCCGGAACTGGCCGAAACGCTACCCCAGGCTGATGCCGCCGCTGTAACCGATTTGGCGGTGGAGTTTCAGCGCCTGTTTGGCTTTAACCTGCCCCCTTATGAGAGTATTTTTGTTGACCCCGCGGCCATGCTGCTCGCTCCGGCCACAGCGCGAATTCAGGCGCTCTACCGGCAGGCGGGCTGGGCGCCTCCAGCCCATGCTCGGGTCGGCGCTCCGGATCATGTGGGTCTGGAGCTGCTGGCTCTGGCGGATATGCAGGCCAGGGCTGAGGCGAAGGAAGAGCAGGCAAAGTTGGCTTATCGTCTCCAAACAGACCATTTGGCGCTGTGGGTTCCGGCCTTTGTGCTGACATTACGCCGGCTGACCCCTCATCCTTTTTACACCACCCTCGGCGAATTGACCGTTGACCTATTGTTGACAACTCTTCCCTCTGATTCGCCGTTCAACATTCGCCACTTACCATTCCCTGTTCAGAGCCGAAGGCCCCCTATGGGAAGTTCACAATTAATAGACTATCCCGACCCCTTCCCGGCTCTACCCCCGCCCCCAGTTTATAAAGACCGGCTCAATCCCGATGAAGCTGTTTCTGAAGAGAATTTGGACTTCAGTCCGGCTGTCTCAGTTGAGTTGGAAGTGGGATTGGGTTTGCGAGAGTTGGTCATGCGGCTCCTGACTCCGCGTGAGGCCGGTTTGTTTTTGACTCAAGCCGACCTTACTCGGATAAGCCGCACCCTTGATTTGCCGGCGGTCAGAGGCGAGCGCCGGTCCATGCTGGAAACCCTCTTTCGGCAGGCCGGGGAGTATGAGCTTGTGCCTGCGCTGCTGGATCAATTGCGCCAGTTACTGGCAGAAGCTGAGGCCGCCTATCAATGCTGGGCTGAGGAATACCCTGCCTGGACAGCCTATTCTCAGGCATGGCGCAAACGGGTAACCGCTACCTGGGGTCTTCTCACCGCCGGCGAGGAAATACCATAACTATAGGACTTTACGCGGTCATGTCATTTCGAGCGACGGTAGGAGCGAGAAATCCCTCAAAACTGTTATTGCAAGACGGGCATTGGGATTTCTCCCTTCGCTCCGCTCCGGTCGAAATGACATGCTTTGGCTGACCACGTAACTCCTTGCTAATTACCTAAGTTTTGCCCAAAATAATGACAACGTCCCAGGGTGACAGCAAGGA
>JAHDWA010000040.1 GCA_023382535.1 Anaerolineae bacterium | reverse complement strand
CCCTCTTCACCGCTCTGGCGATTTACAGCTACCTGGCCGCCCGCCTGCTGCCCTTTGTTCCTCTGCTCTACTGGCTACTCCACTGGCTTATCGCAAAAATAAGGCAACAATTTGCCTCGCTGGAGAAGTTTCGGCCAAAAACGAACCCACCTCTCTTCCCCCGACTACTTACTACCTACTACCTACTCCTTGCTCTTTTCCTCCTCCCCCTCGTCCTTTATTTCAGCTTCAACCCCGCCGATTTCATTGCCCGTTCGACCAGCGTATCTATCTTTAACCCTGCCTGGAATCAGGGAGACTTACTGGGCACGGCCTGGCGCACCCTCATCACCACTCTGGGCACCTTCTTTGGCCTGCACGGCGACCCCAACCCGCTGGTCAACCTTCCCGGGCAACCGGCCCTACCGCCACTCCTCGTTCCCTTCTTCTGTCTGGGATTGCTCACCAGCCTCTATCGCTCCCTCTTCCCAGCCTTCCAGCCTTCCAATCCTCCATCTTCCCCCTCTCCTCACCTTTTCCTCCTCTGCTGGTGGGTGGTTATGCTCCTTCCGGCTATTCTCGCCCCCGAAGGCGCACCCCACCATCTTCGCCTCATTGGAACGATTGTACCCACCTACGCTTTTGTTGCTATCGGCCTTACAACGATTACCTCGACTCTGGTCAACGTCTTGCGTCTTCGCTTCCACGCTCCACACTTTATTCCCTTACTACCTACTACCTACTACCTACTACCCACTATCTTCTACCTGCTCCTGGGCCTCCAAACCTACACCAACTACTTCGTCCGCTGGCCTGGCTCGGTTGATTTTACCCTGCCGTTTGACCTCTATGCTGTGCGCTTAGCCGGCGACATCGCCCACGCACCGCCTGGTGTGGCCTTTATCCTGCCGATGGATATTCGGGCCGGGGAAGAAGCGCGCCATTACACGCTTGATTACCTGCTGGGCCGGCCCGCCCCTTATCTCCTCGTTGACGAGCAGAACGCCGCCCATTTACTGGCCCAGGCGGCTGACGGCAAAGAGCAGGTGCGGGTGGTGCGCTGGACCGGCGACAAACATCGCGAGGCCGACGCCAGGGAAATCCTTAGTTACTTGCTCGAAACAGGCGCCCATTTTCAAGGGCGTGAGTCTTTCCCGGTTTACGATGTGGAAACATACGCCTTGCCTGGCCCGCAGACCATCTTTACCCTGCCGGCGATCAACCAGCCGGTTGGTGCTAATTTTGACAACCTGCTCCGGCTTGACGCAGCGTTTGTGCCGGCATCGGCGGCTCGCGGGGGCTGGCTGCCGCTGGCCCTCACTCTAAGCCCGCTGGCCAAAATGGAGGTGGATTACAAAGTCTCGCTCCGCTTGACCGGCCCCGCGGGCGAACGTCTGGCCCAAAAAGATCGAATTCTCCTGCACAACTACCATCAGGGTACATCCCTATGGCCGCCCGAGCCAGTCAATGAGTACTATCTGCTGCCTGTCCCCGCCAACGCGACCCCTGGCAATTACACCCTTACAGTAGTTATCTATCACCCGGACACACTCGCCCCGCTGGTAGCGGCTGGCTCAGCCGAAGTACCGTTGGCTCAAGTCAGCATCAAATGAACCAGCCGTGCCCCAGATAACCTTTTGCCAGCCCCCCAGCAGCGTGGTATGATACGAATACGCTCATGACAGCCCGTAAAAGTATCAATCAAGTCGAAAAATCGTTTACCCTTTCACTTTCTACTCTACTCACCTCTCGACTCAGCCTTAGCCTCAGCCTTTTTCTTTTGGCCCTCCTCCCTCGCGCTTACGAACTGCAGCGCTTTGTTACCGCCGATGAAGCCAAATGGGTTTACCGTTCGGCCCAATTTCTGGTGGCCCTGCTGCGCGGCGATTTTCCGGCTACCAGCGTCAACCTGACCCCGGCTGTGACCACCACCTGGTTAGGCAGCCTGGGCCTGGCCGTCTATTATCAATTGCACCAGACAGCTCTCCAGCAGCCTTTCACCGCCTGGCTGACCTCACTGCCCGAATTTCGGACCGAGTTAGATATTCTGGCGGCAGCCCGCTGGCCGATGGTCCTTTTAACCTCTCTCAGCGTCGTCGCCTTTTTTCTTTTACTAAGCCGCCTGTTCAATCCCACCCTGGCTTTTCTGGCCGCGGCCTTTATCGCCCTCGACCCGCACCCGGTTGCTCTCGCGCGCATCCTCGGCCACGATGCCCCGGTGATGGTTTTTATGAGCCTCTCGCTTCTGCTGTTGTTGTTGGCCGTAAAAGCAGCAGAGGAGCAGAGGAGCAGGGGAGCAGAGGAGGTGTCCGCCTCAGCGTTAGGTCGCCCTTCCTCCCCCTTCGTGCTAACTGTTCTGTCAGGGATAGCTGCCGGGCTGGCCTTTCTATCCAAAGCGCCGGCGCTTTTTCTCATCCCTTTTGCCGGTCTGGTTTTTGTTCTCTCAGAGCCGCGCTTTTCTCACCAACTTTCTCGTTTCCTGGTCTGGTTGGTTGTAGCTTATCTCACCTTTGTCGCCTTCTGGCCGGCGGCATGGGTAGAGCCGGTGGGCCGTCCGGTAGCCGTGTTCCAGAATGCCTTCCTCTCCGCCACCGATGAAGAAGAAGCCAGCGAAGAAGGTTATTGGCGTACGCCCGACCTTGGCCCGCTTTACTATTTAGTCAATGGCGGTTTTAAACTCAGCCCGCTGGTTATGGTGGGGGCCGGCCTGGCCGTAACTTTTGCGGTCAAGCAGCGAAGCGGCGAACCAATGTATCCACGAACCAATAAATCGGCCGGATGGCACAAAGAAGCAAGCTTCATCGCGTCCTCGCTTCAGCGCATCGTCGTTTCACCCTTCTTTTGGCTCATCGCTTTTGCCCTCCTTTTCACCCTCTTTATGACCGCCAGCGACAAACGCAGCCCGCGCTACATTCTGCCTGTTTTTCCTCCCCTGGCGATTATCGCTGCCTATGGGTGGCTTGAACTATATCGAGTTGTAGACCGCAGGGGACGGCGCGAAGCGTCAGGCGGGGGGAGCAGAGAAGCAGAGAACAAAATATCGCCTTCCCCACTTCGGACTCCACGCTCCACACCTCTCATGTTCGCCGTTTTGCTTCTCATGGCCGCGTTTATCATCCTCCTGCCTTATGCCCCTTACTACTTTACTTATTTTAACCCACTCCTCGGAGGGTCCTTTTCCGCCCCTCACCTGGTCAAAATCGGCTGGGGCGAAGGGTTGGATCAGGTGGGCCGCTTTTTGCAGCGTGAAAGTACTTTCCGGGGCAGCCGGGTGGGGACAGCCTACGCTTCAACCGTGGCTCCCTTCTTCGAGGGGAATCTCTCCGCCGTTACGAAAACTGATCGGGACTACCTTGTCCTTTACCTGAAGCAAGTCCAGTCCGGTGAACCGTCCCCGGCGTTTATTCGCTACTTTGAGCAGACAGGGTCCCTCTTCTCCGTTAAACTGAACGGCATCCATTACGCCGACGTCTATGGCGGTCCTCCCCTTCAAACTGTCCCTCCTGGCCCCCACGCCGAAAACGGCAGCCTAACCTCCAACCCCCCACCCATTGCCTTCCGCCCCCTCACCCTGTACGGCCACATCGGCCAGACCCTGGACGTGGATGTGCTCTGGCAGGCTGACAGACCTCTCCCCTCCGGCCCGGCTATGGTTAGTTTGACAGCTCCATTGACGGAAGAAGAGGCAAGCCAGAGTCAAATGAGCCAAATCCCCGCTGTGGCCCAGGCTGAAGGCAACCGGATGGTGTTGGCCCCCGATGTCATTATCAGCCACCATCGCCTGCTCTTGCCGGCCAGCCTGGCCCGCGGACCGTATGCTCTTTGGGTTGATGGTCAACTATTGGGCAATATCGAACTGCGCAACTTCCAGATCCCGGCGGATGTAAACCGCGTCAAAGATGTTGTTTTTGACGGACAAATTGCGCTGGCCGGCTATCAATTTGAACCCACCACCGATTATCTCGGCGTGACCCTCGCCTGGGAAGCCCAAAGCGCCCAACTGCCTGATTACACCGTGTTTGTTCAAATCCTCACTGCCGAGACGGATGAACGCCTGGCCGGTGTAGACACGCCGCCGCTCAAGGGCGATTGGCCGACCAGCCGCTGGGTCAAAGGGGAAGTGGTGGTGGACGAATACCTGGTTGCCATTCCGCCCGACTTCCCGCCGGGGTATTACAAAGTTATCGTCGGGCTTTACCGTCCTGAAACCGGCCAGCGCCTGACTCTTGCCGACGGCCAGGACCACTGGACATTGCCCTGGACGTTTATTCGGAAGTGAAACACGAGAGGCACGAAAATATGAAGGTCACGAAAAAAGAAAGGATGGCAAAGACGTTTCGAGCCTTTCTCCCGCTTCGTGATTTTTGTGTTTCTTTTTAAGGTCGCAATCAAGTTAGGAACAGAAAATGGAACTCAATGAACCCGATGCGGTTTATTCAACCCAAAATTATGATTTCAACGATGGAACAAATGAGATTATCCGCTGCGCTATCGAGGTACATAAAACATTAGGGGCTGGATTCCGGGAAATTGTTTACCAGCGTGCCTTGGCTTTGGAATTTGATAGAAGCAGAGTCAGTTACGACCGCGAAGTTAAAATGCCGATTTATTACAAAGGTAAACAAATTGATACCCGCCGCGTTGATTTTGTAGCGGGTCAGGTGATGGTTGAAATCAAAGCCAAAAGTGAACTTGATCCTCAAGATTACGTTCAAGCCCTCAACTATGTCAAAGCCTCAAACTTTAAGCTGGGCTTGCTGCTTAACTTTGGTGCATCTCGCCTGCAAATTAAACGGTTTGTCAATTGAGGTGTTAACCATGTATCTCGCAAGCCTCTCGTGAGATTCTTATGTTTCGAGGTTTTCGTGTTTCAACGATCTTCAAAGCTTACCGCTTAATCTCTTATTTCTCATGACACGCTCAAAGCTCTTGCATTCAAACTTCATCATTTCCCTCGCCCTCTTCCTGCTCGCCCTCATCCCCCGCCTGCCCGACCTGGGACGCTTTCTGACCGCCGACGAGTTTCTGTGGATTGACCGGTCCCGCAACTTTTTGGCCGGCTTGACCGACCCGGCTTACCAATGTGACTCGGTGGTGGAGCAGTGGCAGTTTGTGGCCCAGGGCTTGGCCTGTACCCTGCGCACCGGCCACCCCGGCGTGACCACCATGTGGACCGGCAGCTTTGGCTTTCTGGTAAGCTGGCTGGGGGCGGGCCGCCCCGGCTCGCTGCACGATTACGTGGTAGCCGTCGCCACCAATCCCGTAGATGCCTCTTTCATCGCCCCGGAGCGCCTGGGGACGGTGTTGATTACTTCGCTCTGGGTTGTGGCCGTTTACTGGCTGGCCCGCCGCCTGTTTGGAAGATCTACAGCTATAGTTGGCGCCATCCTGATTGCGCTTAATCCGTTCCACATTGCTTACTCTCGCGTTATCCATCACGATGCTTTGAGCACGACCTTTATGACTCTCTCCGTTTTAGGCGCTTTCGTTTATTGGGGTCAGAAAGCCGGACGCAGGTGGTTGTTATTTTCTGGCATCTGCGCTGGCCTGGCCTTCATCAGCAAGAGTGCGTCATTGTACCTGATGCCTTTTATCGCCCTGACGGGCCTGTGGTTTACCACCAAGGAAGCAAGAAATAGAGGCGCAGAATCTGGAGTGAAAGGAGAATCTCTATTCCCTATTCCCTACTTCCTACTCCCTACCATCCTTGACGGTTTACTCTGGTTCGTCGTTGCCGTAATCAGCATTTTTGTCGTTTGGCCGGCGATGTGGGTTGCCCCTCTCGAGGCTGTTGAAACTGTGCTTTCGTTGGGCTTCAAGTACTCCACCGGCGGACACGCCAAGGGTAACTTTTTGCTCGGTCAAGTTTCACAGGATCCCGGGGTGCTTTTTTACCCCGTAACCTGGCTCTATCGCACCTCGCCTCTGGTGTGGGTGGGCTTGCTGGCGATCTGCATAAGTTGGCTGGCCTATCGAACAAAGGGCAGTACTGCCCATGAGCCAACCCATCCTGCTTCTTCCAACAAAATCTCCTCCTCACCCCTGCCTGCCAGGGCCGCCGCCATTCGTCCTCTCCTGCCCTATCTTCCGCTTATGCTCATCCTCATTCTGGGGTACGGCCTGATGCTGACGATTGGCGAGAAAAAGCAAGAACGTTATTTTCTACCGATGTACCCCTGGTTCGATCTTATCGCCGCCGCCGGGATCGTGTGGATTTTCGACTGCCTCTTTGGGCATGGATATAACTTTAATAGAAGACGCATCACGCCCTACGCTTTGCGTTTTCCGTTTTACGTTTTCATCATCCTCTTCCAGACCCTTCTTGTCTATCCTCACTTCCCCTACTACTTCACCTACTTCAACCCGCTCCTGGGCGGAATTCAAGGCGCGGCCAGGGCAGTGACGATCGGCTGGGGCGAAGGGCTGGACCTTGCCGCTGATTATCTCAACCACCACACCGACCCGGCTCGCACCCGCGTCGCCAGTTGGTACCAGTCAACCTTTGCCCCGTTCTACCGCGGCCAGGCCATCAGTTACTCCGAAGAAAAAGGCAAAGCGCTGGCTGGGGATTATGTCATCTTTTACATCAACCAGACCCAGCGCCGCTTCCCGGATGAAATTATCTTTGATTATTTTGAAAGCCGCTTTAAGCCGGAGAAGGTCATTACCCTGCAAGGTCTCGACTACGCCTGGATTTACCCCAGCCTGGGGATTGATCACTACATCCAGGACCAGCGTTATACCGGCATCGCCTCGCTGCTGGCCTGGCAGTGGGTTAACGGCGACCGGCCGCTGATCCCCGGTCAGGCCGCCGATTTTGACCTGTACTGGGAATATCTGGGCAAACAGCCGGACGAGCCTTTTTTCTTTCGGCTGGTGGACAAGCAGGGCAGCCGCTGGGCCGAGGGTCAGAGCCGATCCCTCACCGCCGAAAATCCGCCGCCGGAAAAATGGCGCCAGGGTGAAATTATCGCCGAGCGGGGTACTTTGATGCTGCCGCCCGATATACCCCCCGGCCTCTACCGGCTGCAAATTGGCTTTTACACCCAGGCGCCTGCCGTCACCAGCGGTGAACTCCTCTTCACCCTGCCCGAAGCTGAGGCTATCATTACGGTGGGACACGCCGCAGCCGCGACAGCTTACCAACTGCCGGTTACAGCCACGCCGGTTGACCGGTCTCTAGGCGATGTCCTCACGCTTTTAGGAGCCGTTGCGCCGCCTCGCCTTGCTTTGACAAGCTCAAGTAGCGATGTCGCCGCCTCGCCTGTCATTCCCCTTGACCTTTACTGGCGCGTCGAACGGGCGATTCCGGCCGATTTCAGCCTGCACGTCGGCCTGATGGATGCAGGCCAGGATGCTCGCCAGGCCTGGTTTGATTTAAGCCTGGCCGAAACCCTGAACCCGGCTGAAACACAATGGCAGCCCGGCGATATTATCCATACCTCCTGGCGGCTCGACCTGCTGCCAGAGGTCCCCCCCGGCACCTATCACTTCGATTTGGTTCTCCCTGACTCTCTGGCGGCGGGACAAGCGCAGAATTTGTCGTTTGGTAGATTGATAATTGATGGGAACTGAACCAAGCAGGAGGCCTGCCAACTTAGTACGTTTTGATCTTCAAAATTGGTAGTCTTACCTTTTAATGACGCTTGCTCCTTCCCTACGCCGATGGTACAATCAGCCAATGATGACTCCGGCAAAAAAGTTTGACCTATGGGCTTTGCTGGGCTGTCTAGGGCTGGCTTTGGCCTTTCGTCTGCCCGGCCTGACCGTCTTTTTGACGGCCGATGAGGCCCGCTCCTGGTTTGGCCGCTCGATCATTTTTTTGGACTCGCTGCTGCAAGGCCGCTGGGCCAACACCGCCCCCGGCGGCGAAGTTCCCTTTATCGAAAATGTTTCCCTCAGCCCGGCTCCCGGCGTAACCACCGCCTGGACGGGAGCGCTGGGCATAATACTTGAATATCTGCGCCAGGGCGCGCCCGGTTCCTTAAGCGAATTTCTGCGGCAGATGCCCTTTGACCCCCTTGATCCGGCGATGCTCTTTTCCCTGCGCCTGCCCGGCGTTCTGGTGGCGGCCGCCGCGGTTGGGCTGACCTACTGGTGGAGCCGCCCCCTGTTGGGGCGCTGGGGCGCGCTCCTGGCGGCTGGCCTGCTGGCCCTCGACCCCTTCTCCCTCGCCCTCTCCCGCGTTCTGGGCCACGATGCGCTGGCCAGCAGTTTTATGTGGCTGTCCCTGCTGGCCTTCATTCGGGCAGTCGTGGAAGGCGGAAGGATGAGGGATGAAGGCGGAAACAAAGATTTCATCCTTCATCCTTCATCCTTTATCCTTTATTCGGGCGCTTTTGCCGGACTGGCCTGTCTCTCCAAGTACCCTGCCCTTTCTGTTGGCCTTTTTACCGCCGCCGGTATGCTCCTGATTTACCTGCGGCAACAGGGGACTACAAAAGTTTTTGGATACTGGCTTAAAGATATGGCCTGGTGGTCTATAGCCGCCGCGCTGGTATTTATTTTACTCTGGCCGGCCATGTGGGTTGACCCGCTTGGCCCGGTCGCGACCATCCTGAGCGATGCGCTGCGCGCGGCTGGCGGCGCACACCCCAAGGGGAGTTTTTTTCTGGGCCAGCCGGTGCCTGATCCTGGCTGGCTGTTTTATCCCCTGGTCGCCCTCTTTCGCACGACGCCGGTGGTGCTGGTGGGGGTACTGCTGGCGGTCTGGAGCGCAGTCAGAGAGTGGAGAGGCGACCCCCCCCTGTGGCCGCCGCCACTGGTGGCAGGCCATCCGGGAGCAGGTGAGGCAAAGAAACGAACACCAAATGAGTTATCCACGGATGCCTGGGCAAGCCCTAATACGCAACCTGTGATACGCAACACGCAATACTTCACTCTTATCGTTCTCCTGGCTTTTGTGCTGTTCTACACTCTGCTGGTCACCTACGGCGGCAAAAAGCAAGATCGCTATTTACTCCCCATCTTTCCAGCCCTAACTACATTGGCAGCCATTGGGTATCTCTACGTATTACGCAATACGCAATACGCAATACGCATCACCCGGCTTTTACTCCTGCTCCTGTTGATTATTCAGGCAGCTTTGGTCTTCCCCACCTACCCTTACTATTTTTCTTTTTATAATCCGCTGGCCGGTGGAGGCCAGGCGGCCAGCCGGTTGATGCAGGTGGGCTGGGGTGAGGGCTTGAATGAAGCGGCCGCTTATCTCAACACCCTGCCCAACGCCCAGGCCCTCAAGGTGGTTTCCTGGTACAGCACCACCTTTGAGCCTTATTTCAAGGGACATTCCATCTACAAAATTGACGACGACAAAATCTCGCGCAGTCCAAAGCCGGGCCTGGCCGCCGATTACGTGGTCTTTTACATCAACCAGACCCAGCGCCTGTTACCTTCGGAGGGGGCGCTGCAATTTTTCAAGGCTTCCGCCTCGCCGGTCTATACGGTCACGTTGAACGGCCTGGATTACGCCTGGATCTATCCTTCGCTCGGCCTGCGACACGTCTTTGCCGGCGAGGTCCGCCTGGTGGGTCAAGCCGACCTGCTGGGCTACAACCTGACCGATGAAGCCCATCAACCGGTGACAACCGCTTATCCCGAAAGTGTAGTCCTGCTCTCGCTTTTCTGGGAGTGGCAGGGACAGGCCGCCGACGATAAGCTGCGCATCAGCCTGGTAGACGATAGCCAGAAGACACGCGGCTACGGCAATCCCATCGAAACCGTCGCTCCTGTCCCGCGAGCAGAGTGGCAGGATGGCATGGTCGTCCGCGACGACTTTGCCCTGGTTATTTTTCCCGACACGCCGCCGGGTGAATATCGCCTGGCGGCCTGGATCGAGCGGCCGGCGACCGGCGAAACGGTGGGAGTGTTCAACTTAAATGAAAAACTGCAAGTTGTATCTCGTGAAACCGTAGCGAGTGGCGTAAATCAGTAGATAACAACCTCGGTTAGCTCGGCAGGAAGGTCAAAGATTAACTCGCCTGCTTCTACAGCCGAAGTCGAGAAGCCCAGTTGGAGATGATAAAGACCGGGGGCCAGTTCAGCCGGGATAGGAACAACGCCTTCTTCCATCATCAATTGTCCGTCAATGATGCCGTTCTCTGGCTGAGGAGAAAGCGGGACTTCGCTGACGGGCTGGCGGGTCGAGTCCAGCAAGCGGACAAAAAATCTATCCTCGAGCGCTTTGCCGTGATAAATCCAAAAAAGCTCAAAACGATAAATTTGTCCGGTTTGAAAGGATGCCGGCGCGTCCGGGTTGAGGTCAGGCCAATTCCAGCCTAAGAGGGCGGCGATGTGGTGAAACCTGTAATCGTCGGGGTCTACCAGCACAGTCAATTGCGGCTCCGGGGGGATCGGTTCCCAGGGGCCGGGCGACGGCAGTGGTTCAAAGGCGCTCAAGCGGACGTTATTGCCAAAAATGTAGCTGTCGGTCAGGGCAGCATGCGCTTGCAGCCACAACTGGGTGGCGTAGGAAAGCTGCTGGCTGTCAGGAGAGTTGGCAACTAACCAGATACGTCCTCGCCCGACCGGAGTCTGCAGTAGTTGGGGTACGGTTTTCAAGATTTGAGATTGAGCAGCGTCGGCAATGAGATAACGCTGCGCCGGCGATTTATCCATATCAAGAAGATAAAAGCCAAAGCGGTCGTCTGTAAAGATAAGTGCGTCGCCAGGCGTGACCAGCTTGGGCAGACGGGATACCAGCGTGGTGTAAGCCGGCCACAATTCGTCCGTTTCCTCAGGTTCCTGAATCGAGCGCGGGTCATTGTAACTGCGAATCAACATCACGGCCACGCAGCCGAGGGCAACCAGCCACGCGCCGCCACCCAGCAGTTTGCGGGAGAAAAGCAATTCCCTGAAACGGGGGTTCTGGGCCAGCATCACTCCGATCCCTCCCAGGGACACAACGAGCAGTGCGGCCAACAGGGTCAATAGGTCAAAATGACTGAACTCGCCCCACTGCCAGCGCCAGACAAGCGGGATATTGGCCGGATCAAAGCGCAGCCAATGGCCCCAGATGGGCCACTGATCGGGCCTGTCCCAGCGAAGCTCCCCCCAGAGGGAGGGAGCAGGAGGCGGCGTCCAATAACTGTCGGCATCCAGGTAAACATAATCGTGGGCAGAAATAGCCAGAAGCTGCGCCAGAAGGCTGAGCAAAGTAAACAGGATCAGGCTGACTCGCCACCGCCAGCCATTAGGTTCAAACGCTTGCTGAATGAACGGCAACAGGAGGAACAGGAGCAGACCGCTGCCCGGCATCAGGAAGCGAGGCCCCCAACTGCGGCCGCCGCCCCAATCGTGCCAGGCCCCAAAGACCAGTAGCTGGCTGATAAACACGGCCACAATAAGATACACCTCAAGCGGATGCCGGCGCCAACTCTGCTTAATGACAAAAGGAATCAAAGCCAGCAGCGGTGTATAGAGAAAGATACTCTTGTAAGGGCTGATGATGAAGCCGGTAACGCCCAGCCAGATTGGTGTAGTGAACCCTGACTCGTAACCGGTCTCAAACAGGCTGCCGAAGCGCATGAAATTGTAGACACCAATAATGAGCAGGCTGGCTGTCCAACCAGCCCCGGCAGCCAGCAAAGCAGGCCAGGGAATTTTTTTGAGCCACCTCAAATCAAACCTGTTGGCGGCCGGCGTGATCATATACCAGCAGAAAAACGGAATCACCACTACGTTAACTGCTTTATGCAGCACAGCCAGGCCCAAGATCGCGCCCAGTAGCGCCGCATCTTTTAAACGGCGATCTTGCCGGTAAGCTAAGGCGTAATAAAACGCGGCGATAAAACACCACAAGATGAGAGGGTCGGCGACGAGGTCGCGGGTGCGGGGCCAGGCCATAGTTGCCAGCCCGACCAGCAAGGTCAGGGTAACTGCAATTTTGGGAGCATATCCCAAACGCCGGGCGCTTAAGTAGAAATAGGGTATGGCCAGCGCGGTGATGAGCGGCATCAAAACCAGGGTGGTTTGGATTAAGCCTAACTGGGGTACGGCCAAAGCCAGGAGGACAAAAGGGAGTATCAACAGCGTCGGACCGAGAGGATATTTGGTATAAGGCTGGCCATCCACCCCTAAATAAATGTTTTCCCAATCTTCCAACTGGCGGGTATCGAAACGCCCGTGTTTGGCTATATTTTCGGCCACGGCCAGCATAGATAACCCATCGGTGCTGTGTAAGGTCCCATCAAAAGTGAGCATATAAATGCCAAATAAAAGCAAGGCCAAAAAGACGGCCAGGCTTTTATCAACCGGGGTTAGACGCTGTGGGGGGGATTCTAAAACATTCTGCTCGTTCACTTTTGCCAAACCGGGCTTATCCTACTATAAATCAGTGGGTTCGGCAATCAAGCGAAGCCGCTCAGCCCGGAGCTGATCCGGCTTCTGTCGCTAAAGCAAAACTTTTGAGCACGCAAAACAGACCCCTCACAACTCAAAATTCGCCCATTTTTTGGCTGGGGTTGCTTATCCTCACCCTGGCGGCGATAGCTTTACGGGCAAGACTGCTCAACAGCTTCCCTCTTTCACCCGACGAAGGGATCCATCTGATGTGGCTGCGCTTGCTGTCAGCCGGGTACCAACCCTACAGCGAGGTTTACATTACCTACCCCCCCCTCTATCCCCTGGCGATTAACGCCGTCTGGCAGCTCTGGCCGACCGAGGCCGCGCAGCGCTGGTTTAGTGTTCTCTATACCCTCTTTGGGGCTGTCGGGATTGCTCTCCTGGCTCGCCAGCTAGCCGGAACGCTCGCCGGCCTGGTTGCCGCCGCGCTGACCCTGTTTTCGCCGGTGCTGCTGGAGCCGTCGCGGGCGATTCTGGCCGAGTTCCCCTCGGTCGCCTGGTCGGTCTGGGCAATTTGGCTGGCCTGGCAGGGAGCAGCGACCCGGCGAGGTAACGAGCCAATGAGGGGGCGCATTTTATTAATTCTGTCCGGCCTGTGCCTGTCCGCCAGCCTGCTGACCAAGCTTCTATCCCCCTTTGTCCTCATCTTGATCCCTTTAATTCTGATTGCCCCTTGGCATCATCCCGATTACGTCTCCTCGCCTCTCCGCCTCCTCGCCGCAAGTCCAGGCCTCCCAGTGAGACGCCTCACCCCCCTCCTGGCAGACCTGTTCATCTGGGGCCTCGCCGTGCTGCTGCCGGCCCTCGTGCTGATCTCTGCCTTCAATATCAATTCGCTGGTGCGGCAGGTTGTCGCTCAGCGGCTGGAAGCCAGGGCGGCCTCTGTTGAAGCTGAACCTTTCTGGCCGCCGCGCTACGAGCGGGCCGTCATGTTTGTGCAAGAAGATGCTGCGCTGGTGCTTCTGGGGGTGATCGGGATCGGCGTCGCCTGGGTTCGCCGCCAACAGGGCCGCTGGCTGCTGCTGGCCTGGTTAATTTTAGCCCTGGGGATGCTCGCGGTTCATAATCCGATCCGTTACAAGCACTATCTTATCCTGATTCCTCTCCTGGCTATCTTTGGCGGAATCGCTGTGGCACAGTGGGCTTTGGCCTTTAAAGGGCTGCAATCGAAAACCTATGTCACCCAGACGGGCAGTCGAAAATCGAAAATTGTTGTTCTGATAGGCTTGATACTGCTCATCGAGCTTTTTGCCTGGCAGGTTCCGGCAGCGCTGGCCCTCTGGCGCAGCAGGGCCTCTGTGCCCCAGCCTCCTACCGACGAGGTAGAAGCTCTGGCTTTCATCGAGTCCGTCACCGCCCCCGGCGACTGCCTGATTTCTGACGACATGCCGCTGCTCTACTGGAGCGGGCGCATGACCCCGCCTGAACTGGCCGAGGTTTCGACCAACCGCCTGGAATCGAGCGCGCTGACTACGCCCGAACTGGTTGCCCTCACCGACCGTGACGACTGCCAGTTAGTCGCGGCGGTGTCCAACCGGATCCCCCAGTATTTGCCCGACTACATGGACTGGGTCAAACAGACCTACCTGGGGCGATTCCACTACGCCGAAGATGATTTATACTTTGCCAAGGTCAATACAGACCCACGCCCGGCGACCCCTCTCCGGGCCGATTTCGACGGCCAGATCACTTTTCATGGCTACACCCTGTCTCCCGCCTCGGCAAAGAAGGGAGGAGCCGTATCACCCGGCGAGCGCATGGCGCTGACGCTTGTTTGGCAGGCTCAAACTCAGCTCGATACCGATTACGCCGTTTTTGTGCAGCTTCGCGACGCAACGAATACTATCCTCGCAAGCGCCGACCACCAGCCTTACCAGGGCCTGGTCCCCACTTCGATCTGGCCCGCCGGCGGCGTCATCCAGGAAGTCACCTGGCTGTCTCTGCCGCCAGACTTGCCGCCGGGTCGCTACAATATTTATGTCGGCCTGTATCGCCCCGATAATTTGGAGCGGCTGCCCCTCCGCCACGACACTTCCGGTGAAAACGCGCTCGTGCTGGGGCCGCTGGAAATTCAATGATACGTTCCACATTTCGCGCCGCCCGCCTCCCGCTTCTTTTGTTCCTGGCCGCTTTGCTGCCTCGTCTCTACGCGCTGGACACGTTCCTCACCATTGACGAGGTCAAATGGGCCGAAGGCGCAGCCCAATTTCTGCTGGCCCTCCGCTCCGGCGACCTGGCTCAAACCTATTGGCACTTTTTTCCAGGCATTACGATTGCCTGGGGTGGCACCTTAACCCTCTGGACCCCGTGCCTGGCAGCGCCCGATTTAAGCCAATGCGTCCAGGGAAGCGTCGAGCGCCTGCCCGAGATGATTGGCTGGCTCCGTTTGACCCCGGTCATCCTTACCTCCCTGGGTGTCAGCGGCATTTATCTGTTAGGCCGGAAGCTGCTCCCCGGCAAAATCCCTGTCCTGGCTGCCCTTCTCCTGGCCTTCGATCCCTTTTTCATCGCTCATTCGCGCATCCTCAACGGCGATGCCGTCGTCGCCATTTTGATGTTTCTCTCCCTGCTTGCTTTTCTGTCCTATTGGCTAAGAGTATCCCTAAGCAACAAACTTCATCCTTCCCTCCTCCTTTCTGCGGTGCTGGCCGGCCTGGCCCTGCTGACCAAACTGCCCGCGCCGCTCATCGGTCTATTCATCGCTTGTTTGGGCCTGGTCGCCCTGGCCTTTGACTGGCCCAGGCGCGGCGGGGCAGCCGTCCGGCAGTGGGTGGGGGTGTTAGCCGGATGGGGAATCGTTGCTCTGGCCGTTTTTGTGCTGCTCTGGCCGGCTTTATGGGTCGCCCCGGTGGCGACGCTGCGGCAAATGTATATTGACTCATTTCAGGTGGGTGGAGTGGGAGAAGGCCATGATGCTTTCTTCCTGGGACAAACTCTCGACGACCCCGGCCCCTGGTTTTATCCCTACGCCCTCGCTTTCCGGCTGACCCCGGTCGTTCTGCTTGGATTATTTATGACCCTGGCCTGGCTGATTTCACGCTTCAAAACAAAATCTTCCGAGGAACCTTCGCCTCCCGCCCCTTTTTCCCGGCCTGACCCGGACCTTACCGTAACCTGGAGCATCATCGCTTTTGTCGTTTTTATCATCGTTTTTGCTAATATTAGCCCCAAAAAATTGGACCGCTACGTGATGGCGGTTATCCCCGCGCTGATTCTCCTGGCAGCAATTGGCCTGGGGAAGATAGGTCGGCGGAGCAGAGGCGCAGAGGAAGTGGCCCGGAGAGGCCAGGGGAGATATTTCTTTGCTACTGGTTCAAATTTTCTACTAGCCGGACTTGTTGGCTTCCAGCTTATCTCGGCTATTCTGGCCGCGCCTTATTATCTGACCTATTACAACCCGCTGCTGGGCGGGCCGGAACGAGCCGCAGCGCAGGTGCCGGCCGGGTGGGGTGAGGGGCTGGAGCAGGCGGCCGGCTACTTGAACAATTTACCCAACGCCGGATCGCTGACCGTCTCAGCCTGGTACAGCGACATTTTTGCGCCGTACTTTGTAGGTCAGCGGGCCAGCTTTGCCGATGATGGCCGCGCCCAGCTTGCCGCCGATTACGTCGTCTTTTACATCAATCAGCTCCAGCGAGAGAAACCCTATCCCGGCTTGATTAATTATTTTCGGACTCATGAGCCGGTTTTTGTAGTGAATATCGGGCCAACAGGCCGTCCGTCAGAGGAGCACGGCGCCCGCTGGGTGGAAGTCTACCAGGCCCCGGCGGCGCAGAGCGCCAGCGGCGCGCCAAAAATAGAAGGAGTGGCGCAATTATTGGCTTACAAGGTAACAGGCAGCAGAGTCGCTCCTAATCCGGTCAGCGATGATGCAGGTAACGGTTCAAACAATAATGAAGTGTCTGTGACCCTTTTCTTGCGAGTGCTCGGCCCTCTGCCGGCGGGCAGCAGCTTTACCGCGACTCTTGCGCCAATTCACAATCCCTCACCGAATATCCCCGCCCAAAAAGGCAGTCCAAAATCGGATGTTTGGCAGCCGGCCTCCCTAAAAGGGGAGTGGCGGGAAGGCGCGGTGGTCGAGTGGCCGGGAACGCTAACGCTTTCCCCCGCTACGCCGCCGGGCGAGTACCGGCTGGCCGTAACTTTACAAGGCCAGAATCGCGCCGCCATCGCTGATTTCGCCATCTCCGCAAAAGATCCGGCCATTATCCTCAAATAGGCCATCTCAGCCGCTAAGCTCTGATCGGGCATAGCCTTCAACCTGCTTGCCTTAATCATGCCTTTGCCGTAAAATCCAATCCTAGTTGGGCCAGTCTAATGGGTCTGGAAGACTGGATAAAGAGGCAATAGCCAACCTTCCATCCCTCCAGCCTTCCAGCCGGTTTACTTTCATCCAACCATGGAGAAACGATTGCGTCTCTTACCGGGGCAAAAGAATCTATCAACCTGGCTTATTTGTCTGGCTATTTTTGTTGTCGCCTTTGTGCCGCGGGCGCTGGGGCTGGATTCCTTTATAGTCATAGACGAAGCGCGCTGGGTCTACCGCTCGGCTTTCTTCTGGCGAGCCATCCTGGCGGGCAACTTTGCCCAGGCCAGCGCCGAAGCGGCTACACCAGGGATCGAAACGCTGGCCCCCGGCGTCCCGGTGATGTGGCTGGGCGGCCTGGGCTTAACCACCAAATATTGGGCCGACTCCGCCCGGCCAGTGGAAAATTTGAGTGATTATCTGGCCCTCGTTCCAGAGAAAACTGAAAAAATCTCGCTCGATTTTTATGCATGGACCCGCCGCCCGTTTATCTTGCTGGCCAGTTTATTTTTGGTTAGCTTTTACCTTTTGTTAAGCCGCCTGATCAGGCCGGCTGCCGCCCTGCTGGCCGCCCTGCTGCTCGCTTTCGATCCTTTTTTTACCGGTTTGTCGCGGTTGGTCCATAATGACATGACGGTTTGCATCGCCATAAATTTGTCCCTATTGACCCTGCTTTCCTACCACCGGCCCGGTCCAGTGAAGAGAAGTCGGTCTTTTGGGGGGCTGCTGCTGTCGGGGCTGCTGGCCGGGCTGGCTTTGGCGACCAAACCGACGGCGCTTTACTTGTTTGTTTTTGCGGCTGTCTTCCTCCTGTTTGAAAATGGCTGGCCGCGCTATTGGGCCGATTGGCGGCGGGCAGTAACCGAAGGGATTGTCTGGGGGGGAGTGGCCCTGGTGACGGTCATCGCCATTTGGCCGGCCTTGTGGGCTGCTCCAGGCGAAACGCTTAAGCCGGTCTTCTCCGGCAGCGGCCTGGAAAGCGAGGAGGACCCCTCGCTGCTGCCGTACCTGGACGATCCGGTTCCACAGTTGGGTTTTCTGTTTTATCCAATCAACTGGGTTTTTAAGAGCACACTGCCACTGCTCATCGGGCTGATGGGCCTGCTGGTTGGGATAAAACGAGGCTGGTTCAAACAGCCGCCAGCAGACGAACCGGGAGGACCGGCTGGCTCGTCTACACCCGCTTCCGACCTCGCTTCGCCACCCACGTGGTGGACCGTTAAATGGCTGGCGATTTTTGTTGTCCTCTTTTACCTGCTGCTGGTCCCCGCCGATACCCGCGACCTGCGCTACGCCTCACCCACATTTCCGGGGCTGTACGCGCTCGCGGCAGCCGGTGTGCTGGCTCTTATGGATAAACTGGGTGCCAAAATGACCGGCATCCCCCGGCTTTCAACGACCAGCCTGTACGTCCTGGGAAGCGCCTTGCTGTTGGCCATCCAGCTCATCTCGGCCGCAATCTACTTTCCCTACTACTTCAACTACTTAAATCCGGTCGTGGGCGGCAGATGGCTCGCTCCGCACCTGATAAAAGTAGGTTCGGGTGAAGGGCTGGATCACATGGCCTTTTATCTTAATCAAAAACCAAACGTGCGTGATTTAACCGTAGCCACCAGCCTGTGGGATACCTTTGTGCCCTTCTACGAGGGGCGTTATACCAAAGCCCATTACAAAGAAGAAGCGGATTACATTATTATCTACCTCCGCCAGATCCAGAATCGCAACCCTTTCCCGGAGTTCTGGCCCTATTTTGCCGCCCGCACCCCGGAGTATGTCGTTACCCTGGCCGGTTTGGATTATGTCTGGCTCTACCCTGGCCCCCAACTGCGCGAAGTGCGTGATGTTAATTTTGACGACGGGCTTATTTTGCGCGGCTATCGCCTGGAGCGGCGGGCGGCGGAACCGGGACAGACGGCCAACCTAACCCTGGTCTGGGGGGGAGCGACGCCAACCGCTGCCGGGCAGATTATCAAGGTGAAGCTTAACGACGATGCGGGGCGCGTCTGGGCTGAAGGGAGAGGACCGGTGCTGGACTCAAAAGGCCCCTCGGCGGTCGAGGGTCATTATCTGTTGCCGATACCGGCTGATATGCCGCGCGGAGACTATCAGCTCTGGGTTTCACTGGAAAACGTCCCCGCAGAAAGTCCCGCTTATCTGGCCGGAAAAATTCCCGTCCGCCAGTTGGCTAAACCGCCGGTTGAATTTGCCGCCTCGGCCAATTTTGGTAATATGGTCAACTTTGGCGGGGCTAATGTGGCGCTGGCTCCAAAAGCAGCCGGTGCGGCTGAAACTTTCGAGATCCAGTTTTTATGGCAGGCCCGCCAGCTCATCCCTCAGCCGTACACCACCTTTGCCCACCTGGTGGACGAGACCGGGCAGATCTGGGGCCAGGCCGACCGCACCCCGCACCTGGGCGGCAGTGAATTACCGACCAATCAGTGGGACGAGGATGAGTGGATTGTGGATACCTTCCAGATTTCGCTCCACCCGGATACGCCGCCCGGCCGCTACAAGCTCCTGGCCGGCCTGTACAACCCGCAAACCCTGGAACGGCTGCCCCTTGTCGGCGGCGATGAGGGGCAGACTATCGTGGAAATTACTTCGCTTACCCTGCCCTCCCCCACTGTGCTGAAGTGACCGATATGAGATTCTAAGTTGACGACTCTGCCGATCAAAAATCCGCGCCCCTCCGATGGGCGTCCCAAAACTTTCTCATCGTTTCTTCAGGTGGAAAACTGGCAAAACCTACTGAGCCTGATTGGCCTGTTTCTCCTGGTGGCTCTGCCCCGGCTGACCGCGCTGAACCAGTACCTGATTGTAGACGAAGCTGACCGCTGGCGCTGGGCCGAAGATTTTGTCTATGCTCTCAGCCGGGGTGACCTGGCGGGAACGCTTATTGGCGATGGTTATCCCGGTATTGTGCCGGTTTGGGCCGAAACTATTTGGATTTTGCTGGAAGCCGCCCGGCGCTCTGTGGCCGCCGGGCAGTGGATCGGTGAACCCGGCCTTTACCTGATTCTCCATGAATGGGAGCGCCCTGCTTTTTTGTATCAGCAGCGCCTGCCGCTTGTTCTGTTGAATATTATGCTGGCTCTGGGGATTGTTGGGGCAGTCTGGCGGCTGTTTGGCCGGCGGATTGGGCTGGTTAGCGCGCTGCTGATTGCCCTTGACCCTTTCTACCTGAGCGACTCGCGGGTCAACCGGGCCGAAGCGGTCATCACCGGCCTGATTACCCTTTCCATCCTGGCTCTCATTTTCTATTATCGCCAACCCCGCTGGCGCTATGTTATTATCTCCGGTATTCTGGGCGGGCTAAGTTTTCTGACCAAAATTCAGGCGTTGACCATTCTGCCGGCGGTAGCGCTGATTGGCCTTTTTATTTATGCCAGCAGAGCCTCTGAAGAAGGAAAAGCGTACTCTTTACTTTCTATTTTTTTCTCCCTGCTTAAGTTTGGCCTGCTTTGGGCCGGAGCAGCCAGCCTGACCTGGTTTCTTCTCTGGCCGGCGATGTGGGTTATCCCCCTGGAAACGCTGACCCTGGTGTACAATTACACCACCCGCAAGGTCGGCGCAGAAGGGGTCAACCTGTTCTTTATGGGCCAAACCTACGCCGACGCCGACCCCGGTTTTATATTTTATCCCTTTGTTTTTCTGATGCGCCTCACGCCCCTGGCGCTGCTCGGCCTGTTCCTTTATCCAACTTCTCGCGCTTTTACCCGCAAAGCCGGCCTTACCCTCATTATCTACGTTTTTGTTTATTCGTTAGCCATGACCGCCGGCAGCCATAAGCAGGATCGCTACTTAATGCCCATCTTTCTCAGTATAGACATTCTGGCCGGGATGGGGCTGGTCTCTCTATGGGAATGGCTAAAAAAACGGTTTGAAAACCGGCCCACTCTCCCTACTTCCCGCTTCGCGTCCTTACTCCTGACTCCTTACCTCGGCTGGGTCTTGTCGGGGGGTCTGCTTATTGTCCAACTGGCAACTATTCTGCCACACCACCCCTATTACTACTCTTATTTCAACCCTCTGTTGGGCGACGGCGCGACGGCTGTGCGCACGATGCGCATTGGCTGGGGAGAGGGTATGGACCAGGTTGGGGCCTATCTGGCGGCTAAACCCGGCAGTCGTGATCTGGTGGTCGCTTCACGTTTTACCCATAACATGCTGGGCTTCAAAGGAGAGCAAATCTCGCTTTTGCCGGATGGCCGCTGGACCCAGGCCGATTATGTGGTGCTCTACATCCAGCAGGTGCAGCGCCGGCAGGAACCCAGCCCCGGCTTTATTGATTACTTCCAGGCCCGCACCCCGGAAAAAATTGTGACCATCGCCGGCATTGATTACGCCTGGATTTACCCTATTCCTTTTACCACCCCCGCCGACCCCCAGGTAAGCGTCTTTCCCGGCCAGGCAGCCTTGCTGGGATATAGCTGGGAGGCGGAAAAAAGTGACGAACCAGTTAATCGTAACACGAGTGAGCCGGCCAGCCAGCCCTCTCTCCGCTTGCTGTGGGAAAATCTGGGTCTCCCGGCCGGGCGGCAGCTAGCGGCCCGACTGGTGGGCCAGGCGGCTGGCGGTGATTGGGTGGTATGCCGGCCTGATGCCGCTTTTCTGACCCAGGCTCAAACGACCGGCGCCTATGTCGAAAGTCTCTGCTCCCCAGCAGTAGAGGGCTTAGCGCCGGGTTTCTACACCGTTGAGTTTGGGCTGACCACCTCTAACTCTTCATCCCCGGTGGAATCTTTTCGTTTTCCCCAGGGTCACTATGCGGCCCAAATCTTGCCGGGCGGGACAATCAAGGATACACCCGAAGCCGAACGTTTGGTGGCCATCGCCCGGCAAAATGTGCCCGGCGAGGCTCAAGGGCTGGACCGCCTCTACAATAATCAGCTTAAACTCGTAGCTTACCGCCTTGAACCGGCTGCACCAGCACCCGGCCAGCCGGTCACGCTGACCCTCTATTGGCAGCCGGTCAAAAAAGGCTTGGAACCGCTGCGGCTGACCGTGCAGTTGGCCGACAGCCGCAGCCTCAATTTGGGACGGGTTGATGCCGAGCTGCCCGCAGACAAATGGCTGGCGGGTGAAGTAATCGCTACCGAACATCAATTCGAGTTGACCGCCGAATTGGAGCGTCCCCTCGCGGCACAGGTTGAAGTGACCCTGAAAAACAGCAGCGACATCAGCCTGCGTTCAACCGATACCGCCGGGGAGGAACTTGGCCCGATGGTGACCCGCTTTACCCTCCCGCCTGAACAGTGGCCCTCCCTGGCCGCAGCTACTCCGATCACCGGCGCCTGGCAGAATGGAGTTGCCTTGAAAGGATATACCCTTGCCCCGCAGCCGGTGCGGCCCGGCGAAAATCTAACGGTCAACCTTTTCTGGCAAGCCAACCAGACCATAGCCGAGAATTTTGTGGTTTTTGTGCACCTGTTGACCGAATCGGGCCAGATCATTGCCCAACATGATGCCCTGCCGCGGGCCGGCGCCTATCCCACTCCCTGGTGGCGACCGGGGGTGATCATTGAAGACAACCATACACTGCCCATCCCCGGCGACGCGCCGGAGGGACGCTATCGCCTGCTGGCGGGTCTCTATTCGGCTGAAACCGGCGTGCGCCCGCTCCTGACCAGCGGAGATGATTATATGACGCTGGGCCAGGTTGAAATTCGCTAAACAGGCCGCCGGTTTTGCAGCCGTAAAGGGATTTGCGAGGCAAGTTGGGCTAGATTAAAATAAGTCACCGTTTTGGTAATTTGGTAAAGTATGCCTTCGAGTATTAACAAAATGTCTTCCTTGAAAAAATACGCCGTCTTTGGCCTGATTCTGGTTGGCTTTGCCATTCGGATCAGTTTCCTCAATGATATTAGCGTCAGCCCCGACGAACGCAATGTGATTGACAAATTTCTGCCGGTCAGCTTCGGGGAACTGCTGACCATTACCACCATGCACGGCTTTCCCGAACACGCTTTTGCCAATATTTTCATCTGGTTGTCAAATCAGGTGGGCGGGCAGGTATTCATCCTGCGCTGGCAGGCCGTAGTCTTTGCCGTGTTGACGCTGGCGGTCGCTTATAAGGCCGTTCAGAAAATGCTGGGGCAGAATTACGCTCTGGCGGCCACGCTGCTGTTTACTTTCTCCGGCTATCATATGCTGTTTTCGCATCGAATCCGGGGCTACTCGGCGATGATTTTTTTTGCGGTCGCCTCGACCTATTTTCTGTGGCGCGGGATGGGCGCCCACCCGATTACGCCCCGCGCTCGCTGGCGCGACTGGCTGGTTTTTGCCCTGATTTCGGGTCTGTCCATTTACAATCAGTTGTTCACCACCACCCTGCTGGCAACTCAGGGAATTGTGGTGGCCGTCTGGCTGCTACTGAGGGCCTGGCGCCAGCGACCCCGGTCAACCGGGGAGTTTTTTCAGCAGCAGCTTTTGCCGCCTTTGTTGGGTGGATTGGGCAGCATGCTGGTCGCCGTTTTGCTCTTCGCCCCGATTTTGCCGCAGTTCTTTCATAACTTTGTGGCCGATGATTCCCATTTTGTGGTTTCAGAGGCTTCGTTGTGGGGGACTCTCGCCCCTTATTTGGCCGTATTTGAAGAATACAGCGGCTCGGTTTGGCCCTGGAGCTGGTTGTTGTTCCTGCTTTTGATTGGCGTGGGCCTCATTCACCTGATCCGAGTCAAGCCGGAGGTGGCCGGTCTTTTGGCCGGTTGGCTCGTCTTGCCCATTCTGTTAGCCACAATCAGCCAGATCCTGATTCCCTGGTTCTACGTCCGCGAGCGTTATATTGTTTATATGCTGCCGGCTTTTATGATTCTGGCCGGGGTGGGCTGGCAGGCGCTGCGGCAGGGAGTCAGGCGGATCAACCCGGCCATCGAAAAAAGTTTTTTAGGCGTCAGCCTGGTCGTGATTCTGCTTATTTCATTCATCTCCATCACCACTTACCTGAATGGAGCCACTTACGGGAATTGGCAGGCTGTGTCAAACTTTTTAGCCGGACAGGCTGATGCCAGGGATCTGATTGTGTGTGAGCCATTTCAGCACGGGTGGGAAGCCGATGACCTGCCCGGCACCGATACCTGCACGCGCAATCTAACCTATCGCCTGGAGCAGCAGAGGCAGTTTATCTACCCCATTTATAACCTCTACACCATCGCCTCACGCCGGGCTTTTACTGAAAACCCGATCCTGCTGGACCGTAATCCCAGGGTTTGGGTGGTCCTGTGGGGGGTACCGGGGTCGCTTGGCGTGGAGGGGGACGACTCAATTACCGCTTTTGAGCGGCTGGGTCGGACGTTGGTCCTCGGCCCCTTCACGGCTGAGAATGCGGCGGCTGCCCTAAGCCAGGCTCTGAACAAAACCCAGGCTATGGTTCAGGACCCCAACACTCGGTTTGCACTGTTAATCCGCCTGGCCGACCTCCAGGCCCTCTCCGGGCAGACTTCCGCCGCGGCGACCAGCTTGGCTCAAGCGGAACAGGTCATACCGGCTCGGGCAACGGCCAAAGAGCAGGTAGCCCAGGTCAGGCAGCATCTGGCTGAGCCGCCCCTCGTCCTTACCCCCGCCCATTCCCTCAGCGTCGAGCTGGGGAACCAGGTGCTCTTACAGGGATACTCCCTTACCCCGGAACAACCCTTCCCTGGCCAGCCGTTGCAGCTCACTCTCTTTTGGCACGTGTTAGCGCCGATCTCTACCAACTACGCCACGTTTCTCCACCTGCGCAATGAGGCGAATCAAACCGTTGCTCAGGTTGATTTTACGCCATCTCCCCCCCCCTCGCATTGGTGGGTGGGCGATACACTGAACGACCAACGCCAACTGCTGCTGCCGTCCCAGTTACCGGCCGGGCAGTATCGTTTGTTAGCTGGCCTATACGACCCTCAAACCCTGGCCCGTCTGCCGGTGAAGAATGATACGACCGGCGAGAATGCCGTTGAATTGACCCGAATTATCATCTCAAACCAATCTAATCAATGACTGTTAAACAAGTAGATTTAAATCCAGATGAAGTTGACCTGCTTCCGCCGGGGATTAATGTGTTGCCAAATCCAGTGAATTCAACCGCCGCCTCTTATGGCAAGCTCTCGGTGGTAATTCCTGTTTATAACGAGCAGTCCACCATTAAAGAGGTGATTGAGCGGGTTCTGGCCGTTGACCTGGACCCACTTAAGAAAGAAATCATCATTTCCGATGACGGCTCCACGGACGGCAGCGCCGAAATCATCGAGCGGGAGCGGCTGGCTCACAGCGAGTTGATCAAAGTCCACGCTTCGGCCATCAACCTGGGCAAAGGGGCGGCCATCCGCTTTGGCTTCAAATATGCCAGCGGCGATGTGGTCATTATCCAGGATGCCGACCTGGAGCTTGACCCGGCTGAGTACACCCACTTACTCCAGCCCATCCTGAGCGGGCAGGCTGACGTGGTTTACGGATCGCGGTTCAAGGGACGGAATAAAAACATTTCTGTAAAGACACGACTGGCGAATCGTTTTCTCACCAGCCTGACCAACTTCCTTTACGGGGGGCACCTGACCGATATGGAAACAGCCTATAAAGTCTTCAAGGCCGAAGTGATCAAGAATCTTCGTCTGCGCTGTGTCGGTTTTGATATTGAGCCGGAAATCACCGCCCAGATTTTGAAGGCTGGCTATACCATCCACGAAGTACCGATTGCCTATAATCCCCGTACCACCCAGGAGGGCAAAAAAATCTCCTGGCGTGATGGCATCGAGGCCATTTACACCCTGTTGAAATACAGGTTTACCTAAACTGCCGTGACCCCAAAAAAGTTCGTCGTTATCCTGGCGATTTTGCTCGTCTCAACGCTGTCGGCCTGGCGCGCTTTAGCTGTTTTCGTTTCCACCCAGTCGTTGAGTTTAGCCGTTTGGCTAGTGGCCTGGTTCAGTTTATCGGCCGGTCTCGCCCTGTGTTGGTTAGCCATCCTCAGGATATTCCACTACGCTCAAAATCGCTTTTCGCGCCAGCACTGGCTGACTACCGGCCTCGGCGTTATCCTGGGCAGTCTAACCGCTTGGCTGCTGACGACGCCCGAGGGGCTGTCCAGGGTAACGCTGGAACTCTACGCTGAAAATACCTGGTCGCCGGATATTTTTGCGGCAACCTGGACGAGTAACGACCAGGATTGGCACGTCCCTTTTAATTTACCGGTAGGGACGGCCATGCCGGCCTCGCTGGAAGTTGTGGCCCAGGGTCAGGATCCAACCGCCAATGAAGTTTTGTTAGTCAAGGCCACCTGGCCCGACGGCAGGGCTATTTCTCCTGCCGAGTTTCAGGCCGATGCGGGCTGGGATCAGCGGGAGATCAGTTGGGGCGCTTACCAAAACCAGCCGGTCTGGATCTCGCAGCAAAGCCAGCCCGCCACGCTGCGCTGGACAGGACCAGCCGCCGGTCCGCTCACCCTGGCGTTTGCCGAACACCATCAGGCCGGCCAGGTCATGATCCGCTGGAATGGCTTTGAACAGATTTTTGACCTGTACACGCCGGCCCTGGGCTTCAAGGGGATTACCCTGCCGGCTGGCGCGCCGGTGGTCTGGCGGGCCGACTTACCGCTGCGGGCTTTCCTGGCTAAAGAAATAGGTCTGTCTATCCAGCCCGACCCGGGGGGCAATTTTGCCGCGGTTATTAAGAAAATCAACCTGAGGGGAATACCCGGCTATCAAGGGGAGGAGTTTAGCGGCGAGAAACTGCTTAACCTGTTCCGGGTAGACACCGGCAGTGCGGCGTTAGTTGAGGAAGGGGTTAAGTTTACGCCAAGCAGCTCCGACAAGTCGCCCCGAATTACTTTGGTTAACCCGGTTTCCATCCCTTTGGCTTGGGTAACCGTCATGCCCTGGCTGGAAAATGGGTTAATTGTCTTATATGGCGCTATTGGGGGTGGGCTAGTCCTGGGCGGCCTGGCCCGCTGGCTTCAACCCGGCCCCCTGGCTAACCTTAATCTCGCGGCGTGTAGTCTGCTTCTCACCCTGGGATTGGCTGAAGGTGCTTTGAGGTTCTACCTGCCTCCGGCTGACAAGTACTATGTCCGGCATCCAAACATTCACTCCGTTTTCAACCCCTATCCCGGAACCATGCCCGGCATAAGCGGCGAGTCTCATTTCATTACCAATTCCGAAGGAATGAGAGCAAGCGAGTTTTCGCCGGATGACGATTACCGCATTCTGGTTTTTGGCGGCAGCACCGCCGAGTGTCTCTACCTGGACCAAAGTGAAGCCTGGCCTCAGCTTATCCAAGACCGCTTGAACCGGAACGATAAGCACCTTTCGGTCTGGGTAGGCAATGTCGGCAAAAGCGGCAACACCAGCCGCGAACACGTTTTGCAGTTCCGCCACCTGCTGGCGCAGTATCCCCATATTGACACGGCTGTTCTGCTCGTCGGCGGCAACGATTTAAATTTAAGGCTGGCTCGCGGGGATGGCTACAGCCCCGATTATTTAGCTCAGCCGGGCATCCTCTCCCAGGTGATGCGGGATGCTTTTCGGGTGCTGCCTCAGTACGACCCGAACATACCCTATTACAGACGGACCGCTATTGGGCGTCTGCTAGCTACCCTACGGCAGTCACAAACCGAATTAAACACAACCGCAGCCATCGAGGTAGAGGACGATGTCGGCAAAATTTATAACAATCGGCGCAAAGAGCGCAAGAATGCGCCGCTTCAAGAGGCATTGCCGGATTTGACCTCGGGCCTGGGTGAGTACAGCAGCAACCTGAACACGATCATTGATTTGGCCCAGGCCCATCGGGTTCGCCTGATTTTACTCACCCAGCCCAGTATGTACCGCCCAGACTTAACCCCGGCGGAGAAAGATTTACTCTGGTTTGGCTGGAGTTCAGGCCGTAAATTTTACTACTCGGTTGAGGCGATGGCCGAGGGGATGGCTAAGTATAATCAGAAACTGCTGGAGATCTGCCGACAGCGCCAGGTTGAATGTCTTGACCTGGCCCCGGCGCTGCCTAAAGACACCACTGTTTTCTATGATGACTTACATTTTAACGAAAACGGGGCGGCCCAGGTCGCCAAAATTGTGGCTGATTACCTGCTCGGCCGCCTTCCTTTTGTGACAACGGTTTCCAATTAGAGGGGATTTGCGAGACAAGTTAGGCTAGATTAAAATAAGCGGCGCTTTTGTTAGGTTCGTAAAACATGATTTCTGACTCAACCTATGATTTTGAAGATACAATTTTACCCTCCCGCTTTGGCCTGGTCAGCGGCCTGATCGCTGCGGCGCTCATGTTAGGGGTTGTTTTGGCGCTTCAACCCCTCACCGGGTTTTCGCTCAATGCCCTGCTGGCTCGGATAGGCGCAGTCATCTGGTTCGACACAGCCCCAGAAAACTCATTGGTCCTGCTAGGGCTGTTGGTGCATGGACTTTTAGGAGGAATTTTTGGGATGTTGTATGCCCTGTGCCAGCAGCGCGCGCCGGTGCGCGGCCTGATTGCCGTTGGCCTATTTTATGGTTTTTTCCTCTGGGTCGGAGGCAGCCTGATTATCGGCATGTTCTTGAGCGAAAATCTGCGGGCGATGATCCGCTCCTGGCCCTGGTTTTGGGCCTGTTTATGCTTTGGCCTTTGCCTGGCTGCCAGCGCGCTCTGGGTTGAACGGCAACGCCCGGCCGCAGCGATAGTGCCGAAAGATTAAACGAGGAGAAGGTTTATATGGCGATTTTGCGCGGTGTTTTTGCAACGTTAGCTGAAATGTTTCGCTCGATGTGGGGCCAGGGCTATTGGTGGCTTATTCCCGTGGTTTTCGGCCTGTTCTTGTGCGTGATGCTGATCGTTTTGGGTAATACGACGGGCGTCGGGCCGTTCATCTATGCAATCTTTTAAGGAAATTCTTAAATATATTGGTGATTTCCAGGCGCGGCTGCTGCTGACCCTCTTTTACTTCACCCTGGCGCTGCCTTTTGGCCTGCTGGCGCGCTGGGGGATTGATCCACTTGGCCTGCGCCGCCCGCTGCCAGATGCTTCAGCCTGGCAAGCGCGCCACACTTACGATACCGACCTCCCCGCTGCACAGCGACAAACCTGGGTTTAAGAGCCGCTACAGGTGACTGGCACTTTCCAAGTGCCAGTCACCTGTAACCTGAGCATTTTTTCGTTTATAAGGATCTAGTATGTACATTCTGGGCATCTCCGCCCTGTATCACGACTCGGCGGCAGCGCTCCTACGTGACGGCGATTTGGTAGCCGCTGCCCAGGAAGAGCGCTTCAGCCGGATAAAATTCGACCACCGTTTTCCCGTCCAGGCGATAGATTTCTGCTTGCGCCAGGCGGGCATCAGTGCCAAAGACCTCGATTATGTGGTTTTTTATGAAAAACCGCTGCCCAAGTTCGAGCGTATTTTGATGTCGCATCTGAACACCTACCCCCACTCCTTGGAAGTGTTCCGCGAAGCGATGATCGCCTGGTTCAGCGAGAAACTCTGGGTCAAGTCGGTCAAACTGGATAAGCTGTCGCTCCCTTCAGACCGCATTTTGTTTGTCGAGCATCACCTCAGCCATGCCGCCAGCGCCATGTTCTGCTCTCCCTTTGCTGAGGCCGCTGTTTTAACCATTGACGGCGTTGGCGAGTGGACCACCACCACGATCGGTCACGCCACGGCTGACTGGGGCAGCGGCCTGCCCAACCTTATCGAACTGACCCAGGAGATGCGCTTTCCTCATTCCCTGGGGCTGCTCTACTCGGCCTTTACGGCCTGGCTGGGCTTCCGGGTCAACAGCGGTGAGTACAAGGTGATGGGCATGGCCCCTTACGGCCAGCCTCGTTACATGGACAAGCTGGAAAAAATTGTGCGGGTGTACGACGACGGCAGTTTGTGGCTGAATATGGATTACTTTAGCTTCCACCACTCGTTACGCCACACCTACAACCGCAAATTTGTTGACCTGTTTGGCCCGCCGCGCCAGCCCGAAGTCCCCTTCTTCACCCGGAGCACCGGTCACGAAATCAACGGCCACGGCGCCGAAGCTGACCGGAATCAATATTACGCCGATGTAGCTGCCAGCATCCAGCGCCTGACCGAAGAAGCAATACTCAAAATGGCGCGCCATGTCCAGCGCCAAACCGGACTGCGAAATTTAGTTATGGCCGGCGGGGTGGCCTTGAACAGTGTCGCCAACGGGCGGATTATGCGCGAGACGCCCTTTGAGCAGGTCTACATCCAGCCGAATGCCGGGGATGCCGGCGGCGCGCTGGGAGCGGCCCTGTATGCCTGGCACGTGCTTCTGGGCCAGCCGCGCCGCTTTGTCATGGAACATGCCTATTACGGCGAAAGCTTTACCGAAGCCCAGGTGCAGCGTTTTCTGCGCGAGCAAGGGATCAGCTACGACGCCATCGAAGACGACAGCCGCCTGGCCGATCGGATCGTTGAGGCCATATTGGACGGGCAGGTGATTGGGCTGGCCCAGGGCCGCTTTGAGTGGGGACCGCGTGCCCTGGGGAATCGCTCCATCCTGGCCGACCCGCGCCGCGCCGAGATGAAAGAAATTGTCAACACCAAAATCAAATTCCGCGAGCCGTTCCGTCCCTTTGCCCCGGTCGTCACCGAGGCCGACGCCCCGCGCTACTTTGATTTGCAGGGGGCCGAAGGGCAGTACCCGCAGCGCTTCATGCTCATGGTTTCTCCCGTCTGCGCGGGCCGAGAAACCGAAATTCCGGCAGTCAGCCACATGGGCACAGGCCGCCTCCAAACCGTCCGCCGCGAATGGAACTCGCTTTATTACGAGCTTATCCATCGCTTTGGCCAGGCGACGGGCACGCCCGTTCTGCTGAATACCAGCTTTAACCTGCGCAGCGACCCCATCGCTTCCACGCCCGCCGATGCCTTCCGTACCTTTGCCAAAAGCGATATTGACATGCTGGTTTTGGGCCGCTATATCGTCACAAAAGCGCAGCATTCCCGGAGTCAAACCCGAATTAGCACTCCAGCGCAGACACCGGCCTCATCACAGCAGCAACCTGCCCCGGACTTGTCCCCCGAATTTCTGGCCCATCTGGTCTGCCCAGTCTGTCAAGGCTCGCTCGTCTCTCTGAACGGCGCGGGTCCGGCCCTGAGCTGCACCCAATGTGGCCGGCAATTTCCTGCCGAGGATGGCATCCCGCTGCTGTACTGGCCGACTGAAGATACGGCGCTGGATAACGTGACCGACATCGTTAAGGATTTTTATGAGGAAAATCCTTTCCCCGGCTATGAAGGTCTCGACACCGCTCAACGGCTCGCGGAAAAGGCGCGCCAGGCCATTTTTGCCAAGTTACTCGACGACCAAATACCCCTGGCTGCCCGCACCCTGGAAGTGGGCTGTGGGACCGGCCAGTTAAGCAACTTCCTCTCCCTGGGAGGTCGCGCTGTTTTTGGGGCCGATCTCTGTTTGAACTCGCTCAAATTGGGGCGAAATTTCAGCCTGGCCAATCAGCTTGATACGGTCCGGTTTGTGCAGATGAATTTGTTCAAGCCGATTTTTCCCGAAGCCAATTTTGATGTTGTCCTGTGCAACGGCGTACTGCATCATACCCGCGACCCCTTTGACGGTTTTCGTTCTATCGCTCGCCTGGTTCGCCCCGGCGGCTACATTGTTATCGGCTTGTACAACCGCTACGGCCGGATCTGGACAGACCTGCGCCGCGCCATTTTTAACCTGTCGGGCGACCGCTTCCAGTTCCTGGACCCTCGCCTGGCCCGCCCTGACCTTGACGAGCACAAAAAGCGCATCTGGTTCAATGACCAGTACAAACACCCCCAGGAGTTGAAGCACACCCTGGATGAAGTGCTGGGCTGGTTTGACCAGACCGGTTTTGAGTTTGTCAATGCCATCCCCAAGCCAACCCCGTTTGCCCAATTTTCCGAATTTGACTCGCTTTTTGCGCCGCATCCGCGCGGCTCTCGCCTCGAACACCTTCTAACCCAACTTCGTCTGGCCCTGGCCGGCGACGCCGAGGGCGGCTTTTTTGTGGTTATTGGCCAGCGCCGGGCCAACTGAGGGTGCAGGTGGACAGCCGGCAGCAGCGTAGGTGGGTCTGGTTGAAGCGCTGGGCATTGCCGCTTGGCCTGTTCGGCCTGGCCTTGACCCTGCGGGTCGCGGCGCTGGGCGGCTTTCTCACCGCCGACGAGCCGCTCTGGGTCAGCCGGTCGCGCCACTTTGCCGCTGGTCTGTTGGTTTCCGGCTACGAGTGCCCGCCCTCGGATCGAGGCCGCGATTTTCCCACCAGCGGCTGGGGCTGCACCTTGCACTCCGAGCACCCCGGTGTGACAACCATGTGGGGTGGCAGTTTGGGCCTGCTGCTGTACTACTGGCAGTCGGTGCGCCCTGGCGGGATTGACTTGCCCACCTTCCTGGCCTCGATTGACCCTGGCCGGCTCGACCCGGCCTTGATTGGCCCGCTGCGCCTACCGCTGGCGGTTGTCGCCGCTCTGTTTGTGCCCCTGTTCTTTCTCCTGCTGCGGCGCCTGGTATGGGAGCGCGTGGCCCTGGTCAGTGCCCTGCTGGTCGCGCTCAGCCCCTTTCACCTGGCTCTGTCGCGGGTCCTCCACCACGATGCTTTAACTGCCAGCTTTATGGGTCTTTCCGTCCTGGCGATGATCGGCTACTGGCTGCGGGGCTGGCGCTGGTACTGGCTGCTCATCTCGGCGGTGCTGGCCGGGCTGGCCTGCCTGAGCAAAACGGTGGGCTGGTTTGCCCTTCCCTTTGCCGCGGTCGTTGGCTGGCTGGGGTTCTATTACCGCTGGCGACAAAGCGGGCAGTGGCGGGCCGGGGTTGAGGTCCGCCGCGTGATTGTCGAAGGAATCATTTGGGGTGCGGTAACCGCCCTGACCTACGCTGTCTTCTTCCCGGCCGTCTGGGTTATCCCCGGCGAAGTCATCCGGGTGGCCTTGCAGCAAAGCGTGGTCCTGGCCGAAGACGAGCATGGCTATTATTTCTTCGGCCAATCCTATTCGGGCGACCCTGGCCCCTGGTATTATCCGGTGGGCTGGCTGCTGCGGGCTTCCCCGCTGGAGGTGGTGGGACTGGTTGCTCTGGCCGCTGTTGCCTTCAAACGTTCAAACCGGCAAACCTTCAAACATTTTATTGATCATCATCCGGTTGAGGTCGCGCTGCTGCTCTTTGTGGGGCTGTTTCTCATCTTTGTTACCGCCGCCGGGAAAAAATTAGAGCGCTACTTTCTACCCGCCTTTCCGATCATAGACATTTTTGTCGCCTATGGCCTGCTCTGGCTAGCTGACAAAGTTTTCCAATATTCAAAGGCTCAAACGTTTAAAGTTTCAAATACTTTACTCCCTACTCCTTACTTCCTACTTCTTACTCCCTACTCCTTACTCCTCTCAGTCATCCTGTTAGGGCAGGGCTGGCTCATCTGGCAGAATTATCCCTACTACTCCACGTATTACAACCCGCTGCTGGGCGGCGCGAAGGCAGCCACCCAGGTGTTGATCGTCAGTTGGGGCGAAGGGATGGAACAGGTGGGGGCTTACCTCAACCGGCAGCCTCAGGCCGATTCACTCAATGTCGCTGTGTGCGGCACGCCCGATCTGCTCAGCCCCTTCTTTATTGGCAGCGCCCGCGATTGCCGCGAAGGCGAAATCCTGGCCGCTGACTACGTGGTTTTTTATCACCGTTTACTCCAATTGGGCAAAGACGAAGACACCTGGCCGTACTTTTCAGAACACTACGCACCCGAGTTTCGCGTGACTCTGAACGGTCTGGATTACGCGCTGCTCTTTCGCAACCCCATCGAACACAATGCCTATTCCGACGATAATAATGTACCTGATACCTTGACTGTATTTGGCTACAACCTGGCGGCTGACGGAGTATTCAAGCTGTTTTGGCGTAATACAGGGCTGGGAGACCGGCAACTTCTGGTTGGCCTGGCCGGGACCACGACCACCCCGCTGTGGGTGAACTGTAGTCCCGCCCCCGGCTTCGAGACGGAGGTGGCGCTGCCGGGCGCAATTGTAGAGAGCCTGTGCCTCCTTGCCCTGGCCAAAGCCCCCGCCGACTTGTATGACGTACAATTAGGGCTGAGCGACGAAGGAGAAGTGAAACCGGTTGCTTCCTCCAGCCTGGCTTTAGTTAGCCTGGAGCCGACCGGACAGTTCAAACCGATAGAGGCGCAGCTCGGCCTGGACGAACTGGCCAGGCGAGGGCTGCCGCCTGAGGCGACGCCGGTTGATATTTCCTACGGCGACCGCATGCGCCTGGTTGGCTATGAACTGAAGCCGGACGCCTGGCAGCCAGATCACACGAGTGAAGTCATCCTTTACTGGCAGCCCATGCGCCGGCCCGATTTTGGACTGGCCGGCGCTATTCAGGTGGTCTTGCGTCTCTCCTCGCCCGGCGGCGCTGAACCGGCGTTCAGCGTAACTCAACCCATGCTGCCTGCTGAAGTGACGGGCCAGGCATGGGCGCGCGGCGCGGTTATCCCGGTACCTTATCCAGTGCTACTCCCGGCTGCGGCAGCGCCCGGCGAATATGCCCTGGATGTCTGCCTGGCTATTGCCGGCCAGAACCAACCCTTGCCCGGCGTTGTCACCGGCACAGCCAAAACGGTGGAATGTTTACCTCTTTCGATCACGGTGGCCGGGTAATCATCTTTGCAAAGCAGTAATTTATGAGCTTTTCAGGCAAAAACAAACGCATCGGTTCCGTCATTCTGGTTATGATTTTGCTCATCTCCGGGCTGTCGGCCTGGCGGGCGCCGGTTATTTTCGGCTTTGAAGCTGTTAGCCAGGCTGCCTGGCTGGGGACTTGGCTGGTCACTACCGTCGGTTTTGTTCTCTTCTGGGCAGCGATAGTCTGGGGAGCCGGCCGCCTCTTCCAAAAATTTGGTTCTGGTGCTGAACAGGCGCCGCGTTTGCTCCTGGCTATCCTCGGCGGGGTGATTTGCGGCCTCCTGGCTTTCCTTTTCACCACCCCGGCCGGATTAACCAGGGTCACGTTAGAGCTGGATGTCGAAAACGTCTGGTCACCGCAAATTTTTTCCGCCGCCTGGGTTACGGACGGTTTATGGGATATACCCTTTACGCTGCCGGAAGACGGGTCCGTGCCTGTCTCGTTAGAGATTGTTGTCGGCGGGAAGCAGGGGCAGGAAGTCAGCTTGACCCCCGGACAGGCGGCGCATGTCTGGTTTGTCAGAGCCACCTGGCCCGACGGCCGCGACATTCCCTTTGAGCAGTTTCAAACTGAACGGGGCTGGCAGCAGCAGCGGTTCAGTTGGGGAGCTTATCAAAATCAGCCGGTCTGGGTAGCTCAAACTGAGCAGCCGGCGATCTTGCGCTGGCAAGGAGTTGCCTCCGGCCCGTTGACCTTGCTCTTTGCCAGCAATCCTCAATCGGGCCAGGTGACGGTGCGCTGGCAGGGTGTTGAACAGAGGCTCGACCTGTTGGCCCCGACCGTAGGGTTTAAAGCTGTCACCCTGGCCGCGCAGCAGCCCGCTGTCTGGCGGGCTAAACTGCCCCTGAGTGCCTTGCAGGCTGAAGAAATTGGTTTAAATATAGCCGCAGACCCGGCCGGAAATTACTCCCCCGTCTTCCGAAAACTCGGAGTCAGGGGCCTGTCATCTCAAACTCTGGAATTTACCGGTAGTGATTTCCTCAACTTTTTGCAGGTCAAAGACGGTCACATGGGGGTGGTCTCTCCGGGGGTGCAGGTTATCCCCCAGGACCCGCGCGACCCGCCCCAACTGTTTTTACCGGCTGCAAAGTGGGCCGAATTTGCCCCGAACGCGGCAAGCTGGAGCCGGATAATCCCCTGGCTGGAAAACGGACTGCTGATTTTATACCTGGCGATGCTTGGGTTCATCGCTGGCAGCGGCCTGGCCTCTGTTCTGCCAGGCAAGACCATCACGGTCTTTAACCGGCTGGCCATCAGCCTGCTGATCATTCTGGCAATGGCCGAACTGGGGCCGCGGCTGGTTTTCCCACCGGCGGCCAAGTACTATCCCTGGCTGCCTAATTTGCAGCGCGCTTTCAGGCCCGATCCCACCATTATGCCCGGAGTGCAGGGCGAGTCTCATTTTATCGTCAATTCTCAGGGGATTCGCGGCGATGAATTTTCGGCAGGTGATAATTATCGTATTTTAGCCATTGGGGGCAGCACGACGGAGTGCCTGTATTTGGACCAGGCCGAAGCCTGGCCTCATCTGATCCAGGATAGATTGAATGAACAGGCGGGCGGCTCGAAAGTGTGGGTTGGCAATACCGGCAAGAGCGCCCGCACGTCCCGCGAACATTTGCTGCACGTGCAGTATTTGATCCCGCAGTATCCGAAAATTGATGCGGTTATCCTGCTCGTTGGCTTTAACGATTTTAACTCGGGCTTCCGCTGGGGTGAGGAGAATCCTTTTCTGGCAGCCTCGGTGGGGGCCAAAGAAGCAGTACTGAGGCGAGCCTTCGATGTATTGGTTGAACAAGACCCTTTTGCGCCTTACTATCAACAGACGGCCATCTGGCGTATTGTCGAAAGAAGCCGGCGCTCGCAGAGCCAACTCACGGCGGTAGAAGCCGTTGATGTTGAAGATGAGACCGGCCAAAACTACGTGCAGCGGCGCGAGAAAAGGCAGCTCGCTCCCAAAATTGACGAATTGCCGGATTTGTCGGCTGGGCTGGCCGAATACGAGGACAATCTCGACCGGATTATTGATCTGGCCGAAATCTATCAGGTGCGCGTCATTTTTATGACTCAACCCACCATGTACCGCCCCGATTTAACCGAGGCCGAGGAGAAGTTGTTCTGGTTAGGGGCGGGGCCTGGGCGCGAATACTTTTACTCCTCCCAGGCGATGGGCGAGGGTATCTCCCGGTATAATCAACGCTTGCTGGAAGTGTGCCGGCAGCGCCAGGTCGAGTGTCTGGATCTGGCCTCGGCTTTGCCTAAAAATACCACCGTTTTTTACGACGAAGTCCACTTCAATGAGCATGGCGCTCAATTGGTCGCCGATGTTGTCACCGATTATCTGTTGAGCCATCCGCCTTTTAGTCAGAACCAACCGTGAACAGACCCCAGGCAGCCCCCGAGCAACTTGAAGCAAGCCCCTTGGCTGTGCGGCAGATGACCCATCTGGCCCTGAGGCGCGACAAATTAATTGCTGCGCTGGCCATACTTGTCTTTGCCGTCGTCATGTTCCGCAGCGCCTGGCTCAGCGATGATGCCTACATCACCTTTAGAACCGCCGATAACTGGGTCAATGGTTATGGCCTCACCTGGAATGTCACGGAGAGAGTCCAGGCTTACACCCACCCCCTGTGGCTGTTTTTAGTGACCGCCGTTTACGCCTTTACCGGCGAGATTTTTTACACCAGCCTGTTTTTGTCTATGCTGGTGTCTCTGGCGGCCATCCTGGTGTTCGCCCTCAAAGTTGTTGGCTCGCCCGGAGCGGCGGCGCTGGGGGTAACGATCTTAGCTTGCTCCAAAGCCTTTGTGGATTACGCTACCTCCGGCCTGGAGAACCCGCTGACCTATCTCTTGCTGGCACTTTTTCTCTGGCTTTATTTGTCGCACCGGCAGCCGGGCTTTAACCTTCAAACCCTGTTCTGGCTGGCCTTGATCGCTGCGTTAGCCACGCTCAACCGGATGGACACCTTATTGTTTTTTCTTCCGCCGCTCGGCTACGCCTGGTTATTTTTAATACCGCAGCAGACGGCCAACCTGACTCCTTCACGCTTGACGCTTTACGCTTTGCGTTTGATGGTGATAATTGCCGGTTTTATCCCTTTTATCCTGTGGGAATTTTTCTCCCTGTTTTATTATGGTTTTCTTTTTCCCAACACCGCCTACGCCAAACTAAACACCGGCATCGGCCAGGCAACTCTCCTGACTGTCGGTTTCTACTACTTGTCAAACTCGCTTCGCTCAGACCCTTTGACCCTGCTCGTAATTGTCCTGGGCCTGCTTACCGCTTTCACAGCCAGAGAATCCCGTAAAATAACGCTGGCCCTGGGCGTGATCCTTTATCTCATTTACATTGTCAAAATTGGGGGCGATTTCATGAGCGGCCGTTTTTTGGCAGCGCCTCTTTTTGTAGCGGCCACGCTTTTAGTGTTGAATGTTCAAGGTTCAACGTTTAACGTTCAACGGCTCAGGCTGCCCGGGTGGGGGCTGCTGCTGGGCATCATTCTGCTGGTTGGCCTGCTTTCGCCCCGCTCGCCCCTGCTGAGCGACGCCGCGTATGGGCAGAATCGCGAGGGCATCCGCGACCGCTACGGCATCGAGGATGAACGGGCTTACTACTACCAGGCGTCGGGCCTGCTCCGGGCGCTCCAAAACCCTGGTCTGACCTGGCCCAATCATGATTGGGTCGTTAAGGGCCAGGCCGCTCGACAGGCCGGCCCGGCGGTCGAAATCCGGGGAGCGATTGGTTATTTTGGCTTTTTTGCCGGCCCGCAGGTGTACGTCGTGGATAAAATGGCCCTAGCCGACCCGCTGCTGGCTCGTCTTCCGGCTGAACTCAGTCCCGATTGGCGCATCGGTCACTTTACCCGTCACATCCCGCCGGGCTACCTCGAAACGCTGCAATCGGGCCAAAATCAGTTGGCCCCGCCCGAACTGGCTGCCTATTACGACAAACTGGCCTGGGCCGTTCGGGGTCCCCTGTTTGACCGCAACCGCCTGGTCGAAATCTGGAAACTGAATACCGGCCAATACAACGCCTGGCTGGCCGCGTATCGCCCATTCTTTCAAGTGAGTCGGCTCGGTCCGGCCAAAAGGTTGTGGAGTGAAGCCAATCACTTGACCGACTACGCCGGCATCGAGCTAAATCTGGGTGCGCTGCACTATGCGCAGCAAGCCCAAATCAGGTTAATTTCCAGGGGGACAGAAATTCCGGCGGAGCAGGACGATTACCAGTTGGTTTATTACCACGGCGACGCGCCGGTAGCAGACCAAACCCTCCAACTACCGGCTCAAATTCCCGCAGCAGGAGTTACCTCGCCGATTAAAATTCCAGAAGCAGCAGCCTTGCAGGGGTATGACCGGATCCGAATTTTACCCGTGGCGAGTGAACGGCTTTATCCCAGCATCTACGTCATTGGCGAGATCAGCTTCTCTCAATAACTAATACCTCACTTTGAGGAAGAGGAAGCGGGCGGAGTAATAAACTGCTGCTCCTGAATCCATTGGCAGGCCAACTCGGCTGTTAAGCGGTGGCCGGCCTGGTTAAAGTGACCATCCTCTTCAAAGTACAAACTTGGGCCGCCGGTAGCATCGTAAGCGCGTAGGGGCGGCAGTAAATCCAGATAAGGGATGTCTTGTTGGGCAAATAACTGGCCCAGGGCTTGATCGGGCTGGGCGTAGTTCCAGGCGATATGGGCCAATGAGGTCCCGTAGCGTTTTGAAAATTGCTGGTAGGTAGCCTGATAGTAACGTTGGTGGGCCTGTTCCCTGGCCGGAATAATCAACACCCCCAACCCAGCCTTCATCGCTGCCGAAGCCTGCTTGAACTCGGCGAAGATTTTTTGAAGAATAGCCCACGTTTCGCCTACTTCCGGCGGCATATTGGGGCCACCGGGAAAGGTGGGGGCGTAAATGACCAAGTCGAAATTGTTGGGTAGAGTCCCGCCAGCGGCCCAGGCCGTGGGGCGACCCGGAGCCTGGGCAGGAGCCAGCCACCGGCTCATAGGCGTCTCGTTGAAGGCATCTTTCTGCTGATCAAGCCACTCGGCCGCTTTTGAATCGGGATGCGCCAGAAGGCGATAAATCCGCGACGTGCGCTGCAACAGGCGCTGCAGCGGCGAAATATCTTCGTAAGGGCTGGGATTGGCCCAATCCACCCAGGTCTTTTTGAGATTTCCGGCCCCGTCCAGTTCCGTCAAAAAACCGCCCAGGGAAGCCACCCAGCCATCTTCCCTTTTTCTGGCCTCGTAGGCCTCGATGTCATTCCCTACGTAGAAGGCGACCAGCACGAGATCGGGCTGGTACCGCCACCCCTCGTGCTGTAGAAAAAACAGCTCCTCGGCGCTGCTGTAGTAACTGACCCCGCTGTTGATCACTTCAACCGGCTGCTGGTTTTGCTGGTTCAGGCAGTCACCCAGGCGGCGAGAGAAATTATCGGCAATGGGCACCTGGACCGCCTCCGTGAACGAGTCACCCAGGATGAGGATGCGATAAACCCCGGCCGGCTTATCATAAGTGTGTTCGCTGTCGTGTAACCCCTGGGAATTAATCTCGATGGGCAGATCATACTCGTCCCGTTGGTAGCGATACTGTGCCCCGGGCCTGAGCCGCCAGCCGATATCAGGATCGGTTTGATAGAGGATATAGCGGATAGGATGCAGAGCAACAAGCTCATTCAGCGTTTGCTCCGGCAGCAGGCGTAACACTCCCTCGCCGAAGAGCAACCCGGCCATCAGCCCAAACAAGATCAGGCCGCCGGATTTCAAAATCGTTTTGATCCTGGAACTCACCAAAGCTTCGCCTGTCTCACGATCTGTTCACCACCAGCTTACCCAACGTCACCTCGTTTTCGCCGCCAGGATCATCTATAATTTTTAGCCGGCTCAGATCACCCGGCCAGTAGATGCCCACGGTCAGTGTATATTCGCCGGGCGGCAGGTTGGCCGGCAGGGTAAATTGACGCGCTTCGCGCAGCGCGGTTCCAGGGGACCAGTAGGACATGGGATAGATGGCATCGAAAGGCTGAAAATCAAAAGAACTGACCATCTGATTGCCGGCATCCTTGAGGTGAACAAAAATAGAATAATCTTTTTCCGGGGTGGCCAAAACCTGCCAGTACAGGGAAAGGCTGACCAGGCTGGACTGAGCCGCACTCAACACTTGCGGTTCCAGCGAGTAGCCGGACAAAGTGAGGTGATTATTAAAATTTACATTGACCTCGTGCTGAGGGGTCGGCTTGGCCGGGGCATAGAAACGAACCAGCGCCGCCACCGTCCTCAATTCCGGGATACGGTTGGCCTCGTTTGACTGCTGCTGCAGTTGAACGGCCTGCTCCAGATGGCGGGTAGCGGCTTCCTGTTCCCCGGCCAACGCGTACAGTTGGGCTACATCCAGCCGATAACGAAACTGGTGATCTTCGTCAGGCAGGGCCTTGAGCAGCCACTCGCCCAGCGCCGTCAGGTTCTCCAGCAAACTGTCTCCCGTATTCACCCGAACCAGCCACGTCGTGCCCACTCGGGTTGTTGTTACCCCGGGCGCATCTTCAAAACTGACGGTTTGAGCGCGGGTCGAATCCCTGAAATACAGGACAAACCAGACTTGCCCCTGCCGCTGCAGGAGGTCCCGCCGCTTCTCCGCCCCCCGAAACTCCGCAATAGCGCTAAAGTAGGGAATGGGCAGCCGGGCGGTGGTTAGCTCTGAGATCTGATTAAGCTGCCAGCGGCATTTAGCCTCATCCCCTCCCGGCAGTTCAAAGGCTTCACACAGAATCAAATCATCGGGCCTAACCTGGCTTTGTAAAGAAGCGGCAACCGAGGTCCAGGCCTGCTCAACTGCCAGCCGATTCAACTCGCTGAACAGGCGAACCAGGCGTGGCGCGGCGATGACGAGCAGCAAGATGGCTAAACCCAGCCCTATTGCTGGCCGGAACCGTTTGCCTGATATTGCCACTGCTCCCTCAACCACAGCCTCCAGCCCATACAGGCCAAGGAGCAGGTAAGCCGGCAGGGTAAACAGGTAAAAGCGGGCCTGGGCCATCCCCCAGGGGACTAATAACAGAAAAAAGGGGATCGCCGCAAAGGGAATCAGCCACCACAAGACGAGCCAGGTGGTCAGGCGTCGTCGCTGGGGCAGCCGCCAATTGTTCACAGCCCCAACCAGGGCCAGGACAAGGAAAATATCGGGCAGCTCTTTGAAGTCGCTCAGCGGGCTAAAAAGTTGAAATGCCTCCAAATATTGTTGCACAAACCCCCAGCTCAGCGAAAACGAGACAAAATCAGAGGCATAACGGCCTTCGGTTTCCGGCACGGCCACAATTTGTCCGACCAGCGGTGTCAGCAGCAGGCCGAGCAGTAAAGCGACAGCAACGAGACTGAGCAGATAGGGTCTGAGCAGGCTTTGAGCCGTGCGGGTCCGCTCCCCAGCGGACAACCACTCCAGAGCGACAATTACCGTTACCGCCAGCAGGGCAAAGATCATGAAAAAGTGAGTATAGAGGCCGAGGACCGAGGCGGCAATAAAGAGACCCCAATACTTTGAGCTAGCTTGACCCTTTCTCACCCGTTCAACGATTTGCCACAAACAGAAGAAAATGATCAGGCCAAAGAAAACCGTCGCCGAATAACCCCGAATTTCACGCTGGTAGCGGACGAAGATCGGGCTGATAGCCAGGAGGAAAGATACGCCTAAAGCTAACCCGTCCGCGAAAGCGGGATGGCTAAAAGGCTGCCGCCTCCCCCGCAAAAAAGTCCTGCTCCAGCGATAGGTCATGGCTACTGTCAGTACGGCAAATATCACCGAAACCAGCCGGAAAAAGTAGATATGGGTTGTGAACTGATAAATGATGGTTAACAGGAAGGAATGCAGCAGGTGACTGCTGGTATGATAATAGCTGACTACTTCAAAGGGGCTGCGGAACTCAATCGTCCTGAAAGTTTTCAGCTCATCCGCCGCAATACGGGTATCGCCCAGGTTATAGAGGCCAATGAATAAAGAGAATAAAACGACGAACAGGGCCAGTTTCCTGGACAGTTTTGCTGATAAACCAGACATCTCTTATCTCACTTTAGGGGGTGCGCCAGGATACTTTTTGCTGTACTTCAGGCACAACAAAAAACGGTTGGCCGTCGGCTAACGGGGCCGGCTGGTGAGTATCGGCTAAAAACCGGATTTCCAGATTAACCGAAGCGGGCTGGCTGCTGGCAGTCACCAGCTCATGCCGGTCGGTGATGATTTCTCCGGCTTGCCAACCGGTTGTCGGCGCGCTCCCCTGCACTGGTTCGGCTGTTTGCTCGGCCAGCGTTGTGTTGCTGCTGCTATCTACCAGACGTAGACTAACCTGATAAGGCTGGGTAGTGCTCCTTTGAGCTTGCCAGTAAAGCGTCACCGTTACGCGAACACCATCGGGTGACAGGTCGCCGGCCAGATCGTAGCCTAAAAGGGTGGCTATGTCGCCAAAAACGGCCTTGGCCGGGAACTGCATCGGCGGCGCGTCGAAGACAGTTTTACGGGACACTACGTTGATTACTCCTACTCCAACCTTATCCGCTGCAGAAGAGGGAGCGGTACCATCAACCAGGCCCAGTTCAAACCGGTACTGCCCCGGAGCCAGTTCTTCTGCTAGCGACACTGGCTGGGGACCGCGCACGCTGCTGTTGGCCGGCCAGGCGGAGGTGGGGTAGGTGTTGGACACGGGCTGGAGCTTAGGCCACTCCTGCACCGGCTGCCCGGTTGGGTCAACGAGGCGCAAGGTGAGCGCATAATCCCGCTGAATTGAACTGACCGCCTGCCAGAAAAGGACCAGCCAGATTGTCTCGCCGGGTACTGCCTTATCGCTCGAAAGATCATAGCCACGCAGGCGCAGCCCTGGAGCCAGCAGGTGATCCAGAACATGGATGGGCTGGCTGGGACCAACAGGAACCCCGGAGACAACCAATCTGCTGCCGTCCGCCGGCAGCGGAAACTGCCCCACTTCCTCTTGGGCCTTGGCAAAGCCTGCCTTCAAGACATAAGGGCCAGGAGGCATATCAGCCGGCAGGGTCAGGCTGACTGCTCCTTCCACAACAGCCCCTTTTTGAGAGGCAGCCGCCTCGAATTCGGGTAAAGGCCGGGCGGCCGCCTCACTCCAAACATAGCCCGATCCATCCACTACCCGCCACCAAAACTGCTGCTGCTGCGCCTGCCCCTCGTTTTGCCAGTAGATCCGCAGGTTGATCCTATCTCCCGGTTTCAGCCCGGCGAAATCCTGACCGGCGTCGTAACCATAAAGCCGGGCCACGCCTTCCAGCCGGGCCTCTGAAGCCAGAAAAGCGGGCCGGGGGACGGGATAGAGCCAGGTATAATCCAGGCCATCATAACGAGCGACAAAAACCGGCGGCTGGCGGCGCAGATAAGCCAGCACTTCGGCAGGAAAAACATCCATTTGTTCCTCGTCAACGTGCCATAAAACATAATCGGCTTTGAACCACGCCCCGGAGCGCAGATCTTCCTGAGGTAGCAATTTTCCGCCAAAGAAGGGTTCGCAGCGGGGTAGATTGGTGCCACAAACCAGGGTCTTAGCGGCCATATCGTCCTGATTTGAAAGGTATGACAGCGCAGTATTGACTCCCTCCCCGTGACCGATGGGTAAGGCCCAAGCCCAAAACTCCGGCGGGCCGCTCAGCGGATTGAAATAGGTGGAATACAGGGGATGGTAGCGGCTAACATGCCAGGTGAGAGCCAGGCCGATGAGAAGGATGGCCGGATAGGTGAGACGTGAAACGTGGAACATAATCGGTACTTGTTTTAAGCGATGATTCGCCCGTTCCGAAAGCCATTGAACCAGGTTAGCCACCTCGACAGCCGTCAAAATAGCCAGGGCAGGCACGATTGGCGTAAAAAAGCGGTCAAGTTTCTGGTCGGGGAGGGTGATGACCAGCCAGTAAACCCCGATATAGATCAGCACGCCTAACAGGGTTAGCTCAGGACCGGCTCGCCGGCGGAGGTTTGACCAGAGCCAGCGTCCAACCGCGATAAAACTGCCCAGTAACAGCCACGGGGTCAAACGCAGCCCGGCCAGCACCGGATAGAACCACAGGCCGGGGCCAGAAGGGTGGACCGCTCCCCAAAAGTAAAGCTCCGCTCCTCCCTGACCGGCCTCAACGGCGTGGAACAGACCCTTATTCCAGAGAAGATCGAACGTTTCCACGGGCCGGAACCACCAGGCCGGCCACAGGCCGAAAAAGATGACGGCCGCAGCAAACGCCCAGATGAAGAAGGCGGAAGGATGAGGGCGGAAGGATGAATTTAAACCATCCTCTTTCCGTATCTGCTCCGGCGAGGAAGTTGGGCCACACACCTTTTGCTGATTGAGTAGAGCTATTCCGTACAGCAGCGCAATCGTGATCACCATCGCCCCGCCGGAGAGCTTGGTCAGCAGGGCCAGCCCGGCCATGGCCCCCGAAAAAAAGTTGTAGCCGCGCTGGCCGGTCTTCAAAAAGGCTAAAGCGCCAAGAAGGGACAGGATCATGAACCCGGCCAGCAGCGCATCGCCCCGAATGATGCGGGTGAACGCCAGCAGGAATGGCTCCAGGGCCATCAACCCCACGGCAAGGGTGGCAATTTGCTCATTCCAGATACGCCGCAGGAGGAGCCACGCTGCCAGAATTTGCAGGCCGCTGACCAGGGCCAGGAACATCCGCCGTTCCGGCCAGACCGAAAAAGGGCGCTCCGGGGCAACGACCTGCTCGAATGGGCGCGGGTCGCCGCTGAGGCGCAGCCAGAGCCACTTGCCGGTTACGCCCACGGTATTGATCCACATCAACGTCACCGACGGCTTGCCGTCGCCGACCAACGTTCCGGCCAAATCGCCCCTGGCCAGGGCCAGGGCAAAGTTGTTATCCCGGCCCAATTCGGCCATTTCGTCGGGGCCAATAAAAATATCGAGGTTGAGCAGGCGCGGCAGCATGACCAGGGCGATCAAAATGACCCCGAGCAGAGCGCGCTTGAAAAACAGCCCACTCTGGCGGCCATCCTTTTTTCCGCGAACAGTGAAAACGGCCATGGGAATAACTATTTAGAGGCAGCCAGAAACGGAGTATTTTCGGCCAGATAGCACTGAATCGTTGGGGTGGCATCATCGGCAAAGGCTGGGGTTAAATTCAGATGGGCGGCGCTGTTCACTTCGGACCAGGCTTTGACTAACATAGAATCCCTCAGAAAACTTGTGCAATTATCTAAGACATGGCAAAGTATAGTTTCAGTCAGGCCCACTTGAGGACGGCAGCTATTTTGCCACAGAAATGGGTTAGATGCGAATCATTCCGCTTGGACGATATAAAGCCAAAACAGCCTCCCCGATAAAACAGGAAGCAACGCGCTGGGGGGCGTGGTTGCTCCTCGGGGCCGTGTTCATTTTAGCCGCGCTACCCCGGCTCATCTCGCTGAACGCCTTTCTGGCCCACGACGAAACCCAATACTGGGCCTGGTCGCACGACTTTTTCTTCGCCCTGTTACAGGGGAATTGGCCGGGTACCATTGTTGGGCCGGGCAATCCCAGCATCACCATTTTTCTCAGTCACTCGCTGGTCATGGGCCTGAAATATGGCTGGGCCTGGATCAACGGCCTCCAGGCAGTGGCGCTGTCCACCTGGCCCGACTTCCAACTTGAGCCGGCGCTTGACCTGCTCATGCAGCGGCGCTGGCCGATTGTTCTTTTCAATACGCTGGCGGTGGCGCTCGCCTATCGCCTGCTCGAGCGCCTGTTTGGGCGCTGGGTGGCCCTGGCAGCGGCGGTGCTGCTGGCTTTCGATCCGTTCTACCTGGCCGACTCGCGCACCTCGCGCGGTGAGGGCTTAATGGCCAGCCTGACCATGTTGACCGTCCTGTCCTATCTGAATTACTGGGTTTACCAACGCCGCCGCTACTTGATTTTCTCGGGCGTGATGGCCGGCCTGGCTTTGCTCACCAAAATCTCGGCTGTCAGCCTGTTCATCTGGGCGGGCCTCGCGCTTCTGCTGCTGGTGCTGGCTCGGCAAAATTGGAGGGAACTCAAGGAAGCTACAGCCAGCACCGAGGCATCCCCGGCTGCTTTTACTCGGCAGCAACTCGGCCGGATGTGGGGTACGTGGCTGGGCTGGGCCTTGTTGGCTGTCGCTACATTTTGGGTATTGTGGCCGGCCATGTGGGTTTCGCCGCTGCAGGCCCTCGGTTACATGCGCAATTTTGTGGCCGAAGTTGGCGTGAGCGGGCGCGAAAATTACTTCTTCGACCAGGTCTACACCGATGAATGGCTGCTCTTGTTTTACCCTGTTGTCTTTATCTTGCGGGTAACGCCGCTGGTCTGCCTGGGGTTAATTGCCAATTGGGTGTACCTTTGGCAGGCGCTTGCTCGCCGGCGCGGAGCCGACTCAGCATTGAACGAGGCGGAACGGCTGCAAGTCCTCCTGGTTGGCCTGTTATGGCTATTCGTGCTGATTTACGGAGCGTTGATGACGATCGGCACGCTGAAGCGGGACTGGTACATTTTGCCGATATTCCCGGCGCTCGATATTATTGCCGCTGCCGGCCTGGTCTGGTTGGGGCAGCGTCTCTGGCAGCGCCGGGCGGCGGCTCGTATTTCCGCTGCGACTGCCGCCTGGCTGGGTCTCACGGCCATCCTGGTTTTGCAGATGGCGACCACTCTACCCTCTTACCCTTACTATTATACTTATTGGAATCCGTTGGTGTTGGGCGACCGCTGGGCGGCGGACGCGGTACGAATTGGCTGGGATTTGGACCTGAGCGCCGCCGCAGACTATCTTAACCGTAAACCTGAAGCCGAAAAGCTGAAGGCGGCCACGCGCAGCACCCGGGGCTTTACTCAGATTTTCAAAGGCCAAACCCTGCGCTGGGTACCGGAGCAGCCCTGGATTCAGGCCGACTACCTGCTGGTGCGCCGCAATCACCTTCAACGCGAAAAACTCGAACCCTACCAGCTAGATTATCTGAACCACTTAAAATTGGAGCATGTGGTCAACCTGGATGGGGTAGATTACTTGTGGATTTACCAGGGACCACGGGCGCAGTACTTTGCCGGGCCAAGCGCCCTGGCCGGCAAGGCCATCCTGATGGGCTATGATGTGAACGGCCCGGAGATGGTCATTGGTGGCACCCTGCCGGTCAAGTTTTACTGGCAGAATCAGGGTATGACCCCGGCCGATAACTTCTTTTTGCAGTTGGTGGACGCTAACGAGTATGTTTGGGCTGAGACTAGCGCTGCCCCTCTGCCCGGCTTTGAGGAGGCGGCGCTGGTCCCGTATCAGATGGTCGAGAGCAAGGCTGACCTGATGATCCCGGTCGGTACGCCGCCGGGAACTTATTTTCTGCGCAGCGGCGTTTACAACAAGGCGCGGCAGGAGAATTTGGGTTATTTTACTTTAGCAGGCGGCGATAAAGTAACGGTGGTTCGGCCGGCTGGCGCTCCCACTGCTGCCGATCTTACCCTTACGCATCAGGTGGGTCAGGCCATCGCACCGCAGCTAACGCTGTTGGGGTTCAATCTGCCGGATGAAACCCTTTTCCTGACCCGCCCCAATTGGCTGACCCTCTATTGGCAGGCGGACCAGGCTCCCACGCGGGATTATGTGATCGCGATGCAGTTGCTTGATCAGCAGGAGCAGGAAGCTGCCTATTGGTTGGGCCGTCCCGTCTTCAGTGGCTACCCGACGACCCAGTGGGCCGCCGGGGAAATTGTGGGCGACCCCTGGCGCTTGGAACTGCCGGCCAGCCTTACTCCCGGCGACTACATTTTGCAGGCGGCGGTATTTGATGCCGAGACACAGGCGCAGGTGGGACAGATAAAGCTGGGTATGCTGGCAGTAAGCAAACGGCCGCAACGATTCGACCTGCCCACCTTGCCCCACACCGTCAATGCCCGGTTAGGCACACAAGTAACTTTGATGGGCTACGATCTGACGACCGAACCGATTATGGGGGGAGGTCGCTTGCGGCTGATCCTTTACTGGCAGGCCAACGAGGCGGTCGCCGCATCGTATACCGTGTTTGTTCATCTGCTTAACGCCAGCGGCCAGGTGGTTGCTCAGCACGATGGCCTGCCGGCGGAAGGAACAATCCCCACCCCCGATTGGGCCGCCAATGAGATCATTGCCGACCGGCACCTGATTGAATTTCCAGACCTGCCGGCGGGAGATTACCGGTTAGTGGCGGGTATGTACGATCCAACCACCGGCGAGCGCTTACCGACCTCCGCTGGCGAGACCGCCATTTCGCTGCAGGTTGTTCCCCTGGACTGAGTATGACGACCCTCGCCTCTGTCCGTTCTTTGGCTCATTCGCTCACCCGTCCCGTGGTAAGCTCACCCCTGGTTCTGGCGCTAGCTATCTTCGTCCTGGCCCTGATCCCCCGCCTGCCGGCGTTGGATGTTTTTGTCGGGCCGGATGAGTTTACCTGGGATCGGCGCTCCGCCAATTTCGCTCGTGCGGTAACGAGTGGGAATTGGGCCGAGACGTATCAGGATGGTCACCCCGGCGTGACCTTGATGTGGCTAGAGACAATTGGCGCAGGAGTACGTTACGGCTATCAGCGTCTCGTGGGCCATCCGGTTGAGTGGGAGAGACTCATCGGCCCGGAAGACTCGATGGCCAATTTGAGCGCCAAACGAGAGATTCTGGCCGGCAGCAATGCCCTGTTATTAGTTTTGGCTGTCTTGCTGGTCTACCGGCTGTTTGGCCATGCCACAGCCTGGCTCTTCGGCTTTTTGTTAGCCTTCGACCCTTTTTTGTTGACCGAGTCGCGGGCGCTGCGCAGTGAAGGTATTCTGACCGGCTTGACGATGCTGGCCCTGCTGGCCTTGCTGCTCTATCTGCAGCGGCGCAAGCTCGGCTACAGCGCCCTGGCCGGAGCCTTAACCGCCCTGGCTATCCTGAGCAAGATTTCGGCCGCGGCTCTGCTGCCGGTAGCCGGGATCATGATCGGCGGGGTAGCGCTGTTTAACCGGCTCTACCCGATGACCAAACGACTGCAAGCGATGGTTGTTGCTCTGCTGGTTTTTGGCAGCGTCTTGCTGCTGACTATCTTTGTGGTCTGGCCGGCCCTGTGGGTTAGTCCAACCCAGGTAGTTCAACAAATGTCCGAATACGTCGGGGTGCGGGTTGAAGAAGGCAACGTGGGCGGCAAAAGCTTCCTCTTGGGCGAAGAGCTGACCGATGAAGAGGTTGGCCCGCTGTTCTACCCAACCGTGCTGTTATATCGAACCAGCCCGGTCCTGTGGCTGGGTTTGATTCTACTTATTGGGGGGGTTATCTGGTCTGCCAGAGGCCGGGCAGAAACATTCACTCAAAAGAAAACAGCTAGGATATTGCCTGTCTCTCCTGCATTGTTGAGCGCCATTCTGCTTTTCTTGCTCGTCTACCTGGCCCTAATCACGCGCTCAACCCTCAAGTATGACCGCTTCATCATTCCTATGCTGCCTCCATTGAATCTCCTGACCGCCCTGGGCCTGGTTGCTGCCTGGCGCTGGCTGACAGCAAGGGATAGTCAACAATCGAAAATCCTAAATATGGCCTGGCTCCCTGCCCTGCTCGTTTTGGGACTGCAAATGGTTGTGGCGCTTCCGCACCATCCCTATTACTACACCTACTGGAATCCTATCCTGGGCGGCCTGCGGCAAGCCGTTCATATTCTGCCGGTGGGTGCAGGGGAGGGCCTTGATCAGGTAGCGGCTTATCTCAATCACCAGCCAGAGGCCCAGAACATAAAGCTCGCCCTGGCCAATTCTACTAAAATTGATCCCGTTTTCAGCGGCCAGACCATCCCGCTGGACAATCAGGATGGCCGCTGGGTGCAAAGCGATTATACCCTGATTTACATTTCCCAGTTACAGCGCGGCAAACACGATCCTAATATTCTGAATTACCTAGAGCGCCAGCCGCCGGTTTTTACGGTGACATTGCACGGCCTGGAGTACGCCTGGCTTTACCCCGGCCCGGCAGCCCACTATTACGGCGGCGGATTCAAACTCGAAGGGCGCGGCACGCTGTTTGGCTATAATTTCTGTCCTCTCCTTTCTCCTTGCAAAAGCGGGGCAGGCAGTGAGGTCGAACTTGCTGCCGGCGACACCCTGTCGGTCACCCTGTTCTGGCGCAACGAGGGCCAGCTTGAAACGGATCGCTTTTTTGTGCGCTTGATGGATTTGGATGGCTACGTTTGGGCTGAAGCCATCGCCCAGCCGCGGCCCGGCTTTGAAGAAGCCAACCGCCAGCGCGAGGCTATTCTCGAAAGCGAGGCGATATTAACCCTGCCGGTCGGCATGCCGCCGGGCGATTATTTCTTCAAACCTGGTTTTCGCACCGACAGTGGTGAAATTATCGGCCACTTCGAACTGCCCGAGGATACCAAGCCCATCCATGTCACCCGCGCCGCCGCCTATCCCCAAACCTTTCAACCCCCGCATCCTTTCAGGCTGGCAGTTAATGATGATCTGGCCCTGGCCGGGTATAATCTGGAGCCGGAAAAGACAGCGCCCGGAACTAACGTCTGGGTTACACTCTATTGGCAAGCTTTGGCTAATGTCACCCATGATTACGTCATTTTGCTGCGACTGCTCGATCAAGAGGGGCAAGAAGCCGCCTACTGGCTCGGCCGCCCGGTGCGGAGTGGGTATCCTTCGACCGAGTGGCGGTCGGGGCAAATTGTTCAGGACCCCTGGTTGCTAAACCTTCCCGCTGAAGTAAAACCAGGAATCTACCAACTGGAAGTCGCCGTGTTCGACGCCGCCACCGAAGCGGAAGTCAGCCGGCAGGGTCTGAGTCAAATCCCTGTTATCGCTCAGTGAGTGAAGAAACTAGACCTGCAAGGGTTTTAAAGACCTTTAAAGTCTGTCCAAAATTTGGGGCGCATAGAGTTTGATCACGGGGTTTGAATTATCATCCGTCTGATGGTAAAATGGCCCTGTTTTGGCCGGGTGTTGCTCATCCCTGGCCAGAAGTAGTCGTAATCGAAGCGCCGGAGGCCGCAAGTTGGGAGGGCAGAAAATCATCGGGTAATTCATCGGGCCTCACCTCTACCCCCCTCTGCCGGATATGAAGAATAGCAATTTGATCATTCTGGGAGCGAGCGCCATCCTGCTGCCTCTGCTCGTCCTGGTGGTGTCCTGGTATCCCTGGCAGTTGAGCGCCGGGTTGCTGCTGATTGCCTTTTTGCCGGGTTATGCACTGCTGCTGGCGCTCCGGCCGCAATCCGAACATCTGACCCAGCCAGAACAATGGCTTATCGCCGTGCCGATAAGTTACAGTTTAACAACTATATTACTACTGTTAATGGCCTTGGCGCGGCTGCCTCTCAACACCCTTTCTGTCGGCTTTGGCCTGGGTGGATTAACCCTGCTCTTTGCCCTGATTGCCTGGCGGCGCGAAGCAGCGTATCAGCGAATGGCGAATGATCCAAAACCAGAGAGGTTTTCTTCCTTGCCCACTCGCCGATTCGCCTACTCGGTTATTCTGATTCTCCTTCTGGCTGCTTGCTTCCGTGTTATCAATATCCACTACTCTGACTACCAGGGTGACGAGGCCGATATCCTGCTGCGGGCCGTCTCACTGGTTTATGGGCAAGGGGATGCCTTGTTGACCCATTCCAAAGGTCCCGGCGAAATTTTATTACTCAACGCCATCGGCACTTTGACCGGCCGCTTTGACGAGCAGACCGCCCGGCTGCCCTTCGCCGTTGCCGGAACCATCGCTGTTGGATTAATCGCTCTCTTGGGGCAGCGCTTATTCAATCCCTGGGTGGGCCTGATTGCCGGCCTGCTGGCTGCTGTGGATGGGGTTTTTGTCTCCTACGCCCGCACGGCCCAATATCAAAGCGTGGTGCTGTTGTTGACCCTAACCGCTATTTATGGCTACTATCGTTTTTACCAAACCGGCAGCCAATCTCGACACTGGCACAGCCTGGCGACATTTTTACTGGCCGCTGCCTGTCTGTTTCATTTCGAGACGATTTTGTTGTTACCCGTTGCGGCCTACCTGACCTTTGCCTCTGCCTTGCCGGGGAGCCGCGAAGAAGCGAAGCAGCGAGGAGCCGAGGAAAGATCAGTTTTGCAACTTCTTCGCCTCACACATCATGTATCACGTATCATGTATCACGTATCACGTTTCTGGCCCTCCCTCCTCCTTTTCATTGTACCGGTCGCCCTATTTTACATACCCTTCGCACTCAACCCCAATCTCAAAAGCACGGGGACTTACCTGGAAAACCGGATTGGCGGGGGCAGCAGCCCGCCCTTTAACAACCTGGCCCACTTTTTCTACTACGAGGCGCTGAAGTATAACTCGGCCTATTATGTGGCCCTGTTTGACGGATTGCTGCTGCTGCTGGTGATCGTTGCTTTAGCCGAGATGCAGAGGAACACCCCCGTGAACTACCGGGGGCAGGCGGGTAGAGAGGAGAACTCTCGCCTCCGCTCCCCTCGGCTGGCGCTCTGCGCTGGCAGTCCCCTGCTCCCCCGCCTGCTAATCGCCCTGTTGCTTCTGAGTGGATCGGTCCTCTGGCTGCTGGGCTGGGTTCAACTGGCGGCGGGGCTGTTGGCCGTGGGTCTGGCCTTATTTTTTGGATGGGTCATTCCTTCGCCGCAAACAGACATGCCGCAGAGAATTCTCTGGCTATGGCTGGCACCGCCATTTTGGGTGTATGTTTTTCTGGTCAACCGGCCGGGCAAGCATCACTACCTCTTTTTGGGCGCGTTGACCCTCTGGGTCGGCTGGATGGTAGTGCAGCTCTGGCACTGGAGCGTGTCCCGCTGGCCGGGCCTGCGCCAGCCCGCAGGACGCTGGTTAGCCGCTGCGGCCGCCGCCGGCCTTCTGGCGATTTTTGCCGGGCATGCGCTGATGCTCTTTCTGCGCAGCAACGTGGAGTACGTACTGACTTATCCTGAGCACAAGAGTAATTTTTATCCGACCGATGCCGCCTATCCCTACGGCACCCGGATCGGGTTTGGTTATCCTTTTCGCCTGGGCTGGCAGCTTGTCGGCCAATTGCGGCGAACGGGTCAGTTAGAGGGAAGCTGGGCCGGCAACGACGACGGCAATGCTCCCCTCTGGTATATGTTGGGTGATCCCTCGACGCCGTGCTACCCGCGTTATGTACTGGAAGGAAAGATTACTTACAAAGGGGACAGCGATTTTAATGTCCCTTTCGATCCGGCCAACTTCGGTTACAGCCCGCGTTATCGCCTATGGGGGAACGGGCGGCTGCGGCTGACGATTTCAGAGTTTCAACCGCTCCACCCCGCCGACGTGATTGACCTGGTCGAGCCGGCCTATTTTGAGCCGCCTGTCACTGCCGCCGATTTTGCCCCAGCATTGATGGCTAAACCCGCGGCTCCACAAGCGCTCCTGGAGCCGCCGTTGGTTCTGGGGGAGGGGTCGGAATTAAAGAATAATGCTCCACCGGAGTACCTGGAGCGGGCCGGGCAGTTGGCCGGCCGGGTAGCCCTGCTAGGTTACGATATTAATCAGGATTATGCCCGGCCGGGTGGGATTGTCCCGATTACCCTGTACTGGCAGGCGCAGAGCCTACTGAGTTTGCGTTATAAGGTCTTTATCCATTTGCTCTCCTCGCAAGAGGAAGGTCAGGCAGAGGTTGTAGCCCAGGCTGATGACTTCCCGGTCTGTGGACTCTCTCATGCCAATACCTGGACTCCTGGGGAAACGGTTTTGGATCGGCACCTGCTCAAGCTGCCGCCCGACTTACCCCCCGGCGACTACACGCTGCTGGCCGGCATGTATGAGCCGGATTTGAATTTACGTTTGAATTACTTGGATATTGCCGGCAATGAGCAGGGCAATAGTTTAACCATAGGGACGTTAAGCGTTAAACCTGACTCCTCTCGAGAGTGAAAAAGCGCACTTCTTCACTCCTGAATCCAGCAATTATTAACGAGATCTTGAAATGGATTAATGGCAGATCAACTTAAGCAAGATCCAATCGAACTTAAAACCGATGTGGTCATCATCGGCGCGGGACCGGCAGGATTGACCGCAGCCTACCAGTTGAGCAAGGTGGGCAAACAGACGATTGTCTTTGAAATGGGGCCGCTGGTGGGAGGCATTGCCCGGACCGAAAATTACAAAGGGTACGGGGTGGATATCGGTGGGCACCGCTTTTTTACCAAGGTGGCCGAAGTGGAGGCCATGTGGCGCGAGGTGCTGGGCGATGATTTTCTGCATCGCGCCCGGCTGTCGCGCATCTACTATAAAAACAAGTTTTTTTACTACCCGATTCGCTTTTTTGATGCGCTGCTAAAACTCGGCTTGATCGAGAGTATTCGCATCGGCTTGAGTTACCTTGCGGCGCGTTTGCGCCCCTATCCTCAAGAGGAAAACCTTGAAGAGTGGGTTTCTAATCGTTTTGGCAAGCGGCTGTACCAGATTTTTTTCAAAACCTATACCGAAAAAGTATGGGGTATTCCCTGCACCGAAATCAAGGCCGAGTGGGCGGCCCAGCGCATTAGGGGCCTCTCGCTGACGACGGCGATCAAAAATGCCCTCTTCAACTCCGAGAGCCAAGCGGTCAAAACGTTGATTGACGCCTTTGACTATCCCCGGCGCGGGCCGGGCATGCTCTGGCAGCGCGTCCAGGAGTTGATCGAAGCTCAGAATCATCGTGTTTTTTTGGAGAACGAGGTGGTCGAGTTGCAGATGAACGGCCGGCGGGTCAAGCAGGTTGTTTCAGCCGGCCCCAACGGGTCCACGATTGCCAGCGGCGATCACTTTATCTCCAGCATGCCCTTGAGCGAGCTGATTTTGAAAATGAGGCCGGCGCCCGCTCCGGAGGTTGTCGAGGCAGCCCGTAAGCTGAGTTACCGTGACTTTTTAACGGTGGCCTTGATTGTGCGGCGGGATAATCTCTTTCCCGATAATTGGATTTATGTTCACAGCCCCGAAGTTCAAGTGGGCCGGATTCAGAACTTCAAGAATTGGAGTCCTGACATGGTGCCCGACCCTGGCACATCCTGCATCGGCCTCGAATATTTCTGCAATGAGGACGATGCCCTGTGGCAGATGTCTGACCCTGATTTAGTTGCGCTGGGCCGGCGCGAACTGGCCCGGTTGGGCCTGGTAGAGGAAGCCGACGTGCTGGATGGGGTGGTGTTCCGCCAACCCAAAGCCTACCCCGTTTATACAGGCGAGTACAAAGTTTATCTGGAGTTGATCAAAACCTATCTTAGCTCCATCGAAAATCTGCAAACGACCGGGCGTAATGGCCTGCATATGTATAACAATCAAGATCACTCCATGCTAACCGCCATGCTGGCCGTTAAAAATATCCTGGGCGAAAAACACGACCTCTGGGTGGTCAACACCGAACGCTCGTATCACGAGGAAATTCGTGTTCCTGCCTCGTCTCCCTTTCCGGGGGTAACGCCGCAGGCGAAGGAGGGAGCGTGACCGCCACCTCCCCCGTTATTTCTGTGGTTATCCCGCTGTTAAATGAAGAAGGTAACTTAAAGCTGCTCCACCAGAAACTGACCGAAGTCTTGACGGCCATGGGTCTGCCTTATGAAATTATTTTTATTAATGATGGCAGCACCGATGCCTCGGCGCACATCTTAAACGAGCTGTTTCAGGCCGACCCGGCTGTCCGGGTGATTCACTTTCAGCAAAATTTTGGCAAAACGGCAGGACTGGTGGCCGGCTTTCGCCACAGCCGGGGCGAAATCATCATTACCCTTGATGCCGATCTGCAAGATGACCCGGCTGAAATTCCGGCCATGCTGGCCAGGCTGAACGAGGGCTTTGATCTGGTGGCGGCCTGGCGTTATGATCGCCAGGACCCGATTGATAAAACCTGGCCGTCGCGGATTTTTAACTGGGGCGTGTCCACCTTTAGCGGGGTCCGCTTGCACGATTTTAACTGCGGCTTCAAAGTTTATCGCCGCGCCGTAACCGAACGAATTCCTTTATACAGTGATTTCCACCGCTTTATCCCGGTGTTAGCCGTAGGCCAGGGCTTCCGCGCCGCCGAACTGCCGGTGCAGCATCACCCCCGCCATGCCGGCGTATCCAAATACGGCGCGGGCCGGACCATCCGCGGCTTGTTAGATTTTATTACAGTCCTGTTTCTCACCACCTATCTCAAGCACCCCCTGCGCTTGTTTGGAGTGGCCGGCCTGGCTATGTTTGGCTTAGGGAGCCTCATTGAATTGTATCTGGCCGTCGAGTGGCTCCGGCGAACCCTGGGCCTGGCCGAAGTTGAGCCGATTGGCACCCGACCGCTCTTTACCGTTGGCATCTTAGCCATGATCCTGGGAATTCAGCTTTTTTCTACCGGCCTTCTGGGCGAAATGATCCGTTATTTCACCTTTCGCCCGGAGCAGGAGTATGCTATCAAACAGATTTTGCAACACGAGGCCTAATTTTTGTTACTGCTCATTCACTATGGACCGACACGGCAATCGTCAAAAACATCTTAATCCAAACCCACTCCAGCGGGTCTTGCTGGATAAATTTCATCAGCGCATCGTAACCCTCATTCGACAGACGAGTGTTGCCTGCTTGCTGGATGCCGGCTGCGGCGAAGGCTTTGTGCTGAAACATTTGCAGCAGGCGCATATCTCCCTCAACCCGGTCATAGGAGGGGATTTTAGCGCCGATGCCCTGATCTGGGGACGTGACCATCTGGAGCATCATGCGCCCTTAACCCAATTTGATGTTCACCACCTGCCGTTTCCCGACAATCACTTTCCTCTGGTTATTTGCCTGGAGGTGTTGGAGCATCTGCCCGATTCGACCGTTGGGTTACGCGAACTGGCCCGTGTTTCGGCGGAATACGTCTTATTGAGTGTCCCCCATGAACCGTTTTTCCGGGGAGCCAATTTTTTGCGGGGCAAACATCTCCCCGCCCTGGGTAACGATCCTGAACATTTTCACAACTATAGCGGGCGCAGTTTTAAACGGATGGTCAGCGGCGTGGTAGATGTTGTCTGGCACGGTTACTCTTTCCCCTGGCAAATTGCCCTGGGCCGGAAACGAGGCTGAGAAAAAAGTGAATTGTGAATGGTTAATGAAGATTCACAATTCACAATTGACTATTCACAATTCACAATTATTGTCCTATGTCAACCAAACTTGGTTATTTTCTCATCCTAATCCTCCTGCTGGCCGCTTTTGCCCTGCGTCTCGGGCACTTACTGGCCGGTATTTTTCACATTGACGAATACATCAGCATGTTAGCCGCGCAGATGACGGCCCAGAAAGGCGCGCCCTTTTTGCCGTCAGGCTTGTTGTATCACCAGGGTCTGCTTTTATCCTACCTGGCGGCGCCCTTGATCAAATGGGCCGGATTCCGGGAGGAAATTGCACGCTGGCCCTCTTTGCTGGCTGGGGTGCTGGCGCTGGCTGCTTTTTATCAGGTAGGCCGGCGAACCCTGCAAACTTCGCTCGCAGGCATACTGGCTTTAACTCTGGCAACCTTTGATCCCGAAATGATTCTCTGGTCGGCTCGGATGCGCATGTATGCCCTGGCCAGCTTACTCATGCTCCTGGGGTTCTATTTTCTGCTGCAAGGTGTTCTTCTGCGCCCTAACCGCTTTGACCGCCTGCTGGGAGTTGCCATTTATCTCGGGGCGATTCTGGCCCATTCGGTGGCGGTAGTGGCGCTGCCGGTCTGGAGTTTGGCCTTGCTGATCGGCCTGTGGCTGGGCCAGCGAAAGTTCAAGTTTGACTGGTACCGCCAAAAAACGGTTATCCTGGAACTGGTCGTTGCCGGGGTGCTGCTGGCCGTTGGGGTAGCTTTTGCGGTGGGAGGACAGATCCCGTTTTTGTCTCCCGGTACAGCCGCCGATAGTGGTGGAAATGGGGGTGGCGGTGGTCTACAGGGAGTCTTTAATAAATTCTTGGACCCCGGCTTCAGTTGGCAGCGCGTTGACGATTTTATCTATGTTTACACCGCTGCTGAATACTGGCCCCTATTGATTTTAGCGGCCCTGTCTTTTGGCCTGGCGCTCCTGGCCGCCATGCGCGGGCGGCTGACCCGGCGTGATCTGGCTGTTATCTGCCTGGGTTTGGTTTTTTTGCTGACCATCGCCGAATTGGGCCTGGCGCTCACTTCAACCTGGCGCAAAACCCGCTACTTGTTCATTCTTTGCCACCCCCCCTTTCTCCTCCTCGCCGCCGATGGCCTGGCCCGTGTGTTTGAAAAATCGCTTCGTCTTTTAACATCTCGAGCACCGACTACCGACCGCCGAGAGCGACCCGCACCTGCGGTGGGGCAGGTGAGCCTCCCTTTGGGACCACCGCAAGGAATCCCCCTACTCTCTACTCTCTACTACCTACTCCCTGTCTTAGTGATTGTCGCCTATTGGGCTGGCCCAGCCCTGAGCATAGCCCTGGCCAAAGGGACAGGCGGTTACCATACTATTTTCAAGTGGGTAGAGTCGCAGTGGCAAGAGGGCGACCGGGTGATGACCGTCCATCCTTCCGCTGCTTATTTGTACCTGGGCCGCTCCGATTATTACGCTACCCAGGGCACAGCACGAGTGTTCGCCGATGATGAGTCGGAAGAGTTGGTGGACCGGTATGTCGGCTCGACCTTGGTTGACTCAACGGAGGGGTTGAGTAAGGTTCTGGCTGAGTCGCCCCGGCTCTGGTTTGTGGTGGATAACAACCGCTTGTTTAGCCGCTATGAACCGCTCTTTATCCAGCAGGTCTTTGCTCAAATGAATGTACAGCGCCAGGACAGCAGCGTCCTCGTTTTTTTGAGCCAGCCCTACCCGCGTGCCATCCCAGCCGAGCCGCTGGCCGAACTTCACGCGAATTTTAGCGATTTAGTAGAATTAGGCGGCTATAGCCTTGACTTGGCCGCGCTGGCCCCGGATCGAACCGTTCAACTGGTTTTGTACTGGCGGCCTAAAACCGCTCAAATCCGAAAGCCCTATAAAGTCTTTGTTCAACTGCGCGACGGGCAAAATCAAACCGTAGCGCAGGCTGATCATTTTATCTACGAGGGCCTGCTGACCGGCGGGATTATGGGCCAGCTCAAAGATCAGGGCGAATGGCTGCGCGACACCGCCGATTTAATCCTGCCGGAAAGCTTGCCGCCGGGCACTTATCGCCTCTGGGTCGGCCTATACGATCCCACCACGCTCGAACGGGTTCCCCTGGTTGCCGACAGCAGCGGCGAGAACGCCGTCCTCTTGGAGACCATTTCCCGCCCATGATCCTCCCGGGGCGAGGGTTTATTCCTGGCAGACTGCCAAACTCATCCGCGCCTGGGTGGACGCGCTCCATCCTCTGGCTGTTCTTGCTCATGGCTTTTTGGCTCCGCCTCTCTTACCTTCTGGCGTCCGTGTATTTCTTCGACGAATATATCAGCATGCTGGCTGCCCGCATGGTCGCCCAACGCGGCCTGCCGGTCCTGCCCTCCGGCCTGTTTTACGACCACGGTCTGCTGCTCTCCTTTCTCTCCGGGACACTGCTGGCCCTGGTGGATTTTAAGGAAGAGATTGCCCGCTGGCCGGTCCTGCTCATTAGTATCGTCACTGTGGCGGCCTATTACCTGACCGCCCGGCGGCTGTTTGACTCGCACCTGGCCGGTCTGTTGGCGGCAACGCTGGCAGCCCTGGACGAGTGGTCTATCATTTGGGGCAGCCGGGCGCGCATGTACACCCCGGCTCACCTGTTTGTGCTGCTGGGGACGGCCTGGCTGCTGCTGGGCACCGTCAAGCGTCCCAGCCGGCAAGTACGCTACCTGGGCCTGGCTTTCTTGGCGCTGGCCCTATTTTCACATACCATCACTTTCCTGATCGTGCCGCCCCTGGCGCTGCTGCTCCTCCTCTTCACTCTAATCTACCGCCGCGACTGGCTCAACCAACCCCGCTTATGGCAAGAAGGTCTCGTCGCGGCGCTGCTGTTGGGCTTGGTCCTGGCTGTTGCGGCGAGGGGACAGGTGGGCAGCACCAATACTTTACAAGACCTGTCGGCCCAAACTCCCGCTCCGCTGGGGCTGGAGTTCCTGCGCGGCTTTTTTCTCCCCGGCCTGGAGTGGTCCCGCTTTGACAACCTGTTTGGTTTCTTTGAAACCTCGGCCTACGCTTGGCTGCGACCCCTGATTGGCCTGTCTTTGTTGATGACCCTGTACCGGCTGCTGTGGCGACGCTTCACCTTCGCCGATATTGCCTTTCTCTTCCTGACCCTGTTTGGGCTGCTGGTCATCTTTGAGATGGGGGCGCTGTTAACGGATACCTGGAGCAAGAGCCGCTACGTTTTTATCCTGGCTCTGCCGGCTTTTTTGTTACTGGGCGCGGGCAGTCTGGCTCGCCTGCTGGACGGCCTGGCTGCACTCTTGGCCCGGTTGGGCCAGGCACGTTGGTCTATAGCCGGGTTAAGAGGGGTGACAGGCCTGGCCGGAGTAGCCTTGATTGTGGTCCAATGGGGGCCGCCGGCCTGGGAATTGGCCCAGGCCCGGGGAACGGGAGATTACAACACCGCTTTTACGTACGTCCGCCAAAATTGGCAGTCCGGCGACCGGGTGATGACCGTCCACCCGGCGGCAGCCTATCTCTACCTGGATCGCTGCGATTATTACGCTAACCAGGTCACCGCCCTGGTTTTACCTGAAGGGGACGAGAGCGACACCCCCATTGACCGCTACACCGGCAGCCCGCTGATTGACTCGATCGAGGAACTGAATGTCGCCCTGGGGCAGGGCCAGCGGGTTTGGTTTGTCGTAGATCAAACGCGCCTGTTCGAGCGCTTTGAGCCTTTCTTTACCCAGCAAATCCTGGCCCAGATGGACTTAATCTACCAAACCGGCGCAACTCAAGTTTTCCTCAGCCGGCCTTACCCCAGGCCGCTGCCCGCCGAACCCGCCGCCAGCCTCGACGCCAATTTTGGCAACGTGATTCACCTGGGAGGTTACAGCCTTGACCCTGCGACGATTGCCCCCGATGGCACGCTTGCCCTGGGCCTCTACTGGCGGCCCGCTGGCACGCCGGCTCGCCAGCTAAAAGTGTTTGTGCAAATGCGCAACGGTCAAGGGCAAATCATCGCTCAATCCGACCACTTTTTGTTGGAAGGGTTACTAACTTTGGAGGTTTGGCATGCCTTGCAGCAAAGAGGGGAATGGCTGCGTGACGCCGCCTATTTACAGTTGCCCCTCCCCTTGCCCGCTGCCGACCAACCCTACCGGCTGTACGTGGGCTTTTATGATCCCAGCACGCTGGAGCGCGTGCCCCTTGTTAACGACAGCAGCGGGGAAAACGCTGCAGTCATTGACTGGCCCACGCTTCCCTAAATTCACAAGGGAAATTCCGTAAACGGCCAATCGAGAGTCCGGTCGTTGACAAAGCGGTACTGCACCGGGTGGGCAGCCTGGATCAACTCGATATAACGGCGCGGCTCCAGCTCGGCCGGGGGGAGGCCGAGGTGGTGATACAACCGGGCGATCTCGGTGCGAGCCGCCGGGACCAGGGCCGGATCGTCGCACAGAATCTCGATCTCAATAAAGTGGCCGAGGTACTCCACCTCATTCAATTCTACACTGGCCCGCTCGATGCGGTAAACCCGCGATTTTTTGCGCTTGACGACAAACGGCTCAAAGCCAAAATGGTCGGCAAATTGGAAAAAAGCGTGGGCGTCGTCCACTCCAAATTCGACCTCTTCGTTGACCTCGACACCCGCGGTGACGGCCTCTTGCTTAAAATTGGCAACAGCCCGGCCCTCCTCTCGCCGCAGCCGGAAACGGTCGGCGGGCGCGGCGCTCTTCTCACCGCGCCGCCGAAAATAGATATCTTCCTTGCGGGTTTCCCCCTTAAAAGCACCTATCTGCGCCGCTTTTGCTTCGATCACCTCAGGCTGGCGCAACCAGGCTTTTAGTTCGACTTCAAAGACCATTACCCTTTTCTCCTGCCGTTAGTATAGGAGAATTCAGAGGATTGTCAATCAAATTGCTCCCTCTGTCCTTTTGTGCTATTGTCAGTCTTTGTTGAAAGGGAGTCTCAAGCATATCTTGGACTCAAAAATCTACTTACCTGGAAAAGAGGACCTGTCTATTTACCGCCAACCACGTCCAGCGCCGGTGCTGACCCCCAACATTGCCGCTGGTTCCTTCAAATGGGGGTTGTTTGTTGCCAAAATATATTATCTGCTCTTTTTTGGGGCAATCGGCTCGCTGGTGCCATTTCTTAATATCTACTTGCAAGGGAAGGGGCTGAGCGGCGTCGAGATTGGCTGGCTGGGCAGTATTGCCCCGTTCGTTGCCCTGGCCGCCAATCCTTTTTGGGGCGCCGTGGCCGACCGCTGGCAGATCCATCGCCCGGTTCTGGCCCTGTGCGCTTTTATGGCCGGGTTGATTGCCCTTCTTTTCCTGGGCGTGAGCAGCTTTTGGCCGCTCATGGCCCTGATCATGGCGCTGTCATTTTTTCGCACCCCCATCGGTTCAATTGTGGACAGCGCGGTGATGGATATGACTAAACGCACCGGGAGCAGCTACGGCCAGCAGCGGTTGTGGGGCACAATTGGCTTTGTCCTGGCCACGTTCGTCCTGGGCCAATTGTTGACGCCCACGAACCTGAGCCTGATCTTTTGGCTGCATGGGGGATTGCTAGGGATCGCCTGTGCCGGCTTGAGTTTTTTACTGCCGATTAGCAGCGCCCCGCACAGAGTCGGGCTGCTGGAAGGGCTGCGAACCTTGATAGGCCAGGGGGGATATTTGAGCTTTTTGATTGCTATGACCCTGCTTGGAATGGGGATTTCGGCATATATTGGCTTTTTGGGCCTGCACATTTTGGCGCTCGGCGGTAGCGAAGCCCAGGTAGGCTTAGCCTGGACGGCCAATTCCCTGCCCGAAGTGGTTTTAATGTACTTTGGAGCGAGCTGGTTTGCTCACTACAGCCATAAGCGGCTGATTGTCATTGGCCTGCTGGGTTTTGCCCTCGTCTGGACCCTGGTTGCGCTGGCCTCCACGCCCCGGCTCATCATTACCGTTCTCCCAGGGGTGGGCCTTTGCTATGGCTTTTTTTGGGTAGCGGCAGTCGGCTATGCCAGTGAAGCCGCTCCGCCGGGGCTGAGCGCCACGGCCCAGGCGCTGATGGGGGCGGCTCAAAGCGGTCTGGGGTGGAGTCTTGGCTCAGTTGTGGCCGGTTATTTGTGGGATCAGACCAACGGGCACATCATCTTCTTTTTTTCAGCGTCTACCTTTTTCCTGGCCGCTTTTATCTTTTGGCTGGGTAATCGCAGCCAAAAACGGATTGATTTACCCGGCCAGGTGTAGTATAATAATGGCAGGGGATTAAGTAAATAGGATTGCAAATGTCATCACCGTGCGCTGATGCACAAGGCCAAGCTTATCCCTGGTCAACTCGATAAGCCAAAGATTGATTACTTGGGCAGCTGTCAATCTCCTCTGATGCAAGCGCATTTGGGGAGATTTTATTTTTGACGTGAAACAATATCCTTTCAAAGGAGGTTTATTCAATGGCGCTCTATCAAAAGATTTTAGTTCCCCTGGATGGCTCGAAGCGAGCCGAGGCAATTATGCCTCATGTGGAGGATTTGGCCCAGTGTTATCAGGCCCAGGTTGTCCTGCTGCAAGTCATCGAGCCAAAACCGCTCCTCATTGACGGGACCTATGCTGTGCCGGACCTGGTGGAACACGAGCAGCACTTCAAAACTGCCGAGAGTTATTTGCTGGCGCTCCAGGGAGAATTACGTCGAAAAGGGATTGAGGTTAAATCACATGTTGCTCAGGGACCGGTTGTAACTGAGATTATAGATGCAGCCGAACGCGAAGATGCGGACCTGATTGCTATGGCCAGCCACGGCCGGACCGGCCTGGCCCGGGTCTTCTACGGGAGTGTGGCCGCCGGTATCTTGCATCGGGTGGACCGGCCTTTGCTCCTGGTTCGCTCAGGGGGCAGTGATTAATCGAATTGCTAGGATAAAAACGCCAGAATGAGCTGTGCCAGCAAAATTTTGGTAATGGTGGCAATGGGATAAACGGTCGCGTAGCCGATATTGGGCAGGTCGTTCTCACTTTGCTCCAGGGCAAAGCCAAGCACCGCTGGCTGCGTTTGAAGGCCGGCCAAAATGCCGTTGAGCAGGCCCATCGGGATGTGCAAGAGGTAGTGGCCTACAGCTAACACCGTCAGGGCCGTCACACAGGTAATGACAGCCCCGGCGACAAAAATTGCGCCGCCGCCGCTCTGGGAAAAGGTGGTAAAAAAGGCATAGCCGGAACGGGTGCCGACCCCGGCCAGGAAGAGGATTAGTCCAAACTGGCGCAAAACCAGGTTGGCGCTGTACGGCATGGCCCAAACCAGCGGGCCGGTCCGGCCTAATTTGCCCAAGAGGAGCGCAACCACCAACGGCCCACCTGCCAGGCCCAGTTTAAAGATCACGCCACCGGGCAGGGGAATGGGAACCAAGCCCAGGAGCAAGCCCAGCGCCAGCCCCAGGCTGAAGGTCAGAATGTCAACCTCGCTCAGGGCGCGGTAAGAGTCGCCAAAAAACTTGCTGACCGCCGCCATATTTTCCGGTTTTGCCACCACACGAACCCGGTCGCCCGGTTCCAAAACAGTATCGGCGTGAGGCAGCAACTCCACATCACCCCGCCGAAGCCGGGTAACGATGGCCCCAAATTGCTGCGGCAGGTCAAAGTCGCTCAGGCGATGGCCCACCACCCGCGGATTAGAGACGAACATACGCCGGAAGTCATATTCGCTGCGGTCCAGTTCAAGCCGTTCGGTGCATGGCTTGCCCAGGTAGTCCATAACCCGGTCCAGTTCCTCCTGAGTGCCAATCATCGTAATCAGGTCGCCTGCCTGCAACTGGGTCTCACCCCCAACCAGGGCCAGCGGTTTGTCCGCATGCTTCATCCGGCCAAAGATAACTTGCCAACCGTGTTGTTGTAGCAAATCTCGCACCGGGGTCTGGACGACATCGGGCCGGGTGATGCAAATAGTCCGGGCCTGGAGCTGCATATGGGTTGCACCCAGGTCGCCGGCCTCTCTGGCCTCGCGGGCATAGTCAATCTTCCAGAGGCGCTGCATGGTAAAAATGGCGGCGATCATCCCCACGACACCCATCGGATAGGCAATTGAATAACCAATAACCGGCTCATTAATCATCTGGTCCAGCAAGTCGGCGGGGGCAGTGCGTTTGACCTGCTCCAATAGGCTGGCCAGGGTGGGGGTGTTGGTCAGGCTGCCGGCAAACAGGCCGGCGGTGAGGGCCGGCCTGAGGTTTAGAACATAATAGGCAGCTACAGCCAGCCCTGCCGCCAGAATGAGGGCACCGACGACCAGGAAGTTGTCCCGCAGCCCTTTACGCCGGAAGGAGGCAAAAAAGCCGGGACCACTGCTCAGACCGATGGTATAGACAAACAAAACCAATCCCAAAACGTAAATGACTTCGGGCAATTTGAGGTCAGGGTGGAGCGAGCCGACAGCCAAACCGACAAACAGCACTGCCGCTACCCCCAAGCTGCTCCCCTTGAACTTGACATGTCCCAAAGGATAGCCGATGGCGGCGACGATGAACAACAGCAGCATGGGGTTGTCAAGTAATAATTGGATCATACTTGCCTCCATATTCAACGTGTAAGTCATCGGAGGAGCAGAGCTGAGACCTGCCCCACAAGTTGCAGTAGACGGAAAGGGGCAGGCGTTAAGACGTCTGCCCCCTGGCTTTAATCCTATTTATCCGGTTTTACAGCTAATTGGCCAATTCATTTCCATTGCCACCAATACCAAATCGCCACCGCTCAGGCGACCGCCACAAAGCGGAGAGGATCAACTCCCGAATGAAGATCAATTCCTTCGGCAAACGGTCATACAGCTTAAAAAATAACTCCTCATGCGATAACACTTCCTCAACCCATTCTTCTCGGTCTACCGACATCAACTCTTGAAATTGTTCCTGAGTAAAATCCTCCATGCCGCGCCAATCAATATCCTCGTAGCGGGGCACCCGGCCCAGCGGGCTTTCAATCCCAATCGCGCGCCCATTGACCCGATCCACAATCCACTTCAGCACGCGCATATTTTCGCCAAAACCCGGCCAGATGAAATTTCCGTTTTCATCCTTGCGGAACCAGTTGACTCCAAAAATGCGGGGCGGGTTGGGAACCATTCGCCCAAAATTCAGCCAATAGTTAAAGTAGGAGCCCATGTGGTAACCGCAGAAAGGCAGCATGGCAAAGGGGTCGCGCCGGACCACGCCAACCTGACCGGCGGCGGCAGCCGTCGTTTCCGAACCCATAGTGGCGGCCAGATAAACGCCATAGTTCCAGTTAAAAGCTTGGTAAACCAATGGAATGACGCTGCTGCGCCGCCCTCCAAAAATGAAAGCTTTAATCGGCACGCCGCGCGGGTTTTCCCAATCCGGGTCAATGCATGGAGCCTGATCGGCTGGGGCGGTAAAGCGGGCATTGGGATGGGCCGCCTTCCGGCCCGAGTCAGGTGTCCAGGGCTGGCCTTGCCAGTCAATCAGCTTTGGCGGTTTTGACTCAGTCATGCCCTCCCACCAGACATCACCATCAGGCGTGAGGGCTACATTGGTAAAGATCGTATTACGGCTGCATGCAGCCAGTGCATTGGGGTTTGATTTGTCGGAGGTGCCGGGCGCGACCCCAAAATAGCCAGCTTCGGGATTGATGGCATAAAGTTGACCATCCGGACCGGGCTTAATCCAGGCAATATCGTCGCCAACGGTGGTAACTTTCCAGCCCTCAAAAGCAGGCGGCGGAATGAGCATGGCAAAATTTGTTTTGCCACAGGCGCTGGGAAACGCCGCCGCCACGTAGGTTTTCTCTCCTTGCGGAGACTCCACACCTAAGATGAGCATATGTTCGGCCAGCCAGCCTTCATCTCGACCCAGGACGGAGGCAATTCTAAGGGCAAAACACTTTTTGCCCAACAACGCGTTGCCACCATAGCCGCTGCCGTAAGACCAGATAGCGCGTTCTTCCGGGAAGTGGACAATATATTTGTGCTCTTTGTTGCACGGCCAGGGCACATCCTTTTGACCTCGCTCCAGAGGCGCCCCCACTGAATGTAAGCAGGGCACAAATTCTCCATGCTCCCCCAATACTTCTAAAACCTGTCGGCCCATGCGGGTCATAATGCGCATATTGACCACTACATAGGGGGAGTCGGTCAATTCCACGCCGATATGAGATAAAGGTGAGCCAATGGGGCCCATACTGAACGGCACCACATACATCGTGCGGCCGCGCATCGAGCCGTCAAAAAGCTTGTATAGGATGGCTTTCATTTCTCTGGGGTCCCTCCAGTTGTTGGTTGGACCGGCACTATCCTTGGAAACGGAGCAAATAAAGGTCCGGTCTTCTACCCGAGCCACATCGCTGGGGTCGGAGCGAGCCAGGAAACTGTTGGGGCGCTTTGTTTCATTGAGTTTGATAAATGTGCCCGCATCAATCAAGGTCTGGCACAATTGATCATACTCTTTTTGTGAGCCATCACACCAGTAAACCTGGTCAGGCTGGCAGAGGGCAGTCAATTCCTGAACCCATGCCTTCAATTTTTCGTTTCTCACATACGTTGGGAATTCCATGATGCCTCCTTAAATGTGGCTCTCATCTGCAAACAAAATCTGCAAGATATATTATTATAACTTAACAGTAATGTTCGGGGAAACTAGCCGCGATGATAGGGGGTATACTGCAGGCTATTTAAACAATATGTCAAAACGACATTTTCTGAAAGTGTAACATGTCATAAATTAGCCAGGTAGTTTGTCACTTTTTAGTGATTTAATTCACAGTACTAACCCTCATATTATATCCTTTACTACTTTGCATAACGGTGGTATAATAGGCTCACTTATTTTAATACTGATTTTTGTCGAGGCAAGCCTTGAGCCGGGTCCAACAGCTTTACCAGTTGCAAATGCTTGATAGTGAAGTAGATAAAACCAACCAGCAGTTGGCTGAAATTGCCTCCCAGTTGGGTGAAAGTGAAGTATTGAAACAGGCCAAAGCCCAGGCTGAGGCGGCTGAGAAACAGTTTCACCAAGCTCAAGCAGCCATGCAAAATTTGAATTTAGAGCTGCAGAGCCTGACCCAGAAAATAGCCCAGCAGGAAAAAACGCTGTATCAGGGCAAGGCGCTCAGCCCCAAAGAAGCGACTAATCTGCAGGATGAAATCGCCTCGCTTAAACGCCGCCAGGGCCAGCGCGAGGAGCTTTTATTGGAAGCGATGGTCGGGGCAGAAGAGGCCGAACAACAACTTGAGCAGATACGTGCCGAGTTAGCCACCGTCCAGACAGATTGGCAGTCTGACCAGGAACGCCTGGCCGAACAACAAGCGGCCCTGAAAAACAAACTCCATGAACTAAAACAACAGCGCCCGGTTATGGTCAAGGTGATTGACCCGGATGACCTGGACGAGTACGAAGAGCTGCGCCCCCGTAAAGCCGGTCGAGCAGTGGCGGTGGTCAAAGATGGCATCTGCCTGGGATGTGGCGTAGCCGCCTCCAGCAGCCGGATTCAGCACGCCCGCGCCGGGACGGAGTTAATTTACTGCGGTACTTGTGGCCGTATTCTGTATGTAGCTTAAGGAGCCAGTCATGCCTCTGCGAACCGTACAAGTAGACGTGGACGACGCCATCTTCCAAACAGCCCTCAATCGAGCTACACGTGAAGGAAAGGCCATTGGCCAGGTCATTGGCGAGTTTTTGAGCCAGTATGCTCAGGGTGCTGCCGCCGGCGCGCCGACCAGCTACACCGTTCAACGCGGCGATACCCTGGGCCGTATTGCTCAAAAGGTTTATGGCAACGCCCACCAGTACCCGCTCATCCAACAGGCCAATAATCTGGTTGATCCCAGCCGCATCTGGGTCGGCCAAGTCCTGATCATTCCACCGCTAAATTCGACGGCCGCCCCGACACCTGCCCCTCCTCCACCCCCACTTCCACCCAAGCCGGTGGTTACCGTCCCAACAACATCGCCGATCACCCCTTCACCGGTGGTTACACCGCAGCCCACTCGACCCACTACGCCGCCGCCTCAACCGCCTATCCAATGGGTTGGCTCGCCCAATTTCAACCAGCGCCGCAGCCCCACTGATATTACAGCAATTGTCATCCACTCGACAGCCAACAACCGGCTGCAAGGGGTAATTGATTGGTTCAACAATCCCAATGCCCAGGTCAGCGCCCATTACACCATCGGCAAAGATGGCAAAATTGTCCAGCATGTCCGGGATACGGACCGCGCCTGGCATGCCGGTCAAAGTGTTTGGAAAGGGCGTAATTCCGTCAACGACTACGCCATCGGTATTGAACTGGTCAATCTCAATGATGGCCAGGACCCCTATCCCGAAGCGCAGCATCAGGCCAATGTTGCGTTATGTGCCCACTTGTGCTACATTCACAATATTAAAGTTGACGATATCATGGGACACCTTGATATTGCCCTTCCTCCAGGCCGCAAGTCCGACCCGCGTGGATATGATCTGAACCGTCTCCGCCGGGAAGTGGCGGTGGTGTTGGGGGAGAGTTGATGACAATGATTTTTACAGTTCACTTCCGCCGTTGGCTGCCCATGCCACGAGCTATAGGCTGCTACACTTAGCGACTCCAGCCTGCACCTCTTCAGTAGCATTCCGGTACATCCTGCCGGAACAATCTGGATTTGCGTCTTGGCGAGCGTCTGCATAGCGCCTGAAGCCGGACCGCTCCGATTAAAATTATCCACTGATAAAAATCTATAGCGTTGCCGTTAGCTGCACTTCAGGTGCCGAGCTTGTCGCTCTGTTTATTGGCCTCTACTTCTTTTACGCTAACGGCGATTTGGGAGAACAGAAGTGACGACACCATTATTTGAAAAACAAGAAATTCAGACGCACGCCGCTAAACTCGGAACAAAAGTGGACGGGCGTTCACCCCGAATTATTACCGACCTGCCCGGCCCCAAGGCTCAGGCTCTGCTGGCCCGTGACGAACAGGTGGTTTCACCTTCCTATCCGCGTGACTACCCCTTTGTCATGAATTATGGCCGGGGCGCGGAGGTATGGGACGTAGACGGCAACCGCTTTATTGACTTTGCCGCCGGCATCGCCGTGACCTCCACCGGCCATGCTCATCCTAAAGTCGTTGAGGCGATCAAGACTGCCGCCGATAAATTCCTGCACATCTCATCCGACTACTACCACGAGCTGCAAATCAGGCTGGGCGAAAAGATGAGTGACATCGCCCCCTTGAACGAGCCGGCCATGAGCTTCTTTACCAACTCCGGCACTGAAAGCGTCGAAGGGGCGTTGAAACTGGCCCGCTTTGTGACCGGCCGGCCTCGCTTCATCGGCTTTCTGGGCGGCTTCCATGGCCGGAGCATGGGCTCGCTGGCTTTTACCGCCAGTAAATATACCCAGCAGGCCTCCTTCTTCCCGACCATGCCAGGGGTGACTCATGTGCCCTTCCCTAACAACTATCGCCCGGTCTTCGCCGGGGCTGACCAGGGCCAGGCCGTGCTTAACTACATCGAAAATGTGCTGTTCCAGAGCAACCTCCCGGCCCAGGAAGTGGCGGCCATCCTACTTGAACCGATCCAGGGCGAGGGCGGTTACATTGTCCCGCCCGACAGCTTTTTGCCCGGTCTCCGCGCCCTGTGCGACCGTTACGGCATCCTACTTATCGCCGACGAAGTGCAGAGCGGCATCGGGCGGACCGGCAAAATGTTTGCCGTCGAGCATTGGGATGTACAGCCGGATATCGTGACCACGGCCAAAGGGTTGGCCTCCGGTATGCCCATTGGCACGGTTACAGCGCGCAAGTCGTTGATGGAGCGATGGGCGCATGGTGCGCACGGCAACACCTATGGCGGCAATCCCATCTGCTGTGCCGCTGCCCTGGCAACAATTGAATTGGTCGAAAATGAGTACAAAGACAACGCCGCTCAGGTAGGTGAACATCTGCTGGGCAAAATGCGCGAGCTGGCGGCCCGCTATCCCATCATTGGCGAGGTGCGGGGCAAAGGCCTGATGATTGGCCTGGAGTTTGTTAAAGACCCGGTCAGCAAAGAGCCGGCCAAAAAGTTGGTTGAACAGGTGATTCACGAAGCCTTCCGCAATGGCCTGTTATTACTCTCCTGCGGCGTGAGCACCATCCGCCTGATGCCGCCGCTAATGGTCAGCCAGGATTTAGCTGACGAAGCGGTGGAAATTTTGGAGAAATCTATCCAAATCGTGATGTGAGTCTGTCAGTGGGATTTTTCGTAACTGCACAAGTCACAGAGACGCGCAGAGACCCGGCGGAGATACACAGAAAAATTTTTAGCTTTTCTTTGTGCGTCTCTATGCCTTCTCCGTGAAGCTCTGTGTAGCCTGAGCAGTAACGATTTTTGAAAATTTTGACAAATTGGTTTATAATTTTGCCATACTGAAACCAAACTTTAGAGCGTTCAGTTTCCCGGCTGGGGTCAGCATGTCGGTATAAACAGACGAACGCTCTTTCATTTTGCTTAAGGAGGCAGTAACCATGGCCAAAAGAAAAACCAATACTGCCCAGGTTGAGTTTCGGGCAGAAATCCAGCAGCTTCTCAACATTCTGGTCCATTCGCTCTACACCGAGCGGGAAATCTTTCTGCGCGAATTGATTTCCAACGCTTCAGATGCGCTCAACCGTATTCAATTTGAGATGTTGACCAATCGGGAGGTGTTGGACGAAGATGCGGAATTGGGCATCTGGCTGGAGGCGGATGAGGCGAACCGCACCCTGACCCTGCGCGACACCGGCATCGGCATGACCCGCGACGAGATGGTCGAAAACCTGGGGACGATTGCTCGCTCCGGGGCCAAAAATTTTTTGCAGGCCATAGAAGAGGCCGGCAAAGAGGGCCAGGGCATTACCACGGATATCATCGGCCAGTTCGGGGTTGGCTTTTACTCTGTTTTTATGGTGGCCGAGGAAGTTACCGTCACCTCACGTTCCTATCAGCCCGACGCCGAGGCGGCCGTGTGGTCGTCGCAGGGCCAGGGGACGTACTCCATCGGCCCGGCTGATAAAGCAGACCGGGGCACGACAATCCAAATTAAGCTAAAAGAAGACGCCAAAGAATTTGCGGCGCCCTACCGGCTGCGCCAGATTGTCAAAACTCACTCCGACTTTGTGGCTTACCCGATTTACCTTAAAGAGCAAAAGCCCCCGGCCAAGGGCGAAAAAGAGGGCAAAACCGAGTTTACCCAGATCAACCAGCAGCAGGCCATCTGGCGGCAGTCGCCGCGCGAGGTAGACGAGGAGAAATATGAGTCCTTCTACCACCAAACAACTCTCGATTTTGGCAAACCCTTATTACGGCTGCATACCTCCGCCGACGCGCCGGTGCAGTTTTATGCCCTGCTCTTTATCCCCTCCAAAAAAGATTATCGTTTGTTCGGGATGAAAGAAGACCACGGCCTGAAGCTCTACTCGCGCAAAATCCTCATCCGTGAAAACTTTAAGGAGCTGCTGCCCAACTACCTGCGCTTTGTCGAAGGGGTGGTCGACTCTGAAGATTTGCCGCTGAATGTCTCGCGAGAGATGGTCCAGGCGACGCCGATGCTGGAAAAAATCAAGAGCGTTCTGGTGCGCCGCCTGTCGGGCGATTTGGCCGAACTGGCCAAAGAAAAGCCGGACACTTACCGGACCTTCTGGCAGGAGTTTGGCGGCTTTATCAAAGAAGGGATTGCTATTGACGCAGACAGCCGGGGCAAATTCACCGACCTGCTGCGCTTCCCTTCCAGCAAAAGCGAGAACGCCGATGACCTGGTGTCGCTGGCCCAGTATGTCGAGCGGATGAAAAAGGATCAGAGCGAAATTTACTACATTCTGGGCGACGATTACCATACGATTTCACGCAGCCCGCACCTGGAATATTTCAAAAAGCACGATCTTGAGGTGCTGTATCTGACCGATCCAATGGACAGCTTTATGCTGGTCGGCCTGAATGAATACAACGGCAAGCCTCTCAAAAATGTAGACGACGCCGGCCTTAACCTGCCCGAAGATGACCAAGCGGCGGAAGCCAAAGAGGCCGAAGCCGCCATCCCGGCCGACAAATTCGAGGCGTTGGTCAGCCGTTTCAAAGAAACGCTCAAGGACCGGGTCGAGGATGTGCGCGAGAGCAAAATTCTCACCGACAGCCCCTGCCGCCTGGTCAACCCGGCCAATGCAATGAATACCAACATGCAGCGGGTCCAGCGGCTGCTGGGCAAGGATTATCAAGTGCCCAAGAAAATCCTGGAGATCAACCGCAGCAGCCCGTTGATTCAAAACCTGTCTGCTCGTCTGGCGGCCCAACCCGACGACGCCTTGATTGATCCCCTGATTGAGCAACTCTTTGAAAGTGCCATGGTGCTCGAAGGCATTCATCCCAATCCCGCCGATATGATTCCGCGCATTCAGCAACTTATGGAAGCGGCAGCGAAACTGTAAGAAGGAGGCATGGAGGATTGGAGGAATGTAAGATTGGACAGGACACAGGCGCCTCCTTTCCAACCTTCCAACCTTCCAACTTCCAATCTTCCATGTCTAAATCCCTCCCCTTCGCTCTCGGCCTTTTTCTCTTCTCGATTTATCTCTTCACTTTTTCCGGCAAGTTCCATGTGATGGACGAGCTGGCTGTGTTTACGGCAGGTCACAATCTGGCTCAACATCGCCGCGCGGACATTAACCAACTCATCTGGACCAACCATTGGACGCCCAATCCGCCCGGTATTTGGGGCAGTGATGGCAATCTCTACACCAAAAAACCGCCCGGCATCTCCTTTATCACGGCGCCGCTCATCTGGCTGGGGCATGCTTTGCCCGGTCTCAACGCCGTTCATGCCGGTCTGCTGACCAACGCCGTTGTCACCGCGCTGACGGCCGGCCTCCTTTTTATCTGGCTGATTGATCTCGGCTTTGCGCCCACGGTGGCTGTCCTGACCACTTTAGGTTACGGTCTATGCACCATCGCCTGGGTTTACGCCCGAATGTTCTGGGAGTCCTCGCTGCTGGCCTTCATTTTTCTGATGGCGGTCTGGGCCGCTTACCACGCCACTCACCTTGCTCAATCGCAGCGGCGCTGGCTGTGGTTATTACTCTGCGGCCTGGCCGTTGCTGTCAGCCTGACCCTCCGTTTTGAGGCCGTCATAGCCCTCGGGCTGGTTGGCTTATACCTGACCGTGGAGAGGCGAGGAGCAGAGGAGCAGAGGAGCAGGGGAGCAGGGGAGCGGAGGAGCGAAAAGGTCCGTGCCTCACGCCTCACACTTTACGCCTCACACTTTACGCTTTACCTTGCCCCTTCTCTCCTCATCGGTTTCGGTCTATTATATTTTAACTACGTCCGCTTCGGGAGTTTAATCGAGACTGGCTACAGCCAGGAGATTTTGTTCAAAGAGCCGTGGGTAGGCGCCTACGGCCTGCTCTTTAGTCCTGGCCGGGGCTTGTTTATCTACTCACCGCTGCTGCTGATGCTTTTTTGGGGGCTGCGCCCGGCCTGGCAGCGACTACCCCGGCTCTATTTTTGGCTGATTACAGCCCTTTGCCTGAGCTACTGGCTCTTCTACGGCTCGTGGTTTGCCTGGGGCGGCGCGTGGGGCTGGGGTCCGCGCTTCCTCCTGCCGATTTTGCCCCTGCTCATGGTTTTTGTGGCAGAAGCGATAGCGCGAGGAGGCGAGGAAGCGAAGAGACGAGAGGTAGAGAAGCAGAGGAGCAGAGGAGCAGAGGAGCAGGGGAGCGAAAATGCTCTGATACCACGCACCCCGCATCAGAGCGTAGCCTCCCCTTGGGATGCACCACGCTTTACGCTTTACGCATCACGCATCACGTTTTACGTTTTGGTCTTCCTCAGCCTCATCGTCAACCTCCTCGGCATCCTAGTTGATTTCAACGAGCACTTTCTGCGGCTCGGCGCAAACGACAATTTTGTTTTTAATTGGGCGGTCTTTCCCCCGCTGGCCCACTGGCAGATTTTGCAGGAGGGCCTGGTGGATTTGATCTGGCTGCAACCCGGCCCGGCGGGACTCCAAATTCAGTGGCGGGTGCTGCTGCCGGCGCTGGCTTTGCTTGGGTTGGCTACAGCCAATCTGATTGTTTCTTATCTGAAAGAAATAAGAAATGAGAAATTAAAAAGTATTACGCAGAACGCAAGACGCAAGACGCGTCACGCTTTACGTTTTACGCCTCTTGTCGCCTTCATCCTGCTCTTACTCACCATCGCCCTGACTTACGTGATGATGCGTAATACAGCCGGGGTGGCCCTGGCGAATGACCAGGCTCGCTTCGATCTGCCACTCCTGGCCCAGCTCAACAGCGCCGCCCGTCCCGGCGATGTACTGCTGCTGCCGATGCCCCCCTTTGCCGATGTCCAGGAAATCTCGACCCGACTGATGGCCTACCTGCGCCGCCCGCTGCCCACCTACGCCTGGATTGAAAGCGATCCCCGTGCCATCCAGCCCGCCGAGCGCGAACATGTTTGGCAGGCCGTCGAGGCCCGGGCGCAGCGGGTCTGGCTCTTCGAGCGCTGGCTGGCTCAAGGCGACCCGCCAACCGTCACGGCGATTCACCTTAACCGGAACGCCTTTCCGCTGCAAGAACAGTGGCTTGAGCAAAGCGGCCGGTTAACCCTCTACGCCCTGGCCCAGACTCCTCCGCCGGCCCCAACGCCGCTGAATGTCACTTTCCAGGGCGGGCTGACTCTGGTAGATTTTTCAGTGATGGGGGATGCGCTTGTACCGGGAGAGGTATTAAAACTGCGCTTGACCTGGCAAGTCCCTGCCGCCACCGACCTGGCCAGGCAGAGGCTACCCACGGACAGCCTCATTGCTTTTGTACAATTACTGGGTAAAACTGAGGGGCAAAGAGTGGCGCAGGTTGACCGCCTGTTAGTGGACCTGCAAAACTTCAAGCAGTCGCCGCTGCTGCCGGGCCAGACACTCCAGCAGGGATACGGCTTGCAGTTGCCCGCTGAGCTGGCCGCCGGCGAGTACTCGTTGATTGTCGGGCTGTATCAGGCAGGCAATGGCCAGCGCCTCCCCCGCACCGACGGCAGCCCCGACGATTTTTTGTACTTAACGACGAACGCAGTAGTTCCAATTCAGTAGCGTTTACCCCTCAAAGCGGTAGCCAATACTGCGAATGGTGGTGATGCGCTTGGGCCTGGAGGGTTCATCTTCAATTTTTTCCCGCAGCCAGCGAATATGCACATCCACCGTCCGCGACTCGCCGTAGTAATCGTAGCCCCATACTTTGGTCAGGAGGAAATCACGAGAGAGCACAACGCCCCGGCTGCGAAGCAGTTCGGCCAGCAGATCAAACTCTTTGAAGCTGAGATTTAGCTCTGTCTGGTCTTTGTAAGCCTTACGCGCCACCAAATCCAGCGCCAGATCGCCCGAAACCAGACGTTCCATGCTGCCGGGTGGGGGATGGCGGCGCAGCGCCGCCCGGACGCGGGCCAAAAACTCACCCAGGCTGAAGGGTTTGGTAATGTAGTCGTCCGCGCCTGAGTCGAGGCCGATGATTTTGTCTACCTCGCTTGAGCGAGCCGTAAGAAGGATAATTGGCGTATCCAGTTCCCGCCGCAGAATGCGGCACACCGAGAGACCATCGAGCTGAGGCAGCATAACATCCAGCACAATCAAATCGTACGGCTGCGACCGGGCCACTTTCAGGCCGGTCTGCCCATCCGCAGCAACGGAAACAGCGTAACCTTCTATTTCCAGGTTGTAAGCCAGGGTTTGTTGTAAAGTTTCGTCATCCTCAACGATTAAAATGGATTTTTGTTGATTTTCTAACATATAGACTTAAGAAGTGTATTTTGGGGGCAATGAGCTTCTTTGAAGTCCCATTATAACAAAAAGGGCGGGAATGACCAAAAGCAGAACTTACTACTCCTGGCTTAAGGGCAAAGAGACGTGAAAGGTAGAACCTTCGCCGACTAGGCTTTCTACCCACACCCGGCCCCGGTGCAGTTCTACCAGCTCTTTGACCACGGCCAGGCCCATGCCCATTCCGGTCTGCACATCTTTACTTTGATTTTTAATCTGATAAAAGGCATCAAAAACGCGTTTTTGCTCGGAACGAGGAATGCCAACGCCACTATCAGCGACGGCTAGATGGAGGCGGGGGAGGAAGGTATTGCCGGACCGCTCCTGTTCGACCTCAGCCCGCAGCGTCACCCGGCCGCCGGGCGGGGTAAAATGGCAGGCATTGGTCAGCAGGTTATCCAGAATTTGGCGGATCTGCCTGGGGTCGCCGGTAATCGTCGGCAGGTCACCGGGTACGTCTCGCCCCAGTTTCAACTCGCGCAGGTGGATTAAAGACGTGATCTCATCCAGAGCATCGTTGATGATTTGGGCCACGTTTACTTCTTCAAAGCGAGGTAATAATTTGCGCCGGTTCTGCGCGCTAATCTGGATGGCATTATCCAACACGGCGACCATCCGGTCGGCGCTGCTGTGGATAATCTGCTGGACGTGCAACTGTTCCGGGGTATAATCGTTCAACATGCCCTGGAGGATCAGGTCAGAGTAGCCTTTGACCGAAGTCAACGGCGTACGCAATTCACGGGAAAGCGCGGCAATAAAATCATTTCTGGCCCGGTCGGCTTTAACCTCGCGGGTAACATCCCGAAACACCGCCATAATCCCCAGCCATTCTCCCTGCTGGTTGCGCCAGGGAATGAGCCGGCCCTGAATCGCGCGCTCCTCATTCTCAAAAAAAGTGGGCAACGGTTGGTTGCGGCGGGCAAAAGCCACCGCCAGGTCCTCGATGGGTTCGCCCGAATCAATCTCACCGTAAATGGTGCCAATTGGCTGGTCCAGCAGCTCCCAGCGCACTTTTCCCAGGATTCGTTCAGCCGCCTGGTTGACCAGTTTCACCCGCCCCTGAGCGTCGCTGACGACCAGGCCATCGCTGATCGTTTCAAGGATGACCAGGTTTTCGTCGGGCGCTTGCGCCTGTTTTTGCACCGTTTCGGCCATCGCTTCGGCCTCGGCTTCAAGCTCCAGGTAACGGCGGCGATGTTCGACGATAGTGGCAATCTGGGGGGCCAGGTTGCGGCAGAGCCGGATGTCGCTCTCCCGAATGGGGCGGCTGGTAATCGGATTGCCCAGCAACAAGGCGCCCACCGGCCGGCCTTTGATCAGCAGGGGTTGAATCAGGGTAGGGCCTGACCGCTCTTCGCGCCACAGCTCATAGAGACGGTTTAATCCGTTGGTGTGCGGCTGCGGCAGTAACAGCGGCTCTTGGGTTTCAATAGACTGCTGTAAGGGAGGGCAGTTTTCCAGTCTAAAAACAATCTGATCCTGGGGGGAGAGATGGAGAGGGCGCTGCGGGCTGTACAGTGTGACCAGGCGGGCCTGGCCGGGGACATGGGCGTCCAAAATAAAGACGGCGGATTGATCGGCGTGGATGACCTGGGCCATGCTGCGCACAATATGCTCCATGCTCTGGCTCAAGTTGGGGATCGCGTTGAGCAGTTCGCTGACCTCCAGCCAGCGCTGGTGCTCGCGGTCTCGGTCAACAGCCTCCTGGACCATGGCTTCGGCGGCCTGCTGGCGCTCGGCGTAACGCCGCCGGTAGGCCAGGATGCTCTCCCCGTGAATGGCGCTGATGAAAAAGACATAAGCCAGCAAATTGACCAGCCAGGCCGCACCGGTCAACCCCAGCAGATTTAAAAAATTAGCCAGGGCCAGAATAAAAGGGGCAGCCAGGTGGGACCAGCGCACCTCGCCGGCGCTCATCAGGATGAACGGAGTGCTGCAAACGGCAATGATCAGGCTGTGAAACTGGGCCGGCGCCGGCCAGGCGGGGATGGCCGCCAAAACAGTGAGAACCAGGGCCGCCGCACCCCCGGCCCAGGTCAGAAGGGTCCAGCCGGCCGGCCAATGGGGAGGTAACTCCACCAGCGCCCAGACGATACAAAAGGCGCTAAAAACCTCCAGCATCCCCAGCAGCAGGCCAACCTGGCTGCGCTCCAGCGCCGTCAAGGAAATGATCAGGCTAAATGACCGGCTGATCACCAGCAAAAACAGGGGTAATAACCGCCAGCTACGGCCTCCCCCGATAAAGCTTCCCAACCCCAACAGGAGGGCCGCCAGGGCAAAGAGGTTGGTGGCAAGAAGATAAATCTGCATCTCAAGCACTCTTCAGAAATGGTAACGTACAAAAATAGCGACCTGGAGCTGACTGACACTTTCCGCGCTATTGAAGTCTCACCTACCAGTATAGCAAATCAAACCAGGTGAGACAATGGGCTTTTGGGGGGGGTACAACAATATTTATAACCCTCACTATAAAAATTGCTTCTCTATTTATCCTGTGCTAGACTCTGGGGAAATGTGGAGGGCAGGAAAACTGGAAGGTTGGAAGGCGGGTAGGAATTCCCGTTTCCATCCTTCCAATCCTCCATTCTTCCATCCTTCCCTCAGGAGGACACCCGTGGAAATCCGCAAAATCGTACTCATTCATCCCGGCCGCGAAGGCCGTATTTTTGGCAAAGCCACCGCCGTACCCTACACCCTGATGCGCCTGGCCTCCCTGGTGCCCGGCGACATTGCCGTAGAAATCTGGGACGAAAACTGGGAGTACCTGGACGACAAAATCCGCACGCTGGGCAAACACGACCTAGTCGGCATCACCTCCAAAACCCTGGCTATCGAAACCGCCGAGCGCTATGCCCGCATTGCCCACGAGGCCGGCGTCCAAACGGTCGTGGTCGGGGGGGCGCATGCCACCCTATTACCCGAAGATGTGGCCCGCTGGGCCGACGTGGTCGTCACCGGCGAGGCTTACTACACCTGGCCGCAAATTATCCGGGATTTCCAAAACGACGCGCTGAAGCCGCACTACAACGACACCGAATGGGCCGACCTGACCGGCGTCGCCCCGCTGACCGATCGGGTCATCGCCCAGGTAGACGAAAAACGGCGCTACTGGACGCCTTTAATGGAAATCACCCGCGGCTGCCCGCGCAACTGTTCTTTCTGCACGGCCATTCGGGTCAGCGGGCAGAAGATGCGCTTCCGCCCGGTTGAGGAGGTGGTCGAGGAGATTGAGCGCCGCCGGATTGACCGCTTCTTCCTGACCGACGACAACTTTGGCCTGGCCTTCGCCATTGACCCCGACTACACCGAGAAGCTGTTCCTGGCCCTGGAAAAATTGCCCCTGCGCGGCTGGACCACCCAGGCCGAAATGATGGTCGCCAAGTACCCCGAACTGCTCAAGCTGGCCAAACGCGCCCATTTGGATAAATTCTTCATCGGCTTCGAATCGGTTAACCCGGAGAACCGGCGCGAACTGGGCGGCAAGAGCAAGGGTATGATGAAGCAGTATCAAGAAGCCATTGACGCCATCCACGCCCAGGGACTCGGCGTGGTCGGCCTGTTTGTTTTCGGCTTCGACGCCGACACACCCAAAGTGATGTGGGACACCTGGGAATTCGCCAAAAATTCCGGGCTGGACAGCATGAGCGCCACCATTTTAACCCCTTACCCCGGCACGCCTTTCCGCGAGCAGTTGGTCAAAGAAAAACGGCTTATCCCCGGCAAAAGCTGGCGCCATTACGACACCGCTCACGTCACTTATTACCCCCGCCAGATGAGCGTCGAGGAGTTTGAACGCGAATACGACCGCGTCTGCCGCACGATCTACCATCCCTTCCGCATCGCTCAGCGCGGTCTGCGCGCCCTCAGCCGCCATCCCATTCCGCGCATGCCGGCCAAGGTCTTTGGCAGCTTCAGCACCGACTACGGCTACCGCCGCACCTTCGCCTGGCGGCACGCGTTTTCGTCGTAAAAAAAGAGGGGCGAGAGATTATCTCGCCCCTTGTTTTCACATCTCGCGCAACTTGAATCGCTGAATCTTCCCCGTTGCCGTCTTCGGCAGCTCCTTGACAAACATGATCCAGCGCGGGCGCTTGTACTCGGCCATTTTTTCCCGGCAGTATTGGATCAGCTCCTTCTCCAGCTCGTCCGAGGCGGGGTAGCTTTCGTTCAGGACCACAAAAGCCCTGGGTTTGACCAGGCTGGCCTGGTCTTCTTTGCCGATGACAGCGCACTCCAACACGGCGGGGTGGCTGATCAGGGTGCTTTCGACTTCTACCGGCGAAACCCAGATGCCGCCGACCTTGAGCATATCATCCGAGCGGCCGGCGTGCCAGTAGTAGCCGTCCTTGTCCACGTAATACTTGTCGCCGGTAAAGAGCCACTCCCCCTGAAAGGTGCGCTGGCTGCGCTCGTACTGGTGCACATAAAACAGCGCCGCCGTTTCCCCTTTGACCAGCAGGTTGCCGATCTCTCCCTGGGGAACCTCATGGCCGTCAGCATCTACAATCTTCAAATCATAGCCGGCAAAAGGCTTGCCGCTGCTGCCGGGACGAATGTCGCCGGGGCGGTTGGAGATAAAAATGTGGAAGTTTTCGGTTGAGCCGATGCCATCAATAATGTCCACCCCCGTTTTTTCCTTCCAGGCGTGCCAGATGGGGGCCGGCAAAGACTCGCCCGCCGAGACGCACAGCCGCAACGAGGATAAATCGTATCTGGTCGTGAAGTCCGGCACGGCCACGGTGGCGGCGTAGCCGGTCGGCGCGTTGTAGAGAATGGTCGGCTTGAAGCGGTCAATCATCTCCAGCATGTTGGTAGCAATCCGGGGCGGCCCGGCAAACAGCACGACGCTTGCCCCGGCGTACCAGGGGAAGATCAACCCGCCGCCCAGGCCAAAGGTGAAAAACAATTTGGCGGCGGAGAGGGTCCGGTCGCTTTCACGCAAGCCCAGCACGTTCACCCCCCACAGTTGCGAGGTCAGTGGATAATCCTTGTGGGCGTGTAAAATCCCTTTCGGTTCGCCGGTGGTGCCGCTGGAGTAATTGAGCGAACAGAAATCGTCACGATGGGTTGGCGCCGCCTCCAATTCGGCCGGCTCACCGCTGATCCAATCGGCGTAGGCAATTAGACCCCCACCCCCGGCCCCTCCCCCTGTCAGGGGGAGGGGAGTATCATTTTGCCCGATGACGATGACATGCTCCAAAAACTCCTGCTCTGCCCGGATGGCCTCCAGCGCGGGCAGCAGCGCCTGGTGAATAATCAAAACGCGGGCGCGGCTGTCGCGCAGAATGTAGTCGTACTCGTGCGGCTTGAGCAGGGTGTTCATGCCCACGGCGATGGCCCCAATTTTGAAGATACCAAAGAAGGAAGTGACCCACTCCGGCACATCGGGCGAGAGGATGCCGACAAAATCTCCCATGCGCACCCCCAGTTTCTTGAGGGCACGGCCCACCTGGTTGGCTTCATCCGCCACCTGCTGGAAGGTCATTTCCCGTTCCAGGCTGTACAAAGCCACCTTGTTGGCCCGTTCAGCCAGGTTACGCTCCAGAATATCCACGGCATTATAATAAAGGGGAAGGTCTGCTGCTCGCATCATCGTTTCACTCCTTTGTTGTTTTATGACTACCGACTGCCGGCCGATGACCGCCGCCGGAAGAATAATTGGCGGTCGGTCGTCAGCGGTCTGCGGTCTTTTTTACTCCCGCCCAATCACCTCCCGGGCAATGACAATCCTCTGGATATGGGAGGTGCCTTCATAAATCTGCAAGCCTTTAATGTCCCGGTAGTGGCGCTCGAGAGGATACTCGTTGGAGTAGCCCCGCCCGCCGTGAATCAGCACCGCCTCGGAGGCGGCCCGCACCGCCGCTTCGGTGGCAAAGAGCTTGGCAATGGAGGTTTCGCGCGTGGTTGGCCGGCCCTGCTGCTTCAGCCAGGCCGCCCGGTAAACCAGCAGGCGGGACGCCTCAACTTCCGCGGCCATGTCGGCAATGGTGGCCTGGATCATCTGAAAATCGCCGATGCGCTGGCCGAACTGCCGCCGCTGGCGGACAAAACTGACGCAGGCGTCCAGGCAGGCCTGGGCCACACCCAGCGCCCCGGCGGCCACCCCCAGGCGGCCGTGATCCAGCGCCGACATCGCCACCTTAAACCCCTGCCCCGGCTCGCCCAGCAGCGCGCTTTTGGGCACGCGGCACTCTTCGAGAATAATCCGGGCGTGGTCAGAGGCGCGATGGCCCAACTCCTGGCCGGTCATCTTCTCCCGGCGAAAACCCGGTGTGTTCGTCTCGACCACGAACGCGCAGATACCTTTATGCCGGGCGGCGCGATCGCGGCTGGCAAAAACCAGGGCCACATCGGCCAGATTGCCGTTGGTAATCCAGATTTTCTCGCCGTTGAGCACATAACTGTCCTCCTCTTCTCGGACCGTGCTTTCCATACCGGCCGCATCCGAGCCGGCGTTCGGCTCGGTCAGGCAGTAGCAGCCGACCCACTCGCCGCGGGCCAGCCGGGGCAGGTAGCGCTGCTTCTGCTCGGCGCTGCCCCAATCAGCTAGACATAACGAAACCAGCCCGGCATGAACCGCCAGAAACCCCCGCACCGACGAATCCACCCGCCCCAACTCTTCATAAACCAGGGCAAAGCTGACGTAATCCATACCTGTGCCGCCGTACTCCGGCCCCATCGGCCCGGCCAGAAACCCAAGTTCTCCCATCCGCCGCACCAGATGGGCCGGGAACTCCCCTGTTTCGTCCGCCTCACGGGCCAGCGGCGCAACTTCTTCCTGAGCAAATTGACACGCCCGCACCTGGATCTGTTGTTGGGCGGAGGTTAACTCAAAGTTCATAGATGTCTCCGGTATGACCGCTGACCCCCACCCTAACCCTCCCCCTAAGAGGGGGAGGGAAGGGAGGGGGTGGCGGTCGTTTATCTTCCGCTAAATTTTGGCTCGACCTTTTCTTTAAACGCCTCGTAAAAAATCCGGTGATCCTGGCCCATCAGCAGCAGGGCCTGGGCCTGGGCTTCGCTTTCAATGGCGGAAACCAGGTCCATATGCCACTCGTTGTTGACCAGCCGTTTGGTCATCGAAATAGCCAGCGTCGGGCCGTGTGCCAGGCGGCTGGCCCATTCCTCGGCTTTCGGCAGGAGGTCGGCGGGCGGGACGACGCGGTTAACCAAACCGTAGCGCTCGGCGGTCGCCGCGTCAATCGCGTCACCCAGCAGCAGCAGTTCCAGCGCCCGTCCCTGGCCGACGACGCGCGGCAGCAGATAAGCCGCGCCCATATCCGCCCCGGTCAGGCCGACCTTGGTAAACAGAAAGGCGAACTTCATCCCTTCGGCAGCAATGCGTAAATCCGAGGCCAGGGCAATGACCGCCCCTGCTCCCGCTGTTGTGCCGTTGAGCGCCGCAATAATCGGCTTGTCCAGCAGCCGCATGGCCTGCACCAACGCCCCGGTCATGCGGGTAAAATCGAGATGACCCTTCACATCCCGCTTGAGCAGTTCGCCAATGATGTCGTGGACATCACCGCCGGAGCAAAAACCGCGTCCCTGGCCGGTCAACACCAGGACCTTGACTGCGTCGTCGTAGCGCAGCTCCTCCAGCAGGTCCCGAAACTGGGCATACACCTCAAAAGTCAGCGCATTGAGCACCTCCGGGCGGTTAAAGGTCAGGGTGGCGACGCCGTCATTCACTTCATATAAAAAATCATACTTCATATCCCTACCCTTTGCTTATTTCAAGGCCCTCGTTTCGCCGTGATGACAACCCAGTAATATAAATACTCACTGTTTGGATTAAAGGCATAACCAATGCCATATTCGGTCTGCTCGGCAAAGAAGGAATTCAGGCCAAGCAACTGTGTCCGGTGGGGGGTCGAACCCATCCACTGCTGCCAGGTGGCGGCAGCAGTCGGGAAACCTGCCGCAATCGACTCGATGTTGTTGCCGTCCAGCGCGGTGCTGTAGAAGGAGGGCAGCACATAACCCGCCTGGCGGACCAGGTAATTCGGCCCGTAACCCTCCGGGGTGGTATGGCTAAAGTAGTCCCGCTGGGCCATATCCTCGGCTCTTTGACGGGCAACTTGAGCCAGAACGGGATGGCAGGAGAGAGAGGCACGCTGTTGATTGGCATCGTTTATCAGCAGGTTGGCCAGCGCTTGTTCTTCAAGACTTAACGGACAAGCCGGCTTGATAATGAGCGGTAAGAATAACTGTTTATCTAAAGAACCCTGAGCGATCACCCGCTCGGCCACCACGGTGGCATTTAAGATCACTGCTCCGAGTAGGGTTAAACGGAGAAATAACTGCTGAAAGTTGTTCCTGTTCCATGTTTTGAACATCAGGTATGATAGACTCCTTCATGTTTTATGTTTCATGCCATGACCGTTCCCCCATCCACATTGATGGCCTGGCCGGTAATGCCGTAACTCGTATCTTGGGCCAAAAAAACGATCAAGGCCGCAATCTCATCCGGCTTGATAAGGCGCTGCTGGGGACTCGTTTTCTCTAATGACTCGCGAGCTTGAGCCTCGCTCATGCCGGCCCGGTTGACGATATTGTCAATCGTCGCCTGGGTCATTGGCGTGTCCACATAGCCCGGACAGACGGCATTGACCGTAATCTGGAAGAGAGCTAACTCCAGGGCCAGGCTGCGGGTCAGGCCCAGCACGCCATGTTTGGCTGCCGTATAAGCGGCAATGTAACGCCCTCCGACTTTAGCCGCCGTCGAAGCGATGGTCATAATCCGGCCCCAGCGCTGCTCGACCATCGCCGGGACAAAGGCTTTGGTGACGTAATAAACGCTGGTCAGGTTGAGCAAAAGCATGCGCTGCCACAACTCGTCGGGATGGTTGAGAAATTTGTGGCTCGCGCCGCCGCCGGCATTGTTGACCAGAATATCCACCCCGCCGAAGCCCGCCTGTACCGCCGCCGCCAGCCGCTCGACCTGGGCCGGGTCGGTCACATCACAGGACACAGCCAGAGTGCGCCGGCCCAGCGCGCGAATTTGCTCCGCGACCTGCTCCAGCTCGGCCTCGCTGCGAGCCGTTACGGCCACATCGGCCCCGGCCTGAGCCAGGGCCAGGGCGATGCTGGACCCAATTCCTCGGCTGGCTCCCGTCACCACGGCCCGCCGGCCAGCCAGAACTGCCTCATTCATATTTCTCCCATAGCCTATCCACCGTTAACCTTTACTGACCGAACACAACGATCGTCTTTAAATGAAACTATCATTACGTGAGGAGCATCCCGAGTAGGTTGAGCGGAGCGAAACCGTATCGAGGGGTGCGGCACAGCGATGTGGTTCTCCCCAAGCCGCACCCTTCGATACGCGCTCCACTCCGCCCTTCGTTTCACTCAGGACGAGTTTCGCGCTACTCAGGGCGCTCTCACTTAACATTAAATTCTTTACTCATTTCTTCCGAATTCGTCTAGAACCATCTACGGACTCTTCTCACGCGCTATATCCCATCTGCGCTTCAACTTCGCCGTTCAAACGCAACGTTTCCCTGGAAATCGGCATAGGCAACGGAATTTCAACAACTGCCGTGTTCGATGGCGCGGAGCGGTTCCCGGCGAAGTCGTAGGCTTTGATCTGGTAAGCGTAGGTGTTGCCGGCCAGAGCGTGATCGTCGGCGTGGCGGGTGGTGGTCGCCGAGGTGAGGTGAACAAAACGGCCACCGTTCACTGCCCGGAAAATTTCATAACCGTAGACACCCTGCGGGTCCACCGCCCGTTCCCAGGCCAGCAGTACCCGGCCGTTGGCCTGCCGCGTCGCCTGGAGCTGGCCGCCGCTGGGCCAGATGGGCGGCGACTCGTCCCCCTCTGCGGGTGGGTCTGGCGGGTGCAGCCCCTGTTTCAACCAGAGGGTGCACTTGACCTGTTTGAAGTTCTCGTCCAGGGCCTTACAGACATTGCCGTAGACGCAGCGGACAATCCGCTCCTCTTGACCCAGCCGGGCCTTTTTGGGCCAGTCGGGGTCGGCCAGCAGGGCGCGGGCAAAGCCGGCGATGTCGGCCTGGCCCCGCTGCAAAATTTCTTCGGCGGATTGAGGCGTCGGGATTTTGCCGGTCGTGACAATGGGTGTTGCGTAGCCGTGGGCATTGATAAAGGCTTTGATCCCGGCGGCCAGGTAAACATTGGCCCCGTCCTGGTACTCCGCGGGCGGCATGGTCCGGTCGCCGCTGTAGCCGGTGTAGGGGTAGAGCGGCTCGCCCTCTTTTTTGACCGCATCCTCGAACTTACCCCCGGCAGAGATGCTGATGTAATCCACGCCGAGCTGGGCCATCCGCAGGGCCATGTATTTCGACTCTGACAGCCCGTAGCCGCCCTTGATACATTCCTCGCCGTCAAAGCGCACGCCAATCGGAAAGTCAGCCCCAACTTGCCGGCGCACCTGGAGGATGACCTCGGTCATGGCCCGCATCCGGGTTTCCAGGCTGCGCCCGCCGTATTCGTCGCTGCGGGCATTGCGTTTGGACAGGAAAGAGGACATGGTGTAGGCGTGGGCCATGTGCAGTTCGACCGCGTCATAGCAGGCTTCGCGGGTGCGGGCGGCGGCCTCGCCGTACTGCTGCACGATCAAACGGATGTCGTCGTGGCTCAGCATATCTACAGTTTGCCGCCAGCCGCTGCGGGCAATTTTCAAGAAATGGATGATTTGGAGAGCGACCTTGCTGTGGCTTTCGGCGTGAATGCGCCGGACCAATTCCCGATGACCGGGAACAAAGGAGGCGTCGCTGAGCCGCAGCAGCGGCCCACTTTTGGCCCCGTGGACCGCTGTTGCCTCGACCACAATCAAGCCGGTTTCGCCCCGGGCAAAGCGCATGTAGCGGTCAAGGATGGGCTGGTTAACATAACCATCTTCGCCCGATAAGCGCGTGACCATCGCCGTGAGCAGAATCCGGTTTTCGAGCCGCATCGTGTTAATTTGGATGGGTTCGAATAACTTGAAGCCTGCCAAATCCTCCCCCTTCAACAATTATTTCATCGTCGGGTCGCACCCGGTCACGCCGCGGCCGGGCGACTGGCCTAACGTTCCCGTCCAGACAATTTCACCCTTTTGAAACAGTTGCATGGCCTGGCCAAAAGGCAAAGTTTCCGCCCCCCCCTCAAAACGAGCGATGGGGTTTTCACGGATCAGGACGAGCGAACCACCCGTGTATTTGAACAAAACATTGTCGCTGCCCATCACAAAATCCCCGGCATGCGGCCCGATTACATTACCCTCTTGCAGGGCAATTAGATTATTAATCCCGGCATGAGAGGCGCAGGTAAAACTTTGCGGGTTGTGCAGCACCAGGGGGATGAGGGCAAGCACCTCATTGACCTTGGGATTGTTCACGTCATAGGGCAGCGCTGGCGCTTCGACCACCGGCAGGCCGGCCAACTGAGCCTGCTCAATTTTTACCAAAGCCGCATCGGCCGTCACCCAGACCTGCTCCGCGGCGTTTGACTTCACTCGCAGCCAAGTACTATCCTCATTGCGGCCGATCACGGTAACTTCGCTGTCAGCCGGCACACTGCCGACGACGGCATAGGCCGTGCCCGGTCCACTGCGCAGATTGACCTGACTGAGGGTCGTCGCCTTCATCTCGGTGGCGGAAGGTGAGGCAATCGCTTCCGTCGTCGCCGGAACGGGCGGCTTGGCGATGCTGCACGCTTTTGTGTTGAACAAAACGAGCAGCAGAACAATCAAAACCAGAGCCACGATGATACCAACGGTCTGTTTCTGTTTCATGGGGTCCTCCTGAAAAGGTAATAGTAATTTGTAGAAACTCTGAAAAGAAGGAGTGATTTTAGGCCAAAGATGCTTTGACCCACCGACGGAAACGATTCAATTGTCAGGCCAGAAAAAAATGGGGGTGGCTGCTCCTTTCCGAACCGCAAAAACTCTACCGGACTACGCAAACCTAAATTAAATTATACCTAAAAATTGGCAGAGGTGAATTACCGGGCCAAAAATTTACTCCTCAACTGCCGGCTGGATTTCAGTCGCCCAAAGAAAAAGGGTGCATGAGGCACAGGTCGGCCCGCCCGGCAGCGAGGATAGTATTGACTTCATCGGTCGTGGTCAAATGGCCGCCGACCATTGTCGCTATGGCGGCCTTGCTGTGCAGCCAATCGCTGAACGGGGTCAGAAAACCGGGACCGTAGGCGAGATGAGCCTCCGGCGTTGTCTGGCCGGCCAGGACTTCGATCAAGTCACAGCCAGAGGCTTTGAGCGCCTGGGCGACCTGTACGGCCTCAGCCAGCTCAAAACCTCCAGCCAGGCCATCGCTCACATTCAGGGCCACGCTGAGGGGCTTATCCTCCGGCCACACCGCCCGCACCGCGGCGAACAGTTCAAGCGGGAAGCGCAGCCGGTTTTCTAAAGACCCGCCATACTCGTCCTCGCGCCGGTTGGTCAGCGGTGAAAGGAAGCTGGCCAGCAGATAACCGTGGCCAAAATGGAGGTGCAGCCAATCGAAGCCGGCCTGATGGGCCATTTGCGCTGCCCGCACAAAATCACCGCAAACGTGCTCCATGTCCGTCCGGTCCATTGCCTTGGGAACCTGGCTGTTCGGGCCGTAGGACAGCGCCGAGGCCGACAGCAGCGGCCAGTTGCCGGCGCGCAGCGGCCGGTCGAGGCCCTCCTGGCGCGGCCGGGTTGAGCCGCGCCGCCCGGCGTGATTTAACTGCATCGCCACTTTCGCCGGGGAGTTGGCGTGGATGAAATCCGTAATCTGCCGCCACGCGGCCACGTGTTCAGAGCGATACAAACCAATGTCGCCAGGTGTAATTCGTGCTTCGGCGGAGACGGCGGCGGGTTCGGTCATGACCAGGCCCGCGCCCGCCAGAGCCTGACGCTTGAGTTGGGCGGCGAGGATTGGACTGGGCAGGCCGTCAGCAGCGGTATAGGTTGGTGCAGGCGACAAGACAACACGGTTGGCCAAAATCAGGTCGCGCAGTTTGTACGGGTTAAAGAGCGGCGGGGGCGCAATGAAGAGACCTCCCTCCTTCCCCCCCCTTAAAGGGGAGGAAGTTGAGGGAGGGATAGCAAACCAGCGGTCAACTGCCTCCACAAAGTGGGGATCGCGCTGCCGCAGATTATCGTAACCCAGCCGGCCGCTGCGGCTCATCAGGTGGAAGGTGAACTGCAGCGGCTCAAGATTCAGCGTGCGGGCGATGTTTTCAAAGTAGACCCGGCTCTCGCGGGCTGCTTCTTGCAGCGCTTCCACCTTGGGCCGGCGCTCCAATTCGTACTCGGACAGCGCGGTGGCAATATCACTGTACTGCTCAAAGGCGTTCGCCAGCGCGATCGCATCCTCCATGGCCAGCTTGGTGCCGGAGCCAATCGAAAAATGGGCGGTGTGGGCGGCATCGCCCAGCAGCACGATATTGCCATGCCGCCAGGTTTTACTTTTGACCGTGACAAAATTAACCCAGAGCGAGCGGTTGGAAAGGAGACGGGCCTGGCCCAAATCCTGAGCAAAGAGCTTTTCACAGTAGGCAATACTATCAGCTTCGCTGGCCCCATCCAGGCCGGCCCGCTGCCACACTTCCTCCTCGCATTCGACGATAAAGGTCCCGGTTGTACCGTCGAAGGGATAGGCGTGAACCTGGAACAGGCCGTGCTCATTTTCCCTGAAGATGAAGGTAAAGGAATCCAGCACTTTGGTGGTGCCAAACCAGATAAATTTCGACTTACCGACGTCTAAATCAGGTTTGAAAACGTGAGCGTACGTTTTACGGGTCAGGCTGTTGACCCCGTCGGCGGCCACGACCAGATCGAAATCGTTGGCGCCTGCTACGATGGGCAGTTGGGCCAGGTCGGTAATGTCGGCCTGGAAGATCATTTTGATGCCCAACTCCCGGCAGCGTTCCTGCAAAATGTTCAATAGAACGCGCCGAGACATCCCGGCGAAAACGTTGCCGCCGACACGGATGACCTCATCCCGATAGTGAACGTCAATGGCTTCCCACAGCACAAACTGGTCGGTGATCTCTTCGTAGCTCTTGGGGTCGGCCTCGCGGAACGAGGCCAGGGTCCGGTCAGAAAAGACCACCCCCCAGCCGTATGTCGCGTTGGCCGGATTTCGCTCGATGATGGTAATGTTGTGGGCGGGATTGGCCTTCTTGAGCAAGATACCAAAATACAAACCGGCGGGGCCGCCGCCGAGGATGAGGACTTTCATAATAATCTCTCAGTTTCAGATAATTATCATGGTGATGCGTAAAATCTCCCACACATCACGCATTACGATATGACTTCGGCCAGCCGCTGAAGCTGGCTCAACGCCGGCACGGTGGGGAACAGCACCAACTCGTCGCAGCCGGCGTCGGCGTAGCCGCGGATAAACTGGGCAACCGCCTGGGGGGTCGTCAGCAGGCTGGCTGCAATCTTTTCGGCAAAAGAGCCGGTGAAAGCGTAGTAATCCCGCAGATAATTCGCCCCAGCCTCGGCTGCCTCATCACCCAAGGCGTAGTAACCCATGGCCCACAGACGCGGCTGGCCCGGCCGGCCAGCGTCGAGCCAGGCCGCCCGCGCTTTTTCGGCGGCGCGAACAAAAGTTTTGGGCGGCCCGCCGCTGTGAACATAGCCATCGGCGTAACGGACCATGCGCGCAAACGTCTGGTCGCTGCCACCGCCGACCAACAGTTCCGGTCCGTTAGGCTGAACCGGTCGAGGGCCAAAGGCTTCGTCCTCCCACTGTGCCCGCAGCGCCGCCAGTTGTCCGGTCAGCCGTTTGCCTCGAATAGAGTAGTCCACCCCGGCTGCGGTATAATCATCCGGCCTGGCGCCGACCGCCAGCCCTAAGGTCAGCCGCCCGCCCGACAGCGCATCCACGCTGGCCGCTTCTTTAGCCAGTAAAGCCGTATTCCGCAGCGGGCTGATGACAATGGTTGTGGCCAAACGGATACGCTGCGTGATCACCGCCGCCGCCGCCAGGACGGTCAAGGGATCGTAGCTGTCGTAAACCAGGCGGTCGAGCACACTCAGGTTTGAAAACGGCCCTTCATCGGCTTCCCTGGCCCAATTAACCAGCAAATCCCGGTCTGCGCCGGGGGTAGTGTTGGGTAAGCCAATACCAACTTTCATCCTGACTCCTCTGATTGACAATTAATAATTGATCATTGACTGTTGACAATTGTCAATAATTAACAATCAATTGTCAATTGTCAATTTAGACGCCCAAGTACCGGTGCCTCACCTCGGCCTGCTCGCGCAGGTCCGCCGGTGTGCCCTCAAAAACAGTCCGGCCTTTGTTCATCACATACACTCGATCAGCCACACTCAGGGCTAGGGCCAAATTTTGCTCGACCAGGAGGATGGACAGGCCGTCCTGCCGCAACTGGGCAACGATCCGGCCAATCTCGGCCACAATCAGCGGGGCCAGTCCCTCCGAAGGTTCGTCCAGCAGCAGCAGCTCAGGGTTGGTCATCAAGGCGCGGGCCAGGGCCAGCATTTGCTGCTCGCCGCCGCTCAATTGAGCGCCCAGGTTCTTGAGCCGGGCCTTAAGGGGAGGAAAGGTTTCCAGCACCCGTTCAAAGGTCCAGCCTCCATTCGCCGTTCCACGGGCGGCCAGCATAATATTCTCACGCACCGTTAGCGCCGGAAAAATCGAGCGCCCCTGCGGCACCAGGCCAACCCCCATTTGCGCGATCCGGTGTGAGGGCAAATGGCTGACATCCACTCCCCGCAGTATGATCTGTCCGTGCCGGGGTGGCGTGAAGCCGATGATGGATTTGATGGTGGTAGATTTGCCGACCCCATTCCGTCCCAGCAGGGCGACCGCTTCGCCCTGCCCCACCGTAAGTGAGACGCCTTGCAGGATGTGGCTGTCGCCGTAGTAGGTATGGATGTCGTTAACAGTTAGCATGGCTCAAACAGGCGAACGGCGAATGGCGATTAAGAAATTTGTTGTTTCACCATTCGCCCATTCGCTTACTCGCTTATTCCTAAATAAATTTCCTGCACCAGCGGGTCGGCCCGGACCTCGGCCGGCGACCCTTCGCTAATAACCTGGCCGTAATGCAGCACTGTAATCCGCTCGGCCAGACTAAAGATCACGTCCATATCGTGTTCCACAATCAACATGGTCAGCGAGCGGGGCAGCTTTTCAATCAGACGGGTCATCTCGCCTGTTTCCGCGGGCGACATGCCGGCAGTGGGTTCGTCCAGCAGCACCACCTGGGGATTGGTCGCCAGGGCCAGCGCCACTTCCAGGGCACGCTGCTGCCCGTAAGCCAACGTTTTGACCATCTGGTTTCGCTGCTCTGTTAATCCCACCTGCTCTAACAGCGCCTCGCTGGCCCACGTCACCGGCTCAAAGTGGTGAACCGTCCGAAAGAGGTGTCGAGCTACCCGCTGGTGGTGCTGGACGGCCAGTCGGACATTTTCAAAAGCGGTCAGACCCATGAACAGGTTATTGCGCTGAAAAGTATGCCCCAGGCCCAGATTAGCCCGCGCATACACCGGCAGGTCAGTGACATCCCGTTCCCCCAGGTAAATTTTACCGCTGGAAGGGGGCAACTCACCGGCAATGAGGTTAAAGAGCGTACTCTTCCCCGCGCCGTTGGGGCCGATAATCGCCCGCCGTTCGCCGGGTTGCACGTCCAGCGTTACCCCGACCAGGGCGGCGATACCTCCAAAGTTTTTGCTCAGGCGCTCGATTTTGAGGCGGGTCATGGGACCCTCACCCCCCAACCCCTCTCCCTTGTAGGGAGAGGGGAGCAGATTGAATTCCCTCTCCCTGGCAGGGAGAGGGTTAGGGAGAGGGTCGAAATCCGCGAACTCACGCCTTACTTCTCCACCGCTCGCCGTGCTCGGAGCAGGCCCATAACCCCCTGGGGGGCGAACATCACAAACATGATAAAAACCACCCCCATCAAAGTTTGCCAGCGGTCGAGGTAGGTACTGGCAAAGTTGGGTAACAGACGCTCGATGGCTGCGCCAAAGATTGGCCCGGTCAGCGTGCCCGCACCGCCGATGATGAGCGAAATCATGACTTCGCCGGAGGTGGTCCAATAGAGATTTTCAGGTGAAGCGATCCCGAAAAAGTGGACAATCAAGGCTCCGGCCAGGCCGGCAAAAGCTCCGGCGATGACAAAAGCCGCCATCTTGAAATCGAACGTGCGATAACCGAGGGCAGCCATGCGCTGCTCGTTTTCGCGGATGCCGCGCAGCGTCCAGCCGAACGGGCTGTTAACAATGCGGTGTAATACCCACCAGGCCAGCAAAAAGAAGGCCAAAACCAGATAATAGTAGCTCTCGCGGGTGTCGAACGTGTAACTGAGCGGGCCGAGACCCAGCGCGGGCCGGGGCACTCCAGCTAAGCCATCGGAGCCGCCGCTCACTTCGGACCAGCCGATGGCGATACTGAAGAGCATCTGGGCAAAGGCAAGTGTGACCATCAAAAAATAGATGCCGCTGGTCCGGAGAGCAAAAAAGCCAATCACCAGAGCCAACAGGGCCGTGCCCACCATCACCAGAGGGATAGTCAGCAGCAGGTTGTTAGTCAGATTGAGAGCCAATTCGCTGCGGCTGGCGGTGTAGGCCAGCAGGTATGCTCCAAACCCATAAAAAGCGGCGTGGCCAAATGAGGGCAGGCCAGTATAACCCAGGAGCAGATCAAGGCTCATGGCAAAAATAGCGAAGATCAGCACCTCGATCGCCAGGCCAAGAAAGTAGCTGCGGACGATGAAGGGATAAATCAGTGCAACCACACCCAGAAAGATCAGCAGCCACTTGCGGCGCTCGGCCAGCCACGCCCGTGAGCCGGTCAAACCTTCTACAATTGCTCCCATCGCTCAAGACCCCTTCAGGCCAAACAGGCCGGATGGGCGCAGCAGTAAGACTAAGGCCATCACCGCAAAAATCAAAAAGAGCGAAAATTGAGACAGCAGGGCCTTGCCAAACGTGTCGGCCAGGCCGATTACCAGGCTGCCAAAAAAGGCGCCCTTCAAAGTACCGAGGCCGCCTACAACCACGACGACCAGGGTCAGGATCAAGATTTCCGAGTCCAGTCCCGGATATAAATTGAGCACCGGCGCACCAATGACCCCGGCCAGCGCAGCCAGAGCGGTGCCCAGGGCAAACACGCCGGCAAACACCCACTGGATATTGATGCCCAGGCCGCTGACCATCTGCGGGTCAAACACCCCGGCCCGGACAATAGCGCCCAGGCGGGTACGCTCGATGAACAGCCACAGCGCGGCAGCCAGGCCCAGGCCAAAGCCAATCAAAGCCAGGCGATAAACCGGGAAGAGGATGCCAAACACCGGCACCTGACCCTCAAGTAAAGCGGGACCGGGGACCGCCTCGACATAAGCGCCCCAATTCCAGCGGGCCAGGTCGGTGACGATGAGAGCTACCCCAAAGGTTAACAGCACCTGATCCAGGTGACGGTGTCGGCCGTACAGCCGCCGCAGAAAAAAATACTCCAGGATCAACCCTAACCCGCCGGCCAGTAGTGGGGCCAGAGCCAGGGCCAGCCAGAAATTGCCAAACTGCCGGACCATGGTTAAGCCAATATAGCCGCCCAGCAGGTAAAACGCCCCGTGCGCCAGGTTGATCACGTCCATCAAGCCAAAAATCAGAGACAGCCCGGCGGCTAGGGTGAATAACAGCATACTAAAAACCAGCCCGTTGAGAAGTTGGATGAGGAAGTTGTCCATCATGAATTTTGGATTTTAGATTTTGGATTTCTTACTCAAGCTAAAATCCAAAATCGTAAATCGTAAATCGGTTCAGCCTTTCGAATCGTCTCCCGGATCAACAATTTCGCCCAGATCTTCGATGACCACATTGTGCAACGCCCCATCTACCGACTGCACTTCACGCAGGTAAATGTGGTGGCGCGGGGCCTGGGTGGCGGCATCCAGGGCAAAGGGACCACGCGGGCTGGCAAAGCTAGTCCCACCCAGGGCCTCGATCATCTTATCCACATTGGTGGTATCGCCCTGAACTTTATTCAACATCTCGACGATGGTTCGCCCGGTATCATACCCCTGGACCGCAAAAACGTTCGCCTCTTTGCCGGTCCGCTCTTTGTAGGCTGTCGTAAATTTCTTGTTTTCCGGATTATCGAGGAGCAGCGACCAATGCAGACCACTGCGTACCCCCAGGGCTGCATCCCCCTGGGCCGGCAGCACATCTTCTTCGACCATGAAGCCGGAGCACATCAACGGAATTTTACCGGCCAGGCCAAATTCCCCGTAAGCCTTCATAAAGGTTACGGCTGCGCCGCCACTGTAGAAACAGTAAATCAATTCGGGAGCGGCATTTGACAGCTCGGTAATGAAGGGAGCGGGGTCGCCCATATTAGGGAAGGGAGTCAACTGCGTGCCCATCAGCGTGCCACCGGCGGCTTCAAAACTGTTGCTGAAAGAGTTAATCGTATCTTTACCCGCGCCGTAATCGGGCACGCTGATATAGGCGTTTTTGCCCACGTTGTTAGCTGCCCAGGTGCCGACCGGCCAGTTGGGCATCCAATTGGTAAAGGAGGTCCGCCAGATGTACGGCGTTTTCCCGTTCCGGCTGAGCGCGTTGGCCCCGGCATTGGCGCAGATAAGCAGCTTCTTGTTTTGATCAAAATAGTCCCGCAGCCCGGCCAGCACTCCCGAACTGACCACCCCGGCCACAAAAGCCACCTCATCTTGCTCTACTAACTTGCGGGCCTTTTGCAGAGCGGCATCCGGCTGGGTACCCTCGTCCTCGGTAATGATCTCGATTTTCCGCCCCCCGGCTTCGTTGTTGACTTCATCCAAATACATCTTGATCGCCTCGGTGATGCTCTCCCCCAGAACGGCATAAATATCCGAATAGGGCAACAGCACTCCAATCTTCAAGGGGCCAGAAGCCGCACCGCCGCCACACGCGCCCAGCAGCGGTCCAGCCGCCAGAGTCGCCGCTGCTGCCCCCGTCGCCTTTAAGAACTCACGCCGGGTAAAATAAAAACTTTTGCTGGAAGACATTGCTCTTATACCTCCTTTGGTTTTTTAGAAACAATCCTTCAATAAATTTTCGACAAACCGGGTGCGCAGCATCGTCGCGCGGGGATGGTGAGCAGTGAGGGAAGAATTACAGGTCGCAGTTAACCATAAAGCCATTAAACAGCGAACGCCGTTTAATCCAGGGAACGGTGGCGCGATTGTAACATCGGCCTAGACTGATGTCAAATTGAATTGAACCCGTCCTGATGGGTCTGCCCTCTGGTTCCCAAACCTGAGTTTGGGAACTAGAGGAATTAAAGTTGTCTTGATGACGCGATTGAGTCACGTCTTATCTTATGTTATAATCTTATCATTCACTTGCCTCACCGGAGTTTGCGCCATGAGCAAAGCCCAAGCCAAAGATGCCGTTGCTGCCCTCGTCGCCAAGTTTCAGTATAACCTGGCCGATTACAAGCGAGTTAGCTATAACGAGACCTTAACCCGGATAGATTTCATCAATCCCTTTTTTGAGGCGCTGGGCTGGGATATGACCAAGCGCCAGGGCTTGCCCGAAAACCTGCGCGAGGTTATCCACGAAGATAAATTGGACATCAAAGGCCGCAAAAAAGCGCCCGATTACTCCTTCCGCCTGCCCAACGGCCGGGTCGAGCGCAAATTCTTTTTGGAAGCCAAAAACCCAGCGGATAAACAGCTCTACCAGCGCCAGATCGCGGCCACGGATAAGGCAATTGATCGGCGGGTCTATGCGTTGTATAATCTCAGCCAGGCGGAGATCAAAATTGTCGAAGGCGAGGGTTAGATGGAAAAAATTCTGGTTTATGTCAAAGATAAAGAAAAGGCGCAGTTGCTATCTGAATTACTCATGGCTTTGGATTTTGTCGAGTCAGTCAATACCGACAGCGCAGAAATTGAAACCAACTCAATAACCCAGGGAGAGGTATCGGATTTCTTTGCCCTGGCCGGTTTATGGGAGGGGCGCGAAATTGACTTGAATTCAATCCGCCAGCGTGCCTGGCCGAGACAAAGCTCATGAGGTGAGAGACTCTGAGAGCCTGTCTGAAAAGGTCAGGTAGCGGCCAGACGACGGATCATCAAGCGGACC
>JAHDWA010000039.1 GCA_023382535.1 Anaerolineae bacterium | reverse complement strand
TCGCGAAGGCGGGCGGACGGTTGGCGCCGGTGTTATCACCAAAATTATTGCGTAACCTCTTTTGAGTAGTTTGCAGCAACACGACTCGTAATTGACTGGCTTTTTGTAGAAAGGAGTCAGAGGGTCGAGAGATGGGCAGTCCTCTCAACCCTCTTTTTGTGAATTATGGCTAAAAAAGCAGTACGCATGGTTATGACCCTGGCTTGCACGGAGTGCGGCGAGCGCAATTACACCTCGGAGAAAAATCGCCGCAATGATCCGAGCCGGCTGGAGTTTAAGAAGTATTGTCCACGATGCCGGTGTCACCGGCCTCATCGTGAAACCAAGTAGTAAGAACGGCTGACCTCTGGCCGCTGGACTAACATATAGCTGTTGTGCTAAATAACAGTCGGCGGTCAGTGGTCGGTGGTCGTTCCAGTGATTGAGAGGAGCGCGCACAAACATGGCAAAATCGAAAACCACTACAGCGGCGGTAACTCCCAAAGAGGATAACTTCATTATTAGATATCTCAAAGAAACGCGCGCCGAATTACGCAAAGTTGTTTGGCCTACCCGCGACGAGACCAAGAATCTAACCGTCATTGTGGTCAGTGTCACCATCGCTATGGCGATGTTCTTGGGATTATTGGATTATATTTTTCAATTAGTCACGGCGGGAGTTATCCGGGGTGACTATCTTTGGATTGGGGCTGCCCTAGTGCTTTTTGTTGCTGGAGCGGCAGCCTTTTATGTGAATAGCCAGCAAGAATAACCTCATTGTTGGCGGCGTAGTAGGTTTGGAAGAGTAAGTTTATGGCCAAGAAAAAGAAAACGACAGGAGCACTGGCTGAGATTACCAAAGAGGAAGCATCTCAAGCAGCAACTTCTCCTGAGAAGATGGAACCACTAAATCCAGAAGTTGCTGACGAAGAAAAGGCTCGACCCGAAGGGACGGAATGGTTTGTCATTCACAGCTACTCCGGCTATGAGAACAAGGTGCAAAAGAATTTACTGCACCGGATCGAGTCGATGGAGATGCAGGATAAGATTTTCCAGGTAGTTGTGCCGACTGAGGAAGAAGTAGAACTTAAAGATGGGCATCGGCGGACGATAGAACGACGCGTATTTCCGGGCTATATCCTGGTTGAAATGATCATGGATGAAGACTCCTGGTACGTTGTCAGGAACACGCCTGGTGTAACCGGGTTTGTGGGCTTTGGCAATAAACCGACCCCCCTCCGCCCCGATGAGGTGGATAAAATTCTCAAACGGATGGATGCCGAAGCGCCCAAGATTAAAGTCAGCTTCAAAGTGGGACAAAAAGTGCGGATTGTCGAAGGTCCTTTTGAAGATTTTATGGGCACGGTGGACGAAATAGATTTAGACCGGGCCAGGGTGAGAGTTTTAGTCAGCTTTTTTGGCCGTGAAACCCCCATCGAACTTGACTTTTTACAGGTGGAGCGCGTTTAGCAGCTCGGCTGTAGCCGCGATTTAGATGTCCCCCTGAGGGACTTGGAAGGATTGAATTATGGCGAAAAAAGTAAAAGCGGTAGTAAAACTACAAATTCCGGCAGGTAAAGCCAACCCGGCTCCCCCGGTTGGTACAGCCTTAGGTCCTCACCAGATCAATATTATGGCTTTTTGTAAGGAATATAATGCCAGAACTCAAAGTATGATGGGTTCGATTATCCCTGCAGAAGTGACCATCTATACGGACCAGACCTTTTCCTTTGTGACCAAAACGCCGCCGGTCAGTGATCTGTTGAAAAAAGCAGCCGGAGTCCCCAAAGGTTCTGGGGTGCCCAATCGCAATAAGACAGGGAAGTTGACTCGAGCTCAGGTTCGGGAAATTGCAGAAACAAAAATGCAGGACCTCAATGCTGTGGATATTGAAGGAGCCATCAAGCAGGTCGAAGGTTCCGCCCGCAGCATGGGCATTGCGATTGAAGGTTAACAGCCCCGCGCAAGCGGGCAGTTCGTTTTAACTGTGGGAGGGTTGAGCTAAAAGCTAACCCGTTTTTACCACTTAGGAGGAATATATGCCCAAACGAGGCAAAAAGTATCAAGAAGTTGTAAAATTAGTTGATCCAGCCCAGAATTATACCCCGGCTGAAGCGGTAGATTTGGTAAAGAAAACCTCTTATACCAAATTCAACGCCACCGTTGAAGCGCATCTGCGCATGGGACTGGACCCCCGCAAGGCCGACCAGCTAATTCGGAGCACAGTGCAATTGCCTCACGGGACGGGGCGAGAAGTGCGGGTGTTAGTTTTTGCCGAAGGCGATGGTCAGAAGGCGGCCCTGGACGCGGGGGCCGATTTTGCCGGCAGCGATGACATGGTGGCTAAAATTCAAGGCGGCTGGTTCGATTTTGATGTGGCTGTCGCTACCCCGGGGATGATGTCGAAGGTAGGGCGCCTGGGTAAGGTACTGGGACCGCGCGGTTTGATGCCCAGCCCTAAAGCCGGCACCGTTGTGCCCGATGCCGATATTGGCCGGGTAGTTCGTGAATTGAAAGCGGGCCGGTTAGAGTTCAAGTTGGATCGAACCGCCAATGTTCACCTGCCTATCGGCAAAGTCTCTTTTACCAATGAGCAGCTAGTGAATAATTTTGCTGCGCTGATGGAAGCGATCCAGCAGGTTAAACCTGCCGCGGCCAAGGGTGTCTACATCAAAAAGATCACCTTGAATGCGACGATGGGGCCAGGGGTCAAGGTTGATGCGGCTCAGGCTTCACAACTTAAAAGCGAATAATTTGGTGTTACTCTGGTCCACAAACTAAGTTTGAGAACCAGAGTTATCAGAGTAATGAGAACAATTAAATAATTTCGTTTCTCTCAGTATTGCCAGAGACAGCAGGTGCGCGACAGCGCTTAATGGATGCTTAAGGCATTGCCCGCCGAGGTAAAGACCCGGAGAATCAAGAAGCAATGGAACATACGCTTACTTAAGGGTGTTCTAAAAAGTCTTGCATTTCGCGTCTTTGTCTCGGTTGGGGCAAAGACGTTTTTGTTTGTAATTTAGTTCAACCTTGGAGGTCTTCAAGACCTTTAGGGCCTGGACAACTTCTAAACAGAAGGGAGGTGACAAATTTGGCTATATCTCGTGATAAAAAGGAAGTATTAATAAAAGAGTATCTCGATCAGCTTAACGTTAGTGAAGCGGTCATTATTACCAGTTACAGCGGCTTGCGTGTTTCTCAAGTGGAACAACTGCGGAGAAAAATTCGTGAGGCAGAGGGCAGTTTTGCCATTGTCAAAAATACGCTGGCGGAACGGGCGCTAAAGGAAGCTGGCCTGCCCGTAGTTGACGAGATGCTGACCGGCCCGGTTGGGATGGGCTTTTGCCATCACAATGTCAGCGGCGTGGCCAAGGCCATTACTGATTTTTCCCGGCAGAATGAGCTTTTGGCAATCAAGGGCGGTTTGCTGGGCAGCCGGGTGATTGACGAGGCTGGGGTGAAGAACCTGGCTAACCTGCCGTCGCTGGACGTGCTGCGCGCTCAGTTGTTGGGCCTGATCAACGCTCCGGCGAGCCAACTGGTTGGGGTGGTTGCTGGAGGTGTCCGGCAATTGGTCAACGTGGTTAATGCCTACGCCGAAAAAGAGGCCGAAGCTTAATTTATCTATTCAAAAAGGTAGCAGGATAGCAGGGTTGCAGGAATATATTATCCCTGTTTACTGTCTACCGTCTACTGTCTACTACTTTCTAAGGAGATTATAAAATGGCAGATTTACAAAAAATTGCCGATGACTTGAGCCAACTGACCGTTTTGGAAGCGGCTGAGCTGACCAAGATTTTGGAAGCCAAATGGGGCGTCAGCGCGGCAGCACCGACGGCTGTAGTGGCGGCTGCTCCGGGCGGCGCTGCTGCAGCGCCCGTTGAAGAAGCTGAAGAGAAAACCGAATTTGATGTGACCTTGAAAGAGGTTGGTGACAAGAAAATTCAGGTTATCAAAGCGGTTCGCGCTATCCGCGCCGATCTGGGCCTCAAAGAAGCCAAGGATTTGGTTGACGGCGCTCCGGCCAAGGTGCTGGAAGCGGCAACTAAAGAAATGGCCGAGGATGCCAAAGCCAAGCTCGAAGCTGAAGGCGCAAAAGTCGAAATTAGCTAAAGATTGGGATTTTGCGCAATCTGTTGCGATCTCGTTCCCAAACTCAGTTTGGGAACGAGATCGCGTCGGCTAAGCCCGTTCAGTTGCTGAAGATAAAACAAAAAGAGCCGGTGCTCACCTGCATGGCTCTTTTTTGTCTAGGACCGCTCGCTCCTACTGTTACTCCAGAGGGGAGAGTTTTTCGATCATTTGGGCGTACTCATCGGCCAGGGTTTCGGCCTCCCCCTGAGAAGTCGCTTCAACGCTCACTCGGAAGTAAGGTTGGTCAGGGTCAGGCACAATTAAGACCCATTTATCCCGCGCCAAAGTTACTTTAACGCCATTAATCATCTGGGTTTTGTAGCTCTCAAATTTTTCGTTAATGAGACGCATTACCCTGGCTTTACCTTCCCAGACACAGGAAACTTTTCTTTCGGCCATGTGATAAGGTGGCAGTTTGGAAACAATATCTCCCAAGGAGACCCTTTGGGTGGCTAAAAATTCGAGAATTTTGGCCAGGGCCATCATGCCATCAACGGCGCAATGAAAATCGGGAAAGATAAAATTACCCTTTCCGTCGCCAGCCATGATAACCTTTTCTGAGCAAGTGGCCATAATTAGCGCTTCAAGGTCGGTTTCAGTTCGGATGACACGCCCGCGATGGCGGGCCGCAATAGTTTCAAAAAAATTGGGTAGATCAATCGGGATGGCAATGGTGCTGCCGGGGGCATCACGTAGCGCCAGTTCAACCATTGCCGCACAAGCTGTTGTTCCGGCGAGCAAGTAGCCCCGATCATCCACCAAAAATAAGCGTTCGCCGCCGGGGTTGAGACGCGCGCCCAATTGAGTGCCCAAGGCGGTCGTAATAATCTGCATTTGTTTCAGAGCATTCTGAAATTGAGCCGGATTGAGGGAGAAATTCGTTTTTTCAATATTGGCGTTGAGCGAGACGACATTGCAATTTAACTTATCAAGAATAGCGGGCAAGGTGCTGGCAACCGGCCCGTCGGCAAAATCAACCACTAAATCGAAGGCAGCATCCTGAATGGCTTTAGTATTGAGGTGTTTTAGAAAATCCTCAATATAACGCTCTTTGACTTGCTGGGCATACTCAATGGTGCCAATATCGTCGAGATAAACTCGCCTGAAATCTTCCCGAAAAAAAACTCGCTCAACGTCTCGCTCTTTATTCTTGTTGAGGTTCAGGCCCTGGCTGTCCATAAAATGAATATCAACCACACGCTCATCAAAAGGTGACAGACGTACATGCACGCCGCCTTCGGCCCCACAGATTTTGGTGTAATAACGCGCTACGGGCAGCGGCTGAGACCCCAAATCCCATACGTTGACCCCGGCAGAAGGTAGGCCAGAAATGATCGCCCGCTTGATCATGCGCGGGCTGCGGTGCATGTCACGGTTGATAGTAACAATGGAACCTTTGGCCAGGGTAGCGCCAAAGGCTGCCCCTAACTTGGCGCTAAATTCCGGGGTCAGGTCAATATTGACGACGCCGGTGACACCATGCCGCCCAAACAGGACCCGTCGCCCTTGCGACCCCCAAATAATGCTGCTGTTGACCGTTGCTCCCGGCTCCACCTCTTTGCCCGGCCAAATCTTGACTCCCGAATGGATCACTGCGCTTTCGCCAACAATCGTGCCATCGCCGATAACGGTGCCTTCAAAAACGGTGGCATTGGCCTTGAGACTGCACTGCCTCAAGATCACAGCGCCGTTGATCTGAGCGCGCTCACCAATGTAACAGTTGCGCCATAATACGGATCGCTCTATCTGAGCCTCATTATCTACCACCGTATAATCGCGGATAACCGCCGGTCCACGAATAACAGCGCCAGTTTTGATCTGCACCGACTGGCCCAGGTAAATAGGGCCTTCCAGGCGGGCACTGGGGGCAATTTCGACATCTTGCCCGGCCCAAATGCCATTACCCAAATAGCGCCCCAGGTCCAACCCTTCGACGCGCCCCTCCAGGGCATCGGCATTGGCGCGCATGTATTCAGGGATGTTGCCGACATCGCACCAATAGCCCTCCCCGATGTACCCGTACAGGGGATGGCCCTGCTCATGCAGCATGGGAAACAGGTCGTTAGCGAAATCGAAGCTGGTGTTTGGCTCGAAAAAGTCCAACACCTCAGGCTCTAAAACATAAATGCCGGTGTTAATGTAATCCGACATCACCGATCCCCGGTTGGGCTTTTCCTGAAAGCGAACAATTTGGCTATCGTTGGCCAGGATGATAACGCCATAATCAATGGGATTGGGCAGATTGTACAGGGCCAGGGTAGCCAGAGTGCCCTTACTTTTGTGATAGGCAACTAATTGATGCAGATTAAAATTGGTCAGGGCGTCGCCACTAATGACCAGAAAAGTGTCATCGAGAAATTCCTGGGCGTTTTTAACGCTGCCGGCTGTGCCGAGTGGGGTTTCTTCGACCGAATAATGGAGGTGCATGCCCAGGCTGGAACCATCGCCAAAATAATCCTGGATCATATCGGCCAGATACTGCACCGTAATAATAACTTCGGTGATGTCATAACGCTTGAGTAGGTCAAGGATGTGGCTCATGGCCGGCTTGTTAACGACGGGGACCATGGGCTTAGGACGCTCAATTGTAAGGGGGCGCAGTCTTGATCCCGACCCACCGGCCATGACCACTGCTCTCATATCAATCTCCTCAAAAGTGTGCCATTACAGTTAAGAAGCCTCTGCATAACTATCATACCATAAACTAAGGCAACCGTAAACAAGTTTAGTGATTGGCTTTTTAAAAACCAGGGATGTTACAGCCGTCCCCTTGGATTACTGAAATGGCTGGATCAAAAGTCAACAAGTTATAATTTCTTGAGCGTTGAGTTAGCGTAGGGTTAGCAGAAGGTTGGCGTTGTGGATACATCAAGTTAAATCCAGCGCTTGGAGTATAATAGTGTTGTCAATCGAAAGAATTGACACTCTCTTCTCCTCCTTTTGAAAGAGCCGGGTATGAGCAGCCCGGCTTTTTCGATTCTTTTGACATTTGACGAAACTGCCTACCTTGTCTATACTTCCCTCTCCCCTAATTTTAGCGAAAATACCCTAAAGATCTCCCTGATCTTTAAAGTCTCAAAACCAAGGATGGCAGCCTATGACCGTATCCCGTGATAACTCTAAAATGGTGTATGAGGGTATCAAAGCGGCCGGGATTCGCTATATTTCGGCCTTGCCGGAGACTTGGCTGGTTTACCTCTTGCAGTTAGCCGAAGACGACCCGGAGATGACCCTGGTTGAAGTAGCCAAGGAAGAGGAAGCTATCGGCATCGCTGCGGGCGCTTACTTTGCCGGCACGTCTAACGCCCTGCTGATGCAAAATCACGGCTTTTTGGCCAGCATCAATGGTATTGTCTCGCTGGCCCTGCTTTATCGCATCCCCCTGTTGATGCTGATTGCCCATCGCGGCCACATTGGCGAGCCGTACCCCTGGCACACCCAGGGCGGCATCCTGACCGAGCCGGTGCTGCGCGGCCTGGGCTTGCCCTTTGATTACATTCGCGACCCCCATAAAGCGGCCAAACAAATCCGCGAAGCGCAAACTTTCGCTCTCAGTTCCCTTTCCCCGGTGGCGCTGCTGTTGACGCGAGATTTAATGGAGGATTAGCTATGAAACGCGCCGATTGCATTAAGGCCCTCTATCCTGAGCTGTACGACCGCCTGGTAGTCACTATCATGGGTGCTTGCGCTCAGGAGTTGTACGATTTGGGCCACTGCGATAACTTTTTTTACCTGGAGCACGCCATGGGCCTGGCTTCGTCCATTGGCCTGGGGCTGGCTATGAACCTGCCAGATGAAAAGGTGGTGGTGATGGACGGCGACGGCTCGGTATTGATGAATTTAGGAGGATTGGCCACTCTGGCTCGCTACCGGCCGCCCAACCTGACCCACATCATCTTTGATAATGGCAGCCTCCTCTCTACCGGTGGTTTTGCCTCCCATACCACCTCCGGCATGGTTGACCTGGCCACAATAGCCAGGGGCGCAGGCTGCCCCAACGTATCCTTTGTCACCGAAATCTACCAATTTCTGGAAGCTGCTGTCAACGCCTTTGAAAGCAGTGGGATGGCTACCATTGTGGCTAAAGTAGAGGCGGTTGGTCCCGACCACTATGGTATGGATGTGAAACTGCCGGAAAATGCCTTCCGCTTTGAACGCTGTATCAAACAACGCCAGCAGGCGAAGCAACAGGTAGCAGGTCGTAAAGTTGCCAGTTAGCAATGTGCTACAGTAGACAAACCTAGTTTCAAGGGAGAAAAATCATGTCATCTATTGCTGATTTATTGGCCGATTTAGCTGCGGGCAGGATTAAAGTGGTTGATCTGACCCAGCCCCTTGGCCCAACCACCCCGGTAATTGACCTGCCGCCGATCTTCGCTCCCTCACCGGGGCTGACCATCACCGAGATTTCCCGGTACGACGACCAGGGGCCAGCCTGGTACTGGAATACGCTGACCCTGGGTGAGCACACCGGCACTCACTTCGACGCGCCGGTGCATTGGGTGACCGGTAAAGATTTACCCAGCAATACCACCGATACGCTCGACCCTCGTACGTTCATGGGTCCGGCCTGTGTGATTGACGTGCGAGCCGAGGTGGCCCAAGACCCCGATTTTCTGCTCTCCATTGAGGGCGTCAAAACTTGGGAAGTTGAGCATGGCCGGATTCCGGCGGGGGCGTGGGTGCTGCTGTTCACCGGGTGGGCCAGCCGGGGGAATGACAAGGCCGCTTTCCTGAATGCGGATGAAGAAGGTCCTCACACCCCTGGATTCCACCAAACCACTTCCGAATTCCTGGCCAAGGAGCGCGGCGTGTTGGGCGTTGGCGTGGAAACAATTGGCACCGATGCCGGCCAGGCGGGCAAGTTCAACCCGCCCTTCCCGAACCACGGGATTATGCACGGCGCGGGTAAGTATGGCCTGGCCAGCCTATGCAATCTCGATCAACTGCCCCCCACCGGGGCCATGATTATCGCCGCCCCGCTCAAAATTGTAGATGGCTCCGGCAGCCCGCTGCGGGTGCTGGCGCTTGCCCCTGCGTAAAGAGGAGTGGAAGGTTGGAAGGCTGGAAGGCTGGTTTTTTCCAACCTTCCAACCATCCAGTCTTCCAACATACTTGTGATCGTTCTGCAACAAGAGTTCTATGCCCGGCCCACCCTGACCGTAGCCCGCGAACTGTTAGGCCAGCGTTTGGTTCGTGAGTTGGACGGCCAGCGGTTGAGCGGCCTTATCGTCGAAACCGAAGCCTACAGTGGCCCCGACGACAGTGCCAGCCATGCTTACGCCAAACGCAATTCCGGCCGGGCCAGGGTGATGTTCGGTCCGCCCGGCCGTACCTATGTTTATTTCATTTATGGCATGCATTTTATGCTCAATATCGTCACCGAGGCTGAAGGCTTTCCGGCAGCCGTGCTTATCCGGGCCATCGAACCCCAGGAAGGTGATGAAACGATGCTGGCTAATCGCCTTATCGCCCCGCGCCCGCTCACCTCGTTATCCCGCTCGCTGACCAATCTGACCAACGGCCCGGCCAAGGTGTGCCAGGCACTACAAATTGACCAAAAGCTGAACAACTGGGACGTGACCCAGGGTCGGAAGCTCTGGCTCGAAGCTGCCCCGGCTGTCCCTGCCGACGCCATTACCGCCGGCCCGCGTGTTGGCATTGACTACGCCCAGCCCGAAGACCGCGCCGCTCCCTGGCGCTTCTGGCTGCGGGAAAATCTTTTTGTGTCGAAACGTTGAATCTTTTCATGTTTCACGGTTTACGGTTTCTACGCCACCGTGTTATAATCCGCTCCATTATCCTTAGGAGGAACATGCTATGCTCGACTCAGATGATCTGCCCATCCTGCCCATTGGCCTGGCCATTGGTGTAGTGGTCATCCTGGTAGTGCTCATCACGCTGGGGCTGTTATGCAGCCTGCTGTCCATACTGGGCAATCAGCAGACCATTCCCACTGGTTTGATCGGTTTCGCTCTGGCCGGTTTTGTTGGTTAATTGAAGTAAGAGCTGATAGGTCTGTGAGTCTTGTCAGCTCTTCATTTTTTCGCTCCGTTCCATGGATGACTCCCAAGTCCCCCACCAACGCCTCTGAGAGACCTTCACTTCCATGAAAGGATCAATTATGCAAACAATCCCATCTAAACCGGGCAGGTGGATAATCCTGGCCGTGGCCCTGGTTACTCTGTTGAGTATGACCCTCTTCGGTGCGACGCCTCCTGCTACCTTCGCCCAGACCACCGCTCTCCAGTTGACCCCCACCCCAACACCGACCCCTGCCCCCGGCAGCGCTCCCCCCGACCCCTCGGGGGAACTTGCTGCCGAGATCCAAAGGCTCACGGCTATTGTTGAAAGCCTCCAGGCTGAAATTGAAAATTTAAAATCGGAAATCCAAAATCTAAAATCTCAAATTTCCAACCCGCCAGCCCTGCCCCCTAACCCCACTCTCAAAACCCTGGTCGAACTCGGCGGTCAGCCCTGCCCCAACAGCAAATTCACCTGTGTCACTCTGACCGTACCCGCAGACCACTTTGATCCGGCGAACCGCCAGACTCTTGACGTGGTCTTTGGTGTCTTGCCCGCAACCGGTGAGCGCAAAGGCATGTTTGTCATTGCCACCGGCGGACCGGGCGCAGCCGGTCTGGCCTCCGCCGACGCCTATACTTCAGCCTTTGACCCCTCGATCCTGGAGCACTTTGATCTTGTTTTCTTCGACCAGCGGGGTGCAGGGCAATCGGGTGGGCTGCAATGCCCGGCCGCCGCCGCTGCGTTCTTCGAAACCGAAATCGAGACCAAGACGCCCCAGGGCGAAGCCGCCGCCGCCTCTGCTGCTCAGGAATTCAGCGAGGCCTGTCTGGCCGAACTCGGCTCAACCGATCTCTTACCCTACCTCGGCACGCGCCAGGCCGTCGAAGACCTGGAACTGTTCCGCCAGGCTATGGGCGATGACAAATTCTGGCTTTACGGCGAGAGCTACGGTACCCAGTTTGCCCAAACCTATGCCGCCGCCCATCCGCAGCAACTGGCCGGCCTCATTCTCGACGGCACGGTAGACTTGACCCTGACCGGCTTTGAATATTATGAAGAGTGGGCGTGGGCCTTCAACGATGTGTTAGTGATGACTCTCGAAGCCTGCAATGCCGACGAGGAGTGCGCCGCCGATATGGGCCAGGGTGCCTTGAAAGTTTATGACGGCTTGGCGGCGCAACTGGCCAAAAGCCCGCGCCCCTTTACCTTCCCCCTGCCTTCCGGTGGCGCCGCCGAGCGCGAATTCAGTCTGGCCGACCTGGAAGTGGCCGCTTCCGATTACCTCTACTCAGAAGCATCGCGGTTGTTGTTACAGCGGGCGCTGGCGGCTGCCGCCAGCCACGATGATTTGGTTCCGTTGGCCCGGCTGCTCTACGACTCGCTCAGCCTCGACCCCGAAACACTGGAGGCGATACCCGACCCAACCTATTCTGATGCCGTTTATTACGGGGTGGAGTGTCTTGATTATGCAGTTCCCGGCAATACCAGTGCCGAGCGGGCTGAAACCTATCTGCGCGCCGGCGACCCAACCGATGCAGCCGTTCCACGCCTGAGCAGTATCTTTTATGGCGATCTGCCTTGCGCCTTCTGGCCTACTGCCCTGGAGGCCGGCCCGCGCCCGACCCCATTGGCCGCCGAGAACATTCCCACGCTCGTTCTCGGCGCTACCGCCGACCCGGCTACTCCGGTGGAGAACAGCAGAAGGGTCTACAGCCGCCTGGCCCACGGCTATCTCATTACCACCGAGGGCGGCGCGCACGTTACCTTTGGCCGCGGCAACGCCTGCCCGGATGACCTCGTGACCGCGTTCTTAGTTGACGGCAAAATGCCGGAGCAGCGTGAAACTACCTGTGAGGGGGTTGTCGCCGAGGCTTATGTGCCGCTCCCCCCGCTGGATGCCGGCGCCTTTGCTGACCCTCTGGAAGCTTTGCTCTCCGCCGATACCGAAATCAATTACTTGCCGGAATATTACTATTGGGATACGGAAACACCCACCTCGGTTGGCTGTCCGCGCGGCGGCACATTGGCCTTCTCAGCCGGGGATACGGGCGATACATTTAAGCTAACCAACTGTGCCTTCTCGGCTGGTTTTGCCATGACCGGCGCCGGCCTATACTCGTATGATCTCGGCAGCTTCACCCTGGATGTGGCCGTCACCGGCCCGGCCGGCGTCACCGGCAACCTGCTTTATGAGCGCAACGAGAACGGAGCCATCAAAGTCACCGGGGATTACGCCGGGGAGCTGGTTGATTTGTCGGAGGAGTAATCAGTAAACAGTATTCAGTAGTCAGTAATCAGAAAATCTGGCTACTTCTTCAACCCGTACCGTTTAATCGCCTCATCCAAAATACGGTTGACTAACTCTTCGTAAGTCCAGCCATAGGCTGTCGCTTCAAGGCAGAGATCGGAGTAGCCGGGATTCAGGCCAGGCAGGGGATTTACTTCCAAAATGTAAGGCTGGTCGTTATCGCTGGCGTCAAGCCGGAAGTCCACCCGAGCCACATCGCAGCAGCCAATTACGCGGAAAGTGGCAGCCGTATACCAGTTCAAATCCTCAACCTGAGCCTCGCTGAGCGGCGCGGGACAGAAATAGTGAAATTGGTGGGCCAGTTCCACCTTCATCCGGTTGGTATAAAGGCCAGCCTCTTCCTCTGGATATTCAGCCATATTGACCTCCAGCGGCGGCAGAAAATCTAACCCACGCAGAATGCGGGGCGCCGCTTCGTCTTCAGGCACGCGCCGGGCCACCGGGCCGGTCAGATTGCCGACCACGCCGACCGTCACTTCGCGGCCTTCGATGTAATGCTCAACCAGCGCCGGCTGCTTATAACGCTCAAAAATGCGCGGGAGTTGAGCGCGCAGTTGAGCCTCATCCTGCACAATGGACTCAGCACTGACGCCCATGCCGGTGCCTTCCCGGCTGGGCTTGACAAACAGGGGGAACTTTAAATCCGGGTCGAGCGGCTCGTTGGCCCGCTCAATGGTCTGGAAGGGCGGGGTCGGCAGGCCGTGATAGGTCAGCACTCGTTTGGTCATGGGCTTATCCAGGGCCAGGGCCAGGGTCAGGACGCGCGAGCCGGTGTAAGGGATCTGCAGCATCTCCAGTATGGCCGGAACCTGAGCCTCGCGGCCGTCGCCAAAGTGTCCCTCGCAGATATTGAAACAAATATCGGGTTTTACCTGGCGCAAATTATCGTAAAGGGTCACATCCCCTTCCAAAAAAGTAACCTGATGCCCCTGGCCGGACAGGGCGCTGCTAATCGCTTCAACCGTCTCCTCCGAGTCCAGGTCATCCCAGTAGTCAGGCGACATGCCGGGCCAGGTCGGCGCATTCTTTTTTAAATTAGCTAACAGGGCAACGTGCATGGTTTTAATTTATCCCTCTCTTTTCCCTAAATAGGTAAAAAATTGCCGGAAGTGATTAACTTCCGGCAATATACTATAATCAGTTTTATGGCTGCGGCAATATGCTGCCACTCAATTGATTCGCTACTGAATAGCGTAGCTTACCTGCAACTGGACGGTGACCTCGATTTCACCGGGGGAGATGGGGCCAACGCCACCGCCTCCTACCCCCTGGGCATAGCTGGCCGTGTCAAAGAGGGGACCAGCAATCGGAATTACCTCGCTGACCTGGACCACCTCGCCCAGAGTTACCCCGTTCAAACCGGCCAGCTCCTGGGCTTTGGCCTGGGCATCACTGACAGCTTCTTGGCGAGCTTGCCCCTGTAACTCAGCCGGGTCGGCGATATTAAAGGTAATGCTGTTGATCGTATTCGCCCCGGCTTCAATGGCTGCACCCAGCGTAGTCGTTACTTTGCTCAAGTCACGGATGGTCACATTCACCGTGTTGCTGACGTGATAGAGGGTTTGGGTAGACTGGCTGCCGTCGGGAGCGTAGGGGCGCTCGACCCAGATGTTATAGTACGAAGTCTGGATGTCGTTTTCAGCGACGCCCTGAGCAATGAGCGCATCCATTATTTTCTGCATGGTTGCCGCGGCCTCGTCGCTGGCCTGCTTTACATCCGCATTGATGATTTCCACCCCAATACCGGCCTGGGCAATGTCGGGCCTAACTCGCACTTTGCCCTCGCCGACAACCGTAATGGAGCGTCCTGCCGGTGCTTCTGGAGTCGTTTGCGCCGCTGCCACAGGTTGGCCAAACCCAACCAGCCCGATAACCAGCCCGCCTAGTAAGAGCACTGCTGCCGCCGTGGCAGCTATTATAATCGTTAAATGGTATTTACTTTTCATAACGGTTTATCTCCTTAATAAATGATTTGTTTGTTAACTCTTTTCGTTTTGTAGACGATAATCAGGTTCAAAAAGTTCCAAATTCCAGGAAATTCAGTAGCGATAATGTAGTCAGAACTACCGACTTTTCAAAAAATCCTCTCTGTTTTAAGATTTGGAGAATTAACCCAATTTTGACATCATTCTGCCATAATTCTGAGGTATAATAAACAAAGGATTGCAGATTAAATTGCCTGAGCAATCTCGTTCCCAAACTAAGTCTGGGAATGAGATTGCTGTAGAATTAGGAATAAGGGTAAGGAAATAATGCCCCAACGTATCCTCGTCGTAGACGACGAGCCGGCGGTGCTTGACCTGCTGGCCTACAACTTGCGCCGGGCAAATTACGAGGTGTTGACCGCCGCCGATGGTCGAACTGCCCTGCACCTGGCCCGCGATACCGTCCTTGACCTGATTTTGCTCGATTTGATGCTGCCCGAGCTGGATGGGTGGGATGTTTGCCGCGAGCTGCGCCGTTCCAGCCAGGTGCCGATTATTATGCTGACCGCACGGGATGAAGAAGTGGACCGGGTGGTTGGGCTGGAATTAGGGGCCGATGATTATGTTTGCAAGCCCTTCAGCGTGCGCGAGTTGATGGCCCGCATCAAGGCCGTCTTGCGCCGGGCCTCGCCTGAACCCGCCGAGAGCCAGCCGGTTACCCGGTTGACCGGCCCCGGCGGCCTGAGCCTGCACGTCGAGGCGCGGGAGGCCCTGGTCCAAACCACGTCCCTCGACCTGACCCGCCTGGAATTTGATCTGCTGCACACGCTGTTAGCCCATCCGGGACGGGTTCTCTCCCGCGAGCAGTTCCTGGAGCAGGTCTGGGGCTACGATTATCCGGGCGACGCCCGCGCTGTAGACAGCGCCATCAAACGCCTGCGGGCTAAGCTGCGCGCTGCCAACCCGCAGGCTGACTGCATCGCCGCCGTGCGCGGCATCGGCTACAAACTCAAGCGGAACGACGAGCTATGATCTCGCTGCGCGCCCATCTCACCCTGACCTATCTGCTGGTTATTTTGGTGGGGATTGCCGTGGCTGCACCCCTGGCCTGGTTATCGGTGGAGGGGTTGTATCTCGACACCCAGCAGGCCAATTTGCTGGCCCAGGCCCAACTAGTCGCCGCCGCCCTCCAATCCTCCCCCTCTTCTCTCCCGGAGACTGAGAGCGGGTATTCGCAACTGGCCAATGTCGCCCCCGGCATTCACACCCGCGTCATCGAAGCTGAGGGGGCGGTGGTGATCGAGCTGCCCGCTGCCCCGGTGCCTGACCAGGCTGCCGTCGCTCCGCTGCCGGCCCTGGCCCAAAACGCCGCCGGAATGGTCTCCCCACAGGAGTTGTTGAGCCGGCCCGAAATTGTCCAGGCGCTCTCCGGCCAGCCAGCAACAGCGATCCGGCCGGTTGAGGCAGCGGGAGGGCGGCGTGTCTTGTACGCCGCCGCGCCTGTGTTGGCCGGAAATAGCCGGGTCTCGCGCCTGGTCTACCTGGCCAGCCCGCTGCCCAATACAGGTTGGGCTGCCCTGCCGGTCACTGTTCGCTGGCGGCTGGGCGGAGTTTTGGCTGGTGCAGTAATTTTAGCGACGGCTGCCGGCTGGTGGCTGGCCCGGCGCATCACCGGCCCGCTGCGCCAACTGGCCCAGGCAGCGACGACTGTCGCCGGGGGGGATTTGCAGCAGGCTGCCCCGGAGGATAGTCCCATCACCGATCTGCGTGACCTCAGCCAGGCTTTCAACCGCATGACCACCAGCTTGCGCCGGGCCGATCAACTCAAAACCGCCTTCATCGCCGATGTCAGCCACGAACTACGTACCCCGCTCACGGCCCTTAAAGGTACGATTGAGACGCTGCAAGATGGCGCGGTGGACGACTTGCCCGCCCGTGACCGTTTCCTGGCCTCCCTGGCTGGTGAAACCGAGCGCCTTATCAGGTTGGTCAATGACCTGTTAATCCTCACTCGTGCTGATTACGGCGCGCTCAAGCTGAAGCTGCAACCGATCAATCTGGCCAATCTGGCCCAGGCTCGGCTTGAATACCTGGCCGGTCTGGCGGCTCAACGGGAGGTGGGTTTGCGAGTCATGGGGCCGACGGAAGCGGCGCAGACTTGTATCTCCGCCGATGCCGACCGTCTGGCCCAGGTGCTCGATAATCTGCTGGATAACGCCCTCCGTCATTCCCCGCCGGGAGCTGAGGTAACCATCACCCTGGCCGCAACTGCCGGTGAGGTCTCTTGCGCGGTTGCCGACAGCGGCCCCGGCATTCCGGCTCAACACCTGCCCTTCATCTTTGAGCGTTTCTATCGGGCCGACCCGGCCCGCAGCCGCAGCCTGGGTAACAGCGGCCTGGGACTGGCTATCGCTCGCGCCCTCGTTCTGGCGCACGGCGGCCGGATTACCGCCGACAGCATCGAAGGTCAGGGTACGATGGTTACGTTTTTCCTACCTGCTGCCGCAAACTGCCCCTAAACTGCCCTCGTTTTGCCGCTTTTTTGCCTTCGTAATATGAGATAAAAGAAACAGGAATTGGTGAACAGTGACCGGTAATCAGTCAGACTGTTCACCGACTGCTGATCACTGATAACTGTCTGCTATTCTCAAAGGAGAAAACATCATGAAATCCCTCAATCAACTTTTCACAACTGTGCTTGGAGCAGTGGCCGGCGGCGCGCTGGTGTTTAGTCTGGCCCTGGGGAAGCCCTTGGCGCGGGCGGCTGAACCAACCCCGGCGAGTGAGCGTCAGGCCAGCAGTGACGAAATGTGTGACAATGGCCGGACCGTTCAAGTGAGTGGCGCGGCGGCCATTAACGTTACCCCGGACCGGGCGCTGCTTCAACTGGGAGTGGCGTCTACGGCCAGTACCCCCGAAGAGGTAGAAGCGGAAAACACCGCCACCATCAGAGACATCGTCGAGGCGGTGCGTCAGCTTGGCATAGCCAACAAAGATATCGCTACCGATTATTATGTGGTCCGGCCGATTTATGTGGACTACGACACGATGCAGATCAAAGGCTATCGCATTGACAATGTGGTGGGAATCACGCTGAGAGACGTTAGCCAGGTCAGTGAGGTGCTTATTGTGGCGTTCAGAGCCGGGGTCAATGAGGTGCAAAACGTCCAGTTTTACACCAGTGAATTGCGCCGCTATCGCGACGAAGCCCGCAGTCTGGCTATGAAAGCCGCTACGGAGAAGGCTGCGGCGCTGGCCAGTGCCGGGGGGGCGCAGGCAGGGTGCCTGCGCAGCATCAACGAGAATAGCTGGTCCTATTACCAGGGCTCCTGGTGGGGCGGGCGCGACCGGGCCATGTGGACCCAAAACGTGGTTCAAAACGCGCCCGGCGGCGAGCAGCCAACCTCCGATGAAACGCCGGTCAGCGTCGGGCAAATAGTTGTTCGGGCGGAGGTAAACGCGAGTTTTAGTTTGCAGTAAGTACCGCGCTATTCAGGGGTGAAAAAGTGCACTGTGGGCAATCTCGTTCCCAAACTAAGTTTGGGAATGAGATTGCCGGGTAAATGTACTTCAGTTCCTAACCCCCTTTAACCCGCTCGTTCCCTCAACGTCCGTACATTTTCGGCAATAGGCGCTTTGGAGTTGAAAATGGCTGACCCAATGACCAGCACTGAGGCTCCGGCTTTGACCACTTCGGTGATGGTCGCGGTGTTAATGCCGCCATCTACTTCCAGTTCAGCCGGGGAGCCAATCGCATCGAGCATGGCCCGCAGCCGGGCGATTTTGGCAGTACTGCCGGGGATATATTTTTGACCGCCAAAGCCGGGATTGACCGACATCACCAGAACCATGTCTACTTCCGGTAGAATATCTTCCAGGGTTGAGAGAGGCGTGGCTGGGTTCAGGGTCACACCAGCTTTGCAGCCCAGTTCCTTGATCTGCTGGACCGTGCTGTGTAAATGAGGGCATGTTTCTACGTGGACAGTCAGCCAGTTAGCTCCGGCTTGAGCAAAGTCGGCCAGGTAACGTTCGGGCTGGGCGATCATCAGGTGTACATCCAGGGGGAGCCTGGTTACCTGCCGGACCGCCTGGACCAGCACCGGGCCAAAGGTAATATTCGGTACAAAATTGCCGTCCATGATGTCGAGATGGATCCAGTCCACCCCGGCGGCTTCGGCCTCGCGGATTTGCTCGCCCAGGCAAGTAAAATCGGCGGTTAGAATAGAAGGGGCAAATTTAGCGGGCATCTTAACCTCTTTCAGGTTAGCTCTTCCAATCCTTCTCGATCTAAAATCTCAATCCGGTGGCGGTCTATGGCAATCAATTCAGCCTCTTGCAGCTCTCTGAAGGCACGGGCGACCATCTCGCGGACCGTGCCCAGGTGGGCCGCAATTTCATCCTGGGTCATCCGGCGGTGGCTCAACTGGCCGCTCTCTTCGCTTTGCTGCAACAAAAAGGCAGCCAATCGCCCCGTTACCGACAAAAAGGAGAGGTTATAGACTCGCTGCACCAACTGGCGGCAGCGCATAGCCAGATTTTTGATAATCATCTCGTTCAGGGCTGGAAATTGGCGGCGCAGGCGCGTTAAAGAATCGGTGGAAATGATCCACACTGTCGAATCTTCCAGCGCAGCAAAGTTGGCCGGGTTGGGGCCGCCATCCACCACCGGCACTTCGTTGCACGAGTCGCCGGGACGCAGAGTGGCCAGTACGTGTTCCCGCCCGCCTTCGGAGAGGCGGTAAACTTTGCACAGCCCCTCGACGACCAGATGCAAGCCGGCATCGGGTTCTCCTTCCAAAAAAATAATTTCCCCGGCCCGGTACTGGCGAACGATCACCTCGCGGGCTACTACACTCAACGCATTCTCATCGAGAGCCTTAAAGTAGGGTACCGCCCTGAGCAAGGATTTTGCTCTGTCGTCAACCGTAGCCAGCATAGTTATCCCTCTGCCAAAAATTCTGAATTAACATTATCTCCCTATCAACATCCTGTGTCAAACTCCAGGCAAATTTGGATTTACCCTCATGTGACAAAAGTCACATTCTTTTAGCTTTATTATTGGTATTATTGAGGGTAAAGCGTGATAGCCTATGATTTCAGATTTCCTACCCCAAATAGACCTGGCAAAATGCATTGGGTGTGATTTATGCACCAAAGTCTGTCCTACTCATACCCTGGCTGTGGTGAATGATCTGGCTACGGTCGTCCATCCCGAAGCATGCGATTACACGGGCGCGTGCCAGGAAATCTGTCCTACCCAGGCCATCAGCTTAACTTATGAAATTATTTTTATGACAACCCAAGGAAGGGAGCACAGCCAAAAAAGCCAATGAATCAACTGTCCCCAGGCAGTAAAAATTTAAACATCAACAAGATCAAGGAGAAAGGATAATGAAACGCAATATTTTGATCCTCATTGTATTGACCGTTCTGTTTGTGGGGGCTTGTTCCCTAGTGCCCAAGCAGCCAGAAGGGCCTGCTCCTGTCAGCAGCGGTGGGCAGACCAGCACCGGCAGTGAAGCAGTTCCGGCTGGAGGCGGCCTCAGCGCCGACGCCGCGGCCATTGCCCAGGCCCGCGGCCTTAGCCCGGCAGATGTCACCGCCGCGCTAAAAACTTTTGTACCCTCCGGCAAGCACGACGACTATGTTATGTTTGCGTCGGGGGGCCATGCCGGGCAAATATTTGTGATTGGTGTGCCGAGCATGCGCCTGCTGAAGACGATTGCTGTTTTTACCCCGGAACCCTGGCAGGGCTGGGGTTTTGGCGCAGGCAACAAGGTATTGGATGAGGGCGATGTCAACGGTAAACAAATTCGCTGGGCCGATACCCACCATCCGGGTTTGAGTGAAACAGCCGGTGATTACGACGGCCAGTTTGTGTTTATCAACGACAAGGCCAATGCCCGTGTCGGCGTGGTTGATCTGCGTGACTTTGAAACCAAGCAAATCGTTAAGAACCCCGTCGCGGTGATGGATCATGGCGGCACCTTTGTGACCCCCAACACCGAGTACGTGGTTGAAGGCGGCCAGTATTCCGCACCTTTGGGCTGGGATTATGCTCCGCTGTCCGAGTATAACGAAAAATACCGCGGCCATGTCACTTTCTGGAAGTTTGACCGGGAGAAGGGGCGTATTGACCAGAGCCAATCCTTTGCCATTGAACTGCCCCCCTACTGGCAAGATTTGTGCGATGCCGGTAAGTTAGCCAGCGACGGCTGGGTCTTCTGCAACTCACTCAACACCGAGCGGGCCACCGGCGGCGTCGAAAAGGGCAATCCGCCCTTTGAAGCCGGCGCTTCTCAAAATGACACCGACTACCTGCATATCTTCAACTGGAAGAAGGCCGAAGAAGTGTTCAAAGCCGGTAAGTTTGAAACGATTAAAGAGTTTCCGGTCATCTCGATAAAGACGGCAGTTGAGGAAGGCATCCTCTATCTGGCCCCCGAACCCAAAAGCCCGCACGGGGTAGATGTGACCCCTGACGGTAAATTTATGGTCGTGGCCGGCAAATTGGACCCGCACGTCACCATTTACAGCTTTGATAAAATCCAGAAGGCGATCGAGGCCAAAAAGTGGGAAACCGATGATTACGGCATCCCGGTGCTGGCCCTGGACGACGTAAAAGAGGCCCAGGTTGAATTGGGCCTGGGGCCGCTCCACACCGTTTACGATAACCAGGGCTATGCTTACACCAGTCTCTTCCTGGACAGCGCGGTGGCCCGCTGGACCCTGGGCGGCGATTTTGCCGACAAGCATCCCGAAGAACCCTGGACCTTAGTGGCCAAAATCCCTGTACAGTACAACATCGGCCACATTACGGCCGCCGAAGGGGACACGGTTAGTCCCGATGGCAAGTATGTAGTGGCTTTGAACAAGTGGGCCATTGACCGCTTCCAGAATGTTGGCCCGCTGCTGCCCCAAAACTTCCAATTGATTGACATTGATAACACCGGCGACAACATGCAGGTTATCTACGACATGCCGATTGGGATGGGCGAGCCGCACTACGTTCAGATGATCAAGGCCGATAAACTCAAACCCTGGGAAGTGTATCCCGAAATCGGCTGGGATCCCGAGACCCAAGCTGTCTCTCCCAATGCAGTGAAACCCGGTGAGGAAAAAGTGGTGCGCAACGGCAAGAATGTCGAAGTCTTTATGACCGTTGTGCGCTCCCATTACACCCCGGAGCACGTCGAAATTGAGCAGGGCGACCACGTGATCTGGCATCTGACCAATATCGAACGGGCTTACGACGCCACCCACGGCTTCTCGATCCCGGCTTACAATATCAACCTGAGCCTGGAGCCGGGTGAACACCAAACCGTCGAATTCGACGCCGACGTGCCAGGTGTCTTCAGCTACTACTGTACTGAGTTCTGTTCGGCCTTACACCTGGAAATGACCGGCTACTTCCTGGTCAAGCCGAGCGGGTCACAGGCAAGTGTGAATAAGTAAAACGTAAAGTGTGGTGCGTGGTGGGTGTTCCGTTTTATCCACTACGCACCACGCACCACGCAACACGCAACCAATTGTGAATAGGTGTTTCTATGATGGCTTCAGAGAAATTTCAGCAAATTGTCGGTCCCCGCGCTCCCGCCGAAGAATTGGCCGCGCACCGGATGCGTTACCTCTGGCCCACGCTGTGCCTGGCCGGAGCAGCGGTATTAATTATTATCTCGATCTTTTTGCCTTACTGGAGTTTGGTGCTCCACGCGCCGCAGTATCCCAAGGGACTGGTGGTCAATGCCTATATCAACCACCTGGAAGGGGATGTGCAGGAGATTGACGGCCTGAATCATTACATCGGCATGCGGCCGTTAGGTGAGGCTGCCCAGATGGAAAAAAGGTTTTCCATCTTTGCTATCAGCGCGCTGGCCCTCCTGGTTCTGGCGGCAGTGTTCATTCACTCCCCCTGGTCGCTCCTGTTAAGCTTGCCGGCCGTGTTGATCCCACCTGTTTTCCTGGCCGATCTCTTCTTCTGGCTCAATCACTTTGGGCAAAATCTTGACCCGCATGCCGCGCTCTCTAGTGCGGTCAAGCCGTTTACTCCTGCAATACTGGGTGAAGGTGTTATTGGCCAATTCCGTACTGTGGCCTATGCTGATTTTGGCCTGCTCATAGCCTCGACAGCGTCAATCCTGATTTTGGTGGGGCTTTACCTGCAGCGACGAGCCTATAAGCCGCTGGTTGAGCGGGTACAGTAGACAGTAATCAGTAGTCAGTAGACAGTAGTCAGGGATATAAGCTGGAGTGCAGACCTGGGTCTGCCGGAATGAGTTTTGGACGCCCATAACTTTCATTGCGAGCAACCGTGAAACGTTTAATTTTAATCTTTCTCAGCAGCTTAATACTGGTCACTTTTATCCTGTTCCCGACTGAGCCTGTTTCATCCCTCATCCTCCATGTCTCATCCCTTCGACTAGGCTCAGGACAAGCCTTTGACCTGCAAGCCGCCCTTGACGCTGCCCAGGCCGGTCAAACCATTCAGATCCCGCCAGGCGTGCATCAAGGCAATTTCACGATATCCAGACCTGTCACCCTGGAGGGTGTGGACTGGCCCATTCTCGATGGGAATAACCAGGGTACAATCATAACCATCAACGGCACGCCCGATGTGACCATTCGCGGCCTGGTGATCCGCAATACGGGCACGCGGTTAGACAAAGAGGATGCGGGCATTGCCGCTAACCAATCACCGCGCCTGGTTGTGGAGAATAACCGCCTGGAAAACATTCTCTTTGGGATCAAAGTAAAAGACTCGGAAAACAGCCGGGTGGTCAACAATATCATCGGCGCTAAAAAAGATTTGGATGTAGCCGCTCGCGGCGACAGCCTGCTCGTCTGGTACAGCCAGAATACCCAAGTCATCGGCAACCAGGTAAGCCATGGGCGTGATGTGGTGCTGTGGTACAACAACGGCGCTGTCATCCGGGATAATTTTATCCTTGATAACCGTTACGGCCTGCATTTTATGTACTGTGATGATAACGTGGTTGAAAACAATCGGCTGGAAGGCAACTCGGTCGGCGCTTTTCTGATGTACAGCCGCAATTTGGTCCTGCGTCACAACATCTTTGCCAACAATCGCGGCCCCAGTGGTTATGGGATCGGTCTAAAAGATTTGGACGGCGTCGAAGCAAGCGACAATCTCTTCAGCGGCAACCGGGTGGGCATGTACTTCGACAACTCGCCCTGGTCGGTGGATGTCAGCCAGCATTTTCAGCGCAACGCCTTTACTTATAACGACATCGGCCTGCTTTTCGCGCCCAGCGTTAAGCGCAATTATTTTAGCCAAAACAGCTTTATTGATAACAGCGAACAGGTGGGTTTGACGACCGGCGGCGTTTTTACGGGGAACAGTTTCACGGTCAACGGCCAGGGCAACTTCTGGAGCGACTACACCGGCTACGATGCCGACGGGAACGGCTTGGGTGATCTGCCCTACGTATCTAAAAGCCTTTTTGAAAACATGATGGACAAAAACCCGGCCCTGCGCCTGTTCCAACTCAGCCCGGCTCAGCAAGCCGTCGAACTGGCCGCGCGCGCCTTCCCGATTTTCCAACCCCAGCCCAAATTCAGCGATGACGCGCCGCTGCTGGAGCCAGTTACTCCCGCCGTGCCGTTGCCTCCCACCGGCTCGACCTGGCCGATGTGGCTGATCGCCGGGACCTGGTTATTCATTGCTGCCAGCGTTCTTGTTCTGGCCAATATCTCACGGGTCAAAGTTGCCCCTTTACTAAAGCTCAACCATCAGCCTGATGCTGATCAGAGGGGATTAGAAGCTGCCCGCCCAAATACAAATTCCTGGGGGAAGCCCATGATTAAAGTCACCAACCTCACTAAAAAATTCGGTAACTTCACCGCTGTTGACGCCCTTTCCTTTGAAGTAGCTGGGGGCGAAGCCATCGCCCTGTGGGGGCCTAATGGGGCCGGCAAGACCACAATTATCCGCAGCCTGTTAGGGCTGCTCTCGGCAGCGGGGGAAATGCGAGTTAACGGTTTCGAGGTGCAAAAAGAGGGCAAAAAGGCCAGGGCCGCTATTGGCTATGTGCCCCAGGAGCTGGCTTTTTATGATGATATGTCGGCGCGGGACACTTTGCTGTTCTACGCGGCGTTGAAACACGTGCCGGCGGTTCGGGTTGACCGGGTGCTGGACGAAGTTGGGCTGGCGGCGCATGGGGCCAAGGCGGTCGCGGCTCTATCCGGGGGGATGAAACAACGCCTGGCCCTGGCCAGCGCTCTCCTGGCCGACCCGCCCATTCTGGTGCTGGATGAGCCAACCAGCAACCTGGACACTGCGGCCCGGGATGAATTTGTCAAGTTACTGCTGCGCCAAAAAGCGCAGGGTAAAACCTTGCTCTTTACCTCACACCGCCTGGAAGAAGTTGAACTGCTGGCCGACCGGGTGCTTGTTCTGGAAGGGGGTAAACTCAGCCTCACCTGTCACCCGGCTGAACTGGCCGGCCGCCTGGGGATGGCCCTCACGCTCAAGCTCATCATGCCCGAAACAATTCGGGATAACGCGCTCAGCTTGTTGCAGGCGCGTGGCTTTACGGTCAGCCGTAATGGGATTGGATTGCGAGTCGCGGTGTCGCCCAAAGCCAAGATGGCTCCGCTGCACACCCTGTGGGCGGAGAACATCGAGGTGAATAATTTCGAATTGGAGAATTCGCAGGAATAGCAGGAAACGGACAATGGACCCAAGAATCATCGGCACATTACTCAAAAAAGAAATTAATGACTCGCTCAACAATCGTTGGTTTATGTTGTACGCCGCTGCTTTTACCGGCTTGGCCTTGCTGCTGTCGTGGTTGTCGCTGAGCGGCGGGGGGACGGGCTACAGCGGCTTTGCCGGGTTTGGCCGCACGGCGGCCAGCCTGGTCAATCTGGTTTTGTTAATTGTACCCCTCATGGGCTTGACGATTGGCGCGGGCGGAATTTCGGGGGAACGAGAGCACGGCACCCTGCACTATCTGCTGGCCCAGCCGGTCAGCCGGGCCGAGGTCTTGCTGGGCAAATACCTGGGGCTGGCGGCTTCGCTGCTGGGGGCGCTGGCTTTAGGGTTTGGTTTGTCCGGGGTCATCATCGCCGGCCGGGGCGGCCAGACTGACGCGGGGGCTTATGGGCTGCTGGTCGTCTTTTCCTTTACCCTGGCCCTGGGTATGTTGAGCCTGGGTTTTCTTATTGGGATTTTGACCCGCAAAGCGGCTATGGCTACCGGTATCGCCCTGTTCTTGTGGTTAGTGTTGGTCTTTGTCGGCGACCTGGGCTTGATGGGGACAACCCTGGCCTTTAAGTTGCCCATTCAGACGCTGTTCAATCTGGCTCTCATCAACCCCTTGCAGGTATTCAAAATGTCGGCCCTGATGAGCATCAACGCGACCCTGGATGTGCTGGGACCGGCCGGGATCTATGCCATCCAAACCTATCGCGACAACTTAACCTGGATGTTCCTGGGCGCCTTGTTCGCCTGGATTATTTTACCTTTATTGGCGGCTTACGGAGTATTTGTAAGAAGGGGTGATTTATGAAAAAGTTAGGGATTAGGGGTCAGGGCTTTGGGGTCAGGGTTTGGGGGTCGGAGCCTGAAGGTGAAGGTTCACGGTTCAGAGCCAAAGATCCCCTATGGGCGCTTCACGCCTTACTGTTGTTGTTTCTTCTAGTTCTCTCCGCCTGCGCCAGCAGCGCCACGGCTGAACCCGCCCCGCCGACGATCCATTACGGCGAGGATGTCTGTGAGCTGTGCGGCATGATCATCAGCGAGGAACGTTACGCCGCCGGCTATATCACCGCCGATGGACAGCAGCACATTTTTGACGATATCGGCGATATGTTCCAGGCGCAGCCGGCCAGTAATCAGGAAATCCTTGCTTTTTTTGCCCACAATTATGAAAACAACCAGTGGATTCGGGCTGAAAAGGCGACGTTTGTGCAAAGCAAAGGGCTGCGCACGCCGATGGCTTCGGGCCTGGCTGCTTTTGAGTCGGCGGAAAAGGCTCAGGCTTTTGCTGCCGAGGTCCAGGGAGAAGTGATGGCCTTCAGCGAGGTGTCGGCATATTACCAAGCTAACCCCATGCCGGAGATGGGTCACAAGCAGGGTATGGAGCACAATCAATGAAAGGCAGAGTTAAAATGGCGGCGGCGGCAAATACGAATGTGGTGGAACCTTTTGCTCAGCTTAACGGCCAGTCCAAACCCCAAAGCTGGGAGTTAGCCGGTCTCCAGCCGGCCCCGGAAGAGGAGTGGCAGCGGCTGCGCGAATTCCTGAGCCTGGGGCCGGACGACATCCGGGCCATGCTGGAAACGGTGGAGCCGCTCTTTCGGCGGGGTTATGAACTGGTGGTAGGCAATTATGATTACCTGCTCAAAAATCACGAAACAGCCGTTATCCTGGGCTGGGAGCGGGGCGCCGACCCGGAGCACCTCTCCGAGCGCCGCCGCTTTTTCACCGTCTGGCTGGCCCGGACCCTGGGCCTGGATTTGAGCGATGATTTTGCCCGCTATCTCTTCCGGGCCGGCCAACTGCACGCCGGGCATGGCCCGCGCCAAACCCACGTACCGGAAATATTTGTCACCGGAGCGATCAGCCTGGTCAATGCTGCCTTTGCCCGCTTCTTAACTGAAGAAATGCCGGCAGCAGCCGTTGTGCCGGCTGCGCTGGCCGGTTGGAACAAGGTTTTGACCATGCATTTGCACATGATGCTGCTGGGTTATCAAAGCGCCCTTGCTCTGGATAGGGGCGACTTCCAGGTCAAAGTCTCGATTTTTGGCCGGATGCGGGCGCTGATGGGGGGTCAAGAGTTGAAAGTGGCTTTGCCCACCGGCGCATCTATGATGGTCGCTCTGCAAAAACTCTTTAACTACTTCCCCCAGGCCCGCAGCGAAATCTTTGACCTGCACTGGCTGGGCGGCGAACGCGACGACGCCACCGGCACGCCCTGGTTTGTCGTTCAAAAGGGTTACGCCATCAAGCCCACGTGGCGCGTGCTGCTCAACGGCCGCGACCTGAGTTATATCGGCGGCCCGGAAATTAGCGTAGCGCCAGGGGATGAAATCAGCATCTTCCCGCCGGGACGATAAAAATTGATAACAATTCAACACGAAGGAGATTTATTGGAATGAAAAAGATGGTTTACCTGCTGGCTATCATATCACTCATGACAGGCTTGAGCCTTACGGCTTGCGGCGGGTCCGAGCGTCTCTCCCAGTCGGGAGAAAACAATACCGGCGTCGTCCAGGCCGCCGAATCGCAGGCCACGGTGGGAGACTCGGCGGCAGGACAAAAGCTGTTTGCGGGTACGTGCTCAGCCTGTCATGGGCCTGCCGGGGAAGGCTTGCCCGGTCTGGGTAAGGATATGACCACCAGCGAATTTATTGCCGGCAAAAGTGATGAGGAGTTGGTCGCCTTTCTCAAAGTGGGGCGTGACCCCAGTGATCCGCTCAACACCACCGGCGTAGCTATGCCCCCCAAAGGCGGCAATCCGGCTTTGAGTGATGAAGATTTATATCATCTTATCGCCTACATCCGTACTATTCATAAGCAATGAAAACCGGCTTCAAGCCTTAATCAAGTTTTTTAACGAGGAGCTACCTTATGATGACCGACAATTCCTCTCCGCATGACAGCGGTAATTTATACATCGCCTCGATTTTGGGCATTTTGTTGATGGTGGTGGCCGCGGCTGTCGTCTGGGTCGCCCAGGTCAGGCCGTCGGTGGCTGTCGAAGCTGCTCCGGTTGAACAACCGGCTTCTGCGCCAACTCAAACCGAAGCGGCTCCGGCTCAAACTTCTACGGGTGACCCGGCGGTGGGCCAGGCCAAATTTACCCAAACCTGCTCGGCCTGCCACGGCCCGACCGGGGAAGGCATACCCAACCTGGGTAAAAATTTAGTCACCAGTGAATTTGTAGCCGGTCAAACGGATGAACAACTGTTGGCATTTATCAAAGTTGGCCGCCCAACGTCTGACCCGCTCAACACCACTGGCATAGACATGCCCCCCAAAGGCGGCAACCCCGCTCTGAGCGATAAGGATTTGGAGAATATTATCGCCTACATGCGCAGCATCCACAAGTAATCCAGCCTCCGGTTATCTAATCAAAAAAGCCCGTGTTTGGAACGGCCAAAAGCCAATCACCGGGCTTTTTTACTGCCTTTTTGTATCTTATCAACAATCTGGTTCATTTTGCGATACATTGAAAAACCTCGGACGTAGATCGAGGCTCTTCTTGCTTCTGGGAGGCATCTTAAGCAGGATGAGAATGCTTTCTATTTCTCTGCCAGTTCCTTGAGTTTCCGCAAAGCTTCCGGCCACATTTCGTTGAACATTTGGGCATGCTCATCTTCTATGTCTATATCCACCAGCACTTCGGTTGCTCCGTCCTTGTCGTTAAATGTGTAATTTTCAAAGGCCGGAGCCCACTTTCTTGCCACTTCGCTCGTGGTATCCTCAACCCCGTTTTGCACGATACCAAGATGTTCTATGGAAATAAACTCATACGGTTTGTTTTCAGCGATTCGACTTACCATGCCGCTTTCCTCACCCGTGTTTGGGTCAGGGCCAAGAAAAAGTATTTTTGACCCTTTCTCCAAGTTCCCTTTGTAATACGACCCTTCATTAAACGCCTTCGTCCACTCTCGATAGGGCTTATCATCTAGCATCGAATGCCAGACTTTATCTTTAGGCGCATTAATCAGAATTGAAAAATGTAGTCTTTGCATAATAGTCTCCTTACCATTCCTTTCTAAAAGAAAATTGAACTGAAAATCTCATAAGATTATAGAACATATATTCTATTAGGGCAAAATGGAATAAACTAAATTCCGAACTTATCCCAGCCGCCTAGCCCCAAGTGCATCACCCGACGCCATAAGCTCGGCTTTATCTGAGTCGCTCTCTATGTTCAAAAGTACGACGAACATAGAGTAAAGTGTCCGCACCAGCGCGCCGCCTGTTGAAAAACTATATTTAAGTCACACGTGGCTTGCGGCCGGCTTTTTCAACAGGCAGACCCTTTTTGTGACAAAAGTCACTGCTACACAGGGAAGATTGTGCTAGAATGTCGGGTAAATATAATCCTTTACAGGAGCGATCTGATGACAAAAGAAACAAAACCGGTAGCGCAGTGCTTCAATTGTAACCGTCCCGAAACAGCCCTGCCTCTGGTTAGCCTCCGTTATGCCGGTACCCAAACCTGGATTTGCAGCCAATGCCTCCCTATCTTGATCCATCATCCTGATCAGGTAGCGCACAAGTTGGCTAAGGGTGGAACCCTCAACGGGGCTTGATTCATTAGAAAGACAGAGTATGACCCTTAAACCACCTTTACCTAAAGAGCATGGCTCGTGGGCTATGCTGATTGTCCCTCTGCTGCTGGGACTGGTTATTGCTCCGGTTTGGCATGGACAAGCATTGCTTCTACTGCTGGCGGCGCTCGGCTTCTTTTTGGTGCGCTATCCGCTGGCGGTTCTGGTCAAAACCCGCAAACGAGCCACCGCCGATAAAGCTTGGCTGTGGCGTTGGACGGCTATCTATGGTGGCCTGACTATCTTGAGCGGCGGCTGGCTGGTGTTTGTTCAGGGTTTGGGGTGGTTAGCGGTAATGGGCTTACTTGGCGGGCTGCTGCTGCTCTTCCATCTCTGGCTGGTTTCCCGGCGGCAGGAGATGAGTCTCCTGGGCGAACTGGCCGGGATTGCAGGGCTGGCCCTGGGGGCGCCGATGGCTTATTACGCGGCCAGCGGCCAATTGGATCGAGTGGCGGCAACATTGTGGTTGATTAATGCTCTCTACTTTGGCGGTACGGTTTTTTATATCAAACTCAAGGTGCGCCAGCAGCCGCGTCTGCCGGCTCCCGAGAGGCTGGGCGAGCGGCTGGTTAAAGCCAAAGCCTGCCTGGCCTATCAAACAATTGCCCTAACGCTGCTGCTGGCTCTGGCGACGTTGCAGGGGGCTCCCGTGCTCACACCCCTGGCTTTTGTGCCGGTAACGATCAAGATGGTCTATGGGGCCTGGCAGTGGCAAGATAAAAAGTCGCTGAGTTTGGTCCGGCTGGGGATAGCGGAGATAATCCATGCCGTTGCTTTTGCCGGCCTGGTTGTGTTGATTTTCCGCTGAGACATGAGGCTGCTTATCACGACAAATCAGGAAAAGCGTCATTAGACCAAAGGCCGGTTGTCGCGTAAACTTGCAGGCAAAGTTTTTACCTAAAACTATCCCTGGCCAGTGAAAGGATTAGAAATCATGTCTCAAACATTTGATGTTGTCGTGATCGGCGGAGGCATTTCGGGCTGCAGCACGGCCTTTCAATTAGCCCAGCGCGGCTTAAAAGTGGCTTTGTTGGAAAAAGATAACATTGGCGCCGGCCCAAGCGGTAAATCTTCGGCCATTATTCGCCAGCATTACTCCAACGAGTTGACCGCCCGGATGGCGCTCTACAGCCTGCGCGTCTTTCAAAATTTCAAAGAACAGGTGGGTGGAGAGTGCGGCTTTACCCGCACCGGCTTTGTTTGCGTGGTAGCGGCCAAAGATTTGGCCGGGCTGGAGGCCAACATTGCTTTACAGCGCCGGGTCGGTATTCAGACCGAGCTGCTCTCGCCGGAGTCAGTGCGTGAAATTATGCCCGCTCTGGAAACAGCAGATGTGGTCCGGGCCGCGTATGAACCGGAAAGCGGCTATGCTGACCCCTACCTGACCGTAAATGCCTATGCGGATGCGGCCCGGCGGGTAGGGGTCAAAATTTTTCAAGAGACCGAAGTGACCGGCGTCCGCTTTGCGAGCGGCAAAGTGGTCGGAGTGGATACCCCTAAAGAGAAATTCGATGCGCCCCTGGTGTTGAACTGCGCCGGACCGTGGGCAGCCCGGGTCGCCAGGATGGTCGGGGTAGAGGCGCCGATCAATCCCTGCCGGGTACAGGTGTCGCTTTTTACCCGCCCGGCGGGTTATGAAACGGCCCATCCCGTTATAGCCGATTTCATTCATGCCACCTACTTCCGTTCCGAAACCGGCCATCTGACCCTGGTCGGTCTGATTGATCCCGGCGAGGCTAACGCGATTGTCAACCCGGATAACTTCAAAGAGCAGGTTGATCCGGACTTTGTGCTGGACTCGGGCGAGCGGCTCATCCGGCGTTTCCCCCCGATGGAGCGCAGCCAGAGTACCGGCGGGTACGCCGCCCTCTACGATATTACCCCGGACTGGCATCCGATCATTGACGAAGTGCCTGCCGGTAGCGGCTTTTTTATCTGCGCCGGATTCAGCGGGCATGGATTCAAACTTGGCCCGGCGGTGGGTGTCATGACCGCCGACCTGCTGACCCGGTCAAGCACACCGGAGTTTAATCCGTCTATTTTCCGCCTGAGCCGCTATGCCGAAGACCGGCCGGTGCGGGGGCAGTATGAATATAGTATTGCTGGTTGAATTAAAAGTAAGGAGATAAATGTAATGAGTTTGGATTACACCTACATTGCCAGTCTCATCGAGCAGGTCAAAGACATTCCGCCGGATAGTATTGTCAGCCGCACCTTCTACAGTGACGAGCAGATGAAGGCCATTCTGTTTGGCTTTGCCCCTGGGCAGGAGTTGTCGGAACATACCTCGTCTCAGACAGCTATTATCTACATTATCCAGGGCGAAGCCGATTTAACCCTGGGCGGTGACTCCAGGCCCGCTCAAGCGGGGACGTGGGTCCACATGACGCCCCGGCTGCCGCACAGCGTCGTCGCCAAAACGCCGGTGCTAATGCTACTGCTGATGTTCAAGGGATCGGAGTGAATAGATGATAGTAGCCCCTCCGGATAAACCGGCTGGCTCAAAGGGGAGCATGGCGCGCCAATTAACCAGGCGTTTTAGCCGTTTCCCCCTCATGGCCCTGGGAATGATAGCCCTGTTGGCCGCCATGTGGGCCGGGTTGATCCGCCTGGGGTGGGCCTTGCCCCTGCTTCAGCCAACGCTCCCGATGAGTCACGGCCCGCTGATTGTCTGCGGTTTTCTGGGGACGGTGATTGGGGTAGAGCGGGCGGTAGCTCTGGGTCGCCCCTGGACCTACCTCGGCCCCTTGTTGACCGGCTTAGGTGGGCTGGCCCTGATCGGCGGTCTGCCTGGTCCAATTGGCCCGCTGCTCATCACCCTGGGCAGCATGATGCTGGTGATTGTCTTTGGGCTGATCTTGCGGCTGCAATTGGCTGCCTTTACTCTTACCATGGCCACCGGCGCGCTGCTCTGGCTGGTCGGCAACACGCTCTGGCTGTTGGGCTGGCCGGTTTACCACATTGTTCTATGGTGGATGGGCTTTTTGATCCTGACCATCGCCGGAGAGCGGCTGGAGCTAAATCGGGTCCTGCGCTTATCCGGTCAGGTGCAGCAACTTTTTCAGTTTGCCGTTGGTCTCTTCCTGGCCGGACTCCTCCTGATTTCCATCGCCGGGCTGGTCAGCCCCGCCTTTACCTTTGATCTGGGCGTGCGCCTGGCCAGTATCGGGTTGGTTGCTCTGGCCGTGTGGCTGCTGCGCTATGATATCGCCCGTTACACGGTGCGCAAAACTGGCCTGACTCGCTTCATTGCCGTTTGCCTGCTCGCCGGCTATGTCTGGCTGGGTATCGGCGGGTTGTTGGGACTGTTTTACGGTGGGGTCACGGCTGGCTTGTCCTACGATGCCATTCTGCATGCCGTCTTTGTCGGTTTTGTGATGTCCATGATTTTCGGCCATGCCCCGATCATTTTTCCGGCGGTGCTGGGCAAGCCGATGAATTTTTCCTCGCTGTTTTACACGCATCTGGCTCTGCTGCACCTGTCGCTGCTCCTGAGGGTGCTGGGTGATGTTATGGTCTGGCTGCCCGCCCGCCAGTGGGGAGGACTGCTCAACGTGGTCGCCATTTTGCTCTTCATCGCTAACACTGTGCGTGCGGTTCATCAATCTTCCGGAAGCGTTCAGTCAAAGGGATGAATTTGAGTAAAATAAGAGTATGCCACCTCTAACTCGTTGGTTCATCAAAACTGCAATGGTTTCGCTGGTCGCTGCCTTTCTGGTCAGGGCCATAATGGCCGTTCTGCCCGAGTGGGAGATGCATGCGGGTGTAGCCGCATTGGCTCCGGTTTACCTGCATCTGTTTATGTGGGGCTGGGTGACACAACTCATTTTTGGGGTGGTCTACTGGATGTTCCCCAAGTACAGCAAAGACAAGCCCCATGGTCATGAAGGTTTGTGGCAGGCCACCTTTTGGCTGTTCAATATTGGTTTGGCGCTGCGGGTCATCGGCGAGCCGCTGCACCTGCTGCGGCCCGAGGCGCTGTGGGCCTGGCTGACTTCCCTTTCGGCGGTATTGCAGTGGCTGGCCGGCATGGCTTTTGTCATCAACACCTGGGGACGAGTAAAAGAACGTTAATGCCTCGTTTAAGTTGCTGGTTTATCCGGGCGGCGTTGATCTATTTGGCGGTGGGAGTTACCTTCGGGGCGCTGCTGCTTTTCCACAAAGGTATTCCTTTTGCGCCTTTTGTCTGGCGACTCCTGCCTGTCCATGTGGAGTTTTTACTGTTTGGCTGGACCGTCCAGTTGGCTATGGGCGTCGCCTTTTGGATTTTCCCCCGTTTCTGGCGCTCTCGTGGCAACGAAACACCGGCCTGGCTGGCCTTTGGCCTGATCAATCTCGGCGTCTGTTTGGCCGGCTTGGGGCCGCTGTTGGGAGCATCCTCGCTGGTTATCCTGCTAGGCCGGCTGGCCGAGGCCGGCGCGGCCGCGGCTTTTGCCCTCCATATCTGGTCGCGGGTTAAGCCGCCCGGAGCACAAATTGTCTGAATCTCCTTTAAACCCCCAGATTTTGGTCTGTTCATTCTCCAAAATCCAGTTATAATCTTTTTAACAATCTTATACTTAATCTTAATTCAAAAGAGAAGCTCATCTATGAACAGTTCCTGGTTAGACCGTAACCGCAACCTCATCTTCATCTCGCTTTTGTTGATTGCTGCCGGCGGCGCTGCTATTTTTTATCTGCGCCAGCCAGTTCAGGCCTCTGTCGAAATTCGCCCCCTAATGGAGACGACCGCTGCTACGGTTGTGGCCACGCCTAGTCCCACCCCCAGTCCCACCTCCACCCCGGCCCCGGTACGAGTTTATGTTAGCGGCGCAGTTGCCAACTCTGATGTTTATTTTCTGCCAGCGGGCAGCATTATCAAAGATGCCGTTACCGCCGCGGGTGGTTTTACCGCCGAGGCCGATCCTGAACGGATCAATCAAGCCCTGGAATTGCAGGACCAGCAGCAGATTCATGTGCCTCGCCGGGGCGAGGACAATCCGCCGCCGCCCGTTCAGGGTGGGGTCAGCCCGGCTGAGTTGAGCAGTCACCAGGGCAGCGGCAACAGCCGGGTGCCGGCAGGCAGCGACGCGGCTGCCGGGGGAGGGTTGATCAATATCAATACGGCCACACCTGAGCAACTGGATAGTTTGCCGGGGGTCGGTCCGGCCATCGCTCAACGCATTATTGACTACCGTGAGAAGATAGGCGGATTTAAGGCCGCCGAAGAAATTACCGAGGTCAGCGGCATCGGTGAGGCCACATGGGCTAAAATTAAGGATTTGATCACCGTTCAATAAGCTGGGGCGCCGCTGAAATCCGAGAAGCTTGTTCGGTCCCCTCAATCCCCTCTTTGTACAGTTAAGCTCGTTCTCAAAGTGACGCGAAGCGTGGGAACGAGCTTATTCGGTTTTGAATTTAGTCGCTGACGTTGCCTAAAACTCATAATTGAGTTATGCTTTTGGTGATTCGAGCGAATGTATTGAGGTAAGTCAGCAATGGAAAAGGTTAATAAGGTTTACTTATCATGGGGGGATGTAGAGAGGCTGATTATTGGGATGATGCCTCGTTTGCAGGCTTTCAATTATGACCTGGTTATTGCCATCACTCGGGGTGGAATTATCCCGGCGGCCATTATCTCCGAGCGGCTGGCTATTCAGCAAGTGCTGGTAGCATCGGTTGATTTTTATGAGGATAAAGAGCATGACCTGGATTGGCCGGTCTTTATGCAATTTCCCACCGATAGTTTTTTGCGGGGCAAAGATACACTGATTGTGGACGATATCTGGGACCGAGGCAAGCAGGTCGTCAGTGTAACCGAACGCGTTAAATATGCCGGGGGGCGCTCTCGCTCGGCTGTACTTCATTACAAGCCCCACCGTTCTCACTTTCCCGACAAAACGCCCGATTTTTACGCTGCTGAAACCGAAGATTGGATTATCTACCCTTGGGATGCCGAGCGAGGCAAAATGGGCGTCTAGCCCAATAAACTGGTTTGACCGCGTCGGCACGAGCCTGATTCACCCATACACGAGGCAACGGGATGCGTTTCTTAATTACAGGCGGGGCCGGATTTATTGGGACCGCCCTGGCTAATCGTTTGATCCGGCAAGGGCATACTGTACGGGTGCTCGACGACCTGAGCGCCGGCGATTCGGCCAACCTTGATCCGGCCATCCATTTTACCCGCGGTGATGTCGAGGACAAGCCCAAAGTTTGGCGTTTGCTCAACAAAATTGATTGTGTTTACCACCTGGCGGCGCGCGTGTCGGTTCCGGAGTCGGTCTTGTATCCCCGCGAGTACAACAGCACCAATGTCGGCGGTACGGTGGCGATTATGGAAGCGATGCGTGATGCCGGGGTTAAGCGGGTGGTCCTGGCTTCGTCGGGGGCCGTTTATGGCGAGCAGGAGGTGGAGAAGGTCGGCGAGTCGCTGCTGCCCAACCCCGACTCCCCCTACGGAGTTAGTAAGTTAGCTGCGGAAGGTTACATGCGCACTATTGGCCGTTTGTGGGGCATTGAAACAGTTGCCCTGCGGATTTTTAATGCCTACGGACCGGGCCAGGCCATTCCGCCGACACACGCGCCTGTGATTCCCCAATTTGTGCGCCAGGTTTTAGGTGATGGGTCGCTCATCATCTATGGCAACGGCACCCAAACCCGCGATTATATTTATGTGGATGACGTGGTGCAAGCCTTAATTGCTGCGGCTACCGCCGCTGGCATCAACCGCCAGGTCATTAATATCGGCACCGGAGCCGGAACCAGTATCAAGCAACTGGTAGCGCTGATTGAAAAAGCGACCGGGCATAAAGCCCAAACGATTGTTACTCCTTCAGTTTCAGGCGGCGTCTCGGCTCTGGTGGCCGATACCAGCCGGGCCAGGAAGCTGCTGGATTTCAAACCCCGAGTTACGCTGGAAGAAGGTTTGGCGCTGCTTATTGAGCGAGATCCCCAGTTTGTTAGATAGATAGGAAGAAATTGTGAATAGTGAATGATTTAACTAAACTAAATCCTCATTCACAATTAACGATTGACAATTCATCCTTCACAATTCTTCAGGCTCCTCCATCCCCACCGCCATCAAATATCCCCGCGCTCGCTCGGTTTTAGGGTAGCGATTGACCAGTTTCCAAAACTTCGGCCCGTGATTGGCTTCCAGCAGGTGGGCCAATTCATGGACAATCACGTAATCGCGCACAAACGCCGGCATAGCCGCCAGGCGGTGGGAGAGCCGGATAGTTTCATTCGCCGGAGTGCAGCTACCCATCCGGCTGGTCTGGTTAGTAACCCAGCGGATAGATTTCCACTTGAGTTTGCCCTCAAAATACTGCCGGTTTAACTCCTGGGCGCGGCGATGCAGAGCTTGATCGTCCAGTTCGGCTTTGGCGCGCCGTCGCTGCCAGCGTTTCTGCAGCTTGTCTATGATGGGCTGCAATTCGGCGTCGCTCATACCGGCCGGAGCCTGGACCATAAACGCGCCGCCAACCTCACGGGCGCTGACTGTCTTTTTGCGCTTCTTGCTGCGGATGATTTTGATTTCCATCATTTTGGAAGAGTTGGAAGGTTGGAAGACTGGGAAATACAATCTTCCACCCCTCCAGCCTTCCAACCTCCCCTCTACTTTACCTCCAGATCAACATGGCATCCCCAAAGGAATAAAAGCGATACTTCTCCGCGACGGCAGTTTCATACGCCTGGCGAATAAGGTCTGTCCCGGCAAAGGCGCTGACCAGCATCAGCAGGGTGGATTTGGGCAGGTGAAAGTTGGTCAACAACGCATTCGCGGCGCGAAAGGTGAAGCCAGGGTAAATAAACAGATCAGTTTCCTCTTCGATAGCGGCGACCGGCTTCCAGGGACAAAGATTGGGATCAAGGGCGCTGGCCTGTTGCAGCGAACCAGTCACTCCGGCGCTGCGCAGGGCAGCCGTTTCCAGCGTCCGCGCCGCCGTGGTCCCGACAGCGACCAGCCGCCCCCCGGCCAGCTTGGCCTGGTTGATGCGCTGCGCCGTCTCAGGGGTGAGGCGAGCATACTCGCGATGAATGGTGTGGCGCTCCACCTGCTCAACCGTGACCGGCTTAAAGGTATCCAACCCGATGTGCAGCGTTACATAATCCCAAAGCACACCCTTGGCTCGTAGAGCCAGCAGCATCTCCGCCGAGAAATGCAGGCCAGCGGTCGGCGCGGCGGCCGAGCCTTCCACCCGGCTGTAGACGGTCTGGTAGCGCTCGGCGTCAGCCAGGGTAGTGTGGATATAGGGGGGCAGGGGCGTATGTCCAATCTCCGCCAGTAGGGCCTCGATGGGCTGGTTGAACTCGATGAGCCGGCGTGACTCGCCTAAGTCCCCAATAACTGCTGCTGCCACTTCAGCAGGGGAGAAATCTTTCCTCGGCTCCTCGGCTCCCCTGCCCCCCTGCTTAATTTCAATCACCACACCTGGCCGCAGCCGCTTCCCGCCAACCAGCGCCTCCCAGCGCCGGTCGTCCACCCGTTTGAGCAGTAAAAGCTCCACCTGACCACCGCTTTGTTTGCGGCCAAAAAGACGGGCGGGAATGACCCGGCTGTCATTGGCGATCAGAATATCGCCGGGGAGCAGGAGATCGGCCAGGTCGGCAAAAGAGCGGTGCGTAATCTCGCCGCTGCGGCGGTCCACCACCATCAGCCGCGAGGCGTGGCGCGGTTCAATCGGCGTTTGGGCGATGAGTTCGGAGGGGAGAGGGTAGTCAAATTGGGTAAGGTCCATAGCTGTCTGATTCGTAAAGCGTGAGGCATGGGACGTAGGGCGTGAAAAATTTTCGCTTCACGCGTCACGCTTCACGTTCCTACCTCACCTCAATTCGCTGCATAATTGGCTCGCCAGCGCGCTGCGCGTCGTCAACGGCGACGAGGCTTAAATCATAAGTACCGGGGATGTGCCCGATCCAGATGTGACAAACTGTCCAGACGGAGGAGGGCGGGGCTAAGGGTAACGGATTGGCCTGAACGGGACCGCCGGCCTGGCGTAAATACTGGCAGGTTGGGGAAGGGAAGCTAACCTGTTCAACGCTGGCCTGGGACGGCTGCCCCCAGACCAAAACCTGGGCTGCCGCCAGGGTGTCGGGGAAGGTATTGGGCTGCCCGGCGGTCGCTTCGGAGCGGACGGGCTGGCCGTTGACCGAGATTTGCAGCGCGGCCAGCTTGGTGTAACCCCGGTGGTAGCTGGCAATCGCCAGCGGCTCGCCAACGCCGACTTGGATGCTCTGGCGGCGGTCAACAAAGTTTGAGACGGGCCTGGCTTCGCCGGAGTCCGGCTCACTGCTGAAGATGTTGAAGCCAGGCAGGGATTGGCAGGCGGTGATGAAGAAGGCTAGGCTGAGGGCGAAAGTCAACTTTATATACATCGAATCCCCGTTTGTCATGGCAACGTTATTACTTCGAAATCATCATTCTCGATCTAAAATTCTCGAACCGGATAGCTCCGCCAGCAATCATCTCACTAAAACAACGTCGGTTGCGCCGGCCGATCGGGCGCGTTTAGCCCCAGATGCTCATAGGCGCGCGGTGTCGCTACCCGGCCGCGCGAGGTGCGATCCAGGAAGCCGAGTTGTAACAGGTACGGCTCGACCACGTCCATGATGGTGCTGCTCTCCTCGCTGATGCTGGCGGCGATGGTTTCCAGGCCGACCGGCCCACCGCCGAATTTCTCGATGATCGAGCGCAGCACCTTTTTATCCAGGTCGTCCAGCCCCAGCGAATCCACGTTCATCAGGGCCAGGGCTTCCTGGGCCACCGCTTGGGTGATAACGCCGTTGGCCCGCACCTGGGCAAAATCGCGGGCGCGTTTGAGCAGGCGGTTGGCGATACGGGCCGTGCCGCGCGAGCGGGCAGCGATTTCCCTGGCCCCTTCCGGCTCCAGCGGTACCTGCAAAATCGCCGCCGAGCGGGTCACGATGAGCTGTAACTCCTCCGGGCTGTAAAACTCCAGCCGGAAGATGGCCCCAAAACGGTCGCGCAGCGGGGCGGCCAGCAGGTCGAGCCGGGTGGTCGCCCCCAACGTGGTGAAATGGGGTAGTTTGAGGCGGATATTGCGGGCGCTCGGCCCTTTGCCGATGACGATGTCGAGGGCGTAATCTTCCATGGCCGGATACAATACTTCCTCGACGGCCCGGCCCAGGCGGTGGATTTCGTCAATGAACAGCAGGTCGCCCCGGCGCAGATTGGTCAGAATGGCGGCCAAATCGCCGGCCCGCTCGATGGCCGGGCCGGAGGTGATTTTGAGATTGACTCCCATCTGGTGGGCAATGATATTGGCCAGGGTCGTCTTGCCCAAACCGGGCGGGCCGTACAACAGAACGTGGTCCAGGGCCTCGCCGCGGCCCTTGGCGGCCTCAATCAGGATTTGAATGTTCTGTTTAACCGCCGTCTGGCCAAAATAACTGTCCCAATCCAGAGGGCGCAGCGTAGCATCGAGCTTGGTTTCGGCTGATTGTAAGTCGGGTGATACGGTTCGTTCGTCCATAGCAGGGGTGATTATAGCACATAATTGCTAAGGTGTAGAATTGGGCTGAAAACATGGGTATCCCTCTTGACTTGATAATTCCTCTAAAAATAGCTCTTTTTGTCCCTCAAGATAACCCACGTGAGTGTAGGAAAGGGATAGGTAAAAGGAGTATGATCTTAATTGGAGAAAGGGTGTTATTAGGTAAAGGGTTAGGCATGAGAGAATCTAAAGAGAGTACTGCCCAGAATATAGCCAGGCCCGCCTCGTTCTTAGCAGCCGGTATTCTGCTGGGCCTGGGTTTGGGCGGCTTCTTTGACGGCATTGTGTTCCACCAGGTTCTGCAGTGGCACCACCTGGTCAGCGCCGATTATCCTCCCACCAGCGTGGCAAGTCTGGAGTTAAACACGCTTACGGACGGCTTGTTCCACGTTCTGGCTTATGCCTTCACCCTGGCCGGTCTGTGGCTGCTCTGGCGGGTGAACCGGCCGCCTAACCGGCGTCCCTCAACCTCGGCCTTTGTCGGAGCCATGCTGATGGGCTGGGGAATTTTCAACCTGGTTGAGGGAATTATTGATCATCACCTTCTCGGCATTCATCACGTTCGGCCAGGGCCAAACCAACTGGCCTGGGATCTGGGTTTCCTGGCCTGGGGGGTCGCAATGCTGGTCGGTGGCTGGTGGCTGTTTACGCGGAACCCCATCAGCCGGCAAGTTCAAACTCAGCCGGTGGACAGCAGGGCCTTTTCAAAGAGTGATTAAGCTGATTTCTCAAGAGAGAAAGGAAGTAACTATGCCAAAAACAAGGCGACATAGCGACCCCGACCCCGACAGCACCGACCAAAGTTTTGGGGGCGAGGAAACAATGGACTTAACCGGGGGAGAGGATTTTTTGAAAAATATAGATATTGTGGAGGCAGAGATTGCCGAAGAGTTTGAAGATGATGACAATTTGATCGAGCTTGAGGAAGACCTGAGTTTTGAGAATATCACCATTTTGGACGACGAGGACGAGTTAAGCGACGACGTCGAGGATGTCGAAGACTGGGAAGATGACCTGAGCGATGGCACCCTGATTGACACCCAGCACACCGATGGCCACACTTACGATCCCGAAGAAGCCTGGGAGCAGGGGCTGGTCTACACCCCCCCGGATGACCCGCCCGTTGCCCCCAGTGGCAGTGATCAGGGCATCGAAGTAACGACCGGTTTTGCCCCGAGCATGGCCCAGTCCAACCCGGACCTGAACCAACTGCCAGATCGTGTGGACAACAACGACCTCGATCTGGAAGAGGATGTTTACGTGACCCTGTGCAATACCAGCGAGACAGTTGATTTGGCCGATAGAATTACTATCACCGTCGAGGACGGCGTGGTAACTCTTGAAGGTACCGTGCTCAACGACGCCGATATTGCCCTGGTGGACGAAGTGGTCGCTAACGTGCCCGGAGTAGCCGGGGTAGAAAATTTGCTGGAAGTGGCGGACTGATCATCCGTCAACACTAAATCCCTCGCCGCAGGTGGGCGGGGGTTTTTTTTGCGACCGCTTTCCTATTGAGTCAGTCTCGTACCTGTGCTAAACTGGTAAAGTCGAACGACTCTTTAACAAGTTTGGAGACTGGCGTGGACAAGCAGCAGTTGCAGGCCGCCCTGACGACGGCGGGCCGGGTGTTGACCTCAACCCTGGATTTGGACGCTGTGCTTGAAGAGTTGATCCTTGAGATCAAAACTCTACTTGAAGCAACCGGCGGCTCAGTTTTACTGCTTGATTCCACCAGCGACAAACTGGTCTTTGTCGCCGTAGTTGCGCCCGACGCCCAGGCGCTCATCGGCGTGCAGTTACCGCTGACGGCCGGCATCGCCGGCTGGACCCTCCAGCAGCGGCAGTCCGTGCTGGTAGACGACGCCCAGCAAGATCCCCGTTTCTACAATCAAATTGATCACCTGACCGGTCTGACAACCCAGTCGCTGCTGGCCGTGCCCCTCATCTTCAAAGAGCGGGCCATTGGGGTGATCGAGGTCATCAACAAGGCCCAGGGGCGCTTTGACCGGCAGGATTTGGAAATTCTGGAAACTTTGGCCGGCTCGGCGGCGATTGCCATTGAGAATGCCCGGCTGTACGAAGAGCTGGAGCGTCGCGCCCAGCAATTAGCTGTTCTGCACGAGCTGGATCGGGCTATTTCGGCCAGTCTGCGCCTGGACGATGTTTATCATGTTTTCTCCCTGCACGCCGCTCGTCTGTTTCCTTATGATTGGTTGTCTATTGCCCAGGTAGAAGCGGAGGAGGTCCGCCTCACCTACGTGGCCGGTGAAGACAAACACAATCTGCCCTCCCAAACCGTTCTGCCGCGCAAGGCCTCCGCCGTAGGCTGGGTGATCAGCCGGGGCCAGCCCCTGCTGCGTCACGACCTCACCCCTAGTACCGGCTTTGCCGGCGATGAACAACTGGCCGGGCTTGGCCTTCGCTCCAACCTGATTATCCCTCTCCGGGCGAAAGGGCGGATCATCGGGGCCTGGGAACTGGGCAGCCGGCGTCTCGGCGCTTACCATGCCGACGACCTGGAAATGCTGCAGGCTATGGCCGACCAATTAGCCATCGCTATCGAGAACGCCCGGCTGTTTGAGCAGGTGCAGAGCGGGCGCGAGCAACTGCGCCGGCTGGCCCACAAAGTCGTCTCGGCCCAGGAGGAGGAACGCCAGCGGCTGTCACGCGAACTACATGATGAAGCCGGTCAGGTCTTGACGGCTTTAAAAATTGGCTTAACCCTGATCCGGGATGATTTGCCGGCCCGCATGGGGTCGCTCCGCCAGCGTATGGATGAGGTCGTCGGCTTGACCGACATGACCATGGAACGGCTGCGGACCCTGGCCAGAGATTTGCGCCCGCCGGCGCTCGATACCGCCGGACTGACTCCGACCCTGGAAGGTTTGTGCCGCGAGTTTGCCAAACGGGTCAATTTAACCATCGAGTTTGAGGCTGAAGATCTGCCCGTCTTACCCGACCTGGTCAATATCTGTCTGTACCGATTTTTGCAGGAAGCTCTGACGAACGTGGCTAAACATGCCCAGGCCACGCAAGTGCAGGTGAAGTTAGCCGCTAACGCCAGCGCCGTCAGCCTGACCGTGCAGGATAACGGCTGGGGCTTTAACCCGCAGACCGGTCTCCCACCTAAAGGGATCGGCTTAGTGGGCCTGCAGGAACGGCTGGAATTGCTGGGTGGCCGGCTGGAGCTTACGTCACAGCCGGGCCAGGGCGTTTGCCTGGTGGCTCATTTGCCACGGGAGGAAAATTGAATGATCCGCGTCATTTTGGCCGACGACCATCACCTGGTGCGGCAGGGTCTCCGCTCGCTCTTGGAGAAAACCGGCGATATTCAGATTTTGGCTGAAGCCGAAAACGGCCAGGAGGCAGTCAAACTGGCCGAGCGTCTGGCGCCCGATGTCCTGGTCATGGATATTGCTATGCCCCGTTTGAACGGCATCCAGGCCGCCGAACAAATTCGCAGCCTGGGTTTGGCGACGCAGGTGGTGATCCTCTCGATGTACTCCGATGAAACTGTGGTGCGGCAGGCGCTGCGGGCGGGAGTAAGGGGTTATTTGCTCAAACGTTCGGTGGTGGAAGAGTTGCTCCTGGCTCTGCGCGCGGCCATGCATGGTGAAATCTATCTCAGTCCGGCTGTTTCCCAGATGGTGATGACCGACTTTCTGGCTGGTCAAAGCGCCGCCGAGGCGGCCAGCCCCTTTGATCAGCTCTCGGCCCGCGAGCGCGAGGCGCTGAAACTTGTGGCCGAAGGGGCGACGAACAAGGCCATCGCCGAGGCCATGCAGATCAGCATCAAAACGGTGGAAAAGCACCGTACCAATTTGATGACCAAATTAAACGTCCACGATTTAGCGGGATTGATCCGCATCGCCATCAAACACGGGTTGATTTCTTTGGACGAGTAACAGTTCACACATCCAGATTTTCTACTGACCCCAGAAATGGGGTCTCTTTTTGCCTAAAAGTAGGGTTAGACCCCATGTTGCTCTGGACCGTTGTGTGTCATAATGAGATAGAGAAGTGAGGAGGATAGTCTCGCTTAAAGCCTAACCCTAACAGAACTCTACTCAAGTAAATTTATTTATCCCAAAAACATCGAGACCCAAATTTTTATTTCCTCTTTTATTTTGCGTCTCTGCCCTTGGCTCAGAATAGGATCACAGCCAGAATCTCGGGTTCAGGTAATATCGAAGTAACAGCGGTCGTGTCTCATTTAGAATCACCGGCCCTTGTCCTCTCACCCTCCGGCCATCAACTATGGCCTCCTCACTTCTTCTCCAAAAATTATGGTCAACAAGTTAACGAGTCACCACCTATCATGGATTGGGTAAGGAGCGGATGTGATGCTTTGGTTCCTAAAACTTCTTGTCGTCTGGTTGAGCTTTGATGTAGTGGTGATTGCCAGCGGTTTGTATCTGGTCAGGGCGATCAAGCCTAGCTTTCCCAACTGGTGGCGACAAGTCGTCGCTGAGGAGAGGCCAAGCGCCAAGGTCATTCAGTTTGACGGAGTGGAATCGGGTTGGACCCCGGTGGAGGCTTTACCCTATGGACTATCAAGTAAGCATTCGTGAAAATTCTATGATTCGCGTGCTCATTGCCGACAACCACAGTCTGGTGCGTCAGTGTATCAGAATATTTCTCCAAAAGGCTGATGACATTGAGATTGTGGGTGAAGCCTGGGACGGCCAGAAAGCTGTTGAACTGGCCGAATGCCTGGCCCCTGATGTGCTGGTAATGGATATTGCCCTACCTCAGGTGAACGGCCTGCAGGCAACGGAACAAATTTGCCGGCAGGGTTTAAACACGCATGTAGTGATTCTATCCCTGTACAATGATGAAATACAACAGTGGCAGGCCCTCCGCCACGGTGCGAACGGTTTTGTACCCAAGGATTTGATCGCCGCCGAATTGCTCTCGGCCGTTCGGGCGGCCCATCATGGCCGCATTTATCGTGGCTGTTATCCTGGCAGCGTCAAATAGCCAAAATGCCTCTCCCTGCTTTCGCCGATAGTTGACACAAACTCGCCTCTGTGTTAGATTATCACTATCAAATTGAACCCCAAAGCGTTGATCGAGACGAGTAAGCAGGTCCGTACGGCGTGCCAGAGAGAGAAGGTCGGCGGCTGGAAACCTTCTCACGCCCCTCTGCCCAAAACCCCTCGAGAGCGAGCCTCGGAACGTGCCGGCACAAGTATGAGGCTCCGGGTGGCTCCGTTAGCGGCTGTGTAAGGGTTAAACGTTTAACATTCAACGTTATAACGTTCAACTAAAATTGGGTGGAACCGCGTGGATTCCCTCGCCCCAAGGTGGGTGGGGGATTTTTTGTTTTTCTGGTGAAAGGAGTAACAGTGGCTAAACGCAAAAGAAAGCCGGGTGAACGCGAAGGCTTTAAATTGAATCTGAGTAAAGATTATCGCAGCGAGCGTTATGCGATGTATATTGCCCATGCAGAGACGGGTCTACTGCAAGCCGGAACAATTGACCCTGATTTAACCGATGGCGACGTAAGCCAGGCTTTAGAAGATCTTATATCGCGCTTAAAACAACCTGAATTGGCGGAATTGCTTCTCAGTCAACAAACTGGTGAGTCTCAAAGTTCCGAGGCTAAGCTTGAAGGTCAGCACGCTTTCGTGCAGAACTTTGTGCTGATGAATCTACATTCGGCGTTTGAGCGATATGGCCCGCTGGACGCTGAGGATGTTATCGGTATTCTCGGTGTTATAAAGAGTTCGGTAAAAAAGTGGAGTGTAGGCCCGCACCGGCGCGGCTACTTAACCTTCATCGAGGGATTTTTGGGAAATATGGGGGTCAAAGTTCAGAAACTGACGACTGAAGAAGCTGAAGCCTTGGGCTTAAAAGCCGACACTACTATTCATTTGGAAAAAGGTGATTGATCATGGACAACCAGCAAGACGCCAAAAACGCGCAACTGTACAAAATCCGTCACAGCCTGGCCCACGTCATGGCTCAGGCCGTGACCGAACTCTACCCCGACGTGAAGCTCGGCATCGGCCCGCCGATTGATACCGGCTTTTACTACGACTTTGACCTGGGCAAAGATGAACATGGTAGGCCGCGTACCTTCACCCCGGAAGACCTGGAAGCTATCGAAAAGCGGATGCGCCAAATTATCGGCGGCAAGCACAAGTTTGAGTACCGCGAGGTCAGCGCCGAGGAAGCGCGGGAGCTGTTCAAAGCTCAACCCTATAAATTGGAGTTGATCGAGGGCCTGGCCAGGGGCGGTATTGACGAATATGGCAACGAAACCGAGGAAAAGCCGGTCATCAGCACCTACCGCCAGGATACGTTTGAGGACCTGTGCCGGGGGCCGCACGTCGAAGCCACCAACCAGCTTCCAAGCGACGGCTTCAAGCTCATGAGCGTCGCCGGGGCTTATTGGCGGGGCGACGAAGAAAATCCAATGCTCCAGCGTATCTACGGCACGGCCTGGCCCAACAAAAAAGAGCTGAACCAGTACCTGGAAATGCTGGAAGAGGCCAAAAAGCGCGACCACCGCAAACTGGGCCGCGAACTGGAAATTTTCACCTTTGATGAAGAGGTTGGGCCGGGTCTGCCGCTGTGGCTGCCGCGCGGCACGGTCATGATCGAGGAGTTGGAAAAGCTGGCCAAAGAAATGGAATACCGGGCCGGCTACGAGCGGGTCCGCACGCCGCACCTGACCAAGGAAGACTTATTCCTGCGCAGCGGTCACCTGCCCTACTATGCCGAGAGCATGTTTCCGCCCATGGAAATGGAAGGCGTGCGCTACTACATCAAGCCGATGAACTGCCCCTTCCACCACAAAATCTTTAGCAGCAAGCCGCGCAGCTACCGCGACCTGCCCGTCCGGCTGGCCGAGTACGGCACCTGCTACCGCTACGAAAAAAGCGGCGAGTTGTTTGGCCTGATGCGGGTGCGCTCGATGCAAATGAACGATGCCCATATTTACTGCTCGGAGGAGCAGTTTGAAAGTGAATTTCTGGGCGTGGTCAACCTGTACCTGGAGTATTTTAAGCTGCTGAACATCGAGAAGTATGTCATGCGCCTGAGCACCCACCATCCTAAAGGGCTGGGTAAAAAATATGTGGACAATGAACGCTTATGGCTGAAAACCGAGGATATGGTCCGCCGGGCGATGGACCACGGCAGGGTGCCTTACGTCGAAGTGCCCGACGAAGCCGCCTTTTATGGCCCCAAGATTGACGTGCAAATCTGGAGCGCTATTGGCCGTGAGTTTTCCCTGGCGACCAACCAGGTAGATTTTGCCGTGCCGCCGCGCTTCAACCTGACCTTTATCAACCAGCACGGCCAGGAAGAGACACCGCTGTGTATCCACCGCGCCCCGCTCAGCACCCACGAACGTATGGTTGGCTTTCTGCTGGAGCAGTACGCCGGCAAATTCCCGGTCTGGCTGTCGCCGGACCAGGCGCGGGTGGTGCCGATTACCGAAGCGCACAACGAGTACGCCGACAACCTGGCCCGCCGACTGCGGGAAGCGAACATTCGCGCCCAGGCCGATCTGGGCACGGAGCGGATGAACGCTAAGATCCGCCAGGCCCAGTTGTTACAAATTCCCTACATGCTGGTCGTGGGCGATCAGGAAGTGGCGAACGGCACAGTCTCCCTTAGAAAGCGCGACGGTTCGCGGCAGAACGACCTGCCGGTGGGCGAGTTCATTGCTGCCGTGCAGGAACGGATTGCCACCCGGTCGAGCGAGTTGTAGAGTAGAACACGAGACCCTAAAGGTCTCAAAGACCTTTAGGGTCTTCACAGGAGTGCATCATGAAATCCAACGAATTAGCTCAAGACGAACTCTACAAAATCCGGCACAGCCTGGCCCACGTCATGGCCCAGGCGGTGCTGGAGATGTTCCCAACCGGCAAAATTGCTATCGGCCCACCCATCGAGGACGGCTTCTACTACGATTTCGACCTGCCGCGCCCGCTTACACCTGACGACTTAGGCGCGATTGAAAAACGGATGCGTGAAATTCTCAAGGAGCGACATACCTTCCAGCGCCGCGAGTTGAGCGCCGCCGAGGCTAAAACTCTCTTCGCCGGCCAGCCTTTTAAGCTGGAGCTGATCGAGGGCCTGGAAAAAGGTGAGGTGGACGAATACGGCGAACCGACCGATGCCCCACCCATTATCAGCACTTATAAACACGACACCTTTGAGGATTTGTGCAAAGGGCCGCATGTCGCCAACCTGGGCGAAATTAATCCGTCAGCCTTCAAGCTGATGAAAATCGCCGGGGCCTACTGGCGGGGTGATGAAAAACGCCCGCAGTTGCAGCGTATCTACGGCACCGCCTGGAAAACAGCGGAGGAATTGGCCGGGCATCTCCACCGCCTGGAAGAGGCCGAAAAGCGCGATCATCGCAAGCTGGGCAAAGAACTGGACCTGTTCAGCACCGAGCCGGACCTGCTTGGCGGCGGGCTGGTGCTGTGGCATCCCCACGGCGGCTTGATGCGTCACCTGGCCGAAGAGTTTTGCCGCAAAGAGCACCTGGCCCAGGGGTATGATCTGGTTTATTCGCCGCATATCGGTAAAAGCACGCTCTGGCAGACCAGTGGCCATCTTTCCTTTTACAAGGAAAATATGTACGCGCCGCTCGATATTGACGGGCAGGAGTATTATCTCAAACCTATGAACTGCCCTTTCCATATTATGATCTACCAGGACAAGCTGCGCAGCTACCGTGACCTGCCGCTGCGCTTTGCCGAATGGGGCACGGTCTATCGCTATGAGCGCAGCGGGGTGCTGCATGGCCTGCTGCGGGTGCGCGGCTTTACCCAGGACGACGCCCACCACTTTGTCCAGCCGGAGAAGATGCCGGAAGAGATAGATTTTGCCCTCAACTTCTGCCTGCACATTCTGCGCAGCTTCGGTTTTACCGAATTTCAGGCCTACCTCAGCACACGGCCCGAAACCAAATCCGTTGGCGAACTGGCAGACTGGCAGACTGCCGAAGCCGCCCTGGAAGTTGCGCTGGAAAGGGCCAACCTGCCTTATGAGATTGATCCCGGCGGCGGCGCGTTTTATGGCCCCAAGATTGACCTCAAGGTCAAAGACGCCCTGGGACGGGAGTGGCAGTTGAGCACCATCCAGTTCGACTTCAACTTGCCCGAACGCTTCGACATCACCTACATTGGCGAGGACGGCCAGGCGCACCGGCCTTTCATGATCCATCGCGCTTTGTTGGGTTCGATGGAGCGGTTCTTTGGGGTATTAATCGAACACTTTGCCGGCTCGTTCCCGGTATGGCTGTCGCCGGTACAGGCGGTGCTCATCCCCATCGCCGACCGGCACGTCGCCACCTGCAACGAAATCGCCAAACGGCTCAAGGCCGCCGGGCTGCGGGTCGAGGTGGACGCCAGCAGCGAGCGCATGGGCCACAAGATTCGCCTGGCTCAAAAGCGGAAAGTCCCTTACATGCTGGTGGTGGGCGACAAGGAGCAGGCAGCGCATCAGGTGGCGGTGCGTCTCCGCGGCGGTGAGGATTTGGGTCCGCTGGACATAGGGGCGTTTGAAAAGATGGCGCTGGAGGCGGTAGCGAATAAATCATAACTTAACCGGAAATAAAATTTCGTGCTGGCTGATGTCAGGCTGAATGACTCGCCGCGCTGTGCCAGCCATGCTATAATATGCCTAGAAATTGAAACCGGCCCGCCTGCGAGTTTTCAGGCGGGTTGTCTCTTGTCATGGAGCTATATGTTAGATAAATTAGCCGCCGTTGAAGCGCGGTACAATGAACTACTTGAATTAATGGCCTCGCCGGAAGTCGTCAGCAAGCCGGATTTGCTGCAAAAATACGGGCAGGAGCAGGCCAGCATCGAGCGCCTGGTCGAGACTTACCGGCGCTACCAGGCCGTCCTGACTCAACTGGACGAGACCAGGACCATGCTGGGCGATGGCCTGGACGAGGACATGCGAACCATGGTCAGGGAGGAGCTGGACAGCCTGGAAAACGAGCAGGTTGAGTTGGAAGAGAAACTGCGGGTGATGTTATTACCCAAAGACCCCAACGACGAGAAAAACGTCATCGTCGAAATTCGGGCCGGGGCCGGCGGCGACGAGGCCGGCCTGTTTGCCGCCGATCTTTTCCGCATTTACACCCGCTACGCCGAAAATCAGGGCTGGAAAACCGCCGTCTTGAGCCGGAACGAGTCCGGGATTGGTGGCTTTAAGGAGATTATTTTTCAGGTTAACGGCCGGGGGGCTTACTCCAAGCTAAAGTACGAAAGCGGCGTCCACCGGGTGCAGCGCGTCCCGGAAACCGAGAGCGGTGGGCGCATCCACACCTCCACGGCCACCGTGGCGGTCTTGCCGGAGATGGATGAAGTGGAAGTGGAAATTGACCCCAACGAGGTGCGGATTGATATTTTCCGCTCGACCGGGCCGGGCGGCCAGAGCGTCAATACGACCGACTCGGCGGTGCGGCTGACCCACCTGCCCACCGGCCTGGTGGTAAGCTGCCAGGATGAAAAGAGCCAGTTGCAGAACAAAATCAAAGCCTTCAATATCCTGCGCGCCCGGCTCTACGATATGGAGCAGCAGCGCATTAACGCCGAACACAGCGCGGCCCGGCGCTCCCAGGTCGGCAGCGGCGACCGCAGCGAGAAAATCCGCACCTACAACTTCCCCCAAACCCGCGTCACCGACCACCGCATCGGCCTGACCAGCTATCGCCTGGAAAACATCCTGCACGGGGAAATTGACGAGTTCATCGAGGCCCTGACCAAAGCTGACGAGGAAGAAAAGCTGCAAGAATTGGCGGCGGCTTAAAGATAAATACCGACTGAGTGAAATGTCAACCTATACGGCTTTACACGTTCAATCAGTACAAACGGGGACACTTTTAGGTTCATTATCTAATTGGCTTAAGCTAGTTCAGAAGACTAACTCCGTTACTATTAAACGAGGCAAATTTCCTGAGCAATTCTATAACGAAAGATTTATTGCTGGGGAAGATTATCCAAATCTTTTGGTATTAGAAGCAAATCCACCAGGTTGGCAAACTGTCTACTATAACAGTTTTCATGATATGGGTGAGATTGCTAATCAAGTTTCAAAAACACTTTCTTGCCTTGTAATAGTTGTAATGGCCCAGAGTGTAAGCGAAGCATATTTTGTATCCGTTCACCAAGAGGGTAAAACTGTCCGTGTCCTTCACTGGGTAGGCGATATAGGAGAATGGATTGCTCAAGAAGGTCAACCACTCCCTTTTGAAAGAAGTCCACTTGGCCAGGGTATAAGCAATGATGATGAAGTATTTTATGTTTTTGAAAGGGAGTCGGTCATCGAATACTGTAATCAGTTAGGATTGAAAATATGGAACGACGAGGACAGTTTATCAACAGATTGCATGGTTTTACAACCTGCGAGAGTAAGCAAACTACAAATGTTTCGTACTCTTTTAAGTGGGGGACGTAAAGAGACTGGTTGATAGATGCGTGTACAGACGTTCTTGCTAGCTTTTGGGTGAGTGTGGCATAGCAGAAAGTCCGGTCCGAAGGCTTCAGGGAACTTGAATCTGTATCCCACTTGTGGTACACTTATCGGCAGGAGGCAATTATGGCGAAATCAGCAATGATTCGAGCACGGATAGAGCCAGAGCTGAAAGAAGAGGCAGAAACTATTTTTAGTGAATTGGGACTTTCTACCACCGAAGCAATCACCTTATTTTATCGCCAAGTCAAATTGGTGAAAGGATTACCTTTTGAAGTCCGTGTCCCCAATCAAACAACGCTTCAAACATTTCAGGATACTGATGAAGGTCGGAACTTGGTTCAGTCTGAAAATGCTCAAGAAATGTTTGATAAGCTGGGCTTATAATGCGTAAACCGAGTTTCACCCGGCAATTTGAGAAAGATTTGAAGCGGATGGGGAAACGAGGTAAGGAGTTGCAGAAAATAAAAGAGGTGATGAGCCTGTTGATTGAAGAAGAACAGTTAGCGGAACAGTATCGAGACCACCCACTGATTGGGAATTATAAAGGCCGGCGTGAGTGTCACATTGAATCCAACTGGTTGTTGATTTACAAACTGGTAGGGGACGATATCATTTTTGAGCGAACAGGAACCCACTCGGACTTGTTTGAGTAAGAAAACAGGAATGTGATATGTGCTAACGTGACTTCACTTGGCGATATTTTAGAGAAATCTACCCACCGTCTCTCCACCGCCGGGTGCGATACGCCCCGGCTCGATGCCGAAGTGCTCCTGGCCCACAGCCTGGGCCGGGAGCGGACCTGGCTCTATCTTCACCTCTCAGATCTCCTAGACGAAAACCAAATCAAGCAGTTCGAGGAACTGCTCCGCCGCCGGGAGCAGCGCGAGCCGGTGGCCTATCTTGTCGGGCACAAGGAGTTTTTTGGCCTGGAGTTCCAGGTCAATCCCCATGTGCTGATTCCCCGCCCGGAAACAGAACTGCTGGTTGAAACCGCACTGGAGATTTACGATTTACGATTTACGATTTACGATTCTGAAACGATGCCCGCCAGTTCACAATTTAATATTCACAATTCACAATTCACAATTGCCGATGTTGGTACGGGTAGCGGTTGCATTGCGGTTGCCCTGGCCAAACATCTGTCCGATGCTTTGATTATTGCCATTGACACTTCTCCCGAAGCGCTGCGTCTGGCCTGGCAAAATGCCGAACGGCATGCCGTAGCCGATAGAATTACTTTTTTGTCCGGTGACTTACTGGATCCGGTAGTTGAACCGGTTGATTTAATTGTCAGCAATCCACCCTATGTTAGCCAGCCGGAGCTAGCGGCCGCTATGCCGGAGGTAAGCAAATACGAACCACGCTTGGCTCTCGACGGGGGGCAGGACGGTCTGGAAGTAATCCGGCGGCTCTTGCTCCAGGCCAGAGAAAAATTAGCGCCTGACGGCAGTTTGCTGGTCGAAATTGGCTCCGAGCAAGGGCAGGCAGTGCTCAAACTGGCCCAGTTTCATTTTCCTGAAGCCAGCACCCAGGTGAAAAAAGATTTAGCCGGCCTGGATAGATTGTTAGTCGTCAAGTAACCACTCAGGTGACCCTGAAAGAGGCTGGTTGTGGGCCGGGATTAGGGGATTGGGAGATTTTTTATAACTTGTTTTATCCCCAAATCCCCAAATCCCGGCGAAATTCTTTCTCTAGAACTTTAGGAAAAGCTGACCTGGAGGCCGTTTGACTCGCCATCTGCTTTATTTCCCTTTTTTTCTTTTTTTATTATACTTAGGGCCTTCTAGCGACAGGCGAAGGTGTTGGTTCCGGGAACAACCAACCCTGCTTTCAGCCTCCAGGCATCGTCCTTGTTTCGTAGGAAAGGAGAAGACGAATTAAGTATGTCGTCAAGCACTAAATCAAATCCACTCGTGCAATCGTTTGAGTCAGTTTTAGAGAGTCGAGTGGGCGGGGTGGTCATCAACTTTGTACTAATTCCACTGCTCATTTTGAGCGCGTTATTGCTGCCGCCGATTTCCCTGGCCGACCGGCTGCTCAGTATTGGCTACGAGAGCATTGGCCGGGATGGCGGCGCGGTCCAGGACCCTGATGGCACCCAAATTACGTTTCTGCCGGAAGGCGTCAAACGTTCCTTTCGGGTCAAGCTAGAACAGATTCCCCGCAGCCTCTTTTTGGAAGGCTCGGCCGGGAACAGTCTCCTCACCGCCGCCGAGAGTATTCCCCCTAACCTGGTGATGAAAAGTCCTTTCTATCGTATCCAGGTCAAGGGGACTTCCCCTGAAGCCGTAGTTCTGACCGTACCCATCCCCAACGAATCTGAACCTTATAATACGTTAGATTTGTATGCCTGGACCGGCGACACCTGGGAGTGGCTGCCTAACCGCAAAATCCTGACCGAAGATGTCATCGAGTCGGAGCTGGACTTTCTGCCGGCCTCGGTTGTGGTTATGCAAACCCACGCCATCAATCCCAACGTCTCGACGGATTACGCTCCGAATACGCCTCTGCCCGACGGCATCAAGGATACCCTGGTAGAAGTCAACCCGCAGGGTTTGTACCTGGATGCCGACGGCAAAATCATGGGTGATCTGGGCACATTGCCCCCCGAAATCCAAAATGCCTCTTTTACGGTTATCCCTTCTATTCGTAACTGGGGCAGTGATGGCTCCATTCGGTCCGATCTGATTGACAACTTATTAATTGACGCAGAGGCCCGCCAGCGGCACATCGAGGCCATTGTTGACCTGGTGCAGCGTAACGCTTATCAAGGTATTGATATTGATTATCGGGGCGTCAATCCTGATTTGCAGAAAGAGTTAACGGCATTCATCAGACAACTGGATGAGGCGCTGCCCGAAAATAAACAGCTCTCCGTGCGGGTCGAACTGCCGCAGCAAGTTTCAGCCGAAGATTGGAACAGCGGCGCTTATGATTGGCAGGCTCTGGGCCGGATCGCCGATGTGGTTAAAGTGCCGACCTCGCCTGACCCCAAAGCCTATACCCAGGGCGGCCAGATGGAAGCGATGCTCAATTGGGCGGTCGGGCAGGTCAACCGCTACAAAATCCAACTGCTGCTCTCTACCCTAAGCACCGAGCAGGTGAACGGTGTGACCCGTGACATCACCTATCAACAGGCGCTGGACCCGATTGGCTCGGTGGCAATTGTCGGCGGCCAGAATATTGTTGCGCCGGGGCAGGAAGTGGATTTTACCCTGGCCGGGCTGCAGGCCTCGACCGGTATCCAGTTTGATGCCAACAGCGGCACCTACTGGTTTGCCTATCTGGACAGCAACAATACCCAGCGCACGGTTTATCTGGAAAATGCGGCCAGCATTGCCCGCAAGCTGCAATTTGTGGCCCAGTACAACCTGCGGGGTGTGGCCGTCCAGAATCTGTTGAATGAAAAGAATGATGCCCAGATTTGGGGCGTCATCCGCAAATTCCTGGATCTAGTCATTCCGCCAGTCGAAAGCCAGTACTCGGTGGTCTGGCGGGTGCAAAACCAGGATGGCGGGGTCATTGACGAAAAAATTGTGGACTTGAGCAGCCCCAATTACAAGTGGACTGCCCCCGAAGCGGGCGGCTCTTATGAAGTCGAAGCGGCCATTTCTTCCAGCCAGGATGCTGCCGGAGCGGTTCCGCGCGGCAGTGTCGCCGTGTTAGTGGCAACACCGACTCCTACCCCCAGCCCCACCCCCGAACCGACGCCCACTCCGGAAGCTACGCCAACGCCGGAGCCAGAACCGGAACCCGTCCAGCAGCAAGCCGCCCCGGCCCAGGAGGCCCCGGCTCAACCCCAACCGGCGGCGCCGCCTCCCGCTGCCTCGGTCAGTGTGCCGTTTGGCTACGGCATTCAGGTGGACCCGCGCGGTAACACCAGCGCCAATATCGGCAGCCTTAAAGCCATGGGCTTTGACTGGGTCAAATTCCAGATGGCCTGGAAAGACTTTGAACCCTCGCCGGGAGGTTATTCCTGGGGTTTCTGGGATGAGGTGATTGGGGCGTATGCCGCTAATGGCATCAAAGTGATGGCCAGCATTCCCAAAGCCCCAGATTGGGCCAGACCTCCCGACGACGATAAAAGCGTCGAAGGCCCGCCGTCCGACCCGGCTAAGTATGCCGAGGCCGTCGCTCGTGTCGCCGACCGCTACCGGGGCAAGGTTTTTGCCATCGAGGTTTGGAACGAGCAGAATCTTTGGTACGAAGCTGGCGGCAAAGGCCGGATTAATCCTGCGGCCTATGTCCAGCTCCTGCAGCTCTCTTACCAGGCTATAAAGTCGGTCAATCCGGATATGATTGTTATCAGCGGCGCGCTGACACCGGCAGGTAATGTCGGCGACTTGGCGATGGATGATATTGATTATCTGAATGCGATGTATGCCAACGGGGTCAAAGGTTACTTCGACGTGCTGGGAGCGCACCCTTCCGGTTATTTATGCCCGGCACTGGGGAACTGGCAAACGATAACCCCGCAGGAAGCTGCCGCCGATCCTGGCCACGGCACCTTTACCAACCGGCATCATAGCTGGTGCTTCCTGGGGACAATGGAAGGTTATCGCAACGTAATGGTCGCCAATGGCGACGGTGGTAAAGGCATCTCGCCCACCGAATTTGGCTGGGCCGTTTCCGGCAATCCCCAACCCGGTTACGAGTATGCCACCAGCAACACGCCCGAAGAGCAGGCCAAATGGATCGTCGAGGCCTACCAGTGGGCCAAGAGTTCAGGTTATGTGGGGCCAATGTTCCTCTGGAACCTGGATTATGGCGTTACCGCTGCCGGCACCGAGCTGGCTAACTTCGGTATTCTCAATACCCCGGCCTTTAATGCCCTGGCGACGATGCCGAAGTAAATCATCATAGATATTGGGTGAAATTTAGCCTGGGGCCAAACTAATAACTTTCCTGGAAGCTCTATCTGATGAGTTTTGATTTTCAAAATTGGTAATAACTTCGAAGATTTGGAAGGCTGGAGGACTGGATAAAGGACTCCAGCCAACCTTCCAATCCTCCAACCTTCCAAACACCTTATCGAATTTGATGGTCAAAACGTGAGAGCATCTGTGAAGGTCATAGTTAGCCCTGGGCTTTTGTCTGAATAAAGGTCTTAGCATGTACCAACAGAGAAACGTCCAGCCCGAAAAGAAAGGGTTTAATTTTTTACTGTTATTACCTATCATCGGCGGGAGCGCCATCGTCCTTGCCCTGGTTTGCGCCGCTCTCTTTGCTGTTTACGCTATTTTCATTTATCAACCCAGCCCGCCCAAGAAAGGTACGCCGACCCCAACCTATGAGGTCGTCCGTTTTTCGGAAGAAGGCTCTGCCCAGCAGACCCCTGTCTCCCCGGTAAACACCCCCATCTCCCCCCTGCCTGGACCCACGCCTGTCGCCCAACAGCCGGCCGAATCTCCCACGCCGGTGGTAGCGGCGCAAGCGCCGGTTGCATCCACTGAGGCGGCTCCTCCCACCGCAGAGCCAACCAGCCCGCCTGCACCCACGGAACCGCCTGCCGCCCCTGCGGCTGTCAACGCCCCGCTTAACACGGCCCCGGTAACGATGACTTCACCCGATTATAGCATGCAGGTCTTTCTCTTCTGGCAGGAGGAGATTGCCGACCGGGATTTGAAGCTGGTTCAGGATGCCGGCTTTCGCTGGGTGAAACAAGAGTTTGCCTGGCGTGAAATCGAAGGCTCAGAAAAAGGGCACTTCGATTGGGCGCGTACCGACCGGGTCATGGATCAAATTGATGCCCATGGCCTTAGAGTGATTGCCCGCCTGGGGGTGCAGCCGCAGTGGGCCGGCGGCGGCTACCCGGAAGTTGGCCCGCCCAATAACCTCCAGGACTTTGCCGATTTTGCCGCCGCCGTAGCGACTCGCTACAAAGGCCGGGTTGATGCTTATCAGATCTGGAACGAGCCAAACCTGGCCCGCGAGTGGGGTAATCGTCCCCCCAGTCCGGCTGAATACACCGAGATGCTCAAAATTGCCTACCAGGCCATTAAAGCAGTTGATCCCTATCCGATTATCATTAGCGCCGGCCTGGCGCCCACTACCCGCAACGACGACGTGGCCCGGCCCGATACTCACTATATTCAGGGTATGTACGACGCCGGGGCCAAGCCCTACTTTGACGCCCTGGGCGCGCATGGGGCCGGTTTTGCCTCCCCGCCGGAAACCGATCCGGCCGAGGTCGCTCGCACACCGGGCCTGGCTAACCCCGGCGATTTCAAGCCGGAGAATAACGTCCCCGAAGAGCTGCGCCGGGTTTATTGTTTCCGCCACGTCGAGGATGTGCGGGCGATTATGGTCAACAATGGCGACGCCGACAAGAAGGTGGTGCTGCTTGAGTTTGGTTGGACCATTGATCCGCGCCCCGACTCGCCCTACAAGTGGCACGCCGTGACTCCGGAACAACAAGCCCAATATTTTGTCCGGGCCTACCAGTATGCCCAGGCCAACTGGCAGCCCTGGATTGGCGTAATGAGCCTGATTTACGTAGCCGATCCCCAGTGGACGTTGCAAGATGAGCAGACTTACTGGAGTATTGTCTATCCCACCTACCCGGAACTCACCGCCGCCCCGGCCTACTATGCCCTCCAGGCGATGCCCAAAAATTAGTAGATAGTAGATGGAGAGTAGTGGATCGAAGATAGGGATGAATACTATCGGCCTGCTTAAGCGTTTCAGCTACTCCCTTCTGTCTTCTATCCACTATCCACTATCTTCTATATTCCATCCTCTGCTGCTACTCTGGCTGCTCACCCTGCCGGCCATCACCCCGCTTCTCCAGCCCACCCTGACCCGCAGCGCCGACGGCCTGCTCCACCTGTATCGCGTTGTCGCCCTGGACCAGCTAATTCGCCAGGGCGTCTTTTTTTTCCGCTGGCTGCCTGACCTGGCCTTTGGCTACGGCCTGCCTCTCTTTGTCTTCTATGCACCGCTCTCCTATTATCTCACCGAGGGACTGCACCTGATAGGGCTGGATATGGTCGGCGCGTTCAATATTTCCGGGGCCTTAGCCCTGCTCGTGGCGGGAAGCGGGGTTTATCTCCTGGTGAAAGATTGGTTGGGGGCAAAAGCCGGGCTGTTAGCCGGAGTGGCTTATGTATATGCGCCCTATCAACTGTTTAATCTCTATTCGCGGGGCAGCTTGCCGGTCACCTGGGCCGGAGCGCTGTTTCCCCTGGCCTTTTGGGCTTTTGGTCGCTTAATTCGGACCAACCAGCCTACTTACCTGCCGCTGAGCGCCCTCCTCTGCGGTGCAGCACTGCTGATGCACAATATCTCCAACCTGCTCTTTCTCCCGCTGCTCATATTTTTTCTTGGGATCGAACTTGTTTTTACCCGCACCCCCCACCACGGAATACGCAATACGCAGTATGCAATCCTTCGGGTTAGCCTCGCCCTCAGCCTCGGTCTCGCCCTCGCCGCCTTCTTTTGGCTGCCCGCTACCCTGGAAAAGGAATTTGCCCAGGTCCAGCGTGTCATCACCCCGCCCGACTTCGACTACCACTCCAACTTTGTCAGCCTCGGTCAGCTTTTTTCGTTGCCCCAGCCCGCCAACACCGGCCTGCTCAATCCCACTGACCCGCTCACCCTCGGCCTGGCCCACGTAACGCTGGCGGCTATCGGCCTGCTGGCTGTGCTTTTCTATTTGTGGAAGCAGAGGGACTCGGGGGAATTTAAGAGAACTCAGGGAGTAGCTCCTCGGCTCCCCTGCTCCCCTGCTCCCCTGCTTTTTGCTGTCGTTGGTTTAGTCGTCGCCATTTTTATGATGCTGCCTGTATCTGTTGGCGTATGGGACCGGCTGCCTCTCATCGCCTTTGTGCAGCAGCCGCACCGGCTCCTGAGCGTGACCGCTTTTTTGCTGGCCGTCCTGGCCGGTGTTGCTGTCGCTGCCTTGCCCAACCGGCTGAGTTTTAGTCTGACAGTTGGGGGAGTGATGCTGGTCCTCATCAGCACCGTTCCTCTCCTGTACCCTCGTTACTACGCTTCTCTGCCCGCTCCGCCTACCTTGACCGGCATGATGGCCTACGAACGGGCAACCGGAGCGATTGGCACGACCTCATTTGGCGAATATCTGCCCATCTGGGTGCAGCAAATACCCCACGACTCGCCCCTGGAGTCGCTGTACCAAACCGGTGCAGCGATAGAGAGGTTGGATCATGCCTATTTGCCCGCCGGCGCCAGGGTTGAGTCGGCGGTCTATAGTTTCAACCGGGCGGACCTGACCATCAACGCGCCAGAATCTTACCAGGCCGTCTTCCACACCTTTTATTTTCCCGGCTGGCAAGCCGAGGTAGACAACCAACCGGCTCCCTTGGCTCCTGTCACCGAACGGGGCCTGGTGGGAGTGACAATGCCCGCCGGCCAGCACCGGCTTTTGCTCCAATTTGGCGAGACACCCATTCGACAAGCTGCCAATACTTTATCTCTTGTGGCGTTGGTTGTAGTAATTGGGCTGGGATTTAGGGCCTATCGTCATCTTCACCCCTTGTCCCTCTCCTTTAAAGGGAATGGGGGTGGCGAGAGAGTACCTGATTTTAGCTCATCCCAAGTTGTTCTTTTGCTGGCCCTGGCCCTGGCTTTCCTTTTGACCAAAACCCTTTACCTGGATCATTTCGACAACCCGCTCAAACGAGTTTTTGATGGGACCCACGGCACCGGAGCTAAGGTCTCGCGCCAGGTCAATTTTGGCCGGCAGGTCAATCTGCTCGGCTATGACCTCGACCAACCCCAAGCTGCCTCCGGCCAAACCTTCGACCTGACCCTCTACTGGCAGGCCCGCCAACCGTTGGCTATGAATTACAGCGCGCTGGCTCAACTGGTAGACGGCCAGCAGCACCTCTTTGCCGGGCAGGATAACCTGCATCCCGGCGGTCTGCCAACCAGCCGCTGGGAACCGTGGGGCTTTGTGCAAGATAAACACGCCGTTCAGGTTCCGCCGGGAACTCCGCCGGGCGGCTACTTTCTGGTCGCCGGGTTGTATGATCCGGCAACCTGGGCCAGATTGCCGGTTGTGGTAGGGGGTGAACCGGGCTGGAGTGACGTCCTGCCCCTCCCCGTGACTGTCACCCGGCCAACTAATCCGCCTACCCTGGCAGAATTGGGAATTACCTGGCCAGCACCTCACGTTTGTCAACAGCAAGAAGATACCCTGACTAATTTTCATCCTTCATCCCTCATCCTTCATCCTTGCTTGTTGGGAGCGACGCCTGAGCGCGAGACTATCCAGCGCAGCGATTTTTTGCGCGTCGCCCTGTTTTGGGAGGCCGTCGAAACGCCTGTCCCCGATTACCAGGTCAGTTTGCGCTTCCTGGCGGCCGATGATACAGTACCCCTGGCCGAAACCAGCCGCCCTTCGTTTGGCCGCTACCCCATGCCCCAGTGGACGGCCGGCGAGCGGGTTCGTGACAACCACGCGCTGTGGGTACCCGCTGATTTCCCGGCCGGAACCTTTCGCTTGCAGGTGCAGGTGGTGGATGAGACGGGGCAGCCGCTGGGCGATTGGCTGGAGTTAGGGCAGTTGACCGCACTTGAAGTTCAATAACCTAAGCCCGGCCCGTCCGGGGAAGGAGAAACAAATGTTACCGCTGCTTGAAGCTTATCTGGAACGCCTGGAAGCGCTGCATAACGACATGCGCCAGGCGCTCGCCGGGCTGCCGTTGGCGGCGCTGGATTGGCTGCCGGGGGTAGACATGAGCTCGCTGGCCGTGTTGGCTACCCATGTCGCCGGCTCGGAGCGCTACTGGGTGGGCGAGGTGGCCGGCGGCGACCCGGCTCACCGTGACCGGGCGACCGAGTTCCGCATCTATGGCCTGAACGAGGTCGAGTTGACCGCCCGGCTCGACGCCACCCTGGCTCACAGCCGCATGGTGCTCGAAAAGCTGACCCTGCCGGAGCTGGACCTGCACCGCCAGGCCGGAGATAGAGGTGAAGTGACGGTGGCCTGGGCTTTGCTCCACAACCTCCAGCACGTCGGTACTCACCTGGGACAGATGCAGCTTACCCGCCAGTTGTGGGAGCAACAGTTAATAGAAAGAAACGAGAAATAAGCGAAGGGGTAGGGGTTATAACGAGGCGATTGACAGTTCGTAGTCACTCAGGTGATGGGCCACCGTCTTGATGGTCGCCACATCGCCTGTAATCACAAACTCGTCGGCCATGAGGGTGAAATTCAACGTGGCTTTGGGCTGGAATGAAACCATCTCCCCATCGAAGGTTTCGTACATGCCGTACTGGCCGGTTATCTTACAGGTCAAGCCGTAGCCGCAGGCAAAGAGCGTCTCCCCGGCCATCTCTTCGATCAGCAATTCCTGGGCCAGTTCCAGCATTTTGTCATTCAATTGGACTGCTTTACCGGTCTGCGGCTGACCACTCATTTTTCCGCTTATCATTTTACTCCCTGCCAGTGAAACCTATTCTTGGAGAAAAGTTTAACCGACTTGTTCTCTTATGTCTACACCGGGCTGGGTAGTTTCAAGCAGCAAACAGAGTTAACTTTTTAGCCCTTTTTGTACCTCTTCTTAACGTCTCTATCACCCAGGTGGGTGAGCTACCCTTTGGTTTCACTTTAGCTGATTTTGCTCAAACCCTCTCAATTTTCGTATAACCAAATTGTTAGACAACCAAAAATCCCATGACGATTGAGATGGGAAAGAGATATAATAGAGGTATCTGTTGATATAAACGAACCCCTCCGATTATGCTTTGATTCCCCTTTCCCCAACTCTAAAGTTTGGTTATTAGCTCACTCGTCTGTTGTTACCGGCTCAAATATTAGAACCCCACTCGTTCCCACTATGTATTTACTACATTTTGTAATTCTTCAATATTTAGCTACTATATCTAACCTTTTGTTGAGACTGCGCTCAACAAAAGGTTAGAATTTGTGTATTACAATCTGGGATTGTTTTCTCTACTACTAGGTAGGCTTGAGGAAAGCGTTTCCTGGTATGAGCAGGCTGTTTCATTTAACGTTGAACAAGTATTAGAAGAGTCTATAGGCGATCTGGAAGCAGTCTTGACAACCAGAATGCCTGAAGCTCTTTACCTTTTAGCTTTCTTGTATGAACATAAGCGAAACCTATCTAAAGCAGTGGAATTGTACGAAAAGTATTTGAGTTCAAATTCTCAGTATGACAAGTATAAAGGTTTAGCGCAATCGGCAATTGAACGTCTTAAATAAAGCCTTTATTCAAGGTCTGCGGCACCACCTCATCCCCCGTTTGAATCACCTGCATCACCCCGCGTATATTAGCGATGGCGGGCAAACCAATCTCCCGCACAACAATCGAACCGTGGGAGAGATTGCCACCGATTTCGATGACCACGCCGCCCACATCTTGCGTCTTATATTTATGCTGGCGCATTCTGTGGTACAATATCCGCCAAGAGTGTCGAAATGAGGAGGTCGCTGATGAACGCAACTGAACAAACACTGGTTAAGCAAATTGTTGACGAGGCGCAGACATTACCCGAAAACCTTATCCGGGAGGTCTTGGATTTCATCGGTTACCTGCGGGCCAAGTATGAGCAAAACGGTGATGAGGCTCGCCAGGTAGCCTTGCTGGCTACTTTTGGGACCTGGCAAGACGACCGTGAACCGGAAGTTATTATTCAAGATATTTACGCCAATCGCACCATTTCCGATTTGGAGCTTGATCTGTGAACTACCTGCTTGATACTGATATTTGTGTCTATTGGTTGAATGGTCGGTCAGGTGTAAAAGATAAACTGTTGGCCGCGGGCTGGAAACAGGTGGCAATCTCGGTGATCACTCAGGCGGAGCTGTATTATGGAGCTTATAACTCAAGTCGGGTCACCGAGAATCTGGGTCGAGTAGATGATTTCGTGAGCCAAGTCCCTATTTTACCTCTGCATGATACCACCCTTAAACGATTTGGCGCGTTAAAGGCGCAACTTCGCCAAATCGGCCAGCCATTGCCGGATTTTGACCTGCTCATTGCCAGTATAGCCTTGATGGAAAATAGGGTACTGGTGACAAATAATACCCGCCACTATCAACGCATTCAGGATTTACAACTGGAAAATTGGGCTTCATAGTTAAGGGATCGTCAAATTCTATTGTGGCCTCACCAAAGATGCCACTGCATGATCAGTTCCTCTTGACTGCCGCCGGTAAAGCGTAATTTCCCGATCCGCTCCTGGTCGGTAGCAAAGCAGACCATAAGATCGAGGGCAATGGTCAGATTGAGCTGATTCTGCTGGTCCAGGGCGGCGCGGCAGGTATCTTCGTCCAGGTTCTGGAAATCATCCAGGTCGCCTGGCTGTAACGGCACGAGCTTGATGTCGTTTTCGTCGGCATCGGCCTTCTCAAAGACCGGCCGGTCACCATCGAAATACCACAAGAAATCGCCATTTTCCTCCGAGGGCTGCGCCCCATTATCAAAATCTATTTTATCCTCGCGGCGCACCGTCGTCGTCACGTAGCTGTCATTATCGTCATCGCGCACGTTAATCTGGATATCCCGCGTCTCCGTCGAGCCGTCCGCCCGCTCGACCCGCAAACTGTAGGTGGTGCTCTCCTGGGGACATTCCCGGCGGCTCTGGTTGTCGCCGGAAACGCCTTTGCCTTGAAAGTAGACCGCCTGCACGCCGTACACATTCCAGAAGAAATTAACGCACTCGCCCCGCTGAATCTCGGTCCGATCAACCCGAAAGTCAATACTGACCGCCGGTGTCGGAGAGGCGGTTGGCGTCGGCGGGGGCGGTGTGGCTACGGTGGGCACACCATCAACGTGGTAGGCGGTTGAAAATTCCGGGTTGCCGGTAACCCAGCCCAGCTCTTGCGTACCCACGGGGAAATTAATTTGCCACCACAGGTCGGCCCCCAGATTTCGCCCGGTAATTCTGGCCTCCTGGTTAGGCTGCAAAAAACCAAGCGAGTCATACTGCGTGCCGGGGCCAGCGCGCACCCGCAGGGAGCCTGCCGACGTAACAACGAGATAGGGAAAGGTGGGGGTGGCGGTCGGGGTAGGACTCGCCGGAACTGGGGTTGGGGTCGGTGTTGCCGGCTGAACCTGGACAAAGACCAGCTCCGACTCGCCTGTCACGCCGGCGGCATTGTAAGCAATAACCTGGAGAACGTGGCTGCCGGCAATGTCAGGCAGCCAGACCTGGCTGGCCGTCCGCGTTCGATTGGTTTGCGGGTTCATATTCGATATTCTGGCCAGCAGTTTGTCGTTGACCATCAAATCAATACGGGTAATACCCTGGGGGTCAGCCGACTTGGAAACGACCGGAATTAACTCCCCGGAGGTAAACACCTGGTCGGCGACAGGGCTGACGATGACCACGCTGGGAATGCTCTGGATTGTGGCCGTGGAGGTGGGGGTGCTTTGGACCTGTACCGGCAGCGCCGGGGGAACAGCCAGCGCTGCCAGCCCTAACGATGCTTGTGGACTCGCCTCTGTCCCAACCGCCTTGGCAGTTGGGGAAGCTATGCCCAACACGGCGATGACAATCGCCAACAGTAGCCCCATCAAGAGGGGAAACCTGGTAAAGATTTGTTTACCCATAACTCAATTACCCCTTGTTTATGATTGAAGCATCCACACAGCCAGCACACCACTATAAAAATCGGTTGGCAGTATAGTAGGTTGTCGGCGATTGGTCAAGTCCCTACAGATTTACTCGCTCCACCATTCCTGACCCCGCCCGCAGTTCTACCTCATCCCCAGTCTGAATTACCCGTGTCACCCCGCGGACATTGGTAATGGCCGGCAGGCCAATCTCGCGCAGCAGGATCGAGCCGTGGGACAGATCGCCGCCGGTTTCGACTACCACCCCGGCGACGTGGGCGAAGGTAGGGATCCAGCCCGCATCCACCGAGCGGGCCACCAGGATGGTCGTCTCAGGGGTGAAGCCGGGGGGCAGGTTCGTGCCCGGTTCGGACAGCACCCAGGCGCGGCCGCGGACCTCGCCGCCGGTCAGGCTGACCCCGCGCAGGCGGGTCTCCTGGCTGGCAGCAGTGGCTCCGGCGCGATACTGCTCCAAATCGTCAAAGCGGTAGAACAGGTCGGGCAGGTGATAGCTTTGCAGATGCTCGATCTCATGCTGGCGTTGGGCAAAAAAGGTCGCATCCGGCACCCAGCCGTGGTCGAGCTGGCGCACCTCCTCAATGTCCAACTGCCACAGCGAGTCCGGCTCCGGCAAAATCCCAGCGATGACATCAGTTTGGGCTAGTAGCAATAACTGCTGGCGGATGCGATTGAAGCCAAGCATGGCCTGGTAGCGCATCAACTCCCGCGCCCGCATGCTCCGGCTGGCCTGCCACCAGAGCGGTAAGGTCAGCCAGCCCAGCAGGGTACGCGGCGGCAGGGCTTGACGCCGGCCGGTCGAGCGGGCCAGGCTGGCCAGCAGCGACTGGGGCGCTTCATGCAGGCGAGGCCGGGCAATGTCGCTCTCATAGACGCCGCGGTGGCCGTGCTTGCCCAAATAAGCCTGCCAGGCCCGGCAAAAGGCCGGATCGTCTGGCAGCTTACCCTGGGCCAGAGCCGTTTGCAGCCCCGGCTTACCGGCAGCCAGGCGGCGCAGCAGTTCCAAATCGGTGAACATAGCGGTGCTGATGGTGCGCTGGCGGGCGTTGTGTTCCGCCAATACGCCTAAACGGCGCAGCAATGATAACGGCCCACTCATGGCGGCGGTCAGCGAAAACATCTCTGTCACCAGGGTAGTGTAGAGCCAGGCTAGAGTTTCGGTACACTCGCTGAAGTTTTCCCCTGGCTGTTCCGTGCGAGCCAGCATCATTTGTCCGGCTCGCCGGGCCGAGGCGACTGCGCCCAACTGAGCCAAACCCATGCGGGCCAGCACCGGAATTTTGCTGATTAACCGTCCCCAATTCATTCCGTAGACCTGGCCGGTTTCCCCGCCAATGTTGTCGGTAACCAGGCGGGTGGGCAGGCCAAAGATGCGCATCATCTCGGTCAATTGCGACAGGTTGATGTAGGGCCGGCCATAAAAAACCTCGATAAAGGGCCGGTGGGCCGGCAGGCTGGCGTCGAAGTGGCGGTAATAGGCAAAAAGACCGTCGGCGCAGGAAGCAATCAGGCTGCTCATGTAGCGCGAGGGCAGTTCCGGCAGGATCTCCTTGATATTAGCGATGGTGAAAGCTTCGTTGCGGCGGCTGGGCCGGGTAACCGGCCGGATTTGCACCAGCCAGCAGCGCGTTCCATCATCCGCCCACTCGACATCCCAATCTCCGGGGCCAAAGACGCGCCGAACGTCGCGGAGTAATTGCTGTAGACGAACACTCCAAGATGATTTATGATTTGCGCTTGACGATTTACGATTGAAAGCTAACGTGGCAAATCGTAAATCTCGTTCCCAGTCTCTCAATTTGGGCAGAAAGATCGTCTCTCCCTCCACCTTGCCCGACACCAGCGTGTCGGCTGTGCCGAGGGTAAAGTTGACCAGGTCATCTTCAAAATCGCGCTCGGTGAAGGCAACGCCGGCCTGCTCGGCGGCGGCCATTTCCATGAGCAGGACATCGCGCCGGAAATCGCCGGGCTGCTTCAGGGCCGAGACCCAGACGTCGGCCAGGGTGGCAGCCAGGTGGGCCGGGTCGGTGGGGTCAACAAACAACCGCGAGGTAAAGAACCCGGCCAGGCTCTCCCCTGCCCGGTCCTCGGCGGAGAAGGCGGAACGAATGGCGAAGAGGGGGTTGGAGATCGGGGGCTGGGGGCCGGAGTGAGCCAGGGTGTCAAGTTGCAGATAATTGGCGAGGCGGGCGGAGTCGGGTACGGTTATCGTACCGGCTTCAAGGATGACCAGCCCGGCAGCGAGAGCTTCCCGCCAGGCAGAATCTAACAAAATGAAACCCCTGGGGACAGGCAACCCGGCCCGCGCCGCCCGGTCAAGCAGCGCTCCTTTGTTGCCGACGCCGAGATCGGCAGCCTGGCCGGAGCCGAGGGGGAGAAGATGATACGTGATAACTGCAGACATGCTACTCAGGGCCGCAATCTTGGCAAAATGAGGGCGCGCAGTTGCGGGCTGACCCGGTTCTGGCTTTCGGGCGAGAGCACCAGCACAACACCCAGCACCAGCAGTATGTTGGTCATCAGGAAGAAGATAAATTCCTCGACGGGGAGAACGCCACCCAGGTAAAGCTGGAGCGATTGGGCGGGGTCAATGGTCCAGGTACCGGAGCCGATGGCCAGGGCATCGGCCAGGCCGAGGTAAAGCGTTACCGGCAGCAGGGTCCACAGCACCAGCCGGCGCTGCCGCCAGAGGATGTCGGCCCCGAAGCCGATTTGCAGCATAAGCGGCGGCAGCGCCCAGACCAGAATCAGGGCCAGGTAGGTACCCGGCTGCCAGCCGGCAATCAATATCGCTGCCATAGCCAGCCAGACCCCTCCGAGACCCAGCAGTAAACTGGGGCGGAGGCGGTGCATGGAGGGCAAAGAATGGGTCTCGACGGGCAGGCGGCGGGCCAGAAAGAGCAGCCACAGGCCGGTCAAAACCGGCTGCAGGACAAAAAAAGTGTATTCCTCGAGCGGCACCCAGCCCAAAAGCAGGCCGGTAATCAGCTTCGGGTTATACCACCAGACGCCGGTAGCCACCAGGTAATTATCCCAGGGGGTCGTATAAATGAGCGCTACCAGAATATGCCCCAGTATGACCTTCCAGGCCGACCAGCCGCTCAAGGCGTGGGGCAGAGCTAGACCTCGCCGCAGATCGTACCAGGTCAGCAGCGCCAGCAGCAGGATTGGGATCAGCAAAAATTGAGCCAAAAAGCCAAAATAAGTCACAAATTACTCCACCAGACCGGCCTGTTCAGTCATAGAAAGGATCTCAGCAGGTTTTTGGGTTTCGATGGCCCGGGTCAGGGGGACACTTGAAGCGGCGTGAGCCTCAATCTTAACGCCGAGTTCACCCAGAATCGTTCCGGCCACGCGCAGCCCGCCCAGGGCTACCGCTGCCGTAGACTGACCGGGAAAAATAGTATCGCCGACGAGCCACAGGCCGGGAGCCAACCGGGGCGCCCAGGTACGGAACAGGCTCGTTTGGGGAAAGCCGCCCACCCAACCCCAGGCCCGGTGGGTGAAGCGTTGAAAGGTGACTGGCGTGCCGGGCAGGATCAAATGGGCCGCTTCCCGCAGGCCGGGGAGAGCCGTTTCGGCGGCGGCCAGGATGCGTTCTACATAGACGGCTTTGCGCTGTTCGTAAGCGGGGCGCTCATTTTCAAAAAGACGCCACCAATTGCGCAGGTCCGTATGCGTACTGATGGTCAGCGCCCGCTGGCCGGCCGGCGCGCGATTCTTATCCCAGCCAGGGCTGAGCGATAGGAAGACGGTGTTGCCCTCGGCCATCGGCTCGCGAACAATCACCTGATGGTGCAGCGGAAAATCGGCCGGCACGGCCGAGCCATCCAGCCCCACATAAACCATAAACGCCCCCCAGCCGTCGAATGAGGTCGGGAGAAGAGAACCAGGTGAGGCGAAGGAACGGAGCGAAGAAGGAGCGTTTTCGCCCAGCAGAGCGGCGAGATTCCAGGGGGTCAGATTGGCGACAACACCATCGGCAGGGAAGGATTTGCCTCGCTTGGTTTCCACCGCAACGGGCCGGCCTCGTTCCACAATAATCCGGCGGACTTCCTGGCGGTAATGGACCTGACCGCCATGCTGGCGCACGGCCTGGGCCAGGGTTTCGGCCAGAGCGCCCATGCCCCCCGCCAGGTGGACAACCCCGCGCCGGGGTAAATCCAGGGCCGCAGCGCCGTACAGCGCGTTGGCCTGGCGGCTGGTGGCTTGAGCGGCGATGAGCAGTTGGCCGTCAACAAAAAGGCGCAAGCTTTCGGGGGCATGGCGGAGGTGGGCCGCCACCGGGCGGAGAGCGTCCGCCGCCAATTGAGGCAAGCCAGCGTAGGTTTCAAATCCACCCCGGCCCAGCCAGCCTAACCCCTTTTGGCCCAATTGTAGAACATCGGCGAAAGTTTGAGGCGGCCAGGGGGGCATCCGCAGGGCCAGGTCCCACAGGGCGTCGGCGGTGCGTTCTTGCCAGCGCCAAAAAGTTTCGGCCTGGGGGCCAAAGGCTCGGCCATACGCTTCCCAACGGCGCGCATCGGTCCAGCGTGTGACCGCTGAGCCATCGGGCAGGTGGACGACCAGGGCGGGATTGGTGGCATGGGCCGGCCAGGCAGCTACTCCGGCGGCTTGGGCCACCTGGTCCAGCGGCCCGCCAGGGTAAAAACCGCCGGCCAGGGTCGCGCCGGCATCGAAGCGATAACCCTGATGGTAAAAAGTACCGGCGCAGCCACCCGGATAGACGTGCGCTTCCAGCACGGTGACGTCCAGCCCGGCGCGCGCCATGACTGCCGCTGCTGTCAACCCCCCTATGCCGGCGCCAATAACGACAACGCGCTTCATTGCCTGACCTCCGGTGAGGCCGGGGAATGCTCATATTTTTTCTCAAGTAAATCTCTTGTTTTCCAACCGCGATAGGCGAACAAAATGGGCAGAGTTAGCCACATCCCCAGGCCGACGAGGCTCCACCAGGGATGCTTTTTTAACTCTGCTTCAACTTCGTCAATTACTTCGGTGGTTTTCTCGTCCACAGGCCGGAATTGATGGTGGTGGACCCAGGAGCCAAAGGGGCCGCGCAACTGCCGGTCCACAAAGCCGTTATGGCTAACATTTTCAATTTGGGCCAGCCAGCGTATGGGCAGCGGTCCCAGCCAGAGGGTAAAAGCCATTTCGTCCCCTTCTTGCAGGCGGGCCGGCGCTTGGTGGATTTGGGTGATGATCGGGGGCGGGGTAATCGCACCCATGCTGGCGGACTGGGCGTGAAAATCGGTCACTGCCGCCAGGGGCGCGCGCACCCGGAAGGAGTGGTGGTACTTCATGACAGGTTTTTTATGTCCTCAAGCAGCAGTTGAGCCAGCCAATCCCGGATAATTTTGCCACGCTCATCCAGATGGGTTTGGACCGCTTGCCGGTAGGCATTGAGGTAACGACGAAGTTGCTCGGTCGGCATTTGATGATTGATGAAAAGGCCTTCAATCCAGATGATGTCAGCGCCCAGAAAATCAATGTTGCCCAGCAGCAGGGCGGCAATGATATTGCGGGCAAATTTTATATTGGCGTTGGCCAGGCGGCTGTGCGGAATAGGCTCATCTTTCATCAGTTGCCATACATGCGCTTCAATCAGGGCTTGATGCTCCCGATAGTGGGCCAGGGCTTCTTGGCATGCTTCGCCTGGCTGGGAGACCACCGGCGGCGGCCAGCCCAGGCGCGGCGACATGAGAAGTTGCTCGACTACCTGGGGGGTTGTCTCCAGGTGTTCGCCAAGAAAATGGCCGGGAATACGGCTGCGCAGGGCCGGAAGATGGTTAAAGACAGCGCCACCGTAAGCGAGCGGTACTCGCTCCTGGTTTAGCAGGTGGGCTATCTCCAGCATGGAGGCAGCGGTATGGAGTTGCTGGGCGGCCACAATCACCAGTTGCGGCCTGGCCGTGGCAATGGTGAATTCCAGACGAGTCGAGGGGACATCGGCGCCAAGATAAACGACATCCCAACCGTGCCGCCGGAGCAAGAGCGTAATCAAAAGCGGGCTAAAGGCATGCTCCTCTTCAGGCGGACAAGCGACCAAAATACGGCTGGGACGAGTTGGAGGTGGGGTGGCTGCTATCAGGGCGTCCAGGCGGCGCATAGCCAGAGCCGAGGCAAAGTGTTCTTGTTGAACCGTAACTTCTCCCTGGTACCAACCTTCACCCATCTGGGTCAACCCCTTTTGCAAAAGCTCGAAGCAAACAGTCTCCAGGGGATACAAGGCCGAAGCCTGGGCCAGAATACTTTCCGCCGTCCGCTCATCAAAAGCCAGACAAGCCGCTATCCAGGCCCGGCGCAGTTCGGTGATGGCGCTGCCGACCGCAAAGGAGGGTGGGGGGGGGACCGATAGGGACGCCTCAGGGGTACTCGCCTGAAGCGGGTCTGTACCTTCCTGTTGCAGACTGTGCCACAGATCCACAGCCCGGCTAATACTTAAACCTTCATCCTGCCGGGCGGCCAGCCACTTAAGCATATCAATATCGTGCTGCGAGTAGAGACGGTGGCCGCCGGGAGTCCGATGGGGCTGGGGCAAGCCGTAGCGGCGCTCCCAGGCTCGCAGGGTATCGGGTTTGAGACCCGTCTCCTGAACAACGGCCTTTAAATTGTAGGTCGGTAGCTGATTTGATGTAGACATTCCAAGCCTTCTTTAAATAAATTTCTGCGTTTACGGGCAGGCCAAAATAAGATTTCAAACTTGCCTGACGAAAATAGTATCACAAACTCAATATTTTGTCAAGTATTTGTCTAGAAATATTGACAAGTAGTAGATATAGCAGGCTTTTAGATAGCAATTTTACCAAATAGTACTTTTATTTGTTTCGTTTGTTAGAGGTACGCTATGGTCTCATTGGCCGATGAGGCGGGTCACTGGTTCCAACTAGGCAATATTTTTATCAAGATTTCTTGACGGCAATTGTTAAGCATAAGGTATAGATTAATTAAAGAGTTTGAAGTATACTAAATTTGTCGCCCTTGAAAAATAACTGAAGCAGGAGAGTCGTTTGTTGAGGTTTTTTCTGAAAGCTGAATCAGCTCTCGGAAAGTTTTTGCTTGTTTGAGCGAGAACAGTGTTATCCAAGGGAGAACAATCATGGCAATCAACTTATATGTTACGTCAACCCAAAATTTTTCCGGTAAAAGCGCCGTCTGTCTGACCTTGATGGACCGGATGCGGAAAGACGGTTATCGAGTAGGTTACTTAAAGCCTTTTAGCAGCGCTGCCCGCGTTTTGGCCGAGAGCAGCATTGATGAAGATGCCCGTTTTATCAAAGAAACCTTTAATTTGAGCGAGCCGTTGGAACTCCTGGCTCCAGTAGTTGTCACCGGCCAGCGCATGCGCAAGATTTTGAGCGAGGATAATGGGGATTACAGAAGCACGGTAAAACAGGCTGCCGCAATAATCGGCCAGGATAAAGATGTTGTGGTGATGGAGGGCAGCGACAATTTCCGAGAGGGTTACATCGTGAAACTATCGCTCAATGAAGTGGCCGACCTGGTTGATGCCAGGGTGATTACGGTTGTGGGCTACCAAAACAGCCTGCAGGTAGTTGACGATACTTTAACCGCCCTGACCCGGCTGGGCGAGCGATTGATCGGCATCATTATCAACGCAGTGCCAGAAAACCGCCTGGACTATGCCAATAATTCCATTCTCCCCTATGTGCAGGCCCAGGGCGTTGATGTTTTGGCTGTTTTGCCTTACGAGCCGACTCTGCGTTCCATCGGTATCGGTAAAATTGTCGAGGTTTTAGAGGGCGAATTGCTTTGTGGCGATTGCCTGGAGGACCTGGTAGAAAACCTGATGGTTGGCGCTATGAATGTTGAAAACGCTTTGAACTATTTTCGCACCGTCAAGAATAAAGCGGTTATCGTGGGCGGCGACCGTCCCGATATTCAACTTGCCGCGCTGGAAACCTCGACTAAACTCCTGATTTTGACCGGCAATACTCGGCCCAATCCGATGATTGAGGACAGGGCCGAGGAACGCGGTGTGGCAATTGTGCTATCTCCCTATGATACGCTCACTACCGTCGAAAAAGTCGAGCAGTTCTTTGGCAGATCTTGCTTCCGTGAGGCTGAGAAGGTGACTCATTTTTCTTTTCTCCTTAACCAAAGGCTAAATTTTGCCCAACTGTACCAGCGCCTCGGGCTGCCGAAGTTGCAGGCAGCGAATTCATAATCAATTCGTCGGCAATTTTGGCCGACGATAGGACTCCCGGCAGGCCTGCGCCGGGATGTGTGCCCGCGCCGACGAAGTAGAGGTTGTCGAAATCCTCAGAGCGGTTGTGGGGACGGAACCAGGCCGATTGGGTCAGAGTCGGTTCTACCGAGAAGGCTGAACCGAGATAGCTGTTGAGGGTGTTTTGAAAGTGCAGCGGGTCAATGGTGTGTTCGGCCACAATGTTGGCCTGCAAGTCCGGTAGATAGTTATCTTCTAAAAACTGCATGATCCGGTCGCGGTAGGGCTTGGCCGCCTGGGTCCAGTCAATGCCCGACCCCAAATGAGGCACCGGCGACAATACGTAAAAGCTCTCGCAGCCTTCCGGGGCCAGCGAGGGATCGGTCAGGGTGGGCATGTGCAGGTAGAGGGAGAAGTCATTAGCTAGCTGTTTTTTGGTAAAGATGTCGTCCAGCAGGCCCTTGTAGCGCTGGCCCAAGATGATATTGTGATGGGCCAGCCGGGTATCGGTGTAGCGGCGTTTGGTGCCAAAATAGATCACAAAGAGCGACATGCTGTAGCGCATCTTCTCGATCTTGCGGTTGGTATATTTGCGCCGGTACTGCGGCGGGATCAGGTTACGGTAAGTAAAGGCGACATCGGCGTTGGAGATGACGATGTCGGCCTGGTGGATCGTGCCATCGGCTAGGCGAATGCCCGTAGCTCGCCGGCCCTCCACCAGAATTTCCTGAACTTCGGTGCTGGTGCAGACCTGACCGCCCAACTCCTCGAACAACCGGCCCAACCCCTCGACAATTGCCCCGGTGCCGCCCATGGCGTAATGCACGCCCCACTCCCGCTCCAGATAGTGAATCAAAGCATAAATGGAAGTGGTTTCAAAGGGATTGCCGCCGACGAGCAGGGGGTGAAAGGAAAAACAGCGGCGCAGAAAGTCATCCTGCACAAATTGAGAGACATATTTATAGACGCTTTTATGCGATTGCAGCCGGATCAAATCCGGGGTGATGCGGAGCATGTCCATGAAGTGGAGGAATGGCTTGTCGGCCAGTTCGACAAAGCCCTTTTCAAAAATAGCTTTAGTGGAGTGGATGAATTTCAGGTAGCCCGCTTTGTCGGTGGGATTCCACTTTTCGATCTGGCTCAGGGTGAAATCGGAATCGTCGTTGTAATCGAAGCAGCGCCCTTCGTTGTTGAAAATGCGATAGAAGGGGTTGCACGGGACCAGGTCAAAATAATCCTCTCGCCGCCGCCCGGCCAGCTCGAAGATATCGTCGAGCATGAAAGGCGCGGTGACAATGGTCGGCCCGCCGTCAAACTTGAAACCGTTGATCTCGTAGACATACGCCCGGCCGCCTAATTTATCCCGCTTCTCAAAAAGCTGTACCTCGTGACCCCTCGCAGCCAGGCGTACGGCTGCACCCAGTCCGCCAAAACCGCTGCCAATGATGATGATTTTCTTTTTCATTATTACACTCCAATGTCCAACAATTGTCCAATATTTGTCTAAATTATAAAGGAAAAAGGAAGTTTTGTCAAGACTTAAAGACCATAAATTAGGGCCAAATTATTTGACGCTGTTCGGAATGGCGGTACACTTGGGGTTTATGGACACCTCAGCTCAAGCCAGTCTTCCTGGTCCGCAGATTGCTGCCCTGCAAATTCAGACACTGGGCGGTTTTCGTCTCTGGCGGAATGGGGTTGAGATCGAGCCGGCCGCCTGGGGACGGGAAAAAGCCCTTCACCTCTTCCAATTCCTGGTGACGACACGGCGGCGCAGCGCTCACTTGCACAAAGAGCAGATCATTGACCGGCTGTGGCCGGAGCTAAACGGCGAAGAAGGCGACCGCGATTTCAAGGTCGCCCTTAATACGATATTTAAGGTGGTTGAGCCGGAGCGGCCTCCGCGAGCGGAGTCTCGCTTCGTCCAGCGCCAGGGACTGGTTTACAGCCTCAACCTGGCCGAGAGCTGGATAGATGCCGATGCGTTTGAGAATTTGATTGCTCTCGGCAACAAGACAGCGCCTAACAATCCCCTCGCCGCCGTTGAATGCTACCAGCAGGCGTTGGCTCTCTACGGGGGGGATTACCTGCCTGAGCGCCGCTATGAGGATTGGAGCAGCGCCGAACGAGAGCGCCTGCACTTGCTGGCCCTCGGGATGATGACGACCCTGGCCAGCCTGCTGGTCGAACAAAGCCCGCTGGAGAGCATCCGCCTGACCCAGCACGTCCTCGCCGTTGATCCGGTCTGGGAGGATGCGTACCGGGTGCAAATGCAGGCGTATCTGGCTCAAGGCAATCGCCCCCTGGTTCAACGCACCTATCAGCAGTGTGCCGAGATGCTGCAACGCGAGTTGGGAGTCGAACCTCTGCCCGAAACCCAGCGCCTCTACCGCCAGGCGCGAGGGGAGACAGGAGGCGAAGCGTTGTGAGGCGAAGCTTCCAGGAAGGCGCTTCCCCAAAATAGTGGGTCAGTGCGTATTGCGTAGTACGTGTTCCGTTCATTTACCCACTACGTTTGGCCTTATCTTAGAGCTGCTAGAAATTTTTGGCCTCTGCCCCCTGTAACTCAACTGTAACTCCACTTTATTAAAATAAAATTCAGGTAAGGTGATTAACGATGATGAAACCCCAGAACAATGTTGCTTCATTTGTGCTGCGTTTTACCCAGGAGATGTGGCGGGACGCGCAGGATGAACCCCACGTCCAGTGGCGCGGGCACATTCGCCATGTGCAGGGTGATGAGGAAGACCGCTTTACCGACTTTGCCGAAGCCGTGGCTTTTATTCAGCGCTACCTGGCGCAACTGACGCTGGAGGCGATAGCAGGAGGTCAAAACATGAATCAAGAGAAGGTGCTGCAAGAAAGTTTTAAATTGTGGGAACAATTTGCTTCCAGTTACACGGGCATGATGTTTGAGGCAATGGAGCAAACAGTTAAGCAATCCCAAACATTCAAAGAGCAAATTGACCAGGCGACCCAACGGGCGCTTAAAGCCTGGCAGTTCTCAGAGCAGCCTGACCAGAAACAGGTCGTCGAGGTTTTAAAGTCCTTGCAAGCCCAAATTGAGGCGCTGACGGTCAAAGTAGAAACGTTAGAACAAGCTCTACAGGCAAAGAGTGAAAAAGCTGCCAGTAGAGGTAAGCCGGCAGAATAAGTCAAGAATTTTTATCTACAAGCCTAAAAAGGAGATAAGCTATGCCTACAAAACTGAACAATGGGAAAGAAAGTGTCGTCAATACGGCTGATGTAGCCGCCAAGGTAAGTGAGGACACCAAGGCCGCTGTGGAAGTGATGGTAAATAATGCGATCAAGGCGACGGAAGATGCTAAAAACCTCTTAGCAGCTAATCAACAGGTGCTGGAGAAGAATTTTGCCGCCTGGCAGGAGTTCAACCAGACCTACACCCGCTTTGTTCTGGAAGCGACCCAGCAGGTCCTCGATGAATCGCTGGCCTTCCGCGAGAGTCTGGATAAGGTGATGATTGGCAGCTTCAAGAAGGCGCATGCCTTGAGCGAGCAAGAACGGCAGATTGTGGTTGATGCAGCAGAACTATTTCAAGATCAGGCCCAGGCCGGTTCCGAATATATGGCCAAGATGTTCACCACTGCTTCCAAAGTGATGACGACTACGGCCCTCTTCTCCGATTGGGCCGCCGAACGTGCGGCCAAAATGTTCACCAGTATTTCAGCGACGAACTAATTGATTGTTTAAGACCCTAAAGATTTATAAAACCTTCAGGGTCTTGAATTTTTAAGTAGGACTCAAGGGGAGATGGATATGCGCCTCAAAGACAAGGTAGCCGTTATCACGGGGGGCGGACGGGGAATTGGACGGGCAACTGCGCTGCGTTTTGCCGAGGAAGGCGCGCTTGTGGTGGTGGCCGATATTGAATTTGCCGTGGCTCAAATGGTTGCCGACGAAATCATGGATCAGGAACCCCCGGTCCATGCCGTGGGTGAGCATGTTACTTCGGCCAATGGCGGCAAACACGCAGTTGTAACTCGAACACGGGCGGCTTTGCCTGTTCAGGTGGATGTGACCGACAGCACTTCCGTGGAAACAATGGTTCAAGCGGCTTTAAAGCAGTACGAGCGGATTGATATTTTGGTCAATAATGCCGGGATTGTCCGCGATGCCCAGTTAACCAAAATGAGCGAAGAGAATTTTGACCTGGTCATAGACGTCAATCTTAAGGGTGTTTTCAACTGCACCAAAGCCGTGGTCCCGACCATGGTTCAGCAAGGCAGCGGCGTTATCCTCAGCACGGCGTCGGTGGTAGCCCCGTACGGCAACTTTGGCCAGACCAATTATGTGGCCAGTAAGGCCGGGGTTATTGGGATGACCAAGGTGTGGGCACGCGAGTTAGGCCGTAAAGGAATTCGGGCCAATGCCGTCGCTCCCGGCTTTACCGAAACGCGGATGATTGACGGGATTCCTGATAAGGTTATCGAGAAGCTGTTAGAGCGGATTGCATTGGGTCGCTTTGGCAAGCCGGAAGATATCGCCAACGCTTTCCTGTGGCTGGCTTCAGATGAAGCTGCCTACGTTACCGGGCATGTGCTGCACGTTGATGGCGGAACCGTCATCTAAGCCTATATTACTCAGGTGACTGGCATTCGTGCCCTTAACCAGGTGCCAGTCATTTTCTAGACACAAAAACGAGTGTCTACTGACTGTCAAAGGAGATAAGTCATTATGTTGAAAGCAAAAGATATTATGACACCTGAGGTTGTGACCATCCGCGAGTCGGCCTGGGTGGCCGAAGCGGTTGAGCTGATGAAGCGAAAGAAGGTGCATGCCCTGGTGGTGCTGCCCCATGATGAGGACGATGCCTATGGCATTGTCAGCGAAGCGGATGTTGCCTATAAGGTGATTGGCCCGGCCAAAGACCCGAAAGCGGTGAGCGTCGGCGACATCATGACCAAACCCTGCGTGGTCATTAATCCCGACCTGGGGGTAGAATACGTGGCCCGCTTGTTTGCCAATCTGCACATTCACAAAGCCCCCGTCATTCAAGAAAAATTGCTGGGAATTGTTTCGGTCTCGGACATTTTGCGCCGGGCCATGTAGCTCGTATAAGGGAGAAAGCCATGCTGAAAGTGAAAGAGATCATGACGACCGACGTGGTCACGATTCAAGGTTCCGCACCTGTCGCCGAGGCTATCGAATTGATGAAGGAAAAAAAGCTGCGTGACCTGATTGTGGAGCCGCGCAGTGTCGAGGACGCTTACGGCATTATCACTGAGACGGATATTGTCTATAAGATAGCCGCCTACGGTAAAGATCCCCAAGAAGTGCGTGTCCACGAAATTATGACCAAGCCCTGTATTGTGGTCAACCCCGATTTAAGCGTGGAGCATGCAGCCCGGCTGTTTGCCCACTTTCATCTCCGCCGCGCCCCGGTGATCAAAGGTAAACTGCTCGGCATTGTCTCCGTCACCGATATTTTGCGCCAGGCGATGTGGTGGCAGGGGTAGCAGGTAGGCTCTATAGCTCAAATTTTAATTCGGAGAGCATTCGGAAAATTACATCTGAGTGACAAACGTCGTAAAGAAATATGAGCCTTGACACTGTTTTGTGTCGCTGATCTATATTAGACTCCACCTATCCTAATTTTCAGGAGTCTCATACTGTTTTTATAGTTTCCGAACGTTCTCCTTATGTTTGACATGCAGGTTTACGCATGTTAGCATGGTATGACTTCAGAAAAATTTTATATACTCGTAGCTTCTTCCTGTCACTTGGAAAAGCGAGCCGCGCACCTCCCCTTTCATCTTTTTTCCACCATCTAAATCGGTTTCTTCTTAACGCTTGAGAACTTTTGGTTTTACAAGTTCCAGGCAACCTAAACTCGGTTGGCAAGGTTGTTTATAGTTGGTTACCTCCTCTTTCTCAGCCAACTTGCCGCTTTGTCCCTCTTAATAATTAAATTTAACTGAAAAAGTAAGGAGATAAACCATGATGGATTGGACCAAGCAGGCTGAGGAAATGACCAAAGCCTGGGTGGATACGCAGAAAAAAATGTGGGATAACTGGCTAGGGACCACGCAGCACTTTGAGAAGGCTCAGATGGCCGACTTTTGGGCCAAAACCCTGACTATGTGGGAAGAGTCGGTTAAAAATACGTTGAACGCGCAGGCTGAATGGACACGTATGTGGGCGGACAGTATCAAATCTGTTGAGGGCGCTCCTAAAGAGGTCGGTGATTGGGCGCAGCAGGCCCAGGAGATGAGCAAACAGTGGGCCGAGGCCCAGAAGCAGCTCTGGGATAGCTGGTTTGCTATGGTCAAGAAATTTGACCCGTCCAAGACAGCTCCCGACTGGAGCGAAGAAGGCCAGAAAATGTATAAAACCTGGCAGGAAACCTCGCAAAAGGTGATGAATGCCCAGACTGAGTGGGTCCGCCAGTGGTCCACCATGCCCACCGAAGCCAAAGTGAACGATAAGAAGTGAAAGGCTGAAAACCATGCCTGGAGGAAATTCTACACCGTGGAGTGACCAGATCGAAACTATGACCAAAGCCTGGGTCGAAGCCCAGAAGCAGATGTGGAAAAACTGGTACGACCTGGCCCGCACCGCGCCGGCTCCTCCTTTCTCTGCCGATTTGGCTGAACCGTGGCAAAAAGTGGCTGCCCAGGGTGTTGAAGCCTGGACAGCCACCACTGAACCGACAGCCAAGAGTGTGTCTGAGCGTCTGTTAGCCAGCCAGAAAACTTTTGTGGGATTCTTCCAATTTCTAACCGAAACCTGGAAGGCAGTCGCGGCTAAAGCCGCCTCTGGCGAAGAATGGCACAATACCCTCAAAACTTATACCGAGCAGTGGCGCCAGCAGCTCCTCCAATCTCCTGAGAGTGCGCGGCAGATTAACCAGGACCTGACCGAGCTGTGGCAGCTCTATCTGAAAGAGTGGAACAAACTGGCCCAGCCGTGGTTAAAATCTTCTCAATTGGCGCGAGGACATTTAGGCCAGGCGATTACCGGCAATGGTTCGGAGCTAATTGATCTGACCAATCTTTATTGGGATGCTTACGAGCGCACGTTCGGCCGTTTGGTCGAAAGTCCCAGCCTGGGCTACACCCGCGAGCTAAACGAAAAGCTGCTCAAAGGGTTCGATGCCTGGCAGGATTTTCGCCAGGCCAGCTTTGAGTATCAGGTGATCCTGGCCGATACCTGGGTTCAGGCCGTTGAACGGATGATAAAAGAACTGGTGGCGCTGGCCGAAAAGGGCCAGCCGGTCAAGAGTTTGCGCGAATTGGTCCTGCTCTGGAATAGTGTGGCCGACCCGGTCTTTATCGAGGTTTTTCGCTCTGAAAAGTACATTCACATTCAGGGCCGCCTGCTGAACACGGCCATGCATTACCGCCTTCACCAACGCGAGATCACCGAACTATTCTTGAAGACGAGCGACATCGCTGCCCGCAGCGAGGTTGACGAAGCTCACCGCAACATCTACGAACAACGGAAAGAACTTAAGGCCCTTAAAAAAGTTGTGGCCGAACTCTCTCCGGCCCGCCAGGAACTTGAGGAGGCTCGCCAGAGCATTGAGGGGTTGCGTCAAGAGGTGAAAGCCTTGCAGCAGGCGTTGGCCGCCGTTGCCGCTAAAGAAGCGCTCCAACCTGCTCCTGCTCCCCCCAAAACCAAGCCGGCTCCCAAAAGACCAGCGGCCAAAAGTAAGGCCGCTGCTGCGCAAGCGAGCAGTCAGGAAGGAGGTGAACAGCCATGACCCCATTTCCGATCCAAATCGGCCCGGAAGAAATTGTCCATGAGGTAACTGAGTTCAACCGCAAGTTGGTCAAAGGGATGGAGACTCTTAGCCGGCTGCGCGAAGAAGACATCAAGGTGGGCGTGTCGGCCAAAGAACCGGTCTACCGGGAAGACAAGCTGGTCTTGTATCACTTTACCCCGCTGGCGGAGCAGACGGTGAGCACGCCGGTACTCATTGTCTACGCTCTGGTCAACCGGCCCTATATGGCCGACCTGCAAGAAGACCGCTCGTTGATCCGCAACCTACTCAAGCTGGGGGTGGACCTTTACCTGATTGATTGGGGCTACCCCAGCCGGGCCGACTACTGGCTGACCCTCGACGACTATATCAACGGTTACATCAATAACTGCGTGGATGTGATCCGCCAGCGGCACAACCTGGAGCAGATCAACCTGCTGGGTATCTGCCAGGGCGGCACCTTTAGTCTCTGTTATGCCTCGCTCTACCCGGAGAAGGTTAAAAACCTGACCGTGATGGTTACACCGGCAGATTTTCAAGCGGAGGAAGGTCTGCTCAACCTCTGGGCCGGCTGTACTTATGGCCCCCAGGGTATGGATGTTGACCTGATGGTGGATGCCCTGGGTAACATCCCCGGTGACTTCATGAACTTGGGCTACCTGATGCTGAAACCTTTCCAACTGGGCATCCAAAAGTATCTTGATGTCGTTGACATTCTGGACGACGAAGCTAAGCTGATGAATTTTCTGCGTATGGAGAAATGGATTTTCGACAGCCCCGACCAGGCGGGTCAAGCTTACCGGCAGTTCATGAAAGATTTTTACCAGGGGAACAAGTTGATCAAAGGTGAGGTTGAGTTAGGCGATAAGCGAGTTGACTTGAGCCGTATCACCATGCCGGTGCTCAACGTTTATGCCGAAGAAGACCATCTGGTGCCGCCCGCAGCCAGCAAGGCGCTAGAGAAGTATATCAGCAGCAAAGATTACACTGTCAGGTCCTTCCCCGTTGGGCATATTGGTATGTATGTCAGCGGCAAGGTGCAGCGCGACCTGCCTCCCACCATTGTGGAATGGCTTAAACAGCGCGACTGAGACCAGCGGCACTCCACTCCCGGTTGCCCGAAATGGCTATAGTAAAGTTTTTAATCCTCTGACCGATGACCGACAGCCGCCGAAAGGAAGTGAATACATTTGCTTTCGGCGGCCTTTCCGGTTTTTAGGCAAGGATAGATGATACAGTAAAATAAATTTTATCAGCCAAGAAGGGAGAAAATTAATAATGTTAGGGCTGGAGAACAAAGTTGTTCTTGTGACCGGGGGTAACCGGGGCATTGGGGCGGCCATTGTTGCTTTGTTAGAAAATTTTGAGGCTAAAGTAGCTTATACCTACCGCAGCGGGCCAGGCCCAAGAGGATCGCTGCCCTTGCAGGCCGATGTAACCGATCCTGCGGCAATCGAAGCGGCGGCAGTGGAAATTGAAAACAAACTTGGCCCGATTTACGGTGTCGTCGCCAATGCCGGCATTAACCGGGATGCGCTCTTTTCCAAAATGTCGCACGAAGATTGGGATGCCGTGATTGCGACCAACCTGACCGGCGTCTATAATACCCTGCGGCCTGTTCTTCCCGGCATGTATGAGCGTAAGGATGGCGCTGTTGTTTTCATCAGCTCGGTGGTGGGCGAGCAGGGCAACATCGGCCAATCGAATTACGCCGCCACCAAAGCAGGCCAGATTGGTTTAGCCAAAACGCTGGCTCTGGAAGGCGCCCGCTTTAACGTGCGCTGCAATGTGGTCGCCCCCGGCTTTACCGAAACGGATATGGTCAAATCCATCCCTGAGCCGGTCAAGGAAAAAATCTTGCAGACCATCCCGCTGCGCCGCTTTGCCCGGCTCGATGAGATCGCCTGGGCCGTGGCCTTTTTGCTATCACCTCTGGCCGGGGCATATATTACCGGCGAAGTATTGAGTGTCAATGGTGGACGGCATACCTAAAGTACCCCTGTTCAGTCCCAAGGCGCTGGAAGCCTGGTTTACCCTCATGGCTGAGGCCGTTCGCGGCACCGCCGAGGCGCAAGAGGCTTTTAAGGCGTTGACGGAAGCTTCCGCCAAACCGGAGGAGTTGCAGCGCTGGCAGGCTAAATTTATGCCCCCGGCAGGTGCGGCTGTCAAACCGGAAGTGTTTGAAGAGTGGCTGGAAGATTGGTGGCGGATGATGGGGGTCGTACCACGCTCGCGCTATCTCGAGCTGCTGGAACGGTACGAGGCCCTCAGGCTCCGGCTGGAAAAGGCTGAAGAGACCATCCGCAGCCTGCGGGCGATGATCGGCCAGGGGCAGGAGCAGGAGGCCCAGAAGTTGGTCAATTTATGGGAGACGATGCTGCAAGAAAGCCTCAAGGCCCAGGCTGAGTGGCTTCGCGCCTGGGATTCCCCGGCTAAAGAAGAAAAGAAGGATGACCCGGAGAGCGGACCGTAACGTGATGTTGCTATCCGCTCTTTCTTTTCCCGGGTTTAGATTAAATTATTTTTTGTAGATGCTTTACGGAGTGTTCACGAACTCGTGGCACAGGACCAATCATAAAAAGGTAGCAAGCAGCAGATAGCAATTCTTATTATCTGGCTACTGACTACTGATGTCTGTCTACTGTTTTCTTAGGAGGTAACTATGCAAGAAGCTTATATCGTCTCAGCAGTCCGCACACCGATTGGCCGGTTTGGGGGCGCATTGGTTGATTTTTCGCCGGTTGACCTGGCCGCGCACACCATGAAGGGTGCGCTGGAAAGAGCTGGCGTCGAGGGAAAAGACCTCGATCTCTACGTGATGGGCAATATTCTCAAGCACGGACACGGCCAGCTCCTGCCTCGCAATGCGGCCATCAGGGCCGGGATTCCGCCGCAGGTGGACGGTTATGCCGTAGATATGCTCTGCTCTTCGGGCATGCTGGCGGTGATGAACGGCGCTACCGCCATTAAAATGGACGAAGCCGACCTGGTCCTGGCTGGAGGCGTCGAGTCCATGTCCCAGGCCGGATTTTACTTATCGCACCGGGCGCGCTGGGGCTATAAATTTTTGATGGGCGCGCCGGAACAACTGGTGGATGTGCTGCTCGCCGACGGCCTGACCGACTCGACCAACGGCGAGGGTATGGGCGAAGAAACCGAGCGCCTGGCCGCCGAGCAGGGGGTCAGCCGCGAAGAATTGGATGAAGTCGCTTACCTCTCTCACAGCCGGGCCGCCCAGGCCACCGAAAAAGGCTGGTCGAAAAAAGAGATGGTCCCCATCGAAATCAAAAAGAAAAAAGCCGTTGAACTGCTTGACCGGGACGAGGGCATCCGCCCCGAAACCACCATGGAGAGCCTGGCCGGACTGCGCCCGGCTTTCAAGAAGGAGGGGATGCTAACCGCCGGCAACGCCAGCCAGATTTCAGACGGGGCGGCGGCTTTGGTGCTGGCCAGCCAAAAGGCGGTAGATGAGCAGGGCCTTAAGCCCATCGCTAAAATATTGGGCTGGGCGATTTCTGCCGGTGAGCCGTGGCGCTTTGTCGAAGCGCCCATTCCGGCGATCCGCAAGCTCCTATCCAAGTTAGACATGACGGTAGAAGATTTTGACCTGTTTGAGAACAACGAAGCCTTTGCTCTGAACAACGTGCTGTTCCGGCGGCAGCTCGAAGTGCCTTACGAAAAGATCAACGTTTACGGTGGTGCGATTGCCCTGGGCCATCCAATTGGCTGCTCGGGCGCGCGGATTATTGTCACCCTGCTGAATGCGCTGCAAGAGAAAGGCGGCAAGCGGGGCATGGCCTCCTTGTGTCACGGCACCGGCGGTGGCACTGTGGTGGCAGTAGAGCTGGTTTAAACTTGAAGTAAATCGCGTTTTCAAGAGTGAGCCAGTCAAAGGTAGATAGTGTCGTATGAGTGCAAATTTTGGGAGCAATCAGGCAAGCCAAGGTTTGCACTCCTATCTTTTAACAATATAATCACGACCCATCCCGTTGTGAAAGAAATGGATAAAGCCAATGAGCGCAAATGCAATGACTGATTTACCTGAAGGCATCCAGGTTCTGGGGCCGGTTTCAGCCGATTTTGCCCAGATATTAACCCCCGCAGCGTTGGCTTTTATCGCCAAACTGCATCGCACCTTCAATCCCACCCGTGAAAGTCTGCTTGAACGGCGGATTGAGCGCCAGGCCGAACTCGACGCCGGGGCGCTGCCCGAATTTCTGCCCGACAGCCCGGCCCGCGGCGATTGGCAGGTTGCGCCTGCTCCGGCCGACTTGCAAAAACGCTGGGTAGAGATCACCGGCCCAACCGAGCGCAAGATGATGATCAACGCCCTCAACTCGGGGGCCAGTGTATTTATGGCCGACTGCGAGGACGCGCTTTCACCGACATGGGATAATGTGGTGCAGGGGCAGCTTAACCTGATCGAGGCGGTGCGGCGGCGGCTTGAATTTGCCAGCCCGGAAGGAAAAGCTTACCGGCTCAACGACCAGATTGCTACGCTGCTGGTCCGCCCGCGCGGCTGGCATTTACCGGAGAAAAACGTTCTGGTAGACGGCCAGCCAATCTCGGCCAGCCTGTTCGACTTTGGTCTCTACTTTTTCCACAATGCCCATGAACTGCTCCAGCGCGGCAGCGGCCCTTACTTTTATTTACCCAAGCTGGAGAGTCACCTCGAAGCCCGCTTGTGGAACGATGTTTTCAACCTGGCCCAGGCTGAACTGGGGGTGCCACGGGGAAGTATCCGGGCAACGGTGCTGATCGAAACGATCATGGCCGCCTTTGAGATGGAAGAAATCTTGTACGAGCTGCGCGACCACATGTCGGGCCTGAATGCGGGGCGGTGGGACTACATTTTCAGCGTCATCAAAAAGTTCAGCCGGCGGGCCGAGTTTATGCTGCCCGATCGCGCCCAGGTAACAATGACCGTTCCCTTCATGCGCGCCTACACCGAACTGCTGGTCAAAAGCTGCCACAAGCACGGCGCGCACGCCATCGGCGGGATGGCGGCCTTCATTCCCAGCCGGCGCGACCCCGAAGTCAACGAACGGGCGCTGGCCCGGGTGCGCGAGGATAAAGAGCGCGAGTCGGGCGACGGGTTTGATGGGACCTGGGTGGCGCACCCCGATTTGGTGCCGGTGGCCTGGGAGATCTTCGAGCGCAAACTGGGCGACAAGCCTCATCAGAAGGAGCGGCTGCGCGAGGATGTGCAGACAAAAGCCAAAGATCTGGTCAATATCCAGGTGCCCGGCGGCCAGATCACCGAGGCCGGGGTGCGGCTGAATGTGAATGTGGCTCTACAGTACCTCAACGCCTGGCTGGAAGGCAACGGTGCAGCGGCGATTTACAATCTGATGGAAGACACCGCCACCGCCGAAATCTCCCGCGCCCAGTTGTGGCAGTGGCTCTGCCATGAAGCCAGGCTTGACGATGGGCGCTCCTTCACCAGGGAGATGTACCAACAAATCCGGGCTGAGGAACTGGCCTCGCTGGGGAACTCGGGGCGCTTCGCGGAGGCGGCTGAAATACTGGATGAACTGGTGTTGAATGACAGCTTTATTGAGTTCTTAACGTTTGTGGCCTATCCCTATTTAAAGTAGGCGAAATCGAACGGTGCTAGAACATAAAAGATGGCCCGACGAAAATCGTCGGGCCATCTTTTTTCTAACTCTTTTTTTCGGCCAGGTACTGGCGCAAAAGGGCCATCATGGCCGTTTCTTCTACCTTAAGCCCGTTGGGCGACTCGGCCGCAGCCTCAAGTTCCTGTTGAAGGCGGTCGAGCAGGTTGCCGTCCAGGTAAGTCTCTAACACGGCGGGATGGACATAATATTTGCGGCAGGTCGCCGGACGGTTGCCTAAACAGTGGGCCACTTCTTTGATCGCCTGGACGACATTCTTTTTGGCCCCGCTTTCTGACTCCCAGGCTCCCATCTCGTTGAGCGTCAGCGCCGCCAGCACGGTTCCCCCCCAGGTGCGGAAATCTTTGGCTGTAAAATCCTGTCCGGTAATTTCGCGGAGATAGGCATTGACATCGCCGGAGTCAACAGTTTGCCGCTGGCCGTTTTCATCAATGTATTGAAAAAGTTCGTAGCCCGGAATATCCCGGCACTGCTTGACAATCCGGGCCAGACGCCGGTCTTTCAGATCAATGCTATGGGTCTGTCCGCTTTTGCCCCGAAACTGGAATTGGATGGATGAACCGGAAATCTTAACGTGCCGGTCGCGCAGGGTGGTCAGACCAAAGGAGCGGTTGGCGCGGGCGTACTCTTTGTTGCCCACCCGAATAAAGGTTGTTTCCAGGAGCCGGACAATGGTCGCCAGCACTTTGCGCCGCGGCAAGCCCCGCAGGGCTAAATCTCGCTCAACCTGTTCCCGGATCAAGGGCAGCGCCTCGCCAAAGAGGAGCATGCGATCATACTTGGTCTGGCCGCGGATCTCACTCCACTGCGGATGGTAGCGGTACTGCTTGCGTCCCCTGGCGTCGCGCCCCGTCGCCTGAAGATGCCCGTGCGGTAGAGGACAGATCCAGACCTCTGTCCAGGCGGGGGGAATTGCCAGACTCTCAATCCGCTGTAATTCTTCCGGATCGCTAATAACTTTGCCATCAATCCCGATGTAACGGTAACCCTGCTCCGCTGGCTCGCGCCGGATGCCAGGCAGCGTATCGCTGACATAGCGCAGTCCCGCCGCTTTGGCCGATTTCACCGGGTCGGTTATCGGGGTGGCAGGTGCTTTTGTACTCCCATTCTTCATCTGTGTCGTAACCTTTCCTGATTCTCACAAATTCGTCTGATTCGTGTACCCATCACCGTTGTCGTTTATCTGCTTCGGGTAATTATAGCATCTGTTTGCGCGGAGCAAATCTTTATTTCATACCTGGTTCGAAAAGAGGATCGCCGTATACAAGTGGCGATTAGAGGGAACAGGGCAGGCCTCCGTTATTTCCCATTCCACTGCCTTAACAGCGGCTCCAACTCCTCGTGGCTGCGAATGACCGCGTCCGGCATAATTTTTCGACCGTCCTCCAGGCCATTTGCTTGATCGTGGTTAACGCCAATGTACTGTACCGCCCGCATACCCACCGCCTGCGCCCCGGCGATGTCGGTGCGTAATAAATCGCCGATGTGAACGGCTTCGGTGGGAGCAGCGTCGAGCGCGGCCAGGGTGGTCAAAAAGGCCGATGGGTGGGGCTTGCTGCGGCCTACCTCGTCGGAAAAGGTCAAATGGGTAAAGCAGCCGATGAGATCATCCTGCTCCAACAGCCGGCGCAGGACTCGTCCCGGGGTAATGCCGGTATCGGAAATAACGGCCAGCCGGTAGCGCCTGGATAAATCGGCCAGCACGGATTTGGCTTCCGGTACGAGGGTGGGTAAATCAGCCAGAATGCTGTGCTCCATGTTGTGCCGGATCTCGGCCAGCGATTCCAGCTCAAGGGTCAGGCTTAACTCGCGCAGGATGACTGCCAGCCATTCATCCGCCGTCATGGTCCGGTGGTCTTCAGCCCAGGTGCGGCTCCAGGTAGTACGGGCCATCTTAACCGCGGCTTCGAATTGGTCGTGGCTAAACGTGGCGCTGCCCCTCTGTTCCAGCGTCTCTTTTAATTGCAGCAGGCGCTTGGCATAATCTACGGTTTTGCTCTGGTACAGAGTGGACCAGAAATCAAAAGTGATCGCTTTGATGGGCAAGGGGAATCTCCGTATGTCTGGAAGATGGAAGATCGTGGATAGAAGATAGCTGGTTTCTACGCTATTCCATCCTCTAGCTTCTAACCTCGAATTGCCTCTCTAATTTGGGCCGCCAGCCTCCTCGCTCGTTCCGGCGCATCGCCAACGTATTGGGTAGCATCTAGCAGGCTCAGAATCTCAGCCGGGGCGAGGTATTGGGTGATTCTGGCATCGGTGGAAAGCCGGCTGGCCAGGGGGTTGGTCTGACCGGCGGCTAACTCGGCCCAGGCGGCGAGGCTGTGCTCGCGGATGATTTCGTGCATTTCCTGGCGGTCGGCCCCCGCTTTGGCCGCGGCCAGTAAAACCCGCTCGGTGGCGGCGAAGATACCGTATTTTTCCAGATTGCGAGTCAAGGCGGCTTCATCCACGCGCAGATCGCGCCCAAGCCGGGTGGCCCGGCGAAGTATCTCGTCCGTAGCCAGAAACGCTGCCGGCAGAATCTCGCGCCGGTTGGCCGAATCATCGAGGGTCCGTTCCAGCAGCGAGTGAGCGGCGTTATCCCAGGCAACACGGGGCAGAGTTGCTACAAAGCGGGCCAGGCTGTCAATGTTTTCGGCATTGATCGGATTGCGCTTAAAGGGCATGGCGCTGGAACCTACCTGCTTGCGCCCAAACGGCTCGGCCAGCTCGCCCAGCGAGGGCGCTTGCAGCAGCCGCAGATCAAAGGCAAATTTGTACAATGAGCCGGCTACGCCGGCCAGGCTGTTCAAAACCAGCCAATCCTGCTTGCGTGGGTACGTTTGCGTTGCCACGGGAAACGGCTCCAGGTTGATGGCGGTCATGATGTGCGCTTCAAGCTGAGAGGCGTTCCAATGGGGGCCAGGGGTTGGGGGCCAGGGATTAGAGATTGGAAACTCAGCGGTCGGCGGTCCCAAGGGGAGGCTCTGCACTCGGTGGTCGGCAGCCGGCGGAGCCAACAAATCCTGATACGAGGCCGAAGTTCCGACTGCGCCTTTGAAGCCTTTGCCCCGGATATTATCTCGCACCCGGCTTATTTCGGTTAGATCGGTCAGCAAATCGAAGCCGTATTGGGCCAGACGGTAGCCCAGGGTAGTCGGCTCGGCGGGTTGAAGGTGAGTAAAGGCAATAACCGGGGTAGCGGCCCAGCGCTCGATCTGTGCGACCAGCTCGGCCAGCAAACCGGTCAGCCTGACCCGAATCAAATCCAGGCTCTCGCGCAGCCGCAGGGCGTCGGCATTATCCTCAATGTCCATCGAAGTCGCGCCCAGGTGGATAATTCCGCCGCCAATAGAACATTGCTCGGCAAAAGTCTTCACCTCGGCCATCAAATCGTGATGGATTTCGGCCTCGATTTCCAGGGCACGTTTTACGTTAATTTGGCCGGCATGGGCGCGCAGGTCCTCTACTTGAGCCTGGCTGACCAGCCCGGCTGCCTGTTCCGCTTCGGCCAGGGCCACCCATAATCGCCGCCACACCTGCCGCTTGTGGACCTCGCTCCAGACATGGCGCATTTCGTCGCTGCCGTAGCGCCAGGTAAAGGGCGAGAGATAGATTTCGTGAGTAAATTGCTGAGTCATAGCATGTGCTTGTTTTTCGTTAAAAGTTGGCAACTGTTCAGGCATGTCATTTCGACCGAAGTACTCAAAGGGCATAAAAGAGAAATCCCTCATGCCGATGCGGCGCTCCAGGGATTTCTCGGCCTACAGCCTCGAAATGACATTGGGCCTAAACATCCAACGAGAAAACAGTATAGCATGGCGGATGAAGAGCGGCAAGGCCATTGGACGGGGGGTAAGGAAACTGATAAAATAGTCGCTAGCTAACCGTTCAAGGAGATTTACATGTCCCAAATTCAAGAGTCAACCGTCATTAAAGACGTTTATATTGCCACACTCAAGCCTTTTACTGATGCCCGCGGGCGCTTTATGGAGACTTTTCGCAAAGAGTGGTTCCCCCAGCGTAGTTGGGATATCATTCAGACCAACCGCTCTGACTCCCAGGCGGGGGTGCTGCGCGGCCTGCATTATCACTTCCAGCAAGTGGATTACTGGTATGTGATTGCCGGGAAAATTAGGGCCGGTTTATATGATTTGCGGCCCAGTTCGCCCACCTACGGAGCAGCTCAAACCATCGAGATGGGCGAGGAAAACCAACTAGGGATCTTTATTCCTGTGGGTGTAGCGCACGGTTTTGTAGCCCTGACGGCTGTAACCTTAATTTATGTCGTGGACAATTACTACAACGGCAATGACGAATTTGGAGTAGCTTGGAATGATCCTGCCCTGGGGATAGCGTGGGGAGTAGACTCGCCCATGGTTTCGGGCAGGGATGCCGCCAACCCGCACCTGGCGGACATCCCACCTGACAAATTGCCTCAATGATCCCTGCTAACGGCTGACCGCCAAAATCTTTTTTTACCCGAATGCAACTTTAGTGCGAAAAAGCCTGGCGGTAGTGGTCAGGGTCAGCGGTCGTTTTTACTTCTGTAAGCCAATAGCCCGGTATAATTCGTCAAAATCGAGGAGATTGTTGAGGAGAAGAGCGAAGCGGCTGACCTTCTCGGTTTGGTGGAAGCGAGTTTTGCCGAAGAATTGCTCAACCTTTTCCACGGTGGTTAGCGTATCATAGGGGGAAAGAATGATCGCTACACCGCGTTCCTCAGCTCTGGCTTCAATCATGGGGTTAGGGCGCATATTGCCGGTCAAAATCAGGACTTTGGTTGAGGTTTCCAGAGCAGCCAGTTGAATATCTGGCCGGTCCCCGCCCACAATCACCGCTTTATTTTTGACCAGGCGGAAATGATTTAAGGCCTGTTCCACGTTCATTGCGGCGATGCTCAGGTTTTCGACCAGTTCATCCAGACAGTCACCGCAGAGCACATTACCACCCAGAACCTCGGCAATTTCTCCGATATTGATCGAGTGCAACGTCTGTTGGTAGGGCAGAGCAGCCAAAACAGTGATACCTTGTTTCCGCACATAGGGCACGACAAATTCATGGACATATTCCAGCCGATTTTCGGGAACACTGTTAATAATGACACCAACCAGCCGCTCGCCTAACCGGGTCAGGGCGGTTAAGGTATCGTCAACCACTTGCAGGCTGTTTTGGTAGCCAACAACCGTGATCACTCTGGCGTCAACCAGGTTGGCAACTTCGTTAAGCGACAGCTTAACGATGTAACCCTCCCGGAAGTTGTCGCTGCCCTCCATGACCACAATATCTTTTCCCTGGCTAACAGTCTCGGCGGCTTTTCTGACGACCTCAGTGTAGTCTACGCCTCCATCAGCCAAAATCTTGCGCATGCGCTGGCTGGTAACGACCACCGGAGCCAGGACTTCCAGGGGTTCGCTTAAGGCAAAGGTTTCTTTAATGAAACGAGCATCCTCATCAATGCTGCTCTCGGCCAAAACACGGGCGGCGCTGCTAAAAGGCTTCAGATAGCCCACCCGGAAACCATCTTGCTGCATCCGGTGCATAAAGGTAGCACAGACCGCACTTTTACCGGAAAAATTTTGGGTTGAAGTAACGTATAAATTGATTGCCATAGTAAAGTTCCCCACGTTTTGGATTTGGATTGTCAATCTTTGATTTAATCCAAAATCCCAATCTAAAATTTAGGATTTTAAAACCAGCCGCATATCAACCCCCATGACGCCCCGGCCTTTTTCGAAGACCATCAGTGGGTTAATGTCCATTTCGACTATTTCAGGAAAATCGGTGACCAGTTGTGACAGGCGTAATAAGGTTTCGGCTGTGGCGTCAAGGTCGGCAGGGGGTTCGCCGCGCACGCCGCGCAGCAAGCCAAAGCTGCGAATTTCCCGGATCATGGCCAGCGCCTCTTTGCGGTCAAAAGGAGCGATACGGAAGGAGACGTCTTTTAAAACTTCAACGTAAATACCGCCCAACCCAAACATAACCAGCGGACCAAACTGCGGGTCGCGATTCATCCCGGTGATGACCTCTTTACCGCCCCGCACCTGTTCTTGAACCAGGCAGCCCCAGATTTGGGCGTTGGGTTGGAACTTTTGGGCGCGATAAACCATTAAGTCAAAGGCATCGCACACATCGTTGGGGCTTTCCAGGCCAACCCGTACCCCACCAACATCTGTTTTGTGCAGGATGTCGGGCGAAGCAATTTTCATTACGACCGGATAACCGATTTCCGCGGCAAAAGCCACAGCCTCCTCGGCGTTTGGGCAAAGTTTAGATTTAGGGACGCGGATGCCATAGGCCGTTAAAATATCTCTACTTTCGGCGTCGCCAATGGTTACCCGGCCATCAGCGCGTACCTGAGCGAAAATACGGGCAACAGTCTCACGGTCTACCTCAAATTCCTGGAATTGCGGCAGTGGTTCCGCCGCCCATTCGGCCTGAGTCACCATCGCTTTGAGGGCTGCCGCTGCTCGCTCCGGGGTGGGATAAGAAGGAATGTGCCGTTCAGAGAAAATACAGGAGGCCTCTTTCATGTGGGCTTCGCCGATGAAGCAGGCCACCACCGGCTTGCGTGTTTCGGCTGGCTGAGCTTCAAAGGCATCGGCCAGAGCTTTAGCGGTTTCCTCGATCTCTGTCATAAACTGCGGGGTCAGGATGACGACCAGAGCATCCACATTGTCGTCGGCCAGGGCGGCCTGAAACGCAATTTTGTAGCGGTCAGAACGAGCATCCCCCAACACGTCAATAGGATTGAGGACGCTGGCGGCGGCGGGCAGGGCCTGGCGTAAGGGTTCCTGGGTATTGGGGTTCAAGCTGGCTATTTTTAGCCCGCTCTTTTCCAACGCATCCGTCGCCATAATGCCGGGGCCGCCGGCATTGGTCACAATCGCTATCCGATTGCCTCGAGGCAGCGGCTGGCGGGCAAAAGCAACAGCCAGGTCAAACAAGTCGCTGATGGAATTTGCCCGTAATACTCCGGCCTGTTTAAAAGCCGCTTCATAAGCCCGCTCTGAGCCAGCCAGAGTGCCGGTGTGGCTGGACACCGCCCGTGAACCACCGCTGGTAACGCCACTTTTGATAGCAATAACCGGTTTAACCTTGGTAATCCGGCGGGCCTCGCGAATGAAATGCTCGCCATTGGCAATGCCTTCCAGGTAAGCCATCATCACTTTGGTTTCCGGGTCTTCAGCCCAACTTTCCAGAAAATCCAACTCATTCAGATGGGCCTTGTTCCCTAACGACACAAAGCGAGAAAAGCCGATATTTTGGGCCAGAGCTACGTCAAGAATACCGGTACACAGCGCCCCGGACTGTGACATAAAAGCAATGGTGCCCCGGCGCGGCATGCCGACGGCAAAAGAGGCGTTATAGGGAGCGACCGTGTCAATAACGCCCAAACAGTTCGGTCCGACAATAGGCATATTGTGTTCTTGAGCAATTTGAGCCATCCGGCGTTCCAGTTTCAAACCTTCACCGCCGGTTTCGCGAAAACCCGCTGAAATGACAATGACGGCGCCAACACCTTGGGCGGCGCACTCATCCAGGGCGGCCATAACATGATGAGCTGGAATGACAATAACGGCCAGCCCAATGGGGCCGGGAACATCGGCCAGGCTCGTGTAAACCGGCCAGCCTAGAATTTTATTCGATTCTCCAGGTTGTGGCGGGGTGGGATTAATCGGATAAATTGGACGTTCAAATTTACTTTCAATGACATTGGCCAAAATGGCATACCCCAACTTGCCTTCGGTGCGTGAAGCGCCGATGATGGCAATTGATGCGGGGTTAAAGAGTGAGTCAAGCATAGACACTCCATTACTAGATAGTCTGGTAACAGGCAGTAACTTTACGACTTGGCGAAAGAACGTGGATTATTATAGAGTTTTCTGCCGTTTAATTGCAAACTTTATTCAGTATATAAAATAAGCAAAGCAAAAGTTAGTGATAAATGTCACAAATATGCGGGAAGGATGACACATGCTCAGGAACGAACCCTGGCTACCTCTCTGAACATCATGGTCAGCCGGTATATGCCGGAGTCGATTTGCTTTTTGGTGTCGAAACCCATCTTGTCAAAAACACGGAGCATACTTACATTGTCGAACAGAACATCGGCGGTGAAACCCAGCAGGCCTTGTCTTTTGGCTAAATGGGTCAGGTACCTGAGCAGTTCAGTCCCGATGCCCTGGCCTTGATGTTCATCGCATACGGCAAAAGCGATATCAGCCATATGAGTTGTTTCATCAACACTATACTGCCCAACTCCGACGACCTGCTCCTTTTCTTCACTTTCTTTGATAACGGCCAGAATCACCATATCTTCCGTAAAGTCAACGACGGCAAACTGCTGCAAGCGTTCATGCGGCAGGCTCTTCAGCATAGACATAAAGCGGCGATACAGACTCTCGTCGGAACAGCTATAGAAGAACTCTTTTAATAAAGGTTCATCACTAATTTTGACCGGCCTTAGGAAGATTTCCAGGCCGGTCTTGGTCGTTTTATAAGTTTCCAAATCCGCCGGATATTCGCCTTCTTTGCCAGGGATAAAGGCCTGGTCCTGGAAAATCAGATTACGTTTTTTGGCCTCCTCAATTAACCAGGCCCGGAATTTTGGATGAGCAATGCCGATTAAAGCCATCGCTCGCTCTCTAATATTTTTGCCATGCAGGTAGGCGATGCCGTACTCGGTCACAACGTAGTGAATATCGCCCCGGTTAAGCGTCACCCCGGCTCCCTCTCCCAGCGAGGGCACAATGCGCGAAACGCTGTCGTCCAGGGCAGTAGAGGGGACGGTGATAATAGTTTTGCCATGCCGGGCCAGAACCGCTCCCCGCATAAAATCGGCGTGCCCGCCGATACCCCGGAAAAAGGTCCGGCCAATTGTCTCGGAGGCAACCTGCCCGGTCAGATCTATTTCCAGGGCGCTGTTGATGGCGGTCATATGATCGTGCCGGGCAATGTTGAGCGGACTGTTGGTATAGTCGGCGGTTCTAAACTCGATGGCCGGGTTGTCGTGGATATATTCATACGTTCCCTGGGTGCCCATGCAGAAGGTGGCAACCGTACGTCCCCGGTTGGCGGTTTTCTGGCTGTTGTCAATGACTCCGGCTTTCATTAAAGCAATAATGCCGTCAGTCAGCAACTCGGTGTGGACGCCGAGGTGTTTTTTGTCGCCCAGGTGCGGCAAAATGGCGTTGGGGGTGCTGCCGTAGCCAACTTGAATGGTGTCACCATCCTCAACCAGGCGCGAAGCGTACTTGCCAATCTGCTGCACCGCCCCTTCGTCATCTACCTCGGCCCGGTACTCCAGCAGAGGTTCGTCGTAAGGGATAATGTAATCCACATCTTTGATATGGATAAAGCCATCGCCATGCACACGGGGCATATGAGCATTTACCTGGGCAATGACCAGCCCTGCATTCTCAACAGCAGCCTTGGTAATATCCACGCTGACCCCCAGGCTCATGTAACCGTGTTCATCCGGTAGAGAAGTTTGGATGAGGGCCACGTCAATGGGCAGGAGTTTGCGATAAAATAATTGGGGGGTCTGGGATAAAAAGATAGGCGTGTAATCGGCCAGGCCGCGGTTGACGGCATCACGGGTAGTATCGCCGATAAAAAAGGAATTGTGCCGGAAATGATGCTTGAATTTCTCGTTAGCATAGGGCGCCATGCCCAGGCTCCACATCTGGAACACCTCGGCGTCGAATAACTCGCCGGGGTGCGAAGCGATATAGTTGACGAGCGCCAGCACCAGGTACTGCGGGTGGCCGCAGCCGGTGCTGATAAAGATACGATCTCCACGCCGGATCTGCTTAAAGATGCGATTTTCCGAGGCAAATTTGCCTGGATAAGCTTGCTTTAATTCGGCCAGCTTTTTTTCACTACCCTGAAAATCCATAGAGCGCCCTTCCTCTTATTTGCGCAAGCATCGAGGCCCTGATAAATTTCTCCTACATAATCGTGTTGCGTCTTGCGTGTTTCGTTTATCTTACCCAGCACCCAACACGTAAGAACTGTATGGTGGGGTAAAAACTTTTCTGAAAGACCGTAGTTTAATCCATCTAAGTATACCCTATCAAGGAGGTCAAAGCCAAGTGCCAAATGTAACTATTTTTTAACGCAAAATTTCTCCCCCACGCGGGTGATACCCTTTTCCCCTTCAGGGTGACGACATCAGGCGCAAAGCCTGCTACAATAACCGTGGGTTATCCTATTTCCACTGGAGATGACAATTTTTTTGACGCTATTTGCATAGAGCTTGAGAAGCTATTATCATAGAGCGCCATTCCCAAGTGCGAATTTCCTCCCCTAACATTAAAACAAAATAATCTAAATAACGTCCATTGCAGGAGGTAAAGTCTATGAGTGACAAAGAAAAAGAAGGGCTGGAAGTCAGCGAAGCGCAAATCGCCGTTCACTGGCAGGAAGAGGAGTATTTTCATCCGTCCCGACAGTTCATTGCCCAGGCCAATATGACCGACCCGACGATTTATGAGCGGATGAGCCTGGACAACTTCCCGGAGTGTTTTAAAGAGTATGCCGACATGCTGGATTGGTATCAGTATTGGCATACCACCCTCGATACCAGCGACGCGCCGTGCTGGAAATGGTTTGTCGGCGGTAAAATCAATGCCTCTTACAATTGTGTTGACCGCCACCTGGAAAAGTATAAAAATAAAGCCGCCTTCATCTTTGTGCCGGAGCCGGAGGAGGAACCGCATTTGCCGATTACCTACCAGGAGCTTTACGTCCGGGTCAATGAGATGGCGGCGCTCCTGCAAGATTTTTGTGGCCTCAAAGCGGGCGACCGGGTGACGATCCATATGCCCATGACACCCGAACTGCCCGTGACCATGCTGGCCTGCGCCCGGTTAGGCGTAATTCACTCGGTGGTATTTGCCGGCTTCAGCGGCCGGGCCTGCGGCGAGCGCATTTCTGACTCGACCAGCCGGGTGTTAATTACGATGGATGGCTATTACCGCAGCGGCAGCCTGCTGGAACACAAAGATAAGGCGGATGAAGCGGTCAGGGTTGCCGACGAAGAAGGGCACGCCGTCGAAAAGGTTTTGGTCTGGCAGCGTTACCCCGGCAAATATTCCAGCAAAACTCCCATCGTCGAAGGCCGCGACTTCATTGTCAATGATTTGCTTAAAAAATATCGCGGCAAACGGATTGACCCCGTTCCCATGCCCGCCGAAGCTCCTCTCTTTTTGATGTACACCAGCGGCACAACCGGCCGGCCCAAGGGCTGCCAGCATGGCACCGGTGGCTACCTGGCTTATGTGACGGCAACCTCCAAATATGTGCAAGACATCCACCCTGAAGATGTCTACTGGTGCATGGCTGATATTGGCTGGATCACCGGCCACTCCTATATTGTGTACGGCCCGCTCTCGTTGGCGGCCACCAGCGTTCTTTTTGAGGGCGTGCCGACCTACCCTGACGCCGGGCGGGCCTGGCGCATCGCCGAGCGGCTGGATGTCAATATCTTCCACACCGCCCCGACGACCATCCGCATGCTGCGCAAAGCCGGCCCCGACGAGCCGCAGAAGTACAACTATCACTTCAAGCACATGACCACCGTCGGCGAACCGATCGAGCCGGAAGTGTGGCGCTGGTATTATCACGTGGTCGGCAAAGACGAGGCGGCCATTGTGGATACCTGGTGGCAAACCGAAACCGGCGGCTTCCTCTGCACCACTGTGCCTGCCCTGCAGCCGATGAAGCCCGGCAGCGCCGGACCGGCCATGTCCGGTATCCACCCGGTTATTTACGATGACGAAGGCAACGAGGTTCCCCCCGGCTCCAACAAGGCCGGCAATATCTGCATTCGCAATCCCTGGCCAGGCGGCTTCCAGACCATCTGGGGCGACCGCAACCGCTACGTGTCAACCTATTACGCGCGCTACTGTAAAAATCTGGAGAGCAAGGATTGGCGCGACTGGCCCTACCTGCCCGGCGACGCGGCCATGCAGGCCAAAGATGGCTATTTCCGCATCCTGGGCCGCATTGACGACGTGATCAACGTGGCCGGCCACCGGCTGGGTACCAAAGAGTTAGAGTCAGCCTGCCTGGCCGTGCCCGAAATTGCCGAAGCGGCAGTGGTGCCGCGCGTGGATGAGGTCAAGGGCCGCGTGCCGGATATTTACGTTTCGCTCAAGCCGGGTTACACCCCCAGCAAGGAGATTGAAAAGAAGGTCGAAAATGCCATTGCCGAGACCATTGGCAAAATCGCCAAGCCCAAGCATGTCTACATTGTCCCCGACATGCCCAAGACCCGCTCCGGCAAGATTATGCGCCGGGTGCTGGCGGCCGTATCTAACAATATGAACGTAGGGGATGTCACTACCCTGGCCAACCCGGAGGTGGTCGAGCAGGTGCGCCATATGGTCCAAGGCGATGCGCCGGTCGCTGCCCAGCAGGATGGACCGGACGATTTGAAGCGGTTTGGGCAGGAGTAGAGAGGGGAAGGCTGGAAGGTTGGCTACATATTAGCCTATTGCCGCTAATGAGCTAGCGGTTCATTGTTCGTAATAAAAACAAGGAGTCCAAAGTGCACTTTGGACTCCTTGTTTTGTACAAACAATCAGGCTGACTCGGTAAGCGTTTATTTTGTTGAACATCGCGGCAGTAGCAAATTGGCCACAGTGAATTGGTGTTTGTTAGGCGGCTTTCATTGTGGGAAATGAACTTTCAGGCTTATCTTTCCGCCCTTCAAGCCATTGCTGAAGCGATTTTTGACTTTCCGCTGAATGTAATCCAATTAGCAAATCAGCCGTTCTAATGTCTTCATCCAAGTCTGGCCAGTATATCCCCTCACCTTCTATCACCCAATTCTTGCGTTCCGTTATACTTCCGTAATACAACCTGGGATAGTAAGCCAGAGGAACATAAATTGTACGACCGTCCGCCAAGCCCACAATCAGATCATTCTCAGTGAACTTTACACTGACAGCTTTGGCTGTACTTTCTAATTTTTCTATTAAATACTTAGCTGTTGAACTGTCCATTCCACTGCTCCAGGATAAATTCTTGTTTTTCCTCAAGAATTTCAATCATTCGCCGTAAATCGCTTTGCTTAAAACGCCCGAGATAGGCTGGCCGGATAGGATTGAGCCAAAATTTGGCTTCTTTTCCAGCCTTACGAACATGAATATGGGGTGGTTCGTTTCGGTCTGCTGAATAGAAGAAAAATCTGAAACCTTCGATTTCCAATACTGTTGGCATTTGAAAATACACTGGAAGCTAATTATATCAAAAAGTGACGATTTAGTCAGCCCGACCTCCATCAAATGAAGCAATTACTTTACCGCACGGGTTCAACCGCTTGTGGATGAGCGAAGCCGGTAACTGTCAAAGATGACACCGCTGTGTCTGCGGACTATCTTTATTTGGATAGGCCGAGTTTTCGCCTCTTCTACTTCATCTAGTTGTTACTTAATTCTTTAGCGACAAACTCCCCGCCCTCATGAATCATTGAGGCGTCCCAAGCCACCATTTCTCCAATGGATATGGTGATAATCTTACTTCCATCTGGCCTATAACCAATATACCTAACAGGTGTTTCGTGAAATAAGGTCGCTATTTTTTCCCCAGTCGTCACATCCCAGATTTTAGCTGTCGTGTCGTCGCTGGCTGTTGCTAGGTGGCGTCCATCTGGGCTATATACGACTTGGATTAAATCTTTATCGTGATGTATATTAAAATTAACAGTATTCTCCCAAGTATTTGTATCCCATATCCCCGCCGTACCATCTCGTTCAACGACAGCCAAATGACGTCCATCTGGACTATACACAACAAATGTTATCAACAGGTTAGAGTCTTTATTCCATTCAAAGCCAGTAACCTCCTGACCCGTTTCCGCCTCCCACAACTGTAACCTTTTCCCTATAGATGCGGCAATATAATGTCCATCTGGGCTATAAGTTGGACTCATTATGCCATAACTATTTCCGATATTAATGGTATAAAGCTGTTCTTTTGTTTTTAGGACTTACGCAAAATTAGACTTAAATTTGGCAGAATAAGCGAGCAGCAATAAGTTATCAGGATGAAAGAACCAATCACACGCTTAGATTATTGTCAATACCTGTTGGTCAGCCAGATTAACTATACTAGGACTTACGCAAAATTAGACTTAAATTTGGCAGAATAAGCGAGCAGCAATAAG
>JAHDWA010000038.1 GCA_023382535.1 Anaerolineae bacterium | reverse complement strand
TCACCCTATTTATGCAAGTTCGTTGCCACTATTTTGGCCTAAATTTTGGTAATTAGTGAACTAACCTCTGACACTATTTACCAGAAACCTACAACATCCCCAACTCTCTGGCCCTGGCCACGGCCTGGGTCCGGCTGCGCGCGTCGAGCTTACCGTATACATTGTTGAGATGCCACTTCACTGTCCCTACCGTAACCACTAACTTTTCGGCAATCTCGCCGTTCGACATACCGGCGGCGATGAGGCGGAGAATCTCCAGTTCACGCTCGCTCAAAGGCTCAATTAAAGGCTGAAGGCTGAGGGATGAAGGATGAATAGTTTTTTCTGGCTCTCGGCGATGAATTGCCAGAAGCCTCTCGACGTAAGCGTGATAGGTGGCGGGCAACTGGCTCCTGGCTGTCGTCAGCAACATGATCATGGGTTGACCCTCTTCCAAGAAGAGGCGCAGATAACCTTCGGGTTCGGCCAGAGTTAGAGCTTGCTCTAAACAGTCGAGGGCATGGTTGCTTTTGTATTGGGCCTGATAGACCAGTGCTTTCAGTACCAACACCTCCAGGACTCGCCCCATGCGCTGACCAGCCTCGGCGGCCTGGCGCAGTCGTTCCAGCAAAGCTGCCGCTTCAGCCCCTTTACCTTGAGCCAAAAGAAGCCGGGCCAGGGTCAGGTACTCAACCTCATAAAGGTAGCTTACTTCGTTCTGGGCGCTCAGATGATACTCGTGCGCCCACTGCTCCACCCTCTCCAACTGCCCGGCAGCCAGCCACAGCCGGGCTTGATAGGCCGCTGCCTGGGCAGTCCAATAAGGACTATTGTAACGCCGGGCGAGCTGCTCCGCCCTGTTAGCCAGTTCAAGCGCACCCTTTAGATCGGCCTGGGCCTGCCTCAGCCGGGCCAGGCCCAGGTAGCCCAGCGCCAGAATAGCCAGGTCAGCGCCCTGCTCGCCCAGCTTGATGCCGGCCTCTAACTGAGCGGCTGCGCCTGCCAGGTCATCCTGTTCATAGAGAAGCGCGCCCAGGCTGACACAAGCTCCTCCCGCAGCCGGGGGGAGGAGTTGATTATCTTGCCGGCTTTGTTGGGCCAATTCCAGCGCCTGGTGGCAAAGTTCGGCGGCCCGATGGAGGCGTCCCTGTTCAATCTGTAACTGGGCCAAATTCCATAAAGCGGTCAAGGCGACGTGCCAGTTGCTGCTCGCCTGGCTGATGGCGCTGGCCTGGCTCAGCGCTTGACCGGCCTGGGTCACTTGACCCGTCCAGCTATAAGCAATGCCCAGGCTTAGGGCAACGGCACCGCGCAGAAATGAATTCTCCTCCGGCAGCGTGTCAAACGCCTGCTGAAACAGGGCAATTGCCTGGGGCATATCCCGCCGCAGATAGGCCACACTGGCTCGAATCGCTGCCACCTCTCCGGGCTGGCGCTCGCCCTCCTGTAAGTAAGCTTCCACGGCATCCAACTGCCCGGTTAAAGTCAACGCCCAGGCCTGAAACAGGAAAAGCTGCGGCTGGGAGCGGACCAATTCTGCCGGCAGGGCGTCGAGCCAACTGAGTAAGGTCGTCATCTCACTGCGGCTCAACAGCGTTCGGGCATTTTGCTCGACCAAGCGGGCCGCCCGTTCCGCATCACCGGCGGCCAGAGCGTGGCTCATCGCTTCGGCCACCAGACCCTGCTGCTCAAACCAGTCTGCTGCCCGGCGGTGGAGACCGGCTACACCGGAAGCCCCGATCTTTTTCTGTAAGAAATTGCGCAGCAGCTCGGCAAAAAGGTGATGGTAGCGATACCAGCGCCGCTCGTTGTCAAGAGGGACGATGAAAAGGTTAGACTGTTCGAGATATTCCAAAATATCAGGAGCAGCAGCAGGGGAGCGGAGGACTGCCAGCGCGGAGCGCCAGGCGGGGGGAGCAGGGGTGAATTCTCCTCCGCCCCTCTGCCCCTCTGCTCCCCTGCTCAACAGGGCGTCACACAGAGGGCCACAGAGACGGCCGAGGATAGAGGTTTGCAGCAAAAACGTCTGGATGGGTTCGGGCTGGCGCTGAAGGACTTCTTCAGCCAGATAATCCAGGATATAGGGATGGCTGCCGCTGAAACTGGCCAAAAAGCCGGGGATATCTTGGGCATCGCGTCCCTGCATGGACAGAGCGGCCAATTGCAGCCCGGCGATCCAGCCTTCGGTTCGATTTTCCAACATCTCGATTTCGGTTTTTGAGAGATTTAGGCCCATGACCTGGTTAAGAAATTCGGCGGCCTCAGCCGAGGTAAAGCGCAGGTCGGCGGCGTGAAGCTCCAACAGTTGCCCCCTGGTCCGGAGATGGCCCAAAGGCCAGGGCGGGGTCGTCCGGCTAAGGATGATCAAGTGGAAGTGGGGCGGCAGGTGATCGAGCAAAAAAATGAGGGCGGCGTGAATAGTTTCTGTCTCAATCACGTGGTAATCGTCAAGAACGAGGACGCACGCCTCCGGCAGGCCCGCCAGTTCGTTCAGCAGGATCGTCAGTACAGTCTCAAGGGGGAAAGGTTGAGCCGCCCGCAGGATCGCCAGGGTGGTTTCGCCAAGGGCTGGGTGAACGGTCTCCAGCGCGGCGACCAAGTACATCAAAAAGCGGACCAGGTCGTTATCGTCCTTGTCCAGCGACAGCCAGGCGACTCTGAAAGGATGAAGGCTGACCCCCCTCACGGGGGCAGGTGATGAAGGCTGAAGAAAAATTTCAGCCTTCATCCTTTCGCCCTCTTCCTTCTGGAAGAGCCATTCGCCCAACAGCGTTGTTTTGCCGAAACCGGTCGGCGCGGAGAGGAGGGTCAGCTTGCGCTGGTCAAGATCCTGGCTGAGGCGGGCAACCAGCCGGGGACGCCAGACCCGGCTGGCCCGCAGCCGGGGCGCGTACAGCTTGGTGGCCAGGAACAGGCCGGTCGGGATCTTTCTATTGGCAAGGTCCAGCGGCAGGGCAGTTTCAAGCATGGCAAACAATAAAAACCTGTTGGGTCAAAAACAGGTTATCCAGGCCGGGAGAGGCTAGACAAAAAGCGGCGACATTTCCAACCGGGCTACGTCCTGCCGCATCTCTGCCTCAGAAGGCGCGGCCTGGAAGCGGTTAGCCGCGTCCAGGACTTTGGGCAGGACCGCCATATCGCCGACCGTATTCAAGAAGATACCGCGACGGCTCAAGATCCAATGCACGGCATGGTCTATCGCTGCCTGATCTTCCAGCGGTTCGTACCAGCACTGGCGGGTTTTGGACTTGTCGCCCCACGGCCCGCGCGTAATGCCTTTGATGGTTTGCACCGCCACGTTGCGGGCCTGGCAAATCGCCAGCAATGCCTCGAAATCGGCGGCATACTGCGGATTCTGCATCAGGATGTAGCTGTAGGGCAGCAGCACCGAGTCAAAATCGAAGCGTTCCAGGCTGCGCATGTGCATGGAGGCAATGGCCACATCGTGCCCGGTAACGCCGATAAAGCGGATCAAGCCCTGCTCCCGGGCCTCGACGAGGGCTTCTAACGCGCCGCCCGGCCCCAGCGCCACCTCCCACTCCTCCGGCTTGACCAGGTAGTGCAACTGCAACAAATCAATCTGGTCGGTATGCAGCCGTTCCAGCGAGCGCTGAATTTCGTCGCGCGCGCCTTGGTAGGTCCGCTCCAGGGTTTTGGTCGCCAGGAAGAACTGTTTACGATGCCGGTCCATCCACGGCCCAATCCGCAGCTCCGCATCGCCGTAGCTGGGGGCGGTATCAATGTGGTTGATGCCGTATTCCAGCAGCAGGTCCAGCACCCGGTCCGCCTCCGCCTGCGGCGCGACCCACAGGGCCGCGCCGCCAAATATAACCTGGGTGCTCATGTGGCCGGTCCGGCCAAAGGGTTGTTGAGAGATCATTATTGCCTCCTTCATTTTGAGTAGACAGTAAACAGTAGACGGTAGACGGGGAAATATCTCGTCTACTTTCTACTGCAAAATATTTTATCACAGAAGTAATCAAAAAGCATTGTCTAAAGCCTGCTGCAAATCTGCGATCAAATCCGCCGTCTCCTCAATCCCCACCAAGAGCAGCCCCGAATTGAAATTCCGGGCTGGTACGGGAAGTCGGTTGGAAACCGACTGAGGTAGACTTTGAGCAGCAAATCAAGTGAACCAGTCCGTTTTTAACGGACTTGAAGTTCAAGGCTTCAGCCCTGCCAACGCCTGCTGCAAATCTGCGATCAAATCCGCCGTATCCTCAATCCCCACCGAGTAGCGGATCAACCCCTCCGGGATACCCATCGCCTCGCGCTCTTCCGGCGTACACTCGACGTGGCTGGTGGTGGCCGGCGGGCCGGCAATCGTCTCGACCGCGCCGAGATTGGCGGCCAGGTGGGCGTAACGCAGGCGGGGGAGGAAAGCGCGGACGGCGTCGAAGCCGCCCTTGAGCATAAAACTGAGCACGCCGCCAAAGCCGCGCATCTGCCGCCGGGCAACGTCGTGATGCTCGTGAGACTCCAGGCCGGGGTAAAAGACCTGGCTGACCTGGGGCTGTTCGGCCAGGAAATGGGCGATTTGCAGGGCGCTCTCGTTCTGCTGGCGGATGCGCAGGTGCAGGGTTTTCATGCCGCGCAGCAGCAGATAAGCGGCCATCGGGTCGAGGGTTGCCCCGTTGATTTCCCGAAAGTGGTAAATCCGTTCCACCAGGCTCGCCGCACCGCAGACCACCCCGCCCAGGGCGTCGGCATGGCCGCCCAGAAACTTGGTGGCGCTGTGCAAAACCAGGTCCACCCCCAGGGCCAGCGGATTCTGGTTAAGCGGCGTGGCAAAGGTGTTATCGGCGACGACAATCGCGCCTGCCTGATGGGCGGCCTGGGCCAGACGGGCCATGTCCATCACTTTGAGGGTAGGGTTGGTGGGGCTTTCCAGGTAAAGCACCCGGCAGCCTTGAGCAATCGCCGCTTCGATGGCGGCGTGGTCGGTGGTGTCGCACAGGTCAACCTTGATCTGAAAACGGGGCAAAAACTCAAGAAAAATCTTGCTGGTCCCGCCGTAGGTGTCTTTGACCGAGACCACCCGGTCGCCGGGGGAGAGCAGGGTAAAAAGGGTATTGCTGATGGCGGCCATACCGGTGGCAAAGCTGGTAGCGGCCTCCGCGTCTTCCAGTTGGCGGACTTTCTCTTCAAAAGCCTGGACGGTGGGGTTGGTATTGCGGCTGTAAATATGGCCCGGCTCGCGGCCCAGGGCCACATCCAGCCAGCCGTCCACATCCGGGTAGCCAAAGGCCACACTGTGAACCACCGGCACCTGGGTCGAACCCTGCCACATATTCTTTTCCTCGCCCGCCCAGACAGACAGGGTACCGGGGTGGGGTTGATGTTGATCAGACATACGGTTAAAACTCCTCGCAGATAAATTTCTCTTATTTTAGCCGCTTTCCGCAGCCGCGTAAAAAAGGTGGGGTTAAGACAACTGCGGTTGACAGCAGTTTGAGGTGGGAGTACACTGGCAGCCCGTGGATGCAGCAGCAGAGACAGGCTAAAGCCTGCCCTACAAAAATCTTTGGAGGCAGCGATGAGCAAAACCTACGGCAGCCAGAGTATGATCACTCCTTTGCGCCGGGTGTTGGTTCGGCGGCCCGACGAAGCTTTTGGCCGAGCCGACCCGGCTCTCTGGCACTACACCAGCCGCCCTAACCTGGCGCTGGCCCAGCAGGAGCACGATGCCTTTGTCGCCAGCCTGGCCCAGGCAGGGGTGGAAGTCATCTATCAGGATGAAAGCCAGCCGGAGCGAGCCGACGCCATTTTTGTTCACGATCCGGCCCTGGTAACAGATCAGGGCGCCATCATCCTGCGCATGGGCAAGGCCCTGCGCCGGGGTGAAGAAGCGGCCATGGCCCGGCGCTTCGAGGCGCTGGATATTCCTATTCTGTACACCCTGCACGGTCCGGCTCTGGCCGAGGGGGGCGATTTGATGTGGCTGGATGAGCGCACCCTGGCCGTTGGGCTGGGCTTCCGCACTAATGCTGAAGGGCTGCACCAATTGCAGGAAGCTCTAAATGGCTTAGGGGTAGAATGTGTTCCGGTCCAACTACCTTACTACCACGGCCCGGAAGCATGCCTGCATCTTATGTCTATCATCAGCATGGTTGACGAGCGGCTGGCAGTCGCTTATCTGCCCTTATTACCTGTACCGTTCTGGAACTACTTGCGGGAGTGCCGGATTCGCTTCGTCGAGGTCCCGGAGGAGGAGTTTGAAACAATGGGGACAAATGTGCTAGCCGTGGCCCCCGGCCAGTGCTTGATGCTGCAAGGCAATCCGGTTACCAAAAAACGGCTGGAGGCCGCAGGCTGCGAAGTTTTGACCTATCATGGCAACGAAATCTCGCTCAAGGCCGAAGGCGGGGCGACCTGTCTGACCCGGCCTATTTTACGCGGGAGTTAGCCCTGGCAACTATAAATTAAGGCTGGAAGGTTGGGAGTATCCCGGTCTTCCGCCCTTCCTGTTGCTTCTTAATCCACTGCCTGGGGTAACTCAATCCAGAATTTGCTCCCCTGGCCCAGCTTTGACTCTACCCCGGCGTTCCCTCCCATGCGGATTGCTCCTTTGCGGACAATAGCCAGGCCAACGCCTGTGCCGGGGTAGGCTTCGATACCGTGCAGGCGCTCAAAGATTTGGAAGACACGCTCGTGCTGCTCCGGCGCAATGCCGATGCCGTTATCCTCCACCCAGAAGCGAATCCAACGGTCCGTTTCTGCCGCCTGGGCGGTTGAGGCCGGGATAGTTTCGGCCCAGACATGCACATAAGGCTGCACGCCGGGTGCAACAAATTTCATGGCATTGGTCATAAGATTGGTCACCATTTGCACCAGAGTCGCATGGTGGCCAATGACGTGCGGAAAGGGTTCAGCCAAACGAATCTCCGCTTGCTGCTCCACAATGGTCATTTCCAGTTGAGTCAAGACATCGGTCAGTACGGCGCTCAAATCAACAGCGTGGAGGCGCAAATCGGTCCGGCTGAGACGGCTGTATATCAACAAATCCTCGATGAGAGCATCCATGCGCTGAGCCGCATCAACGATCCGTTCAGCGTAATCCTGTCCCAGCGGGTCTAGCCTGGGAGCGTAATCTTCCAGGAGGGCACTGGCAAAGCCTTGCACGGCCCGTAGAGGGGCGCGCAGGTCATGGGATACAGAAAAAGAAAACGAGTTGAGCTCGTCATTGATCTCTTCCAGTTTAGCGGTCCGCTCAGCCACCCGCTGCTCCAGTTCGGCGGCGTAATGCTGGACCTGTTCGTGCAACCGCGCCTGTTGGATGGTCAGGGCCAGCGGGTCGGCTACTTCATGGGCAATATCCACATGTTCAGACGTGAAAACATCAGCCCTATCGGTTCCCAGATTAAGGCTACCGATGAGCTGCCCTTTCGCCACCAGCGGGATGTTAATGTAGCAGCGAATTCCCTCCGGGGGTAAAGCCTGGAGCGCCAGCGGCGGCTGAGCCAGGGTAAGAATATTCTCCGGTGTTCTAACGCTGCTCTGGCGCAGTTCCTCGGCAATGCCAAACATATCCAGAGAAGGGTGCTGGCCGACCATCACTTTCGTCTGGCCCTGGGCGTAGGCGGCCAGCATCACCGCTTCATAAGAGTCAAAATCAAAGGCAACCACAGCCGCCTGCCGAAAAGGGACTAACTGCTGCAAGTGATGTAAAGCAACCTGAGCGATGGCCTCCGGCGAGCGTGTTGCCAGGATCGCCCGGTCAAGCTCTTGCAAAGTTTTCAAGCGCTCGGCATAGCGCTGGAGCGACTCCTGAGCCTGCTTGCGTTCAGCAATGCTCTCCTGCAAAGCCTCCTCGGCCCGCCTGCGCTCGATAATTTCCTGGTGGAGTTGTTTATTGGCCACCGTAAGTTCAGTCGTCCGCTCATTGACCAGTTCCTCCAGGTGATCGAGGATGTTGAGGACTTGCTGCTTTGACTGGCGCAACTGTTCTTCTGTCTGCTTGCGCTCCGATAGCTCCTGCCGCACCGTCTGATACAGCCGGGCATTTTCTATGGCGACCGCAATCTGGTCGGTGAGAATTTCCATAGCCATGATGTCGTTCTCACTGAAAGTATCGAGGTGAGGGCTTTGAATATCCAGGACGCCCACCGTTTGACCGGCAATTTTGATGGGGATACACAATTCTGCCCGAGTTTCGGTATATTCGGGAATAAGCGAGATGTAGCGCGGCTCTTGGCTCACATCATTCGCCACCACTTTTTCGCCGCAAGTAGCAACCCAACCAATGATGCCCTCGCTCATTTTCTGGCTGTGATTAGGTGGAAAATAGCTTTTGTACGAACCGGCAACGGCTTTCAGCCTGGCCCGATCCTCGTCCAACAGAAATAAGGCGACGTGGTGATAATTGAAAGTTTCGTAGACCAAACGGGCGGCCCGACCTAACAGGCTGTCTAAATCCAGGACGGCGGCGATTTTTCCGGCAATATCGTTGATGAGGGCCAGTTGCGCGGCGCGTTGGGCCAGAATCGCTTCGGCGTACTTGCGCTCGGTGACATCGCGAAAGTAAACGGACAGGCCATCCGAGTAGGGATAGACATGGACTTTAAACCAGGTTTGAAACGGCTCGTAATACTCTTCAAATTCCAGGGTGATCTGCTTGGCCATCGCCCGCCGATATTCGATCTCAAACCCTGAGCCAACCGCCTCGGGAAATTCGGTCCACAAACTATGGTGCAGCAGTTCCGCTCGCGTTTTATGTAAAAGCTCTTCAGCCCGCTGATTGACATAGGTAAAACACCAGTCTTTATCCACCGTAAAAAAGGCATCGGTAATACTCTCCAGAATATTTTCTATCTGCTGCTTTGACTGCTGCAGCGCCTCTTCCGCCTGTTTCCGCTCGGTCATATCCCGGCCCACGCCGACCACACCCACAATCTTACCCTGGCTGTCCCGTAAGGGCACCTTGGTGGTCGAAAGCCAGCGGGGTTCCCCACTGACATAATCTATCACCGGCTCTTCAAGATTAACCAGGGGTTGGCCGGAAGCCAGAACAGTTTGTTCGTCGGCATAATATTTTGCTGCGAGGGCGTGGGGGAAAAAATCAAAGTCAGTCTTGCCAATCAGCGCGTCGGGCGTAACCCCGGCCACAAGCCGGGCCACCGCGATGTTGGCAATGAGAAAGCGGCTCTGGGTATCTTTAAAGTAAATGAAATCAGGCAGATTATCAATGAACGTGCGCAAGAGGTTCCGCTCGTTGGCCAGGGCCTCTTCGGCTTGTTTGTGCTTGACCTCCAGCGCCTCCAGTTCAGCCACCCGCCGGCGCAATTGGGCCAATTCCTTCTCCGGCTCCGGCAATTCGGGAGTTTGCTTGTTTGTTTTATTCAGGCTATGTTTCATAGAACAATCCTCGACTCTATAAGAGCTATTGTACTGTCAAGCAGGTAAATCTCAAATGTAAAATCAGGAGTTTGCCTAAACAAAAAGCGATTCCGGCAGTCGTGGCTGTCGAAATCGCCTTTTCAATTGGACCTTACCCAAATTGACACCCAAAAGGCTGCTCAATTCGGGGTTGTTTAATGCATCTCCGCCTCGGTAGCGCCAATGCCGCTGCGTAAGAAGTTGAACTGCACATTGGGATGGTCGGCCAGGAGCGACATAGGCACAGCGCTGTCTGGTATCTTTTTACCAATCATCAAGGTGGTCAGCCGCAGACCAAAGGGATTGTCGTGCGTGCCGGCATGCCAGATGGAGACCTTTTCAGCCTGCCAGGTTTCTTGGGGGCCCACCGAAATAGCCTGGCTGGGCACATTCTGGACCACACCGCCGCCGGACGTGCGGGCGTTTTGAATCAGGGTGATCGGGTGCAAGTCAACTACACGGGTGGTCAACTGGCGGTAGACTTCCGGGGGAGGCGGATTGTCTGTATACGGCGCTTCCCGTTTGGGTGGGTCGTTAAAGGCCCAATGCTTGACCTCCCCCTGGCCGCCCTGCATGACCACACACCTGGCCTTACTCCAACTGGCAATATACTCGCTGGGGTCGGCGGCGGGGAAGTGGATGTTCTCCAGGGGCATACGCAGGTCGGGCCGGATGCGGTTAAAGCAGAGTTCCATGTCCGCTCTGGCAAAGCTAAGCGGGAAATCCATGCCCGCCTCTTTGCCGTCTACCACCCACTCGTCCATCCCCCAGAAATGGGCGTGATGCAGGTCAATTTCCAGCTCGTTGACCAGCCGGGCCACCAGGGGTAGCTGCTCGGTCGGCCCAATTGGGCCGCAGATGCCGGCCGGCCGCTCCGGTGTGGCCTGCCGCCAGGAAGTAATGTACTCCAGGGCTTCGGCCAGGTAAAAGTCCTCAATCGTATCGTAGAATTTCACCGTGAAGCCGGGCCGGCTCAGGGCCAGCAGATCGTCGGCGGTCAGACGGGCGGCATCATCTAAAATCTCTCGATCCAGGGTCGTGTAATCCCACCACCCCGGCGCAACTTTACTGATTGGTCTCATGGGTTCTCCCTCATAATAGAATGATACTTAATAGGGGAAGATTGGAAGGTTGGAAGATTGGTTACTTCCACCTTCCGGTCTTCCAGTCTTTCAAACAGGTTTTTTGAATTTCAAGGTAATAACCGCTTTGCCGGCGTGCGCGGCCAGACATCGGCGGCGCGGAAACCTTCGGCAAACGGCACGTTGCACTGGAACCCGCGCGTGCGCGCCACCACCTCCATAAACTCCATCACATCAATGTTATCGTGGTCTTTGAGCCATGTGACCTGGCTCTGGTGGCAGGCGAGCATCTGGCGTTTCAAATCCATCGTGGCGCTGATGTCAACATACTCGCTGGGGTGAAAGCCTTTCCCGGCAATGGTGTCCATGTAGTAAAGCGGGGGGACAGCCGGGTGAGCCGGGTGTATGGTTTCGATGTTGGGCAGGCTGGCGATAAAACTGGCATCGAAGACCAGGCTGCTGACAACGCGGTGGTCGGGATGGTAGTCGTCGGGGGCGTGGGTAATCAGCAGGTCGGGCCTGGCCCGGCGGATGGCGTCCACAAACGCCAGCCGGGTCTCCCGGTCATTAATGATCAGTTCATCGGGAAAACCAAGCCAGATAAACTCAGCGCCAATCACTTCCGCCGCTGCCCGCGCTTCACGCTCGCGGATCTGGGCCAGTTCCGCCGGCTTGATGACCATATGGCCGGCGGTCCCATCGGTCGCGACACACATGACCACCTGGTGCCCTTCGTGAACATAACGAGCCAGGGTCCCGGCGCACAGAATCTCCAGATCGTCCGGGTGAGCGCCAACGGCTAGAACACGCATCATCTACTCCTTTTTACCGACCCAACTCCTGCTTAACCATCTCCACCAGCGGCGAGTCCGGGGACAGGCCGCAGATGCTTTTCAAAACGGCCTCCAGGCCGGTCCGCTGGAGCTGGTCTTGCAGTTGGAGGGCGATGGGGTCTTCAAGCGGGTCAAAGCGAAGCGCCCCGGCGATACCCCTGACCAGGTTGGCCGGCTGGACGCCCTGCTCCAGGGCATTCAGGGCCGCGCCGATCAGCCGGTCGTTGGGGGCCAGTTTGCGAATGGGGTCGCGGGCCAGCCGGAAAATGGTATCGCCCAAGACGCGGTTGTGAAACCGGGTCACGGCGTCTTCCAAATAGGGGGTAATCGCTCCGGCGGCCATGCCATATTTTTTCTCCAGCGCCTGCTGCGACTCCTGCATGGCCCCCCGCACTGCGGCGATAATCTCGGCGTCTTGCAAAGCCTCGTAGCCGTAAATATATCCCTTCTGATAGCCCAGGTAGCCTAATACCGCATGCCCGGCGTTGTGCATGTACAACTTCCGTTCGGTGTAAAAAGCAAACGGCGCGACCGGCTGCATGCCCACAATTTCCGGCGGAGGCCCGACGAACCCGGCCGCGTCAACCGGCAGCTCCTTGTACGGTTCGACCACGATCAGGCTGGGATCCTGCGCCCGCAGTTCCGCTGGCAGGGGCGGGACCATGCGGGCAATGACCGTGTCCACAAAGCCAATCTGCTCGGCCAGGTAGGCGTGGTAGCCGGGCGGCAGTTCATTCTCGACTATGCCCCGCAGGAGACGGGCCGCATCCTTGAGATTCTCGCAAATGATTAAATTAAGAGGCGTCAAGACGCCCCGGTCCGCCCGCCGGACAATCCCGGCGGCCAGGGTTGGGGCGACGTGCTTAAGCGCCCCGGCCCCCACCGCCGTAGCGCCGATTTCAGCCTCGGCAATAACGCGAGCCACCGCATCCCGGTCACTGGCCGCCAGTCCCCGCACCGGGCCAACATTGACGTTCTCGCTAGACTCGTTCGTCACCAGGCGAATGGTGTAGCGCTCCCGCCCGTTGAGCGCGGCCAGCAGCGTCTGGTCTACATCCACAAAGTTGACCAGATAGCCGGACTCGCTGAAAAGCTGTCCCAGGAATCCCCGGCCGATATTGCCTGCGCCAAACATAACTGCTTGTTTCATTAATAATCGTCCCTGTAAATTTTCATTCAGGTTTGTGGGTCGGGATTAGGGGATTTTTCTTTGATTTCTAAATCCAAAATCTCGGCCAAAATATTTCTGTGTTTTTATAGATCGGTTCGAACCGGAAACTACCTCACGCAAATTTCAATACCTCGTATCGTTCAATCTTAACGAATCAAACAAATTTCGGCAAACTGGAGGTAAAAGCCAGCTTAACCGGCCGATTTGCCTTTTGATTCAAAAAAATTGCGAATCGAATTAAAATTGCAATAAAATGAACGTTATTTCAAACGGAATTCACACCTTGGTGATTTAGAATTAGAGTCAAGAGCTTGTGATGAACAACCCAATTTAAAAGCTGACTTACTTACTGTACCAGACAATAGAGAATACTTAACATTTACCTTCAAGGATCTGTACTATGAACTGGCTAAAACTGCTTATTATTTGGGTCAGCACTGATGTTGTAGCTATTGCTACTTACTGGTACGCCACATCGGTGATCAAGGTTCAATTTCCAAATTGGTGGAAACGGGTCATATGTGATGACTATCCCCTGATTGTGCCAGCATTTGATGAAGTTGCACCGTCTTTTCCGTTAACACCCACCCACCCTGATACCCCTATGTAAAAGAAACTACCCCAATAACAGATCACAAGCTTCTTAAAAAGCCATCTTAACAGGTGGCTTTTTTGTCTGTTGTTCTGGTGGCAGAGGAAATAACTACTCGGCAGGTTGGGTTATGTAAATGGCGAGAATGAGGTTCAAGGCTTGCTTGACGGATCAGAAGGGTTGGAAATGGGTCTCGTCGGATCGGTGATCCAGTCGCTCCAGGAGCCAACGTAAAGCCGGGCCTCACCCAGGCCGGCGTGAGCCAGGGCCAGGAGATTATGGGCGGCGGTGACGCCGGAGCCGCAGTAAAAAACGGCCTGTTCGGCAGGCACATCGCCGAGCAAGGCTTGAAAGCGCGCCCGCAGTTGCTCCAGGGGCAGAAAGCGGCCCTTCGGGTCGAGGTTGTCGGCATAGGGAGCGGATAAGGCGCCGGGAATGTGGCCGGCAATAGGGTCATAGCCCGGCTTTTCGCCGCGATAGCTCTCCCCGCTGCGCGAGTCAAACAGCCGCCAGGCCGGGTTGGTGCGGATAGCGTCAACCTCCGGGGCGTCGAGCACTAATTCAGGCCGGGGCCGGGGCGTAAAGCGCCGCGGCGAGCGCGCCTCGACACCGCTGCGGGCGGGCCGGCCTTCGCTCTGCCAGGCAGACCAGCCGCCGTCCAAAACGGCTACGGCCGGGTGGCCCAGCCAGCGCAGCATCGCCCACAAGCGAGCGGCCATCGAGCTGTTGCCGCCGTCATAAACAACAACTTGCACCCTGTCGTCAATGCCCCAATTGGACAAAGTCCGCGTCACCGTGACAAGATCAGGCAGCGGGTGGCGGCCGGTCTGGCCGGGAATGATCGGGCCGCTCAGGTCTTCGTCCAGGTGGGCATAGACCGCGCCGGGGATGTGAGCCTGCTGGTAGTCGCGCCGGCCCTGAGCGGTATCGTCCAGGGAAAAGCGGCAGTCAACAACGGCCCAATCCGGGTCGGCCAGGTGTTGACTGAGTTCACCGGTGGAAATAAGGGTTGTATAGGGCATAAGGTACTTTCCATAGCAAATAGGTTTACTCTAAAGCGTGATGCGTAAGGAATTACAGTGCAAATTCATCACGTATCACATATCACACATTACGTTTTAGCGCAGCACAGTCAAAGCAAAATTGGGCGAGAGGTTGCTTGGCTGGCCGTCCAGCGTCACCAGCGCCGTGCCGATATTGGCTGCTTCGTCCATGGCGCCATAGATCAGACGGGTTTCGTCCAGCCATTCCCAGGCCGTGGTGACCGTGTTGTCGCTCAGAATCGTTTTGACTTCGCCGGTATAGGGCGGCGCAACCAGATTGATAGCGCCGGGATTGGGCCGGGGCATAGCCTCCTCGTCGCTTTGGACGAGCGTGGCCGAAACAAAGGCCAAATTCCCGGTCGGGCCAAAGATAGGCGAGCCGATATAGCCGGTCAGCGACGGCGTCACCGTAGCGATGGGCTGGCCGTCGCTGCCCAGAACGATCACCCCCTGGCCAGGCTGCACATAAGCCAGGGCGCTGCCATCGGGCGAAATATCGCCGATGCAAATGGGCTGATCTTCGGGGCAGGTAAAGAGCAGGCGCGACTCACCGCCGCTCGCAGGCACAGCCAGCAGGCTGTTGTACCGCCCGGTAAAGCTGAAGACCATACCACCCAGCCCATCGGGTTGGAGCGCATAGTACAACGTGTTCTGATCAAGCGAAAAACGGACCGGCTCGACATAGCTGCCCTCTTGTTCAGCCTGATCGAGCAAGGTCACCTGGCCAGAGCCGTCAATATTGGCGACCCATAAATCGCTTCGATAGGTGGGCGGGTCAGACTCCATGTTGATTACTGTCCGTGCCCAGGCTATTTTACTCCCGTCGCCGGAGACCGTAAAGTTAAACGGGCCAAACTCCTCCATATTGACTGCCGTGAAGAGAAGCGGCGTCTGCTGGCCGGCCGGGGTAAGCTGCCAAACGCTGATTGTTTTGGCGGCCAAATCATAAATTGCGTAATAAATATTACCCGCGGCCGTAACGATGTGCCCATAGGGCGGCTGAAGGAGTTGAAAGTTGCAGGCGGCCTGGGTGGTAGGGTCAATCATCATCACCCCGCCGGGACGCTCAAAATCAATAACCAGGATTGCCGGCCGCTGGATATCGGGGCAAAGGCCCTCAGGGCCGATGACGAGCGGTTCCGGCGTCGGCGGCGGGGCAACTGCCTGGGGCCGGATTCGTACCAGCAGGCTGTTGGCCCAATCAAGAATAGCCTGCTGCTGGGCTTCGTCTGCCTGGGTGCTGCCCTGCCCGGTGAAGACTAATTCCATCACCATGTTGTCAGGACCGCCCGGATTATCTTCAGATTTAAGCTGAAAGCTGGCCAGGTTTTGGACCCAGGAATTGAGCGAAGCGAAATCCTCGGGCGTCAGGGCGCCGCCGATTTCCGCAGGTTCAGCGCAGGCGCGGCGCAGGACGTAGTTCCCGGCGGCATCGAGGGTGAGGTCATCACAAAAGCCGACAATCCCGCCGCTGAGTTTGAAACTGAGCACCGGAGCGGCTGCGGCGGCAGGAGCGGCAGCCTGAGAAGTGGGGGTGGTCAAGGCAGGCGTAGTCACCGCAGTTTCAGTGAGAGTTGTTGTTTCACTGAGCGGGGTTGCTGGGGGAACTGGGGTAGCCGCAGGCGCAGCCCCCGCGCCGACGCCGACAGGGGCAATATCGTCGGAGCGGTTCGAGCCGCCGCAGGCACTCAACACGATAAGGGTGAGAATCAGCAGGAACAGATTTATTTTTAATGAGTTTGGCATGATGGAGTCCTTCTCAATTTGCTGTTTTCAGGTTACAGCTTTACATAATTTTACTTGACCTTGGAGGAAAATTCAACTTCAAAAGATTGTCTCAAACTTGTATCCCGGCCTGTAACGGAGTATAAATTCACCAGAACTTTTAAGGATACAAATTGTGCCCAATCAAAAACTGCTTATTCTTCTGCTCATTCTACTTGCTTTGACCGTAGCTTCACCGGTCAGCGCCGATACCCCTCCCCTGGCGCGGCAGCGCACGGCTGCTTTTGAACCGGCGGAATGTACCTTTGAATTTCCCCTGGTCAAGTACCTGGCTCCCGGCAGAGTCGGCTTTCAGTGCGGTTATGTGACTGTGCCGGAACAGCACAGCCAGCCCGATGGCCCAACCATTCGCCTGGCCGTAACCACTTTACCCAGCACTGCCAGAAATCCGGCCCCTGATCCTTTGTTTATGGCCCAGGGCGGGCCGGGCGGCTCGTCGCTGGAATTGTTTCCCTTGTTTATGCTCAGCAGTCCCATCCGGGAAGAGCGCGACATCGTCATCTTCGATCAGCGCGGCACTTATTACTCAGAACCCAATCTGCTCTGCCCGGAGCTGGACGAACTGACCAGGGAAACCCTGGAACTTGACCTCAGCCAGGAGGAGGCGGACCGGCGCAGCATGGCCGCTTATCAGGCCTGCGGCGACCGGCTGACCCGTGAAGGGGTCAATCTGGCCGCTTACAACAGCCTGGAAAATGCCGCCGATATTGACTCTATCCGTGTTGCTCTGGGCTACGACCAGATCAACTTTTATGGCGTCTCTTACGGCACCCTCCTGGGGCTGCATTACATGCGCCAATTCCCGCGCAGCCTGCGCTCCGTGATTCTGGATGCGGTGGTGCCCACCCAGGACAGCTTTTTGAACCAGACTGCTCGCTCCGCGGACCGCGCCTTTAAAGAAGTGGTTCAGCTCTGCGCGGATGACGCCGATTGCAGCGCCGCCTATCCCGATTTGGAGAACGTCATCTATGAGGTGATGGATGCCTTAAATGAAAACCCGGTCACGATCCCGATCACCGACCCGGAGACAGGTGAAACCTATCAAACCCTCGTTAATGGTGACCTGTTTATTAACACGCTCTTTTTAGCCCTGTATGACCCCTCTCAACTGCCCATCTTTCCAACCATTGTTTACAATACCCGGGCCGGCGATTACGACCTGCTCTCCCGGCTGCTGCCGGTCTTGATTTTCCAGCCAACGGTCAGCGTTGGCATGTATCAGACCGTAGTCTGCGCCGAGGAGGCCAACTTTGACCCGGCCAAGATGCCAATCCAGGGGGTCCGCCCGGAACTGGTCACTTTGATGAAAGACAGCAATACCACCATTTTGCAGGTCTGCGACTTGTGGAAAATACCCAAACTGGGGCCGGAAGTCAACGCCCCTGTTGTAAGCGATATCCCCACCCTGCTGTTCTCCGGCCGCTTCGACCCAATTACCCCCGCCTATTTTGCCGAAGCAGCCGCCAAAACACTCACTCACAGCTACGTTTACACCTTTCCTAATACCAGCCACGGCGCTTTTCTGTTTAACGCCTGCGCCAACAGGATAGCGCAGGAATTTTTGCTCAATCCCACGGTTGCGCCCGACGCCCGTTGCATCGCCAACGAGCCGGCTACCTTTGACATTCCCACCCCGGCTAAGGTCGTCATGACCCCGGCGATGGCTAATGTGTTGGACTTATTGAACGGGAAGAATCTACGCAGCCTGGCTGTACTGCTGCTTGGCTTGTTGGGGCTGCTGTCGTTTGTAGTAGTCTGGCCGGTGGCCCATTTTATCCGCCGGGTGCAGGGGAGGCTGCCGACTAACAGGCCGCCAGTGCCGGTAACCTGGGCAGCCGTTGGTTTGGTTGTTTTGATGGGCAGCATAAGTCTACTGTTTCTGGCCGGGTTGGCCCTGCTGATTTTTTCCAGCGACCTATCCACGCTGTTGGTCGGCGTGCCGAAAGCTGCGGCGCCGCTGTTTGTCGTTCCACCATTGCTGCTCCTGTTAGCGGCAGCGATAGTCGTTGTCGCGATTATCCTGTGGGTTAAGGGTTACTGGTCGGCCTGGCGGCGGGTCTACTATACGCTGTTAGCCCTGGCAGCGCTGGCTTTGGCTGGAGTTTTGGGGCAGTGGGAGATGCTAACGGTATTTTTGTGATGGATTAAGCCCAGTCGGCGGCCTCATCGGGGATAGAAAGCTGAACGATCGTGCCGACGCCCGGCTGGCTGGCGAGGGTCACATCGCCGCCGTAGGTGCGGGCCAGAGTGCGGGCAATGTAGAGGCCCAGGCCCAGGCCCCCGTTCTCGCGGGTCATAGACATATCCACCTGGTAAAATTTTTCAAAAACCTGTTCCTGAAATTCTGGTTTGATGCCCTGCCCGGAATTTTGAATCTCAATCTCGGCGCCTGCTTGCCCTATTGGTCTTACTGTCACTTTGGGCCGGCTGCCCGGCGGACTGAACTTGCCGGCGTTGTCCAGCAGGTGATGCAAGATGTGATTGAGGTGTTTGCGATGGATATTCACCGGACAGGTATCCGGCAGGTGCACCTCAAAGTCCAACTTTTCCCGCCGATATCTGGCCTCGGTCTGCTCGACCATAAATTTAACCGCCTGGGTCAGGTCCACTGCCTGGCGGAACGGACCAATTGCTTTATCGGAAATCTGGTTGATGAGCAGCAAATCCTCCATCAACCAGCGCAATTGACCGGCCCCGTTGCGGATGATTTCAATCACTTCGTCAAACTGGGTGATATTTTCTTTATGGGCCAGCCGCGAGAGGATGTCCGCCCCGTTCAGAACCTTTGACACGGGTGTCATCAGCTCGTGGCTCATGTTTTCGGCCAGGTTGCTTTTATACTCCTCCAGGTCGCGCCGGGCCTTCTCGCGTTGAATTACACTCAGGTGCAGAGTGGCTTTGACTCGAGCAATCAGCTCCGGCATCTCAAAGGGTTTGGTTAGATAGTCTACCCCCCCCGCCTCAAAACCGGCCATTTTATCTTTCAGAGAGACCCGTGCCGTTAAAAAAATAATGGGAATGCCGGTAGTCTCTGGATTTTGCTGGAGAGTTGTAGCTACTTGAAAACCATCCATGCCCGGCATATCTATATCCAGCAAAATCAAATCCGGTTTCGGCTCGCCTCGCGCTGCATCAAGTCCTGTGGGACCGGTCGAGGCGGTGATGACCTGGAAACCCACCCGATCCAATTCAAAAGCGACCCATTTTTGCAAGGCCTCATCGTCATCCACAATTAAGATGGTTGCGGACATGGGCAACTTCCCTCATCTTGACCTTTTGCATTATTATAACTTTTTTGTCGCAACAGGTAAAATGAGCGTTTTAATTAAAAAAGTTGTAACTACTCAGGCTAAAGGTGAATGGCCCTTGGTTAGCCCTAAGCTTTGCTGCTCTCAACCGTTTTACTAAGGAAAAAGTGCCAGTCACCAGCATAGTAACGAAAAGTTTTTAGACCTGCACCACCACGATGGTTAAGTCATCATGCAGCTCTGTCCCGGTGGTAAAGGCGAGAACGGCGGCGCGCAGGTGAGCCAGCATCGCCTCGGCGGAAATTTGCGGCCCACTGCGGACAACCTGCTCCAGCCGCTCAAAACCGAAGATTTCACGGGAAGCGTTCATGGCTTCGACCACGCCGTCGCTGGTCAGGATCACCAAGTCACCCGGCTGCAAAACAAGAGTGGTTTCAACATAGCTTGTCGAGTTACTCAGACCAATGCCCAGCGGCGGGCCGCCGATATCTACCCATTCCAACGGGCCATCAGCCCGGCGGACCAGAGGCGCGATACAACCGGCATTGGCCGCACGCAGAAAGCCGCCTTGATCGCCGCCTGGAGTCCGGGTAATTTCCATATAACATAACGCACAGTTTTGCAGGAAACGAGTGCGGGTATAGGGCACCAGGGCTGCATCCAGTTGCGCCAGCAGCTCCGCCGGGGTTAATGCCTGGCCAATCACCGACTGGAAAGAGGCCAGGCTGACCGCCATCAACAGCGCCGCCGGCATACCCTTGCCCGAAACATCGCCCAGGGCAATAGCAAATTTACCCTCCTCCATCTCCCCCCTTTCAAGGGGGAGAGAAAGAGGGGGGTCGAAGGTGTGATAGGCATAGAAGTCGCCGCCGACTTCACGGGCCGAAGTACTGTAACAAACCACATCGAGACCGGGCCAGTTGGGGCGAGGCGGGGGCAATAGGCTGCGCTGGATTTCATGAGCGGTGGTCAATTCTTGCTGCAGGCGGTCGGTCAGAGTGCGGAGATGGGCATTGACCTGGGATAATTCAGCCGTTCGCTCGGCCACCAACACTTTTAATTTTTCGCGTTGGGCTTGAATGTTAGCCACCCTGACAGTATAAGCGGTAAAGCCCAGAGCCAGTACCGCCACTGAGGCGATCAGCCGGAACCACCAAGTTTCCCAAAAGGGCGGGGTGACGATGATTTTGAGCGACGCGCCATCCTCATTCCACACGCCGCTGTTATTCGAGCCTTTAATCCGCAGCGTATAAGTTCCTGCGTCGAGGTTGGTGTACGTGCCGAAACGGCGAGTCCCGGTCTTGATCCAATCCAGGTCAAAACCCTCTAATTTATAGGCATACTGGTTTTTGGCCGGGTTGGTGTAGTCAAGGGCAGTATATTCAAACGAGAAAACAATATCGCGGTAGGACAGTTTGATCTCTTTGAGCTGCTCAATCGGTTGGTTCAGGGGAATTTCCCGATTGAGGATATTAAACGCGGTGAGCACGACGGCCGGGGCATGGGGGTTATCTTTAATCATTGCCGGATCAAATCGAACCAGCCCATTAATGCCGCCAAAAAACATTTCTCCGCTGCGGCTTTGGTAATAAGCGCCCTCGTTAAAAACCACATTGCCCAATCCGTCGCCGGCGTCATAATTGACAAAGAGCTGGCTGCGCGGATTGAATTTCGAGACACCTTTGCTGGTGCTTAACCATAAATTGCCCTGGGCATCCTCCAGGATGCCATAAACGACGAGGCTGGCCAGACCCTGCTCCGGCCCATAGCGTATAAACTGCCCCGTTTCAGGCTCAAATTTATTCAACCCGCCGTTGGCAGTACCAACCCATAGTGTCCCGGATTGATCCTCGTGAATGGTGTAGACATCGTTGTTGCTCAAACTGGCCGGACTGGTTGAATCGTACTGATAGCGGATAAAATTGCCGCCTGCCCGGTCCAATTGGTTCAAACCGCCGCCATAGGTGCAGACCCACAACGTACCCTGGCTGTCTTCGAGGATGGCATAAACATCATTGCCGCCCAGGCTGGTGGGATCGGCCGGATTATTTTTATAAACCGTAAACGTTCCGGTTTGGGCGTTAAATCTATTCAAACCGCCACCTTTCGTTCCAATCCAAAGTGTGCCAGAACGGTCTTCATAAATAACATTAATGTCGTTGAAGCTTAAGCTGTTCGGGTCGTCGGGATCATTCTGGTAGCGGGTGACAGTTTGGGTTTGGGGATCGAACTTGTTTAAGCCGGCCCCCGACGTGCCCAGCCACAGAAAGCCGGAACGATCCTGGTGGATGGCGTAAATATCGTTGTTACTGAGGCTGTTGGCGTTATCAGGGTTGTTCTGGTAGCTGACAAAAAAGCCGGTGTGGGGGTTAAATTTATTGAGGCCGCCCCCTTTGGTGCCAATCCACAGGTTTTTAGCCTCGTCCTCGTAGATAGCCCTGATATCGTTGTTGTTAAGACTGTTGGGGTTGTCCGGGTTATTGGCCAGGTGGACAAATTGGCCGGAGATAGGCGAAAATTTATTGACCCCCCCACCTCGCGTGGCCAGCCAGAGCACCCCGGAACGATCTTCATAAATCGAACGGATATCATTGTAACTGAGGCTGGTCGAGTCATGCGGATCGTTGAGATAATGGGTAAAGGTTCCCTTTTCCCGGTCAAACAGATTGAGGCCGCCGCTGCGCGTCCCCACCCAGAAGTTCCCGGCGCTGTCTTCCAAAATTGCATTGACAATCGTATCGCTGAGGCTGGTCGGATTGGTTGGATCGTTTTGGTAGTGGGTAAATGTCTCGGTTTGCGCGTCAAACTTGTCGAGGCCGGCTTCATTGCCGACCCACAGCGTGCCGGATTTGTCTGCGTACAGGGTCCGGACCAGGTTGTTGCCGAGGCTGGTGGGATCGGCCGGATCGTGGAGAAAGCGAGTAAAGGTTTCAGCTTGAGGGTCAAACCGGCTCAGTCCCTCCGAAGTCGCTACCCAGAGCTGCCCGGCATGATCTTCGACGATACTCCAGATGCGATCATTGCTCAGGCTGCGAGGATTGGCCGGGTCGTTTTTGTAAGCGGTGAAACGTTCCGCCTGCCGGTCAAATTTATTCAGTCCGCCCCCGGCCGTACCAATCCACAGCATTCCCGCCTGGTCCTCGTAGATAGTCTGCACCCGGTCACTGCTAAGGCTGGCCGGGTTGGCCGGATCGTTAAGGTAAGCAGAAAATTGACCTGTCTGCGGGTCAAGCCGGGCCAGGCCGCCGCCCCAGGTGCCAATCCAGATAATCCCGGCCCGGTCAATGAAAAGATTGCCGGCGTTATCGTTGGAGAGCGAACGGGGATTCTGCGGATCGTTTCTAAAAGTGGTGATATTATAGCCGTCGTACTTGTTCAGGCCGCTGGGTGTGCCAAACCACATCAAGCCAGTGTGATCTTGCACAATGGAAAAGACCGTACCATGCGAGAGGCCCTGTTCAAGCGAGATGTGCTCAAAGTAAAAGGTCGGCCCCGCGGCCTGGGAGAGGGCCGGCCGGCTCAGTCCCAACAGGCAAAGGAGTAAGGTAAAAATGATAGACCAAGGCTGGCGAGGCAAGAAAAGAGGGTTTTCTTTCGGTGGAAGGCTATGGCTCATAATTTGGCGAATAATGGCTAAGAGAGTACCGGGGTTATTAACCTTAGCATTATAATCCAGGAGCGGACGAAGGACAAGAGTACTAAAGGTTTATGGGTCAAAGTCATACAAATATGACAAAAGATGTCAAGAAGGATGGCTTATACTTCGTAAGTTGAATAAAATACACAATAATGGAGGTATTCTATGAAACCTTTGCAGGGCAAAATCGCCGTCGTCGCCGGGGCGACTCGCGGGGCGGGGCGGGGGATCGCTTGTATGCTCGGCGAAGCCGGGGCGACGGTTTACTGCACCGGCCGCAGCACGCGGGCCAAGCTGGCAGCCCGCCAGAACAGCATCAACGTCCCCTTTGAACTGGCTGGTCGCCCGGAAACCATCGAAGAAACCGCCGAGATGGTCACAGCGCGAGGCGGGGTTGGGATTCCGGTCAAGGTTGACCATACCGTTGAAGATGAGGTCAAGACGCTGTTCGAGCAGGTACGAAAGGAACAAGGCCGGCTTGATATCTTGGTCAACGACATCTGGGGCGGCGACGAACTGAGCGAATGGGGCAAACCCTTCTGGGAACTTTCCACTGAAAAAGGATTGTTGATGCAGCAGCGGGGCGTCTATACCCACATCAGCACCAGCCGCTACGGCGCACCGCTCATGATCGAACGGCAGCAAGGCCTGATCGTCGAGATTACCGACGGCGATAATTTCAGCTATCGCGGCAATCTCTTTTACGACCTGGCCAAGCTGTCGGTTATCCGGCTGGCCTACGCCATGGCCGAGGAGCTGCGCTCCCATAACATCACCGCCCTGGCCGTGACACCCGGTTTTCTCCGTTCGGAAGCCATGCTGGAGCACTTTGGCGTGACCGAGGCGAATTGGCCGGAAGGGGCCAAAAAAGATCCGCATTTCATTGCTTCGGAAACACCGTTTTACGTCGGGCGAGCCGTGGCCGCGTTGGCAGCAGATCCGAATGTCACCAGTAAATCCGGCCAGGTATGCAGCTCGTGGAATTTAGCAGTCGAATACGGCTTTTGCGACGTTGACGGCCGGCAGCCGCATTGGGGCAACTATTATGCGGAGCACGTAGCGAATCAAGGTTAAAGGAAATTGGCCCCACAAAAACTATCGGAGTGCAGAAGTGTACTTTTGCACTCCATATTACGAGGAGAGTTGACCGGCAAAATTTGACTTTTGCTTCATCCTGAATAGGATGAGTCGAATGATGTCATTCAACAAAAGCGTTATCACCGTTGTTTTGTTTCTTTATTTGCTGGCCGCCTGCCAGATCACCCCACCGACTACAACCCCGCCCGCTGCAACCCCGGATACCGTCGCCGCCGCTCCAACCGCTACCACCACTCCGGCCACCGCTACCTGCGCCGACCTCGATGCCAATTGGGGCAATAATTGGCCGTCCGTCCTGGAAGCTCTGACCCAGCTCATCGCCGCCGACCAGTCCTGCGGCGAAGAACCCCTCCTGAGCAAAAAATACGCCGCGCATTACATCTATGGGGTGGGCCTGGAAGAAAAGGGCGAGGTTGACACCGCCATTGTCCAATTTCGGGCCGCCCTGGCCATTGACCCCCAGCGCAAAGAAGCCCTTGATGCCCTTTTTCGCCTGAAGGCTTTACCTAAACCAACGCCGCCTGCCTGCCTGTCCACCTCCGCCCCGCGCCCTGACCCGGCCCCGGCAGAAGCGCCCGATCCGGCCCAATTTGTTACCGTCAAGGGCGACCAGTTGCAGCTCGACGGCAAACCCTTCCCGGTGAAGGGCGTCAACTACTATCCCCGCCGCGCTCCCTGGCAGCGTTTCATCACTGAGGCTAACCCCACGGATATGGCCGAGGAGCTGGACCTGATCAAAGGGGCCGGGTTCAACACCCTGCGCGTCTTTCTCTGGAACGAACCGCTCTTTACCTGCCAGCCCGAAGACGCCATTCCCAACGAAGCTGCCTTCGCCACCCTTGATAAACTGTTTGCCCTGGCCGAGGAACGCGATCTTAAGCTCATTGTGACTCTCAACGATTTGCCTGACCTGACCTTCCGCCCGCTCTACACCGACTTTGCCCATTACGACAACCAGACCGTCTACATCGTCCGCCGCTATCGCAACCAGCCGAGCCTGCTGGCCTGGGACCTGCGCAACGAAGGCGACATCAACCACGGCGCCCAATCCGCCGAGGATGCCCGCTTTACTCAGCAAGAAGTTACGGATTGGCTGGCCCACATCAGCCCGATTGTCCGCGAGAATGACCCGCACCACCTCATCACTGCCGGCTGGTGGGGCGATCCCCTGCCGACCGAGCCGTATGTGGATTTTCTCTCCTTCCATCACTGGACCGAGGCCAATGAACTGCAACAACGGATCAACCAGTACCGGCAGACCACCGACAAACCCTTACTTCTGGGAGAAGTGGGCTATCATAGCTGGGCCGACGACCCCGCCGCCTTCCGCGCTGAAGCGGAGCAGGCCGATACCCTGGGCCACGTGATTCGAGTGGCGGAGGCCCAAAAGCTGGCCGGCTGGGTCGTCTGGACGGCCTTCGACTTTGTCCCTGCCGCCGGCCAGCCTCCCAACGAAGAGCACTTTTTCGGCCTGTGGCACACCGATTTGACTCCCAAACCGGCCTTAGAAGCTCTCCCCCTGCCTTGAGCAGGGGGTGAGGGTTATTTTCTCAGGAATCCCTTTTGATCCGCGCTAAAAATCCTCGTGACTGGCTGATTGTCGTCGCGCTTCTGCTCCTGGCCGACCTGACCATGTCCCTGGTGACGCTCTGGTATTTCGCCGGGCCGGGCATCCCGGAGGTTGCCCAGGGCAACAATCGCTTCGGCCTTTGTTTTATCAGCACTCCCGACCACCTCGCCAGCGACGCTCGCTACGAGGGCGCCCTGGCCGCTGGCGCGACCTGGGACCGCTGGCCGCTTTACTGGCATTGGGTAGACGAGGGCGGCTATGTCGGTGCTCATGGCGAGAGCAGCCACGATTACGACTCCCTGGTGGCCCAGGACCTGGCTCACGGCATTACTCCGGTTGTCATCTTATTGGGTACCCCGCTTCACCATAGCCAGGATAGCGCCAATGGCGCAATTTCACCTCCCGACAGCCTAGGCGAACCTATCTTTAGCGACGGCAGCGATATCCCCGGTCCCGGCAAAAGCATCAACCCGGCCAACGCCTGGGCCAGTTTTGTCTTTGCAACGGTGGAACGTTACCGCCCCCAGGGTCTCCTGGCCCGGCAGCAGGGCTGGTCCCGCCGGGTAGGGGTGCGCTATTGGGAGGTCTGGAACGAGCCGGATTATTACCTCTTTTGGAACGGCACGGCGGAAGAATATTACCGCCTGCTGGAGGTGGCCTACAAAAGCATCAAAACCGCCGATCCCCAGGCGACGGTGATGCTGGGCGGCCTGGCTTTTTATGAGCAGCGTGTCTGGTTTCCGACGCTGCTGCGCCAGGCCGGCGGCGACCCCAGCCGCGCTTATTTCGACGTTTTTTCCTTTCATCACTACCAGAATGTCTATCGCAGCGAGCAGCTCATTCAGCAGGCCCGCGCCACCCTGGACCGCTTTGGGCTGGAAAAGACACCTATCTGGATTACCGAGAGCGGCGTGTCGGTTTGGGATGACTATCCGGCCACAGCCCATCAGGTTGCCCCGGATGCGCCCCTGCGCGGGACGATGGTGGAACAGGCCGCTTACATCATTCAGAACTCGGCCCTGGCCTTTTATAACGGTGTGGAACGTTACTACCATTTCCAACTGCACGACGACTGCGGCGACGGCCCGTCGAGCGCCTACGGCCTGCGCCAGAATTTTAGCCCTCACGCCTGCAATCCTGCCGAGGGCAAGCCTCGCCCCGCCTATGCCGCCTACCAACTGGCGACGGAACAGTTCCGGGAGGTGACTCCCCTGTGGCGGGACAAGCAGTACGAACAGGATCGGGTCGCCTTTTACCGGCCTGGCGACGGGTCACGCCTGATGGTGCTGTGGGCTTCGCAGGGCTTGACCGCTACGGCGACGGTGAGCGCCACCGGCCAGACCGCCCATCTCTACTGGGTCGAGCCGACCGAAACCCTCTCCGGTACGGTGGGTTTCAGCCGCACCTTGACCCTGACCCCTACTAACGGCCTCTACACCCTGGCCCTGCCCGCGGCGACCAATCGCAACGGCGCGCAGCCCGGCGACACAACCTATCAAATCGGGGGCCAGCCCTTTATCCTGGTGGAACGGGACACCCTGCCGCCCCAGACCGAAATCCAGCCTCTCCCCCCTTCCAGCCCGCCCACCTTCCTGGTTCAGTGGCGCGGGGAAGACCTCGGTTCCGGCATTGCCGGCTATGACGTCTACGTCAGCGAAGACGACGGGCCGCTTACATTGTGGCTGGCTAACACCGCTTCCAGCGAAGCCAGGTACAGCGGCCAGGTAGATCATCGCTACAGCTTTGCCGTGCGTGCCCGTGATCAAGGCGGCAACGAAGCACCGCCACCCGCTCAGCCGGAGACAACCACGCTGATTGTCTCCGGCCCAACGCTGGCCGGTGTGGTGCTGGGTCCCGACGGCAAGCCGGTCGCCAATGCCAGCGTCGCCGTGACCGGGCCGAATACTCAGGAAAAGCTCGCCGCCAATCAAGATGGGAAGTGGCTGCCCCTGCCCTTGCTCCCCGGCGACTACGAACTCCAGGCCAGCGCCCCCGGCTACGGAAGCTGGCCCGCACTCCAGCGGATAAAGATGACCGGCGCCTCGACAACCATCACTGTGACCCTCGCTTCGCCGCTAAATGCCGTTACCAGCGGAGATTTTGAGGGCGATCAAGTCTGGAATGTGTGGGAGTGGGCCGGGCAGGTCAACCTATCCATTGACGCCTTCGACGGCCAGGCCGCTGCCCGCCTGGGCGACGGTACCGGCGAGCCGATCTCCTGCCCGGATGGCCAGGCCGGCCAGCTCTGGGCGCTGCGCCAGCCGGTCAAGATTCCCCCAGACCCGGCCCCGTTTTTATCCTTTTTGTATAAAATCTCCCCGCCTCAAGCTTCGCCCGACACTGCCTGGCTGGAGGTCGCTCTGTTGATTGAGGGACAAGCCTACTACCTGGCGGCTCCTGGCGAGGTAGAGCCGGCTTCAGAGTGGGCTTTTGCCGCCTATGATCTGTCTACCTGGCCCGGTCAGGCGGCGACCGTCCAGTTCCAGGTCATCCGCTGCTCCGGGCAGCCCTTCTCGGTCAGCCTGGACCGGGTCAGTGTGGGATCGGGAAAGTAAGCCAGGACCAGTGAGGCAAAGAAGTGGATGCTGAATTCTTCTCTTGACAACTGACCCAAAGCATGTTATGCTATGTGCAATCACACAGTTTTATGTGCAATTGCACAATTTTTACCTATGCTCGAAAGCAGCCAGCACGATCTTTTGGCCCAGGTGGCCTCGATGTATTACGAACAGGATATGACCCAGACCGAAATCGGCACCCAGTTGGGTCTGTCGAGGGTTAAGGTCTACCGCCTGCTCAAGCAGGCTCGGTCCGAGCGAGTCGTTCAGATCACCATCAACTGGCCCATCGAGCGCGACTCGGACCTGGAAAAGCAGTTGGCCCAGACCTTTGGGCTGAAAGAGGCCCTGGTCCTCAAAACGCTCTCGCCGCATCGTCCCCCGGCCCTGCAACCCCTGGGCCAGCTCGCTGCCCACTACCTGGAGCGCGTTCTGACCGACGGCTCGACCATGGCCGTCTGCCTGGGCCGGTCCACTTACGAAACCATCAACGCCATCAGCCCCGATTTCCAGGCCAAAGTGCGCGTGGCCCAGGCCATGGGCAGTATGCCCTTCTCCATGCAGGAGGTAGACAGCGCCACCCTGGCCCGCCACCTGGCCCAAAAGCTGGAAGGCGAGGTGCTTTACCTGTCCTCCCCACTAATGGCCGACAGCATCGAGGCCGCCGAGGTGCTGCGCCGCCAACGTGAAATCAACCGGGTGCTCATGGCCGCGCGGGAGGCAGACGTGGCCCTGTTGGGCATCGGCAACCTCGACCCGGCGACATCCGGTTTTATCAAAGCCGGTTTCATCACCCCCGATGAACTGGCCGCTTTAGTCGCCGGCGGCGCAGTCGGCGATGTGGCCGGGCAGATTTATACCCTCGAGGGAAAACTTCATCCGTGCGAGTACAATCAACGGGTCATCAGCATTACCCTGGCCGAACTACGCCAGATTTCGACCACCCTGGCCGTGGCGATGGGCCAGGCCAAAGCCAAAGCCATCCTGGGCGGCCTGCGTACCGGGGCCATCAATGTGCTCTGCACGGATGATAACGCGGCTCGTGAGGTGTTGAGACTGAATCGTGACTGAAAGAAAACGTATTGCGTATTCCGTTTTACGCAACACGCAGCCCTAAGGAATTCATGTCAAGAACAATGTATGTCCCCATTTTCAAAGGCGAGGGCCGGCTGGAATACGAAGAGCGGCCTGTCCCGCAAATCGAGCAGCCCGGCGACGTGCTGGTAAAAATCGAAGCCTGCGGCATCTGCGGCACCGATTTGAATATCCTGGCCGTGCCGCCGGCGCACAAGGCCACACCCAACATCATAATCGGCCACGAAGGCGTGGGCGTGGTCGAAGCCGTGGGCACAAGCGTCAGCGGCCTGCATCCCGGCGACCGGGTGGTCATCGCTCCCCGGCTGACCTGCGGCCAGTGTCCATACTGCCGGCGCGGGCTGGACAACCAATGTGCTCACTACAGGACCATTGGCACGACCATTGACGGCGCTTTTGCCCCCTACCTGGCCGCGCCACAAAGCGCCCTTTACAAAATCAGCGCCGCCGTGCCGCGCGACGACGCCGCTTTTTTTGAACCGCTTTCCTGCGTGGTCGGCTCGGTGGCGCGCGCGCCCCTCCAGGCCGGGGACAATGTGGCGATTATCGGAGCTGGCCCCATGGGGTTGCTCTTTGCCCAGACCTACCGGCTGCTGGGCGCGGGCCGGATCATGGTGGCCGACATCTCGCCCTACCGCCTCAGCTTTGCCGAAGAAATGGGAGTAGATGCGATCCTCAACCCGGCCCAGGTAGACCTGCCCCAGGCTGTACAGGAGATCACCGGACTGGGCGCGGATGTCGTCGTGGATGCGGTCGGCAACCAGATGGCTACAGCCATTAAGCTGGCCCGGCGCGGCGGGCAGGTCATTTTGTTTGGACTGCGGCCACACGACAACCCGCCGGTCAACCAGTACACCATCACCCGTTACGACCTGACCCTCCACGGTACCTTCGTCGGCCTCAATCCTTTTGAACAAACTGTGCAACTGCTCGAAAGCCGACGATTGCAGCCGTCACAACTTATCACCCACCGGGTACCGTTGTCAGAACTGGCCCAGGGTGTTGAGTTGATGCGTTCGGGGCAGGGGATGAAGGTGTTGGTAGAAACAATTCAAGGCTAAGGCTAAGGCTGAGAAATTAGGATCAATTAGCCTTAGCCTCCACAAAAATTATTCATGCGAAAGGAATATTAAAGCTATGACAAAAGACACCATTGGCAAAGTCAGCCAAAAATGCAAAATCTCCGCCGGCCTGTTCTGGGCCGACTACGCGGTGCTGGGGGCGCAGGTGCAGGAACTGGAAGCAGCGGGGGTAGATTGGATTCACATTGAGGTTCGCGATGGCAAGTATATGGACTTTGGCATGCCGCGCGGCGGTTTCGACATCATCGAGGCCACCCGCAAGAGCACCAATCTGGAAATCGAAGCGCAACTGCAAATGATCCGCCCCAGCTTTGACGTATTCAAGCAGTTGGCCGATCTGGGCGTTGATATGATCACCCTGCCCCTGGAAACGATGGATGAACTGACCATCCAGGCTATCACCTACATCAAAGATGCGCTGGGGTTGAAGGTCGGCGTGTGGGCCTGGCAGGGCTGGCCGATCAACACCTTTGAGCAGTACATTTTACCCTACATTGATATCATCGAGTACGAGAGCCGCGCCCATTTCTGGGTCAAAGAGGCCGGCAAAAGCCCGCACACGATGGACGACATTATGATTGACAACATCCGGCGCATGCACGAAATGATTGTCGCCGCCGGGCTGGAAGGGCAGATGGAGTTGATGGAAGACGGCGGCCTCAACGCCGGCAACGTGGCCGACTTCATCAAGGCCGGGATGACCGTTGGCGAGTTCTCCTCGCCGCTGCTGAAGGGCCCGCAGGGCAAGTTTGTTCCCGGCGCCGGCCAGATCGAAGCGGCGGTCAAAAAGCTCCGCGCTGTGATGGATGAAGCCAGCGATATGTATCGGGATGAGCAGGGGTTGAAGAAGTAGACTCGTGGTGCGCGTTGCGTGTTTCATAAAATTAACGGAACACGCAACACGTTTCAGCAAAAGAGGTTAAGTCTTATGAAAATCGCGATCATTGGGGCCAAGGGGATGCTGGGCCGGGAACTATGCCGGGTGCTGGGTCAACAGCACGACCTCCTGGCCTGGGACATTGAAGAGATTGACATCACCGACCGCTCCCGCACCATTGACTTGCTGGCCGCCGAACGCCCGGAGGTGATTATCAACTCGGCCGTGTTTGTAGACCTGGAAGGCTGCGAGACGAACCCGGATAAAGCCTGGCGGATCAATGCCGTCGGCGCGCAGAACCTGGCCCTGTCCGCGCAGCAGGCCGGCAGCGCCCTGGTCTACATCTCCACCGACTACATCTTTGATGGCTGCTCCGAGGTGGATTACGACGAGGTGGCCCAGCCTAACCCGCTCAACCAGTACGGGCGGTCAAAACTGGCCGGGGAACGCTTCAGCCTGCAAATCTGCCCGCGTACCTACTCGGTCCGCACCGCCTGGCTCTTTGGGCACGCGCCCAATAACTACGTCGAGCGGGTGCTCAAAACCGCCGAAAAAGACGGCGTTGTGCGCATGCCCGTAGACCAGCTCGAATCGCCGACCTACACCGGCCACCTGGCCGAGGCCATTCTGCATCTGATTGCCAGCGGCGCGTATGGGGTGTACAATGTCACCAGCCTGGGGTATTGCACCCGCGCCGGTTTTGCCCAATTTGTACTGCAGCAGGCCGGCCGTTCCGAGCCGGTCGAGATTGTGGAAGCCAGCGCCGTGGGCCGGAAAGCCAGGCGCCCCAGCCGAGTCGTCCTGGATTGCCGGCTGTACCAGCTTGTCACCGGGCAGACTTTGCCGCAGTGGCAGCAGGGGGTGAAGGATTACTTGACCAGAGCGAGCCAGGAGTAAGCTTTGGAAGGTTGGAGGACTGGAGGATTGGGTAATTACCAACCTTCCAACCTTCCAGTCCTCCAGCTTGCTAGGATGTGACGAAGATAGGGCAAGCATGACCAAACCTTTCGCCATCGGCATTGACGTCGGTGGGACCAAAATTGCCGCCGGGCTGGTCAATCGGGCCGGCGACATTTTACACCGCTACACTACCCGCGCCCACTCGGAACAGCAGCCCGAAGTAGTCATCCGGGCCATCGTGGAAGCTTTTCGCTGCCTCGTTAAAGAAAGCGGCGTCGAGCCTGCCGACATCGAGGCCGTTGGCGTGGGCTTCCCCGGCAACACCAACGGCCCGGCGGGGATTGTCCTGGTCAGCTCCAACCTGCCGGCCTGGAATCACTTTCCTCTGCGTGACACCCTCCACGAGCGGTTGGGCGTGCCGGTGGTGCTGGAGAACGACACCAACCTGGGCGCGGTCGGCGAGCATCGCTACGGGGCCGGGCGCGGGGTGCGGAATATGGGTTATGTTACCTTCAGCACCGGCTATGGCCTTGGCATCATTATCAACAATAGTTTATACGTCGGGCACACGGGCACGGCGGGTGAAGTTGGCCACGCGGTCATTGACATCGGCGGACCGCCCTGCACCTGTGGCAAAAATGGCTGCGTCATGGCCTACGCCTCCGGAGTTGGCATCTCGCGAATGGCCTACGAGCAGATCAAGGCCGGGGCTGACACTCAACTCCGCCAGATGGTTCCACCCGACGGCCGGCGTATTCCCGGCGAAACGGTCGTCACGGCAGCTCAACAAGGCGACGCGGTGGCGCGCGAAATTCTGCGCAAAGCGGGTTATTACGCCGGCGCCGGCCTCTCCATCATCGTCGAGATTCTTAACCCGGAGCTGATCGTCGTCGGCGGCGGGCTGGTGCGGATTGGCGCGCTGGTGTGGGACCCCATGCTGGCCGCGCTGCACGAGCACACCCAGCCGGAACTGTGGGATTCCGTCCGGGTTGTCCCCTGGCAGGTGGGCGATGACCTGGGCATCATTGGCGCAGCGGCCAAAGTGTTCGCCGATGCGGAGGCGCATTCGGCTTAACTACGTTCTCCTGTCATTCTGAGCGACCGGAGGGAGCGAAGAATCCTTTTGAACTTGGCTTAAAGTCAAAGTCTGGAGGGATTCTTCACTCCGCTACGCTCCGTTCAGAATGACATGATAAGAGATACTTTCAAGTTTGATCCTACTAATTTGTACAGACCTTATTTTTTTTCTCAGCATTCTCTACTCACTTCGTAGTCTGCGATCAACATCGGTCTAATATTTTATGACACACCAAATCCTAACTCCCCCCCAACCCCTCACCCGGCTCGAACAAGAGCGATTAGAGCAGGTCGAAGGCATTATTTTTGATATTCAGCGTTACTCGCTGCACGATGGGCCGGGCCTGCGGACCAACGTTTTTTTGAAGGGCTGCCCGCTGCGCTGCGGCTGGTGCGCCAACCCCGAATCGCAACAACCCCAGCCCGAATTGGCCCTCTTTGCCCATAACTGCATCACCTGCGGCCAGTTCCCCGAAGCCTGCCCGCTTGGCTGGGGCAGTCACACCCACACTGGCTGGACAGCCGACCTGCGCCAGAAGTATGGCCAGCGGGTTGAGGTCTGCCCGACCGAGGCCATGCGCGAGATCGGCCAGCGGCGCACCGCCGGGGAGATTATGGCCCAGGTTTTACGCGATGCCCCATTTTATGAAGATGGCGGCGGCATGACCCTGACCGGCGGCGAGCCGACCATGCAGCCCTGCCTGGCCGAGAGCCTGCTCCGCCTGGCCAAAGCCGAATACATCTCGACCGCGATCGAGACCTGCGGCCATACCACCTGGGCTGTGTGGGAGCGGCTGCTGCCGTATCTCGATACCATCCTGTTCGATCTGAAGCACATGGACAGCGCCATCCACCGCGCTTTTACCGGCGCCGGCAATGAATTGATCCTGGCCAACCTGCGCCGGCTGGCTGAACTTGAAGCGCCCGTCACCGTCCGCGTGCCGCTGATTCCCGGCTTCAACGTTGATCCCGCCAGTTTGGGAGCCATTGCCAAATTTGTGAAAGAATTGGGGATGAAGCGGCTGGACTTGCTGCCGTATCACACCCTGGGCCGGGCCAAATATGAGGCGCTTGGCCGGGACTATCCCTGGGCCGAGCAGCCCCGCCTGGGCGAGGCTGAGGTGGCCGAGTTGGCGGAATTGGTGGAGTCGGTGGGGCTGGAAGTGTCGGTGGGGGGGTAAGCCAGGGATTGAAATCCCCGGCTGATAAGGTAAGCCAGCTCAAAGCTGGCTCACTACCAATTCCCGTGAGTCTGCTTCAGCAGACTTTAGTTATCAGCCTTGAGCTTCAGCTCGAGGCTTGGGGCTGATGATAACAGGAATTGAGTTGCGTTGAAAGGAACTATGATATACTTCAATATAACAGACGAGGGCCTTCATAAGGATTAGGGTGGCGACCCCACTTATTGGCTCGAAGTGAATGAGAATGGAGATGCTGAATCGTGACAATTATGACTCAATCAATCCGACTAAAGTCTGTGCAATCTGTGTAATCTGTGGACAAAAATAAACCGCTGCTGCACTACAAACTAGGGGGATTTTATGAAACTACCAAGGAGTAACTATGATTCCTGAAATCACCCCCACCAAAGTAATTGAACCCGCCTCGCCCAACGGCGCAGCCAACCCACCCGCCTGGCCCGCCGGCTCGACGGAGCGGGTCTACCGGCTGCGGGAGGAACTGATCCACACCACACCCTCCCTCTGCGCCGAGCGCGGGCTGCTGGTAACTGAGGCGTACGAAAAGTACCAGGCCGACCCGCCGGTGCTGCGCCGGGCCAAAGCCCTGGCCCACACCCTGGCTAACATGAGCATTTATATCGCTCCCGGCGAGATCATCGTCGGCAACCAGGCCAGCACCCCCCGCGCCGCGCCTCTCTTCCCCGAATACCTGGTGGACTTCCTGGCCGACGAGATTGACGAATTTCCCCACCGCCGGGCCGATGTATTTACGGTCAGCCCGGAAGTCAAGGCCCACATTTTGAAGACCATCGTCCCGGCCTGGCACGGCAAAACCCTCAACGACCGGGTCATGGCGATTATGCCCGAGGACGTGGCCAGGGCGCAGAAAGCGGGGGTCATCTCCGGGCGGGGCAACATTACCTCCGGCGACGGGCACATCATCCTCAACCTGGAAAAAGTTCTGGCTGTCGGTCTGGAAGGGATCATCGCCGAGGCCGAAACCGCCCTGGCCAGTTTGTCGCCCTACGAGGCGGCCAACTTCAAAAAGCGGCCTTTCCTGCAAGGGGCGATCATCACCCTGCGGGCAACCCTTGACTTTGCCCAGCGCTACGCCGCCGAAGCCGAACGCCAGGCGGCTTTGCCGGAGACTTCGCCGGAACGGCGGGCCGAACTGAAGACTATCGCCGCCGCCTGCCGCCAGGTGCCGGCCCAACCGCCGCGCACCTTCCAGGAGGCGGTCCAGTCGGCCTACCTGATCCACCTGGTCAGCCAGATCGAGAGCAACGGCCACTCCTTCTCGCTGGGCCGCTTTGACCAGTACACCTACCCCTACTACCAGGCCGACCTGCAAGCGGGCCGGCTGACCCGCGAGCAGGCCTTGGAAATCCTGGAACTGCTCTGGCTCAAGCTCTTTTCGATTATCAAGGTCCGTCCCTGGGACCACACCCGCTTCGGCATCGGCTACCCGACCTACCAGAATGTGACCATTGGCGGGCAGACCAAAAGCGGTCAGGATGCCACCAACGAGCTGTCCTTTATGGTGCTGGAGACCATTCGCAACGTTCGCCTGACCCAGCCCAACGTCTCGGCCCGAGTCCACACCGGCACGTCGGACCGCTTTTTGCTGGAGTGCGCCAAAACCATCAAGCTGGGCTTTGGCATGCCGGCCATGAAAAACGACGAAATCATCATCCCCGCCCTGCTGGAAAAAGGGGTGACCCCTGCCGATGCCTACAACTATGCCATCGTCGGCTGCATCGAGGCGGCGGTGCCGGGCAAGTGGGGCTACCGCGTCACCGGCATGTCTTTTTTGAACATACTCAAGATTGTCGAGCTGACTCTGAACAACGGCCTGGACCCCAAATCGGGCCTGCAACTGCTGCCGGGGCGCGGCGACCTGACCACTTTCAAATCCTTTGAGGAACTGTACCAGGCTTTTTACGAGCAGTACATGTTTTACACCTGCACTTCGTTCCACCTCGACGCGGTGGCCGACATCAGCCTGGAAGAACTCGTCCCCGACGCCTTTTGCTCCGCTTTGGTAGACGACTGCCTGAAACGCGGCCTGACCGTCAAAGAGGGCGGCCCGCTGTACGACGTGGTCAGCGGCCTGCAATCAGGCGTGACCAACGTGGCTAACGCCTTGATGGCCCTCAAGAAGCTGGTCTTTGAGGAGAAAAAATTGAGCGCCGCCGAGGTTATGGCCGCCCTGGCCGCCAACTTTGAGAACGAAGGCGGCGAGGTGGTCCGGCAACGTCTGTTACACGCGCCCAAGTACGGCAACGACCTTGACGAAGTGGACGGTCTGGCCCGGCGGGTCATGCAGGATTACCAAAACGAGATGGTCAAGTATCACCATTCGCGCTACGGGCGCGGGCCGGTTGGCGGCGGCTATGCCGGTTCGACCAGCAACATTTCGGCCAACGTGCCGCTGGGGTCGAAGGTGGGGGCCACACCGGACGGCCGCAAGGCCGGCGAGCCGATTGCCGAGGGCATGTCGGCCATGCACGGCACGGATACAGGCGGGCCAACGGCGATATTACGATCCATCAGCAAGCTGCCTAACATCAAAATGCTGGCCCAATTGCTCAATCTGCGGCTGTCGCCGACCACCCTGGCCGACGAAGCCGGGCTGAAGCGGCTGGTCACGCTGCTCAAAGGCTTCCGTAATTTAAAGGTCTGGCATGTGCAGTTCAATACCATTGACACCGCCACCCTGCTGGCGGCGCAAAAAAATCCCGAACAGTACCGGGATTTGGTGGTCCGCGTGGCCGGCTACAGCGCCCTGTTTGTCACCTTGGACAAGGCCACCCAGGATGATATTATCCGGCGGACGGTGCATGAATTAAACTGATGCCGTTATTTGACGGCCCTCATTTTAACCGCAGAGACGCTGAGTTCGCTGAGTTTTCAAAATTTCTTTGCGGCCTCGGCGTGCTCTACCGTAAGTTTTTTACTGAGTAGTAACGTTTTAGACTGGATTAAACACTCCGCGCCTGCGAACGGCGGTAGTGTCTTTCGACGCGGACGACCAGAACCCGCGAGACAAAGAGAATGATGGCCGCATAAATCAAAGCGGCAGTGGTGTAAAATTCCAGGGGGCGAAAGTGGAAGTTGGCCAGGCGCTGGGTAACCCGCATCAGGTCGGCCACTCCAATAACACCGATCAGCGACGAGTCTTTGAGGAGATCGGTAAACAGATTCATCGCCGCCGGGATGATAACAGGAACAGCCTGGGGAAAAATGACATCCCAATACATATGAAATCGGGTCAAGCCCAGGGCGCGGGAGGCTTCGTACTGCCCTGGCCTGACCGCGCTCAATCCAGAACGGTAAATTTCGGCCATGTAGGCGCTGTTGAGCACACCCAGGGCGACCACCGCGGCCACAAAGGGGCCTAACCGGATACCGGTGACGATGGTCAGGCCAAAAAAGAGCCACAGAATAAAGACAAATAAGGAAGTTCCCCGGAAGAACTGGATGTAGGCAAAGGCGGGCACGCGCAAAAACCAAAAGCGCGACAGGCGCAAACCGGCCACGATAGCGCCCAGGATAATGGCCACCCCCAACGCGGCCAGGGCCACTCCGACGGCAATAGCGGCGCCTTGCAACATTAACTCTAAGCTATCCAGAATAATTTGCCACTGAAAGCCTTTGCCCATCTCAGCGCCCCCAGCCAAACCTGCGTTCAATTAACGCCACAAATGCGGCAAAAATAAGCGTACTGCCAATCAGCATAGCTCCAGCAGTAGTATAAAATTCAAAGGGCCGGAAAAATTTAAGCGACAGCTCCCGGGTGTGGAACATCAAATCGGCCACCCCAATCACCGAGACAATGGCCGCGCCCTTAAAGATACCCACAAATTGGTTGCCCGCCGCCGGCAGGATAATCCGAAAGGCCTGCGGCAGCACCACGTCGCCGTAGATTTGGAGACCATTCAAACCAAGCGCCCGCGCTGCTTCAAACTGGCCTTTATCCACCGCCATAATCCCGGCCCGGTAGATCTCGGCCATGTAGGCGGCAGAAATCAACCCCAGGGCCAAAACCCCGGCTTGAAATGATCTAAGGGTAATGCCCAGGGCCACGGCCAGCCCAAAATAAATCCACAACAAGAACACGTAAAGCGGCAGCGTTCGGCCAAGCTCGATGTAGGCTTGAGCAAAAAATGAAAGCCAGCGCCGGGGAGATAAGCGCATCAAGGCCAAAATTAGCCCCAATACGGAGGCCAGGATGATCGCCAGAGCTGCTACCTGATAGGTAACCAGCAGGCCCTCCACTAGCGTCTCCCAGTTACGGGTAATTAAATTCCACTGGAATTTGTATCTCATTTGTATTTTTTAGGCCTGACAGGTTGGCGAGACCTGCCAGGCCCTCGTCAAGGAGGAGATTAGCGAGGTTGGCTGTACTCGTCGAGTTTCTGGAGATTATCGCCCTGCCACTTGTTCCAGAGACCCTCTTGGAGCTTGTGGGCGCCATGATAGCGCATCCAGTTATCCAGCCAGAAAGCGGTTTTCTCGTCGCCGTGAGGCAGCATGATGGTATTCAGATCGGCAAACAAGGAACCGCCTTCCCAAATATATACGGGCGCGTCAGGATTCTCGTCAATGAACGGAATCGCGTTCCACAGCGCTACCAGCGAAACCTGGGCGCGGCCCGTGCGTACTTCCTGCAGCGAGTCCTGCAGCGCTTCAAAGGTGGTGTAACTTGCATTAGGGAATTGCAGCTTGGCGCTGGCATCCTGGGCCGAGCCGGTCAGGTTACTGAAGGTCACACCGGGGTCATCCAGTTCGCTCAAATCGCTGAACTGAAAATCATTGTTAACCAGCAAAATCGAGTCCTCGAAGAACCACGGCTCGCTGATAAAGCGGACAGCCTGGGCGCGTTGGGGCCGGATGGTTAAGGCAATACCGCTCCAGTCAAACTGGCCGGCCTGCATGCCCGGAATGAGTTCGGCAAAGGGTAATTCGACCCACTCTACGGTCACACCCAAATCCTCGGCGATGGCGTTGGTCAGATCAACACAGTAGCCCGCAGGTTCGTTGGTATCGGGATCACGGAACTGGAGAGGGGGGAAAGTCAGATCAACCCCGGCCCGCAGCACGCCGTTCTCAACCACCTGGTCCACCAGAGCCACCGGGGCATCCTGCCGGGCATGAATAGCGATGGTTTTATACTTTTCCAGCGGGTTTACCGGCGCTGCCTTGGTAATGGACACCTTCGACAAACCTGCTGCCCCCAGGCCTGCCGCTGCCACACCGGCCAACTTCAAAAAATTGCGGCGATTACTCTTTTCCATTGAATCTCCTCCTCATCGGTTGCTAAGGTTTAATTTTGTGACCCTCAACAGAATAGACGAAACAAATAAAAGTCACACAAATTTAGCGAGCCGGACTCCCACACCTGGCTTTCCCATCCGTCACGGGAACCGCCTCTGCTCAATTGATGGTATGATCTTTATCCGAGTTCTCTATTAGCTGTTCAGGGGAAATCACCCGTATCATAACACACAAAGTTCGGGGGTCAAGATAAAATTGGTATCAACTCCTGATACCACCTGGTACAATATTGACTGTATCCTCTCATCTGTTCTCTTGCTGTCTCGTTCCCAAACTGAGTTTGGGAACGAGACAGCAAGGGAGTCGGAGCAGTTTATCCCGCCATCCAAGACTGCCACCAGGTATGGCACCAGTAGCGAATCGCGCCATCGCGGTGATAGTCCAGCCAATTATTAATCCAGTTGAGAAAGCGCTGATCCCCTAACCTGACCGCCGGGTGGCCCCACTCCTGGGCCAGCACCAGCAGCTTTCCGTAAGGATCTCTCAGCAGCCGCACTTCCGGATGTTTGTCCAGGAAGATTTTGGTCACGGCATCAACGACAGCACCATCCACCCCGCCGGCAGCTACTTCTTCCGCCGGATTGGCTGATTCAACCAGGGTGGCTACAGGAAAAGATTCGGCGGCAACCCGGGCAATGGAAGAGCCATGCCAAATGGCGATGCGCCTGCCAGGCTGATTCAGCGTCTCTTGCTGCTGCACAGCGCTGTCTTTGGCTACCATCACAACTGCCTGCGAGGGTAACAAAGGCCCGGCAAACTCTACTTCTAACGCCCGAGCCGGCGTATTGGTATAACTCAGCAGGAGGTCTACGTGACGGGCCAGGAGAGCCTGCATGTGCTCCGGCCAGGGAATATCTACCAACTCCAGCTTGACCCCCAGATCGGCGGCCATAACTTTGCCTAACTCAGGGAGCACGCCCGCAGGTTCACCACTGGTCGGATCGAGGTAGAATTCCGGGGGGTGGCCGGTTTCTGGCGGCGGCGAATAGGCTACGGCCACCCGCAGCACACCCCTTTCCCTCACTTCAGCCAGGGCAGAGTTCACCGGCATTTACTCCAACTCCACGTCAGAACCTGGCATGAAGGCAGGCCCATTCATGACCAGGTAAGTTATGTGGCCATCAAAGACGTAGGGAACGCCTCGCGGGATGAAGACAAAATCGCCGCCGCTGACTTTGCCGGGCGGGTCCTCCCCCACCTGGAACTCGCCTTCCCCATCAATGATGTAGTAAGCCCGGTCGCTGGCATGGCAGATCATCTTTTTGTGGTGGCCCCACAATTTGACCCAGGTCACGCTGATGTCGTCGCTGTGCCGGCCTCGATAGAAAATTTTCTTCATCACCAGGGGATAACCCTCTTCGGTGATATCGGGGACATCTTGTAATTTAATGATCATTGTCTGCCTCGAAAACAAGTTAAGATAACTTCTCAAGCTTCCTTTAAGAGATGCCGCGCGATCAGCAGCCGCTGAATCTCGCTGGTGCCATCGCCGATAAGCGTCAGCCGGTTATCACGATAGAAACGTTCAACCGGTAGCTCCCGGCTGTAACCCATGCCGCCGTGAATTTGGATAGCCTGCCAGCAGGCCCGGTCAGCCGCTTCCGTTGCAAAAACTTTGGCCATTGCCGCTATTTGGGTAATGCGCTCACCCCTTTCCTTCATCACTGCCGCTTTATGCATCAGCAGCCGGGCTGCCTCCAGCTCGGTGGCCATGTCGGCCAGCTTCATCTGGATGGATTGGAAGCCGGCAATCGGCTGGCCAAAAGCCTCGCGCTCCTGGGCATATTTGATGGACTGCTCCAACGCGGCCCGACCCAGGCCCAGGGCCATCGCTGAAATAGTAATCCGGGCGGCATCCAGCACTAGCATAAACTGCTTGAAGCCCTCGTTGAGCCGGCCCAGCAAATTCTCTTTGGGCAGGCGGCAGTCCTGAAAAAACAACTGATTGGTGGGCGAGCCTTTCATACCCATCTTTGGTTCATCCTTACCCACCACCAGGCCCGGCGCGTCGGCGGGGACGATAAAGTTCGAAACCCCATGCGCGCCGGCAGCCGGATCGGTTTTGGCAGCGACCACAAACGAGTGGGCGACCGACCCGGAGGTGATCCACATTTTTTGGCCGTTTAAAACCCATTCATTCCCACAGTCCTCAGCCCGTGTTTTCATCGCGGCAGAGTCAGAGCCGGCGTGGGGTTCGGTCAGGGCAAAAGCACCGAGGGCTTCACCGCGGGCTAAAGGAGCCAGCCACTTCTGCTTTTGTGCCTCCGTGCCGAACATGTAAATCGGGGCAGCACCCAACGACAGATGCGCATTATAGGTGATGGCAACTGAACCGGAGGCAGCCGCAATCTCCTCAATAGCCAGAATGCAGCTCAGGGTGTCGGCGCCTGCTCCGCCGTATTTTTCCGGGAAGGGCAGGCCCATTAACCCCAGTTTAGCCATTTTTTTGAGGATATCCCAGGGAAATTCGCCCGTCTCGTCAATCTCGCGGGCGCGCGGCGCAATTTCACCCTGCGCAAATTCCCGGACCCCGTTGCGGATCAACCGTTGTTCTTCGGTTAATTCAAAGTCCATTTTGATCCTAATGAGGACTCAACTGCTGTGCTACTAATTACGCCGCCGCAGCAAAGCCCAGCCGCCGGGCAGCGCGACCATCGCCAGGGCAATTTTAACCGCATCACCGACGAGGAAGGGAAGCATGCCCCCGGCGATGGCCCTCTCCACCCCCAGGAACGTGCTCAACCAAGTGACGCCAAAGGTATAGATAACCAGGTTGCCCAGAATCATCGCCAGTAAAGTGGTCCAGACCTGGCGATCCCAGCCGCGCTCGGCCAGAAAGCCAACCAACCCGGCAGCAAGGACAAAGCCGATCAGGTAGCCGCCCGTCGGGCCGAGCAGGTGAGCCACGCCAGACCCCCACTGGGTAAAAACAGGCAGCCCCATCACTCCTTCGACCAGGTAAGTGATCAGGGTGGCCATGCCCAGGCGGCTGCCGAGGAGCAGGCCGGTCAGCAAAACGGTCAGTGTTTGCATGGTTATCGGCACTGGGGTGAAGGGTAGGGGAATGGCAATCTGGGCCGACAGCGCAATCAGCGCACTGAAAACCACGACCAAAATAACGTTATGCACGATCCGCCGCTGGGGCAGGACCGCATCAATCAGAGTCAAGGGCATTGTCTGGGTTTGCATTGATTTCACCTCGTGTTGAAGTTGTTTTTATGGGGGCTTATACTAACAAAATCGAGGGGGCTTGGCAAGAGCTGAAGGGGTCAAAATGGGAACCAAGTGGTATCATCTACGACCACCGACCGCAGACCGACGGCCGCTGGAAATCCAGATTTTTCGGCGGTCAGCGGTCTGTTGTCGGCGGTCACTTTAGAGCTGCCGCCGCAGGCGCGGGTCGAGGGCGTCGCGCAGCCCGTCCCCGACAAAATTGAAGGCCATGACGACAGTAAAAATCGCCAGACCGGGGCAGGCGCTGATCCACCACTGGTCGAAGAAGGCAATGCCATCGGAGACCATGCGGCCCCATTCGGGGGTGCTGGGTTCCGGCCCAAGCCCCAAAAAGCTCAGCCCGGAGAAAGAGAGTACGGCATTGCCCAAATCCAGGGTCGCCATCACCAGGCCCGGAGCCAAACAGTTGGGTAAAATTGTCCGCCACAGCAGCCGCCTCTCTGTTACCCCAACCGCTCGGCCGGCCAGGACGTACTCGTTCTCTTTGACCGTCAACACCAGGCCGCGCACAATACGGGCATAGTTGGGCCACAACACGACGACGATGGCGACAACGGCGTTACTGATATTGGGGCCTAAAGCAGCGGCGACAGCCATAGACAGGATAATTCCGGGGAAGGCCATAAAAATGTCGGTGATGCGCATCAGCACTTCATCCCATACGCCCCCCAAAAAGCCGGCCAAAGCTCCCACCACCGTCCCGACAATCCCCGCCGCCACGACCACGGCCAGAGCTGCCGGCAAGCTGATCCGCCCGCCATAAATAACCCGGCTGAGCACATCCCGCCCCAGTTGGTCTGTACCACCCCAATGCGCCGCACTCGGCGGCTGCAAACGCTCCGGGATCGCCTGTTTATACGGATCGTAAGGCGCTACCAGCGGCGCGGCCAGGGTAATGACAATCCAAAACAGAACCAACAGCAAGCCGACCAGGGCCAGGTGATTTCGCCGCAGAAAATAGACAGCCGCCCTCAACCCGCTGCGCCGGGATCGAACATTCAGTCCCGTTGCCGGAGCAGCGAGGGCTGCCGAGGTATTCACCATGGAGGGTTGCGTCGTTGACTGCACGTCAAAATTACCTTCTCCCCCGAGTTAATTTAGTCTGGATCACTGCGCCTCCCGCAGGCGGGGGTCTAAAAAGACGTAGGTGACATCAACCACCAGATTCACGGCAATAAAAACAAAGGCGATCAGCATGGTGACGCCCATAATCGCCGGGAAATCCAACGAAACCGAGGCCTGGTAAGCGTACTGACCGATGCCCGGCCAGGAGAAGATGGTTTCGGTCAGCACGGTGCCGGTAAGCAGGTTGCCGTAGGACAACCCCAAAACCGTGACCGTAGGGATCAAGGCGTTGGACAGGGCATGACGTCCCACCACCCAGCCCTCGTGCAGACCTTTGGAACGGGCAGTACGGATATAGTCCTGGCTCAGCACATCTAACATGGCCGAGCGCGTGACCCGCGTGATCAGGCCCATACTGTAACTGGCGAGAACAATGCTGGGTAAAATCAGATGGCTGAAAGCATTGATAAACAGCTCAACATCGCCGGCCAGGAGCGCGTCTAGCGTGAATAAGCCGGTCACCGGCGGGGGTGGTCTGGTCCCGATGTGCAGCCGGCCGGGGCCGGGCAGCCAATTTAAGCGGGAGTAGAACAGAAATAACCCTAACAAGGCCAGCCAGAAGACCGGGGCCGAGACGCCAATCAGCGACAGGACCCGGCTCACCTGGTCTAACCAGGTATTGCGCCGCACCGCCGAGACAACCCCGAGGGGTACCCCGATCAGCACCGCCAGGATGATCGAGGCGGTGGACAACTCCACTGTCGCCGGCATGTAGCGCCCCAAATCCTCCATAACAGGCCGGTGTGTGCCAATAGACACGCCCAAGTCGCCCCTGAGCATATTGCGGAGATAGGTAAAGTACTGAATATGGACGGGTTGGTCCAAACCCCACTTGGCTCTGAAAGCAGCGACAATTTCCGGGTCAGCCACAGCACTCTGGCCCAGGGCCGCGTTGACAGGATCAGAGGGGACGGCATGGGATAAGATAAAGGCAACCAAAGTGATGCCGACGAGTAAGGGTATCAGCAAAACTAAACGGCGTAGAACAAAACGTTGCATAAAAAGTAAAACGTGATGCGTGAAATGTGAGGGATTTACATCTTATCACGTTTCACGCATCACTACGAGAGGTTACTGCCTGACTACAGCAGCTTAAAAACCCGGGTTATTTGCTCATCGTGTACGGATTGACCCGCCACATAGCATTGTAGACAAATCCTTCCAGGCCAGTCCGGTACGCTACCTGCACGCCGCTTTGACCGAGGAAAGCAAAGGCGCTCTCATCGAGCATGATCCGCTGCACATCGGCAAAAGCCTGCTCACGCTCAGCCCGATCAGTCACCACTTTGGCCCGAGCCACCGCCTCATTCAACTCCTGGCTGGCCCGCTCCTCCGTCCAGTTAGCCCGGAGACCGACCTTACCGCCAGGGGTAAAAGCAATGCGGTCAATCGGGTCAATGAAGTCGGGACTCCATAACCACAGCCCAAAATTCTCCTGGCCGTTGCGATAGCGTTCCAACGTCACTTGCAGGTCGCCCGGCTTGAGCACCACATTAATGCCGGCTTCGGCCAGGTCAGCCTGAACCTTCTGCGCCAGCGTGCCTATAGCCACATCGCCCGAGGTGAAATCGGGGTATTCCAACTCCACCGTCAGGCCATCGGCAAAGCCCGCTTCCGCCAGCTTCGCCTTGGCCGCGTCAACATTCCGCTGAATTCGCTGCGATTGATCTAGGGCAAACGGCCAGTGAACGGGCAGGATATTGACCGGCGTGGCCGCCGAGCCGCCCATTAACTGGCGGATACCGTCAGTATCTACCGCCAGCCGGACCGCGTCCTGAACCGTATCCTGGGTCATGGGGCCGCCAATCGCCGGGTCCATGTTCATGAGCAGGAAGAAGATCTGATCACCCTGGCCTTTATAAAGCGTAAGATTGGCGTTGCTTTCCAGGCTCGGCACCTGGTCGGCGCTGATATCCAGGGCAATGTCCAGATCGCCGGCTTCGAGGGCCAGCTTTTGGGCGGCCGCGGTCGAGATCGTGCGATAGATGACCCGGTCAATTGGCGCCGGTTCGCCGGCGTAGTTGGGGTTCCGGACCAGGATGACCTCCACCAGCGGCTCCCACTTTTCGTACATGTAAGGTCCGCTGCCAATGGAATTTTGGTTGAGCCATTCTTCAGCCGTGTCCGTTTCCGCGGCGTCGGCGGCATCGGTCGCCCCATGAGCTTTGGCCTCTTCGCTGTCAATCACGCTAAAAGCGGGGAAGACCAGCCGGGCCAGCAGCGAAGGGTCGGGGGCGGACAATTTGATAACCAGGGTTTGCTCGTCGGCAGCCTCAACGCTGGCGATATTATCGGCCAGGAAGGACGGGTTGCCCTTGATATTTTTCATGCGGTTGATGCTGAACGCCGCATCATTAGCCGTAACCGTCCGGCCCGTGCTGAATTTGTGCCCCTGGGCCATTGTAAAGGTATAGGTCAGGCCGTCCTCAGAGATGGTCCAGCTCTCGGCAGCGCCGGGGATAACCTCGTCAACGTTATCGGGGGGGAATGTAACCAGGGTTTCGTAGACAGCGCGGTTGACTGTGCCGGCATGCACTTCATAACCCCGGCCAGGGTCCAGCGAAACGGTGTCTTCGGTAATGCCGATGACCAGCGTGGTCGCGGCCTGCTCATCCCCCACCGCCGTAAAGACCGACTCGTTGAGCATTTGCTGGGCCACTTCTCCCGGCGGGATACATAGTTTCGAGCCGGTTTCAATGACGTTTGGATCATCTATCGTGGCGTAACTGCTATCAGTAGCCGCCTTGGCGTTGGTTGCGTCCACAATCACCGGGTAGGCAAAAATGTTGCCATAGTACTTGTCGGCCAGGGTGGACAGGGAGTCTTCCGACTGGACAATGGCATCTGCCTCACAGACAACTTCCTCTTGAGCCAGGGTTGCCAGCGGCATGGCGGCTAACAGCAGCGCCAAAAACAAGAATACACTAATTCCGCGAGCTATTTTTTTCATGGGTCTCCTCCGTTGAAATTAATATTTTTTAGGTGGGAGTCGTGGGGGATGTCTCCCACCGAGTCAACACGAGAGATAAGGCTACCCGGAGAGGTTACATGAACTTGTATTCGGGCGATTGAAGCAGGGACCGGAAGAACCAGCGGGCCTACTGTAACACGCTGCAAGCAATTTGTCAATAATTATTTTATGACGACTTCAGCAGGCCATGCCGTTTTAAGATGCTCTCCAGGCCTGCCGCTGCATAACGCAGGCCATCGTGCATGCCCTCGCCATAGGGGTAGCTCCCTGGCAGCGCGTTTTCCAGCTTTTTAGCGTTGATCAGCCGCTCATTGGCTAAATCCTCAAAGAGGGCGACTAACTCCTGGGCCAGTTGAGGCAAAAGGTCGTTCTCAGCTTCCATCAGCAAATTCCATTCCTCTTATAGGTTCAGCAAAGCCTCCAACCTGTCCCGATCGAAGCCAATAACCATTTCCTCGTCTATCATGGTTAAAGGCACGGCTTCGGCCCCCAGAGTATTAATAACATACTGCCTGGCCTCTGGGTCACGGCGGATATTTCGTTCGATAAACTCAACCTTATGATCGGAGAGAAACTCTCTCACGCGGCAGCACTCCTGTCAGCGGGGGCTGACGTGCTCCGTATTGGTGGAAAAAAGAGTCACTTGTTTTGGCATTTATCGCTTCCTCCTACAAAAGTACTCAAAAAGCCACTCTATTCTAATCAACCCGGTCCAGCAAACAAGTGCAAACAGGTATCAATTTATGAGCCGGTCGGTATCGTCAATGCGGTAGGGAATTGGTTAACCACCACCTCCCCTTCCTTCAGGACCAGTTTAACCTCACGCAGCGCCGAAATATTTTCGAGAGGATCTTCCCGCACGGCGATCAGGTCGGCCAGTTTGCCAACCTCAACCGTTCCCAGGCTGTCGGCCACGCCGCACATCTCGGCGGGACGGCGGGTGGAAGCAATCAAAGCTTGAGCCGGGGACATGCCCGCTTTGACCACCCATTCTATCTCCGGCACCGCCGTATCGGCGATGGGGTTGAGGTCAGCTCCATTCACTATCTTGACTCCGGCCTTGAGCGCCCGTTCAAATGACTGCCGGTGCAGTTCCGCTCCCGCCAAAGCCCGCCGGATCGAGTCTTCCGGCCACTCCCAGCGGCGCAGATAAGCTTCATCCTGCGTTACCGATATAGTTGGGCAGTAATAAACCCCGTATTCAACCATCAGCTCGCAGGCTTCCTCGTCGAGTTGATATCCATGCTCAATACAATCCAGGCCGGCCCGAATCCCTATTTTGGCCGCCTCGGCACAGCCGGTGTGCGCTGTCACTTTGAGACCCTTGTGGTGAGCTACCTCGCAAGCGGCTTCGATTTCCGCAGGGGACATTTGAATTTCGTACATGCTCTCCCGTTTGCCCGAAATTCCTCCGGTAATAAACAGCTTGATCCAGTCAACGCCCATCTTGATACAGGTGCGGGCCGCCTTGCGGATTTCGTCGGGACCGTCTGCCTCGATGACCAGGCTGGTGTAGCGCGGCTCCACCCGGCCCTGCGAGCCATGCCCGCCGGTGATGCTGATCGCTGGACCGGCGCAAAACAGGCGCGGACCAAGCAGGGGCTTATCCTCGTATCCCTTCCGCCAGAGGCCCGCCGGATGGCGGCCGGCATACGTCTCGCGCAGGGCCACGTCAATAAAGTTGACCTCCGCCACTGCCCGCAGTGCCGTGATACCCGCCCGCAGTGCGGCAGTAGTATTACGGACGGCCATCAAAGTACACTCGGCTTCGCTCTGAAAATAAGAATAGTCGTCGGGGTCCACCATCCCGCTCGGGTGGCAGTGGACATCCCACAGCCCCGGCAGCAGATAAGCCCCGTCCAGGTTGATAGCTGTTCCCTCCCGGGGCGGCTGCGCCAATGGGGATGGGTCAATCCCGGCAATCCGGCCCGCTTCGATAGTTATGGTCGCCGGGCGGGGCTGGAGGTTATCACCAATACAGTCAATTACCAAGCCATTAATGAGATATAGTTTCACAGGATTATCTGACTACTGGCTACTGATTACTGTTTACTGATTACTGGCTGCTGACTACATCGCCATCCAGGAATCCCACCAGGTTTCGGCCCAATATTTCAACGTGCCGTCGTTCCAGCGGTAGATCATAAAATTATTGAGCCAGTTCAAAAAGCGGGTGTCGCCGGGAAAGACGGCCGGATAACCGTATTCCAGATTGAGAATTTCCCGCTCGCCCCGCTCGTCGCGGACAATATCGCAGCCAGCCAGCCGTTCCAGAGAAACACGGGTCACACCGTCCTCAATCAGCGCATCCACCTGGCCAGATTTAAGCAAATTAGCCGGCCGCTGGTCCTCAATGATTTGCGCTTTAGGGAACAGGCGGCGGGCTACCTCGACGTTGGAGGAGCCATGCCAGATAGCAATCTTTACCTTTTCCGAATTCAAATCTTCTTTCCGTTTGATCAGGCCCTCTTTGCGGGCAATCGCCACCACCTCGATCCGCTGCAAACGGTGGATGGAAAAGTCTACCAACAAGCCCCGCAGCGAGGTATTGGTGTGCTTGGGCAGCAGGTCGGCCTTACCGCCGAGCAAAGCAGGAATTTGTTCCGGCCAGGGAATATCCACCCATTCGACCTCCACGCCCAGGTCTTTGGCCATCAGCTTGCCCAACTCGCAGGCCACACCCGTCGGCTCGCCCGTCTCAGGGTCGTGATAAAATTCCGGCGGCGGTCCTTCCGAGGGGGGCGGGCTAAATTCCACCAGAACCCGCAGCGTCCCCCGCGCAAAAATTTCGCGCAGAGTGTCGCGGCTGCCCCGCACCTGGTCGGCTTTAGCAATCAAATCACGTTCGCTCATAGACTTTGCCTTTCTTAAGTTCTGACTTTATAGGGCTGTCAGCCCGCCATCCACAGGCAAGGCCACCCCCGTGATATAGGAGGAATCATCGCCGGCCAGGAAAAGGGCAGTACTGGCAATCTCTTCCGGCTGGGCTACGCGATTAAGTGGAATACGCTCCAGCAGCCGCTTCTTGGTCGCCTCGGGATCAGGCGACTCGGCGATGAATTTGCGGTGCATGGGCGTGTCCACTTCGCTGGGGCAGATGCAGTTGACCCGGATGTTGTCGCGGGCAAAATCAATGGCGACCTGCTTGGTCAGCAGCACCACCCCGCCCTTGGCGGCACAGTAGGGCGCTTGCCGCGGCGAAGCGACCAGCCCCAGCATCGAAGCGGTATTGATAATCGAACCGCCGCCGACCTTCTGCATCTCCGGGATGGCGTATTTGCAGCCCAGCATGACCCCTTTGAGGTTGACGTCAATGCTCTTCTGCCAGACTTCCTCGCTCGTCTCGGTAACCATCGCCGGCAAAGTCAGGCCGGCGTTGTTGAACAGAATATCCAGCCGGCCAAACGTCTCGACCGCTGCGCGGATCATCTGCTCGACCTCCACAGCCCGCGACACGTCCACCCGGACAAAAATGGCCTCCCCACCCTTGGCCTTGATTTCCGCCACCGTCTCCTCGCCCGCGAGCGCCACCAGGTCAGCCACCACCACCTTAGCCCCTTCACTGGCAAACAGAACTGCCGTCGCCCGGCCAATGCCGGAGCCAGCACCGGTGATGATCGCAACTTTTCCACTTAATTTCATATCCGTCCCTCTTCCTGAATAATTCACCGCAGAGTACGCTGAGGTCGCAGAGGTCACAAAATTTTTACTCAGCGTTCTCCATGCTCTCTCCGGTTAAAAATTTGTAGGCGTTATCCAAATCACGAAGGAATTAGATTGCTCGCCAGGCCCAGCAGCCGCATTTGCCCCTGCTCCACCCGCCACAAACTGACATGCGGGTCGCGCCGGTCGCCGTTCGGCTCGAACTGGACAGGCCCGGTCACGCCGGTAAAATCGGTGGTGCGGGCTACCGCTGCCAGGATCGCTTTACGGTCGGGCTGGCCGGCCTGGACCAAAGCCGCAATCAGGAGGTTGGTCGCATCGTAGACTTCCAGCCCGTAGACCGGCACCGAGCCGTACTCGGCCTGAAACGCCCGCACAAACGCCTGCGCGGCGGGTGCGCTCTCGGGGTCCGTCCCGGCATAGGTTTGGTAAACCCCTTCCGCAGCTTTACCCGCCAACGGCAAGAACTGCGACTCCCGGCTGCCGTCCGTGCCGAACAATAAGGACTGTACCCCCGCCGCCCGCAATTGCCGGGCCAGGATCGAACTCTCAATCTCGGTCAAGGCAAAGTAAACTAAATCCGGAGACGCCTCCTGAATCCGGCCCACGGTCGCGCTGAAATCCGTTTGGCCCTCGGCAATGCCTTCAAATAACGCCACCTCGGCCCCTTCCTGGACCACTGCCGCCTGGACAACCTCGGCCAGCGGCTGGCCGTAGTCCGTCCGGTCGTGGATGACCGCCGCCCGCCTGACGCCCAGCACGCGCACCGCATACTCAGCCGCTACCCGGCCCTGCACGGCATCGTGAGCGCACAAGCGGAAAAAGGTGTGGTAGCCCCGGCGGCTCAACTGTGGGTTGGTCGAGGACGGGGCAATTTGGGTCAAGCCGGCGGCGTGGTAAATCGGCGCCGCCGCCGCCGAAGGGCCGCTGTTTTTATGGCCCACCACCCCCATCACCGCCCCGTCGGCCACAAAGCGGCACGCGACCATCTCGGCCTGGGCCGGGTCGGCCCGGTCGTCTTCAGCGGCGAGCGATAGGGAAAAGGGCAGGTTGCCCCGCTCGTTGGCCTGACGGATGGCCAATTCGGCGCACTGGCGCATGGGGATACCCACAATCGCTTGATCGCCGCTAAACGGCGCGGCAAAGCCGATTTTGAGGAGGGGTTTGTCAGTCACGTTTACTTCCTCTTACCCTCACGCGGTGCGTGGTGCGTATTCCGTTTAACTTGCGCCTTACGCACCACGCAACACGCAATACGTTCTTGTACGTTCCTAAAAATGATACCACGAACAACGTACCTTAAGCGTGGCCTGGAATCTGCGCTTTCACTTTGCCGGCAAAGGTACGGCAGCCTTGCAGGAAAATCAGGTCATTGCTGGCGACGGTAATGAGCTGGACTCCCTGACCAATCCACGGCCCCGCCTGCTCCGGGGTAGGCATCCAGATACCAACAGCAATTCCGCTGGCCCGGGCGCGCTGCACAATCCTGCCGACGGTTTCCAGCAGCAGCGGGTGATCCAACTGCCCGGAGATGCCCAACACGGTGGACAGGTCGAACGGGCCGATGAACAGCACGTCCACCTGGGGAACCGCCATGATCGCATCCAGATTGGCGATGCCCTCCTGGCCCTCGATTTGCAGCACGACCAACGTCTCTTCCCTGGCTTGGGCCAGGTAATCCGGCCAGGGAACCTGGCCGTAGTGGGCCGCGCGGACGGACGGCGCTGCCCCACGCACCCCAACCGGCGGATAGTGAGCGTGGCTGACCGCTTCCTCGGCTTCGGCCCTGCTGCTGACATGCGGGACGACAATCCCCTGCGCCCCGTACTCAAGCGCCTTGCTGACCGAAGTGGGGTTATTATCCGAAACCCGCACCAGGCAGGGCAGTTGGGCGGCGTCGGCGGCCCGGACCAGGTTTTCACAGCCGGCAATATCAAACGCGCTGTGCTCCGTATCGAGGATCACAAAATCAAACCCGGCGTAGCCAATCGTTTCCACCTGGGCCGGGTTGGGCGCATTGAGCCAGGTGCCGACGAGTGTTTGTCCCTCTTTGAAGGCTTGTTTTAGTTTGAGCATGGATCGCTACCTTTCACTGTTCTCCGGTCAACAATTGTTCCACAGCCGTATAGGGATCTAGTTGCCGATCCACCACCTGTTCAAGGGTTTCATTGATATACTCTTGAGGAAGCCTGGCTAACAAGTCAACCAGCAGCCGCTCTTTGAGCAGTTGCTGAATTTCAAAAATCAGGCGCTCCCGCTCGCGCCGGGCCAAAACGCCGCTGGCCTGTTGGTGGGTCCGGTGCTCGGCCAAAGCCCGCACGACCTCGTCTATGCCCTTGCTTTGAGTGGCAATGGTTTGGCAAATCGGCGGACGCCAGCCGGACTCTGCGCCGGAGTTTTTGTCACTGCCGCCAGCCGCCTCCATTAACAGGCCATGATGCAGCACCGTTTTGGGCAGCGTATTGTGGGTCAAATCGAGCATCATGTTCAGCGCAGCGACCGTCCGGCTGGCGCCCTCCCGGTCGGCCTTGTTGACCACAAACACATCGGCAATTTCGAGGATACCGGCTTTAATCGCCTGGACCTCATCGCCCAGGCCGGGCGCTTCAACCACGACGACGCTGTGAGCCAGGCCGGCAATTTCCACCTCGGCCTGGCCTACGCCGACCGTTTCAATGAGGATAATCTCGAAGCCAGCCGCATCAAACACTTTGGCCGCGTCGGCGGTGGCGCGGGCCAGCCCGCCTAGGCTGCCCCGCGTGGCCATGCTGCGCACGAATACGCCAGGATCGCCGGCCAGGTCGTGCATGCGGATGCGGTCGCCCAGGATTGCTCCCCCGGTGAAGGGGCTGGTCGGGTCAACCGAAATGATCGCCACGGTTTTGTTCTCCCGGCGGTAGGCTTTGGCCAGCTCATTGGCCAGGGTGGACTTACCCGTGCCAGGCGCTCCGGTCAGCCCAAGCAGGTAGGCCCGCCCGGTGGACGGATAAAGCTCGGCCAGGACTTGGCGCGCTTCGAGCCGGTCGTTCTCAATCCCGGAGATCTGCCGGGCAATGGCCCGCCGCTCCCCTCGCAGAATTTGCTCAGTTGGCGACATTCACCTGCTCGCGAATAAAGGCAACGATGTCCTCGGTGGAGGTGCCGGGGCCGAACACGCCCTTCACGCCAGCCTGGCGCAGCGGCTCGACATCCTCTTCGGGGATGATCCCGCCGACGACAATCAGCACATCGTCCAGGCCGTTTTCCTTGAGCTTATCTACCACTTTGGGCACCAGCGTCAGGTGCGCCCCTGACAGCACCGACAGGCCGACCACATCCACGTCTTCTTGCAGGGCCGCCTCGGCGATCATCTCCGGGGTTTGGCGCAGGCCGGTGTAAATAACTTCCATCCCGGCATCACGCAGCGCCCGTGCGACCACCTTGGCTCCCCGGTCGTGTCCATCCAAACCGGGCTTGGCCACCAGGACTCGTATTTTGCGCTCAGACATTTTCGTCTTTCCTCTAGTTATAAAGTAATGTAGGACAAGCTGTTAGCTTGTCCTACTATTTAACTACGTGGTTCCAATCTACACAAATCGGCCACGCGCTCCATTTCAGCGCGAAAATTGCTCAAATCCGGCCCGTCGAGCGGGGGATCAATTACCACATGCTGGACTCCCAGCTCCTGGTGCCGCGCCTGCGTTTCGGCGTTGATTGGATAAACCCGGCCAGACCGGGCGATGACCAGCACAGAGGCGGGGTCCCGGCCGGCTTCCTGGCAAAACCGGCGCAGCTTGCCCACCCCTTCCGCCAACTGCTCCAGGGAAATTTGGGTGGGATGCCAGCCGTCACCCACTCTGGCCACCCGCCTGAGTGCGGCGTCGCTGTGACCACCCCAAACAATCGGAATGGCCGGCTGCACCGGGCGAGGGTACATCTGGCAGCCAGTAACGTGGTAGAAGTCACCCTGAAAATCAACGCTTTCGCCGCTCCAAAAGGCGCGCATCAAGTTAATCATCTCGGCGGTGCGCGGGCCGCGCCGGTCGAAGGGGACGCCGATCAGGTCGAACTCTTCCTCCATCCAGCCGGCCCCGACGCCCAAAATGACCCGCCCCCCACTGAGAAAGTCGAGCGAGGAGAGCTGTTTCGCCAGCAGGATGGGGTGGCGCAGCGGCACAATCATCACCGATGTCCCCAGTTTAACCGAGGGAGCGGCAGCCGCCGCCCAGGCCAGCGCCAGCAGCGGGTCTAGCCAGGGGGTATCCGCCGGGTAGGGCCAGCGGCCCTGGGGGTCATAGGGGTAGAAGGAAGCAACCTTTTCCGGCAGCACAACGTGGTCACTGACCCAGACCGAGTGATAACCCAACTCTTCAGCCCAGCGTGCTGCCGTAACAATATTTTCCGGGCTAACTTTGGCTCCCGCGCCGGGGAGGCGTACGCCGATTTCCATGAGTTACTTTTCTCCTGAAACAAAACAGGGAGGATTGGAAGGTTGGAAGATTGGACTTTGTCGTATCCCCAGCCTTCCACTCCTCCATTCTTCCAATCTTCCGTTACGGGTCCGTATCCAATAACACATTCACCATCTGCATCCCGTTGTAATGGCCGATCACATAACACAATTCCATCAATTCCTGCTCGGAGAAATGCTGCTTCAATTCCGCCCAGGAGTCAGGATGGATGCTGTGCGGGTCTTTTTTAGCCATATGAGCCAGGCCAACAGCCAGAATGGTGCGTTCGTCGGTGAGGCGCTCCGCCGGAGGGCCAAACGACATTCAGTAATGGCAGCCGTTCTCGTAAGCCAGATGGCGGCGAACTTCCTCCCGCAGCTCAGCCGGCAGCGACAACTGTTGGGTGATGGTTTTATCAATCTGTTGGAACGCTGCCAGCAGGTCCGGGTTATGGCCGACCAGCCGCCGGAAGGGGGTGCTGCCCAGCGTGGTATAAGAGACACGGGCCATTGCTTAATCTCCTTGCCCCGACTAATTGAACGTAGATGACACTATATAACCTTTACCCTAAGACTCGGGGGAATGGGACGCGGATTCGACTGATTTTTCGGATAAAAATGACTTAAATCCGTTCGATCCGTTTAATCCGCGTCCCATGGTGGGCTTCAAGTACTCAAAACCTTGTCTATTGTGGTTATCGGCGGACCATTTTAGTTTCGGCGGGTCAGGCCGCAGACCTCTGCCGCCCGCTCCATTCTTTCCCGCAGCAGGGAGAGATCAGGGTCTTCCTGCTTGATGGGCGTATCCACAACCAGGTGGTCAATCCCCAGTTCCAGGTGTTTGGCGTGGGCTTCGGGCGTAATATCGTACTTGTCACCGGGCCGGGCAATGACCAGGGTTGAGTCCGGGTCGCGGCCGTATTCTTCGCAGTACTGCCGCAATTTTTGGACCCCCGCCTCCAACTGCTCCAGGGTAATCTGGGTCGGGTGCCAGCCGTCACCGACCCTCGCTGCCCGCCTGATCGCCGCCTCGCTGTGCCCGCCCCAAACAACCGGAATCGTCCCATACACTGGCGTCGGATACATTTGGCCGCCCGACAGCTCGTAAAATTCGCCTTTGAAATCAACCATTTCGCCGGTCCACAGGGCGCGCATCAACTGGACCATCTCGACCACCCGCCGGCCCCGGTTGTCAAAATCCTCGCCGATCAGATCGAACTCTTCCTTCATCCAGCCCGCGCCCGCTCCCAAGATGACCCGGCCCCCGGTCAGGAAGTCCAGACTGGCTAACTGCTTGGCCAGCAGGATCGGGTTCCGCAGGGGGACAACCAGCACCGATGTTCCCAGCTTGAGCGCCGGCGCAGCGACTCCGACCCAGGCCAGAGTCAGCAGCGGGTCAGTCCAGGGAGTATCCGGGGGATAATCCCAGCGGCCATGCGTCCGGTAGGGATACCAGGATTTGATTTCTTCCGCTTCCTTCAGCACCACATGGTCAGTCAGCCAGAGAGCATGGTAGCCCAGCTCCTCCGCCCATCTGGCCGTCTTGAGTAAATTCTCCGGGCTGGCCTTGGCCCCGGCATTGTGAATAATTACCCCAACTTCCATAAGATTTGCCTCCTCGCTTAAAGTCCACAGATAAACGCAGAGGGTCACAGATGATTTCAGTTCTTTATCTGGTTATATCTCTGTTTACCCGCACCTGCGGTGGGACAGGTGTCTGCGTCTATCTATGGACCCCATTCACATCAAATAACCAAAATTTCGCGGGTGGTCTGATTCAGGCTATAAGCGCCCTCCGCAGCGACGACGACGACATCTTCCACCCGGGTAAAGCAGCGCCCTTCGACCCAGATGCTCGGCTCGACGGTAAAGCACATGTTGGCCTGGAGCACACTTTTATCCCCCTTGGCCAGGAAGGGCGGCTCATGCACGTCAATGCCAATGCCGTGGCCGAGGCGGTGGAAGAAGTTGGGGCCGTAGCCGGCCTCTTCAATCACCCGGCGGGCGGCGGCATTGGCTCCCTCGGCGGTAATTTGACCCGTTTTCATCGCCGCCATCCCGTTGGCCTGGGCCGCCATCACCAGCTCGTGGATGCGGCGTAATTCGGCGTCAGGGTCGCCGCAGTGGACGGTGCGGCCAAAATCGTTGACATAGCCATCCAGCACCACCCCAAAATCAAAGGCAATCACCCGCCCCGGCTGGGCCTCAACCTCACCGGCGCGGCCTACCCCTTCCAGCATATCGCTGACGCCGGGGCCTTTGATCATGATGCCGGTGACAAAAGAAGAGCCTTCGGTGCCATGCTTGAGCATTTGATGCTCCACCTCGATCATGATGTCGCTTTCGGTCATGCCCATCTTTAGGTTCTTGAAAACATCGGCAAAGATGGCATCGGTCACCAAGGCCGCTTTACGCATCAATTCAATTTCTTCGGTATCCTTGATTGCCCGCATGGGCGAGACGACGTCCCACGTCCCCTCAAATTTGGTCCCCGGCGCAATTTTCTGGATCTCGTAAATAGTCGAGGCCATACCCTCGCGCGGAATGCCGATTGTCTTGCCAGGTAAATTGTGCTTGGCCAGGAGCTGCTTGGCCAGGGCCGCAACGTCGTCCCCGTCGTCAATCTTGATGACCTCTGTAATCCAGGGCTTATCCTTGGCCTGATCCACGATAAAGTGATGGGCCAGGTAGGGCGCGACAAACACGCATTCGGTCGAGGTCAAAATGGCTCCATAGAACCACTCGCCGTGCATGTGGCTTTTGGTCGCGTTGGGCCGCTGCCGGCGCACCCCGGTCAAGTACTCCATATCGCCAGACGGAGCCAGAAACGTCGCTGCCCAGCCTCTGGCGTCCATCTCCTCCCGGACTTTTTGTAGCCTGCGTTCAAATCTGCTCATGGCTTATAGCCTCCTCAAAAAAATGGGTTAAAATGGGATTTTAGTTAAACGTTCGTGTTGCGTGCCGCGTCGGGCATGAACTGAACGGAAGACGCGATACGTTAGATTTAACTTCCTCAGTTCCTCTGACTTACGCTTTTAATCTTCACCTGCCGCCCCAAGAGAATGCGGGCCATCACGATCACGCCTAACACGGCTAAACCACCCACGACATAAAAAACAGTGGTAAGTCCCAGCCGGTCGGCGACAATGCCCAAAAAGAAGGGCGCCACGCTATCCCCCACACTGGCCGCCGCCATATACACCCCCAGCGCCGCCCCCCGGCTGGAAGGGTCGGCGTGTTCGGCGACGGTGGTTTGCCCTGAGGTGAGATACAGGCCGTAAGCGACCCCTTCGACCATCAGCAGCAGCATCAAAACACTGGTATTGCCTGATTGAGGCAGGGCAAAGGCCACGATGGCTGAGCCTATTAGTGCTGCTAACATCACCAGATAGCCGGGAAAAATTGTTCCTAAAGCCCCGGCAGGCAGTCGCGCAAAGGTTGATGCCAGCGCGCGGGTGGCAAACAGCGACCCAATGAGAGCCTGGCCGAGACCCAGACCATTGGCATAAATCGGAACAAAGGTCACAATCAATCCATTAAAAACAAGGTTGGATAGAATGGTCCCGACACATGCCGCCAGAATGACGGGATTCGCCAGCATGATCCCCAGTTGCCGTTCCCAAGAGGGCGTACCCGGTCCCACCAGGCGGGTGGGTTGGGGTTGGTCGGGCACGCCTCGCCAGGCCAGGCCAAAAGCCGCGATAGCCCCCACCAAAGCGATCAAGTAGGCGCTGGGATAGCCAGAACTGGCCGCCACTCGCCCTCCCAACAGCGAGCCAAGCGCAAAGCCTAAGCCCATCGCCGTCGTAATCAGGCCAAACACCAAGCTGCGCTCACGGGCCGAAGTGACGTCGGCCAGATAAGCCAGGGCAATGGTCAGGGTGGCCGTAAAACCAACCCCAAACAGCACATTAATCCCTAACAGCCCGTAGGGTACAGTGACCACACTGTACAGCAGCGCCGCCAGCGCCATCAAAGCCATCCCGCTCATCAGGATGTTTTTACGCCCCCGCCGGTCAGAAAAAGTCCCGATGATCAGGCTGGAACCGAAGCGGGCCAGGCCCATCGTCGCCGCTAAAATCCCGACCAGGCTTAGCGATGCGCCCAAACTCCGGGCAAAGAGCGACAGGGTCGGCGAGATAATGCCGATAATCATGTCGGTCAGGAAGGCAAACAGGCAAATAGAAATTACGTCTCGCCGGCGGAGAACTGCCCAAATCCGGGTTCTGGCTTCGCTCATATTTACTTGTGCCCGAATTTAGCCTCGTGGGCAGCTTCGGCCTCGGCCACCATTCGCTCAAAGGTCCCGTCCGCTCGGTGAAAGGCCAGCCAACTGTTGAGCCAATTCAGCAAACGCGGATCGCCCGGCCTGATGCATGGATGGATACAGTCACGATAAGGAACGACGGGCTGGCCATCGGCGCCGGTCAAAACAGTACATTCCGGGTGCGACCGGAGGAAACCCGGCGCCAACGTATCGTGCAGGCAGGCATCTGCCTCGCCCAGAGCCACCGCCGCCAGGGCTTCTTGAGCCGTCGGCCACATCCGCAGTTGAGCCAGAGGATAGCGCCGCCGCGAGTGGATCTCCTGCGATGAACCTTTCGCTCCAGCAATAACCCGCTGCGCCTGGTTGAGATCTGTCTCGTTTTGCCATTCTCGGCTGCGTCGGACAACAACCCGCCCTTCCTCGCACAACAGAGTGTGAACCGTAAATTCGACCTCAAAGGCACGTTGAGGGGTGAGGGTGTGCTTGATGCTGATGTCCACCCGGCCCGCCAGCAGCGCCGCTAGATGCTCAGCCCAGGGCAGTTCGACAAATTCAACCCGAACGCCCAAATCTTCGGCCAGCAATTGTCCCCCCAGTCCGACAAGGCCGGCTGGTTCGCCCGTAGCCGGGTCGAGGTACTGGGCTGGCGTATCATCCCAATGTGCACTGATTCTAATCACCCCACGGGTACGAATTTCATCTAAAAGTGAGATACTACCTTGGTTAGACACTTTATATTTTCTCTTTCAAACAATCAGATCCCCACCGTCCACCAGCAGGGCAGTCCCGGTGATATAGGCCGACTCCTCCAAGGCCAGAAACAGAGCGGCCTTGGCCACGTCCGCCGCTGTGCAAAGACGGCCCAATGGATTGAGCCTGGCGAACTTTTTTTTGCGCTGCTCAATTGCACCTGACGAGAGCTGTTGTAAAAACTGATCGCGATCCAGCGTTGGCTTTTCCAGCGCCCCGGGGCAAATACAGTTAACCCGAATATTATAGGATGCGTAATCCAGCGCCATCTGCCGGGTCAACGAAACGACCCCGCCCTTGGAAGCACAGTAGGCCGCCTCGCCGGGTGTAGCCGCCAAACCGGCCCGTGAGGCCGTGTTGATGATAACACCGGAATGTTGCGCCATCATCACCGGCAGAGCGTGGCGCGACCCCAAAAAGACCCCGGTCAGGTTAATGGCAAGGGTCCGGTCCCAGTCTTCCTCCGTCGTTTCGACGACAGTTGTCGCCTGGGGCAGGTCAATCCCGGCATTATTAAACAGAATATCGAGCCGGCCCCACCGCTCGACCGTAGTCTGGATCATGCGCTCTGTGCCTGACCAACTGGACACATCAACTTTGATAAAAAAGGCTGACTCGCCAATCAAGGCAGCGGTCTCCTGACCTAATTTTTCGTTAAGATCGGCTACAGCTACTCTGGCCCCTTCACGGGCAAACAACAGGGCGCTTTCCCGCCCGATCCCGGAGCCGGCCCCGGTAATAATCGCCACCTTATCAGCCAGCCGCATCAATTATAATCCTGGCTGATGATCTTTTGAATTGTGACAACTGCCAGAACCGATGGCATCTCACGGACCGACTCGGCGTATCGCTGGGCTGCTTCTTCGGTATCGTGGTAATGGCGAATGATCCGCCACCACAGCTCGCGTTCCAAAGGTTCTCCCCACGCGATCAGTTCCACCGTGCCATAAATCATAACGGCCCGCGCATCCGGGTGACAGCCATCCACACAGAGGCTGATCTGTGGATCTCGCCGCAGGTGGCGATACTTGGCTGTTCTGCTAGATAGACTGATAAAAATGCGGCCCGCATCGTAAAGATACCACACCGGGCTGAGCTGCGGCGGTCCTTCCGTGGTATTGGTCCCGGCAATGGCATGCCGGGGTAATAACAAAAACTGCTCAATTTCGGCAGGAGTCATGGCAGGTATTGGCATCTTTTACTCCGCTATTAACGTGCCCACAATTTCTTCGGCCCGGTTGATCACCGTACTCAGATGAGCTTCGCCAGGACAAAGGATCAGCACGCCGTTTGGCAGTTGTTCGGCCAGGTAGCGCGCCGTAGCTGGAAAGACCAGGTTATCCAACTCACCATGCCACACGTAGAATTTCATCCTGATCTCTTCCAGTCGAAAGCCCCAGGGCCGGCCTTCGAGGGCGATGCTGGCGATCGCCCCGCGGGTTCCCTGGCGGACACACTCGCCGACGCCTTTGGCAAGCGCGGCAGACAGTTCGGGATGATCACGGAAAACAACCTTATCCACTTCCGGCGAGTTTTTATCCAGCTCGGCCATCGCTCTAGCCGGGTCGCGTTTTAGCTTGTTAGCCTCTCGGCGCAACAGCGGCCGGGCCAGCCAGGGTGCTTTTTGGGCCAGCCGCACCAGTTGAAGTTCCTGGTTGAACAGATACTGGCCCGGATTGGGCAAGTCAAGCGGCCCAATCCCGCTGACACTCCCAGCCGCCCGCAAGCGGTCGCCCATGAAGCGGGCGCAGGCAAAGGCATAGGGCGCACCCGAAGAGACGCCGGCGACCGCGAAACGGTCGAGGCTTAACCTGTCGGCCAGGGCCGCCACATCCTCCGGCCAGTGACGGATAGCGAAACCTTTTTTGAAATCCGACAGCCCAATCCCCGGCCGGTCCGGGCAGATAATTCGCGCCCCCTGTTTCAACCCGGCCGCGTGAAAATTTATTCCTTCCAGGCGCGATGAAGGCCAGCCGTGGAAATAGAAGATAGGTTTGCCCAGCGGATCACCATATTCAGCGTAGCCCAGGGTCCGCCCATCCGGCAGCTTGACCACATTGTCCGTTTTTGGCATCAATCCCATACTTGAGAATTAGAATTCGATGTGTTGGCCGAGGCCCAACTCACGCGCCCGGCGGTAGGCCCAGGCCGCCGCCGCTACATCCTGCAAAGCCACCCCCACCGACTTAAAAATCGTGATTTCCTGCGGGTCTGTCCGCCCGGCCCGCTGCCCGGTCAGCACTTCACCCAAGTCGGCGTGAATCGCCTCCCTGGTAATCAACCCCTTTGACAGGGGGATGAGTAAATCGCCGGCCTCCTCCAGGGCTGAGGCGTGCGTATCCACCACAATTTTGGCTCGCTGCACAATTTTGTCGTCCAGTTCTCGCCGGTCGGGGATGCCGGAACCAACGCAGTTGATATGCGTCCCTTCGGCAAACCAATCCCCGTCTACTATCGGTTCGCGGGCTGTGGTGGCTGTGACCACAATATCTGCCCCTTCGACGGCCGCCTTGGCGCTTGAAACCGGGGTTACTTCAATGCCCAACCTGGCCGCCATGCGCTCGGCAAAGTCGGTGCGCCGGTCTCGGTCACGGCTGTAAACCCGGGCTGTCTGCACCGGCCGTACGGTGCACATCGCCACCAGGTGAGACTCCGCCTGCACCCCCGCACCCAGAATGCCCACCGTTGCCGCTTCGGGCCGGGCCAGGTATTGGGTTGCCACCGCGCTGCCGGCAGCCGTCCGCAGCCCGGTAATCGAGGCCCCCTCCATAATCGCCAGCAGGGCACCGGTTTGCGGGTCGTGCAGCAGCACTGTCGCTACAATAGCCGGCAGTCCTGCCGCCGGATTGCCGGGATAGAAGGTCAACACCTTGACCGCCATCGCCCCGGATTGAGTTTGAGCAGCGGGTGATTGGCCCAGATAAGAGGGCATGGCAATGTAAAGGCTATCCTGGCCGGGCACCTTCATGCCCAGGCGATGCGGAGTCTGCACGTTGCTCAGGCCGTGCTCACGAAAGGCATGTTCCTGCGAAGCAATACATTCAGCCATGGGCAGGGCTGTTTCCACATCGGCGCGGGTTAGTAGAAGGACCATGGAAAAGTTAAAGCTCCCTTACTCCTCAATTGATTTACGATTTCAGATTGACGATTTACGATTAAAAGTGGTTAAATGATGGCCCTAATCGTAAATCAAAAATACCCATAGGGCACGATGTCGTAAATCGTAAATTGATTCACGGCCCACCCACCAAAAACCCTTCGATCAGGGGGTCGTCTGCGGTCAGCACAAATTGGTGCAGGCCGGTAATAAAGGCCCGCCCGCTAATTTCGGGGATGACAGCCTTTTGACGGCCAATCATCGTCTCCTCGACCACTCTCCCCCGAAAGATCGTGCCAATAATACTTTCGTGAATAAACTCCTGTCCCAGTTGCAGTTGGCCTTTAGCCCAAAGCTGTACCATCCGGGCCGAAGTGCCGGTGCCGCCGGGTGAACGGTCGAAGATATGCTGGCCCATCGTCACCAGCCCTTTGCTATGCGCAAGAGGGTTGTCCGGCGGGCCAACAAAGAGCGTCAGATTCACCGGCTCCGGCTGGCCAGTTGCAGGGTGGACCACTTCGATTTGCTCGTTCAACGCGTTGCGAATGACCCCGCCCAGTCGTAAAAATTCATCAATATGGGCCGGGTTGAGCGCCAGGCCTACCTGCGCCGCTTCGACGGCTGCATACCACAGGCCGCCATAAACCACGTCTACAGTTAAACGCCCTAGAGTCGGTACGTCAAGTACTACATCATGACAATATGAAAAGGCAGGCAGGTTGCGAAAGGTAACATTCTTAACCGTCCGGCCAGCCACTTCAATCTGGAGGGGGATCAGGCCGCCCAGCGTCTCAAAGGTAAGCTGGGTGACCGGTTCAGTCACCGGCACAAGACCCAGTTCCACCAGGGCCGTCACGATGCCGAGTGTGCCGTGACCACACATATTCAAAAAGCCAAAGGAGTTCATAATCAGGCCGGCCGCGTCGGCTTCCGGTCGAGTTGGCACTGTCGGCACGGCGACGTGCATGGCTGAGTGTCCACGCGGTTCCTGAGTTAAAAAACGGCGCAGATGGTCCCAGTGCGCCTCAAAATAGTCCCGCTTTTCAGCCATGGTTGCGCCAGGCAACGGGGGCAGACCGGCGGTCACAATCCGGGTTGGCTCGCCGGCGGTGTGGGTGTCAACCGTAGTAATCAGGCGAATGGTATCCATTTTTATTCCAGAATGATGAGCGGCTCATCGCCCTGGACCATTTCGCCTTCCTGTTTTAGAATCTTGAGAATCTTGCCATCGAAAACCGTGTCTACGTTGATTTCCATTTTCATGGACTCCAGAATTACCAGCGTATCGCCGGCGCTGACCACATCGCCCTCGCTGACGAGGATACGCCAGACATTGCCGGTAAGAGGGGCAACGATTTCCATAGTGTAACTTTCCTCCTACGAGTAGGACAAACGGTTAGTTTGTCGGAATGGGGCAAGCGGGCAGCTTGCCTTAGGGTAAGGGTTTGGCTAATAAAGTGACATCATACGTTCCGGCCAAAAACGCCGGATGGGCCAGAATCTTTTGGTGCAGCGAGAGATTAGTTTTGATACCCTCGATCTGAAACTGGGCCAAAGCTGCCTGCGCCCGGACAATCGCCTCGGCCCGGTCAGTTCCCCAGACAACCAGTTTGGCCAGCAAGGGATCATAAAAATGGCTAACGACCGTCCCTGCCTGCACCCACGAGTCCAGCCGGATATGCTCGCCGGTCGGCTCCCGGTAGGCGGTAATCGTGCCCGGCGAAGGAAAGAAGTTGACGGGGTCTTCGGCATAGATGCGGCACTCGATGGCATGGCCGCGCTGGGCCAGGTCGCGCTGGCGGAGTGACAAAGGCTCGCCCGCCGCAATTTTGATCTGTTCCTGGACCAAATCAACCCCGGTAACCAGCTCGGTCAGCGGGTGCTCCACTTGAATCCGGGTGTTCATTTCCAGGAAGTAAAAATTGCGCTCCGGGTCCATGATAAACTCGACCGTTCCGGCGCTTTGATAGCCAACCGTCCGCCCGGCGGTCAGAGCGGCTTCGGTAATTTTCTGCCGGGTTTCCGGGTCGAGCGCCGGGGAGGGCGACTCCTCCAACACTTTTTGATGCCGCCGCTGGACCGAGCACTCCCGCTCAAAGAGATGGATAATTCGCCCATGCTGGTCGCCCAGCAGTTGCACTTCGATATGCTTCGGCTGTGGAATGTACCGTTCCAGGTAGAGCAAAGGGTTGCCAAAGGCTTGCTGCGCCCGGCGCTGGGCCTGTTCTAAGCTACCCGCCAGCTTTTCCGGCCCGGCCACCTGGATCATGCCGATACCCCCGCCTCCTGCCGCCGCTTTGATCAGCAACGGATAACCTATCTTCTCGGCCAGGGCGGCCAGTTCGGCGGGGTCGGCGTCGAGATAACCTGGCGTGCCCGGCACAATCGGCACGCCGGCTGCGGCCATCATCTGCCGGGCCGCGACCTTATCCCCCATTTTCTGAATAACCTCCGGCGGCGGGCCGATGAAGACCAGCCCGGCCTCGACACAGCGGCGGGCAAATTCGGCGTTCTCGGACAAAAAGCCGTAGCCTGGGTGGATGGCCTGCGCCCCGCTCTGCCGGGCTGCCTCCAAAACAGCTTCGATATTAAGATAGCTGGCCGGGGCGGGCGGCGGTCCGATCAACACCGCTTCGTCGGCCTCGGTGATATGCCTGACCCCGGCGTCGGCCTCTGAGTAAACCGCGACGGTTTTTATGCCCAGAGCACGGCAAGCCCGGATAACGCGCAGGGCAATCTCGCCCCGGTTGGCGATGAGAACTTTATCAAACATCAAACATTGACCTTTTATGATTTACGATTTTGGATTTACGATTGAAAGAAGAAATCGTAAATCGTAAATCTGAAATCGCAAATTAAACTGGCATGACCCCATTTCGCCGCTCGATCCGCTTGACTTCTTTTTGCGAGTAAACCTGGTAGCGGTTGATCAATTCCTGGCGCAGAGCATAACCGGGGACGACATTTTCGATGAAGAATTCCGACGCTACTGAATAAGGATCAATGTTTTCCTCATACTCCCGCCGCTTGTCGGCGATGTACGCCTCGCGTTCTTCTTCGGGCAGTTCCATAATCTTGTTGTAGTGGATGGCATTGATCGCCGCTTCCGGCCCCATGACCGCCGGGCGAGCCGTCGGCAGGGCGATGGTGCAGTCGGGCTGCATGGGGTTGCCCGACATGGCCAGGTAGCCGCCGCCGTAGGCCTTGCGCACCATCACGCAGATGCGCGGCACTTTGGCCTCCGATACGGCAAAGAGCATCTTGGCCCCGTGGCGAATAATACCCTGCTTTTCGACGTGGGAACCGATCATGAAGCCGGGCACATCGCACAGGAAGAGCAGCGGGATATTGTAGGCGTTGCACATCCAGATGAAGCGGGCCGCCTTGTCCGACGAGTCGACAAAGAGCACCCCACCCTTGACCTTAGATTGGTTGGCCACAATCCCCACCGGCCGCCCGCCCAGGCGAGCCAGCCCGGTGATCAGCTCCGGCGCGAACAGCTTTTTGATTTCAAACCAACTGCCCTCATCAATCAGGCGAAAGATAAACTCGTACATATCGAAGGGCGTGCCTTGGTTAACCGGTACAATTTCCTCAAGCTCGCGGCCGGGAGCCGGCGCTTTGGCCGGGACCAGCGCCGTTTTTTCTTCCCAGTTTTGCGGCATAAAGTCGAAATACTGCTTGGCGGCGTTGAGGGCCTCGATCTCATCCTTGGCCAGGTAATCGCCCAGCCCGCTCATGGCGCAGTGCATGCGCGCCCCGCCCATCTGTTCCAGGGTCACTTTCTCGCCGATGACCATCTCGGCCATGCGCGGCGAGCCGAGGTAGGCGCTGACATTTTTATCCACCATAATGGTGATGTCGCACAGCGCCGGCACATAGGCCGACCCCGCCGGCGAAGGCCCAAACAGCACGCAAATTTGGGGCACCCGGCCCGAAATCTGAATCTGGTTGTGGAAAATATTGCCCATAGCGTCGTGACCGGCGTAGCAGTACTGCTGCTCGTCCAGCCGCGCCCCGGCCGAGTCGACCAGGTAGATCAGGGGGATGCCCAATTCGTCGGCCTTCATCTGGGTGTAGGTCATCTTCTGGTAGGTTTTGCGGCCCCAGGTGCCGGCTTTGACCGTCATATCGTTGGCAATAACGGCCACCTGGCGGCCATTGATCTGGCCAAAGCCGGTCACGACGGCGTCGGCGGGCAGGTTATCCAGGCTGCGGGTCAGCAGGCCGTCTTCGAGAAAGGAATCGGGGTCGAGCAGGTAGGCCAGCCGGTCTCGCACAAACATCTTGTTCTGTTCTTTTAAGCTTTGGTGGTACTTTTCGGCCCCGCCCTTTTTGAACCGCTCAATGGTCTCGATGAGCCGTTCCTGGGGGTGGGGAGCGGGTTGGTCAGTAGACATAGTTAGTCATCTCCTTAAACAAATTTACGATTTACGACTACCTCTTCCAATCGTAAATCCAAAATCCCAAATCGTAAATCCTTTATTTAACTTCGACTTTCATCCGCAGCAGCGCCGTGCCCATGGCCTTGCCGGTCTGGTCAAAACGGAGAGTGCGGGTCGCGCCGCCGTCGAGGGCGTTGTGCAGCACAACCTCCAGGGCATGGATGTTGGGCAGCTCATAAATCTTGACCGGCCCTTTGACCATCTCGCCAAAGAAAGCCTTGACCCGTTCCGGTGTGACCTCCCGCCGGATGATCTCGTAATTCTCGGCATTCAGGGCCAGCAGGCCGATGTTGCAAATATCGCCTTTATCGCCCGAACGGACGTAGGCCAGTTCTCGCAGTTGTACTTTTTCCATAGATTCATCCTCGTAGGACAAACTGTTAGTTTGTCCGTATAGGGACAAGCTGACAGCTTGTCCTACTGAGTTGGTCGCTTGCGCATCAATAGACTATAGCTATTCACCAAAACAGCCTGATTGTCCTGATTAATCACTTCAAATTTGAATTCTACCACGCCGGAACCGTCGTTCCGCTCGCGCATGCCGGTCACTTCCATTTCCAGGTGAATGGTGTCGCCGATGAAGACAGGCCGCAGAAAGCGCAGTTTGTCCACCCCGTAGAGGGCTTCGCACTTTTCCGGGTCCGCCGGAACCATGCCGGTGGCCATTGACATAACTAGAAAGCCCTGGGCAATTCGCTGCCCAAAGCGGCTCTGGGCGGCGTACTGTTTATCCACGTGGATCGGATGAAAATCGGAACTCAGGCCCGAAAAGTTGACAATATCGGCCTCGGTCAGCGTTCGACCCCGCGTCACCCAGCGCTGGCCGGGTTCAAATTCTTCAAAATAGCGGTCTGGCATCGAAAATCCTCGTTTAAAAATTTGATACGTGTTGCGTATTGCATGAAGAAACGGAAGACGCAACACGCAAGACGCTTCACCAATTCGGCTTCCTTTTCTCCATAAACGCCGAAATCCCCTCGCGTAAATCCTCGCTGAGCATGTAGTTGACCCGCAGACTCCGGCCATACGCCAGCGCCTGGGAGTAGGTCATCCCGGCGGTATCCCAGAAGAGACGCTTGCCCAGGTGCAGCGCCTCCCGGCTTTTCTCGGCCAGGTCACGGGCCAGGGCCAGAGCCGACTCCTCCAGCTCAGCCGCCGGGACCACCTGGTTGACCAGTCCGATCCGCAGCGCCTCCTGGGCATCGAAGATGGCCCCGGTGAGCGAAAGTTCCAGCGCCTTTTTGTCACCCACCGTCCGGCGCAGGGCCGGCAGGACGATCAACGGAAACAATCCGATTTTGATCTCGGTCATGCCGAACTGGGCGTCATCGGCCGCCACAGCCAAGTCACATAGAGCGGTCAAACCGCACCCACCGGCCAGGGCATAGCCCTGCACCGCCGCAACCACCGGTTTGGTCATTTGGGGCGGCAGGCTGAACAACTCCTCCCACAAGGCCCCGCTTTGCCAGTGGCGAAAGGCCCGCTCGTCAACCTCGGCGGCAAACTCACGCAGATTGCCCCCCGCCGAGAAATTCTTTCCCACCGCTCCCAGCAGCACCACCCGCACCGCTTCATCCGCCTCGGCCTGGCGCAGCGCGGCAATCAACTCGCCGACCATGGCATAGGTCAGAGCATTGCGCTGGTCCGGGTCATTCAGGGAAATCCGGGCCAAGCGGTCGTCAATTTGATAGAGGATTTTGGATTCGGTCATAGATTTTGCCTTGCGCTTGAGATTGAAATCTCAGGCTGATCGCTCAAGTCGGCTCAAGCCGACCCCGATTCTACGCTTGGTGGCTCACGTTTCAGTATGCTTCAGCAAACTTTAGCTGTCAGCCCTGAACTTTAGTTCGGGGCTAACTGGCCGGTTCCGGGATGGGTAAACCCACCACATAGAGTTGGTCATATCGCTGAACCACAAACCCGAGTTTCTGCGCAACCCGCATGCTCGCCGAATTGTCGGGCGATGTCGTCCAACTCGGTTGATGTCCTCTGGCTCGAATATCGCGGCACAGCGCCCCGGCGCAGGCTGTACTCAACCCTAACCCTCGAAATCTCGGCTCGGTCACAACGCCGATCTCCTCGTATCTTTCGCCGAGAAAAAAGGTGCAGGCGACTGAGGCTAAGTGACCCGCCACAAATGCCCCCCAGCCAAAGCCACTCGCAGCCAAACCGTGGTGTCCACCCCACGTCTTGCTGATCCAGGCCGATACAGGATCAAGATCCTCCAGGTGAGGGGTATCGGACGGCTCTAAGCGGCGAACCGAATAATCACTGGACCCAATCACATCAGGGGCCTTTTGCTGTTCAAAAATGACTCGCTGCCACGTCTCGACATCGGGAAAGGCCGCCTTGAGCAAGGGCACAAAAGCCTCCGAGGTTTCCACAAAGCCCCGGATGTGCGGTTGCAGATCCGCCGGGGCCAGGGCGTTCGCTGCGCCTAAGAGGGTGTAATTGTCGGGGGTCTCAACAAGGACCACCCGGGGAGCAGGCCAGCGATCCACATGACACGTGCCATGACCGGTCTGGATGACATGCAAACCGATCAACGGGCCTGGTCGCTCCGGGAGAAACCAGTTCTTAAGTGTGGCTGTCTGCTCCCGCGTCAAACGGATCATGCTTCACAAACGCCTCTTCCTTACACCGTATACACTCTCGTCTCAATCTTGAGCGCATCCCGCGGGATCAGCGTGGGCCAGGCGGCAATGACCGGCCGCGGGCGAAAGGGCACCCCGAAGGCTGTGCCGGCCCCACCGAGAGTCCACAGGTGGGTTGCCTCGCGGCGGACCACGTCGGCTTCCTGCTGGGTGCGGCACTTGGCCGCCAGCCGCAGCCCCACTTCATTCATGTCATACTCCGGCAACGGCGCCGTCGAGCCGTGCAGGGTGTTGATTCCCAGGTAATCGAAGCGCAGTTCCTCCGGCTCGACGCCGAGCATCTTGAGCCGCCGGCGTACAATATCCTCCGAGCGTTGAGCTTTGGCCAGGGCATCCGGCCAGGAGTAGAGTAATAACCCCTCGGCAATCCAGCCGTCCTGGTAGCCGATGAGCACCTTTAAGGTGTCGGGCCGCGCTTTGCCGCTGATGTCGCTCACCCGCACCTGATCGGGACCGATCTCCTCCAGGCGCAGAGTGCTGAAATCAACCACCCCATCCGGCAGGATGTAATTAGCAGGGTCGGCCACCTCATAGGTGATCTGCTCTTTGACCGTCCACTGGTTGACCACCCCGCCGGAGCCGGCCACTTTGCTAATCACCGTCGAGCCATCCTCGCCAAACTCGGCAATGGGGAAGCCGATGTGCCATGGTTCGACCGTCTCGCGCCACTGGCACGAGCCGCCGCCCGTGCAGAAGCAGGCGCACTCGATGATGTGGCCGACAGCCACCGCCGCGCCAATCCGGTTCCAATCGGGCTGCTCAAAGGTCCAGCCAAATTCGTGCATGATCGGCCCCACAGTCAGGGCGCTGTCGGACACCCGTCCGGTGATGACCATTTCCGCGCCCCCGGCCAACGCCTCGATGACCCCTTCGGAGCCGATGTAGGCGTGGGCAGCAACAATATCCTGACGGATGCGCTCCAGCCCCTCCTCGCCGGTATCGAGATTAACAAATTTGATCCCCTCCTGGGCCAGGGTATCAAGCTGGTTGGACACGTCGTCGCCGGTGACAACGCCAATATCAATCCCGGTAATGCCCAGCCGGCGAGCCAGTTCCATGACCTCGCGCCCGCCCGCTTCCGGGTTGGCTCCCCCGGCGTTGGTAATCATCTTGACCCCGTTCCGGTGGGTCAGGGGTAGTAACGCCTCGGTCCAGGGAATCAAATCGGCGATGTAACCCTGGTTGGGATTTTTGTTTTTCTGCCGCTGCAGCAGGGCCATGGTCAGCTCCGAAAGATGATCCAGGCCCAGATAATCCAATTCACCCTTGTCGGCCAGCTCTACTGCCGGATCAAGCATATCGCCCCAGTAGGCTGAGCCGTTGCCAATGCGTAATGTTTTCATTGCTTCCTCGGGAGTAAGGAGTAGGAAGTAGGGAGTAGGGAGTAGGGAAAGAAGCACCCCCTATCTACCATCTACTGGCTACTGTCTACTGATTACTGGCTACTGTCTACTTTTACGATCACTGCTTCCGCTTCGCCGATGCCGCCGCAGAGGGTGGCCAGGCCGTAGTAGGGTCGGATATCCCCCGCTGCTGCCCGCCGCCGGCGCAGTTCGTACATCACCGTCATGACCAGCCGGGCCGCCGTCGCGCCGGTGGGATGGCCGATGGCAATCGCGCCGCCGTTGACGTTGGTCTTGGCCCGGATTTGCTCGGCCTTCTCCTTATTACCCCCGGCCATAATCAGGGTGGAGACAAGCGGGACGGCGGCAAAGGCTTCGTTGATCTCGATCAGGTCCATGTCGTCAATGGTCAGGCCGGCCTTCTCCAGAGCCAGCCGGGCCGACTCGGCCGGAATCGAAGCGATGCGGTCGGGGTGGCCGGACGCCATAGACCAGCCCAGCAACTGGGCTAAAGGCTGCTTCTCCCGGCGTTCCGCCTCCTCCTTGGACATCAGCACCATCGCCGACGCGCCGGTGTTGAGGCCCGGTGCATTGCCCGCGGTGACGGTCGGGCTGCCGTAAATCAGCGGCAGTTTGGCCAGTTTTTCCAGGGACGTATCGGGCCGGGGCGACTCGTCCTCCGTGAAGAGGACCGGCGCACCCCGCTCCTGCGGCACCTCAATGGGCATCAACTCGTCCTGGAATTTGCCGGCTTCCCTGGCTTTGGCCCAATTCTGGTGGCTGCGCACAGCCCAGCGGTCCTGCTCCTCGCGGCTGATGCCGTATTCGACGGCCTCTTCGCCGGCCTGGACCGCCCGAGGTTTGCCGGTCATGGGGCAGGCGATGACCAACTGATCTTTCAGGGTCACATCGCCCAGGCGGTGGCCCCAGCGGAAATCGGTCAAGAAATAAGGCACCTTGCTCATGTTCTCGCTGCCGCCAGCCACCGCGACCCGCGCATCGCCCAGCCGGATCGAACGCGAGGCCAGGGTAATGGCGGCTAACGAGGAACAGCAGGCCCGGTCTACCGTGTAAGCCACCCGATTGGGCGGAATACCGGCCTCGATCAAAACCTGGCGGGCAATGGAACGGTCGGCCCCTGGCAGGTTGACTCCGGTAGCGACCTCCTCTACCTCCGCCGGATCGAGCTTGGCCCGGCGGACCGCCTCGGCCACGACCTTGCCGCCCAGTTGGGGTAACGTAAAATCCTTTAACGCGCCGCCAAACTTCCCGAATGGGGTGCGCACGGCGCTGATAACAACGACTTCGTTCATAGCATTCTCCTAATCCAGGTAACAAGTAGCAGGATAGCAGGTTTCTTCTTTTTGCTACCTTGCTACCCTGCTACTTTAGATAATTTTCTCTTCTTTCAAGTTCGCGATTTGTTCTTCCGAATAACCCAATACCTCGGTCAGGACTTCGGCGTTGTGCTGGCCGAGCAGCGGCGCGGGGCCGGTGATTGGCTCCGGGCTGCCGGACAGTTTGACCACCGGGCCGACCAGCTTGACCGAACCGAGAATAGGGTCGGGCACATCCACCAGCAAGTGGCGAGACTCGACGTGGGGGCACTCAAAAATCTCCTGGGCGTTCTGCACCGGCCCGATTGGCAGACCGACCGCCAGCAGTTTCTCCGTCGCCCCGGCCTTGGTCTGCTGGCGAAACCAATTTTCGATGATCTCGCCCAGCCAGCCCGACATATTTTTGGCCCGCTCCGGCCCGGAGGTCGCCCCCTCATGGCCGACCAGGTCAGGCCGTTCGATGGCCTGGCAGAACTTGGCCCAGTCGCCTTCGGTGGCGACAATCAAGGCGACCCAGCCATCCTGGCATTCAAATGGTCCCCAAGGAGCCATGTACGGCTCGCGCCCTCGTTCCAGCACATGCTGGGTCAGCGAGTAGGCGCTGACCGACCGCTCGGCCAGCCCAATAATCGTGTCGTACATCGAAACATCGAGATACTGGCCGCGGCCCGTTCGCATCCGCTCGTACAAAGCCAGCATAATCCCATAAGCCGCCTGCATGCCGGAGACAATATCGCCGAGGGCGACACCCAGCCATGTCGGCGGGCCGCCGGCCTGGCCGCAGGTGTTCATCAGGCCGCCCATGGCCTGGGCCACAATATCGTAGGCGGGACGCTTGCTGTACAGCCCCAAATAGCCTTCCATGCTGCCAAAGCCGGAGATACTGGCATAAACCAAGCCCGGGTTCAGCTCCGACAGTTCCTGGTAACCCAAGCCCATCTCGCTCAACAGGCCGGGCCGGAAGTTTTCGACCAATACATCTGACTGGGCGGCCAGATCACGAAAAATCTGGCGGCCCCTGTCACTTTTGAGATTGAGAGTCACGCTGCGCTTGTTGCGGTTGAAGCGCAGGAAATAGCCGCTCTGGGTCTCACCTTTATCGTTTTTGATCCTCGGCGCGCCGCCGCGAGCCGTATCGCCGCCTTCGGGCCGTTCCACCTTGATGACGCTCGCGCCCTGGTCGGCCAGCATCATGGTGCAGTAAGGACCGGCCACTTGAATTTCAAAGCTCAAAACCTTGATCCCGTCAAGGGGTTTGCGAGGTTGACTCATAAGTTCTCCATTCCAATAAAAGAACAGGTAGCAAAGTAGCAGGGCAGCAAAAAACAGGCTGCTACCTGCTGCTTGCTACTTTGCTACCCTGTAACTCTTTCAATAATCGTCGCAATACCCAGCCCGCCGAAGCAGCACATGGTTTGCAGGCCGTAGCGGCCCTCGCGGCGTTCCAACTCGTGCAGGAGAGTGGTCATAATCCGCGCGCCGCTCGCGCCGAGCGGGTGGCCCAGGGCAATCGCCCCCCCGTTGACATTGACCCGCTCCATGTCCGGCTGAATATCGTTGGCCCAGGCCAGCACCACCGACGCAAAGGCTTCGTTGATCTCGATCAGGTCCATCTCGTCCAACTTTAAGCCGGCTTTGGCCAGGATTTTGCGGGTGGCCGGAATCGGCGCGGTCAGGGCCAACACCGGGTCATCCCCCACCACCACTTGCGCCACAATCCGGGCGCGTGGTTTCAGCCCCAGTTCTGCCGCCTTCCCTTCCGACATCAGCAGCAAAGCCGCAGCCCCATCAGAAATCTGGCTGGCGTTGCCGGCGGTGACGACACCATCCTCTTTAAACGGCGTCTTCAGGGTGGCTAACTTCTCCAGGCTGGTATCCGGCCGGACTCCCTCGTCACTGTCCATGCGCCGGGCTGTGCCGTCAACGGTCACGTCCAGGGGCAGAATTTCGCGGCGGAAAAAGCCCTCGGACATGGCCTGGGCGGCCCGACGGTGGCTGCGCAGGCTGAATTCATCCAGCGCCTCGCGGGGCAAACGCCACTTTTTGGCAATCATCTCCGCCGACAGGCCCATCTGGACCATGGGATAGCGCTCCCTGAGCGCCGCCGTAAAGGGATCGCCGGGACCGTTGGCGCGGGTGCTGCCCATCGGCACGCGGGTCATGCTCTCCACCCCGGCGGCGATCACAATTTCCGCCGCGCCGCTCTCGACCAGGCTGGCCGCAAAGTGGACCGCCTGCTGGCTGGAGCCGCATTGGCGGTCAATGGTCACCGCCGGGACTTCGGCGGGAAAGCCGGCCAGCAGGGCCGAGTTGCGCCCAATATTAAGCGCCTGGTCGCCGACCATAGAGACGCAGCCCATGATGATGTCTTCTACCTGGCCCGCTTCAACCCCCACCCGGCGAACGACCTCGTTCAGTACGGCGGCGGCCAATTCGGTGGGATGGGTATCTTTGAGCAAACCGTTCCGCTTGCCAACCGGTGTGCGGACGGCCTCGACAATCACTGCTTGGGACATGAGTTTCTCCGGCTTTTTATGTCATTTTGAGCGACCAGAGGGAGCGAAAAATCCCCTAAGACTTGGCCCAAGGATAACACAAGAAGATTCTTCACTTCGCTGCACTCCGTTCAAGATGACATCCAAGGCATTTATTTCCCCTAACCACTGCCTTACACCTCACGCTTCAGTTCTACCTCAATCACCAGCAGCTTGACTTCCGCATCACTTTCATTGCGCAAGCCATGTTCGCCGTGGGGAGGGTTGACAATGAAATCGCCCGGCTTGACCTCATGCTCCTGGCCATTGAGGGTCATGTGGGCCTCGCCTTCGATGATAAAATAGATTTCCTCGTTCTCACCATGGCGATGTCGGCCAATCGTCACCCCCGGCGGAACGACCAGGTATTCGATAAAGTGCCAGGCCCCGGCCAGTTCTTTCGTCTGAAACATGCGGGCAATTTCTATGGAACCGTGCCCTTCGTGAGCCACAATTAACTCGCGCGGCGTTTCGTACACATTTTCGATAGGCATTAGCTTCTCCGGCTACAAGGAGACGTGTTGCGTGTTGTGGGGTCCATTTTTGCGCAACACGCAATACGTTCAAATTACCTGACTCGGTCTATACGTGCCATACACGCCCCGCAGCGCCTCACAAATTTCGCCGATGGTAGCATAAGTTTTGACGCTTTCGATCAAGGCCGGCATCAGGTTCTCGTTGGCCCGGGCTGCTTCCACCAAATCGGCCAGGCTTTGCTTGACCTGGGCATTACCGCGCTGCCGGCGGAGCGCCTGCACCCGTTCGATCTGGCGCTGCTCCATTTCAGGATTGCCTTTGAAAACAGGGATTTTTTCCTCGTTCTGACTTTGGAACGCATTCAGGCCGACCAGTATCCGTTCTTCGGTTTCAATCTGGCGCTGGTACTGGTAGGCGGCGTCACCCAATTCGCGGTGGTAGAAGCCATTTTCGATACAGCGCACTGCCCCACCCAGTGTTTCGATTTTGTCAAGATAGCGTAGCACGTCTTGTTCAAGTTTATCCGTCAGGGACTCAATGGCATACGAACCGCCGAGCGCATCCACGGTGCCGGTCACGCCGGCCTCATGCGCGACTATTTGCTGCGTCCGCAGCGCGACCGTGGCCGCCTCTTCGGTGGGAATGGAGTAGGCTTCGTCGTAGGAGGAGGTCGCAATGGTCTGGACGCCGCCAAAAACCGCGGCCAGCGTTTCGATGGCTACCCGGGCAATGTTGTTCAACGGCTGCTGGGCCACCAGGTTGCCGCCGAGGGTATAGGCAAAAATCTTCAATTTCATCGCTTCGGGGTTCTGCGCTCCGTATTTCTCCCGCATCAGCCTGGCCCAAATCCGCCGCGCCGCCCGGAATTTAGCCACCTCTTCCAGAAAATCTACGCCCGCCGAGAGAAAAGTCCAGAGCTGGGAGGCAAAGGTATCAATACTGAGACCACGCTGTAACACGTTGTCCACATAAGCCAGGCCATTCGCGAAGGTAAAGGCTAACTCCTGGGCCGCCGTGCTGCCGCTATCTCGAATATGATAGCCGCTCATCGCCAGCGAGGTCCAGCCCGGCAGGTGATGGGCGCAATATTCAATCAAATCTGCCGACAGCTTGACCCCCGTATCGGGCGGGAAAATGTACGTACCGCGAGCAATGTACTCTTTCAACACATCATTCTGGATGAACATGCGGGTGTCGGCCAGATTAACCCCCTGCTTCTCAAAAGCGGCAAGGTACATGGCGGCGATGATCGGGCCGATGGAGTTAGCCGTGGTCCGAATCTGGCGCACTTTTTCCAGGGGAATGCCGGCAAACAGCCGCTCCATGTCGGTCAGAGAGCCAATATGCACCCCGACCTTGCCCACCTCACCCGACGCCATGGGCTGATCGGCATCGTAGCCGCACTGGGTCGGCAGGTCAAGGGCGATGGAGAAGCCGGTCTGGCCGCGCTCCAGCAGGGCGCGGTAACGCTCGTTGGCCTCTTCCGCCGAGCCGTAGCCGGAATACATGCCCATGACCCAAAAGTTGCTGCGGTACATGGTCGGGCTGACGCCGCGGGTGAAAGGATAAGCGCCCGGATAACCCAAGTCCGCCTCCGGGCCAGCGCCGTTGCCGGGCCAATCCTCGTGGGTGTAGAGTCGCTCCAGGGGCAGGCCGGAAATGGTGGTAAAGGCGCTTTTCCGCTCCGGCTCCGCCTTCAACCCAGCCGCCAGAATTTTCTCTTCCCACTCGTTTTTGTTGCTAATCTCTACATCTGACATACTTATTTGCTCGCTATTTCAGTCCACAGATGCACACAGATTTTCTCAGATGATTCCTCATTTTTATTTTTATCTGTGTTCATCTGTGTCTATCTGTGGACCCACTCTTATCTCGGCGACAGGCTGCGCGGGTCTTCCTCCAGGTAGCGGCGCAGGGTTTGAATAAAGGCCAGCGCCTCCTGGCCATCAATCACCCGGTGATCGAAGGTCAGCGAGAGGGGCAGAATGGGCCGGGCGACAATTTGGCCGTTGCGGACCACCGCCTTGTCCTCAATCTTGCCAACGCCCAGAATCGCCGCTTCGGGAGCGCGGAGGATAGACGTGCCGAACCAGCCGCCCATTTGCCCCACATTGGTTATGGTAAATGTGCCGTGCTGCATGTCTTTGGGTGTCGTGCGTCGCTCCCGCGCCGCCGCGACCAATTCATCGGCCCGGCGGGCCAGCTCAAACAAGTCAAACTGGTCTGCTCCGTGCAGCACCGGCACGACCAGCCCGTCGTCGGTGGCGGTCGCAATACCGATATTATAGCTTCGTTTGAGCAAAATGGCGGGATCATCGCCGTCCATGTAACAGGCGTTGAGATAGGGGTGCTGTTTTAAGGCTTCAACGCAGGCTGTGATAACGAAGGGCAGATAGGTTAGACGCACTCCCACGGTCTCGGCGTGGCGCTGCAAGTAAGCCCGTTCTCTGACTAACACCTCGGCATCGAATTCATGGAAACCGACGACCTGGGGCACCGTCCGCGCCGTTTCGGTCAGGGCCTCGGCGATGCGCCGGCGCAGGCCGCGCACGGGGATACGCTCGTCCCCCGCCCCTGCCTCCGGTTCGGCTGGTTTAGCCGGGGCAAGCGCCGGTGCTGCCACCGCGGACGCTTGGGCTGCTTGCAGCATCTCGGCATGGCGCTGCACATCCTCGACGTTGATCCGGCCTTTTGGTCCCGTTCCGGTGACTTCTTCCAACGCAATACCCAAATCCTGGGCCAGTTTGCGGGCTACCGGCGAGGCGAGAACAGGGGAGGAGGGAGGATTGGAAGGTTGGAGGGTTGGAAGGTTGGAAGGTTGGACGCCATCATCTGCTTCACGTCGCGTCTCCGCCTGTTCGCCTCCTCGGTCCTTCGCCTCCTCGCCGCCGGTCTCAATCGCCAGCAAAAATGCGCCGACCTTAACGCGCTCTCCTTCTTTGGCCGCCAGTTCGATCACCCGGCCGGTGGCGGGGGCAGGCATAGTGACGATAGCCTTGTCGGTTTCCACATCGGCGATAGGCTGGTTTTCCTGAACCCGATCGCCCACCTTGACAAACCAGGCGATCACTTCGACGTCAGCCAGGCCCTCGCCCACATCGGGCATTTTGAATTCAAATCTTGCCATGATGGTCAGCTCTCTACACTTTTCAAGATTGCCTTGAGCACGCGCTTGCGGTTAATCAAGTAATCCTCTTCCAGCATTTGCACCGGGTAGGGCGCATCCGGCCCGCAGACACGGGTGACCGGACCTTTGAGGGAGAAGAAAATGTCCTCGTCCTCAGCCAGGGAGGTCAGCACCTCCGCCGCAAAGCTGCCGGTGAAGGAAGCCTCGTCAATAACCACTGCCCGGCCTGTTTTCATCACCGACACCCGCAGCGTGTCCATATCTAACGGAACTAAGGTGCGCAGGTCAATCACTTCGACCGAAACACCTTTGCCGGCCGCATCATCGGCGGCCTGCTTGGCAATTTCCACGGCCGCGCTCCAGGCGATAACGGTACAGTCGCTACCCTCCCGCACTATCCTGGCTCTACCCAACGGTACGGTATAATCGCCGTCCGGCACGTCGCCCCGGATGAGGCGGTAGCCGCGCAGGGGTTCCAGGAACATTACCGGGTCGGGATCGCGGATGGCCGACAGAAGCAGCCCCTTGGCATCGGCGGGCGTGGCCGGGGCGACCAGTTTGAGGCCGGGGCAGTGGGCAAAGTGGGCCACAAAGGAGTCGGAGTGCATCTCCGGGGCGCGCACCCCGCCGCCATAGGGCGTGCGAATCGTGACCGGCAGGTGCAGGCTCCCCCAGGAACGGTAGCGCATGCGGGCGAGCTGCTCGGCAATCTGATTGAAAGCGTTATGGGTGAAGCCCATAAATTGAATCTCGGCCACGGGGACCAGCCCGGAAATAGCCAGGCCGATAGCCGAGCCGATAATGGCGCTTTCGGCCAGGGGCATATCTACCACCCGATCCCGGCCAAACCGTTCGAACAGACCATCCGTGGCCCGGAAGACGCCGCCGGTTTTGCCGACATCTTCGCCCAGGACCATGACCCGGGCGTCGCGCTCCAGTTCGTAGGCCAGGGTATCACGCACCGCTTCGACAATGGTCAGCTCAGGCATGGGCGTCTCCCTTCAACTCGTCGTACTGTTGGCGCAGGCGCGGGGTCATCTCGGCAAACACGTGGGTCAGGCCCTCGTCCATACGCGAGATGGGGACACGTTGGGCCTCTTCCCAGGCCGCATCCAGCTCGGCTTTAATTTCGGCCTCCATTTTCTGGGCGATATCGGCGTTCCACTTGCCCCGCCGCTCCAGGTAGCGCTGCAAGCGCAGCACCGGGTCTTTATCGCGCCACTCCTCCTTGTACTCGACCGGCTCATAGCGCGAGGAATCGTCGGCGGTGGTGTGGATGCCCAGGCGGTAGGTCACGCCTTCGATCAGGGTGGGACCCTCGCCGCGCCTGGCCCGCTCGACCGCCTGGCAGGTCGCTTCGTAGATCGCAAAAAGATCGTTGCCATCCACCTGGACGCCAGGGATACCGGCGGCAACCGCCTTTTGAGCAATCGTTTGGGCGGCAGTTTGGAGGTTTCTGGACAAGGAGATGGCCCAAAAGTTATTCTGGCAGAAGAAAATAACCGGCGCCTTGACCACCCCGGCCAGGTTCATCGGCTCGTAGAAATCACCCTGCGAACTGGCTCCATCGCCAAAGTGAACGACTGCCACATCCGTTTTACCCTGCAATTTCGATCCCCAGGCCAATCCAACCGCGTGAGAAATCTGGCCGGCCACACCGGCTTGAAACGGCAGCATGCGCACCCCTTCGGGAATGTAGAAGCCAAGCGGGCTGCCCATATGCCACAGAAAATTATTGACCAGAGGCGAGCCGTGTAATAACTGCCCGGCAGCCTCGCGGTACTGCGGCACAAACCAATCTCGCCGGCTATCAAGGGCCATCACGCTGCCAACCGTACAGGCTTCCTGGCCAATACCGGGGGCAAAAGTGACCATCAAACCGCGCCGCTGCAAGTTGATACACAACTCATCAAAGCGGCGGCCCAACAAAATAGCCCGCAGCCCTTTGAGCGTCTCTTCATCGCTAAGAGGCGGCGTGTCTACCAGCAGATTGCCCGCCTGATCCAGCAGTTGAAACGGCTCCGGGGGGGTATCAATCGAGAAGGTGTAAGGCTGCGAATGACCTACTTCCATTTGTTGTAACATGCGCAAAATTCTCCGAATTTATCATTTTCGTGAGGTGGTCATTATCTTAATCAACTTTTAGGGGCCTGGCAAGGCCAAATTGTATCAGCGTTTGAGCCTAGCGGTATCAATAAAATTGTGAACGGTCAACTATCAATTATCAATTGTTAATGAGCTAACACGTTCCGTTAACCATTGACTATTGACCATTGATTATTGACAATTAATTAGGCCAGCCAGCCGCCATCAACCACCAGGGTGTGGCCCAGAACATAGGCGGAGTCGTCGGAGCAGAGGAAGACAACCGCACCGACCAGGTCTTGAGGCCGGCCCAGGCGACCAATGGGAATGCGGACCTGGCCGAATTTAGCCAGTTTCTCCGGTTCAAGCGCGCTGCGGGCCAACTCCGTATCAATGGTGCCGGGGGCAATAGCATTGACGTTGATGCCATACTTTGCCAGTTGGACCGCACTCGATTTGGTCAGCATATGCACCCCGGCCTTGGAAATATCGTAGGGGACGGTTGGGATGGTGGAAGCGGTGAAGGAGGAGGTCGAAGCCACATTGACAATCCGGCCGGGCCGCCCGGCGCGGATCATGGCCTCGGCCACTTTCTGGGTGGCGAAAAAGGCTGACTTGAGGTTAACGCCCAGTTGGAGATCCCAATCAGCTTCGGTCATTTCCAGAAAAGGCTTGACAATCAGCATTCCGGCGTTGTTAACCAGGATGTCAATCTGGCCAAAGTGGGCCAGGGTCTGATCAACCATGGCCTGGAGGTCGGCCAGATTCAACACGTTGACCTTCAAGACCAGGGCGCGTCCGCCGGCCTCGTTGATGCCGGCAGCGGTAGCTTGAGCTTTGTCCTGCTGGAGGTCGGCAATAACGACTGCCGCCCCTTCGCGGGCCAACCCCTGAGCAATGGCCTGGCCAATGCCTTGAGCGCCCCCGGTGATAATGGCAACACGATTTTGAAGTTTCATTGAATACACCCATGCATGGTCAGGGCCTGAGGGACCAAAGTATTTAAATTCCCTCAGGCCCGGTAGTTGCGATAATTCCCTGGATTTTTATTCGCCCCGGCGTTTATCGGGATAGGGATACCAGATGATGCTTGGATCAATATTAGCGATTGTGGGGCAACCACAAATAGACATATTACGCCTCAATTCTGCCGCTAAATTGTAGAGCATATCTGTTACACCCCGTTTGCCATACCCCGCATAGGCAATCATCAAAATAGTCAAGACACACACTGCATCAGCACCCAGGGCCAGGGCCTTGAGAATATCAGTGCCCCGTCGAAAACCAGTATCCACAAAAATGGTCATATCCGGGACAGCTTGTTTAATATGAGGCAGTACCCTTAAAATGGGCACAGCATAGTCAACAGCTTCCCCACCGTGATGGGAAACCATCAGGGCCTTGGCTCCAATCTCTCGACACTTTAGTGCATCACTAACACTCAGTACACCCTTAACGATAAAGGGTAATTTGGTCGCCTCCACGAAACGGCGCATTTCGTCCATCCCTTTTGGACCAAAAGGATAGCGATAGGGGTACTCATCGCCGGTTTTCTCGCCATAGAATATATCAATATCCATTCCTACAGCCACACAGCCCCGATCTTCGGCATCCTTCAACAAGTAAATGATATCGTTGCTCTCATCCCGATTTTTGCTGGCAAAAGGTTTAACAATACGTACAACGGGAGCACCCGTATTGATCATCCGCTGTAACATCTGAGTTCCAACATGACCTGCCCACAGCCAAGTACCAGCTTCAGCAACTCCCTCCGCGATTTCCTCCAGATACGATGCCTGCCAATGCTGAGAGACACGATTCAAGAAGCGGCCGTCACAGTAGGCTGAACATTGAATCGGGTAAGGAACTTTGTGGCCCAACAGGGTTGTCTCTGTGCTGGAAAAAACAGAGTCCAGGAGCCGCATTTCGAAAGTAAGGCTCTCAATATACTCTCTATTTAAACGGTTCTGCGATTTGGTTTCACCACCCACGTCCAGCAGGTCAAGCGCATTACTCTCACGGGCGCGTTCCATACCCTTATTGTATAATTCCCCGTAACTCAGCAGGGTTTTCTTCTCATTGAAATGGTCCACATACTTGCCCGGTAAATCTTGATAATCACCCATAATCAACTCTTTATCTCCTAATGAACAATAGAACAGGAGTCCAGAATTAACTCTGGACCCCTGTTATCAAACCAAATTCTAATAACGCTTAGTAAGCGGGTATTTCCTTATAAACAGGGACATCACCCAGCGTTGGGCCTACAATTTGATCGTAGAGGGCTTGCAAAACACCTTGCCCCTTCCGATAGCGCAGCCAGCCGTTGACAAACATCCACCATTCGATATCACCGTAAGGCAGAGCGAAAGTACCAAATTCCAGAGAGAAGGGCTGCTCCGGGTTAAGGACTTTAGCAGTGGGGTTTTCTTCAACAAATGGTATAGCCAGGTAGGCTTCGACAATGCCGCCATCGGCTCGACCGGAGGCTACTTCAAGCATCGCCGGCTGCTGTTCAAGCTCGACCAATTCCGCTTCCGGGAAGATGCGGGCAGCTAAACCAGCAGCGGTAGAGCCAATTAAAGCTGTAATTGTGGCGTCAGCATTATTCAATTCAGCCACGTCTGTGACCGGACTATCGGCCGGAACAATCACCACTTGCTGGTAAGGAACATAGGGGGTCGAGAACCACATGGTTTCGAGCCGTCCACCCGGACGCCCAACCAAGCCCACACAAATCAAATCAATCTGACCTGCTAGTAGAGCCGGAATAAGACCATCAAAATTTTGGTCTTGAATATCCAACTCTACCCCAGTGCCAATATCAGCAGCGAGCAGTTTCATCAATTCCACGTCGTATCCCGCCGGTTCACCGCTGTCATCACGATAGCCTTGAGGGGGGAACTGTAAACTCATCCCAACCCGTAAAGTCCCCCGCTCCTGAATCTGCGTCAACGCCGAGACCGACGCATCCTGGCGGCGGGGCACAGCTCCTGGAGTCAGCACTTCGGGCAGAGGCGGCACGGCAATTTTAGCCTGGGCCTCCGGAGCCAGCGCGACAGCAGCCCCGGCAGCCGTAGCCACCACAGCGGAGTTCAAAAATTGGCGGCGACTGATATTTTTTTGTTTTTCCTGCATGATCATTCCTCCTTAAATTTAATTAAACCAACAAAAATCAGTAGTCAGTAATCAGTAACCAGTGGCTCACCGATAACTAATAACTGAAAACCGATAACTGATAACTGGCAACTTCACACATGCTGGCGGCGCTCCAGAATGCTGACGCCCTGGGAGAGTAACTGAGTCAACAGAATGTAGATGATGGCAATGGCCGTGTAGAACTCAAAAGGACGAAATGTTTGCGATACGGCCAGTTGAGCCTGCCGCACCAGTTCAAATACGCCGATGATCCCTACCAGCGAGGAGTCCTTGAGCATGCCCACAAAATTGTTGCCCATCGGCGGCAGCATGATTCGAAACGCCTGGGGAAAAATGACGTCCCAAAATGTCTGCAAACGGGTCAGGCCCAGCGAAAACGCCGCCTCGCGCTGCCCTTTGCCGATAGCCCCAATGCCGGAGCGGTAAATTTCGGCCAGCCAGCCCGCATATTGCAGGGCCAGGCAGAGCACGCCAGCGGTAATCGGGTCGAAATCTACCCCTATAACGATGGGCAATCCGTAGTACATCCAGATAATAAATACAAAGAGAGGAATCGCCCGGAAAACATTGATGTAACCCTGCGCAAACCAGCGGAACGGAGCGAACCTGGACATACGCATAAATGCAATGAGTAGGCCCAGAGCCAGGGCCAGGACCATGCCTAAAGCCGAGATATACAGCGTCATCCCCAGCCCTTTGGCCAGCAACTCCCAGCGATCAAAGACAAAATCCCAGCGAAATTCGAACTGTCTTTTCATAAGATCGCCTTAATAAAGAGCTTGGTGCGGTCGTTGTTCGGATTGATCAACACTTCCGGGCCGCCCTCTTCGACAATGAAGCCGTCATCCATAAATACCAGGTGATCGCCCACTTCACGGGCAAAGCCCATTTCGTGGGTGACGACCACCATCGTCATGCCCTGCAAGGCCAAATCTTTCATAACCGTCAGCACCTCGCCGACCAGTTCCGGGTCCAGGGCCGACGTCGGCTCGTCAAAAAGCATCAGGCGCGGCTCCATAACCAGGGCGCGGGCAATCGCCACCCGCTGCTGCTGCCCCCCCGACAACTGCGAGGGGTAAGCCTGGGCTTTATTGGCCAGCCCAACCGCCGTGAGCTGTTTAATGGCCTTTTCGTTGGCTTCTGGCCGGGATACTTTTTTGTTGCGGCGCAGAGCCAGAGTCACATTGTCCAATACGTTCAGGTGGGGAAAAAGGTTGAACTGTTGGAAGACCATGCCGATATGGGTCCGCAGGTAGCGCGGATCGGCCACGTCGCCGTCGGTGCTCTGCCAGGGCCAGGCTTTTTTGGATGCCTTTGGCCCGTAATCCTTGCCCAAGAAATAGAGCGAGCCGGACTGCGGTTCCTCCAGCAGATTCATGCAGCGCAGAAGTGTACTTTTGCCGGAGCCGCTTGGTCCGAAGATGACGACATGCTCGCCTTGGCGCACGCGCATATTAATATTTTTCAAAACGTGATGGTCGCCAAAATACTTGTTGAGGTTTTCGACTCGCAGAATCTCTTTCTCGTCCATTACTGGGTTAACCAGCCCCCATCAACATAAAGGATTGTGCCGGTAATGTAATCAGCCTCGGCGGATGCCAAAAAGAGGACGGCATTGGCCACATCTCGCGGCTGGCCAATCCGTTTGAGCGGAATATGGTTAAAGAACATCTCTACTCGCGCCGGATTGCTCAGGGAATTGGCAGTCATCGCCGTTTCGATCACGCCAGGTCCTACCGCGTTGACATTGATATTGTACGGAGCCAGGTCAAGCGCCATTGCCTTGTTCAGCATCAGCAGGCCGCCTTTTGAAGCAATGTAATGAGCTTCGCCGGCCAGGGCCGCCGCCGAACAAATCGAGCCGATATTAACGATTTTGCCGCCCCGTCCAGCCTTGACCATCTCCCTGCCTACCGCCTGGGTGCATAAAAAGGGACCTTTTAAATTGACTCCTAAAACGCGGTCCCACTCCGCTTCGGGCAGTTCTAAAAGCGGGGCCATCGACTCCACCCCGGCATTGTTGACCAAAATATCAATCTGCCCAAACTTCTCCATCGTCGCCGCGACCATCGCCTCCACTTGTTCCTGCCGGCTGACATCAGCCCGCACGACCAGGGCCTGTCCCCCCGCCGCCTCGATCATCGCTGCCGTTTCCTGAGCGCCGCGCTCGCTCACATCGGCCACCACCACCTTGGCCCCTTCTTCGGCCAGGCGCAAGGCGATGCCCCGGCCGTTGCCGGAACCGGCCCCAGTAACGATAGCGACTTTATCTTTGACCCGCATCGCTTTTACTCCGCTGAGAAGAAACGAAGAAGCGAGGACACGAGGAAATGTATCCTCTTCTTCGCCTCACCCGTCATCGCCTCTTCGCCTCACTTTTGACAAACTCACACAGCCGCCTCAGGCCTTCCAGCAGCAGCCCTTTCTCGGTGGCCAGCGAAATACGCACAAAATGATCGCCCAACTTGCCAAAGGCGGTCCCCGGCGCAACCGCCACCCGGCACTGCTCCAAAAGATTGAGGGCAAATTGGCGGGAGTCCACACCCGCATCACTTACGTCTACCATAATATAGAAAGCGCCGGCCGGGGTGTAGACATAGTACCCTTCTTCCTTGAGCAGCTCGACCACCGCATCCCGCCGCTCCCGGTACGAGTCGCGCATCTCGCCGATGCAGTCCTGGGGACCGGTCAGGGCCGCTTCGGCGGCCTTTTGGACCGGCGAGGCCACGCAGGAGATCATGGGCTCTTGAATCTTGGTAATGACCCTTGACAACTCTTCATTCGCCACCACATACCCGACCCGCCAGCCGGTCATAGCATAATTTTTGGAAAAGGCATAAATGCCAATGGTTCGCTCGGCATCGTAGAGGGCCGGGCTGACATGCTCGCCTTCGAAGACCAGCTCATCGTAAACCTCATCGCTGAGCAGGTAGAGGTCGTGCCGCTGGGCCAGAGCGACCAGGCCCTCAATCGTCTCCCGTGGGAAGACCGCGCCGGTGGGGTTGCTGGGGCTGTTGATAATCATTAACTTGGTGCGGGGGGTGATCAAGCTTTCAATGTGTTCGGGCTGGGGCACAAAGCCATGCTCGATGTAGAGCGGATAGTGGACCGGTACGGCTTCGCGCAGCAAAATCGCCATCTCGTAGTTGGGCCAGGCCGGATCGGGGATGAGCACCTCGTCGCCAGGGTCTAACAGGGCCGATAGAGCGGCCAGGATACCCTGCACTCCTCCCACCGAGATATTGATTTGGGCCGCTGTGACCGGGTAGCCATTCACCCGGCTAACCCGCCCGGCCAGCAGCTCGCGCAGGGTCTGCAAGCCGCCGCTTGGCCCATACTTGGTAAATCCGGCGTTAGCTGCCTCATAAGCCGCTTCGACAATGTGGGCCGGGGTAGGAAAGTTTGGCTCCCCTACTTCCAGCCGGATAACATCGGGCATGGTCAGGGCGAGATGGACAATCTCGCGGATGCCCGAGCCGGGCATGCGGGCGGCAGTTTGCGCGAGTGGTTTCATGAACGGCCCTCCGTAAGGCGTTTACCAGGAATAGTGGGAGCGGAAAATGCGGGCATCAATCTCTTTGACCGCTTTTTTCTCCCACTCTTTCCACTGACGCCGGTAATCCTGGCGATCCTCGCGATCAAATACAGCCAGGGCCTCGTCAATCGAGGCGTCATCTCTAATTTCATAGATGGTCAGGTAAACCTTGTCATCACCTTCACCGCTAACCTGCCGGTAGCAGTCGGTAAACAGCGGCGCAATCGGCCTTAAAGTGGCCAGGTAATCATGGTTGTACCACTGGTTGAATTCTTCTTCGTAGGCGGGGTCAAGCCGCATGCGGACGATAAATTGAGGGCGAGTTGCCATGCATTTTCTCCTTTATAGATACCCCAACTTTCCCAAATCGGTGCGTCAGTGGAGGCCAGGGAAGGGGGTCAAATTTATTCAACCGTCTCGGCCAACAAGTCGCGAGTCACTCCGAGAAAAACAGGGACCTCACCCGTAACCCGGAGAATGCCAATCTCCGGATCGAGCCGGTCGCCCCGTTCATCAAAACTAATCGAGCCGCTGGCGCCCGAAAAATTGCGGGTCCGGGCTACTTCGGCCAGAACACTGGGTCGGTCTAAGGGATTGGCCCGAGCACAGGCGGCAATCAAGATATTGGCCGCATCGTAGGCCTCGGCGGTGTAGATGGAGTAAAGCTGCCCGTAACGGGCCTGGTAAGCCTGGGCAAAGGCCGCAGCCGATGGTTTCACCCGTACGTCCGTCGAGGCGCTGGTATGATACGGCCCTTCGACCTCATAGCCGGGGGTCGCCAAAAACAGGGAGGGCTTCAGGCCGTCAGTGCCGAATAAGATAGCCCGCACCCCGGCCTCCCGCAACTGAGCCGCCAGGTACCGCCCTTCCGCCTCGATGACCGCCATGAAGATCACCTCCGGCTCAACCGCCGCCACGGCGCCAGCCAATTCTTTGAAATCAACCTGGCCCCGCTGAATGCCGCGATACAAAACCGGCGAGACGCCCAGTTCCTCACTGGTCCGCACAAAAGCCTGGGCTAGAGGTTCACCAAACGAGGTGCTGTCGTGAACAACAGCAATCCGGCGGGCAGCCAAAGCCCGGATTGCATATCTGGCAGCTTCCTGCCCTTGATACAAATCGTGCGCCATCACTCGAAAAAACGTGCAATAGCCGTGTTGAGTCAAGCCCGGATTGGATGCGGCCGGGGAAATCTGGGTCAGGCTGGCCTGGTAATACAAGGGGGCGGCGGCCAGGCTGGTGTGGCTGTTCATGGTGCCGACAACCCCCAACACCTGCGGGTCGGCAATGAAGCGCTGCGCAACACTTACAGCGGCCTCCGGTTGGGCTTTGTCGTCGCCGACCATCACCTCGACGACAAAAGGCAGGTCATCCCGGCTGTTCGCCTGTTCGGCAGCCAAAGTTACCGCCTGGGCAATGTGCCGGCCATGAATTTGCTCGTCAGCCTCCTCGCTCAAGACGGCTGAACAGCCAATTTTGACGATAGGTTTCGACATCGAACCTCGAAGTGAGACAAGCTGTTAGCTTGTCCCGTAACCGGACAAACTGAAGTTTGTCTTACGAGTTAATTCCCTCTTTGGCAAAGAGTTCGATCTGGGCCAGATGTTCTTCTTGGGTGTTGTGTTCAAACTGGAAGATGAAGTGAGAGACGCCCATTTCGGCGACTTGATTGATGAAACTTTTGACCTCAGCCAGGCTGCCGGTGAGCGCACCGGCAGTACCGCCCGGCCAGCGTCCGGCCTGGTCAACGCCGCCGCCCATCGTCGGCTGTGCCAACAGGCCCGCCTCTGCCGCTGCGGGCCGCAAATCTACGGTACGGCGCAGAGAAATTTCAACGGAGCGGCCATTTGCGGCGGTCAACTGGCGCAGTTGCGCAGTCACGGCCTGGAGTTGGTCGAGCGGCGCATCGTCGGCGTTCCAGCCATCACCCAGAGTGGCAATACGGCGGATAGCCGCTTCGCTGGCGCCGCCGACCCATAGCGGCGGGCCGCCCCCCTGAGCCGGCTTTGGCCCAAAGAGGACATCCTTAAAATTATAGAACTCGCCCTCAAAGTGGGGGTTATCGTCCTGCCAGAGAGTTTTTAGCACCTGCATAGCCTCGTTCAGGTGGCGGCCGCGGCGGTGGAAATCAGCGCCCAGGTTGTTGTACTCACCCTCGATCCAGCCCACCCCGACGCCAATGATGATCCGTCCACCTGACAGGTCATCCAGGGTAGCAATCTGCTTGGCTGCCAGAATGGCGTCACGCATCGGCAAAACCAAAACCGACGTACCCAGGTAGATGCGCTCGGTCATGCCGGCCAGATAAGCCATGGTGGTTATCACTTCGTAAATATGGCCGTAGCGCGGTTTATCCCTGGGGACCAGGATGTGGTCACTGACCCAGACCGAGTCATACTTTAGCCGCTCTGCCGCCTGGGCAATGGCGACAATATTATCTCTGGATGGTTTAACGCCAAAAGGAAAGTTGGGCAAGCATAGGCCAAATTTCATAGTTTCTTCCCAAAAATAGATTTGTTTTAAGTAAAAAGCAGGGAAATACCCGGGCGGAACCTTTTCAGGCTACTCAGGGCCGGATTGTACCATAACCTTGCGGGGTCATTCAAGGTAAAGTAGTATCTTGTCTTGATACCGTCTGGTATCAACCCAATGACGGCTGATTTTCAAAATCGGTAATTACTGGAAGGAGGGAAGATTGGAGGGTTGGATAAGGAAGTGTTCCACCTTCCATGCTTCCAGCCCCCCCATCCTGGTCAGATAAGCCCCTTTTTCATGGCTTCGCTGACCGCCTGGGTGCGCGTGGTCACATTAAGCTGGGTGAGGATGTCAGAGATTTTCCGTTTAACGGTGATTTCGCTCCAATGAAGTTTGGCGGCAATCTCCCGGTTGGTCGAGCCGTCGGCGATGAGGCGCAAAATCTCAATTTGGGTCTCGGTCAGGCCGGCTTTGTGCCGGTTGACCTCCCTAGCGTAACTCTCAAATTCGCCCAAAACGCGCCCGACCAGTCGGGGGCTAAGCTGGCGTTCGCCCCGGTAGACACGCCGGATGGCTTCAGCCAGCTCTTCGTGAGCAATGCTTTTGAGCAAAAACCCGTGCGCGCCGGAGCTTAACGCGCCAAAAAGGTGCTCGTCGGTATCATAGCTGGTCAGCATGACAATTTTGACTTCGGCATGGATCTGTTTCAGCGCCTGAATAATCTGCAAGCCGCTGGAACCGGGCATGCGAATATCCAGAATGACGACGTCGGGCCGCAGTTCTTTGGTTTTTTCCAAAGCCTGAGCGCTGTTTTCCGCCTCGCCCACCACTTTGATATCGTTCATGTTGGCCAGAACACTGACCAGCCCCCGCCGGACGACGGGATGATCGTCTACAATAAGCACCTGGATTTTAGTCATTTCGTTCTTCTCGCTCAAGCCTATCCTGCAAAAATTCCCAGGCCACTATGCTGCCCCGGCCTGGTTTCGACTCAATCGTAAGTGTCCCGCCGATATTTTCGGCCCGCTCGCGCATACTGATCAGGCCCAGATGCTGCCTTTCGGCCATCGCTTTTTCCTGATCGAAGCCAATGCCGTCATCCTGGACCATTACCTTTACCCGTCCCTCCTGAAAAGTAAAGATAACTTCAACCGTGGTTGCCTGGGCATGCTTACGGACATTATACAAGGCTTCCTGCAAGATGCGGAACAGGGTAATCCGGGCCGGCGGGTTAAAGCGAATGGGGTTGCCCTGGATACGTAAGCGGCAGCTAATACCGGTGTCTTCTTCATACTGAACCATGTAAGAGCGCAGCGAGGGAAACAGGCCCATTTCATCCAGGCTGGCCGGCCACAGATCGTAAATGGCCTTGTAGATTTCCGAGATTGCCTGTTTGAGCGACACCTGGATATTCTGCAAATCAACCTGGGTGGCAGCAGCATTTGGCGGCAGGCGCTGTAATGTGCCTTCTGTCTCGTACAACGCCCCGTAAATCAACTGAATGACGCTGTCATGAATATCGGCGGCAATCCGCCGGCGCTCCTCCTCCTGCAGGTCAACCGTGCGGGCCAGCAAACGCTGCAACTGGTCCGCCTTGCGCTGAATCTCGGCGTGGGCCTGGGCCAGTTCTTCATAAAGCCGGGCATTCTCCACGGCAATTGCGATCTGGCTGGCCAGGGTAGAGAGGATAAACTCATCCTCCTCGGTCAGCCCGTTGATCAAAACGCTCTGCACATCCAAAACGCCAATCACTTCATCTTTTATTTTGAGCGGCACGGCCAGCTCTGAACGGGTCGCCTCGACGGTTTTAACGTAACGGGGCGAGGTGCGGACATCGGGGGTTAGATATGGCTGTCCCTGGTAGGCCACCCAGCCGACAATGCCACCTTCCAGCCCGGCGGTGATCGGCAGGCGAAAGCCCAGGTGTTTATCTCGTTCCAGGCCAATGGTTTCGCGCACCACGATTTCATTTGTCGCTTTGTCCACCAACAAGACTCCCATCGAATTGTAATTGAACGTCCGGCTGACCTCCGTCACCAGGTGCGGCAGCAACTCTGACAGGCTTTGCAGTTGGGTAATTTGCTGGGCAGTCTGGTAAATCAGGGTAAGCTCAAGCTCACGCTGGCGGTTGAGCTGATCCGCCGGAGGGATTGTTGCTGAAGGCTGCATCACAACTCCTCAGAAAATAGTAGACAGTAGACGGTAGACAGTAAACAGGGATTTATGCCTTACTGCTACTTTGCTACCCTGTTACTTTTTGCCTCGCCGCTTTAGGGCTTAACGTACCACTTTGGCCTCGCCCATTCCCCGCTGGACCAGATTCTCCACCTCGGTCCGGCTGAGCCAGGGAATGTCGGTGGGAATCGTGTATTTGAGCGCCGCCATCGCTACCCCCCAGAGCAAGGCCTGAGGCAACCTGCCGGTTGAAGTCTCCCCCGTAAGATACTGGTAAAGAAACCCGGCGGCAAAAGCATCGCCACCGCCCAGGGGGTCTACCATCTCCGTTGGGATGGCCGCCTGCCTAATAATTGCTCCGCCTGGCTCGCCGCCCAGGGCGCCCTCTTTGCCCAGGGTTACAACGAGCGTAGCGTTGGGGTAATGGCCGCGCAGGAGGGCCAAAATTTGCTCCGGCGTAACGCCGGGGTCTAAACCATAGAGCAGGCGCACATCATTCAACGGGGCAAAGATTAAGTCAGCCGCTTCCAGGAACGGCTGGCAGCCGGCCAGCGCCTCGGCGGGCGACCACAGCAAGCGGCGGTAGTTAAAATCAAAGCTGACCTGCCAGCCCGCTTCTTTAGCCAGATGGAGGGCCCTTTGAGCCGCCACCGCCGCCGTGGGGCTGAGAGCGGGCGTAATACCGGTCAGGTGCAGCAGCCGCGCCCGATGGGGCAGAAAAAGGTCAACCGGCAATTCTGAAGCCCGCAACTGGCTCATGGCCGACTGTTTCCGATCATAGATAACCGTGTTCTGGCGCGGTGGGGGACCTTCTTCCAGAAAATAGAGTCCTACCCGGTCTGCCTCTGTCCAAATAATCCGCGACGTATCCACACCGTGCCGGGCAATAGCGCCTTCAATGAACCGGCCTAAAGGGTTGTTGGTGAGCCGGGAAAGCCACAGTACCTTGAGACCCAGCCGGGCCAGGCCAATCGCCAGGTTCGACTCGCTGCCGCCTATCTCCAAATTAAAGCTGGTCGTTTGTTCGAGCCGTTTGAGGTCCGGCGGCGTAAACCGGAGCATGGTTTCGCCCAGAGTCACAAGATCATACATAATTATCAGCTCACTTTTGTAATGGATATGGGGCCGGGGTCTGTGCAACTATCACTCAACACCTCTTGCCGCCCGCACCGCCTGAACATAGCGCCTGGCCCTGGCCGTCAGCGCTGCCCAATCCCCGGCGGAAACCAGACGCCCATCCACCAGATTGCTGCCCAGGCCGACGGCAAAAGCACCATTTTTGAAAAATTGGCCAATATTGTCCAAATCCACCCCGCCTGTCGGCATCAGCTTGAGCTGAGGCAGCGGGGCCAGCAGATCCTTGATGTAGGCCGGTCCAAAAGCGCGGGCGGGAAAAACTTTAACGGCGCTGGCTCCGGCATTCCAGGCCGTGACAATTTCCGTAGGGGTCAGCGCCCCCGGCATACAGGGGACTTCCAACTGGCGGCACGTAGCAATCGTCTCCAGGTTGGTGTGAGGCGAGACAATGAACTGCGCTCCGGCTTCAATGGAAGCCCTGGTCGCGGCCGGGTCGAGGACCGTGCCTGCCCCAATTACCGCCCGTCCTTCGGCAAAGGCGGGCAGGGCTGCCTTGACCTCGCTAATCGCACCCAGGGCTGCCGGATTGGTCAAGGTGAATTCCAAAACAGTTACCCCGCCGGCCAGCAATGCCTGCGTCAGTGAGACCGCCGCGCTCAGATCCGCCAGCCGGACAATGACAACGAGCGGGTTGGCGCTCATGGTATTTAGAACGCGTTCGCTGGTACTTTCTTGTGGCATAATCTATTCCCATAGGCTAAGGCTAAGTTTTTCTATTCTTCCTCAGCCTCAGCCTTCGCCTTAGCCTTTAATTCAATGACGTCCGCCAACTGCGCGGCTGGATCACTCCCGGCGGGGCCGGCGAGGCATGGTGAATGACCATGCGCCACTGGCCCTCAATCCGTTCAAAGACGTTGGTTGCCACCATCTGGCTAATCTGGACTACGCCATCAGCCTGCTGGGAAACGTTCTCATAGCAGATGACCCAGGCCATGTCGCCCCGCCAATGAACCAGCGGCTCGCTCACCTGAACCGGCAGCAAACCCTGATGCTGAAAAATCCGCGCCCAACTGTTCAGGATGGCCGGCCAGCCGCGCAGCCGGTCCCACCCCGGGTGGATGCATTCAGTTTCTGGGCTGTGGCGCCACACGTCAACCATCGCCGCCAGGTCAGCCGCGGCCAGGGCGCTGTAAAAACGGTCATTCGCCGCCAGAATCTCTTGCCGGATGGTCTCGTCGGTCATTCCCCTACTCTATCTTGGTTGCGTGCTTGACTCGTGGTATTATCTTAGCACGAACCGCGCGGCCTGGTCAAAAGGGACAGGGTGTATTTCATTTTTGGGACAGATTTTTTAATCACGCCTGGAATTAACCGCCGAGGATGCTCAGGTCGCTGAGTTTTTTCTTTGGCTTTCTCTGCGGTGAATATCCCTGCGTAAATTCGGCGGGTTTAAATTTTGAAATTTAGAGAGGCTGCCAATGAGCGTTGATTTTGGGCTGGTGCTACCGGCCGGACCCCGGAAAGACAGTGTCAATCAATGGCTGGACGACCTGGAGGCGGTCCTGCCCTCCTTAACCAGTCATTTCAAAAGCCTGTGGATGACCGACCACTTTATGCGCGGCGAAACGCCTGTCTTCGAAGCCTGGACAGTCTTGAGCTACGCCGCGGCCTGCTGGCCTCAATTCGACCTGGGGCCGATGGTGCTGGGGCAAAGTTATCGCAACCCGGCCATGCTGGCTAAAATGGGGGCGACGCTGCAAAGCCTCAGCCGGGGCCGCCTGATTATGGCTATGGGGGCCGGTTGGAAAGCAGATGAGTATCTGGCCTACGGCTACTCCTTTCCCAGCGCCAAAATCCGGCTGGAACAGTTGGAAGAAGCTATCATTATCGTCAAACGGCTGTGGACCGAGCCGGGGCCGGTCTCGTTTGAAGGCCAGTATTACCGCATCAGCGATGCCTACTGCGAACCAAGGCCTGACCCCGTCCCCACGCTGCTGGTCGGCGGGGGTGGCCGGACCACGATTGGCCTGGCGGCTCGCTACGCTGATTGGTGGAACCTGCCCGACGCCAACTTCGAGAAGCTGCAAAGCCGGCTGCCCATTATACAAGAACAGTGCGAGCAAGTGGGTCGTGACCCGGCGACCTTACGTCTCACCTGGTTTGGCCGGCTGGCCGTCGCCCGCAGCCAAGCCGAAGCCCTGGCCCTCAGCAACGGCAAGTGGACCAAAGAAAGGGCCTTGGTCGGCACTCCAGAACAGGTTGTGGCCGAGATGCAGCGTTTTATCGAGGCTGGGGTGGACTATTTTATGATGGAAGTTCTCGGTCTGACCGACCCAGAGACAAAAGCAATGGTCCTGGAAGAAGTTTTATTCAAGGTCTGAATTTTGGCGAATGAAGAGCTACAGGTTTGGAAAAATACTTCCACTATTTTTGGGGTGAAAAAGTGCACCCTTGCTTTCACCCCAGAGTAGAAACCTATGTCTTACAACTTCTAAACCAACTTTTTGCTCAAATTGCCTCTTGACTTTTTCTGATAAATATTATAACATTATAATGTTTCTGCCTTAACCTCTTCTTCTCTCAAAACTCTGGTCGTCCGGCAAAGAGGCCGCCGTGATAGATACAATTCTCCGCGACAGCAAATTACCCTTTTATCACCAGCTCTACGAAATCCTGCGCCAAAATATCGTGCGGGGGGAGTGGCAGCCCGATGATATGCTCCCTTCCGAAGTCGAGCTGATGGAACGCTATGATGTCAGCCGGATTACGGTGCGCCAGGCGCTGGATGAACTGGTCAACGAGGGGCTGATCTACCGCCAGCGGGGGCGCGGCACCTTTGTTGCTCATCCCACGGTAGACCAGGCCCTGACCCGCATCATCAGCTTCACGGAGGACATGCGCCAGCGTGGTTTTACCCCTGGCACCGAGGTGTTGTTCTCCGGGCTGGAACCGGCTCCGCCGGAGGTAGCCGAGAAGTTGCAGCTTGAACCCGGTGTAGAACTGGTCCGCCTGGACCGGCTGCGCCTGGCCGATAATGAACCGATGAGCATCGAAGAGTCGCACCTGGTGCATCATTACTGCCCTGCCATCCTCCAACACGATTACGCTGCCAACCCGCTGCGGGAGGTCCTGGAACAGCATTACGGCATCCGGCTGGTGCGGGCCAAACAGACCATTCGGGCCATCGCCGCCCCACGCAAAATAGCCGACAAACTCTCCATTCCAGCCAACACTCCCTTACTCTACATCGAACGCATTTCTTACTCCCAACAAAATATCCCCATTGAGTTCCTGCGGCTGTATCACCGGGGGGATCGGTATGTGTTATACAATGAGTTAAGGGATTGAAACGTGGTACGTGGTGCGTGTTCCGTAAGAACAACGGAACACGCACCACGTATTGTTGCAAATACTTTGACCAAAGGAGATCTGTGGCAATGAAACAACTCAAAGTATCCGCCGGCATCTGGTTTTTGGGCGCAACCAGTGACCGCTTTGTCAAGCAGGGCTACCGGCCCGATAAAACCATCGAGGAGCGGTTCAAGCTGGCTGCCTCTGTGGAGGGCGTCGGCGGGCTGGAGATGCACTACCCCTCGGAGGTTACGGACGCGAATTACAAAGATTTGAAAAAGCTGGCCGATGACCTGGGACTGAAAATTGTCCAGTTCTGCCCCCACCTCTGGATTGATCCCCGCTGGAAATTCGGACAGTTCAGCAACCCCGACCCCAAACTGCGCCGCGAAGCCATTGACCTGGCCAAGCGCACCACCGACCTGGCCCAGTATATGGAAGCCGAAGTTATGGTCTACTGGCCGGCCCAGGATGGCTACGACTATCCCTTCCAGATTGACCACCGCCAGCGGCTCGACGATCTCGTGGCCGGGCTGGCCGAATGGGCTGACTACAACCCCAGCCAAAAAGTTGTGCTGGAGTACAAGGCTTTTGAGCCGCGTACCCACATCCTCCTGCCGACCATCGGCCACTGTATGACCATTATTAACGAGATCAACCGGCCCAACCTGGGCATCAACATTGACATGGGCCACGCCTTCATCATGAAAGAAAATCTGGCCGAGTCCCTCGCCCTGGCCTGCCGTTATAACAAGCTCTTCCACACGCACTGGAACGACAACTGGAAGCTCTTTGACGACGACGTGATTGTCGGCACAGTCAACCTGTGGGAAACCGTCGAGGCCATGTTCTGGCTCGACGAGTGGGGTTATGATGGCTGGTACGGCCTGGATTTGTTCCCTTACCGTGAGCCGCCGGAAAAGGCGGTCGCGGAAAGCGTACGCAACCTGCACTTTGCCCTGGAACTGCTCGACCGCGTCCCGCGGGAGGAGCTGCGCGCGTGCTTCCGCACCTCCGACGCCATCAAAATCTCGCAACTGATGCGGCGTATGCTGGGTGGGAAGTGAGGAAACTGTGACAGTAATCAGGGGTCAGTAATCAGTCAGATGGGCAGACGACCACTGGTTACTGCTAACTGATTACTATTTCAAGGCAGGCGCACCCTATGGACATTGTTTGTCTTGGCGAGTTACTGATTGACATGTTCCCGGCGGAAATAGGCCGGCGGCTGGTCGAGGTCTCGGCTTTTCACCCCAAGCCGGGCGGCGCTCCGGCCAATGTCGCCGTCGCGGCGGCTCGACTGGGGGCCAAAAGCGCCTTCATCGGCAAGGTGGGCGATGATGCCTTCGGCCGCTTTTTAATGGACACACTGGCCCACGAGCAGGTAGACACGCGGGGCATGCGCCTTGACCCCACAGCTCGGACCACGATGGCTTTCATCGCTCTCCCCGACCCTAACCACGCTGAGTTTGTCTTTTATCGCAACCCAGGCGCGGATACACGCCTCCGCCCGGATGAACTGGACCATGGCCTGCTGCAACAAGCCGCTGTGCTGCACTTCGGTTCGGTCAGCCTGAGCGTCGAACCCGGTCGCAGCGCGACCCTGGCCGCCGTGCGCCTGGCCCACGAAGCGGGCGCCCTCATCTCCTTAGACGTTAATTACCGGCCCAGCCTCTGGTCCAACCCAGACGAGGCGCTTGAAATTATACGAGCCGTGCTGCCCCAGGTCCATCTGCTCAAGGTGAATGAAGTTGAGTTGGAAATGCTCTCCGCCAGCAGCGACCTGGACGACGGCAGTCAGACGCTTTTGGAACGCGGCCCGAATCTGTGCGTGGTCACGCTCGGTCCCCACGGCAGCTTTTTCCGCTCGGCCCAGGGCAGCGGCAGTGTACCCGGTTTCACCGTCACCACTGTTGATGCCATCGGCTGCGGCGATGCCTTTGTGGCCGGGCTGTTGGTGCAGATACTCTCCCTCCCCTTAAGAGGGGGAGGGCCGGGGAGGGGGTCATGGCGCGACCAGCTTACCTCGGAACGCCTCTCCCGGATGTTACGCTACGCCAACGCCGTCGGCGCGCTGACAGCAACAAAGCAGGGAGTCATTCCGGCCTTGCCAACGGCAGCCGAGGTGAGTCAATTTTTGGCGCAAAACTCGTAATAGCCACGTGTTGCGTAAAACTTAAACGCAACACGCAAGATGAATTTATACTCAGGAGTTTACATGTCAGAAACATCAACGCAACAGTTAGACCTACCCGGCTTGCGCCATCTGGCCCGCCGGATCCGATTGGATATCCTGGAGATGACAACCAAAGCGGGGTCGGGCCACCCCTCCAGTTCCTGGTCGGCCACCGAAATTGTGACCGCCCTCTATTTCGGCGGCATCCTGCGCTACCGGCCCGATCAACCGGAGTGGCCGGAGCGAGACCGCTTTATTATGAGCAAGGGCCATGCCGCGCCGCTGCTCTACGCCGTGCTGGTCCAGGCCGGTTATTTTAGCCGCGAGGAATTGGGACGGCTGCGCCAGATTGACAGTCCGGTGCAGGGACATCCTGTTCAAGGAATGATGCCGGGGGTTGAAGCGACAACCGGCTCGCTGGGCCAGGGCTTGTCGGTGGGCCTGGGCCACGTTTTGGGCGGCCGGCTGAACAAGCTGGATTACCGGGTTTACGTGCTGCTGGGTGACGGCGAATGCGAGGCCGGCCAGGTTTGGGAGGCAGCCATGGCCGCCGCTCACTTCAATGCCGACACCCTGACCGCTATCCTCGATTACAACAAGTTCCAGGAAACCGGCCCCATCAGCCGCGAGATGGCGCTGGAACCGCTGGTAGACAAATGGCAAAGCTTCGGCTGGCACGTGGAAGAGGCTGATGGGCACAACCTAGCGGCGCTGATCCACGAACTCAGGGTGGCCCAGGTGGTCAAAGGCCAGCCGACGATCATCATTGCGCACACGGTCAAGGGCAAAGGCGTCTCCTTTGTCGAGACCGACTTTACCTGGCACGGCCGGGCGCTGTCGCCGGAACTGGCGGAACAAGCGCGAAAGGAGATTCTGGACCATGAGATTGGGTGAGAAAGCGGGTCTGCCTCCCAGCAAACCCCTGCGCGACATATTTGGCGAGGCCATCCTGGCCGCAGCCCGCGAGAACCCCAAAGTCGTCGTCCTCGACGGCGACCTGGGCAACTCGACCAAAGCCGAGACGGTGCGCCAGGCTTTTCCCGAACGATTCTTCAACCTGGGGATTGCCGAGAGCAACCTCGTCGGCGTGGGGGCCGGGCTGGCGGCCTGCGGCTTTATTCCCTGGATCACCAGCTTTTCCAGCTTTTTGCTCTGCAACGGCTACGACCAGATCCGGCTGGCGGTGGCGCTGTCGAACCTCAACGCCAAAATCCTGGGCAGCCACGGCGGCATTACCCTGGGCAAAGATGGTCCCACCCAGATGGGCATCGAGGATTTGGCCCTGGTCGGCGGCCTGCCCACCTTTGTCATCCTCGTCCCCAGCGATCCGGCCTCGATGCACGCAGCGGTGAAAGCTGCTACTAATTATGTTGGCCCGGTCTTTTTGCGTTCCAGCCGGGTGGCCCTGCCGCACATCTATTCCATGGATAACTGCCCCTTTGAGATCGGTAAGGCGAACGTGGTCCGGCAGGGCAGTGATGTGACTATCGTCGCCTGCGGGATCATGGTGGCGGCCGCGTTAGATGCCGCCGCGACGCTGGCTGAAGAGGGGATCGAAGCGCGGGTGCTGGATTTCCACACGATCCGTCCGATGGATACCGCAGCCATTGCCGCCGCCGCCCGCGAAACCGGAGCCATCGTTACCGCCGAGGAGCATCTTTTGCAGGGCGGGATGGGCAGCAACATCGCCCGCGTGGCGGCCCAACACCAGCCCGTTCCCATGCGCTTTGTCGGTCTGGCTGACACCTATGTCGAGTCGGCGGAGCCGGATGATTTGCTGCGGAAGTATCATTTGACGGCAGAGGATATTGTGGCGGCGGCGCGAGAAGCGGTGAAGGCGAAATAGAAACAGGCAACTCTTCAGCCTTTCGTTACCTGGAGTTGATGAAGATCAAGAAAATAACTCGGTAATGTCGTTGCGGCATCGCCCCGAATTGAAATTCTGGGCTGATAAGGGAAGTCGGTTAGAAACCGACTAAAAATCATCAGGCTGAAACAAACTACTGCTCAAACAGTCCGTTTGAACGGACTTTTTATAGCAGCCTGAACTTCAGTTCAAGGCGGACGTTGGCAAAATCTTATCGAGTTAATTTTTTTAAAGTTCCTCAGCTTACTTTAGTTATCAGCCCTGAGCTTCAGCTTGGGGTGAACTTATAAGTGTTGTAACCATTGTGAATGAATCCGAAAATTCTGTTGAAATCCTAGAGTCATATAACAACTACGAGCCGCCCATTGATGCAACGGCTGTAACCCGAAAATTGATTGATAATATTCCACAAAAATATTTGAGCGGCTTAAGACGTATCGTCATTACAAATTCATCGGGACTGCCACGCCGACAACTGCGTAAAAAAGTCACAGCTCGTAAACGGAAATATAGTGTCTCAGAAGTACGAGGGTTTTATTATCATCAAACAGGCGGAAGTCCAGCTTGGATTGAAATATTTGTAGACAAAATAATTGAGTATAGAGTGGGCTTTTTCCGAAAGCTTCCTCCGCTGAGAGAGATAGCTTTTTCTAAAGTGCTGTATCATGAGCTGGGCCATCATATTCATAAAATTCTTGCTCCAGAGCATCGTGAGCAGGAAGATGTTGCAGATGAATGGCAGAAAAAGCTTTCGAGTTTCTATGTGCAGAAAAAATATTGGTATCTGTTACCGGTCTTACGATTAGCTGTGTGGTTTAATCAAACCAAGCTGTATAAACAATATGAGGCCAAGATTTTAGAAGATATAAGAAGGCGATATTAAGGATAGAGGACAGGTTATGCAAATCAGACAAGAACTTCTCCGCCGCCAGGCTGAAAACAAGCCTGTTCGAGTCGGAGCCAGCGGGGCGGGCTGGATGGGCAGCGGCTTTGTCGCCGCGATGAAGCATGTGCCGGGAATGGAGGTCGTCCTGCTGGCCGATGCCAATACCAAAGCTGCCCGGAATGCCTTTCTCTCGACGGGCCTGTCCCGTGAGGATATAATTGAGGCAGATACCGTAGCCCAGGCAATGGATGGGCTCCAGGCAGGCCGGCGCGTCATCACCGGCGACTATCGGCTGGCTGCCCAGGTGGATGCGGTGGACCTCGTCGCCGATGTGACCTACTCCCCGGCCATTGGCGCGGAAACCGCTTATGCCTGTATCCAGAATGGAAAGGATGTGGTGCTGGTCAACATTGAGGCCGATGTGACGGTCGGGCGGATCTTGAAAAAGCTGGCCCAGGAAGCCGGAGTGCTGTACACAGTTTCGTCGGGCGATGAGCCGGGCTGCCTGATGGAGCTTTACAACTTTGTCACCTGCCTGGGCTATGAAATTATGGTCATCGGCAAGGGCAAAAATAACCCGCTCAATCCCGCCGCCACGCCCGAAACCGTGGCCGAGTCGGCCGCCAAGCAGGACAAAGACCCCTACCAGGTCGCCTCGTACGTGGATGGCACCAAAACTATGTTCGAGATGGCCTGTGCGGCCAACGCCACCAGTTGCCTGCCCATGCAGCGAGGGATGATCGGCCCAGAAGCAACGCTGGAAACAGTCTCAAAGGTATTCGCCCTGGTCGAAGATGGCGGCCTGACCCGGTTTCCCGGCGCCGTAGACTTTGTGCAGGGTAGTTCGATGGCTGGCGGGGTGTTTGTCACGGTGCGGATAGACGACGCCCGCATCCAGGCCGACCTCAGTTATCTCAAGGTGGGCCAAGGCAAATACTTCACCTTTTTCCGGCCCTACCACCTCTGGTTCCTGGAAGCACCTATTTCGATTGCCAAGGCTCATCTTCTGCACCAACCGACTCTGGCGCCGCTGGATCGTCCCGTGGCCGATATTATGACCATAGCCAAGCGCAACTTGCAGCCGGGCGAGACGCTGGATGATTTCGGCGGCTTTATGGTTCACGGCGTTATGGATCGCGCGGAGGTGGTCCGCGAATTGAATGCCCTGCCCGTTGGTCTGGCTCCCGGCGCTCAAGTAGTTCGACCTGTCGCTGCCGGCGCTGTTGTGACCTGGGAGGATGTGAAGCTGGATGAAGCCAGCACGGTGGTAAAGTTACGGCGGCAGCAGGATCAGTTATAGTGACGTGTTGCGTGTTACGTAGTGCGTAGCCGCTAGAACTAACGGAATACGCACCACGTATTACGCTTTTATCAAAATTTCTCTTACTAAGGAGGTTCTCCAATGCGTATCGGCGTATTTACGGCCCTTTTTGGAAATCTGTCGTTTGAAGCTGCCCTCGACCGGGCAGTGACTGCCGGGGTGTCAGCGGTGGAAATTGGAGCGGGGGGTTACCCGGGCCAGCCCCATTGTCCGGTAGACGAACTGTTAGCCAGTGAAAGCGCCCGAAAAAAATATATGGAGGCAATTATCTCACGAGGGTTGATCCTAAGCGCCTTCAGTGTGCATGCCAACCCGGTTTCGCCGGATAAAGCTGAGGCGCAAAAGGCTGATGAGGATTTTCGCAAGGCGGTGCGCCTGGCTGCCCTGTTACAAATTCCGGTTGTCAATGCTTTTTCGGGCCTGCCCGCCGGTTCGCCCCAGGATACGATGCCCAACTGGGTCACCTGTCCCTGGCCTCCGCATTTTTTACAGATACTGGAGTACCAATGGAATGACGTGACCATTCCTTACTGGCGCGAGGCCGGCAAGTTTGCCGGGGAGCATGGCATCAAGGTCGCCTTCGAGATGCATCCGGGTATGCTGGTCTACAATGTGGAAACACTCCTTAAGTTACGCGAGGCGGTTGGACCTATACTCGGCTGCAACTTTGATCCGAGTCACCTGTTCTGGAACGGGGTTGACCCCGTAGCCGCCATTCGCGCTCTGGGTGAGGCAATTTTTCATGTCCATGGCAAGGATTGCTACGTGGACACCTTGAACATCGCCGTGAATGGCTGCAACGACAACAAACCCTACGGCCAGATAGCCAGGCGGGCCTGGACCTTCCGCAGCATCGGCTATGGCCATGACGCCAAGACCTGGAAAGACATTATCAGCGCCCTGCGGCTGGTCGGCTATGACTACGTGATTTCGATTGAACACGAAGATGCTTTGATGTCTATTGATGAAGGTCTGGCCAAAGGAGTGGCTATGCTGAAAGAAGCAGGGATGGCTGAAACACCAGGAGAAATGTTTTGGGCGTGAAACGTAAGGCGTGATGTTTTTGGGTAGTTATGAAATACGGCCATTAAGAGAGAACTGTTTTTAACCTTTCAGTATTTATACGGTATTTAACCTGTATACAACTAATATGTAAAAGTAATACATCTCTTTTTGACTTTTTCAATCTTCCATGTTACCATCCCAGCGCATTGAACCTCAACAAGCGGCGCAAAGTAACTCTAAAAACGATGTTAATGTGGTGTTTGACCTATCTGAGTATAGAAGGGGGGTGACGCCCACGACGCGTTGAATCTAATTTTTTCGCCAGCAAATACTCTTTTAGCAATTTCTATGTCGAAATCTATTCAAGGAGGAAGTAAATGAGTAAGCGTTTGTTTTGGCTAATTAGCCTGTTGGTCATTCTGACCCTCAGCCTCGGCGGCGCGGCCACCTCTGTGGATGAAGCCGCTGCTCAAGAGGCAGATATCGGCACTCCGCCTGAGGGGGTGACGGAGTTGAACATTCTGTGGGCACAGT
>JAHDWA010000037.1 GCA_023382535.1 Anaerolineae bacterium | reverse complement strand
GGGCGAGCCAGGGCAGGTTTATCACGGGTGACTGGCTCCAGGGCGGGGCAAAAACGAATAGCTGGCAAAGCAGGCTGCGGGTGGTTTGGTAAGCGGGTGCGCAAGTTGCGGCGGAGTTACTGGTCTCGCCCAAAAGTTGGCCATACCTTTGCCACAGCGGAGGCGGAAACAAAGGGAGCGTGAGCAGTAAAACAGCGCCGGCAGTCCCGGCAGTCAGGACCAAAGCGCGCCAGCGTTTCTGCCAGGCGAGCAGGGGCAGCAGCGCCCAACCGGCTGTTTTTAGAACTAAGGCCAAGGCCAGAGCCACACTCCCCAGCGAGGGGGCAAATTTCAGGCGCGATGCTTCCGGCAGGCCAACTTTAGACCAGGCCGCAACAGCGATTGAGAGGAATAAAAAAATCAATAAATAAGCCTGGCCCAATTTGATATTTTCCAGAGCGGGTTGAAACAACATCCCCAGCGAAGCCAGCAGAGCCAGCCGGGGCAGGTCAGGCTGAGGGGCAAAGGACGCCATGAGCAGCGCCAGACCTCCCAGGAGCATCCCGGCGTTAGCCAGCGTCCAGATCAGGCGGGCGCTTTCTATTGAGAAAAAACTCAGGGGCCACAACATCAGGCTGGTGGTGGGCGGGTTGGCATTATAAATATCGTCAGCTTGCTGGCGGCTGTCGGTTTTTACCAGCGAACGAAAATAGGCGGGGTCATAGACCTGGGCCGAGAACTGCCCGGTTCGGAGCAGTCGAGCGGCGCTGTAATACGCGCCAAAACCGTGCGTCAGAGTTTGGCTGGCCGGATAGAGAGTTTGGGTAACAAACCAAAACGCTATGACAACCGTTGTAATATAGATTCCGGCTTTTTTGATACCCGTCATCGTATCATTTTATCTAATCTGTAAAATCTGTGTAATCTGTGGACTGTTCTTAATGGCGCGAACTTTTGGAATTGATGCCTTTCGGCGTTATTTAACGCTCAAAACTCATAAAATTCATGCCCTGCCGGTCGCCATATTGATGCCGCACAGCGGCTGCAACTGCCAATGTGTCATGTGCGACATCTGGAAAGGCAACGGCAGCACCCAGCAGTTGACCGAGGCCGACGTGCAAACCTTGTTGGTGTCGCTCAAAAAATTGGGGACGCAGTGGGTGGTCATGTCCGGCGGCGAAGCCCTGATGAACCCCAACCTGTTCCGCCTGGGCGATATTTTGCGGGCCGAGGGGATGAAAATCACGATTCTCTCAACCGGCCTGCTGCTGAAACGGTACGCCGACCAGATTGTCGGCCAAACCGACGAAGTGATTGTCTCATTGGATGGTTCAGAGGCGGTGCATAACGCGATCCGTCGCATTCCCAACGCCTACCAAAAGCTGCGTGACGGAGTCCGCGCGGTAAAGGCGCTTGATCCGGCGTTCCCAATTTCGGCCCGCTGCGTCATCCAGCGCCGCAATTTTACCGACTGGCCCAACATCGTTGACGCCGCTCACGAAATCGGCCTGGATCAGATCAGCTTCCTCCCCGCCGACGTTTCCAGCGAAGCCTTCAACCGCCCCGAATTGTGGGACGAGGAGCGGGCCGAGGAGGTCAAACTCGACGCCGGCCAACTGCCCCAGCTAAAAGCTGTCATCGAGAGTCTGATTACCGGTTACGCCGCCGATTTTGCCCGCCGCTACATCGCCGAAGCGCCGGACAAAATCCGCCGGATTTATGATTACTACGCCGCCTTTTACGGCCTGGCCGGCTTTCCGCCGGTGCGCTGCAACGCCCCCTGGGTTTCGACCGTGGTCGAGGCCGATGGCACGGTGCGGCCCTGCTTTTTCCATCACGCGCTGGGTAATATTCGCCAGACGCCCCTGCCGGACTTACTGAACAGCCCTTCGGCCATCGCCTTCCGCCAGAATTTGGATATGGATACCGACTCGATTTGCCGCAAATGTGTCTGTTCGCTCAATTTGCGCCCAACGGTGAAGATAGTAAATGGAAGTAGGGAGTAGCGAGTAGGGAGTAGGATTTTTCTCCTAACTCCTTACTTCCTACTCCTTACTCCTTGATAGGAGTTGAATATGCGCCATAAAGTTGTTCTCTACAATCCCCGCGCCGTCTTTTGGACGATGCCCCTGGCTTTGATCGCCCTGGCTTCGGCCCTGGATCGAGATAAATACGAAGTCGTCATCGTAGACGGCCGGCTGCACGACACCGAAACTTTGCTCAACCAGCTTGACGGCGCTCTCTGCCTGGGGGTGACTGTTTTAACCGGCGCTCCTTTGCGGGACGCCCTGGAAGTAACCCGCGCCGCGCGCGTTCGCCGGCCCGATTTGCCGGTGATCTGGGGCGGCTGGCATCCCTCTCTTTTCCCCGAAATGTGCGCCGGCGAGCCGGCTGTGACTGCCGCCGTAATCGGCCAGGGTGAGGAAACCTTTGCCGAAATTGTGGATCGCCTGGCTGCCAAAGAATCTCTTGAAGGTACCCTCGGCTGCGCTCTCAACCCCTCTACGCACCACGCAGCACGCACCACGCTTCCCCGTCCCATGCGCGACATCAACACCTTTCCCCGGCATGATTACAGCTTTGTTTCGGTTGAGGATTATTTTAAACTCAAAGGCCAGCGCCAGCTTGATTACATTTCCTCGCAGGGCTGCCGCTTTCGCTGCAACTTCTGCGCCGACCCGGCGGTCTACAACCGGGGCTGGTACGGTTACACCCCGGAGCGGATGGTCGGCGAAATTGCCAATCTGTGGCGGCGCTATCACTTTACCGATTTGAACCTGCAAGATGAAACATATTTCACCCAGCAGAAGCGGGTGGCTACGGTGGCCGAAGGCTTTTTGCGCGAAGGGCTGCAATTTAGCTGGACCGGCACCCTCCGGGCCGATCAGGGCCGCCGCCTTGACGATGCCACCTTCGCCCTGTGCAAACGCTCCGGCCTGCGCCGGGTCATGATCGGGATGGAGGCCGGCTCCCAAGAAACGATTGACCGGATTCAGAAAGATATCAAAGTCGAAGACATGTGGCTTACCGCCGAAAAGCTTGTGCGCCATAACATTGGCGCGATTATCAATGTCATCGTCGGTTTTCCCGATGAGCCGCCGGCGAGCGTGGCCGAGTCGCTGCGGGTGGCCCGCGAGCTGCGAGCGATGAGCAGCAGTTTTGAGCTGGCCGTTTTTTACTTCAAGCCTTACCCCGGCAATCCCATTGCCGAGCGGCTCAGGGCACAGAATTATCGCTTCCCGGTCTCCTTGGAGGAATGGGCCGATTTTGACTATATCGGCTCCGGCAACGACTGGCTCAGCGAGGCTCAAAAGCGCGAAATCGAACACTTCAAATTTTACCAACGCTTTGCCTACAGCGGCAACCGCAGCCCTCTGCGCTGGCCGCTGCAAAAACTCTCCCGCTGGCGGGTCGAGCGGCGCGCCTACGCCCTGCCCCTTGAGCGGAAGCTGGTCGAGTGGCTCAAGCCTGCCCAGGCGCTTTCGTGACTTATGAGTGCGCGTTATCCCCCCGGCCCAAAATCAATCTCACCATTGGGCGTTACCGCCCAATTTCGGCATGATCCGCTCGGCTTCATTATGGCTATGCTCCGACATTATGGCGATTTTGTCACCCTGCCCGGCCCGTTCTACCAACCCGGTTTTTTGCTCAACAATCCTGATCTGCTCCAGGAAGTGCTGGTGAAACAGGCTGATAAGTTCCAAAAGCCGGCCATTTTCAAGAAGATACTCAGGTCATCCTTTGGCAATGGCCTATTTTTGAACGAAGGCGATTTCTGGAAGCGGCAGCGGCGGTTGGCTCAGCCGGCCTTTCACCATAAACGCATTCAAGCCTACGCCGAAGTGATGGTCGGCCACACCCAGTGTATGCTTGATACCTGGCAGACCGGGCAGTGGTGCAATATTGATGAAGAGATGCGCGATCTGACCTTGCAGATTGTGGTGGATGCTCTGTTCCAGGTCAAAATCACTCCAGCCGCCGATGCTATCAGGACAGCAATGGCGGAACTTGGCCTGGCTGTCACCGAGCAGGCCATGCACCCGCTCAAAGCTATGTCGCCGGAGTGGCTGCCAATCGTGGTTAACCGGCGTAAAGCTCATGCCGCGGCCAAACTGGACGCTATTGTTTATCGCCTGATCGAGGAGCGCCGCCGGTCAGGGGGAGATGCAGGGGATTTGCTTTCGATGTTCCTATTGGCGGTAGATGAAGAAACTGGCGAACGGATGAGCAACCTGCAAGTACGCGATGAGGTAATGACCATGTTTATTGCCGGCCACGAGACGACTGCCCTGGCTCTAACCTGGACGTGGGTGTTGTTAGCCCAACATCCGGCTGTCGAGACTAAACTACATTCTGAGTTGGGACAGGTCTTAGCCGGCCGCCTCCCCACCCTGGCTGATTTAGCCAATCTGCCCTATACTGAGCTTATTGTGAAAGAGGTCATGCGTCTCTATCCGCCCGCCTGGGTCATGCTTCGCCAGTCTTTAACCGAGATTGAACTTGGCGGTTACCGTATCCCCAAAGGAGCGATTGTCTCGATTACGCCTTATGCCGTCCACCGTCATCCTGCTTATTACGACCAGCCGGAGCAATTTTGGCCCGAACGCTTTGCCCCCGATGCCTCCGGCGAAACGTTGGAGAAACGCCTGCCTCGCTTTGCCTATTTCCCCTTTGGCGGTGGGCCGCGCATTTGTATCGGCAACAGCTTTGCCATGATGGAAGCGCGATTGTTGCTGGCCACCATCGCCCAGCGATATTGCCTGCAATTGCCGCCAGGATTTCAGGTGGAGGCCAATCCGTTGGCGACACTCGGTTGCAAAGGTCGTGTGCCGATGCAGGTCAACTTGCATTAGTATGTCTTCACGCTTCACGCCTTACCTCTTCTCCCTGGCCCTCCTTCTCTACTTCTGGACCACCGGCTTAACCAACCTCGACCGTTTTCCCAAAATCCACGAGGACGAGTCCTGGCAGGCTGCGCCGGGTTACACCTTCTGGGCCGAAGGCCGTTTTGGCACGGACCTCTTTGCCGGGTTTTACGGCATGGAGCGCCATTACTACGGCTTCATGCCTCTCTTTCCGCTTCTGGCCGGCGGCGCATTGCACCTGTTCGGATTGGGGCTTTTTCAAGCCCGGCTTGTCCCCCTGGCGCTTATGACCCTCACCCTGGCTTTGACCCATCGTCTCGGCACCAAACTGTTTTCGCCCTGGCATGGCACGCTCGCCGTTGCCATTTTGGTTACCTGGCGTATCGCCGGCCCCTTTCCTCACCTGGCCAGCGGCATCCCTCTGGCCGATGTGGCCCGCATTGTCCGCTACGACAGCGCCGTGCCTGTGTTTGGTCTGGGAGCCTTACTCATTCTCGTTCATACCCTGACCGCCGACCGACGACCGACGACCAGGATGACCCACCACCCACCACGCACTACGCTTCACGCTTCACGCTTCACGCTTCACGCTTCACATCATTTTTTCTCCATCGGTCTCCTCACCGGTCTCGCCGCTCTCAGCCATGTCTACGGCGCTTTTTGGCTGCCGGCGCTGCTGCTGGCGGCGTTTTGGGTACTGGGTTGGCCGGCGGTCAAGCCGGCGCTTGTCGCCATCCTCGGTTTCGGCCTGGCTTTGACCCCCTGGTTTATTTTTGTTGCTTCCGGTTGGAGCGACTTTCTGGGACAGAATCGCAACTACGCCGACCGCTTCGGCCTGCTCGATGGCCGTTTTTACCTCATCAACCTGCTCAATGAAGTCGAACGCTACGATCCGATTTTGAACGGGTCCAAGCAATCTTTTGGGGCGTGGCTGTGGCTGGTAGGCGTTAGCTTGAGTTTAGCCTGGATAGGTGTTAACAGTCAACGCTTGCTGACCCCCAACCCCCAACCCCCAACCCCCGTTCTTTCATCCCGCATTTTAGTGGCCGTTTTAACTACCCTGGGCAGCCTGTTTGCTCTGCTGCTCTCCTTCAAAACCTTCAGCTATCTAGCTACCCTCTGGCCGCTGTTTGCTCTAACTACTGCCGCTGGCTTTATTCACGCCGGGCAGGCGCCGGCTCCCCGGCGCTGGTGGCGGCCTGTCCTCAGCCTGCTGTTTCTTTTGGCCCTGGCTGAAGGCATTTTTACCAATGCCCGGCTCCAGCTTTGGACGCAGCAGACGACGCCATACCATGTTTTTAGCCAGGCCGTAGCGGCTCAACTGCCGCCCCAGAGTCGAGTGCTGGGCTTGCAGCATTACTGGCTGGGTCTGGCCCAACACAGCCGGACTTATCAAAGCATTTTAGTTCCTGTTTTTTGGACTAACCCCCACTACGTGCCCCAGCCGCTTTCGTTTGCCCAGGCCGTCCAGGCCGACCCGCCCCAGGTTATCTTACTGGACCAAATCATGCTCGACTTTTTAGCCGAAACGACCATCCCCGATCACCCCTTGCACCAACTCGGCCTGGCTATCCGGGCCTATTTAGCGGAGCGACAAGCCAGACTTGTCGGCCGGGTGGATGATGCCAGCTATGGGCGGATGGAAATATACCAATTGAGCGCCGACCGGTAAGGGCGAAGCCTCCCTTTGAGCCTACTGACCGCCGGAACCTTTACCTTGAACCTAAAATCCAAAATCGAAAATCCACGCCCGGTAGGGCAGTCCAAAATCCAAAATTTGTTTCCCTGGTTAGCCCTGCTGCTGATCACTGCCGGCCAGCTCAACTACCTGCCGGCTCGCCTCGACTTTCTGCGCCAACTCGGGGTCTTGGCCCAGATAGACACGCAAGACGCCAATCGCCTGGCCTACGGAGCAGCCAGCTATGATTTGCTGGCCTGGGTCGAGCAAAACACGGCCCCTGACACGACTCTGCTGCTGTTTACCGCCAGCCCCCGAACCTACGGCGACCCGGCTTATGTTCTCTACCACCGCGCCCTCTACCATTTGTACCCGCGCACCGTCTGGTGGGCGGCCCCGGTTCCCCAGACCCGCTACCCGGCCTGGTGGATTTTTACCGACCTTACTGAAGCCAATATTCTGGCCCTGGCCCACAAATACCATGCCTCCGCTGTTTTGGCCGATGGCTTTTCCCGGCCGCCAATCTCCGGCCCAACTCAGACTTTTGACGCCGATACCCGGCTTATTTTTATTGAAACTCGAAGCCCGAAACCACCCGCTTTCCCACCCTCTAACTTTGCCCCCTCCCTGACTCCATTTGGTTTGTTATTGCGAACGCTGGGAGCGATTCTCTCTATCTGGCTGTGGGGTGACGTCTTGTCCGGGGCAAACCGCAGCGGAGGGTCTTCCTCCTGGCCTCGCCGCCTGGCCACGGGCTGGCTGCTGGGTTGTGGGCTAACTTCGCTGGGCGTGTTTATCTTATTGTGGGCCGGCCTGTCGCTGACAGCCGCCGTCTCCGGTTTAAGTTTACTTGGCGGCTTGCTCTGGTTCTCTATCCATCGGAAAATCTTTCACTCTCTCCCCTTGCCCCCCTGCCCCCCTGCCCCTCTGCTCTCCTTTCCTCGCCTCCCCGCCTCTCTCTATTCCCTCTTCCTGGCCTTCATCCTGCTCCAGGTTAGCCTTGTCGCCTTCGCCACCTGGGCCAGCCCTCTCGCCGATTGGGATGCCTGGGTTAACTGGGCCAGCAAGGCCAGAGCTGTCTTTATTGATCAAACCCTCTCGCCTACTGCATATCACAACCCGGCCCGCCTGCCGACCAACCAGGATTATCCTTTAATGCTGCCTCTGGTCGAAGCCTGGTTTTACACCTGGCTGGGGCAAATCTACGAGCCGGCGATTAATTTGATTTCACTCCTGTTTTATGCTGCTTTACTGCTGCTCTTTTACCACGCCACTCGTTTGCTCGTCTCACCCGCCGCTGCTACCGGTTTTACCGCCCTCCTGGCGACTGTGCCCCGCCTGGAACGTCCCGCCCCCAGCGGCCTGGCCGATATACCCTTAGCGGCCTTAGTATTTTTATCATTCTTGTTATTGTTTGAATTAATCAAAAAATTTCCGTCTCGAAAACAACCCTCCCTGCTCCCCTGCCCCCCTGCTCCTCTGCTCCTTCTGTCCCTCTCCACCGCCCTCCTTCCCTGGCTCAAGAACGAAGGCTGGTTGTGGTGGCTAGGAGTCAGTCTGTCGCTGGGAGTGGCATTGGGGTTGCAACTCAAGCGAAAACAACTCTCGCGGTATGAAGCCGTTGTTTATTTTCTGCTTTATATCACCCCTGCCCTGGCGATACCCCTCCTGTGGCAGCTTTTTCTGATCCTGTTCGGGACCTACCGTTTTACCTTTTTACCCTTGACTCTCGCTACTTTTTGGACTAATCTACCCCGGCTGCCGCTGATTGGCTGGCACGTGCTCACCCGCCTGTTGCATCCTTACTGGAACTTCGTCTGGTTGTTTGCCGGTTTAATTCTTTTGAGCCGGAGACAACGAGTTATGTCGGCCCCCCTGGGTTGGCTGATTTTGCCGATAGCAGGCTATTTGGGGTTTATCAGCATTTCTTTTGTGTTCAGCCGGTTTGATCCTTTTCTGGATCATCTCAACAACTCCGCCGAGCGGCTCATCTTGCAGGCAACACCTCTGCTGGTCTGGTGGCTGCTGGGCCAAAGTGTGGCCGCCGGCTGGATACAGGCAAAATCCGAAGAACTTCTGAAGTAAGATCAATGGACTTTCATTTCCACGACCTCCATGTTCATACCCGGCCTCATTCACCCGATGCTCACTGGCGGGCTACGCTGCCGGCGATGCTCAAAACGGCGGCAAAAAACGGGGTCTGGACGGTGGGGCTGGCTAATCACTACTTTCTGGATACAAATTTCAAAGTCTTTCGGAATTTGCGGCAGGAAGTTGTCAAAAAAACGCCGCCGGGGATGGCTGTTTTAATCGGGGCAGAATTGTGCGTGCTGGATACTGCCGGAACGATCAAGCTCACTCCGGCGGAAGCGGCCCAGCTTGATTTTGTATTGGCCGGCCCGCACCACTTCAAACAACGCTGGGTCGAGCGACCTCCGGCGGGCAGCGCCGCTTTTGTGGCCCATCAACACCAGGCGCTGCTTAACGCGGCCAAAAATCCACTGGTGCATGGCCTGGCTCACCCCTGGGTTATCAGCATCCAAAACGCCTCATCGCGTTGGGGCTTCACTCCCGCCGAGTTCTTGACTGCGTGGACTGAAGATCACTTTGCGGAACTGGGCCAGGTTGCCAAAGATCATGGCACGGCCGTTGAAATAGGGATGGGTATCCACCTGATGGCTGAACATCAGGGCGAGGTGTTTTGGCAAAAGTACGCCAGAGGTTTGCAGGCGGCCAGGGCGGCCGGAGCTAAATTTTATTTTGGCTCCGATGCCCATCACCTGTTTGTCATTGCCCGGCTCGATTGGCTGCAGCCGACGCTGGCCAAACTGGGCTTCACTCCCCAGGATATTATCTCCCCTGGAGATTGGTTAAAATAACCCAGGCTGCCAACGTACTCAACCCTGGAATGCAACCGCGGAGTTATCCTCTGACCCATCATCCTGGATTTCAGGATAACGCCTTAGGAGGTCATACAGTTTTAGGATTTCTGTGCGGAGGTGCAGCAGGTCCTCGCGATACAATTTTTCCTCCTGGACGAGGGACAGTTCGATAAGGCCGAGAGTCAGCGCCAGTTGATGCCTGATTGGTTCTGGTAATGGGTTGCGAAGTCTGGTCATGGTGTTTTAAGGTGCTCAAGAAGCGTTTTGGATACAATTGTACCCTATCCTTATGATACACCAGCCAGGTTTGAATCCGGTTGGGAAATAGAAGGGGATAAAAAGAAGATATGGATTTGGTTAGAGGCTTCAGTCCTCTGGTTCCCAAATTCAGGTTTGGGAACCAGATTGGGTGAGTTAACTACGGCCCTAAGTTTGTTCCAGGGTCTTCTCTTCGATATCTAACACTTCACGTACCTTCCGGATCAGTCGCCTGGGGGAAAAAGGCTTCTGGAGAAAGGCGCTCCCTGTTTGGGGCAGGCCATAACGGATGATGGTACTGTCCGTATAACCCGACATAAACAACACCTTAAGTTGGGGGCGGGTGGTTCTGAGTTGTTCGGCCAGATTCGCACCACCCAATCGAGGCATGATCATATCGGTCAACAGCAAATGGATTTCGTTTTGGGGCTGGCTCTGCGCCAGCTCGAGCGCTTCAAGGCCATCGGTGGCTTCCAGCACGGTATAGCCTTGCTGGCGTAATGACTGCGCCGCCAGGTCGCGCACGGTGATTTCATCTTCGGCCAGCAGGATGGTTTCTGTGCCCTGAGCCAGGATATCAATGGGTTCGGGCCTGACGAGCGGTGTGGCGACCCCCTCCACCTGCGGCAGATAAATCTTGAACGTTGTGCCTACGCCCACTTCGCTGTAGGCGCGGATATGACCCTCATTCTGTTTCACAATGCCAAAGCAAGTTGCCAGGCCCAGCCCCGTCCCTTTACCGACCTCTTTCGTCGTGAAAAACGGTTCAAACAGGCGAGCCTTGACTTCTTCGGTCATCCCAATGCCGGTATCGCTGACTGCCAGAAGCACGTACTCGCCGGGGGTTACCTCGGCGTGCCGGCGGGCGTAGTCGTGATCGAGACTGACATTGGCTGTTTCGATGATGAGTTCACCCCCGTTGGGCATGGCGTCGCGGGCATTTACTACCAGGTTGAGTAAAATTTGCTCTAATTGACCCGGGTCGGCCTTGAGGGGGGCCAGGTCTGGAGCCAGGAGGGCGGTCAACTTAATGTCTTCACTGATGAGACGGCGCAGCATCTTTTCGACGTTAAGGATCAAATCGTTCAGATTGAGCACTCTCGGTTCGATGATCTGTCGGCGCGCGAAGGCTAGCAATTGGCGGGTGAGGTTGGCAGCGCGTTGGGCCGTTTTTTGAATACCCTCCAAATCAGGATGGGCCGCATGGTCGGGAGGCAGGGTGTCCGCAGCCATAGCCGTATAGCCCATAATGGCCGTCAGCAAATTGTTAAAATCGTGGGCCACTCCTCCGGCCAGGCGGCCAATCGCCTCCATCTTTTGGACCTGGCGGAATTGCTGCTCCAATTCGTTCCGGAGCGCCTCCGCCCGCTTACGTTCGTTGATCTCCGCCCGGAGTTCGTGGGCATAAATGACTGCCTGTTTGTAGGCGGCTTTGGCCCGCTTTTGTTCGGTAGTGTCGCGGACGACCAGTATCTTGGCTGTGCGCGCCTCATAGGGAATCGTTTTTTCGCTAATTTCGATGGGGAAAACAACGCCGTCTTTTCTTAAACCGACAGCCTCGTAAGCTTCTTGAGTTCCTGACAGAGTCTTCGTCAAAACCTGGTCTCGCGACTCCGGGGCGATCAGCTCCGATATCTGTTTACCAATAAATTCAGGGAGTTCATAGCCAAATATCTCGGCCAACTTTGGGTTGGCTTCTAAAATCTGGCCGTGCTCGTGAAATGCCACCCCTTCAAAAGTGGCTTCGGACCAGTGGCGAAATCGTTCATCACTTTCATGCCAGGCAGTATCTAACCGCTGGTAAGCGGCTTCTAATTGGGCCATTTGCTGGCGCAGGTCGGTCAATTCCTGGATTAGCTGGGCTTTAGTCTTCCGTGTACCCTTCATCATGTTAGCCCTTACAAGGGAGAGGCATGTTCGGTTGTTAAGATAGCGATCCAAAGAACCATCACCAGGATGAAACAAAGTTCTTGGCCGGCTTATGTCATTTTGCTGGTGAATAGGGGTCATCTCAAAGCCAGGCTCCCCCTAAAGCTGGCCTCAAGAAAAATAACCTACTGACGTAGCTTTATTATTATAACCCTTTTCCGGGTAAAATCTAGCCCCACTTTATTCCTAACCCGGAAGATCGCTTCCGGTAAATGCGTTTATGTTTGGCTTTGATCGGACAGATTCTCTCTTGACTGAGTAGAAATTCTGTTCTACAATGAGCGTCCTTTATCCTGGGTGAAAGATTGGTTTTTGCCCCCCTCGTCCGCCGGTCCGCACCACAAAGTAGTGTATCCCGTGAAGAACGTACGGGACGAGCCGCAAATCGTTAGGTGGCGAGGTTTCCAATCCAAATCAGTCTGAGGAGGTTTTTATGAGCACAAAGAAGGATACGCAAAAGTCCGCCAAGAGCACCACCGCGACCGGCAAGAAGGACCAGGGATTCACGGACGAGGAACGAGCCGCGATGAAGGAGCGCGCCAAAGAGCTGAAGGCGGAAGCGCGCGCGAACAAGAACAAGGCGGATGGGGAAAACGCTGCGCTCGCGGCGATTGCCGAGATGCCGGAACCGGAGCGGGCCATGGCCCAGCGGCTCCATGAGATCGTCAAAGACAGCGCGCCAGCCCTCTGGCCGAAAACCTGGTACGGGATGCCCGCGTATGCCAAGGACGGCAAGGTCGTCTGCTTCTTCCAAAGCGCGCAGAAGTTCAACTCGAGGTACGCGACGTTCGGTTTCAGCGACGAGGCGAACCTCGACGAAGGCGCCATGTGGCCGACCTCCTTCGCGCTGAAGGAGTTGACCGCCGCCGAAGAGGCCAGGATCAGCGCGCTCGTGAAGAAAGCGGTGAGTTGAGGATAATTCTTTTGTCGCTGCGGCTAAAGATAGTTCTGCAGAGTTCTGAAGGACTTAATCAAGTGTCATAAAATGGATTAAACAAATTTGACTGGTTGGATCAAGTAATAAAAAAGAGTCACGGTGTAAGTTGCTTCTACAACGTGACTCTTGTACTAACCTTAAGCTTCTACGGATATTTTGCAGCAACTCTTTTTCAAAAGCTGTTCATGCGAATTATGCCGTACTGCAAGCAAAGTAGCGCCCCTGCAAGGAAAAGTCTGTATCTACTACCTGTCAATCTCCTAAGTGACAACCCCTGGTTCAGGCGCTCTCGTAGGCCTCTATCGGCACGCAGATGCAGAACAGATTGCGGTCGCCGTAAACATTGTCAATGCGTGAGACGGAGGGCCAGAATTTCGATGCCTGGACCCACGGCGCAGGAAAAGCGGCCTGCTCCCGCGAGTAGGGCCGGTCCCACCGGTCAGAGGTCACGACGGCGGCGGTGTGAGGGGCATGTTTGAGGGGATTATTTTCCCGATCTATCCGGCCCTCCTCAACGGCCCGAATCTCTTCACGAATGCTGATGAGCGCCTCGCAGAAACGATCCAGCTCTTCCAGCGACTCACTTTCCGTCGGTTCGATCATCAACGTCCCCGGTACCGGGAAGGACATTGTCGGCGCGTGGAAACCGTAATCCATGAGGCGTTTAGCCACATCTTCGGCTTCAACCCCGCTGGCCTCTTTGAGCGGGCGCAGGTCAATGATGCACTCGTGGGCCACGCGGCCGTTGGTGCCTTTATAGAGCACGGGATAGTAGGGGTCGAGCCGGGCGGCGACATAGTTGGCATTGAGGATGGCGATTTTGGTCGCCTCCGTTAAGCCCGCCGCACCCATCATGGCAATGTAGGTATAGGAGATGGGCAAAATACTGGCACTGCCCCACGGCGCTGCCGAGACAGCACCCACTCCTTTTTTCCCTCCGACCCCATGCACCACGACGTGATGCGGCAAAAATGGAGCCAGGTGTGCCGCGACGCAAATCGGACCCATGCCCGGCCCGCCGCCACCGTGCGGGATACAGAAGGTTTTGTGCAGGTTCAGGTGACATACATCTGCGCCGATATCGCCGGGGCGGCAGAGGCCCACCTGGGCGTTCATATTGGCCCCGTCCATGTAGACCTGCCCGCCGTACTCGTGGACAATCCGGCAGATTTCCTTGATCTCAGCCTCAAAGACGCCGTGAGTAGAAGGGTAAGTGACCATCAGGGCGGCCAGGTGATCCCGATGCTCTTCGGCTTTTCGGCGCAGGTCGGCCAGGTCAATATTGCCGTTGTGGTCACAGGCGACCACTACCACCTGCATTCCGGCCATAGCGGCACTGGCCGGGTTTGTGCCATGCGCCGAACTGGGAATCAGGCAGATATTTCGCTGATCCTGACCCCGGTCGTGATGGTAGGCGCGGATCGTCAGCAGCCCGGCATACTCACCCTGCGAACCGGCATTCGGTTGCAGCGAGGTGGCAGCAAAACCGGTAATCTCAGCCAGCCAGCCCTCCAGCCGCTCGAACATAATTTGATAACCCTCGGCCTGATCAAGGGGGGCAAAAGGATGCAGATGCGCAAACTGCGGCCAGGTAATCGGCAGCATCTCGGCGGTAGCATTCAACTTCATAGTGCAAGACCCCAGCGGAATCATCGAGTGGGTCAGCGACAGATCGCATGCTTGCAGCCGGTGAATGTAGCGCAGCATCTCCGTTTCAGAGTGGTAGCTGTTGAAAACGGTATGGGTTAAAAAGGCGCTTTGCCGCTGATGAGGCTCCGGGTAGGTCAGGTCTACAGTGGCCGCTATCTCTTCCAGGTCAAGCTGGCCGGGTTTAGCGCCATAGATTTCAAACAACAGTTCCAAATCCTGCGCCAGAGCAAATTCGTCCAGAGAGATACCGGTGGCTTCGTCGTCATAAAGGCGAAGGTTGACCTGGCGGGCCAGGGCCTCGTGGATCAACTGTTTGGGTGTGCGCGGACCGCCGCTGATCTTCAGTGTATCGAACACCAGACCATTGGCTACGGTGTAGCCCAACTGCCGCAGCCCGGCCGCCAGGGTTTCGGTCAGCAGCTGCACCCGTTGGGCAATGCGCGTTAAGCCGGCGGGGCCATGGTATACCGCATACATCGAGGCCATCACGGCCAACAGCACCTGGGCCGTGCAGATATTACTGGTGGCATGCTCCCGGCGAATGTGCTGCTCTCGCGTCTGTAAGGTCAGCCGATAGGCGGGTTGGCCGGTCGCATCTCTGGAAACCCCGGCCAGCCGCCCCGGCATGTGCCGTTTGTAAGCGTCCCGGGTAGCCATAAAGGCTGCATGCGGACCGCCGTAGCCCATCGGCACGCCAAACCGCTGGCTGTTGCCGACGACGACATCAGCCCCAAACTCTCCGGGAGGGCGCAGCAAGGTCAGGGCCAGCAGGTCACTGGCCACAACTACCAGCGCCCCGGCGGCGTGAGCCTTTTGGCAAAAAGACTCGTAATCTAAAATGGTCCCATCGGTGGCGGGGTATTGGACCACCACGCCGAAGGTCGGTTCGGCGAAGTCGTACTGCTCGTGGTCGCCGACAATCACTTTAAACCCTAACGGCTCGGCGCGGGTCTGCACCACTTCGATGGTTTGGGGGTGGCAGCGCTCTGAGACAAAGAAAACATTCGCGGCAGACTTGCGGTCTTGAGCGCGGCGGCAGAGGGTCATCGCTTCGGCAGCAGCCGTCGCTTCATCCAGCAGTGAGGCGTTGGCGATCTCCATCCCGGTCAGGTCGCAGACCATCGTTTGAAAGTTGAGTAGGGCTTCCAGCCGCCCCTGGGCAATTTCGGCTTGATAAGGGGTGTATTGGGTATACCAGCCGGGATTTTCCAGGATATTTCGCTGAATGACCGGCGGGGTGAGACAACTATAGTACCCCATGCCGATGAAGGAACGGTAGACTTTGTTTTTGGCAGCCAGGTTACGCCAGTCGGTCCGCGCCTCCAATTCGCTCAAGGGATCGGGCAGACAAAGAGGGCGATTCAGGCGGATGTCCGCCGGCACGGTCTGGTCAATCAATTCATCCAGGGAGGTGACTCCCAAAACTTCGAGCATCCGGGTCACTTTATCTCCCTGGGGGCCAAGGTGACGCCGGGCAAAGGTGTCGGTGGGTCTGAGTAACTCTAAATGGTTCATTCGTTCACTCGCTTTCAGCAACTTTGGCGTAATCATCGCCGCTGAGTAAACTGTCCCACTCACCGGGATTTGAGGGCCTGATTTTGATCATCCAGCCGGCCCCGTACGGATCGGTGTTGATGACCTCCGGCGCATCAACCAGAGCGGTATTGATTTCGACAATCTCACCGCTCAAGGGGATGTACAGATCGCTGGCGGCTTTAACCGACTCGACCACCCCGAAGATTTCGCCCCGCTTGAACGTGCTGCCTACCCCGGGCAGCTCAACAAAAACAACATCGCTTAAGCTGTCCTGGGCGTGGTCGGTGATGCCGCAGACATACAAATCACCTTCGGGACGCGCCCACTCGTGGCTCTCCTGGTATTTGGCGTTTGGATCAAGTTTCATTGAAAAGCTCTCCTTTCTTGGAACAGTTGACAATTGACCATTGATTGTTGATTATTGATAATTATTTACTTCGATAGGTTGGCGTATAAAACGGTCGTTTGACCACTACGGCGGCTTTGGGTTTGTCGCGGATGATGACTTGGAGGGACGTGCCGACTGCGGCGTGTTCGGGGGACACAAAGGCGTGGCCGCAGTACTTGTCCACGGTGGGAGCGTACAGTCCGCTGACAACCGTGCCGGTAGACTGGCCGCTGGCTGTTGTGACCGGGTAATCCTGGCGCGGGACGCCTTTTTCGACCAGCTCAAAGCCGATCAACTTTTTGGCAACGCCCTTTTCTTTTTGCGCCAGGAGAGCCGCTTTGCCGGTAAAATCTTTGTCGAATTTGCAAACCCAGCCCAGGTTGGCCTCGATGGGGCTGATGTCGGCGCTGATTTCGTGGCCGTAGAGGGGAAAACCGGCCTCAAAGCGGAGGCTGTCCCGGGCGGCCAGACCCACGGGTTTGACCTCGATGTCCCCGGCTGCGCCCGTATTCAAAATTGACTCCCACACCTGTTGGGCAGCTTCAGCCCGGAAAAACAGTTCAACGCCGTCCTCACCGGTGTAGCCGGTGCGGCCAATGAGGGTTGAAACTCCGGCCAGGTCAGTTTCGACGGCGTTAAAGCGGGCTACACTGGACATATTGGCTGTGATTAATTTTTGTAACAGTTCGATAGCGCGGGGGCCTTGTAAGGCTAACATGTAGGTCTCAGCCGATACGTTTGTGACGGTGACATTGTACCCCTGGGCATGATCTTGCAGCCATTGGAAATCCTTATCCAGGTTCGAGGCATTGACCACCACAAACCAGCGCCCGGCCAGTTTGTAGATAAAAACGTCGTCCACGATGCCGCCGTGCTCGTAGCACATCAAGGCGTAGTGGGCCTCGTAGGCGGCCATCAGCCGGACATCCCAGGTAACGATGCGGTTAAGATAAGTTTCGGCGTCGGGGCCGGTTACGGTGATCTGGCCCATATGGTCAATATCAAACAGCCCGGCTGAACGCCGGGTGAGGTGATGCTCTTCGATAGGGCCGGTGGGATACTGGACCGGCATTTCCCACCCGGCAAACGGCACCATCCGCCCGCCGTGATCAACATGCCATTGGTAAAGGTTTGTGCGTTTTAGATTTTCGCTCATTGGACAGCTTTCCTTGTTTGTGGTCCGCGACCCCTCGCCAGTAAAGATGGGACGGAACAACGGACAAGAGACTATTTTGAAATAAAAACGGGCACTCCAAAAGTGTGCCCGTTTGCTCTGTCCTGTACCTGAGAGATTACCCCCTTCGGTGCGGCCTGCGCCGTCTCTCCAGAGATGCTGTCTGTGCCACGATCCCTTTGCCTGAGAGTTTCGGATGGAGCTTGGCTTGCTCCTCAACCTTGCCCCTTCGGCGACCCAAATCAATTTTGGATTTTAGATTTACGATTTACGATTATGAGTACCAAATCTAAAATCGTAAATCCCCTGGCCTACCCGCCAGGGCAGGCAAAATCGTAAATCGTCGGGTTCTCTCCCGCAGCACGTCAATCAGCAGATTTTTGATTGTTAGCAACCATTACTTTGTCAGTGTAACACAGGGGAGGGGCTTTGTCAATCTGTAACCGGATCAAGATTTCCGATCTTAGCCGCCGTTTGTTCAACCAGTTGTTCGATGTCTGTCGGCAGGAAGGGTTTGGAGAGCCAGGCCAGGCCGGATTTTTCCAGGAAGATGCGGGTGTCCATGTCAACGGTATTGCCGGTTATAAAAATGAAACGATTCGCCAGGAAGGGGAATTTCTCGATGGCTTTTTGGTAAAGATGCGGGCCAAGGATGTCGGGCATGAGGACATCACACACAACCAGATCGTAGCTGTGCCTCTCCAGTTTTTGCAGGGCAGTGTGGCCGTCCGGGGCGGTCTCAATCGTATGGCCCCGGTGGGTAAAAATGAGCCGGAGTAAGTTCAAGAGGGCCGGCTCGTCGTCTATAGCCAAGATTCTTAGCGAACTGGAAAAGGCTGGCGCTGCGGGAGCAGCCAGCGCCGGGCTGGGAACAGTTACCGCCGGCGGTTTTTCAACAGGTAGTTCAATATAAAAGACAGCCCCGCCGGCGGGTCCGTTTTCAGCCCAGATGCGCCCTTTATGCTCACTAATGATGCCAAAGCAGATGGATAGACCTAACCCGGTGCCTTCGCCGACCTGTTTGGTGCTAAAAAATGGGTCAAAGATACGGCTGATATGATTGGGCGGAATCCCCGGCCCGTTATCGGTAAAACTTACCAGAATATGATCTGCCTCGTGCCAGGACTCGATGGTTAACAGGCGGGGGGATGGGCTGGTGGCCAGGGCATGAATGGCGTTGGTGATGAGGTTAACAAAAACCTGTTCCAGTTGGTGCGGGTCGGCCATAGTGGGGGGCAGCCCGGAATCCAGCACTGTTTTAAGCTGGACAGCATTTGCCTGGAGTTGTGACGCTACCAGAGTGGCGCTGCCGGTGATAATCTCGTTGAGGTCAACTTCTTGCGTCTCTAACTCAAAGCGGCGTGCAAAGGTCAGCAGATCACGGACAATTAATCTAGCCCGCTGGGCCTGGCGGAAAATGACATTCAGGTCGGCCTGGGTTTCGGCCGGCAAATCGCTCTGCTGCAAGAGGCTGGAGTAGCCAATAATGCTTGTCAGCGGATTGTTCAGTTCATGGGCCACCCCGGCCACCAGTTTGCCGATCGCGGATAGTTTCTCGGTTTGCTGGAGCTGCTGCTCCAGCTCGCGGCGGTGGGTAATATCGCGGGCAATGCCGTGAATACTGACCGGCCGGCGGCCCTCCCGCCGGACCCGCAGGGTCACTTCTAACAGGATTTCACGTTTATCTTTTCCCACAATTGAGAGTTCAAACGGGGCCAGAGATTCGGTCGAAGCCAGATGGGCCTTAAGCAATTTATAAAGCGCAGGAATTTGCTGCGCGGAGATAAATTGAGTAACCGGCGCCCCCATTACTTCCTCAAGCTGATAACCGCTTGTTTTTAAAACAACTTTGTTGGCGCTGCTAATCCTGAAATTACCGTCCAGAGTAAAGATAAAATCATTGGCATTGTCAAACAGGTCACGATAGTTGGCCTCGGCCGCACGGATTTCGGTAAACAGGCGAGCATTTTCAAGAGCGACAGCTAGTTCGGCGGCAATCGCGTTAAAAAGGCGCAAATCCTCATGATCAAAGGCATTAACGCGTGGACTTTCGGCATTAAGGACCGCCACAACTCGATTATTGGATAACACCGGTACACAAATCTCAGCCTGGGTATCGGGCATTAATTCATAATAGTGACTGGCTTCACGCACGTTGGGCAGCAATAACGATTTGCCATGGCGCAGCACCCAACCGGCAGCACTGCCGTGCAGGGGAATAACCGGCTCGCCGTGGTCAAAGTTAAACCCAATAGTCGCCGGATGGGCCACAACCCTATCCCCTTCGGCTGCCGGGAGAAAAAAGCCCAACCGCTCGATACCCAGGGTTCGGTGCAGTGCGCCAATGGTGCCGCTGATGACCCGGTCAAAATCCAGGCTGGAGGCTGCGGCCACCATCACTTCTTGCAGAACTTTAGCTTCAGCCAGGCGGCGGGTCGCCTCGTGATACAGGCGGGCATGCTCGATGGCTACGGCTGCCTGGGCGGCCATTGTCTCTAACAGGCGTAGAGCTGTAACCGTCAGCCGCTCGGTACTGTACGCCCGGCCTACTTCTACCAGGCCAATTGTCTGGCGGCGATAAATCAAAGGGATGAGAAAAAGCGCCTGGACTTGAAGGTTTTCCAACCAGGCCAGTTCTTCTCCCTGGGCGGTACCGGTTTCGAGTATGCCGGGAGCCTGCGCCGCCAAAGCGGAATAGGGAAACGAACTTTTGCTCAGGGGACGCACCAGTTGTTCCAGGCGTTTCCCTCCCACCCTGACATAACTCTGGATGGTGCGGAGTTGGTTTTCTTCTTTTTCCCAGTAAGAAATCAGGCAAAGATCGGCCTTAAACGCCTCCACCATTTGCCGGCTGACCGCATCCAACACCGTTTCCAGGGCCAAGTCCGAGGTGATGATAGCCATTGACTCAAATAACAAAGCTTGCTCTTCGGATCGTTGGCGAGTTTCGGCCAGCAGCCGGGCATTTTCAATTGCCAGGGCGGCGTGATCGGCGATAACGCTGAGCAGCTTTAACCCGTTATCACTTAGATAATCCGGGTTCATATTCATCAGCTCGATCACCCCGATGGTGTGCTCATTGGCTCGCAACGGAACGCACATAATCGAGTGGGTCTGAAAGCCGCTGCGCTCGTCAAAATTTTTGTAAAAACGAAGGTCAAGATTGACGTCAGGGATGAGCGCCGGTTTTTCGTGGGCCATCACCCAGCCGACAACCCCCTTGCCGGCCGGCAAGCTCAAGCCGCGAACCGCATCAGCCCCGGCCCCTACCGCTGCTCGAATTACAATTTCCTGGCCCGAAGGTTCCAGCAAAGCAACTGATCCCGCCTCTGCTTCAAATATTTCGTTAGTGCGCGTAATAACCTGACTTAGAACCTCTTGCAGATCCATCCATTAATCTCCATTTATAAATTGTAACAAAAGTCATTTTCCAACGCAATAAGCCTTTGTTCCCCCTAGAGATGAATCAATCGAGTCAATTTTTAGTTTTTATTGATTTAGTGATATATTCAGCAGCAAAGCGAATTAACGCGCTCGTTTCGCTGACTCCGTGAATCCGGGAAAGGTGGGAATGCCATGAGCTACGATTTGGTTATTAAAAATGGAAGAATTATCACGGCTGGCGAGGATTTTGTGGGTGATGTAGCCATTGCCGGAGAAAGTATCGCTGCGCTTGGTCAGCAGCTCAGCGGCAGCCGGGAAATTGATGCCAGCGGCTTGTATGTTATCCCCGGTGCGGTGGATGGGCATGTTCATCTGCAAATGCCGATTGCCGATATTGTCACAGCGGATAGCTTTGAGCAAGGTACAATTGCCGCTGCTTGTGGCGGAGTCACCAGCATTATTGATTTTGTTGAACCGGGCAAAGGACAGGATTTGGTGGAGGCCCTGGAATGGCGGCGGGCCGAAGCGGATGGGCATGTGGTCATTGATTATGGTCTGCACATGACCCTGCTTGACCCCGACCCGTTGATTCTGGCTCAAGTATCCGAGGCTTACGACCAGGGCTGCGCTACGTTTAAACTTTACACCGCTTATCCTCATTTTTACCTGGCCGACGACGAACTCTACCGGGCGCTGCGCGCGGTGGCTGAAGCGGGTGGGCTGGCGGTCGTCCACGCCGAAAATTACCCGGTAATTACCGAGGTTTGGAAGCGCCTGTTGGCCGAAGGTAAGGTTGAAACCAGGTGGCATCCCCACAGCCGGCCGGCGGTGACCGAGGCCGAGGCGGTCAACCGGGTTCTCTCCATTGCTCACCTCGTGGGAGCGCCCACGCTCATCTTTCACCTTTCCTGTGGTGAGGCTGCCCGCGAAGTTGCTTATGCTAAAGAGCGGGGCTGGGCAGCCTTTGGCGAGACCTGTCCCCAGTACCTGACTTTGCCCGACGATATTTATGAACGGGAGGATATGCCGGGAACCTGGTTTATTTGCCAGCCGCCTATTCGCGGCAGCGCCCAGGCTGCGGCGCTGTGGCAGTCGCTGGCCACCGGCAGCATTGATATTATCTCTACGGACCACTGCCCCTTCTCGGCTGAGGTGAAAAAGTACGGCGAGCAGAATTTTACCTTGACCCCCGGAGGTATCTCTGGCATCGAAACGCGCCTGGCACTGGTGCATAACTTTGGCGTACTGGCCGGCTATCTCACCTTAAATCGTTGGGTCGAGGCCTGCTGCACCCTGCCCGCCGATTTGCACGGCATGACCCGCAAAGGCCACCTTATTCCCGGTTATGACGCCGATATTGTTCTCTTTGACCCGCGTAAAGAGGTTACCTACAGCGCCGAAACGCTCCATTCCAACATCAGTTATACGCCCTATGCCGGGATAACCGTCAAAGGAGCGCCGGTCACGACGATCAGCCGGGGCGAGGTGATTGTGGAGGACGGCCAATTTATCGGGATGCATGGGCGCGGGCGGTTTTTAAAGCGAAGATACGAGTAAGGCTTCTACCCTTCTCTACGTCTTCCCGCCTTTGTGTCTTTGCGTTAATATTCGTAACGATTGCCGTAACGACCCGGCGACATCGTAGTGGTAAAATAAAATCAGGATAACAGTAGATCGCTATGCTGCCTCGTATCTGGCAAGCCATCTGGGGACGCCCAGAACCAAAAACAGAGCCAGGGCTACCCTCGCTGCCAGTTCCGCCGCTGTTACATCCGGCAGTAACTTCCTTTGAAATTGCCCCAGGCGACCCGCTGCTCGATTTCTTTCAGCACAACTCAGAGGCGGTTGAACTGGCCAAGCTTAACCTTGACTCCCCGGCATTGCGGGCGCTTCGTGCGGCTGGAGTGCAGTTGGTGGCCCCGCTGGTGGGCCAGGGTGAACTGATTGGCCTGCTTAACCTCGGCAAGCGCCGGAGCGGGCAGGATTACTCCATTTACGACAGCAAGTTGTTGGAGAACCTGGCCTCCCAGGCCGCCCCCGCCGTTCGTGTTGCCCAATTGATCCACCAGCAGCAACGCGAGGCGCAGAGCCGGGAGCGTTTTGAGCAGGAGTTGCGGGTGGCCCGGCTCATCCAGCAAACTCTTTTGCCCAAAGAAGTGCCTCATCTGCCCGGCTGGCGGACAGCCGCTTTTTACCAACCGGCTCGAGCTGTTGGCGGCGATTTTTACGATTTTCTGACCTTCCCGGATGGCCTGGTCGGACTTATCATTGGCGATGTAACCGATAAAGGTGTCCCGGCGGCCCTGGTGATGGCTACGACTCGCAGTATTCTGCGCGCTGCCGCCGAGGTCCTGATCTATCCCGGCCAGGTCCTGGCTCGAGCCAATGAGCTGCTCCACGCCGACATTCCACCCAAGATGTTTGTCACCTGCCTGTACGCTCTCCTTGACCCGGTCAGCGGGCGGCTGCGCTACGCCAATGCAGGTCACGATTTGCCTTACCGGCGTCAGGCCAATGGGGTTGAAGAACTGCGAGCAACAGGAATGCCGTTAGGCTTGATGCCTGGGATGTCTTACGAGGAAAAAGAGGCCGTTCTGGCTCCGGGAGAAACGATGTTACTTTACAGTGATGGGATTATCGAAGCCCATAATCCCCACCGCCAAATGTTTGGCTTTCCACGTCTGCGGGCGCTTTTGGCCGAGCATGGGGGTGGGGTGGGCTTAATTGATTACCTGATGGCCCAGTTGGCTGCATTTACCGGTCCTGGCTGGGTACAAGAAGATGATGTGACGATGGTTATTGTGCAGCGTGTCCCGCCGCCTAATATTACCGTTATTCAGCCCCAGGCGAATGCCCGGATCACCCTGCCCTGGCGCACCTTAGCTGAGTTATCGCTGCCTAGCGAGGTGGGCAATGAACGTGAAGCGATGCGCCGGGTGAGCCAGGCCGTGCAGGAATTATCTTTAGCCAGCTCCACCCTGGAAAGACTAAAAACAGCCGTGGCTGAAGCCACGATGAATGCGATTGAGCATGGCAACAAAAACCGGCCTGAATTGCCGGTGTTCATCCAGGTTCAGGCCTCACCCCAGGCGCTCTTGGTACGCATCACCGACCAGGGCGGCGGCCAACCTATTCCCGAACCAGAAGCGCCTGATTTGGAGGCAAAACTGGCCGGTCTGCAAACGCCGCGAGGATGGGGTTTATTTTTGATTAAAAACCTTATGGATGAAATGTATGTCAGCAGCGATGATACTCATCACACCGTTGAATTAATTCTTTATCTGGAGGCCGAAAAAAATGTCAGCTAAACCTAGTAATGTTAGAGTTCGTCATCAGGGCACTGTTTCGATTGTTGACTTGCAGGGTGAAATTAATGCTGCTTTAGAAGAAGCATTGAAGAACGCCTACGCCGAAGCCGTTGGGCCAAATCCGAGCGCCATTTTACTTAATCTGAGCGATGTGGAGTATATTACCAGTACCGGGATGGCTGTTCTGGTCGGATTACTGGCCCGGGCGCACCAGGCCAATCGCCGTCTGGCTGCCTGCGGCCTAAACGAGCATTATCGCGAAGTTTTTCAAATTACGCGGATTACAGATTTTATGGAAATTTTTCCTGATGAGGCCACTGCCTTAAATAAGTTGTAGAGGAGCTAAGAACAACGATGTCTCAAGCTAAGGTCGCAATGGCCGGCCGACAAATAAATGCCCAGCTAAGCGCTATTGATATTCAAGGTGAGGTAACCGCAGCGGCCGAAGATATGCTTATGGAAGCGTACAATCAGGTGGGTGCAGCGCGGACCATTATCCTGAATTTCAGCGGGTTAGAGTACATGAACAGCAGCGGGATTGGCTTGCTGGTGACGCTGCTCATCCGGGCCAATCGCCAGGGACAGCACCTGGTCGCCGTCAACATGAGCGAACATTACCGCCATATTTTTGATTTGACTGGCTTGAATCAGGCCATTACCATTTATGGCACTGAAGCTGATGCGCTGGCTGATATAGATTAAATAAGCAGAGGGGACAGGCTTGTGGGTGAATTGACACGCCAACAGATTGAGCAACAGATTACGCTGCAGGGTCGCCAACTGGATTTGGCCGGGGCAGATTTGAGCGGCCTGGATTTATCGGAGTTGGATTTAAGTGGAGCTAATCTGGCGGGGGCAAACCTGGCCCAAGCTGCCTTGCGTAACGCCCAACTCCGCGACGTCAACTTGAACCAGGCTAACCTGCAAAATGCCAATGTTAGCGAGACCAATCTCAGCGGGGCGACGTTGGTGGGTGCGAATCTGAACGGGGCCAATTTGAGCGAGGCTTATTTGCTCCGGGCTAATCTCACCCAGGCCAGTCTGGCTGGGGCGAACCTGGCCAAAGCCAAGTTGGATGAAGCTGATTTAACCGCTGCCAACCTCGAGCAGGCCAACCTGGATCGGGCCTACCTGGTGCGAACTAACTTGAGTCAGGCTCTTCTAAACGGGGCGAATCTGGCCGGGGCCAACCTTAAGAATGCCGTCCTGGCTGGGGCGAATCTGCCTCACGCTATCCTGACCGAGGCGTTTTTAGAGAGCGCCAGCCTGGGTGGAGCTAACTTACATCAGGCTAAACTGACCGGGGCAACCTTTACCAAAGCGATTTACGATAACGAAACCCAGTGGCCTGCCGGCTTTGATCCGGGGGCTGCCGGAGCGGCCATCAAAAAGAAAAAGTGGTTGGGCTTGTTTGGTTGAGTAGTTCACTCTCGTTGCTGAACTCAGTTTAGAAACGGGATGAGCGAGGTTGTGGAAAAATGAAATGGACGAGCAGGCCAAGAACTTAAATCAGGTCTTGCTGGCAGCAATGGATACCTACGCCGAACGGACCTGTTTTCAGGTGAAACGGGACAAAGGGTATCAAAATATCTCCTACCGGCGCTTTCAGACGCTAACATTCCGCCTCGCCCACTTTCTCCAGCACCACCATATCTCCAATGGCGAGCGGGTCGCTATTGCTACTCATAACTGCCTGGAGTGGATGGTTGTCTACATGGCTACCCTCTTGGCGGGTGGGGTAGCCGTACCTCTCCGCCCTTCGGTTGCGCCGGATAGATTTCGTTTTACCCTTCAAGATTCTGAGGCCAGCCTGGTCGTTTTGGACGACGAGCAGCTCCTGCACGACATCGCAACCCTGCTGACCAGCGCCGATAATCCTTTACCCCATTTAAAGACTATTCTGACGGTGAACGAATTGCCGGAGGCAGCTTGCCCCACCATTTCGCTGAGCCAGATTCTGGCCGGAGCCGAATTGCCGCCTGAGGAACAAGAAACGCTGCGTCTGTACGCGCTCAGCACTCCCCCTGAAACCCTGGCGGCCATTTATTACACGGCCGGCGGCACCGACCGGCCCAAAGGGGCTGTCTTTGATCATTACCGGCTTTTAGCCAGCATGCGCCATTTGCACGGGTTGAACCTCGACGAGGATGATTTAGGTTTTACGGTTGTGCCCTGGGGATTTGCCGCCAGCCTGTCCATGGCGCTCCGCTATTTTACATCGGGTGTAGCCAATGTGGTCGCCGGGGGTGAAGAGTCCATCCCGGAGGTGATGCAGCAGACCAGCCCAACGGTGAGCCTCAACATGCCCTACTTTCTGGAGCGTTTTTACGAGGAAGTGATGGAGATGGTGGCGCAAATGCCGGAAGCCAGCCGCGAAGTCTTTCAGTGGGCGGTGGCCAAAGGCCGCGAGTTCCACGCCGCCGGCCCGGCTGCCTCGGCCGAACTGCGCGAAGAGTATGCCCGGGCCGACATGACTTTCTTTAGCAGTATTCGCGGGCAGATTGGCGGGCGATTGCGGCGCTTCTACTCTACCGGCGCGCCGCTATCCCGAAACTTGGCCGGTTTCTTTGAAGCTATTGGCCTGCCCGTCCTGGAAGTTTACAGCCTGACCGAGGCCGGCGGCTTCCCGGCCATCAGCCGTCTCGACGCTTACCGGCTTGGTTCCTGTGGTCAGGTGGCGCCGGGCTTTGAAATCCGGATTGCCGACGACGGTGAGGTGCTGGTCCGGGGGAACTCATTGATGAACGAGTATTGGGGCTGGCCCGCGGAGACCCAGCAGGTGCTCGATGCCGACGGTTGGCTGCATACCGGCGACCTGGGCTTTTTTGACCGGGATGGCTACCTCTTCCTGACCGGGCGCAAGCACCCGGTCATCGTTCTTTCGACCGGGCGCAAAGTGATGCCGGCTACCGTCGAAGAGATGCTGATGGCCCATCCGATTATTACCGAAGCCGTAGTTTTTGGCGAAGGCCGGCCTTATGTGTCGGCCTTGCTGATACCTGATTTAGAAGTGCTGGTTGAGCATCTCCAGCCGGACGAGGCCCAGGAAAATGAAGACCTGCTGACCGTGGGATCGCCTACGACCACCCTCAAATGGTTCTGGCAGCAGGATAACGAAGCCGGGGAACCGGTCAACACCACCGCTCACCCCCGGGTCAAGGCTTTGTTTGATAGCGTGGTGGCGCAGGTTAACAGCCGGCTGGACCGCTGGGCCAGGATTGAAAATTACAGCCTGTATGATCAGGCTTACAGTGAGGCGGCCAATGAACTGGCCCGCCTGCGGCTGCATGAGCGCCATCACCTGGCTGAACGCTACGCCGCTCAGATCAAGTCCATGTATCCGCCCGCCCCGCAACTGGTGGAAAAGGAAATTACCCAGGTTCACGTTAACCCGGAACGCATGCGCCAACTGCTGGAAAAGGAGAGCATGCTCGATGCCTGGCTGGCCGATGCCGGCATTGAGTTCCTGTTTAACCTGGCCCGGACCAAGCAAATTGACGCGCCCTCGATGGTTCATATTTGCGATGTGGCCGCCAGCATTGCCCAGATGGAGAACGAAGCCAAGCCGCTCTCGACGGCCTTGATTGTGGGTGACCCGGCCCGGATTAACCGCATCCTGACCCGCAGCGAAATTCGGCTGCTGCGCTGGGATCACATTCGCCGCATGCGCAATATTTTGATCACCCTGGCCAAAATGGTGGATGGGCTGGTGCTGGGCTACGTGGTGGATAAGCACGGCTATGTGCGGGGTATTCGCAAGCTGAAATTGGATGAGCCGCTGGATGATCCGGCCAATATGCTTCTCGGTCCGCAGTTTCGCCGCCACGCCACCATCTCGCGTTTGTGCGATGCCGTCGTCTTTTTTGTCCCGGCCCCTGGCCGACAGGTCCGCGTTTTTGCCGAGGGGCAACTGGTGGGCCGCTATTCCAACGGCGACTGGTCGCCGGAAAGCATGACCCATGTTAGCCAGGTGCTCGGTCAACTGGCCAAGCGGCGGGAATATGATTTGGCCCTGATCCGGCGGGTGCTGCGCTGCGCGTTTCAAATGTCGGAGGAAAACCTGGGCGCGATCTTTTTGCTGGGCGAAGCCAACGTGATTATGGAACATTCCGACGCCCCGGAAATCAGCTCCTTTGCCGCCATTGTCAGCGCCGACGTGCAGCAGTTGACCGACCGCGAGCTGATTAACTTTGCCAAGCAGGATGGGGCGACGGTGATTGACGTGCAGGGTCAATTTCGCGGCTGTATGGTCCTGCTCCGGCCCAATGCCAACACCCAGGCCGACATCGGCCTGGGCAAAGGCGCGCGTCACAGCAGCGCCGCCAAAATGAGCGCCGAAGCCCAATGCCTGGCCATCACTGTCTCCCAGGATGGCCCGATTACCCTCTACGACTGCGGCCGGCGCATCCTATCGCTCTAATATTTGATGAGAGCAGCACCCATGAGCAAGCATATCCTGTTAGTAGATGACGATGCCCTCCTCCGCCGCAGCCTGGCCTTCAACCTCGAACAGGCCGGCTACCGGGCCAGTACTGCCGCCAACGCCGAAGATGCCCTGAACGTGGCCCGGCGCGAACTACCCGACTTGATCCTGCTGGACATCGGCTTGCCAGGTATGGATGGTCTCGATGCCTTGCGCAACTTTCAACAACAGGCAGCTACCCCTATCATCTTTGTCACCGCCCGCCGCCGCGAGGTGGACCAGGCCCTGGGGTTGGAACTGGGCGCGGATGATTACATCACCAAACCTTTTGATCTAAATGTGCTGCTGGCTCGAATTAAAGCTGTGTTGCGCCGGGCCGAACGTTCAACCTTACCGGCCTCAGAACCGGCTTTGTTGGAGGTCGGCGATCTGGTGATCAATCCGGCGGCTCACACGGTGACCTTGTCCGGCGATCCGGTTGACCTCTCACCCCGCGAGTTTGCTTTGCTGCATGCCTTAGCGCTATCTGCCGGGCGGGTAGTTTCCACCGATGACCTGCTGGCCCACGTCTGGGGGGCTGAGTACAGCGGCGAGACCCAGGCGGTGTATGTGCATATCCGCTGGCTGCGTGAAAAGTTGGAAACCGACCCTCAGCATCCCCGGCGGATTGTCACGGTTCGGGGGGTTGGCTACAAGTTGGAGCCTCAGGCTAAGTGATCCCCCATGCGCAGTCTGCGGACCCGTCTCATCTTAAGTCATATTTTGCCCCTGCTGGTGATTGTGCCGCTGGTCGGTATCGCCCTCATCTACGTGCTGGAAACACAAGTTCTCCTGGCCAATCTGTCTGACGAATTGACCCGTCAGGCCACTTTAACCGCCGACCTGGCCAGTGACCATCCTGATATCTGGGAGGATGCCAACAGTGCCCGCTTGTTTGTAACCCGCTTTAGCGCCCATCACAAATCTCAGGTAATGCTGTTAGATCCGGCCGGTAAATTGCTGGCTTCCAGCGCAGGCGCTGATCAAGCACGGCTGGGCCAGACTTTGGAACTACCCAATTTGGCGCAAGTGCTGGCCGATGAAATCACTGTCCGGATCAACTACAGCCAAAATACGGAGGTCGAAATTGCCGAAGTGTTAGTTCCGGTTGTGGATGCCCACCAAAAAGTGGTGGGTATTGTCCGCTTGACCCATCAGTTATCGAATGTGTTTGAGCAATTTTTGCGGCTGCGCTATCTTATTGGGGGGGTATTGGTTGTTGAGTTGTTGCTGGGGGCCTTGGTCGGCCTGATCCTGGCCCTTGATCTGGAACGCTCCTTGCGATACGTTACCGGAGCTATTTTGGGCGTAGCCTACGGGCGAGAATTAGCTACTTTGCCGGAGCAGGGGCCGGAGGAGATTCGGCAGTTACTGCGGGCCTTCAATACCCTGACCGGGCGGTTGCGCATTCTGGAAGGAACCCGGCGGCGGCTGCTGGCGAACCTGGTCCATGAAGTGGGACGACCTGTCGGCGCGCTGCAATCGGCTATTCAAGCGCTGCTGAACGGGGCTGACCGGGATGAAGCCTTTCGGCGCGAATTACTGGTTGGCATGGAGGCCGAGGTGGAGCGGATGCACCCGCTGCTCAACAACCTGACCGAATTACACGACCGTATCCTGGGAACGCTGGAACTCAACCGGCGGCCCATTGCCTTGAGTGAGTGGCTGCTCCCTACCATCGCGCCCTGGCGGGAAGCGGCCCAGGCCAAACGATTGCAGTGGCAGGCCGTAATCCCGGCCGCGCTGCCCATTTTGGAAATTGACCCCGACCGCCTGGCCCAGGTCATCGGCAATCTGTTGAGCAATGCGATTAAATACACGGCAGCCGGCGGGATAGTCTCCTTTGAGGCCGGCCTGGAAAATGAAGCGGTCTGGCTGCGGGTCAGCGACACCGGCCCCGGTATTGCTGAGGAAGAGCAGGCGCACATCTTTGAGCCATTTTACCGCAGCCACCGTAACCGGCGCTTTCCCCAGGGGATGGGCCTGGGCTTAACCATCGCTCAGGATTTGATTGTCGCCCATGGCGGACGATTAGAGGTAGACAGCCGGCCCGGCCAGGGGAGCCGGTTCACCATCTGGTTATCATCGTCAAATCAGCCGTGACATGGGATTATTTACTTATCGTTAGGCTGATTTGACCCGCCTGGCCCGGTTTCGGTTGGTTCACCCCCGACGGTGCGGCGAAATTCGTGGATGGCCTGGCCGAGCGCCGTCCCTGCTCCGGCCAGCCGCCCCGGCCCAAAAATGATCAGGACGATGACTAAAATGATCAGTAATTCCGGTATGCCGATTTCTGGCATGAGGATATCCTTTCCCAAATATTAACGGTAGAGATACTACCAGCAGTATCTCTACCGTTTTTCTTCACTCGACTGAGCCAGATTTACGATACAGGTCCGGCTGGCTGTTCGGCCAGGGTGACACTCACCTCCAGCGACTTGCCATCCCGCATGATCGTCAGGGTGATTTTCTGCCCCGGCGCGGCCTGCTGCAGGAAGTTTTGCAGATCGGCGAGGCTTTCTACCGGCTGGCCGCCCACGGCGGTGATAATGTCGCCGCCCACTGTCACCGCCTCCCCGTTAATAGTAGTCGGTTTGAAGCTGCCGCGCAGACCCGCTTCGTCCGCCGGGCTGTTGACCTCAACCTGTTCCACCAGCACCCCTTTTTGGTCAGCCTGGAGGCCGAGCTTCTCGGCCAGGGCGGGAGTCACCCCCAGCCCCTGGATGCCCAACCATACACCCCCGCCGGCCTCTTTTTCCGACCCGCCCTGTTGCCGGTTAGCGGTGGGCCGAGGGGCCGGGGTAACGCTGATCGTTTCTTCTTTGCCGCTGCGCAGTACGGTCAGCTTCACGCTCTGGCCAATTTGGGTGGAACCGGCCAGGTAGGCCACCAGGTCATCAAAGGTATGGACCGGTTCGCCGTTGATGGCTATAACCACATCGCCGCCGACCCGCAGCGCCTCGCCTTCAATCTCGACCTGGCGGTCGCTGCCCTGCAAACCGGCCTGGTCCGCCGGGCTGCCGGGCGTTACATCAATTACCAAAGCGCCGCGTTGATCTTCCTTCAGGTCCATTGCCGCAGCCAGGTCCGGGTTGAGGCTCGTGCCGCTCAGCCCCAGCCAGGGATGCTCGTATTGGCCGGATTTAATGAGTTCGGGCACGACCTTCTGGACGATGTTCGAGGGGATAGCAAAGCCAATCCCGGCCGAAGCCCGCACCGGCGACTCAATCGCCGCCGTGACCCCGATCATCTGCCCCTGGTCGTTGACCAGCACCCCGCCGGAGTTGCCGGGATTGATCGGCGCATCGGTCTGGATAATATCAGGGATGGTGTAGGTGGGAGCAGGTTCTAGGTTTTGGGCCTCATTACCAGAACTGACGGGTAGCTGCCGTCCCATGGCACTGACAATGCCGACGGTCATAGTATTTTCCAGGGTAAAAGGATTGCCAATGGCTACCGCCAACTGCCCTACCTTGACCTGGCTGGAGTCGGCCACTTCCACCGGCTGCAGGCGTTCGGCGGGCATGTCTACTTTGAGCACAGCCAGGTCGCTGTCGGGATCGGCGCCGACCACGCTAGCCGCCGCTGTACTGCCATCGGCAAAGGTCACCCGGATGCTGTCTGCCCCATCTACCACATGGTTATTAGTGATAATGTGGCCTTCTTTATCCCAGACAAAGCCGGAACCGGCCCCGTGGCGAAACTGTTCCTGGGGTAACTGCTGCTGGGGCAAACCCGGATTCTGCGGATTGCCGAAGAAGAAACGAAAAGGGAAGTCAGGCATCTGGGTTAAAGGGGCGCTGTCGGCCCTCTGACTGACCTGGATGCTGACCACCGATGGATTAACCGTAGTGTAGATATTTTCCAGCGCCCCTTCCACAGCGGCCACGGCCTCTATCGAGGCAGGGCCAGATACAGCAATAGGGTTCGCCTGGCTTGACTTTAACAAAGCCAGAGGTGTTGATTCCAGCGATAACATGGACGCGCCGCTGCACGCCGGCAACGCCAATGTAGCCAGCAGTGAAGGAAGGATAATAAAATTCAGTTTCTTGTTCATAGTAACCTCATTGTATATAAAAATAGTTTACCAAATCTACTCTGAAAGGAGTTATCTAACTTCTAGAGCGTGTTATAAACTTTGGGTAAGAAGATGAACAGCCTGTTTGAGCATCACCATTTACTTTTTCTCAGGTCAACGAGTAAATTGACGCGGCTGGCCCCCCGTATCCATATGATACTTTTGCTGTAAGGCCAGCACTTGGGCCGGGTCGGGCGGGCCGCTGGAGGCTGCTAATAGGGCAGACATCTCGCGCCAATAACTCTCAAAGCCTGGTGGCGAGAGGACAACCAATATTTTACCCCCTTCTGTACCCGTATTAGCCACCGTATGGGGCGTGCCTTTCGGGACCAGAATAAAAGAACCAGCGGTTGCGGGGATGGTTTGTCCCTCAACGGTAAATTGAAATTCGCCTTCCAGGACATAGACCACTTCATCGGCGTCATGATGGATATGCACCGGCGCGGAAGGTGTTGGAGGTGGGGCCGCCGCAAATTCAGTTAACGAATATTTCTGTCCTGTTTGCTCACTCGAAAGAAGAAAGGTCACTCGGTTAGACCCAAGAGCAACAGTTTGGGCCTCACCCGGCTGCCCAATAATAGTATGGCCCTTTTTAGCAGGCATTAGTTAAGCTCCTTACTACAAACGATGAATTAATTCCGTAAATGGGTCCCCTACAGGTCGTAATACCATAACACGCTCTAGACTTAAGATAGCACAGAATAACTTTGTTTGTCTTTAAGGCGAGATTATCTCAACCTTAAGCCGACCTTAAAGAGTTTAATGGAACTGGGCAGCGGTAGACCGATACCGTATCTGATCAAGTACCTTTTGACGAGCGAGTGGGTCCTCAAAGGCGTGGGCTAGACTCTGTAAAAAGGATTGAATTTCCAGACCATGGCCCAGCTTATAACAATCCTCGATTTGATCTAACAGGCCGGCATGACATAGTTCGGCAAGGATGGTTTCCAGGAGGGGGGTATGGCCAAAATACAATCGTTCGGCAAACTCCTGGCTGGTAGCGCTGATCTCTGGATGGCGATGGAGAAAAAGTAAAAAATGCAGTTTAGGCAGCGAGTCAACATGTTTGGCATAAGGGGAGCTGGCAGCTACGTCAGTCATGGTCAATCTCCTCTCAAGGCTTGATTTTTTCAACTTTTGATTGGGCGTGGAGGCTTCTGCCTCTGGGAGAGATGAAATTGGGGCAAGCATGGCGTAATCCCATGCTTGCCTCTGAATTTATATCAATAGCAAGCTATGATCGAGTCAGCGCGACGCCTTGACGCGCCCGTATCAGGGCTATTTAGCCTTAACGGTTATGGTGCCCCGCATGCCCATGCCATCATGAAGGATGCAGGTATATTTGTAAGTTCCGGCTTTATCAAAAGTGAGTGAATAGGTGCGCGGCCCAGGGGTTGGATCTTTAGTGCCCCAGATAAAACCGGAATTAAAGTAACCCCGCCCGCTGTAAGTTGTCCCGCCGGCCGGTTGCAGTACCTCCGGATTCAACACTAACTTGGGCGGCCCGGCGGTCTGTTTTTCGGCCAGAACCATCTCAGGTTCCTTACCCTGATCCAGGAAAGAAACGGTGTGCGGAGTATCCGTATCGGCTTGTGTCCATTCGACGGTATCGCCGACATTGATGGTCAGGTTGGCCGGGCTAAAGCGCATCCAGGCCATGACCCCATCGCCGTAGCCAATTTTTACCTCATGAATCGTACTGCCTTTTGTCCCGGCACGAGTAGCGGCCTGGGTGGTTTCCGGTTTAACCTTCAGCGCGGCCTGAGTATCGGCCTCAAGCTGTGCCTTGGCGGCGGCATCAATCTGCGCCTGGGTTTGCGGATAGCTCTGGCCGGCCGCTTGCACGATGATCTTGCCTTTCATCATCGGGTGAAAGGCGCAGATATACTCGTACGTGCCCGGCTTGGTAAAGGTCAGCTTGTATTCCTTGGGGAACTGCGGCTCGCCGCCCATCTGGCCCGAGCCGGTCAGCGCCGCGCCGTCATAACTGGCGCTGCCCTGCGGCATGATGACATCCGGATTGAAGATCATACGCTGGCTGTCCTTACCCTCAGGGATGACCAGGAGTGCAGTTTTATCGCCGGGCTTGAGAAAAGTGACGGTGTGCGGTTCAGCCGAATTTTGCTTCCAGACAATCGTATCGCCGGCGTTGATGGTGATGGTGTCGGGGTAGAAGCGCATAAACTGCCACGCCCCCGCCGGGCCGGCCTCCTGCTCTTCAACGCCCGCTTCGCCGCCCACCAGCACGGTCCAGGTTGTCGCCTCACCTGGCTTGGCCGGAACTTCCGACGCTTGAGGTGTGGTCATAGTAACTGCATACCAAAGCTCTTTGAATTCCTGGCCTTTGGTATCACCTGGTTTGGTATCCTGAGCGTAATAGTACAGCGGCATGTCGTTGTAAGTAACCTGGTAGGCGCCATCCTTACGCTCAATAACGCCCACTTTACCGGTTACGTTCTGGCTCAAGAGGGGTTTGTCACTCTTGTTGGCAACCAGCAGCGGTGGCCAGGTTTTGGCGCAGGCATCAACACAGGTGCTTTCGCCGGGTTTGTCATTTTTGAAGGTGTAGAGCGTCATGCCCGTGGCGTCGGTCAAAATTTCCCCCAGCTTGTCATTCTTGGCCAGTTGGAGTTCGACTTCAGCCGGTTGGCTGGCCGCCGGCCTGACTGCCGCCGGAGTGGCTTTGGCCGCTGCCGGCTTAACAGCCGTGGGACTGGCCTTAACGCCAACCGGCGTGCTGGCGATTTCTGCCACAGTCGTGACAACCTGGGTAGCTGTCACAAGGGATGAAGATCTGACCGGGGTCACGGTCGGCTGGGCCGCCAGAGGCGTAGGGGTAACCTCCGTCGTCATCGAAACAACTTTGGTTGCCACTGAAGTAGGAGTCGCCACGGCAGGGGTAGCGACGGGTTTAGCCACGGCTACCGTCGGCGCGGGGGTAATCCGTACCGCTGACTGGGTGCTGTTACAGGCAGTCAGAACCAGTAAAAAAGCGACCATCAGGGCAATGGTCAGAGCAAATATTCGCAGTAACTTAGACATAGAATCCTCCTTAATCTCACAGCATCACTCGTTAATGGAGGAGCGCGCTTGAGGCTGCGCTCCGGCTTGCCAAAATTACCTCAGAATTACACGAGCATGGGGTAGCTTCGCCCTATTGACTGCAACGGAAGGCGGGTCATGCTCCCTGCTAATGAGCCAGCAATCACGAGAGTCCATTATTTACCTCCTTTCTGTTATCGCAGAACGACCAACTCCAGCGCAAGAGCCACAAAAGCCCCCAAAGAAAAGATAGCGAGCAGGAGCAGCCCCAGGCGCAGGTAATCGGGGGTCTCAAAAAAATCACGGATACTGGTATGGCGCTGGCTGAGAAAAAGCCCCCAGGCCAGCAGCCCTAGTAACAGCCCGGTAGTAATGGTAAGAAGCAGCGGTGCTGTTTGTAAAGATGGCATTGATCCGTCCACTTCTTAGAATTGAATACCCAGGTGTTTGTCCCTGTGGCAGTCATAACCAAATTTCTATGCCTTGAGCATATCATATAAGGTTTTGGGTGTCTTTAAGGCCAGCTTATCCTGACCTTAAGCTAACCTTAAATCAGCTCCTGAGATGTTGGACAGCTTTAAGATTCTCTTAAGCTTTTCTTGAGCTGGTCTTAAAGACAGAACTCCCCCTGTTGGTGTTACAATTGCCTAGGATAAAAATAACTTATTACAGGAGGAGTTCCCCATGAAACGCATTTTGCCCCTGGTTTTCTTTATCATCTCGTTGACAACCCTGGCCGGCGCAGCCCCGGGGCTGGCCGATGAGGGACAAAAGGTTCCAAATCCACCCCAGAAATTGATCCTCTTTACCCCTTATCCGGCCCAGGAGACCGCCATCGGCGAGAATGTCACCTTTGGGCTGACCCTGCGCGGCGGCGACACGCCGCAGGTGGTCCGCCTGGAGATGCAAGACCTGCCTGAAGGCTGGACGGCGGCCTTCCGCGGCGGCGGCAAGGTCATCGAGGCGGCCTATGTGGACCCCAGCAGTGATACCTCGCTGGAACTGCGGGTAGAGCCGCCGGCCGATGTCAAGGCCGGCAGCTATCAATTTGCCGTGATCGGCCACAGCCAAAATAACGACGCACTCAAGCTGCCCATTGAACTGATCATCAAAGATAAACTGCCGCCCAGTTTGAAATTTCAGGCCGATTTGCCCACGCTGCGAGGCACGCCGAGTACCACTTTCCGTTTTGACACCACGCTAAAAAATGAGGGTGACGAAGACATGACCATCAACCTGGCTGCCGAAGCGCCCAAAGGTCTGCAAGTTGACTTCAAACTGTCCGGCCAGGATGTGACCAGCCTGCCCCTGGCCGCCAACGAGTCCAAACACCTGAGCATCGAGGTCAAACCTTTCCCCGACCTGGCCGCCGGCAGCTACCCCATCAAGGTAATGGCCCAGGGCGGTGAAACTCAAGCCGGCCTGGCTCTAACCGCCGAAGTGACCGGCCAGCCGGAACTAAGCGTGACCGCCCCGGATGGGCGTCTCTCCGGCCAGGCCAACGCCGGCAGCAAAACGCCGCTCAAGCTGGTGGTCCAGAACACTGGCAGCGCCCCGGCGCAAAATATCGCTCTGACTGCTTCACCGCCGGCCGGCTGGAAGGTCGAGTTTGAGCCAAAGCAGATTGCCGAAATACCGAGCGGCCAGCAGGTCGAGGTTACGGCCAATGTGCAACCCACTGACCAGGCGATTGCCGGCGACTATGTGGTGACTGTCCGCGCTCAGCCGGAGGACGGCCCCAGCAAGTCGGCCGACTTTCGCATCACTGTACTGACGTCAACCATGTGGGGTATGGCCGGGGTTGGCTTGATTGCCGTGGCTGTGGCGGTGGTCGGCGTGGCAGTCTCGCGCTTTGGCCGGCGTTAAGGCGAGGAGGTAGAGCATGCCTGAGGTAGTCCTGCAAAGCAGGGAGCTTTCCAAGCATTACGGCGACTTCATCGCCGTAGATAAACTCAATTTAACCATCCGGCAGGGTGAAATTTTTGGGCTGCTTGGCCCCAACGGGGCGGGTAAAACCACCACGATTTTGATGCTGCTCGGCCTGACCGAGCCGACCGCCGGCCGGGTGGAAGTGTTGGGTTTTGACCCGTCGCGCCAGCCGCTCAGCGTCAAGGCCCGGGTAGGATATTTGCCCGACCAGGTCGGCTTTTACGACAATCTGACCGCCCGAGAAAACCTGATCTACATCGACCGGTTAAACGGTTTGCCACGAGAAGAGGCCAACCGGCGCATCGAAGCCGCCCTGGTCCAGATGGGCCTGGGCGAGGTCATTGACAAACGAGTCAGCACCTTTTCACGGGGGATGCGCCAGCGCTTGGGTGTGGCTGAACTTCTGCTCAAGCAGCCGCAGCTCATCATTATGGATGAGCCGACGCTGGGGCTTGACCCGGAAGCCGCGCGCGAGTTCCTGGAGATTATTCGCGGCCTGAGCGCCGAAGGCATCACGATCATGCTCTCGTCCCATTTGCTCCACCAGGTTCAGGCTGTTTGTGATCGGGTTGGCCTCTTTCACCGGGGCAGGATGGTGCTGGAGGGTACGGTTAAAGAATTGGCCCAACAGGTTTTGGGCGGAGCCTACCGGATTCACCTGGAAGCCAACGGCGTGGCCGGGTTAGAAGTCAAACTTAATCAACTCAGGGGTATCGTCAAGGTCAGCCGGGCTGATTCGAGCGGCTATAACCTTGAAGCCAAAAGTGACCTGCGGGCCGAAGCGGCGCGGGCCATCGTCGAGGCCGGCGGCCGGCTGCTCTCGCTGAATGCCGAAATGCCCAGCCTTGACGAAGTTTACAGCCGTTATTTCCAGCAGCAGGAGGTGGCCCATGTCGGCACAAGTTAATTCCGTCAAGCGCGAGCAAACCCGCGAAGGCTCCCCCTGGACCGGCCTGTGGGCCGTGGTTGCTAAAGAGATGGCCGAAAATTTGACCAGCGTGCGCATGCTCATCCTGGAACTGCTCATCGTGCTGACCGCCGCCGGGACGGTTTACGGGGCAGCGCAGAACCTGCGCGACGCGGTTGGGCAAGACCCGTTCCTCTTTTTACGCCTCTTTACCACCGCCCGCGAGCCGCTGCCGGCTTTTGTCGGTTTTTTGGGTTTCCTGGTTCCATTGACCGCCATTGCCCTGGCCTTCGACTCGATCAACGGCGAGTTTAACCAGCGCACCCTGTCGCGGGTACTGGCCCAACCGATCTATCGCGATGCGCTGCTGTTGGGCAAATTCCTGGCCGGGCTGTTCACCCTGGCGCTGACCCTGACCACCATCTGGCTGCTGATCATCGGCCTGGGGCTGCTGGGGCTGGGGGTGCCGCCCAGCGGTGAGGAAGTGGCTCGCAGCCTCTGGTTTTTAGGAGTGACAATTTTCTATGGCGGTATCTGGCTGGCCCTGGCCATGCTCTGCTCGATCATCTTCCGCCAGCCGGCCACCGCCGCCCTGGCCTCGATGGCCGTCTGGTTGTTCTTCATGGTCTTCTGGGGCGTCGTTGCCAGCCTGCTGGCCCAGGCGTTGATTCCGGCCCAACTGGCCGCGCCCGAAACCATTTTGCAGCAGGCCCAACTGGAACTGGCCTTGAGCCGCCTATCGCCCAACACACTCTTTGGCGAAGCGATGGTGGCCTTGCTCAATCCGGCGGTGCGTTCATTGGGGTTGGTGCTGCCGATCCAACTGCAAGGGGCAGTCTTAGGCGCGCCGCTGCCCCTGGGCCAGAGTCTCCTGCTCATGTGGCCGAGCCTGACCGGGTTGATTGCAGCGACAATTCTGTTATTCGCGGTAGGCTACGTCCTGTTTCAACGGCAGGAAATTCGCGCTTGATTTTCGGCGTGAAAGAAAGGCTGTCGCCGCTAAAACAACAAGGGTGAGCAGGGCCAGCCAGAGACCCAGCCGGAATGACCAGGGCCGGTACTCAAAGCGGATGGTGTGCTCCCCGGCCGGGACAAACACGGCCCGGCCCAGGTAATCGGCCCGGTAAATGAGCGTGGGCTGACCGTCAACGGTAGCCTCCCAGCCGGGGAAAAAAGTATCCAGCAGCACCAGGTAGCCGTCGGCGGACAGGCTGGCTTCAATTTCTAGCTGCTGCGGATTTTCGGCGACAATTTCCACGGTGCTGGACGCCGGCGTGTTGAGGGGAGCCAGAGCCGGAGGAGTTTCTTCCGGCTCGCTCTCCAGCACCACCGTCTGCCTGGGATCGAGGGTGCGGCGCTGAAAAAAGGCCAGCGCCTCGGCCGGGCTGCCGGCCAGGACTGCCTGATGGACCACGAACGCTCGTGGCAGCGGCTGTTTGTTCTCGTAGACGTAAGAGTGGGCGTCGCTGTAAACCAGGGGATAGGTGGCGGCTACGTCTGCCCCCATCTGCCCTTCGGTCAGCAAATAGCGCACGGCCAGCACCTGGATGGCCTGCACCGGGTCGGCTTCGTCCAGGAAGTTCTCGTAACGGGCGAGCTTTAAGGGCGAACTGTAGCCGCTGGCGCTATGGACGCCGTAGGCCGAGGGAAAATACTGGCCCAGGTTGCGCGCCGACTCGTCTTCGCCGCTGACGCCCAGGGGAAAGACTCGCGCCGCGCCGACGTGTTCCAGCACGTAGCGCGCCCCGCCCGACAACGCCTGCCAGCGCTGCTCCGGCCTGACCGGGTTGATCGCCGTCCCGCCGGCCAGGAGCAGGTCGAGGCTGACCGCCAGGAGGGTCAAGTCGGTAAATGTTGGCTCACTGATACGCCGCGTGGTCCACAGTCCCAGCAGGATAGACGCAGCGGCGAGGTTAGCCAGTAACAAAAAAGCGGTCGTGTTTAGCCCGAAAGCCCAGCGCAGCAACAGGCGCTGCTGGTAAATGGGGTTAGGGCTAAGAGCTTTGCTCAAAAAGGCGCTGGTTAACTGGCCGTAAGAGCCGTCGAGCTGGCCGCTCCACGCCGACAAATCCGTCCTGAAGCCCCAAATCAAGAGCAAGCCCAAAGCAACGAGCAGTCCCCCGCCTAAAAGAAGCGCCAGCGCCCGCCGGGATAAACCCTTTTCAAGCAGCAGGTCCAGGCCAAATCCGGCCAGCACGGCCAGGGCCAGGGTGACGACCATCAACCAGCGGGCAGGGATGCGGAACAGGTCGAAACCGGGCAGATACTGGATGACGTAGCGGTAGAGCGGGGTGTGGTCGCCCAGCGCCAGCACGCCGGCGCTGACGAGGAGGAGGATAAAAAAAGGCTGGTCAGGCTGCCGCCGCGCCCGCAGACCCACCACCGCCAGCAGCAGCGGCAGAAAGCCCGCATAAGTAAAAACCTCTTGAAAAGGGTCGCCCCCCTTAAAGCCAATCACATTATTGCCAAAAGCACTGGGGAGAAGCAGGTTGAGCCACATCAGCGGGTGGAGCGAGTTTTCCGTCAGCAAATCCAGCCCGCGATCCTGCGAGCGCAGGGTAAATTGCAGCAGCTCGCTGCTGGGCAGGAGCTGGGGCGCGGCCAACAGCAGGCTGGTGACTATCGCCGCCGCCACCAGGAGTCCGGTCTGGAGGGCATAACGGAGATCGTGTCGGAGGGGCGGCGGGCCGGCCAGGAAATCCACGGCCAGCCGGTACAGCCCATATCCGGCCACCGTAACCAGGGTGTAAAAAATAATCTGGGAATGGGCGGTCAAGGTTTGCAGAGCCAGCGGCAGGCCGGCCAACAGGGCGGCCTGCCAACTGCGCCGCCGGGTGGCTTGCATTACCGCGTAGAGAGCGAGCGGCAACCAGATCGCCCCGGTCATAATGTTTACGTTGGAAACCTGGGCCATCAAAAAGCCGCCAAAGCCAAAAACCAGGCCGGCCAGCGTTGCGGCCGTTTGGCTTAATCCCAGCGAGCGGGCCAAAAGATAGGTAAAAAGCGCGGCCAGAGGAAAGTGCAGCAGAATGAACAGAGAGAGTTCGAGCGAAGGCGAAAGCGGGCTTAAGAATAGGGCGCGCAGCGGGTAAAGCACGCCAATCTGGGGTTCGGCCAGCATGGGCATGCCCGCCTGCCGGTACGGGTCCCACAGCGGGACTCGCCCGGCCAGCCACTCACTGGCCATAAAAATGTGGCCGGGATAATGAATCCAGCTTATATCGGTGCGATACAGCGTTTGGCCGCCAAAAATGATTTCGGGGAAAGCTAAAAAGGGGAGGATCAGGTAAAGGCCAAGAGTCCACAACGGCGGGCGCAGAGAGGTCCGGTTAGAAATGTTAGGCAAAATGACTCGCAAAAGGGAAAAGTTAGGCCGATTGTAACACGGGGTCGGACAAGTTGCCAACTTGCCGGAGGGATAGAACAATTACTCTCGTTCCCAAACTCAGCCTGGGAACGAGAGTACAAAATCTGGGTAGGAACATAATATTGTTGCAGATTGGTTGGGAGTGAGGTACAATAAAAACGTCAGAACAAAAAGGAGAATTTCTCATTAGTCGTTGGTCAACCCTCAAAAAGCGTTCCGCCTTACCGACCATTCTTGGGATAGCGGCAGTTGTCTTTACCCTCGATCAGCTTACCAAGTATTGGGTCGTCCAAAATATTCCTGAGCAAAGCTCGTGGAGTTTCTTCCCGGCCTTGGCCAAAATCTTTCAATTTACCTTTCTCAGAAATACCGGCGCGGCTTTTGGCATGTTTCCCCAACTCGGCGGCGTTTTTATGGTCATTGCGGTTGTGGTCATCGCCTCGATTGTCATCTTTTACCACCACCTGCCCACCTATAACTTCTGGGTGCGGCTGAGCCTGGGACTGCAACTAGGCGGCGCACTCGGCAATCTGGTGGATCGCATCAACCGGGGCTTTGTGGTGGATTTTGTGGATATCGGTTTTTGGCCTATCTTTAACCTGGCCGATTTATCCATTGTGCTCGGGGTAGCGATTTTAGCCTATTTCTTGTGGAATGAAGAACAATCTTTGGAGCAGGTCGAAAAATCTTCCAACCTGCCCGAGGGAGGCAATTTATGAGCCATCCGGCTGATCGAGCTTCTTTGCGCCAGACCCTTTTGCATAAACTGACCGCCTACAGCCAAAAAGCGGCGGAACTGGGGCGGCGAGTGCGCCAGTTGGTTTTTGGCTTCCGCCTGCGCTCCACGGCGCATATTGACCGCTGGGCTTTGCCGGTTAAGCTGCTGCACGATCACCGCATTTTGCAGCGCCGCCGGGCCTTCAAACAGGCCGGTGGCTCTCACTCCAGCATGGCCACGCACGCCCTGGAAAAAGCCCGCCAGCACAAGTAGCAGGGGTGTAGAGGAGCAGGGGGGCTGAGGAGAAATCTTTTTGGCCCCCCTGCTCCCCCGCCCCCTTGCTCCCCTGCTGTTTTATGTCCACAGCACAACCCCTTTACCTCCAAGTTGACCAACCCGCCGCGCGCCTGGATCAATGGCTGGCCCAATCTATCCCCCAGCTTTCCCGCTCACAGTTGCAAAAATTAATCCGTCAGGGCCAGGTCTTGGTCGCCGGCCAGCCAGCCCGGCCCAGTGCTGCCCTCCAGCCCGGCGATGTCGTCACCGTTCACCTGCCCGCACCCGAACCAGCTGCCCTTCAGCCGGAGACGACGCCCCTGGACGTTGTTTACGAAGACGACGATCTGGTCGTCATCAACAAGCCGGCCGGGATGGTCGTTCACCCGGCGCAGGGACATACCAGCGGCACCCTGGTCAACGCCCTGCTGGCCCGCTACCCCGATTTGGCGGTGCTGGCGGAAGACGACTCCGGCGCAGCCGACCGGCCCGGCATCGTCCACCGGCTGGACCGGGACACCTCCGGGCTGATGATCGTCGCCCGGACCCCGGCGGCGCTGCGCCGCTTGCAGCAGCAGTTCAAAGCCAGAACCGTCGAGAAGATTTACCTGGCCCTGGTCTTTGGCCGGCCCGAAGCCGCTGAAGGCATCATTGACGTTCCCCTGGGCCGCGATCCCCGCTTTCGCCAGAAAATCGCCCCGCGGGCTGACGGCAAACCGGCCCGGACCCATTACCGGGTCATCGAGGATTTTGGCGCTTACAGCCTGCTGGAAATCGGCCTGGAAACGGGCCGGACCCACCAGATTCGGGTTCACCTGGCCTGGCTCAAATGCCCGGTGGTCGGCGACACGGTTTACGGCCGCAAGAAGAATGCCCTCGGCCTCAAGCGGCAGTTCCTCCACGCCTGGCGGCTGGCCTTCCAGCATCCCCGCACCGGCGAAACCATTCAGTTGGAAGCGCCGCTCGATCCCCATTCGCAGGCTGTTTTGGGGCAGCTTAGAAGATAATTTGACATCCTCATCACGCGAAGAGATAAGATATCGCCTCTCGAAAGGATATATAGCGTAAGCCTTTTTGTCGAAACGTCTGTGTTTGCGGCGAAGTTGGCCAGGAAAAATAGGATTTCTGATCAATATTTTGTGGCGTGAGTTTTATCTGATCAAACAACAGATCATCAATCGCCTCACGGATAATTTTCTGGGCAAATAGGTTGTTATCCTGAATCAGTCGGTGTAAGGTGATACCATCAGGAATTGGTATACAGCCCTGCTTGATGATGGGACCGTTGTCTAACTTACGCTCCATTTGCATTACGGTAAAGCCAACACTCTGTTCATCATTGAGCAAGCTATGAAATTCGGCGGCAATGCCCTGATACTTCGGTAGTTCTGATGAATGAAAACACCAACATCCATGGGGGGCGCTATTTAGAATTGGTTCTTTCAAAATTTGATTGATTCGCGTCAAAATCACATCCGGTTGATGATCAATTAATCTTTCCAAAAATTCTGGCGCATTGAAATCCGGGGATGAAACAATGTCTATATTCTGATTTCTAGCCCAAAGCTTTAATGAGAAAAACTCCGGGAAGATTTGTTTTAGAAACGGCAGATGCCACATCAGCCATTCTTTCAGAGAGAACACGCCATTCCAAAAGCAGATATAAATAAAATATGGTAGACCCGCCGCACGAAAAATATCGTATACACCTTGCCAAAATCCTTGAGATTTCGTCAAAGTTGCGGTGAAGGCAACACATACGACCTCTAAACGTGGATCATCGCATACTGCCCGAAATATAGCGCTGCTCGTTGGGTCGCCGTTGGCTAATATCGCTACTTTTAAATGCGCGCCCATATCGTTATCGGACGATCTTCATCAATAAATTCAATTGTTAGGTTTCGGCTGCGAAACCAGGTTAATACTTCATCCAGGGTATAGAAATCAAGCACTTGGGGTAACAAGTTAACTTCGACCACTTCCACACATTGTTGCCAGGTAGCATTGAAAAGATTAATACCAGAACGTACAGGCAAGATTGGTAATAAGAGAGCAATTGTATAAATTATCGGTTTTGAAAACTGTCGTCCCAGCCGCCGGCAGATATTACGAGTCAATCCGAATAGGCGCCCCCCCAAACCATCAGCTTTGGGATAAAGCCATATGCTCACTACGCCTCCGGGTTTACAAACACGGATCATTTCGTCCAAAGCACGTTCTGGGTCTCCGGTATAAGCCAGGACACCGTACGAAAAAACGTTATCGAAACTGGCCTCATGATAGGGTAGAGTCAGAACATTTCCCACCTGAAAAGAGATATTTTTGTCCGCGGTGGTCCGAATTCGCGCTTCAGCTAAACGCACAGCTTCGGGCGACAGATCAAGGCCATAACAATAGTGTTTGCCTAGTCCGGCCTCGACCAAGGCTACCGCATGGACGCCATCCCCACAACCCACATCCAAAATGTGCATGGTATCAACCGCGTTTTGGAGGCGGGTCAAAAGAGGATGTAAGAATTGTTTAGCCTCAATTTTCTTGGTTATGCTGACCTCGGTTAGATTATTTGTTTGCCAATGTGTCCGAAAATCAGATGAGACATGGCGTGTCATAATAGTTATAAGATTCCTCTGTCAAGAGTAATTCTGGTTGGACATGACTGAATGCACCAGATTGACAATCTTTTGCCGTTTTGTTTTTGTAATACCATGATGGATTGGTAAATTTATCGTTGACTGCATTGCCAATCGAGCGTTAGGAAACTCCGCGCCGTTTGTATATTTCTGATAAGTGCGCATCTCAGGGATGGAATATTCGATTAACTGCCCAAATTCTATGGCTGCTTTGCGAGCCACCCTGAGCCAGGAACGCCGGTCTGATACCCGCACCACGTAATGGGAGTAAGTTGCCCCCTCAACTATAGGCGGCAAAACCCAACTGGCTGAAGCCGGCAGGTGTTCGGAATAAAATTGCGCGGTTTCTTGCCGCTGCCGAACGATTTCTGGATATTTGTGGAGTTGGACTCTGCCAACTTGCGCTTCCACAGCAGTCATTCGATCTAAATAATCCGGTGGAAAATGAATTTTCTCATCAAGATGATAGGCTTTTGTCAACCGGTTAAGAAGTGAGGTTTTCTCCTGTAGCCAATTAACAAAACTATACGCCCGCTGATTAAATGCAGGGTAGATAGCCATTAGATATAAGCGCCGCTGTAAAGCTTTGACAAAATTGGGGTTATTAAAGTGTTCGTCACGCCACTGCCTGAGTTGTTCCGCTAAATCTGCGTTATTTGTTGTCAACATCCCCCCAAAGATCGAAGTCATCATCTTACTAATATTAAGCCCATATAACGCAACATCGCCTGCATTGCTGACCAATCGTCCTTGCCAACAGGCTCCAAAGGCGTGGGCGCAATCCTGAATAACCCAAATCTTATGGCCAAATCGTCTCTCTGCGGCGTGAACGATTGTAGTTAGTCTATCTACATCAAGTGGATACCCAAACAAGTGGGTCGCGATGACGGCCCGTGTCTGTTCGTTGATTGCCCTTTCAACGTGACCTAAGTCCATATTGTAATCGGTCAAGGTGATATCAACGAAACGGGGCTGATTCTCACTCAAGACAGTTGCGTGCGCAACAACCGAACACGTATAAGCAGGCATTATTATTTCAGTATTTTTAATTCCCAATGCTTTAAAGATAGCCCACAACGCGCTCCGTCCATATGGAAAAGCAATAGCTGCTTCAGCGTCAAATGTTTGAGCAAATTCCATTTCAAATCGAGAGACTGCATCGGCGGTTTGCGGATGCAATAAGGTAAAAATTTCCCGGTGGTCAAGTGAGGGTTTTAAGCGGGGAATCATTTCCTGGCCTCAATTACTTGATAAAATCCCCACCGATCTTTCATTTTTCGATCAACCCAACGGAGAACAGTCTCCAGTGATTTTAAAATCGGCAGAATATCAATAAGGCGGACAAATCCAGCCTGATGATTTGAAATATGTATCTGGCCAAACTTTTGAAAGAAAACTTGGGCTTCCCGATTTGAATAAGCCTTTAGGATCGGGACTCCAAAAAGTTCGATTAAGGCAGTTCCTTTTTTGCTGTTTTTTTGTTGTTGCGCTTGTAGACGTCGGGCTAAGGTATGAGGTGTGTCGGTGATTTTATCTACAAGCTGTGAAACAGTTCTCAATAAATAAGTTGTCCACCATTTAGGGTTACCCGACCGGTAAAGCATGATGATAGCTTTACCACCTGGTTTTAGGGTTCGGTAGATTTCGTCAATTCCTGCTTGAGTGTTGGGCGTATGATGTAGAACCCCACCAGAGATAATAATATCAAAAGAGTTATTAGGAAATGGTAGCGATTCCGCATCGCTAACAGCTAAATCAATTTGATCCTGAAGATTTAACTCAACAGCGCCCTGTCGGGTTTGCTTTAATGATTGAGATGACATGTCTACGCTAAAGATGCGGGTACCAAGCGTAGGAAGATAATTTGTAACCGTACCCTGCCCACATCCAACCTCTAAAACTTTCTTGCCTGACCAACTATAAGTGCCTAAGATTTCATACAGATAAGGCTCAGTGTTTTGCATCCAGGTTATAAATTCCTGGTAGTGATTCCAAGTTCCACCGCAGGGATTGATATTCCAAAATGTGGCTCCTTCAGCCTTTAAAGCCTGATTTTCATTTGACATAATCTTTTGAATCTAATCTATTTTAGTAAATAAAGTTTCTTAACTTGAATAATGCTTTACCCATTGGGCTAAAGTATGAAACGAATAATCGCCAGCCATAATATCAAGAACCTGGCGAAATAGTTTGATTTTTTCAGAGAAGGGGGTATACAAAGCTTTCGGCACGTATAGGCCCTGCCCGGGTTGAGGTACCTGATCCGCTAAATCAGGGTGATGATAGTCAACAAAATCGGATAGATGAAACTGAAACTGGATCGGTCGTTTCCAGGCTTTTAGGGCTTGATAAGAAAGTTTGAATAAATCCAGCCCAGTGGCTAATAAGAATGTGGCAAAAAACGGTAAGCGGATAATTGGGGTTACGGTAATCGGAAATTCAACGATGCCTTCTGTGCCACGTCGAGCCAGACTGGTTTTCGATGTCCGATAGGGATTGGCCACAGCAAACATATATTGCCACTGCCCCATTGTGGTCCGGTCCCCCCCCTGACGACTGTGCATTGTTCGCCAGTGTAAATATTTTAAGAGTGGCATGAGACTGGTGGGAAAGAGGGAAGAGTCGTACAGATAGCCCCGTCGTTGTAGAATCGGTAAAGCATCATCACTAATATTCCAACCGGGTGAGCGAAAGCCAATCGGCTTTTGTCCGGTAACTTTTGCACACAATGTTTCCATTTTTTCTATCTCTAGCTCTTTTTGCTCTGGAGATAACAATCGAAATCCTTGGCTGTGCGAAAAAGTGTGATTGGCAATCTCATGCCCTTCATTGACAACAGCCTTGATATAACTGTGATTCTTCTCCCTGAGAAAATCTTGTCCAACCATAAATAGGGTGGCTCGGATGCCATACGGCTCAAGGAAACGGGAAAAATTTTCTAACCCCATGTGTAACTCAGCATAAGTGTAACCCGCCGCCCGATGGCAACCCTGCCCTTTATAGATAGAATTGAGGGTATCAATGTCGCTAGAAATCGCCGCTGTTAAGTTCTGCCCCAAGGTGTCCTGTACCCTCGATGATTAATATCTGCGATCAAACGACTCAAAGAGTAACGTTGTGTGCCCAAAGCTACTACACCAAAAATGGTGGTTATCAGGTAGACATTAAAATGCATCACGACTGCGTAAGCCACCGCAGTTGAAAAAGATACTTTAAGGAGAGACAAAGCAGCAACTATTGTCGCTTCAAACACGCCAAGCCCACCTGGTGCTGACGGGAGGGCTGTACCAATGGCCGGTGCGGCATTGACAAAGACGCCCCACCAAAATGGGGCATGGGGAGCGATCGTCAACAACAGGACATAAGAGGCCAGGATCGCTTGAAGCCAGGCCAAAACCAAGTAAAAAATACTCAACAAGAATTGGGTGGGTTGGGTTAATACTGTCAACCCCTCAAGAAGTGAGATCACCTTGGGCAGGATAAAATTACGTATACCCCCTTTTTTCCTGGTTTCAGTAGTTGCATATAAGTGTGCTGTAATCCAATCTCGATGTCGAACAATAACAAATAAGATTAATAATCCTATAACTAAAATGACGAGAAATAGAACGGCGATATGATAAGTGTAGACCTTACCTAAAACAAGCGGCAACGTTATAATGAGTAGGACGGCAACAATAGCTAGATCAAGCAGCCGCTCCAAAATAATGGTTGAAAGTATAAAGGGTAATTGAAGATCAGTTGATTGGCTTAGTAAGAGCGCACGACCAATCTCACCTAATCTTAATGGCAGAATGTTGTTAATGAGATAGCCCGTCTGCATGGTCAAGAAGGTTTTGCGGAAATCTATCTGCCGTAATAGCAAGACTCGCCAACTCAAGGCACGAAACACAAAGTGCCCCAATCCAAAACAAATTGCCAAGAAATAATTAACCCAATTTATCCGGCTAAATGCCTGCAATAGCTCTGTCCAATTGATCAAATATAAAATGATAATGATGGCGATAAAGCTAATGCCAAAACTTAATCCCCATTGACGTAGGTTACGCCAAGGGGATGTTAGGGTATCTGCTCTACTCTGTTCACGCGAAGCAGCGATAAGTGAAACTCCTGCCTATAAGAGAATTTGACGATGATTCTCTATGGTTTGATACTCGTTTAAATGTTGGATGTCGATCTGAATGGGCTTAGACGCTTGGATTGGATCCCCAAGACCTTGAAAATATCGTGCTGAAGCCATATGAATCCCAATAAAAAGGCGCCCACATTCAAGATAGGACAAAGCTAAATTTCCCTCCAGGGTTAATTTGTCAACTATCTCTATTTTTTCTGATTCAAATTTAATCTGTCTTTCTAATTTCAAGGGGATAGGTCGCTTCTGGGTGATGAGCAGGTTAACCAAGAATCTTTTGACAAAATTTCCAATTTTAATGTTTCGCATCAGGGTTAGGTTTAGTAGACGCAAAATGATAAATCGAAATGGAGTTGGCATTACGGTTGGCATTTCATAAAATGGAACTTCAAGTTGAATATCATCGTCCTGAACTAATTTACGCGAAGGTAGGGCAGTTATCTGAGACGTGATAAATGTATTGGGCTTGATCTGACCCACATAACCGCTATCATTAAATACCAATCGCTTTTGCGTTTGATTAAATACTTTGAGACTCCCCCCAGTATTTAAACCAACAACAGCATAGTAATGTTGTGTTCCACGAATATGTAGACCCGCCTCAGAGAAATCTTGAAAGGTTATCTTATGTTGACAGGGGAGTTCGGGTAGAAATTCGTTAGAAGATAGTCCCTCAGCCTCAAAGAAAAGTAAATAGTTGCTTAACAAAGGGGCCATATTGGCGATATCAATATCCTGTAAGGTAATGGTATGACCATTTAAGATCGATTCGAGCATGAATGCCGTCATTGCCTGAGCCAGCGGAAATTCTTCACTGAGCAAAGCGATACCGCCAGGGTAGTAAATGGATGTTCGCCGGCTGCCATATTCACCCCCAAAACTTCCATCGGGATGTATAAACCAGGCCAAAAATTTGATGGCTCTTCCCAGAGCATTTCCCAAAGATTCGTCAGGATGTAGACAATAAACTTGTGCAAGATAATAGAGACATAGAGTTTGATAACCTGGATCGGCGCCTTCATACTCTAAAAACCAGCCTTCAGGTGACTGATGCGCTAGAATGTTATTGAGCAAATCCAAGGCGCGGTGGCGATATCGAGGCTCGTTCAAAAATTGGGCAGCGGTTAATAGGGACAAAACAGCTCCGGCTAAATGATTAGCGATATGACCGTGGTCTTCATTATGCTTGCATAGAAAATTGCAAGCTTTTTGCAGGCAATCAACAATGACTTGTGCACCCGCTGAGTCAAATGAACTTTGGACAATTTGAAAAGCTTTTAGTAAAGGGTGAATTAAAAAGGCCGTAGCTCCAAAACTCTGTTCATAGGGGAAAGCTTGGTCGAATGAGCCATTCTGATGCTGAGCGCGAGCTGCAAACATTAGGCCCGCTTGGACTGCCTCGGTTAAAATGACCGGTGTCATCCCGGTATCCGGTTGGGTAAGATGTTGGGCCAACCAGGCCAGGGGATAAACGTTGCGTTGAAATGTAGCCTCAGGATAATCAACCAATTTCCAGGCCCAATAACGCCGATCAAAACAGCCATAACTCGTTTGATAGGGGTCTCGATTTTGTTCACTTAACAAGTGGCGGCAGCTAGTAATAATTTGTTGATATAACCCGGATGATTGATACTGAAACGAGGTCATTAGAGGCTTATTCGGCTTACCATATATCGCCGTAAGGCATTGAGGCTAAATTTTTCAAAAGCGCGATCCGGACTCTCCCGATATAACCGGCTCAAACCTTGATACTGTTTTTTCCAACCCCCATAAGGCCAGTGATACATAATAGCCATCGTCAGATAGCCCAGCGTCGTTATGCTAGTTACCATCTTACTGCCACTCTCTTTGAGATCATAACGTAAAACAAAAGGGATCTCAGCAAAGTGACAGCCCAAAATATGAAGCTTGACCAACATTTCCAGCGTTGACGTAAAGCCAAGACCACGAAGTTGAATAAAATTGTTGCCAAAGATGCGAATGGCATCCTGAATAACTTGACCTCGATAGGCGCGATACCCGCAGGAGTAATCATAAACGCCAGAGATACCAAAGATAAACTGCATAAAAATATTGGCAAACCGACTGATCACCCGGCGATACATGGATAATCCCAATTGATCTCCACCTGGTTGAAACCGGGAAGTGTTGACTACGTCGTATCCTTCGCTAAGCTTATTTAGCAGATCAAAAATATAATCTGGCTTATGAGTATTATCACAATCCATACGGATGATAACATCATCGGCATGGCAATGTTCGGCGATATATTCAAACCCATCCCGCTCAGTTTCACCTAACCCCCGGTTAAGTTTATGAGTGATTGTGGTCAACGGAATAGCCGCCTCAAAGTTAGCCAATATGTCGGCTGTGTTGTCAAGACTGCCATCGTTCACCACAACAATTCTATAAGGGATTTGCTTGGCGACGAATACTTGGGTTATTTGTGGAAGCAACTTGGGAAGCGATTCTTCCTCGTTATACGCGGGTAATAAGATCCACAGCATTTAAGGTATCCCAAAATGTAATGTAACCATTATTTTTCGGAACAAAAATAAGATCTCAACGAACGGTTGATAACATCATCCATTGCTTCTTCAATGGTGCGCCGATGTTCCAATACAACTCCTAAACTTTCTCGAAAATAATTTTCATAAAATTCTTGTTGGGTGAAATATTGATCTATTTGGATGATGACCGTATCTCGAAGAGTCGACAGTGATTCAAATCTTGATCGCTGGCCAAACCATTGGTGGTATTCAAAAAAGTTGAAAATGACTTGCTCTTTTTGAGTTTCTGTTAACTCGTGCCATTCCTTGCCGGTAATATTATCTGGCATATCATGCCAGGGATCATATATTAGCCATAGCACTCCATTTACACAACCTGATGTATTGGTCTCTAGATGTAGATTTTCAAAAAGGGTGTGAGCAATATCTTGCCGATAATAAATCGGAAAGGCGCTTTCTCTGCCTGGCGAAAAGATCGAAGCAACTTTTTTGAAATGGGGTTGCCAGATACGCCGGTCAAAAAATTTTTTTTGAAACATACCGAATTCATCAGGTATAACTGCGATTTGACCTTTGTTTGCCACCAGCTCCTGGCGTTGAGCCAGAGGTATATCGGGAAAACCCCAGGAGAGGCGGTTGGGGTGGGCATTCTTAAGATCACTTTGGTTTTCCACCCAGTTTGCTTCAAGCATCACATTTGAGATGTATTTATAGTCGTAAAGGTAGTGATAAGGCTCAATACCCAAAATCAAAGCGTAATCCCCGGTAACAAACTTTTGCAAGGCCTGCCGGGTTGCGTTATAAATGGTATTGGGGCGTTGCAGGGGAAAGGGGCTTGAGAAGTTTAAATTATTTATCAGATAATTTCCCGCAAAAACAAGCACTCCGATTGTGAAGGCGACCTGGATTAGCCGTTGCTTTCTGAGCATACGCTCCGATAAAAAGTAACTTAACACATAACCACGCGCAGAAATTAAAATCAGCGGAAAGAGTACGTTTGATAGATATTGAAACTGACGATTAATAATCAAAAAATAGTAAAAGATAAACCAGCCTATAAGACTCCACAGTAAAAGCAAATCCAGTCGGCGTGCTTCTGGCTTGTTATCGAATTGTTGAAAATAAGAGTGAATCGGTTTAATAAACCGTAGCAAATAGAGAGTTAAAAATAATATTGCCCCGAGTCCGATTGCCCAACCACCCGGCATTGATTGGATAGGATAAAAGATACGAAAAGGGCTTAGTGCTCTTAACTGTTCGACGGCAAAGCGACCAAGACCATTTCCAAGATATACGGCCCTTAAAATGGTTATTGGATTTTCACCATAATACATGTAGAGGATAGCCCAGGGAGCAAAGCCAACGAGACTGCCTAAGGTTAATAGTATGCCATGGCGTAACCAGGACTCGCCTTGCCGATACATAATAAATAAATGCACCGGAAAATAAAAAACTGCAAAGACACCTTGCCAATGGGAGACGACCATCGTAGTCGCCAGCACACCTATAATAAATGACAACCATTGCCGAGATGAGGTGGAGAAAACTTTGCTCCAAGTATAATAGAGTATGAGTAAAAATAGCGCATAGGTTAAGCCTAACAGGGGGTCTGGTCGCCCAAATAAAGACATATATGAAAGATAGTTAAATACCATACACAGCAAAGCGGTTATAATTGCGGTAAGGTAATCATAGAATTTTAAAGCCGTGCCAATCACTAGCAGGATAATTAGGAGAATAGAGCTAAAAGTAGGTAGTAAAATTTGCCAAACTCCTACTCCCAAAATCTTGAGTAGGAAACCACCGATAATGAAATATAGCGGCCCGCTCATTACAAATACATCAATCCCAGGAAAGTAGAATGATTGGGCATGTATTGGATAGTGGAATTTGTTGTATAGGGCAAATTCGATGGGTACATTAGCAAAGGTGTAACCTTCGCTACTGGTTATAACCTGAGTTTTTAGATAGGGAATGGTATAAAAATAGAGAGCACCTGTTGTTGCTAATACAACCAGTGTTGCTCTCCAATTCCAACCCCTTACTCGATGGAAGATGGCAACAAAAGACGTAGGCAAGAATTTCATTAAAATGACAAGACACTCAATCTATTCAGACTCGCGCCAAATCTCAAGTAAGAGTTACTTTGTTGACGATAGGCCTCGGTTTGAAACGCAGGGTTCCCAAACAATGAACGGGTTGGTCATCATCCGTCAGTATATTTTCGTCAGCCAAGTATTGGCGGGTCTCAGGACGACTGATGTCTGCTCAGAGTGTATAGAAAAAATAATCTATCTATGATCCCTTGAGGATATGGCTACAGGTTTCACTTTATCTTAAACGGGTCGGGCAACCCACTTTGGTAGAGAGCATATAGAATACAATCTAAGTTGCATCTACGCAAATGTTAGGCAAAGGTGCAATTGAGCCTATCGTCACCCCCATAAGAATGATTAAGGCTGGTTGATATAAAATTACAGCGCCAAAATAGCTTTAAGGCAGTGAGGACAGGCTCATGCCCACAAGATAAAGTATCTGCGAATGATGAAGCGTTAGGGAAATGGCTGGCTAAAGCATTCATTGGCAAGTGGCTGTTTGTGAAGGTATCGTGGGCGCAGCTAATTTGCGAGGCTTTGGGTGGCTCAGTGAATCATCGCATCATCAATCTCTTGCACAAACTGGTTTGCGATCCTATACTTCTTCATCAGCCTATGAAGAGGAGCTTCATCAACGCTATCTCGAACGCACCCTCTACGTCGGTCCAGACCCGTCACGTTCAATACGGAGGTCATTTTGGCTGTCACTCCAAAAGTCGTCGCAAAACTCGAAGCAGATGAACCCACGCTCAAATTGGCAGTTCTCATTGACGCTGATAATGCTCAAGCCACGATTATCGAAGGGCTGCTCGCCGAAATCGCCACGTTTGGCGAGGCGACCGTGAAGCGGATTTATGGCGATTTTACCTCGGCCGCCAGTGCGCAGTGGAAAAAGGTCCTCCAAACGCATGCCATTAAACCCATTCAGCAATTCGCCAATACGACCGGGAAAAACGCGACGGACAGTACGCTCATTATTGATGCGATGGACCTGCTCTACACCCGTCGTTTCGACGGTTTTTGTCTGGTCTCAAGCGATAGCGACTTTACCGGTCTGGCGTTGCGGATCAGAGAAGAAGGCTTAATCGTGTTGGGCTTTGGCGAACAAAAAACACCGGAAGCGTTTCGGAATGCGTGTCATAAGTTTATCTTCACGGAAGTCCTTCGTCCTGTCTCACCCCCAAAGAGTTCAGCCAGCCCTATCCATGCGCCTGCCCCACAAACACCGCAGCCAATTTCAGCAACGTCAGGAGAGCCGGAATCATCGCAAAAGCCGTCACACCCGGCGGTTCCGAGAAAGTTCATTCTCAACGCCCTGGGGAGTACTCAAGGGGATGATGAGGGGTGGGTCCATCTCGGCGCGTTTGGCAGCTATCTAACCAAAATCAAGCCTGATTTCGACCCCCGACTTTATGGTTTCAAGAAATTAAGTGACTTGTTGAAGGCAATGGGGGATGACCTTGAGATCAAAGAACGAAAGACCAAAGGCTCATCAGCAAAGTCACTCTACGTTCGTCGCCGGGCAGCAGCATCAAAGGACGCTGTACCACTCCGTCAGCCATCCACCAAATCCAAGTAGCCGACCTGCTCGTGCTTTTAAAGCGACTTCGCTGTTCGGACCATCTTCGGATCGGCGATGACCCTCCCGCCGCGCACCGTGGCCCCAATCACCATACCAGCGCTGACCAGAACCAAATTTTTGATGATATATTGGCCTTCCAGGGTTGGCGCATACGGGACAGCGGTAAAAACCTCGCCGGGAAATAAAAAGATGGGGGTAATGGTACCCAGCATTTGCATAAACAACAGTAGCAATGTGGCCCGCATAAACAGTCCGGTAATTAACCCTAACCCAATCAGACATTCCCACCCGGCCAGGAGTGGGATCGAGACAGTAGCGGGTACCAGGCCAAAGGTCAGCAGGTCAATGGTCCGGGTAGCCAAATCCTGGGCCGGGCTGAGGCCAGGAAAAAATTTAAGCACACCAAACCAGAAAAATACCACCCCTAAACTAATTCGTAACAATGTCACTCCAAATCGGGCCATCCACTCGGTAATGCGTCCGTCAATCCGGTCGAATTCCTGGTAGAGTTTATACATATTTACCCCCATATGGTTTTTCAGATGAATACTTAGCCATTTTATTTTGGTCGAACTGCTGCTAGAGGTTGAGCAGGCATTAGTGGCTGTGTAAAGTTGAGCAGAGTTTTTGCCACGAATGACACGAATTTTTCACTAAAAGATTTTCGTGTTAATTCGTGCAATTCGTGGCGGAAAATTATGTGTGGTTCCGGCTCGGCCGGAGTAGGGAAAAAAATTTAACCCTCTCGCCCTTCCAAATCCCCATCCACCTCCAAATAAATCTGCCGCAGCCGCTCCAGCGTGTCCGGCTCAGGCGCGGCCCACATACCGCGCTGGGCCGCTTCGAGCAGCCGCTCGCTGATGCTTTGCAGCGCCCAAGGATTGCTCTGACGGAAAAATTCCTGCATGGCCGGGTCGAGGGCGTAGCTCTGGGCGGTCTGCTCGTACATCCAATCCTCGACCACCTGGGCGGTGGCGTCGTAGCCAAAGAGGTAATCCACGGTGGCGGCCAGTTCCAGCGCGCCTTTGTAGCCGTGGCGCTGGATGCTGGCGATCCATTTCGGATTGACCACCCGGCTGCGGAAGACCCGGTGCGCTTCCTGCTGCAAGGTACGGACCTCGGCCCGCTCCGGGTTGCTGTTGTCGCCAAAGTAGCTCTTGGGGTTGCGGCCGTTCAGGGCGCGGATGGTGGCAATCATGCCGCCGTGATATTGCAGGTAGTCGTCGCTGTCAAAGATGTCGTGCTCGCGGTTGTCCTGGTTTTTGACCGCCACCTGCACCCCGCTCAAGACCGTTTTGAACTCCTCGCGGGCGTCATCCCCGTAGACCTGCCGCCCGTAGGCATAGCCGCCCCAGTTGACGTAAGCCTGGGCCAGGTCGCTTTCGTCCTGCCAGTTTTGAGCGTGGATCAGCGGTAAAATGCCCGCGCCGTACGCGCCTGGCTTGCTGCCAAAGAGACGGAAGAGCGCCCGCCGCTCGGCCTCGGCGTCATTCCGCCCGCCGGCGATCTGCGCCGCCAGATCGTGCAGGTAATGCTTGCGGACAAAGTTCTGGTCGGTTGGTTCGTCCAGACTCGCCACCAGTTGGACGGCCTTATCCATCAACTCGATCAACTGGGGAAAGGCGTCGCGGAAAAAGCCGCTGATACGCATGAGCACGTCCACACGCGGCCGGCCCAGTTCGACCAGGGGGATGACCGCCACATCCACCACCCGCCGGCTTTCGGTTTGCCAGACCGGCCGGACGCCCAGCAGGGCCAGGCATTGGGCAATGTCGTCGCCGTGGGTGCGCATAGCGCTGGTCCCCCAGATGCTCAACCCAACGCTTTCCGGGAAGGCCTGCTCCTCGGCCTGGTAGCGAGCAATCAACTCGTCGGCCAGTTGGCTGCCAACGCGCCAGGCCGCCTGGCTGGGAATAGCCTGCGGGTCAACGGCGTAGAAGTTGCGGCCTGTCGGCAAAATGTGGGCCATGCCCCGCGTCGGCGCACCAGCCGGTCCGGCCGGAATGTAGCGCCCGTCGAGGGCATTGAGCAGGTTGCCTATCTCTTCGTCGTTGCGGCGAATGAGCGGAACGAGCGTTTGGCAGACGAAAGACAGGATATTTACGATTTTAGATTTACGATTTTGGATTTTGGACAGTTCGTCAGATGCGTGTACTGCATACTGAGTGTTGCGTAAGGCTTCTTGGCTATTAACTGGAAGAGAACCCAGAACAACATTAATTGCTGCATCAATTTCGGAGGTGGCAAAATTAACGGCTTCCATGTGTTGCAGCAGCCGCAGACTCAAATCATCAATCAACTCAATGGCATCGGCGTGGGTAATACAGACACGTGATTCGTCCCCAATCGTAAATCGTAAATCGTAAATCGTAAATCGTTTCCCTCGATTCTCCAGCAGTTCATCCAGGTCAAAGCCCAGCCAGGCGGCAATCTCAGCCCGCAGGCCGGGAATATCGCCGTTGGGAATGCGGGTCAGGGCGCGGACCAGGCCGCATAACTGCTCGCCTTCGGGGATATGGCCGAGGATATGAAGTCCATCCCGAATTTGCAGGCTGCCGAGTTCGCATAGATAACCATCTATATCCTCCAAAAGATGTGAAAAATCAGTGGCATTCATCTCGGCCAGAGTCAGGGGCGTGCCGTCGTCGGTGTAGGAACCGTCCCACTCGTGGGCATGGTCGCCATGATCCACAAAACGCATCATCTCGGCGATGTCTTTATCCAGGTTGGCTTTCTGCATCAACTGCCAGATCTGCTGCTGGATGAGCGGCAGCTTGGCCGGGTCCATCTGCTCCACCTGATAGTACTCATCCACCAGTTGGGTCAGCAGGGCCAGCTCGCCGTAAACGTCGGCGCTGGTCATGGGCGGGATCATGTGGTCTACAATGGCGGCGTGGGCGCGGCGCTTGGCCTGCGCGCCCTCGCCGGGGTTGTTAATGATAAAGGGGTAGATCAAGGGCAGGTCGGCCAGAAAAGCATCGGGGAAACAGTCCAGGCTCAAGCCGACGCCTTTGCCCGGCAGCCACTCCAGGGTGCCGTGCTTGCCCATGTGGACAATCGCGTCCGCGCCCCAGCCCCCTTCGCTTTGCGGTGCGACCAGCCACTTGTAGAGAGCATAGTAGTTGTGGGTCGGCGGCAGTTCCGGGGTGTGATAAATGGCGTCGGGGTCCATGTTGTAGCCGCGCGGCGGCTGCAGCGCAACGAAAACATTGCCTAAATCCAGACCGGCCAGAGCGATGTGACTGCCCTCACCCCTGCCTCCTCTCCCTGAGAGAGAGGGGAGGTAATGGACGTAAGCTTCGCCGGGGGGGGCCTGCCACTGCTGCTGCATGCGGGTCTGCTGGTGGCCGGTTAGTTCCTCAAACCAGCGGGCATAGGTGGGAACCGGAACCCGCCCGACGGCGCGGGCGAGCTGGCTCTCGGTCAGCCGCTCGACATCGTAGGAGCAGCGATCAATCACTTCGTGCAGCAGGGCATCCCCGCTTTCCGGGATATTCTTTATCATATAACCAGCCGCCTGCATCCGCTCAAACAAACGCATCAGCGAGGCGGGTGTATCCAGGCCGACCGCATTGCCGATACGGTCAGCTTTGCCGGGCGAGTTAGTCAGCATAAAGACGATGCGCTTGTCGGTGTTGGGCTTGCGGCGCAGGGCCGCGAAACGCAGCGCCAGCTTGGCCACAGCTTCCACCCGGTCGGGAATGGGGACGTAGCGTGATACGTGATGCGTGACACGTGAAGGATTATTACAAGTACAAGTTGGGTCAGAGCAACTCGTCCCTTCGCCTCCCCGCGTCCCCGCTTCTCCCTTGAAACTGATCGGGACAGTAATGATCCGGCCGTCAAATTCCGGCAGGGCGACATTCATGGCCACGTCGAGCGGGCGCAGGCCGCGCTGGCTGAGCCGCCACTCTTCCTCGCTCATGCTGCTGCTGATCGCTTGCAGCACCGGCACGCCCAGGCTCTCCAGCGCCTCCACGTTCCAGCCCGCGCTGGTCGGCCCGTCGGGATTAACGCCGCCCATGGCGAAGGAGATGGTGGAGATAACAGCGTCCACGAGGAGATTGCCTTCGGCATCGTAGAAATATTGAAAGGCGGCGGGGGAGCGGGGGAGCGGGGGAGCGGGGGCAAAATTGCTATTCACTGATTCGCCATTCGCCCATTCGCTCGTTTCTTTAAGAGAAGTTGTGAAAACAGGCAAAGCCTGCCCGCCGTTCCCTTCGATCGCCTCAACGAGCGCGTCAATAAAATCAGTATTGCCGCTGAGCCAGTGGCTGCGGTAGAAGAGGATGCCGATGGTGGGGGCATTTTCGATTTTGGATTTACGATTTACGATTTCTAATGAATCGGGTTCTTTATTTCCTCCATTGGTCTCTCTATTGTGCCACCCTTCCACCCTTCCAGCCTTCCAATAGACCCCATGTCTGGGCTGCTCCGCCGGCTGATCAAAGCCCCAACCGCCGGCGAGCAGATGGTCGGCCAGAAAGTAGAGCATCTGGCGCATGTTGTCCACCCCGCCAAAGTGCAGGTACTGGTAGACATCGTGAATGACCGGGACCGGGACATTGCTGTGAGCGGTCAACTCCGGGTCGAGGCCCTCCGTGCCGGGGACGCAAATGAGGTCTTTTCCCAGGTGATGGGCCGCCTGAACCAGCCGGTCGAAGCCGTGTACAAAGCCCTGCCGCCCCCCCAGCGAGCGCAAGACAATCACCTGGGCGGCGGGCAATTCGGTGTGAATGAACTCCTCGACGTGAGCAGTCGTGGGCAGGCTGCTCAAATTTAGGCCGCGAACTTCGGGAAAGTCAGGCGGTAAATCGGCGAGCGCCCGGCTGAGGGACAAGAGGTCGGTGTCGGCGTGGGTAAGAAAGAGGATTTGGGACTGGTTCAGGGTCAATACTTCTTCGGGAAGAGGAGCAGAGGTATTGAAAAGCTCCTCTGCTCCCTTGCTCCCACCTGCCCCCTCGCCGGGCTTCGCTCGGCAGAGTTCACGGGGGTGCTCCCCTGCTGTATTTCCATCCCAGGCAAAGCCGTTAAAAACATGGTTAGCCAGCGCCGGCGGCGGCGGTAAGTATCGGTCGGCGGTTAGCATGGCCTCGATGTAATCAAAGATCGCCAGGATCAGCCGGTCAGAGTTGATCGAGTGGAACCAGATTGGCCGGCCATCAAAGAGCAGCAGGGCGACATTGGCCAGGGCGCATGGCCCCAAACAGCCGGCGTGGTTGAGATGGACCCGGTTGCGCAGCTTGCGCCGTTCCCACTCGGTGTAGTACAGATCGTGGGGCACCGGGGCAAAGCCGCGCTCGGTGTGGCCGCAGCAGCAGCCGTTTTCGCAGATGAAGAGCTGCCCACGATTGCGGGGGACATTGATCGGTTTACCGTCGGGCCGGACCACATAGTTCCGTTCACGGCGAGTAGGTGTTGTATTGGACATAAGTCACTTTCAGGCTTTCAAGAGGTAGTGTCCACGGATACACACAAAGAAACACAGATGAAAAACATTTTTGATTTACCTGTGAAAATCTGTGTTCATCTGTGGACCATTTACTAACGAGTTTTACTGAATTTCTTGGACAGAATAGGCCGGCTGGGTTGCTCCCGAACAATCAGTTCCTCCACCGGCTGGTTTCCGAGCAAATGCTGTTGAAAAATCCGTTCCAGGGCAGGTTCGGTCAGGTGATGGTACTTGATTGCTTCCGGGTGGACAATCATGATCGGGCCATCGGCGCAGATACCCAGGCAGTTGGTGATGGTACAGGCAACGTGTTGGGGGTGGTCGGGATTATCCAGGCCGTGCTGAGTGATGAGTTCGACCAGCCGGTTTTCCAGTTTCTTGCCCCGGTTCGATTCGGCGCACTGGCCGCGCACGCAGATAAGGACACGCCGCCCCCGGCGAGTTGGAAAGAAAGAGTCCATTTTAATACTCAATCCCAGCCTGCGCCCGGATGCCTTGCCCTTTGAGGGGATGTTTGATCTCGCACATCTCCGTAACCAGATCGGCGTAATCAATCAGAGCCTGGGGGGCATAACGGCCGGTGATAATCAGGTGCAGCATGGGCGGCTTGTTGTCTTTCAGCCACTCGATCACGGCGGCGCTGTCCAGCCAGCCGTAGTGCAGGGGATAGGTGAATTCGTCCAGGATGAGCAGGTCGTAGCTGCCGCTGACAATCCGCTCCTGGGCAATTTGCCAGCCGTGCCTGGCCCTGGCCTCAGTTTCGTCCATGTCGTGGCTGGTCCAGGTCCAGCCGTCGCCGGTGGAAATCCAGTCAATGCTGCCCATCTGTTCGGCTGCCTTGATCTCACCGAAGCGGGCGTTTTCATTTTTGAGAAACTGTAGAACGCCAATTCGCATCTTGCGGCCCCAGGCGCGGGTCATCACCCCCAGTGCCGCCGTCGTCTTGCCCTTGCCGTTGCCCGTATTCACGATAACCAGTCCCTTTTTCTTCTTAGCCCGCCGCGCCGCCGCCCGAACTGCTTCGGCGGAGGGTTGGAAGGCTGGAAGATTGGAAGGCTGGGGAGAGGGGGCTGTTTCACCAGCCTGCTCCGCTATTCCCGTTTCGACAAGCTCAGCCCGTAGCCTGCTCCCCTGCTTTTCTCCCCGCACCTCCGGGGCGTAACCCGGTTCCTGTCCTGGCGGATATAACCGGTGAAAAATGAACTCCTCGACCGGCCGGCCGCCCAGAACATGTTCCTGGTAAATCTGTTCCAGCTTGGCCTCATCCACGTGGTGGTACCAGATGCCGTCGGGATAGACGACCACCACCGGCCCGCCGCTGCAGATGCCCAGACAGTCGGCCATGCTGCATTTGACCCGCTCCGGGTTGCTCAACTTGTTGAGGCCATACTCTCGGTTCAACTCGCTGAAACGCCGGTGCAGCCGTTCGCCCGCTTCCGGTTCGGCGCAGTTGCCGTGAATACAGATAAATACGTGCCGGCCATAGGCGCGGGATGAGGGTGCATGATTAGACTCACTCATAATTTCAACTCTTTCCAATTACGGCTGGTTTTTGAGCCATAATCGCCACCAAAATTGAGATGATGACAATCAACCCGGCGCAGCCATCGGCCACACGGAGGGCGCGGTTGATCGTCGCCACATCCAGCGGCCCCGACCCCCCTTCCAACCGATACGCGCCGCGCTTGTCCAGCGTTACCCCCAACGCTCCGGCCATCGCGCTCATGGTCCAGCCGGAGTTGGGACTGGCGGTTCGATGGTGCTGGCCCAGCATCGTACGGGCAGCTCCGCAGGCATTCTCCCCGGCCAGCCAGGCGGCAAGAACCAGCAGCCAGCCGGTCAAGCGGGCCGGCAGCCAGTTGAGCAGGTCGTCCAGGCGAGCCGGAAACTTGCCCAACTGCTCAAACTCCGGGCTGCGATAGCCCCACATCGCATCGGCGGTGTTGATAAAACGATAAGCCCAGGCCCCGGTCAGGCCGCCGCCGGCATAGGCCAGCAATGGCGCGGTCAGGCTGTCGGTCAAATTCTCGGCCAGCGACTCGATGGCCGCCCCGGCTACCTCGGCGGCGCTCAAATCAGGGGTGTTGCGGCTGACCAGATGCCAGCTCAGCCGCCGCTGCGCCTCCGCCAAATCTTCTCGCTCCAATGCCTCGGCCACACTGATAACTGCCCGGCGCAGGTTGCGGTAGGCGAAGACAGGCTTGAGTAAGAAAGGATGAAGGATGAAGGATGAAGGATGAAAATGCAAATTTTTCTTTTCTTCATCCTTCATCCTTCCGCCTTCATCCTTCCATAGCGGCAGGGCAAAAAGCAGCGTGCCCGCCAACGTCCAGCCGGCCCCAAACCAGAAACGATGGCTCACTGGCGCCAACCGGCGGCCCCAATTCAGCCACTTGCCCATAAGCAGTAGCGGGTGAAAGCGGTTTGGCGGGTCGCCGAAAGTCAGGTCTATCAGGAGAGCGAATAAAATAACCGGTACTCGCGTCATTGTTCAAGGATGAAGGATGAGGGCTGAAGGATGAAAATTTTCATCCTTCAGCCCTTCCCCAGATGATCTGCCGCACCCCCCCCATATCCAGGTGCGCCCGGACGTGGTTGGCCAGGCGGTTGTAGGCCAACTGCCGGTCGAATATCTGGCCGTGGCCCTGCCAGCCTAAACTGGCGAGCCAGGCATGGCGCAGGGCATCGTTATCAAACAGGCCGTGCAAATACGTGCCCCAGATGCAGCCGCCAGCCGCCAGGGCGCCATCGGCATGCCGGTTGCCAGGAGGACCGATGTGACTCAGGCAGGGCGCAGCCGGGTCAAGCAGACGGCTGCGGCCCATGTGGATTTCATAACCCTGAATAGGAGTGTCTCGCAGCGCGGCCAGGGGACCGGTCTGGGCCTGTAAAGTGGCCTGCACCTGAACGGTGTGCTTGTCCCCGGCAAAGATCGTCTCCACCGGCAGCAGCCCCAACCCCGCCGCCCGAGCGCCCGGCTCTGCTTCCACCCCGTCCGGGTCCAGCAGCGACTGCCCGAGCATCTGATAGCCCCCACAGATGCCCGCTACTGCTGTGCCTGCCTGGGCCAGGGCCACAATTTGCTCAGCCAGACCGGTCTGGCGCAGCCAGGCCAGGTCAGCCAGGGTCATTTTGCTGCCGGGCAGAATGATTGCCGCCGGCCGGCCCAGGTCGTCCAGCCGCTCGACAAAGCGCACCCGGACTCCCGGCTCCGCCGCCAGCGGGTCAAAATCATCAAAATTAGAGATGCGAGGCAGGCGAATGACTACAATATCCACTATCTTTTCTCCCCTGCTCTTCTGCCCCCCTGCTCCCCTGCTCCCGGTCTCCTCCAACGCCACCGAATCCTCCGCCGCCACGCCAATCTCCGGCAGAAAAGGAATAACCCCTAAGGTGGGGGTGTTGAAAGCTCGCTCTTGCAGCAGGGTCAGGCCGTCGCCCAGCAGGCTGACGTCACCCCGGAACTTGTTAATGATAAAGCCTTTGACCAGGGCGCGTTCCTCCGGCTCCAGCAGCATCATCGTCCCGACCAGCGCGGCAAAAACACCGCCCCGGTCAATATCCCCAACCAGCAGCACGGGTGACCGGGCATGCCGCGCAACCCGCATATTGACAATATCGCCCTCTTTTAAGTTGATTTCGGCCGGGCTGCCGGCCCCTTCGATAATCACCAGGTCCGTTTTGGCCCGCAACCGCTCCAGGGCCGCCGTCACATGCGGCCACAGCATGGATTTGAGACTCAGCCAATTGGCAGCTTCGAGGTGGGTGTGGTGGCGGCCGTTCAACACCACCTGGCTGCGCTGGTTGCCTTCGGGTTTGAGCAGGACCGGGTTCATATCTACATGAGCGGGCAGGCCGGCGGCTTCGGCCTGGGCCATGGTAGCCCGGCCAATTTCGTGGCCCTCAGGCGTCACCCCGGCGTTGAGGGCCATATTCTGCGCCTTAAAGGGGGCGACCCGGTAGCCCTCCTGGGCAAAGATACGGCACAACGCCGTGACCAAAATTGACTTGCCGGCGTTGGAGTGAGTTCCCATAATCATCAAGGTTTTGGCAGCCATTGGTTTAGTCACTCCTGGATAAAGCAAGACAGGACAAGTGGTCAACTTGTCCTACAATATGATAACCACCCCCGACCAGATGAGTCTGGGTAATTGTCCCGCCGAAGCGGACAGCCAGCCAGCGGGCCGGGTCAGCTAAATCCGTGTAAGCCGGGTACAACAATCCCACCACACTCCCGCTGTGGGCGCGTACCAGTCCTAAAGCGCCGGTCTCCCCGGCCCACGATCTCGCTTGCTCCAAAAGCGGGTTGGCGCTGATACTTTGGTAGCTCAGAGCGCTTAACGTGGCGGCTGCGCCAATCGCGGCTGGGTCGGGCTGGCTCAATCCCTGCCGCAGCAAATCCAGCGCCGCCTGGGTGGTTGCGGCCAGGCGGCGTACCCTGATCAAGTCGAGTTGAGCATTATAAGCCAGAGTATCAACGGTATAGCCGGGATCAAGCATAAGCAAGGGCAGGGTTGGCGGCGTCCCCAGCGCCCAGAACTGGCTGCTGCCCCGGTAGGCTAACAGCGCCAGGCCGCTAAACATCGTGCTGTCGGATGGCTCAATTTGGCAGGCCAGCCGGGCCAAATCTGCTCCTGTTAAAGAGTAACCCAGAACATGAGCCACTCCAACCATCACCCCGATCACGTCGGCGGTGCTGGAAGCCATACCGCGTCCCGGCGGCAGTTGGCTGGAGAGCGATACCCTGGCCCCCACATCGGGCCGGCCCAGCGTGTCGAGAACTAACCGGACGGCCCGACATGATTTGAGGTAATGACCTGAGCCGTTGAGTAGGTGAATGGCCGGCTCCGCTTGCAGCTCGACCGTGACCCGACTGTAAAGGGGGATGGGGCAGGAGACCAGCACCGGCTCGGCCCAATCGGCCAGCCAGCCCTGGATCAACTCGCCGCAGGTGCCGGGCATGGCGACGGTGACAGAACTTTTCACCGGACTCCCCTCGTTTCCAGCCACTGCCGGCAGGCTCGTACAAAGTTAGGAGCGAGCTGCAGGCTATGGGCAAAATGCAGATGCACGTAAGAGGCGATCAGGTTGTGGTGAGTATAGCCTTCAGGCTTGCTTTCGCTCTCACCCTGGCGGGGTCGAATCTGCCAGGCAGGAGTTATGACGGATGAGGGATGAGGGATGAAGGATGAATTGCCAGATATTTCATCCTTCCGCCTTCCGCCTTCCGCCTTCCGCGAGCGTTCCCAGGTGCTCCAATGAAATTCGTGGCCGCGGGTGGTGACACCGGGAGGCAGTAGAAAATTCCCGCCGGGCGACTCGACCAGGCGGTAGCCCAGGCTGACCAGGCGCGGCTGCATCCGGGTGATGCCCGGCACCAGGCCCACCAGCGGATGGGTCCGGCCTTCAAGGTCAATAATCGCTTCGGTTAAATACATAAAGCCGCCGCACTCGGCATAGATGGGCATCCCGGCGGCATGGGCCTGCCGCAGCGCCGCCAGCAAAGACTGGTTTGCGGCTAACTGGGCGGCATATAGTTCTGGGAAGCCGCCTCCAAAATAGAGACCGGCTGTGCTGGGAGGTAGACCGGGGTCTTGCTGCGGGCTGAAAAAGACAATTTCTGCTCCATTTTCGGATAGAAGTGATAGGTTATCTTCATAGTAAAAACTGAAAGCAGGGTCGCGCGCAACAGCAATAACAATTTTCGATTTTCGATTTTCGATTTTCGATTTATTACTGTGTTCGAAGACTACGACTGGATTTGCGGTTTTTTCATGGACAAGGGCAGTGGAGAGCTTTTCCGCTGGTCGCATCGGCCATCGCCAGGGGTTGCCGCTTTCCGCTTTTGCCAGGATTTGCTCGACATCGAAATACTGGTCAATCAAATCGGCGGCACGAGCGATGAAACCGGTCAGTTCGCCGCGTTCGTCGGTGGGAACCAGACCCAGGTGGCGCTCCGGGATGTGCAGCTCGGCATTTTTAGGCAGCCAGCCCAGTACCGGCAAGCCGGTTGCTGCCTCAACCACCTGTTTGACTCCCCGGTAGTGACTTTCGGAGCCGCAGCGGTTGAGAATAAAACCGGCCAGCTTCAAAGCCGGGTCAAAGCGAGTATAGCCCAAAGCCAATGCTCCCGCCGAACGAGCCATTTTGCCGACATCTAACACCAGCAGCACCGGTGCATCCAGCAGCTTGGCAATTTGAGCGGTGCTGCCTTCTTCGCCGGTGTAACTGAAGCCGTCAAAAATCCCCATCACCCCCTCGATAACGGCAACATCAGCCGTTTCAGCCGCTTTCAAGTAGAGTTCCAGGGCGCGGTCTGGGGGAACCATCCAGGTGTCAATATTACGGCAGGGTTGGCCGGCGGCCAGGGTATGGTAAGTCGGGTCAATGTAATCAGGGCCAGCCTTGAAAGGCTGCACTCGCAGCCCGCGCCGCCGCAAGGCCGCAATCAACCCCAGGGTAATCGTGGTTTTGCCTACGCCCGAACTAACACCGGCAATCAAAATTTGGGCAGTCATTATTCTTTATTGCTGACATTGGCGCTGCTAAAGGTCGCCATTTCATTTAAAATAGCCACGGCAGAGGCGACAACCGGCATTGCCAGGGCTGCGCCGGTACCTTCACCCAGGCGCAGGTCCAGTTGAAAAATGGGCTGCAAGTCCAGATGGTCTTGCATCAGACGATGGCCCGGCTCCACCGAGCGGTGCGCGGCAATCATATAGTGACGGCAAAGTGGGGCAAGCGCAGCCGCAATCATCGCCCCGGCCGTGGAAATGAAGCCATCCACCAGCACCGGGACACGGCGGGCAGCCGCGCCCAGAATGATCCCGGCAATGGCCCCGATTTCAAAACCGCCGACTTTGACCAGTACGTCCAGCCCATCCTGGGGATCGGGCCGGTTGACCGCCAGCGCCCGTTCGACCACGGCGATCTTGTGCCGCCGGGTGGCTTCGTCAATGCCGGTGCCCCGGCCCGTTACCTCGGCGGCAGCAGCCCCGGTAAAAACAGCACAGATGGCGCTGGAAGGCGTGGTGTTGCCAATGCCCATATCGCCGGTGCCGACCAGGTGCAGGCCGCGCTCGTACTCGCGGGTTACAGCAGTAAGGCCGGCCTCAATGGCCTCAATGGCCTGGGCGCGGGTCATGGCTGGACCCTGGCTGAAATTGGCCGTACCATAGCTAACTTTGCGGCTGATCAGGTCGGCGTGAGCGGGCAAGTCAGCCGCCACCCCGGCATCGAGGACCACCACCCGCGCGCCAGCTTGGCGGGCCAGGACATTGATGGCCGCCCCACCGTTCAGAAAATTCAGCACCATTTGCGGCGTCACTGCTGCCGGATAGGCGCTGACCCCTTCGGCTGTCACCCCGTGATCTCCGGCGGCGACGATGACGGCCCGTTCGGCCAGGGGTGGGTCGAGGCGGCCGGTAATCCCGGCCAGTTGAATGGAGAGCGACTCCAGCCGCCCCAGCGAACCGGCCGGCTTGGTCAGCTCAGCCTGGCGTTCGCGGGCAGCAGCCATACTTTTTTCATCAAGTGGGGCAATTGCGGTGATGGTTTGTTCTAGCATGTGATACTCTCCTTAAAAGACAATTCTTTGGGCCGGGATTAGGGGATTGGGAGATTTTTTGTGCAAATACCTAATCCCCTAATCTCCTAATCTCGGCAAAATTTGTTCTGGTTAGCTAACCTGTAGATTGATGATTGCGCCAACCAAGCGTTCATTTTCCTCAGGCCGGCGGGCCGCGATGCGTACATACTGCGGCAGTCCAAAGGAAGCACAATCTCTGACCTGCACCCCTTGGCTCAGGAGCTGTTGGCGAAAAGCCGCTGCATTTTCGACGGCGACCAGGGTATAAGTCGTGTCGGTGGGTAGAACGTTATATCCCAACTCGGTTAACCTGGCCCACAATTCTACGGCGTGCCGGCGCAGACAGTCCAGGCTTTGCTGCCGCCAGGCCAAAACCGGCGCTTGCAGCGCTGCCACCCCGGCAACCTGGGCCAGGGTATTAACACTCCAGGTCGGCTGAGCCGCCCGCAGGGCCGCAATCACGGTGGGCGCAGCCAGAACATACCCCAGGCGCAACCCGGCCAGGGCCTGATCCTTGGTCAGCGAGCGGAGGATGATCAGGTTGTCGCCCTCAGCCCAACCGGCCAGGGGCGTCGGTGCGGGGACAAAATACCGATACGACTCATCTATCACCCACCAGGCCCGTTGGGTAGGGTCGGCGGCACGCAGATAAGCCAGCTCGGCGGCGCTCCACTGCTGCCCGGTCGGGTTGTTGGGATTGCACAGCCAGACAGCGTCGGGCTGCCAGCGCCGAACAGCAGCGGCGGTTGCTTCGGCGTCGAAACGGGACTCCTGGCTGGCTGGACGGGTTTCGATGACCTCGCCGCCCAGCAGGCGAATGGCCTGGGCATACTGTCCAAAGGTGGGTGCGACGACCAAATGGCGGCTGCCCAGCTCGACCAGGACCAGGGCGAGCAGATGAATCAACTCTGTCGCGCCATTGCCCGGCAGAATCCGCTCAATGGTAGTTTGATCGGCAGCAGCAATGGCGGCGCGTAAAGCCAGGCAGTCACGGTCAGGATAACGGGCCAGGGTGGCGGGATCAAGCGCTGCCTGCACCGCGGCCAGAACCGCCGGATGCGGCCCGTACGGATTACTGTTGGCGCTAAAATCAATAACTTCCGCCGGGGGCAAGCCCAGGCGGGCCAATTCACTGTAATCGCACGCGCCATGTACAACCGGGGATAGGGTTGCCAGTTTTGAGCGTAATCTCATAACCATCCTGCAAGGCTACATTTTCTGGAAAAAACAAAACCCGCCGAGGGGCGGGTCAAAGGCAGATGAGAGTCTATTGACTCTGGTTCCGACCTCCTATTCCGCGTAGGTGGCAGCCAAAGTAACGTAGCGGCAGGTGGTCGGGCTTACTAATTGTCAATGGTGAATTGTCAATTTTTAATTATTAATGAATACTAGTCTTTCATTAACAATTATTAGTTGACCATTGACCATTAATTATTATTTACCGTTGCGGGACAGCGCCGGACTGAAACCGGTCTTTCCCTGCGCCGAGGCGCGCCCAAGACATCCGGGCCGTTGGGCACCGCTACAGCTATTAAATTGAGGTTAGACAATAACATAAGAGAGGGGGCTTGTCAAATTACTCGCGTTTCATGCCGTAACGCTTCTCGTAACGATTGACAGACAATGATGTGGTTAAATCAGAGTAGTTGACGGCCAATGATTCTATCTTTCCACAGGGAGCAAGATAATGACAGGGAACAACAAATTACCACGCCGCGCTCAGCGGCTTTTTCTGATTTGGGTAATGGGCCTCCTGGCCCTGAGTTTTATGGCTTGCAACATAGAGACGGTGACCAGCCTGCTGGCGACGCCCACACCGACCCCGACTAATACGGCAACTGCGACCTCAACCCCAACTGCGACTTCGACTTCAACCCCAACCCCAACGGCGACAGCCACTGCCACACCTACCCCGCTCAGACCGGCCCATGCCACCGCTACCGCTGAAGCCCATGCCGTCGAAACAGTTATTGCCGAGGCCGCTGCCCGCTCGACCCAGGCGGCTGTCGAAGCGACGGCCATTGTTCGAGCCGAGGCGACGATGACTGCTCAAGCGGTCGCGGTCATGAGCACAGCCGCCAGCAATGCCGTGGTGTCGTTAGAGGACGATTTTAACTCTAACATTAACGGCTGGCTGGTCGGCGAATCTTCCGACAGTTATGCCCAGATAGAGACCCAAATCGTTGATGGTGTCCTGCGCCGTTCCATGACCTCCAAGCGGGACGTTGCCTGGCGGGTCAATCCTCTGGAGTTTTCAGCCAAGGACTTTTGGTTGGAAGTGGAGGCGACCATTGTTGAAACCTCTGCCGGGGCGGGCCAGGCCAGTATTGCTTTGACTTTCCGCGAGGATGCCAACGGCAATTATTACAATGTCGAATTTTCTAATGACGGCGCCTACCGGGTGGGTTTATTCGAGGATGGCGAGTGGCAGGTGGTACAGGCCTGGCAGTACGACCCGCTGATCAAAATCCAGGAAGGCCGGCCAACTACCTTTGCTGTTCTGGCTTACGGCAATAATTTTACCTTCTACGTCAATGGCCAGCCTTTGCCGACCGTGACCGATGATTCCCTGGCGGAAGCCGGCAATATCGGCCTATCTATGAGCCTCTACCAGGCCAATCAAACCCTGACGGTGGAATTCGACAACTTACAGGTTAAAGAAATTCCCGGTGTCGAAACCTCTGTCGCCCAGATTAAAGCCACCGCTACCGCTAGAGTGACGGATGTAGCCGCCACGCAGGTAGCGGTTACCGCTACGGCTGCCGCCCAGGCCACAGCCGTGGCCGAGGCCGTTGTTTCCTATGAGGACGATTTCAGTTCAAACCTGAATGGTTGGGAAGTAGGCAAGACGACGGATGAGTATGCCGAGCAGGTGGATCAAGTTGTTGATGGCGTCTATCGCCGCTCCATCACCTCTTTGCAGGATGTGGTCTCGTACCGGGATGTACCCAGATACACAGCCCAGGACTTTGTACTCAGCATTGACGCCGCTCTGGTGGAAACCTCAGCCCAGCCGGGCGATGCCTCGGTTGAGATCACCTTTCGTGAGGACAGAAGCGGCAACTATTACAGCCTTGAATTTGCCAACGACAGCACCTACCGGCTTGCCAAGTATCAGAATGACGAGTGGCAGAGTTTGTACAATTGGACTCCCAGCCCGACCACCTTGTTAGCCCCCGGCGTGGCCAACACCTTTACCCTGGTGGTCAAAGGCTCGGAGATGACGGTCTACGCCGATGACCGATTACTGACCACCCTGACCGATACGAGTCTGGCGGGGCCTGGCAAATTCCGTCTTGGGCTGAACTTATATGAAGCTGATGAAACCCTGACGGTTGACTTTGATAACCTGGTTATCAAAGAGATTCCCAGCCGGGACAAATCTCTGGCCCAAATTCAGGCCACCGCTACGGCCAGAGCAGAGGCTGCGGCGATGGCCGCGGTCGCGCCAACAGCTACGGCTGCTGCTGAGGCGACGGCTATCGCCAGCGCCGAGGTTGTGTTTGAAGATGACTTTAGCGCCAACACCCACGATTGGGAAGAGGGCGAGGAGTCGGATGACTTAAGCGAAGGGGTAGATGAAGTTGTTAACGGCGTCTACCGCCGCTCGATCACCTCCAAAGATGATGTCGTTTCGCGCAATGCGATTCCTGATCTCTCGCTGAAGAATTTTATCCTGACCGTCGAGGCAACGCTGGTTGATACTTCGGCTGAAGAAGGTGATGCCACGGTTGAGTTGATCTTCCGCGAGGACCGGCTGGGCAACTATTACGATCTCGAATTTGCCAACGATGGGACCTACCGGCTTAATTTACTGCAAAAAGATGAATGGGAAACTATTTACGACTGGGACGTCAGCGATGCCATCCGGTTGGAAAAAGGTGAGACCAACACCTTCACCCTCATGGTCAAAGATTCCGAGTTTACCATCTATGTCAACGACCAGTATTTGAACACCATCAGCGACGATTCACTGACCGAAGCCGGTGAAGTCAGCCTTGCCGTCGGCCTGTACGGCGCAGGTAAGAACTCGACGGTTGATTTTGATAATCTGGTGGTGAAAGAACTGCCTTAAATCATCCAGTTAAAGGATGTCTCTGCATTGAAAAATCATCCTGAGTGCGCCTAAGCGCGTACACCTGCCCTTGCAGGCAGGGGCAGGTGTCGAAGGGTGATTTTTCACCTGTGTATAGTAACTTCCACACGCCGCGAGGGTTGGTCTCTCGCGGCGTTTTTTTGAAAGTCAGTGAAATCAGACTTCCTCAGCTTGGTCAGTGATTCAAACCTGACTTGACGACTTACCCCTTTTAGTTATACTGTCTTTCAGTAAATCTGAAAATCAGGAGAAGACCATGTCCGATACGGTAACGCTTCAACTCGCCCAACGAGGGGTGTTGACCCTGCCGAAAAGTCTGCGTGAAAATTATAACCTTCAACCCGGCGATAGTTTGACCCTGCTCGACTTGGGGGGGGTGTTTGTGCTGAGTCCACGCAGTTCAGAGATTGATGCTTTGGCCGACCGCCTGACTCAAACGCTCACCCAACAGGGCGAAAGTTTAGAGAGCATGCTGCAAGCGCTACGTGAGGAGCGAGAGCGGTATGCCGGAGAAGGTTAGAGTTTTTCTCGATACCAGCGCTTTATTTGCCGGTATCTGGTCTGCCGAAGGTGGCGCTCGGATGATCCTCAAATTGGGCGAGGCCGAAGCCATTGAGGTGCTGGTCAGTTCACAAGTACTTGCTGAAATCGAAAATGTGCTGCGGCGCAAAGCGCCGGCCTCGTTGGGACTATTGGCTGTGTTGCTGGACCGCAGTGGCGTCGAGATTGCACCTTCACCCACGCCAGAAAGCATTCAACAAAGCGAAGCTCTGACCGGCCATGCTGGCGATGCTTATGTGTTAGCTGCGGCCTGGCTGGCCGAAGTAGATTATTTAGTAACCCTCGATCGCCAATATTTTCTGGACAATCCGGCTGTACAAATGGCTACCCCATTTCCCATCGGTACACCTGGCGACTTTCTTGCTTGGTATCGAAGCAGACTGAGTTAAACTAATGAGGAGATCTGCCGAATGACTCAGATCCACGATTTACGTTCCTTTATTGAAGTTCTCGAAGCAGCCGGGCAGCTTGTCCGCATCAAGCAGCCGGTCAGCCTGGTCCACGAGCTGGCCGATGTCGCTGCCACGTTGGAGCGCAGCGGCGGGGGCGCGCCGCTCTTTGAAAATGTGACCGGCAGTTCCTGGCCGATTTTTGCCAGCGGCGTCGCTAACCAGAAGCGGGCGGCGCTGGCCCTGGGCTGCACCGAAAAGGACGTAACTGAGGTGATGGGCCGGGTGCTCGACCCCAGGAACGGCATTCCACCGGTACAGGTCGAACAGGCCCAGTGGCAGGCCAATGTCCGGACCGGCGACAGCCTGGATGTGCGGCAACTGCCCATTCCAACCCACTCGCGGGGCGACGGCGGGGCCTTTATCACCGGCGGGGTGATTGTCAGCAAAGACCCGCTCTCGGGGCGGGGCAATCTATCCTACAATCGTATGTTGTGTACCGGCTCGCGCAACTTTGGCTTTAACCTTAACGAGTGGCGGCACGTGCGCGCCTTTATGGAGAGCCGCCCGGACCCGGCCGCGCCGTTTCCGGTCGTTGTGGCCATTGGGCTGGACCCGGCGATTATGATCGGTGCAGGGGTTCGTACTGACGAAGATGAACTGACCATCGCCGGGGCGATTCGCGGCCAGGGAGTGCCGGTCAGCCGGGGGGTGACGGTGGATGTGGACATTCCGGCTGAGGCCGAAATTGTGATTGAAGGGTATGTGCATCCTGCCGAAAAGAAAGGTGAAGGGCCGCTGGCCGAATTTCACGGTTATTACGGCGAAATCTGGGAAAGCCCTACGTTTGAAGTGACCGCTGTTTGCTGGCGCGACAAGCCGATTTTCCAGACGATTATCCCCGGCTGGTACGAGCACATCTACATCGGCAATGTTTTACCAAGAGAACCACTACTGCTGCGCTTTTTGCGCCATATCAGCCAGGAGGTGGCCGTGCATATTCCGCCCTACAGCAACGGCTTTTCGGCAGTTGTGCAGCTCAAAAAGAGCAATCCCGGCCAGCCCAAAAATGTGGCCCTGGCGGCCATGACCGCTCATATCAATATCAAGCAGGTGATTGTGGTAGATCCCGATGTGAATATATACGATCCGGCGGATGTGCTGTGGGCGCTGACCAACCGGGTGGATTGGAGCCAGGATATTTTTACCATACCCCACGCGCAGGGCCACGAGATGGACCCGACGGCAGACACACGCGGCGTCCACACCAAAATTGGCATTGATGCTACCTATAAACGGGAGCGGCGCGAATACGGCGAACGAGTCAATTATGCCGGAGTGGATTTGAGCCGATACGTCTAAAAGAGCGCAGACCCTCACCCCAACCCTCGCCCTGCCAGGGGGAGGGGGTCGTCAACGGTCAGCATGCAATAAAAAAATCCCCTGCACTCTGAGGGGATTTTTTTGGATTTTGGACACGTCAGTTTCAGACAATTTCCAGGTTGACCCTTTTGCCATCCTTCGCGGCGCTGGTGCGCAATAGCGTTCGCATCGCGTTGGCGACCCGACCCTCTTTCCCAATGATCCGACCCATATCATCGGGATCGACGCTGAGTTCAAGGACAATCATGGAAGCACCTTCCACCTCTTCAACTCGGACCTGCTCGGAGTTATTAACAACAGCACGTGCCATTTGGAGCGTTAGATCTTTTAGTTGTCCCATTTTTTCGAACCTCCCAATTCGAAAGAGTAAAAAATAACCAGTAAACGAAAGTATATCAGGTTTGAGGGTTTGGGTCAATATAAGCCATCTCCCCCAATAGTACTAAGCAAAACTCAGGATTTCTTTCACAAACGGAGCGGGTCGGCCACCATTTTATGATCCGAAGTCGCTGATTGAGAGGGTTATTACCATCTTCTCACCTTCTTCGTTATACCCTGGTTTTGCTTTTTCCTTACGGATAGGTATATCATACCGCAATGATTTGTCAAAATATCTCTTTTAAAATTCAAGGAAAATCTTGATTTATGAGTCAATCTTTAATAAAAGTAGGCGTGGTCGGTGCAGGAATTGGCCGCCATCATCTTGCGGCCTACCGCGCGCTGCCCCATGCAGTTGAAATTGTGGCGCTCTGTGATGTGAACGAGGATCGGCTCAACGAAATCGGGGCGATGTACAATGTTCCTCGCTACTTTGCCGATTATAACGAGCTTTTCGCTTCGGGCGAGATTGAGGCGGTAAATGTTTGCCTGCCCAACAGCTTGCATGCGCCGGTGTCTATTGCCGCCCTGGAAGCCGGGCTGCACGTGTTGTGTGAGAAACCCTTGGCCGAAAACCTGGCGTCCAGCTACAAGATTGCCGAGGCAGTCGCGCGAGCGCCAGGCAAATTTATGATTTGTTTCAATCGCCGCTACCGGCTGGATGTGCAGTGGATGAAACAAGTTTTGCGGCAGGGACTGCTGGGTCGAGTTTATCAGGTGAAGGCGGGCTGGGCGCGGGAGACCGGCATTCCCGGCTGGGGCGGCTGGTTTCTGAATAAAACCATTGCCGGGGGCGGTCCCTTAATTGATTTGGGCGTCCACATGCTGGATGCGGTCCTGTGGCTTCTGGATTATCCGGAGCCGCTGACCGTTAGCGGGGTAACTGAGGCCAACTTTGGCCCGCGCCAGGCTAAAACCTGGCAGGCGCCCCTGACTCCACTGCCTTATACGGTCGAAGATTCCGCAGCGGCCTTCATTCGCCTGGCCGGGGATGTTACCCTGAGTTTAGAAACCAGTTGGGCCTCCCATGCTAAGCCGGGGATGGATGATTTCTTTATTACCCTGATGGGAACCGAGGGCAGCATCGAATTGTACGTGGCCAATTATGCTACCGAAAATACCTTAACCTTCTACACGGAAATCGGAGGGAAACCGTCAGTCATTCGTCCTGCGGTTAAACTTACCCGCTCTGACCACGAATATGCTATTACCGAGTTTATCCGCTGCATTCAGGAGGACAGCATACCCACGGCTACGGTAGACCAGGGGCTTACCTTGATGAAAATCATTGAGGCAATTTATCAATCTGCCGAAGTCAAGCGAGAGGTGAGCCTAACTCCAGATGGTTGAGCCTGAGTAAGAATTACTTACACCTGGGGTGACGAACCGGAGTCCAGGCGCAGGGCCGGCAATGAAGGATGCGTATCTTCGAGGTCGGTACTGGATGGGGCCAGAGCTTCACTGGAAACTTGAATGATAATCGCAGTGATATTGTCGGGGCCGCCGGAGGCATTGGCGCTGTCAATCAGTTGCTTGGCCGCCGCCAAGGGCGATGCGGCCTTCTGGAGCACTTCTTTAATTTCAGGCCCGGTCACTTCACCCCACAAACCATCACTACACAAAATCACCACATCGCCGTCATGGAGTTTCTCACTGGAGATATGAATATCTACGTCGCTGCCTTGCCCCAGCGCCTGATAAAGAACATTGCGGCGCGGGTGCGTCAAAGCCTCTTCCTCGGTAATTTTACCCACCTCAACCAGGCGCTGGACTAAAGAATGGTCCTTGCTCAGTTGGCGAAGCTCATTTTCGCGTAATAAATAGACCCGCGAATCGCCCACGTTCATGGCCACCAGGGTGTCGCCATAGAGAACGGCCGCGACCACGGTCGTCCCACCGCCCTCGGTCGCGCTCAGAACCTGGCTGTTGGCTTTTTCAATGGCGTTGGTCAAAGCCTCAGTTATAGCTTCAACAGAATTGTTCTCTTCCAAGGATGTAACACTGGCGTAATATTCCGAGTTGACCGTTTCAATAGTTACGGCAGAAGCAACTTCGCCCTTCTGATGCCCGCCCATCCCGTCGGCTAAAACATATAAATGACCTTTGTTAGCCAGAGTCCCCGCATCGGCATCCAGGGGCAATTTATAGGCATCTTCGTTATGATCACGAATCATACCTGTGTTGGTAAGCCCAGCATAATGAAAGTAGAGGACCGGCTTTGAGTCTGGATTTATAGATCTATTCTCAGGCAACGCTTGCTGCCTCCTTGATTGAGGTTATCGCCCGAAGTTGATCCGGGTCAAGCGATGTTTTGGAAAACTTAGCGCTAACTGCTGCTATTATAATCCTTTTTGGGCGAAATTTCCAGCGAAAGTTGTGGTTTAACGCTACTTGACCACTCCACTTTCACAATCTGATTCCCCCATCCTATAGACACTTGCCCCATGTTAGACTATAATACAAGTGCTAAGCCAAAAAAGCAAGGCTTTAAAAAAGTTGTAACTGCCCGGGTGTGGCCCACGTCTTTCGGTTAAAAGGTGTCGCCCCTGGCGGCCTGAGCAGTACCTAAAAATCTTGTTAGTGAGGAGATTAAACCATGAAAAACATATCCAAGTTGCCTCCATTGCCCCGCCGTACTGTCAAGTATGTCGTCAATCCTGAGGAGATGAATGAGGATGCGGCGCGAGGAATGCTTAGCAATCCGGTTTATGTGGGGGTTCCGCCCTATAATCGGGTAGTTTCTGATGAGGCCTGGATTCGTGCTGCTGTTAAATTGATTGAGGAAGATGGTCCCGAACAATTTTTGGTTAACTTGCTCTACATGTTGCGCGTCAGTATGGTTGATGCTGTCCCTGACGAAGCCATTCCCCACGATTATGATGGCCCGTGGCCTGATGACGGTGATGACAACATAGGCCTGGCTGAAGACTTGGAATATTTCGATGAGACACCCTCGCCGTGGCATAACCCGATGGAAGGTTTGGTTTTCTGTTCGCACGATGACCTGCCGATGATCCTGATGGATGGTGAGTTTGTGTGTGTGGGTGAGTATCTGTACGCCCACCTGGACAACGCCCCGGTGACCGATTTGCTGACCGATCCAGTCTTGACCCTGGTTTTCCAAAATGGACATACCCTGCCGCTGCTCTGTCCCGATTGCGGCGATTCGCTGCACATTCATGATCAAAGCGCTCTATTAGATAGTATCAATGGCTTGACTATTATTGCCCTGGAGTGGGACGATGAAACAGATGAATTAATTCTTGAATTTGGCCGGCCTGAAGAGGAAGATGAGGAAGAGGCCGAGGCGCTAGAAACCCTGGGCATTCATCTCAATTCGGTACGCGGACTAACCTGTCCCCACCAAACACTCTGGCATGAGGAGGAGGATGACGAGGATTAGGCTGGAACAGTGGCTGTGGGGCGGGTCTTGGACCCGCCCTTTTTAATTCCAAATGCATTCCTGTTTGCCCATGCCTTGAGTTTGTGATATTCTCCATTCATTAATGAAAGCGGTACCCTCGCTATGGCCATTCTGTGAAAACCACCGACGAAAGCCAACCCTGCCATGACCGATGAACCAACCTTTTACATCAGCCGGCGGCGGCGGGTAGCGGCCTGGTCGGTCCACCTCTTTACTGCCAGCGGTGGGGTTTTTGGTTTACTGAGTCTCTACGCTATCTATCAACAGCAGTATATTTTGGCTTTTTGGCTCATGGGGGCGGCCATTATTGTCGATTCGGTAGACGGGGTTTTGGCCCGGCGCGCCCAGACCAAAGTAGCCGCCCCTCGCGTTGACGGCGGTCTACTGGATAATATTCTGGACTATGTTAATTATGTTACAGTTCCTGCATTTTTTCTGTTGGTAGCTAATTTGCTGCCCCCCGGATGGGCCTTTGTGGGAGCCAGCGTGATCATGCTGGCTTCGGCTTACCAGTTTACCCAGCCCGAAGCCAAAACAGACGATCACTTCTTTAAAGGGTTCCCCAGCTATTGGAATTTTATTGTTTTTTATCTGTTCTTTTGGCAAACACCTCCCTGGGTTAACCTGGTTATTATATTAATCCTGGCAGTGCTGGTTTTTGTCCCCATCAAATATGTTTATCCATCGCGCCTGGACTATCTGACTCACAACCGTTGGCTTCGCCGGGGCATGTTGTTTGCTACCCTGTTATGGGGCGTGGCGACGGCCGCCCTGCTCTGGATATACCCCCGGACCAATTTTGTGTTGGTGACTCTATCCATCCTTTATATTGCCCTTTACATTGTCCTCAGCGTTTATCGCACTATTAGACCCATTGAGCCGCTGCCGCGTGGCCCGCGCAAGAATGTTATTGCTGCGCCCCTTGAACGCCTCCGCAAACTTCGCCAGCGGCGCTGGCCCCTTCGCCGCCGCCGCTAAATCACGCCAGGCACGCCCGGCCTAATTATCAGCAATCAAGCCCTGTTTGACAAGACCTCTTCCGGTCAACTATACTTTAGAGGAGGGGCAAGGCCATTGGCGAGGTAAACTATGAGCATCGGCTGGTGGATACTGGCAGCGCTGCTGGTTATTATTATCGGGCAAATTGTTTTTTACTGGCCTTTAAAAAAACAGCTTCGGCGGGCGGAAGCTCGTTCTTTAAAGTTGGAACGTAAACTCGCGTTTGTGCGGCAGGAATTGGCCGAGGCGCAAATTCGCCGTAAAAAGCTGTTATCCGCTTCTACCCAGGCGCTGATTATTGTTGAAAAAGATTACCGTATTTCCAGCGCCAATAAGGTGGCCCGGCGGTTGTTTGGGCCGGTAGATAAAACAGATACATTTACCACCTGGACTCGCCAGCACCAGCTCCGGGAGCTGGTGGACCAAACCTTGCAGGGTGAAAAGATGCCCTCTATCTATTTCACCAAGGATGATCGAACATTTGAAGTGCAAGCTCGCTCTATCAAAGGGCGTTCCATTGCGGGCAAAAAAGAGCCGGTGGCAGTGGCATTGGCCATCCACGATGTGACAGAACTTCAGCGCCTGAGCCGAGCCAGGCGCGACTTTGTCACCAATATCTCGCACGAATTGCGGACTCCTCTGGCGTCGCTGCGCCTGCTGACCGAGACGCTGCTTAACGGTGCTCTGAATGAGCCGGACATGGCCGTGAATCTGGTCAACAAAATGGCAGCCCAACTCGATACCCTGAACCAACTGGCCCAGGAACTGCTGGACCTTTCTTTGATTGAATCAGGCCAGGCCCCCTTGAAACTGGCCGCCTATCCCCTCCGCGCGATTGTTCAGGCCCAGGTGGACCAGCTCTTACCCCAGGCTGAACGCAAAAACTTAAGCCTCCAGCTAGATATTGCCGAAGACCTCAAGGTTCTGGCCGATGAAACAATGATCGGCCGGGTTATCACCAATCTTATCCACAACAGTATTAAATTTACCGAAACCGGGGTTGTGACCATTTCGGCTCAAAAAATTAGCGGCGGCGATATAGCTGCTGCGGAGACAAGTACCGCCGAAGACTGGGTGCAGGTCAGGGTAGCCGACACTGGGTTGGGCATTCCACCCGATGAACTCAATCGTATATTTGAGCGATTCTATAAAATTGATCGCGCCCGCAACCGCAAACAGTCGGGCACCGGATTGGGATTGGCCATTGCCAAGCACATTGTCGAGGCTCATGGGGGACGCATCTGGGCTGAGAGTAACGGCAAAAATGGGACAACCTTTTATTTTACCCTACCTCCTGAAGAGTAAGGTGCTTCCTCAATGAGTTGACGCTAAAGAAGCGATGTGCTATCATCAGGCTCATTCTATCTCAAAGTGATACCGATTCTCACCCATGCCCAATATCCTGATTGAAAACGGTGCAATTGTTACCATCAATAATGACAATGAGGTCATCTCTCCGGGCTATATCTTCACCGAAGATGATAAAATTGCGGCCCTGGGCGCTGGTCCTGCCCCTGATTATCTACGCCGTCGGGCCGACACACTTGTTGACGCCACCCTGATGGCTGTCATGCCGGGGATGGTCAATGCCCATACCCACCTCTTTCAAATCTTTCTGCGCGGCCTGGCCGACGATAAACCCCTGCTGGAGTGGCTCAAATCGGCTATTTGGCCGGTCGCCTGTGCCTTGACCGAAGAGGATGCCTATGTCGCGGGGTTGGTCGGCTTTTTGGAAAATATCCGTTCCGGCGCAACAGCCGTTGTTGATCACCAATATGTCCATACGGACCCGCGTAACAGCGACGGTATTTGCCGTGCTGCGGCAGAAACAGGTATTCGTCTGCTCCTGGCCCGTGGTTGGGCTGACCATAATTACCACCCCACCTTCATGGAAAGCCCTGCTGTAATCGTCTCGGAGATGCAGCGGCTGCTGCAAACATGGCAGGGCGCTGCCAACGGCCGGATTCGTGTTGAATTTGGGCCGCTCATTCCCTGGGGCTGCTCCGACCAAACCATGCAGGAAACTTACCGGCTGGCCCAGGAATGGGGTATCGGCACCCACATCCACGCCGCCGAAACTCAGGCCGAAGTGGAGATGCTGCTGCAATCCCACCGCCTGCGCCACATTGAATGGCTGGACAGCCTGGGTGCGCTTGGCCCCACCACCCATCTGGTTCACAGCGTCTGGCTGTCGGAACAGGAAATTGATTTAATTGCTCAGAAAAAGGCAATTGTGGTCCATTGCCCGGTCAGCAACATGTATTTGGCTTCGGGCATTGCGCCCATTGTCAAGCTCAAGCAAAAGGGTGTAACCATCGCCCTGGCCAGCGACGGCCCCGGCAGTAACAATTCGCAGAATATGCTGGAGACGCTCAAAATGACGGCCTGCCTGCAAAAAGTGGGCAATTTGGATGCCATGGCCCTCTACCCGGAAGATGTGCTGGTTATGGCCTGCCGTGGCGGCGCCGCGACCTTCGGCCAGCCGGAGTTGATCGGTTCCCTGGAGGTCGGCAAAAAGGCGGATATTGTGCTGGTGGATTTGGATTCGCCCTTTTCAATGCCGGTGCATAAAATCCCCTCAACATTGGTTTATAGCACGGCGGCGGGCCAGGTGGATACGGTTATTATTGATGGCCGGATTGTCATGCGAGCTAAACAGATAACTGTCATGGATGAAAAGGCGATCCTGGCGAGAGCGCGGGCAGTCTGTGATAAGCTGTTTGAACGGGCGCAGGCGATGAAGTACTCGCTGGATCAAGTTAAGTGGTGATTCGGGAGGAGGTGATTAAACGGAGATAAGCCTGTCTGTAAAACTCCCACAAGACTTAATGAGACCTTTCCACAAACCAGGAGAAGAAGAAATGAAGTTAGGAGAAGAAGGAATGTATCGCAAAAATAATAAAAATTTTTTGTTTTGGTTACTATCATCATTGCTAATCATCTTGGTCGTGGCAGCGCAGTGTGGCACGGGCGCGGCGACAAAGATCGAAGAGACGCCTAAAGCCGCAGCGACCGAGGAACCCGCTCAAACGGAAGCTCAGCCGACAGAGGAAGCCAAAGCTGAACCAACCGAAGCCGCTATGCCGGCAGAAACGGCGGAACCGACCGAGGCCGCTACTACCGAAGCAGCGGCCGAACCAACCGAGGCAGCTACTGCCGAAGCCCCGGCGGAAGGGACGGCGGAAGCAGGAGCGGCCGGGGAAGTAGACTTCAGCGGGTTGAAGGTAGCGATGCTGACATCGGGGCCGATCAACGACGAAGGCTGGAACCAGACGGCGTATGACGGGTTGAAGGTGTTGGAGGCTGATGGGGCGGAGATCGCGAACACGGAGAATGTGGCTCAGGCAGACCAGTTGGACCTGATCCGGTCGTATGCGGATCAAGGGTTCAATGTGATCATTGGGCACGGGTTTGAGTACGGGGATGCGCTTTTGGCCGCAGCAGAAGAATATCCCGAGGTGAGCTTCATTCAGATAGGCGGGATCGCCGAGAACGGGAAGAACCTGGTCTCGTATGTGTACCGGCCGGGCGAAGGCGGGTATGCGGCGGGGATCTTGGCCGGGCACATGTCGCCGACAGGCAAGGTCGGCGGTGTTGGGGCGGTGGAGATACCGACGATAGCCGCGGACTTCAATGCCTTCAAGCAGGCGGCGCAGTTGGTGAACCCGGAGATCGAGGAAGTGCCGGTGGCGTACACCGGCTCGTGGGTAGATATTCCGAAGGCGAAGGAAGCGGCGATAGCGCAGATAGACAGCGGGGTAGACCTGATCCTGGCGAATGGGGACAATGCGAACGTGGGTGCGATAGAAGCAGCCAAGGAGAACGGCAACGTCTATGCCATTGGCTGGACGCGGGATCAGAGCCACCTGGCGCCGGATTTGGTGTTGACCAGTCTGGAACAGCGGGTGGACAACATTTTGGTTGAGGCCATGCAGGAGATCAAGGCGGGGACGATCGAGTGGACCAACCATCTGGTTGGGTTCAAGGAGAAAGCCTCGACCTTTGCCCCGTTCAACGAGGTCGTGCCGGAGGATGTGGTCAACGAAGTCAACGCGGTGGCCGAGGCGTTAGCCACTGGTCAAATCGAGTTGGACGACAACGGCAATGTCATCAAGGATGAGTACCATACGGATCAAGCTGCCCCGGCGGAAGCAGGAGCGGCCGGGGAAGTAGACTTCAGCGGGTTGAAGGTAGCGATGCTGACATCGGGGCCGATCAACGACGAAGGCTGGAACCAGACGGCGTATGACGGGTTGAAGGTGTTGGAGGCTGATGGGGCGGAGATCGCGAACACGGAGAATGTGGCTCAGGCAGACCAGTTGGACCTGATCCGGTCGTATGCGGATCAAGGGTTCAATGTGATCATTGGGCACGGGTTTGAGTACGGGGATGCGCTTTTGGCCGCAGCAGAAGAATATCCCGAGGTGAGCTTCATTCAGATAGGCGGGATCGCCGAGAACGGGAAGAACCTGGTCTCGTATGTGTACCGGCCGGGCGAAGGCGGGTATGCGGCGGGGATCTTGGCCGGGCACATGTCGCCGACAGGCAAGGTCGGCGGTGTTGGGGCGGTGGAGATACCGACGATAGCCGCGGACTTCAATGCCTTCAAGCAGGCGGCGCAGTTGGTGAACCCGGAGATCGAGGAAGTGCCGGTGGCGTACACCGGCTCGTGGGTAGATATTCCGAAGGCGAAGGAAGCGGCGATAGCGCAGATAGACAGCGGGGTAGACCTGATCCTGGCGAATGGGGACAATGCGAACGTGGGTGCGATAGAAGCAGCCAAGGAGAACGGCAACGTCTATGCCATTGGCTGGACGCGGGATCAGAGCCACCTGGCGCCGGATTTGGTGTTGACCAGTCTGGAACAGCGGGTGGACAACATTTTGGTTGAGGCCATGCAGGAGATCAAGGCGGGGACGATCGAGTGGACCAACCATCTGGTTGGGTTCAAGGAGAAAGCCTCGACCTTTGCCCCGTTCAACGAGGTCGTGCCGGAGGATGTGGTCAACGAAGTCAACGCGGTGGCCGAGGCGTTAGCCACTGGTCAAATCGAGTTGGACGACAACGGCAATGTCATCAAGGATGAGTACCATAAGTAGAGTCCGGTAGCAGGGCAGCAGGGTAGCAGGTTCATCTTACCTGCTACCCTGCGCCATTGTGGAGCCAGGTATGACGACAGTAACCCAGAGCGCGGCGGCTAAAACCAAAGAAGAGGCAGTCCGGCGAGCGGCCAATTATGAGCGAGTTCTGAATTTTTTACTGCCGATTCTGGCCGTATTAGGCTCTTTTTTGGTGGGGAGTATTCTCTTGTGGCTGCTCAATGTCAACCCCATCGAAGCTTACACGGCCCTGGTCAAGGGTGCGTTTGGGACGCAGCGGCTGGTGGTCACCACCCTGCTCAAGTCTATTCCGCTCATTTTTGCCGGGCTGGCCGTGACCCTGGCCTATCGGGGTGGTGTTTTCAATATCGGCGCGGAAGGCCAGCTTTATATGGGGGCGCTCTTTGCCGTCTGGGGGGGAACAGTGCTGGTTTTGCCCTACCCCTGGCATTTGCTGGTGGCCCTGCTATTGGGCGTTTTAGGTGGGATGCTGTGGGGCGCCATTCCCGGCTATCTTAAAGCCAGCCGGGATATGAATGAAATCATTGTTACCATTTTAATGAATTATATTGCTATTTTTACGGTCAGCTTCTTTGTGCATGGCCCGCTCAAAGAGGAGGGCTGGAATACTCAAACTCCCGCGGTAGCCGAAACAGCCCAGTTACCGATCATTTGGGCCGGCACCCGCCTGCATGCGGGTTTCTACCTGGCCTTGTTGGCTGTAGCAGCCGTTTACCTTTTGCTCTTCCATACCACTTTGGGCTATCGCATTCGTATGGTTGGAACGAACAAAGATGCGGCGCGTTACGTTGGCGTAAAAACGACCACCGTGATGGCCCTGACGATGGCTTTAAGCGGCGGCCTGGCCGGCCTGGCGGGGACGACCGAGCTGCTGGGAGTGCAGTATCGCTTGATTGATAATTTCTCGCCGGGCTGGGGCTTCGATGCAATTGCCGTCGCCCTGGTAGGACGGCTCCATCCCCTGGGGGCGCTGCTGGCCGCTCTCTTTTTTGGAGCGATGCGCAATGGAGCGAACTCCATGCAGACGGCAGTAAAGATTGATGTGGTAGTGGTTTACATTTTGCAGGGTTTAGCGATCATCTTCCTGATCGGCGGAGCCACTGCCAATAATCGCATCCGGCGTTGGCTGGAAACCTGGAAGGTCTAAGGAAAATTGTATGGATGCAGACGCGATCGGTGCTCTCCTGCACGCGACAATCCGTTTAACGACGCCGCTGTTGTTTGCCGCCATCGGTGGGCTGTTCAGCGAACGCTCCGGAGTGATTAACATTGCCCTGGAAGGCAAGATGCTTTTAGGGGCCTTGATTGGCTTTATGGTCGCTTATTCAACCGGCAGCCCCTGGCTCGGAATGGGGGCCGCTATCGTGGCCGGGGCACTTGTGGCCTTGCTCTTTGCCTACGTTACCGTCACCCTGGGGGCTGACCAGATTGTGACGGCAGTGGCGATCAACCTGATGATGACCGGCTTGACCGGCGTGGTTTTTCGGGTGATGAAAGCCGCCAATCCCGGCAGCCTCAGTGCGCCCACGTTTCCCATTTGGAATATTCCCATCCTAAACGATATTCCTTTTTTTGGACCGCTCATTTTTAGCCACTTGCCGCTTGTTTACCTGGCCTTTCTACTGGTGCCGCTGGCCAGTTTTGTCTTTTATCGCACGACCTGGGGCCTCTCCGTCCGGGCTGTCGGTGAGCATCCGCGTGCGGCTGATACCCTGGGGGTGAAAGTGCCGCTGGTGCGTTATTTATGCATCCTTTGGAGTGGTGTGATGGCGGCTGTCGGGGGAGTGGTCTTATCCATTGGATTCAACAGTACCTTTATTGAAGGAATGACGGCAGGTCGCGGTTTTATTGCATTTTCGGCCATCGTTTTTGGTAAGTGGACGCCCCTGGGGACCATGCTGGCTTCCCTCCTGTTTGGCTTTGCCGATGCCTTCCAGTTGCGGATCCAGACGGGAATTCTTACCCCTTTGGGTATCCCGGAAATCCCCTACCAATTTCCGGTGATGCTCCCCTATGTGGTCACACTGGTCGCCCTGTTTTTCACCGGCAGAATGCACTGGCCGGCTGCCGCCGCCATTCCGTATAAGCGGGAAGAAGCGTAACAGAGTTGCAAAGTAGCAGGTAGCAGATTATTACTCTGCTCCCTTGTTACTTGTACCTTGTAAGTGTTGGACGGTTAAATGACTAACAACACCTTTCTCCACATGGAAAATATCACCAAGACCTTTCCGGGAGTGGTGGCGAACAACCGGGTTAACCTGGATGTCCGGCACGGGGAAATTCATGCCCTGCTCGGCGAAAATGGGGCAGGCAAATCTACCCTGATGAACGTTCTGTATGGCCTCTACCAGCCTGACAGCGGCCAGGTTTATTTGAATGGCCAGCCGACGATCATCCACTCGCCGGATGATGCCATTGCCAAGGGAATTGGGATGGTGCACCAGCACTTTATGCTGGTCCCGCCTCTCTCGGTAACGGAGAATGTGATGCTGGGCCTGCCCGGCGAGAAGGGTATTTTACTCAATCACCAGGCCGCTAAAAAGAATATCCTTGATATCTCGGTGGCTTATGGTCTTGAGGTGAATCCTGATTTGCCCATCTGGAATTTATCGGTCGGCACACAGCAGCGGGTCGAGATTATTAAGGCTCTCTACCGGGGGGCCAAACTTTTGATTTTGGACGAGCCAAGCGCGGTGTTGACGCCTCAGGAAATCGAAGGGCTTTTTGGGGTGATGCGCCGCCTGGTCGGCAACGGCAACTCGATTATTTTCATTACCCACAAACTGGACGAGGTAATGGAAATTAGCGACTGGGTAACGGTTTTGCGGGATGGCCTGGCTATTCAGACCGTCGAGACGAGGTCAACCACCAAAGCCGAACTGGCCCGGATGATGGTGGGCCGGGAAGTTCTCTTCCGCCTGGACAAGCCGGTGGTTGAGCCGGGTGAGGTGAAGCTGGAGATTACCAATCTGGTCGTCAACGATGACCGACACGTGCCGGCAGTCCGTAACCTGTCGCTGCACGTGCGGGCCGGCGAGATTGTCGGCCTGGCCGGGGTAGATGGCAACGGTCAAAGAGAGCTGGCCGAAGCCGTTGCCGGCCTGCGCCCGCCGCAGAGCGGGACGATTCGCATTTCTGGCCGGGAGACGACCGCTTTGAATTCCGGTGACCTGCTGCATTTCAATCTGGCTTACATTCCAGAAGACCGCCATCGGGAGGGCCTGGTCCTGGGTTTCAAGCTGAGCGAGAATTTTATCGCCCGCAATTTCCGGCGGCGGCCTTTTTCGGTCCGGGGTCTGCTCCAGTACAGCGCGATCAAGGCTAACGCCAGGCAGTTGATCCAGCGGTTTGACGTGCGCACGCCCAGCGCCGAAGTATCGGCCAGAACCCTGTCAGGCGGGAATCAGCAGAAGGTGGTGCTGGCGCGGGAGCTGTCGGAAAACCCGGATCTCATTATCGCGGCTCATCCCACCCGGGGGCTGGATGTCGGCGCGACCGAGTTTGTGGAAAACCGCCTGCTGGAGCAGCGCGCCCGAGGCGCGGCTATCCTGTATATCTCGACCGAACTCGAAGAAATTTTGAATTTAAGCGACCGGATTGCCGTGATTCATCGCGGCGAAATCATGGGCGTGGTCCGTCCCGACGAAGTCACGCCGGAAACGCTCGGCCTGATGATGGCAGGCACGCAGCACGGCCCGGTAGAAAATATCTCAGTGTGAAACTGGTAGAATAGGTGAATGAAACGTGGTCTTACGATTAACCGAAAAATCGGTTCGCCAATTTATTGGAGAAGTGAGCGATCAACAGCATGCCATGGCCGGAGCGGTCATTGCGGCGTCGGCGGCCCAGGCCATGGCCCTGGGGGAAGCATGTATGCAAATCAGCCTGGATCACCAGGTGGATAAATTAAACTGGCAGGATGTCACCGGCCGCATTGAGCAAATGGTTCACCTCAAGAATACCTTAATCGAGTGGTGTGACCAGGATGCCAGCGCCATCGCCGAGTTTGTCGCCCTGCGTGACGCCGGGACAGAGCTGCAGGGCCAGCGTATTTTGTGCGATGGCCCGGTTGAAATGGGCCGCCTCTGCCTTGAAGCGGCGGCGCTGCTGCAAGATTTTCGCCCGCTGGTGGTCGAGCAGGTCGAGGATGATCTGGAGATGGCCGTCACCCTGCTGGCCGGCACAGCCCAAGCCGCCATGCTTCTGTTGGACAGCAACCTGCGCCACTGGCCTGAGCCGGCCCTGCTGGCCGAATACGAGCCGCTGCTGGCCGATTTGATCAAAGAAATCGGACAGCTCTCGCCGGTACAACGAATCAGAAGGGGATGAAGAATGAAGGATGAATAAATTTCACCTTCATCGCCTGCCCCCACCAGGGGGTTCCGCCTTCATCCTTCATCCTTATCTCAGAGGGATTCTCGATGGAACGTTACAAAACTATCTTTGTTACTGAGCGGGGTCTGCGCCACCAGCAAGCCGCTTTAAGCGCGGCCCCACCCGAACTGGACATCACGATGCTGCGCCAGCCGGATAAAGCGGCGCTGTTAGCCCACCTGGCCGATGCCGAATATTTTATTTCCGAGCGCACCGGGGTGATTGACGCCGACATGATTCAAGCCGCGCCCCGGCTCAAGTTAATCCAGCGGCTGGGATCGTTAACCTACGATATTGACACGGCGGCAGCCCGGGCGGCGGGGGTGGCGGTCTGCTATTGGCCCATCGGCACCGTCATTCGCGTGGCCGAACATCTGTTGCTGCAAATGCTGGCTCTGAGCAAGAAACTGAACGAGGTGCAAGCCGTTGCCCTGGCCGCCAGTACGGAGTGGGGTCCCAGCCGGCGTACCGACGAGGATACCTTTGCCTACAACTGGTCCAACCGGGAGAATGTGGAGGGCCTGTGGCAGCGGACCATTGGCATTATGGGCTTTGGCGAAATCGGGGCCGAACTGGCGCGGCGGCTGAAAGGCTGGGACTGCACGGTGCTTTACCACAAACGCCGCCGGCTGCCCCTGGCAGTCGAACAGGAGTTGGGGCTGACTTACGTGGACAGCGCCGCTCTCTTTAGCCGGAGCGACTACCTTGCCAACCTGCTGCCGTACTTCAAAGAGACGGATATGCTGATCAACGCCGATTTTCTGGCCAGAATGAAGGATGGCGCGGCCCTGGTCAGTTGCGGCAGCGGCAGTGTGATTAACGAGGCCGCGGTGGCCGCTGCGGTGCAGTCGGGCAAGTTGAGCGGCGCCGCCCTGGATACCTTTGAATGGGAACCGATCAAAGCCGACAACCCCCTCCTGGCCCTGGCCAAACAGGGTTACAATGTCCTTCTGACGCCCCACATCGCCGCCGGCAGCATCGCCGCCGCCGCCCAGGAACGGTTAGGTGATTATACTAACCTGGTCAATCATATTAATGGCAGACCATTAAAGTATAAAGTTGTGTAAGCCTCATTTTTGTCCATTGTAACCCGACAAAAGTTGTGATAAAATGGAAAAAAGTAAAGACCCCCGGCAGTCGCCAAACTCACGGGGGTCTTTATTGATTTCTTACGCCGCCCCTTTGGGATTAAGTTAGGCACGGAAAAGGCAGAAGCGGAAGGATTGAGTTTTTTACGGTATTTAGAGAAGCTGATTTATGATGATTGCATACACATACAATCGGCCTACAAATTGTTGGGCGGCAGCTTTCCAAGAACAATAACAAACAGATATTCGTTTAAGAGAAAGATGAAATTTAGGAGCCATCGTAGTGACAGAAGCACTTTTAGGAGCTATAGTTGGTGCAATTGTATCGTTTATCCTGCCCTATCTCGCAGAATGGTTAAAACTCAGTCGGACTACTGGGATTGACGGAATTTGGATTTCAATTTGGGAAGTAAATTCATTGGATGGGCCAGTATGGGTATCTGAAAAGGTTAGAATCAACCAGCATTTTGGTAAACTCAAATTCGTCAATACTGAAAACAATCGAGGATTCACTTGGTCTGGCTTGGGGAGATTGGTTAATAAACGCTATATTATAGGCGAATGGTCAGAGACGAGGCCAGGCGCTCACTCTTCAGGTGTTTTTGTCTTTACGATTAGTCCAGCAGGTAATAGCATGTACGGCAATGCGCTCGGTACTAATATAGGGAATGTTGAAGGTTCGAGATGGATATTGGGTAGAACTGAAACTGACCTTGAATTTGGGAAAAGATTATTCGGGGTAGAAAGTTCAGTTAAACTTTAACGGCAAAACTAAAGGGCGTTGAGTAGCTAGATGTAAAGTCAGTAAAGCTGAAAGGCCAATATTTTAATATGAGTTTCCTCAAAAGAATATGGGAAGATATACGTCGAGGCGAAAATATTGATTTATATGCAACTGTAATTATTGCTTTCAGCCTTGTTATACTTGGTTTGGTTGGTATTACCCCAGCCGGATTAGTAGCCTCCCTGACTTTGACTGTTCTAGGCTTGTTGGCGGTATCAAATCTCGTAAACCGCTATCGGCTCGAAGAGTTATCACAAAAATTATCGCAATCAACTAACAGTTTTTTTCTACAAGAATTTCCATCTGATTTCAAAGAAAACCTCGTAACAGGTAAAGATATTTGGCTAATTAGTGTAGCCTTAAGTGGAATACTCAAAGGGAATTATCAGATTATCGAAGAAAAACTTCGCAAAGGCCATACCATTCGGATTTTAGTTGTTCATCCAGAAGGTGCGCCTGTTGAAATGGCAGCAAGCCGTTATTATGCTGATGTAAGGAGAAATGCAGAAACAACGGCTTTACAGATAAAAAATAATCTGCAACTTTTTTGCAGCTTAAGAAATGTTGCTCCCAAACGAATAGAAATCCGCACGATACAAAATCCTCTTACTTTTGGGGCTGTCTGTGTCAATCCCGATACTGCTTCCGGGGTGCTTTATCTGGAGCATTTCCCTTATAGGACAGTTTCCGATGCATTGCCTAGATTTACACTTCGGGCAAGTGATGGATATTGGTATGATTTTTTCAACAAAGAGGTTCATGCATTATGGAACAGTGCTACTGTTTGGGAATGTTCGGAGTAATTTTGCCATCAAAAAGCCGCCCAACAACCGCATGTAGCCGACGCCACGAGCTCGATTTTTAGGAAGGGAGTCCTCTGTACTTTAAGGGTTCTGGTTATTGAGGGCATCGTGGGCGTGGCTAATGCGGGAGGCGTTGGGCGGCTTCACCTTGAACGCCAGACAGACTGTGAAAAATGGTCACACGAATGTCAGTAGATACCGCGCATCGACGATGGTGGCAGATCTTCGAAGTTGTTTTTGGCACTCCTTTGCTTGTTGCCATTGCTCTACAATTCGCGCTGCCGCTCTCGATTCCGCTTGGTTTTATCACACCAGCCATCATTTCTGTCGGCGTTGGCTGCATTGTCGTAGGTCTGGTTCTTGTTGTCCTTGCGCGTCGACAGTTTGCTCAGCATCAACAACCGACTGATCCAGGCCGTTCGACAAGTCGGATTATTACAACAGGCGTGTTTTCAATCTCAAGAAATCCCCTGTACCTCGGTGGGATCTGTACTTTGGTCGGAATTGCACTCGTCGTTCATCTTGTGTGGGTGTTTGTGCTCCTCTTGCCAGCATTTATCGCTTGCCATTATATTTTAGTCCTACCAGAAGAACGATATCTTGCCAGCAAGTTTGGAGAGGAATATCGAACATATGTGGCCTCAGTTCATCGCTGGATAGGTCGTGCGAGACGCCGACGAAGAAGGTAATACCTGTGGCACCGTGCCCGGCGGGTAACGAGAGGATAGCTTCTGCCGCCTCTGGGGTAAGATATCGAATGGATGGAACAGGAAGGGAGGCGGCAGTGGATACTTGTGTCTGTCGTGATGCTCTCCGTCACTCCTTCGCGACGGTGCGCGAGGCGGTGTACGGCGCGCAGGATATGGACGTGATCATCGCCAACTCGGAGCTGCTGGCCCAATCCGACGAGAAGTGGATGCGGCTTTATCGCTGCCGCATCTGCGGCACGGAATGGGCCGAAGCCTGCTATAGCTCGGGCCACATGGATTTCTATTATCTCTTCCCCGCGCCGCCAAGCGCCGACTCCGTCCGCTGGCTGTACGAGGAAGCCGCCGGGCTGCCCCCGTCGTGAGGTAAGGTCTCACCCCGAGAGGGCGGTCGGTCATGCAACATTTTGCGTTTGGAAATAATGAAAAAGCTTATGACTGCTCATTCATTCCAATGTCCATCCTGTGGTGCTCCCTTAATCCCCAGGGGCAGCGCCTCGATTATTAGCTGTCCCTACTGTCATACCTCAGTGGTTGTGCCGGAAGAACTGCGGCAAGTTTCAGGCGCTGCCTCCTGGTCTACCCTGGTGTTTGACAATTTTACCTCCAATGAGAATAACTGGTTGGTCGGAAGCTACCCGAGCAAGTATTTCGCCACCCTAAACCAGGTTATTGCCGAGGGGCGCTATCGGTGGGAGGCAGACGTAAGCCTGGCCTCCACCATTACCACAGCCTGGTTAGGGGGTTATCACGTCTCAGATTTTCACTTGATCGCGACTGGTAAACACATTAACGGGAGCAAGGCAGGCAGCAGTTGGGGGGTAGTTTTCCGCATCCAGGACAACCAAAACTTCTACTGGTTTCATCTGACGGACAGCCAGAATTTTGCGGTTTCGAGGCAAAAAGAGGGTCAATGGCTGAATGCGGTGGATTGGACCAGAACAAGTGTGATCAAACCCAACGGGGTCAATCAGGTGGAAGTGATCGGCCGTGAAAGGCACTTTATCTTTTTGATCAACGGGCAGATAGTGAGTGAAGTTGAGGATGATCATTTCAGACAGGGCTTGGTCGGGTTAGCGATTGAAGCCTACACGCCTGGGGAAAAAATAGGGTTTGATTTTATGGATCTCATCTTGCGGGCGCCGTGAAGACAGGTATGGAACCGCCTCGATGAAGCGTGACTGGCGCTATTGGCTCAGATTGCTATCGGTCGGCCTGGCCGGAGGGATCACGCTGGGGTATATCGTCGCTGTTGCCATTTACATCGAAGCGACAGTGCGCCCGGCCCCCAGTTCAATATGCTGCCTGACACCCGATGATATAAACTTCGACTACGAGACAGTGACATTTACCAGTGAAGATAACGTGACCTTATCGGGTTGGTATATTCCATCCCGCAATCGCGCCGCCGTCATTTTGCTTCACGGCTATGGGGCCAATCGTTTGGAGATGCTGACCAGGGCTGAGTTTTTGGCTCGCCACGGGTATGGCGTCTTGCTCTATGACCTGCGCGGACACGGAGAGAGTGGTGGAACCTTACGAACTAATGGTTGGCTTGACGTGCAGGATGTGGTCGCCGCGTTGGGCTTTCTGCAAAGCCGGGAAGATGTTGACCCCCAGCGGCTGGGTATTTTGGGCTTCTCTGTCGGGGGACAGGTTGCCCTAAGAGCGGCGGCCCAAAATGAACTGCTCAAAGCTGTGGTGGCCGACGGGCCGAGCCTGGTCAAAACGGAAGATGCGCCGCCGCCAAACTCGTTATTTGAACGGGTTAATCCCGCGATTACCCGCGTAATTGACCGCGTTTTTGAGTGGCGCATGGGCGTGACCGCGCCGCCGGGAGTGGTGGAAGCGATCCCCGAGATAACGCCGCGAGCGGTTTTGTTGATCGCCACCGGCCAAGATATAATGGAAGTACGCATTGCCGAGAATTATTATGAGCATGCCGGCGATCCGAAAACCTTGTGGCAAATCCCGGAAGCCGGGCATGGGGGTGGGTTGCTGGCCCGGCCGGCTGAATATGAGCAAACGATCATCACGTTTTTCAACCGGAGCTTATAAGACTCATGGGGCATAGGACACGGATTCGACGGATTTTTCGGATAAAATAATTTAAATCCGTTCGATCCGTTTAATCCGCGTCCATGGGTCAGGCTGATTACGCAAACCTAAAAGCAAATTGGAGGTCAACGATGTCAGAAGAGCGAAAACGAGACGTAGAGAAGGTCTATTCTATCAAGGAGTTCGTCTCCAAGCTGCGGCGCCTGGCCGATGCTCTGGAATCTGGAAAGCCATTCGTCATCCAGGTAGCGGGAGAGCGCATCCGCGTGCCGGGCAAAGCCTCTATCAGCATAGAACACGAACGATCGGAGAGCTTAGAGGAACTTGAATTTCAGCTCAAGTGGGAACTGCAAGCAGGGAATGACCAGGACGAGGGTGACGAAGCAAAGATGCAAGACGAGGATGTTGAGACGGAAGATTAAAGACCGCGAGGCAAACCAGCCCGGAGAAATTCATGTCAGAAATTGTCGGCAATTTACATCTTCATACCACTGCCTCTGATGGCGCCGGCAGCCATGACGAAGTGGCTGCGGCGGCGGCCCGCGCTGGCCTCGATTTTATTGTTTACACCGATCATAATATCGCCGTCGAGGGGATGGAGGACTGGTACTCCCTGTCTGCCAATGGTCACAAAATCCTGCGGCTGATGGGGCAGGAGATCAACGACCAGCGGCTTGTGCCGGAACTGAACCATTTGTTGTGCCACTTTGTCACCGCAGATTTCCAGCCTGTCGCCGCCAACCCCCAGGCATTGATTGATGCGGTTCATGCCCGCGGCGGCGTCACCTTTCTGGCCCATCCCCTGGAGCGGCCCGGCATCGGCGCGGCCCGCGAGACCTATCCCTGGCTGAGCTGGGAAGTGTCGGGCTTTACCGGCATCGAAATCTGGAATGCCATGACCGATGTCAAGTGGCAGCTCCGCACCAAGCCCCGGGCGATCATCGGCGCTTATCTCCCCAATCTGGTCTTGACCGGCCCTTTCCCGGAAGTACTGGCCAAGTGGGACCAACTGCTGGCCACCGGCCAAAAGGTGGTCGCTATCGGCAACTCCGATGCCCATGCCATCGCCTACAGCCTGGGGCCGCTGCGCCGGACCATCTACCCCTACGAATACCTCTTTCGCGCGGTGAATACCCATCTGCTGCTCAGCGAGCCCCTGGCGCACGAGGTAGCCCAGGCCCGGCAGCAAATTTTTGAGGCACTACGGCTGGGTCACTGCTTTGTCAGCTATGATCTGCTGGCCTCCTCGCGCGGCTTCAGCTTTACCGCCAGCAGCGGGACGGCGGAAGCCACCATGGGCGACACCCTGCCGCTGGAGGAGGTCGCAACCTTTCATGTTGTCAGCCCCCAGCCGGCCCGGCTGCGCCTGCTGCACAACGGCCGGGTGGTGGCCGAAACAAAGGGAAGAAACCTGACGTTGCAGACTCGTGAGCGGGGCGTTTACCGGGTCGAGGCCTACCGCCAGTTTTGGGGCTGGCAGCGAGGCTGGGTCTTTACCAACCCCATCTATGTCTCCTAGTTCGGGCAAAAACTGAGTTCAGACGGCGCAGCGCTCCACTGCCGCCAGCACCTCTTTGAGCACCGGCTTGCGGCTGAAAGTCAGCACTTCTCCGGCCGACACCGCCTCGAATGTCCCCTCCGCCACATTGGCGCTCTCATAGACCAACAGGATCAAGTCGCGCCGCCCGGCCTGGCGGACCTTGGCCAGCTTGTGCCGCAGGTAGTCCGGCTGCCAGAAACCGACAATTTCCAGCAGCGCCCGCCGGCCATCCTTGCGATGGGTCAAGGAGAAGTCGGGGATCATGACCGTATCACCCACCAGAATCAGCTCATCCTCGCGGGCTAACTGCCACAGCCGCGCCGCCGTACTTTTCTTCAAACTCGGCGGCGAAGTCAGCTTCGAGCTGGCTGTCAAACAAGCCCGACGCCTTGAAGTGGGTCCGCAGTTCGGTGCGATGATCGAGGATATAACGGTGCGGCTCCCGGCTGGAGATGCCGGGCAACTGGATGTATTTGAAAACGTCTTTGTACCTGTCGCTTCAAAAATCGATAGTTTTTTACTGTCCCTGTAACTCGATCCCGTCTGTTTCCGTGCCTGTCGTGTCCGATTCTACCAGGGAAGAGTGAGAAGGAGTGAAGACTCCTGAGTACCACTGAGCTAACAGGCTGGTGAGTACAGCGCATTTTTTGCACTGGGAGAGTGTATAGTGACCCAATAAATGATTATTTTTTTAATTTATTGGCCAACTGTGATACTATTTGTTTAACAAGCTTTTTCCTTTTTCTGATAATACGGCGAGAGACCCTGATGTTAAAAGCGGATTTAATCCGATCCCGGTTAGAGTTTCGGGATGGACAGGTTTGGACTCGTCCCATACCCGCTGATTATAATTACCTGGCCATGGCCAACGATCTGACGGTGCTCTTCCGGCAATACACCGGGCGTAGCCGAGGATCGCTGGCCGAAGCTCTGCGCGATTACGAGGGAGACAGCCTGGATTATCCGGTTATTCGGGGCCTGGCCGCGATACTTGAAGTCCGCGCTACATTTGGTAGCGATCCCCCTATCAATCCGGCTGAACTTAGAGCAGCTCTCTTTTGCCGAGGGCCGATTACCTCCAAGCAAGATCTGTTCAGTATGACCACCCGTGAACAAGTTGTAGCCGAGACGGCTGCCAGCTATGGCCTGATGGTAGAGCAGATTGAAACTGCTCTTTTGGCTGACCTGGCCGAGGAACAGATCTTACTTGACCCCGGCGAGCCAATGGCTCCTGGCGATCTCATCGCCCGTTATAATTTGGAGTTGGCTCGAGGCCTGCTGTACTGGGCACGAGAGGTGCGCATATTCATTCATGGCGGCTATAAAGATTTTTTTAAGTATATTAAACTGTTCAAATTGATGCATACCATCCGTTATGGTGATCAATTGGGTGGCTATCATATAACGCTTCACGGGCCAATCTCGCCTTTTGTAAAATCGACTATCCGTTATGGGCTGCAATTTGCCAAGTTCCTCCCGGCCTTACTCTTGTGTCCTCGGTGGTCTATGGAGGCTGATGTACAGCCACCCGGTATATCGAGCCGGGGGCCGCTTCGTTATACTCTGGATGATCGCACTGAATTGCGCACTCATTTCAAAGCCTCCGGTCTATTTGATAGCCAGCTCGAAGCCGATTTTGCCGCCGAGTTTGAGGAAAAGTATGGCGGGATAAATCGAAAATGGGAGTTGGCCCGTGAAGACGAACTGATCCTCGTTGATGATACGGTCATGATCCCCGACTTCTCCTTCACCCATCGCAAAGATGGCCGGCGAGCGCTTCTGGAGATTGTTGGCTACTGGCACCCTGATTATCTGCGGCGCAAGTTGACCAAGGTCCATCAGGCGGGCCGGCGTGACTTGATTTTGTTAGTCTATGAGAGCGCCAACGTAGCCGAGGGTACCTTTGAGGCTGCCTCAGTTGGAGAAGTGCTGACCTTCACGCGTAAACCGGTCCTCAAAGAGGTGCTGGCTGCCGTAGAACGCCGGGCGATATAAACAACTGAAGTTGATATTCCCATTCTGTCCACTTGATGAGTTCCCTTCTACTCGGCTGAAAATCATCTCCAGTATAAGGGCTTTTTGCAGATCGCACACAGACAACGTTTCTCTTTGACACTATGCACCCTGATATTGCCACGCCCACACTGTCCTCTTGCCGGACAGCCAAGGTTAGGGCAAAATATCTCTTCGAGGTTCATTGGACACTCCTTTTGGTTGTGGTGACTCAAAAGTGTGCCCATGAACCTCGTTTTGTTCAAATTTATCCTGTTACCACGCTATAATGTGGAGCTACCAGACTCACTGCTGCCGTATTCATCAGAAATAATCGCCAAGACAATATCGGGCCTATTCTTTGCTAATTGGCTGATCGCAGCTTCTAGGACATTTTCAGAGAGTCGTTCAACTTGTCTTTCGCCGGCCGAAACCAGGCTATAGCCCAATCGCTGGGATGTTTCCCTAAATACAGTCCGTAAGTAGTCTAGCTGGCTCTCAGGCGCCGTATTCAAGACGGCAATCCGGATTTTTTTCTGTTCTGTAGCCCGGTACAAACCGAAATTCTGAACACATTCAAAGCGATGGCTTGCTCCACCGATTTGCTCTTGACCAAAACGTAACGCCGATCTATATCCTACGTCCTGAAGGGAAATGAACAAATGGGGCGAAGTTTTTTCCCCAATAGGCCGATCACCTTAGTGACAGCCATTGCTGATTGGAAGTCTGGTTTGGTCATGTCGACGACGAGTAACCCTACCAGGCCGTCTTGAGGAAATCTGGCTATGAACTCTCGTAGATTCAGTTTCGTATCCAGAGTACGCTGGAGCGATATTGATACGGCGGGTTGACCATCAATGACCCAACCGCGCCGATAACAAGAGGTATTAACGCTGTAAATCCCTCGATCTCGCCTGGCCTGGTTCAAGACCTCACGGATTTTGTCATTCACATCGTCGAGTAACGCCTTGGCTACGAATTTGGCTATACTGGCAGTAGAGACTTTTAGGTTGGGAGCCAGCGAAAGCTTCTTTAATCCGGCAAATACCGCCTTATCTGGACTAGCATGCAAGTCCCCCAGGAATCTTTCCAGGTCGGCTTCCTTGACCAATGTGTCTGTGACCAGACCCTGTAATTCGTCATCCCAAATCCAATGTCCGCCGAGTTGGTTTTCCAGCCGATACCTGATTTTCCCGTTAATGGCTTCTTGACGAGTGTTCCCCATCACCGTCAATTTGTAAACGATATGCATTAGTGGAACGATTAGGGGACTTGAACGTGGCAGTTGCGTGCGCAACGTGACTTTTTCGTGCTCCGGCTGCCACCTATTTGGGCCTCTTTGCAGCCACTTTCTATCTGGTCAGGTTTTTGTACTTGAGGCCAGGTTTTTGCCTCAGGTTACTTGACTCTCCCCCTAGAAGAGGGTGTATCATGGGGATCAGACTCAGCCGGAGAAAGGGAGATTGAACTATGACGAAAATTGTCTCTAGAAAGAACTCAAGCAGTTCTATCACCCCTCGTCCAAAGAGGTTTCGGTCGTCGATGTTCCGGCGATGAATTTTCTAATGGCCGATGGTTGTGGTGATCCCAACACTTCCCCCGACTATGCCGGGGTAGTCGAAGCGTTGTACGCGGTGGCTTATTCCCTGAAGTTTACGATCAAACGGGAGCGAGAGGTCGATTTTGTGGTGATGCCCCTGGAAGGGTTGTGGTAGGTGGAGGATATGAGCCAGTTTAGTGTTCAGCATAAAGAAGCCTGGCTGTGGACGATGATGATGATGCAGCCCGACCATATTACCGCCGCCGGGGTGATGGTGGCCCTGGCCGATGTTGCCAAAAAGAAGAAGCTGGCGCTGCTGAATCGAATCCGGTTTGAGCCGTATCACGAAGGGCTATCGGCCCAGATCATGCACATCGGTCCCTATGCGGCTGAAGCGCCAACCATCGCCCGGCTACACGCCTTTATCGAGGCTAAAGGGTATCAGCGGCGCGGTGAACATCACGAAATTTACCTGGGTGATCCACGCAAGACCGCGCCGGAAAAACTGCAAACCGTCATCCGCCAGCCGCTGGCTTAAGCTGGCCTACCTGGGCCAACAGGATGATAAATATTAGTCTTGGTCTACCCCATTAAGCGGGAATAACCGCAATGGCTTCAATTTCGATCAAAAATTCCTCGCGAACGAGGCGGCGCACCTCAACCGCACTGCTGGCTGGGGGGTGCTCTCGGTTCACGTACTGGTCACGCACCTCACGGATGATTTGAATGTTTGATATATCGAGTACAAAGAAGGTGAATTTGACCACCTGGGTAAAATCGGCTCCCACGGCGGCCAGTCCTGCTTGCAGATTGGCAAAGACTTGATGGGTTTGGGCTCGTAAGTCACCCGGTCCGACCACCTGACCAGCAGCATCCAGGGCCACTTGACCGGAGATGTAAACGGTTTTACCCCCACTGATCTCAACCACATGCGTGTATCCTACTGGCGTTGGCATCGTCGGTGGATTAATAAAACGAATGATTTGATTTTGATTGTTCACGCTTGATTCCCCTGTAAATTGTATGGTTTGAATATTTCCACGTAAGCGCCGAACCACCTACTGATTTCTCGCCTGAATAAGAAACACGGGATGGCGAGGCGCTTCGGCCACGAACGCCTCCAACGGCGAGCCAGGCCGAACGTCGAAGTAGGGCTGGACATAAGGAATACGGGTGAGATACTTTTGCAGGACTGGCGCACTCTCCTCCGGTCCGAGTTGGGTGAGGGTGACCGTCTCGGAGCGGCCTCCCCGCATCAGCGTCACCTGCCACCCGGCAGCGCGGGCGTTGCGCACCCAGTTGACCTCGCCGTAAGGAGCCACTAACCAGCGCTGCTGGGCTTCCTCGATCAGGCTAACCGGAAGACGATAAAGTTTGCCGCTCTTCCGCCCCGGCACGCTGAGGATATAATTCCCTTTTGGGGCCAGGCCGAGGCGGATGAGCGCCCGGATCAGCCGATTCACGAATCGCTGGCGGGTTGTAACTTGATAAGTCTTGGCCATATCACTCCCTGGTTAATCTGGCACACTGAGCCCAAAATGCAAGAATTCCAGCGCCAAGGTGCTAAGGCCGGAACCTTTCCAGACGCTGGATATACCAATCAGGGAAGCCATACTCCCTGGCCGGCCCGACGATCCGGTCAATATAGTCATGGGTCGCGGGGCGAGGTTCCATCGCCGGGCAAAGGTAGCACAAGACCGGCTGCCACTGCTGATCCACTGTTTCCACCAGGACTGCTTCGGGCAGATAAACTTCGCCTAACACCTCTTTGGCATGAGCGTAGAGGCGGTTGAGTTCCGTGTGGGTGGCCGTAGCTATGATGCCGTAGACGCAGCCCTGCTCCGAACGCACCAGGTTAGCCCGCGGCTGAATACGAATGTCGAAGCCGTGCAGCCTGGCCACTTGCCACTGTTCCGGCGCGAGGTTGACTTCTTTGAGGACCCTAAAATTGATGTAGGAGCCGTAGAAGAAAGTCCAGACTCTGGGTTCAATCATATGCCCACTTCCGGTCAGGAAATCTGGCGGTCAGTCCAAAAGCCCAATCATTCCAATGCTCTTCCTTTAGACAATCATCCCGACCTTCTGGGGAGTATACCATGTCTGTAACCCGGTCACAATAACCTTAAGATTTTTTACGCTGTTTAGTGGAACTCATACATAAGTGTTGCCAAGCAAGTGTCGTCCATGGGATTTTGAACCTTGTTTGGCGATGCGACCTGTGTTAAACTAAAGAAACGACCTCTCAAGCAAGTTGCGATGCCGCTCGAAGGAGACCCTATGCCCCGGACTATCAAAGCCGCAGCGATTCAGATGGCCGCCCAGCCTGCTCCCACCCTTGATAGACTCGAACGCGCCCGGTGTTTGGTCGCTCAAGCTGCCCAGGCCGGAGCCAACCTGGTGGTGTTGCCCGAACTGTTCAACCTGGGTTATGAATATAGCCCCACCAATTATGAGCGAGCCGAACCTCTCACCGGTCCCACCGTCACTTGGCTGAAAGCCTCTGCCGCCCAATACCAGGTTCACCTGGCCGGGTCACTGCTGCTGTTAAGTCAGCAGGATGTCTACAATTCCCTGCTCCTCTTCGCTCCGGATGGCCGGATGTGGCGCTATGACAAGCGTTATCCCTGGGCCTGGGAACGGGCCTATTTTCGCCCCGGTCACGGTCTCACCGTCGCTCAGACCGACCTGGGGGACATCGGACTGCTGATCTGCTGGGACACGGCCCATCTCCACCTGTGGCGCCAGTATGCCGGGCAGGTGGACCTGATGCTCGTCAGTAGTTGCCCGCCGGATACCACTAACCCCACTTATCATTTTCCCGTGGGACAGGTGGGCATAGCCGATCTCGGCCCGGTGATGGCTTTAACCAAAGACAAGGGTCGGGTGTTGTTTGGCGAGATGATCAACCAGCAGACCGCCTGGCTGCAAGTCCCGCTGGTCCATACGGTCGGCATCGGCCCGGTTCGCACGGCCATCCCGAACGGTCTGGCCTCGGTGTTGTTGCTCCTGCCAACTGCACCCTGGTTAGCCAGGTACCTGCCCCAGGCTCACCAGTTGGAACTGGCCTGCGAGTGTGTGCCCGGCTGCAAAGTGGTAGATGCTAATGGCCAGGTTTTGGCCGAACTGACTCCGGCTGACGGCGAAGCCTTCACCCTGGCCGAAGTGAACCTTCCTAACGACAAACCCGTACCTCAGAAACCTCAACCGCATTCGCGGCTGCCGGCGGTGATCTATCTGATCTCAGATGGAGTTACTCCCTGGCTGATGATCCCCCGCTATCGGCAAGGCGTGCGTCGGGTATGGGGGCAGCAGATGGCGCCCCTATCGCCGGCTGCCAGGCGGGTGCTCTGGTTACTGGGCTTAAGCCTGGTCGTTGGACTGGGTCTGGCCCTGCTGCTCAAGCGTCTGGGGCGGAGGTAGGACAGCAGGTGTCAGCCGGGGCACCCTTGGGGCAGAGCTGTTTGAGAGATAACCTCAGCAGAAGACTGAACAGAGCCGGGGTTGCTCCCGGCTCTGTTCAGTCTCTTATTGTATGAAGTGGTCTTATGCCAAATCGGATTAGACTCTTCGAACTTTCTCGTGCCTCTTTGGTTATTATTATGGGTGCAAGCGTGAAATTTGCGGTGCATCTGTACAGTGCTCCTGGTTATGGCTTCTTTTTTGATGAGCTCTACACTATTGCATTGAGCCGGCATCTGGCGTTTGGGTATGTAGATCTGCCGCCCCTCGTGCCTGCGTTGGTCGCACTGAGTCGTGCCCTGCTCGGCGAATCGTTATTTGCTCTCCGTATATTTCCGGCGCTCGCCGGATCAGCGGCGTTGGTCTTCGTATGTCTGATTACCAGAGAGTTTGGGGGTAAAACCTTCGCCGTGTTGCTGAGTGTGCTGGGGTTCATCGCCGTTCCCCTCTGGCTGAGTCTCGATTCCATCTTTTGTTACGATGCCTTTGATCAGTTGGTGCTGGCCGCTTTCCTCTATGTCCTGGTCCGATTTCTCCGCAGCGGGAATCGCCGGCTCTGGCTGCTGCTGGGCTTGATCGCCGGCATCGCCTGCCTGACCAAGATGACCATCTTGTTTCTGGGGCCAGGTTTCTTGGTCGCGCTTCTCATTTCGAAATATCACCGGGATCTGCTAACACCCTGGCCCTGGCTGGGGGCAGCAATTTGCGTGGTCATTGTCTCTCCCTATTTGCTCTGGCAATTTGCTAACCACTGGCCCACGCTCGAATATTGGACCAATTATGGCACGTTTCGGGTGTATCGGGCATCCCTCTCGGAATATCTTACCAATCTTCTGGTTTACATGGGGACGCTGCTCCTGCCCTTGTGGTTGGTTGGACTGTACCGCATCTTTCGCCGCTTAGACGGCGTAGACTACAGTTACCTGGGCCTGCTGTTCGGGCTAACGCTGGCGCTGATGTTCATGCTGCACGCTTCCACGCGGATGCTCGCCGAACTTTTTATGCCCCTCCTGGCGGCCAGCGCGGTGTTTGTAGAGGAGTTGTCTGCCCGGGTACGCTGGGGAGGATGGATAAGAGCCGGTGTTGTAATATATCTCCTGATAGCAGGAGTCTTGTCCGTCTTGACCAGTCTACCTATCCTGCCGATCGATCGTGTGCAAGCCATTGCCGACACCCTTGAGCCCTTGAATCCGCCCATAAAAGAATTCAGAGGTATGACCTTCTCTACCTCACCCATTCTCTCTGGCCGGCTGGGGTGGGAAGAACTAGTCCAGGATGTTGCCGAGGTGTACCATGAGCTTCCTCAGAAAGATCGGGCCATCGCCGGGATTTATGCTGATTGGTACTCGCCTGCTGGCGCTATAGACGAATTGGGGCCAAAATACGGCCTGCCTCATGCCGTCAGTGGAGTTTTGACGTACTATCTCTGGGGACCGGGATATTCCTGGGAGGTTATGATCATTGTCACCAGTCAACTATATCCCGTGACCGTCTTTTTTAACAAGTGTGAACTGAAAAAGATCGTTCAACACGTCTATGACGTGCCGGTGGGTTCCCCCTCCATCTACATCTGCAGAGAACCAACCGCTTCTGCCGATGTGATATGGTCTAGCATGAAATTTTACCGTTAAGTCCAAAGACCAGGCTGGATAAAAGCCGAAGGCAAAGGCTACCCAACCTGCCGCTGCAAAGGACGGCTTCAAGTGACGGCACCGCCCAGGTTACAGTCGGCGGGGACGTCGCTGACCCCGCCGCTGCTTCAAGACAGTTAGAGATTCAATACATTCCGACGCCAGCGGCCGCCTGGCGCTGGATTTCGAGAAAGCGGTCAACGTATTTTAGGAGTGCTTAACTTGCGCAGGGCTTTGGCCTCTATCTGGCGAATCCGCTCGCGGCTCACATCAAAGGCATTGCCGACCTCTTCCAGGGTATGGCTCTCGCCCTCTATCCTACCAAAGCGCATCTCCAAGATTCTACGCTCCCTTTCACTCAGGGTGTCAAGACCGTGTAACAACGTGATCGTTCAGTCATTGGTAGGAATTGGGGTAAAATAAGAGAAACATTGATCCC